>NZ_JAVFWN010000016.1 GCF_030929495.1 Nocardioides sp. LHD-245 | reverse complement strand
GATGGGGCTCCTCTTCAGTGCGTGCTTGGCCGTACACACCGAAGATCCCGCCGATGGCCGCCTACGTCAGGCAGCCCCGCCGTGGTCCCTCAAACCCCACCACACCCTGGGACTCTTACCAGGTCAGAACGGCATTCGACCCTCTGACCTGCTCAAAAGGTATCAGCAGTACCTGCCACGGACGGACGCGACCGGACAGTCCGTGCCACTCGCTTGGGCACGCTTGGGCACGAAGGCCATAAGCCTCCGACCCGCCGTGGGGCCTTGGTCAGATCGATCTCTGCGAGGCCTCTCACTCCGCGCCAAAGCCGGTGACCCAAGACCGGCCCTTCTCCTGCACCAGGGCCAACTGGTCCGCCAAACGAGGATCGCGATTGCCGCGCTGTCGATCCCGGCACGTCCGTGCCACGAATCGGACTTGATCAATGTGCACGCGGAGGTAACGCACCGCGCGGTAGAGGTCGGAAGTCGTGATTCCCATGTCCTTGAGACGCGGCACGCCGTCGACCGACTTGATTCGAACCGAGGAAGGCGGAATCGCTCCGCCAGTCTCGGCGTTCTCCCACCCGATGGACCACTCAGCGTGTGCCAAGTCGTTGCGGAACGAGATGTGCTGCTGCGTCTCGCGCCGGAGCCGATTCTTGATTGCAACATCAGTCGCTTCGAGGTTCCCGACCTCTCGCGCCATCGAGTAGAAGGAATCGGCCAGCGGCTTCGCCGTCATGTTCGCAAACATCACATCCAGCAGGCGATTCGGCGGAGGGAACTCCTCCCCCGTAGGTGCAAGGAATTCATGGATGCTGCGACGCATCAGGCTGGCGAGCTCCGAGAACACCGTCATGTAAAGGCCGATCGAGTTGTGCAGCTCCCGAACCTCAGGTCTCCGCTCATACGGCACGGAACGTCCTGGAGAGTTGTCGGCCACAGCCGACGATCCTAGTTGAGAACTGCCCTATGGACCTGACTTACCGTCCGATGTCATGGTCGGTGGCGAAGCGGATTCCCGCCTCCGGAGCCGACCGGTTCCGCCTACAGCTTCCTACTCTGCGCCGACGCCGGATGGACCATGGTTCTCTGATGGTTTACTAGCCCGCCGCGCTGCCGCACGGTCAAGCCACGGGCGAAGAATCCTCCGCAAGATCCGTGCAACAGGCAGCGCGACCGGGCCCAGGACGACCGCACCGCTATCGGCTCGCGTCTTGCGATCGAGCCAGTCGGTCGCAGCAGACATCGCAGAGACGATCAGGCCGCAGACAAGCAGTCCAATGACGCCTGCCAGACCGACTTCGATCGCGCTCCAGACCGAGCCAACGAGCCCCGGTTGGTCGCGGTAGAGCCCGGAGAGCAGGAGGAGGATGACCGACGCGGCTAGGAGAGCTACCGAGTAGCCCACGGTGCGCTGCCGCCCCGTCAACTGACGACCAATGACCACGCGATCGTGGAGGGCCAGCGCCTCGTGAGCGAGAGTCTTTTCAAGGCTGGACCTGGCTTCACCGTTTGGCATCATGGCGTGGAGTTCGGCATCTCGTTTCATATTGGCCCGCAGCCGGTTCGGGCCGACGAGCCGAGCGATCGCGACCAGCGCTGTCACGGACGTCGCCGCGACACTCGCTAAGGCGGCGGCGGCACGGATCCCGTCCATTCTTACCCCCTCCTGTTCGGCTTCACGCGCACCGTATCGGCAACCTCCGACATGCTGCGGCCACTTGGCGGCCCGCAGTCCCGTGAAGAGATCGGCTAGACGGCTCGACGTGGAGTGCGCCGCTACACAGAGGGGGCATCTGACTCGAATCGGACCGAAAAGGGCGAATCTGAAGTGGACGGCTCCGTCCACTCGTTTTTTCCTGAGGCCTGGGGGGGAGAACTGAAGGAGTCCTTCCTTGGTCGGGCGGTGTTCTCAAAAAAGGCGCGGGCATCGACGACGGACGGTGCGTCCGCGGCGCCCTTGCCACGCAGTGCGTTGCAGTGGCGGCAGGAAGGGCGGCCGTTGGTCACGTCGTACTGCCGGGTGATGTCGACAGAGCGCGGGACGATGTGGTCGCCCTCAGTCGCGACGCCGGTGCAGCCGGACAGCCGGAGCGTGCAGACCGTGCCGCCTCTGGCGAGCACGTTCCGAGTCCACTCCTGGGCGCGGCGGCCACCCCATTTCGGAACCTTGCTCATCGCGCGCGCGGTCTGTGGTTGAGCTGGGACGGGAGGACGGGTCTCATCGTGTTCTGGTGGTCTCTCAACGTGGAATCTCAGGTGGTCTCTTTGGTGTGGACACGGGCGTCCATTGCGAGTGGACGAGGCTGTCCATTGCGAGTGGACGAGGTTGTCCGTTCGTTAGGTGTGGACGGCGCTGTCCACACGTGACCGGACGACGCTGTCCACACGACCGAGCGGCAGGCGGAGCCGATACCGGCGCTTGTGGTGACGTGGCTTGTCCGGGTCGGCGCTTACGAGGCCCGCGTCGACGAGCACACGGATCGCCCTGCTGACAGCTCGTTGGGCGGCAGTGTTGGGTTGCGGGTCTGCGTAGCCAAGCTGGATCGCGAGCGGCTGCCAACCCGCGAAGTAGGTCGGCTGGACATCGTTGTCGTGAGCATGCGCAGCCATTGCCGCAAGCACCACTCGTGCGGCGTCGGTCAGGTCCGACCTGGGCCACACGGTCGTCTGGACGACGCGCACAAGCTGACTACCCATGCCTGACGCGGGACGGCGCAGGAGGGATCCGGATCGGCGCAGGTCGTGAACCCGGCTGGATCGGGTCGTCCCAATCGACCTGCGTGTCCGGTTCGAGGGCGCAGGCCAGCAGGTGCGCGACACCCTTCCTCACGTCGGTACTGCCGCCGCGGACGTACACCGAGCGCGCACCGCGGCAACACACCAACGCGAGCGCGAACAGATCGACGGCAAGGTTCCAGCGGTGTGCCCCGCGGAGGTGGTGATGCAGCCGGAGGTCGACATCGCGGCCAGGAGTGAGCCTGGGTGGATGAGCGATGTATGGCTTGTGGGTGTACGGCGTGGGCTCGATCGTGATCTTGACCGGACGGTATCCCGGCAGACTGATGACCGAGGGCCGCACCAGCCTGTCGGCAGTCCAGCTCACGTCGTCCGAGTGCATGTTCACCGCGTCGCTCCTGTGGTCGACGCAGACACATACCGCTCCAGCTCGGATCGGCGGATACGCATCTTCCGGGGGCTCAGTTGGATGCAACCGAGCTGGCCGGAGGCGACCAACCGGCGCACCGTGCGCTCGCTCAGGGTCAGGTATGCGGCTGCCTGGGCGAGGTCGAGGAGCGGGTCAGGATTGGACTCGTGGTGTGGCCGGGTCGGGGTGGTCATGACGAGGTCTCGCGTTCTGCGCCCGCCGTGCCGGTCGCGCCTTGAAAGTTGGGCGGCTGACGGCTCGACGCACCTTTGGGTGGCCCATCTTGAACGTGTCGGTACGCAAGTGGAGCGACCGGCACGGCGGGGGCTGAGAGACGGACGAAAGTCGCGCCCGGCTGGGGTCTAGGACAGCCGAGGGACGCTGGCTTGCGACGGGGTCACCCGGTGCGAGCCGACGGCGGGCGGGGCATTGGCAGCCAGCGTCAGTGATGTGAGGCGGAGAGAGCGGAACCGGCGTGGAGGATGGTGTCCGCCACGACCGGGCACGGCGGCGACACTGCCGGTTGCAGCAGGTCGGAGCACCTGAGCGATGAACGCGATGAACAGGTTGCGAATCGACAGGCGGCGCAACTCATCCCAGTCGACGGCGGCGACCGCGCGCTCAATGCGCTCGACAACCTCGTCCACGGCCCGCAGAGCAATCTCGAGGTCATTCATGGCAGGTCACTCGCCGGTTGGTGCGGACGCAAGCGCGTTGCCCGTGCACCGCGGTGCACGGGCGATCGGCCTGCCGACTGAGGGTCCACACAAGAAGGACGATAGCCGCCACAGTCGATCATTTGTTCGACTGTGGCGGCTGCTCGGCGTGTTGCTCGGCGGCCGTCAAACATCCGTTGACGCCCGCCGCGATGACGTTCGCAGGCGGCCAGTCAGAGACTGACGCCGAGGACCGCGCCATTCAGCGCGCCGTCAGGAACCGCGGCGTAGCGCGCCGTCGTCTCAGGCTTGCTGTGCCCTAGCAGCTCTTGGACCGCACGGAGGTCACGTTCAGCGGCGTAGGCCTGGGTGGCAAAGCGGTGGCGAATCGTGTGAGTCGTCCAGCCCGGGCCGAGAGATCGCCCGACGAGGGTCCCAAGCCAGCGCGGGGTGATGTGAACGTCGGGGTTGCGACCAGGGAACAGCCAGCCGTCAACGGCCGGCTGCGTGTTCCAGCCACGGCCGGGGTCCGTGCCTACGCGGCGACGGGCAAGCTCATCGCGAAGCATGCTGGCCAACTCGGGGTGCAGCGGAACCATCCGCTCGTGGCCGCCCTTGCCCAACACGTGGAGCGCATTCTCATGAATGTCGCGGGTGTGGAGGCCAGCAATCTCGGCTCGACGAAGTCCAGCGTAGAGAGCAAGAGAGAGGGCGAGCCTGACGCGGTCGTCGGCACGGGCGTGGGCGGCGCGGAGCGTCGGTGTCGGGGTTGGGCGTGGCAGCGCTCTGCGCTGCCTGACCGGGTCAAGGGCACCGGAGGGGTCTGATGCCATGTGCCCGCCACGGACCGCCCATGCGTAGAAGCTGCGCACACTTGATCGCCGTGCACGGACCGTAGCGGGAGCGAGTTCACCTGAAAGCCATCGAGCAAGGTCACCTTCCGTGACGTCCCATGGGTCAGCGTGCAGCGAAGCGAGGTTGCCGAGGTGTTCGCGGCGAGTGCGGATCGTGGTGTCGGTGCGAGCGGCAGCGCGCAGCCATGTGATCCAGTCGGCGATTGGGAGCTGCCACGCTTCGGGCAGTTCGGCGCGGGCCGGACCCGGCCGAGCGGGTGGCGTGACACTGACTCCGGCGAGCGGTGAGACGGCAGCGAGGTCCGCACGGACCGCCCATGCGTAGAACGCACGCACCGAGACGACGACCTTGCGGCGGGTGCTGAGGGACCATATCTGCCGGTCGATCCAGCGGGCGAGGTCGTGCGCGTCGAGCGACCAGGGCGACCGGTCCGCGTGGTCTCCGGCGAGCCAGCCGACATGGCGGAGGTACAGGTCACGGGTGTGCTCTGACAGCTTCCCGTCTGCTCGGCGAGGCCTGCCGCCGGTCGCGGCACGCTGGGGCTCTCCCAAAGCGTCGGACCAAGTAGTGACCGCACGGTGCCAGTCGTTGCGCGGATCGGCGGGCAGACCGGGACGAACATGTCCGATCCTCGTGCGGCGGCGGCGGTGTGCACGGCCGAGCGTGTCGCGATAGACGTCAGGGTCGGTCGTGATCAGCACGAGCGGCGGCGGGACGGCGGTCTCGGCGTCCTCGTGAATGGCTGAGCTGTTCACAGGTTGTCCTCTCGGGTCGCGTGGTCGAGAACGTCGGCCGCTTCGGTCAGTAGGTGAGCAAGGCGACGGGCCCCCGACGCAGTGACGTAGCCGTGTCCCGCAGCGAGCTCCACCCTGATGAGGAAGGCCTCCGGATCGGTGCCCAAGTCGCTCGGGCCAGCAGGTCCGACAGCTCGCTCCCAAGCTTCCGCAACCACGTGCGTTGCGCGCTCGCCGAACCGACGCTTGTGGACCCGGTAGAGCCGGTCCGCCGCGCCGCCAGTCGTGGCGAGCGGATGGTTCGATGCGAGGGCGCACCAGTCAGGGCACGGCAAGGTCGTCGCAACGCCCGGCTCGTTGCTGTCATGGTCGTGGTGGCTCATGCGCTCACCTCCGCTGCGTCGACGGTGCCTGTGACGGCACGGAGGGAAACGCTCGACGACGTCAGCTCGCTGAGGCGACGTGCGATGTCCCGATCGCGCTCGGCGCTGGCGTGTTGGTAGACCATCGCAGCACGTGGGGTCGAGTGGCCGAGGCGGTGTTGCAGCTCGCGGAGGCTTGCTCCGGCTTGGGCGGCGAGGGTCGCGCCCGTGTGTCGGAGGTCGTGCCACCGGAGGTCTGGACGCCCGGCGGCGCGACGTGCCTTGGTGTAGGCGCGCTGGCGGGTCTCTCGGGTGACGATGCGTCCGTCAGGCTCGGTGAAGATCAGTGCGTCGCGCCCGGCCGGGGTGAAGCGCTCCATGTGCTCGCGAAGGATCGCGACGACGTGCGGCGGAAGGTGGACCGTCCGGCGGCTACTCGGGGTCTTGGTGGGTCCCAGATAGGGCGCTGTGCTGTGGAGGCAGGTGACCGCTTGGTGCTCGACGCGGACAGTTCCGGCCACGAGGTCGACCTGCCGCCGAGTGAGGCCGAACAGCTCGCCTGCGCGGAGTGCCGAGAACGCGGCGACGTGGACCGCAGCGGCGTACCTGTCGGGCATCGCAGCGGCGATGGTGTCGAGTTCTGCGACCGTCGCGGGCACCCGCTCGGGAGCATGGACCGTTCCGGCTCCGGCGATGTCACAGGGATTGGCCAGGATCCGTCCCTCGCGGACCGCTTGGTTGAGCACGGTCCGCAGGAACCTGTAGGCCTGCGCGACGGCCGTCTTGCCCGCGTCAGCGCGTGGTGCGCGGCCGCGGGCTAGGTCGGTCGGCACGGGCGCGGGTGGCCTGCCTGCGGTCTCCCACGCGCGGAGCACGCGGACGGGCAGCCGGCCGGTGTCGGGGACGTCCAGCCCGGTCCGACGTGCCCACGCGCGGGCGGCGTGGACAGTGGTCTCGCGGATCATGCGCTGTCGGTGGCGCTCGACGCGTTCGGCCGCTCGGAGGTTGGCCGTGTGCAGCGCGGCGGCGTGCCATTCGCGTAGGAGCGCGACCGAGAGGGACCCAAGCTCACGGGTGCCGAGGTTGATCGTCCGCACCCGCTGGGAGCCGGGCGCGGGCGGCAACGTGAGGGCCATGTCGAGCCAGTTGGCGAGGATCGCGGCGTACAGCTCACGTGTCTTGGGTGCGAGGTCGAGCCGGGTCGCGAGGTGATCGCGAACGTAGGTCGCGAGCGTCATCGTTGACAGCTCGGGTGCGCGCCATGTGCCGCGCACCATGTCGGCGCGCGTGGTCGCGAGCCAGTCCTCTGCCTGACGCTTGGTGGCGAAGGTCGTCGGCGCGGTGTAGCGGTTCATCTGACTGTCGGAATAGCGCGCTTGGTAGCGCCCGGACGGCAGCTTGCGGACGCTGCCGAACGATGCGCGAGTGGCACGGCGCTTCCGCTGGGGCGCGGCGCTCATCGGGTCGCCTCCCGCCCGGCAGCTCCGACCAACGACGCGGCAAGGAGCGGGGTCAGGTCGAGCGCGCCACGGCGCGAGCGGGCGAGACAGGTCCGGCAGACCAGGGCACTGGCCGGGGTGGCGATCCAGTACTCGGCGGCGTGGAACCCGCTCTCCGAGCCGGTGAAGGGACGGGCGCAAGCGGCGCAGTGGTCAAGGGGCGGCGTCCAGGCGTGGCCGTTGGCGGTTGGGTGGTGGATGAGAGCGGCTGGCGAGAGACCGCAGCGGGTGCACGGGAAGGCTCGCGAGGGGTGTCGCATGGTGGATGCTCCTACGGGTCAGGAGCGCCGTTTCGGCGCAGCATTGGGCACGTATGGGCACGAGGCCCGATGTGTGCCGCTGCTAGACCCGTCAGATTGGAGCCGGACCTGAGTCCGAAAACCCCGCCTGACCAGCGGTTTCAGTGATTGCTCACTGAGTGGAGCCTAGGGGACTCGAACCCCTAACCCCCTGCTTGCAAAGCAGGTGCGCTACCAATTGCGCCAAGGCCCCGCACTCGGGCCGAGCCCGAGCGGGTGATTCAGTTCTTGGGGAGGGTGTCGGTGGCCTGGGCCCAGAGGGCCTGCTCGGCCTTGCTCTCCTGGAGCTTCTTGCCAGCGATGACGAGGCCGACGACCCCGAAGACCGCGAGAAGAACCTTCTTCATGCTGCTCCTCCTTCGAAGAAGCCCCGGTCCGCGATGTACGCAGCCGGGGCTTTCCGTGGGCCTAAGAGGACTTGAACCTCTGACCCCCACATTATCAGTGTGGTGCTCTAACCGTCTGAGCTATAGGCCCGGGTGGCCGGCTGCTTTGGGTGGAAGCCCCGCGGCAGCAAGCCGATCACAGAGACTACCGGAGCCGGTCTGGCCGGAACAAAACGAGGGCCGCTCGTGCCTGCCTCACCCGCGGCCGCCGTCGGTCGTCGCGGGAGGCGAGGGCGATGGAGCGGAGAGAGCGACGGAGGAGCGACCGGAGCGGAAGAGCCGAGCTTTCCGCGAGCCGACCGTCTTGCCGCCAGACGGACCGGGCCTCTGACCCGATCGACTGGGGCGTGGCAGCGTGGCGCGACGAAGGAGCGACGCGCTCACGCCATCAAGCTCAGTTGTCCTCGGCGAGGGTGATCTCGACGCCGCCCAGGAGCGCCGCCGACATGTTGTAGAGGAAGGCGACCAGGGTGGCGGCGGCGGTGATCAGGACGACGTCGATGGCGGCGACGAGCATGGTGAAGCCGAGCACGCGGCTGGTGCCGACGTAGTCCTCGATCCGGAAGGACGCGACGTCCTCGCCGCCGATGCCCTCCTTGATCGTGGAGTTGATCGAGTCCCACACGCCGGCGGCGCCGAGGACCTGCCACACCATCGCCACCGACACCACGGTGACGACGGCGAAGGCGATGGAGAGCAGGAACGACGTCTTCATGACCGACCAGGGGTCGACTCGGGTCAGGCGCAGGCGGGCGCGGCGGGGGGCGCGGCCCTTGGCGGGGGCCGCCGGCACCCCACCGGGTACGCCGCCCGGCCCGGTCGGGGGGACGGGACCGGGCGCCGAGGGCGGGCCGGCAGGGCGGCCGGCAGCGGCCGCCGGCCGGACCACGGTGTCCTCGACGCGCTCAGTCATCAGCTCTCACTTCCCCCATCGGGCTCGTTCGTGCCCGCGGACCCCTCGATTGTGGCATCCGGGGCCTGAACCTGCGATTCCGTCGAGCCCTCGCCCGCCTCCGCGGCACCCTCCGCGGCCGCCTCGGCACCAGCCTCCGCGGCACCCTCGGCACCAGCCTCGGCAGCACCCTCCTCGAGCCCCTCCTCGTCGGCCTCCTTGGCCTCGACCGAGCGGGCCACGACGGCGACGGCGTCGCCCTTCTTCGGGCTGACGAACTTGACGCCCTGGGTGGCGCGGCCGGTGGGCCGGAAGTCGTCGTTGATGGGGCTGCGGACGACCTGGCCGGACTGGGTGATGGAGAGGACCTCGTCGCCGTCGATGACGATGAAGCCGCCAACGAGCGAGCCGCGCTCCTCGTTCTCGAGCTTCATCGCCTTGACACCGAGACCGCCGCGGCCCTGGATCTTGTACTCCGAGATCCGGGTCCGCTTGGCGTACCCGCCGTCGGTGATGGTGAAGACGTACTGGACGTTCTCGTCGCTCTCCTCGACCGCGGCGTCGGCTGCGCGGATCACTGTCATCGAGAGGACGGCGTCGCCGTCGCGGAACTTCATGCCCGTGACGCCGGAGGTGGCCCGGCCCATCGGCCGCAGTTGCTCGTCGTCGGCGAGGAACCGGATCGACTGGCCCTTGCGGGAGACCAGCAGGATCGAGTCCTCGCTGTTGACCAGCTCGGCGCCGATCAGCTCGTCGTCCTCGTCGCGGAAGTTGATCGCGATGACGCCGGCCTGGCGAGGGCTGTTGTAGTCGCCGAGCCGGGTCTTCTTGACCAGGCCCTTCTTCGTCGCCAGGACGAGGTACGGCGCCTGCTCGTAGTCGCGGATCGCGAGCACCTGGGCGATCGACTCGTCCGGCTGGAACGACAGCAGACCGGCGACGTGACCGCCCTTGGCGTCGCGCGAGGCCTCGGGCAGGTTGTAGGCCTTGATCCGGTAGACGCGCCCGGCGGTCGTGAAGAACAGCAGCCAGTGGTGGTTGGTGGTGGAGATGAAGTGCTCGACCACGTCGTCGCCGCGCAGCGAGGCGCCGCGGACGCCCTTGCCGCCGCGCTTCTGGGTGCGGTACTGGCTGGCCAAGGTCCGCTTGGCGTAGCCGCCGCGGGTGATCGAGACGACGAGCTCCTCGTCGGGGATCAGGTCCTCCATGGACAGGTCGCCGTCGGCCGCGATGATCTGGGTACGACGGTCGTTGCCGTACTTCTCGACGATCTCGGCGAGCTCCTCGGCCACGATCCGGCGCTGCCGGGCGACATTGGCGAGGATGTCCTTGTAGTCGGCGATCTCGAGCTCGATCTCGGCGAGGTTGTCGATGATCTTCTGGCGCTGCAGCGCGGCGAGCTGGCGCAGCTGCATGTCGAGGATCGCGGTGGCCTGGATCTCGTCGATGTCGAGCAGCTGGATCAGCCCCTCGCGCGCCTCGGCCACGTCGGGCGAGCGCCGGATGAGCGCGATCACCTCGTCGAGCATGTCGAGCGCCTTCACGAGCCCGCGCAGGATGTGGGCGCGCTTCTCGGCCTCGCGCAGCAGGTACTCCGTGCGGCGCCGGATGACCTCGACCTGGTGCTCCACCCAGTTGCTGATGAACTGGTCGATGCTCAGGGTGCGCGGGACGCCGTCCACGAGGGCCAGCATGTTGGCGCTGAAGTTGGTCTGCAGCTCGGTGTGCTTGAGCAGGTTGTTCAGTACGACGCGGGCGACGGCGTCGCGCTTGAGTACGACGACGAGGCGCTGGCCGGTGCGGTCGGAGGTGTCGTCGCGTACGTCGCTGATGCCCTGGACCTTGCCGGAGTCGGCGAGCTCGGCGATCTTCAGCGCCAGGTTGTCCGGGTTGACCATGTAGGGCAGCTCGGTGATGACCAGGCAGGTGCGGCCCCGGCTGTCCTCGTCGACCTCGATCACCGCACGCTGGGTGATCGAGCCGCGGCCGGTCCGGTAGGCCTGCTCGATGCCGTTGTGCCCCACGATCAGCGCGCCGTTGGGGAAGTCGGGGCCCTTGATCCGCTCGATGAGCGCGTCCTGCAGCTCCTCGCGGGTGGCGTCGGGGTGCTCGAGCGCCCACTGGGCCCCCTCGGCGACCTCGCGCAGGTTGTGCGGCGGGATGCTGGTGGCCATG
This sequence comes from Nocardioides sp. LHD-245, assembly GCF_030929495.1. Lineage (GTDB taxonomy): Bacteria > Actinomycetota > Actinomycetes > Propionibacteriales > Nocardioidaceae > Nocardioides. The sequence continues at coordinate 172,165 of NZ_JAVFWN010000016.1, read as the reverse complement.
CCGACCGCGATGCCGGCCGAGCCGTTGACCAGCAGGTTGGGGAAGCGGGCCGGGAGGACGACCGGCTCCTCCGAGCGACCGTCGTAGTTGGGCTGGAAGTCGACGGTCTCCTTCTCGATGTCGCGGACCATCTCCATCGCCAACGGCGCCATCCGGCACTCGGTGTAGCGCATCGCCGCCGCCGAGTCGTTGCCCGGCGAGCCGAAGTTGCCCTGGCCCTGCACCAGCGGCGCCCGCATCACCCAGGGCTGGGCGAGCCGGACCAGGGTGTCGTAGATCGCGGTGTCGCCGTGCGGGTGGTACTGACCCATGACGTCGCCGACAACGCGCGAGCACTTGGAGAAGCCGCGATCGGGGCGGTACCCGCCGTCGTACATGGCGTAGAGCACGCGCCGGTGCACCGGCTTGAGGCCGTCGCGTACGTCGGGCAGCGCGCGGCCGACGATGACCGCCATCGCGTAGTCGATGTACGCCCGCTGCATGGAGGTCTGCAGCTCGATCGGCTCGATCCGGCCGCCGGGCCCGTTCTCGGTGGGAGTCTCAGTCACGATTCGTCTCTCTGGTGTCGTCTATCGATATCTAGGAAAACCGCTAGAGTTCTAGATATCGAGGAATCGGACGTCCTTGGCGTTGCGCTGGATGAAGGAGCGACGCTGCTCGACGTCCTCCCCCATCAGGATCGAGAAGATCTCGTCGGCCTGGGCCGCGTCGTCCAGGGTGACCTGCAGCATCAGTCGCTGGCTCGGGTCCATCGTCGTCTCCCACAGCTCCTTGGCGTTCATCTCGCCGAGACCCTTGTAGCGCTGGACCGGGTTCTCCTTGGGCAGCTTCTTGCCCTGGTCGAGGCCGTCGCGCATCAGCGCGTCACGCTCGGCGTCGGAGTAGACGAACTCGTGCTCGTGCGGCTTGTTCCAGCGCAGCCGGTAGAGCGGAGGCTGGGCCATGTAGACGTAGCCGTGCTCGATGAGCGGCTTCATGAACCGGAACAGCAGCGTCAGCAACAGGGTGTTGATGTGGTGGCCGTCCACGTCGGCGTCGGCCATCAGCACCACCTTGTGGTAGCGCAGCTTGGCCTCGTCGAACTCCTCGTGGATGCCCGTGCCGAGCGCGGAGATGATCGACTGCACCTCCTGGTTGCCCAGGACCTTGTCGATGCGGGCCTTCTCGACGTTGAGGATCTTGCCGCGGATCGGGAGGATCGCCTGGATCCGCGGGTCCCGCCCCTGACGCGCCGAGCCGCCCGCGGAGTCGCCCTCGACGATGAAGACCTCGCACTCCTCCGGGTTGGTCGACTGGCAGTCCGAGAGCTTGCCCGGCAGGCTCCCGCCGCCCAGCAGTCCCTTGCGACCGCGGGCCAGGTCGCGGGCCTTGCGGGCCGCGATCCGCGCGGTCGCCGCGGCCTGGGCCTTGCGGATGATCTCCTTGCCCTCGCCGGGGTTCTGCTCCAGCCAGGCGCCGAGGCGGTCGTTGACGACCGACTGCACGAAGCCCTTGGCCTCGGTGTTGCCGAGCTTGGCCTTGGTCTGGCCCTCGAACTGCGGGTTGGAGATCTTCAGGCTGATGATCGCGGTGAGACCCTCGCGGATGTCGTCACCGGTCAGCCGGTCCTCCTTCTTCTTGATCAGGCCCCACTCCTCGCCCCACCGGTTAACCAGCGTGGTCAGCGCCGAGCGGAAGCCCTCCTCGTGGGTGCCGCCCTCGGGGGTGTTGATCGTGTTGGCGAAGGTGTGCACCGACTCGTTGTAGGACGAGGCCTGCCACTGCATGGCGATCTCGAGGCTCATCGGGTTCGGTACGTCGTCGCCGGTGTCGGCCTCGGCCGCGATGATCGAGCTGATCGTCGTCTTGCGGCGGTTGAGGAAGTCGACGTAGTCGGCCAGGCCGCGCTCGTACTGGAAGACCTGCTCCAGCGCCTTGTGTCCGTCGACGTCGGCCGCGTGGATCTCGGTCGCGGCAGCGGCCACTCCTTCGACCTCGCCCGTCCCGTCCTCGACGGCGTCGGCCAGCTCCTCCGCCTTGGGGCGGGCGTCGAGCAGCTCGATCCGCAGGCCCTTGTTGAGGAAGGCCATCTCACGGAAGCGCGTGGAGATGGTCTCCAGGGTGTAGTCGGTGGTCTCGAAGATGTCCGGCGAGGCCCACCAGGTGACCGTCGTCCCGGTCCCCTCCGCCTCGTCGAGGGGGCGGACCTGGCGCAACGGGTAGTCGGGCACGCCGAGGGAGAACTCCTGCTCCCACAGGTAGCCGCGGTTCTTGACCTGCAGGTGGAGGCGGTCGGACAACGCGTTGACGACCGAGGAGCCCACGCCGTGCAGGCCGCCGGAGACCTTGTAGCCGCCGCCGCCGAACTTGCCGCCGGCATGCAGCACGGTCAGGGCGAGGGTCGCCGCGGGCAGCTCCTGGCCGGGGGCGGTGTCGGTCGGGATGCCGCGACCGTTGTCGACGACGCTGACCGAGCCGTCGGCGTTGAGACACACCTTGATGGTGTCGCAGAAGCCGGCGAGCGCCTCGTCCACCGCGTTGTCGACGATCTCCCAGATCAGGTGGTGGAGACCCCGCTCGCCCGTCGAGCCGATGTACATGCCGGGCCGCTTGCGGACCGCTTCGAGACCTTCGAGGACCTGGATCGCGGAGGCGTCGTACTCCGGAAACACGTCGGGTGTCGCCCCGGAAAGCTCGGACACGACCTCGGGGGACTGGTCGTCAGTGGACACGCGGTACCTCATTCACTTGGTCGTTCGCGGACGCCCTGGCCCGACAGCTGTCGAAGGCATGGCGAAGGCCGAGTCGTGCGTCCCGAGACGCGCTCCCGGCCGATAACCCATTCTAGCCACCTGAGGGCCTCAGGACACGTCTGATGGCGCCGTCCTGGGGACAACACCGGATGAAATAGGTCCCTAGGCGGCTCAGAAACGGCGATCGGAGCGCCGCGGAGGGGGTCGGATGAGTCCCCGTACGTCGCGAGGGGCTCCGTCGCCCCGGCCGGCAGCGTGTCGCCCGGCCCGGCCCGACCGCGCTCAGCCGTAGGTGTCGCGGGGACCGCGACTGCCCGGCGCCTTGCGCCGGCCGTGCTTCCAGCTCGGCGCGTGCGGCCCGAGCACCTCCACGATCATCACCGTCCCGTCGCCGAGCTCCTCGTTGAGGCGCTTCACCACGGACGCAGCGAGCAGCTTGAGCTGGGTCGCCCAGGCGCTGGAGTCGGTGCGGACGACGAGGGTGCCGTCGGTGAGCGACTCCGGGGTGCTGTGGGCGCCGATCTCGGGGCCGACGATCTCGGTCCAGCGGGCGAAGACGCCGCGCACCTTCAGGTCAAGCGCCCAGCCGCGGTCGCTGATCAGCCGGCCCAGCTCGGAGGTGAGCGCCTGGGGGTCGCGGCCGTCGGGGTAGGCACCGCTGAGCTGGGGCTCACCCCGGCCCCCGCCACGGCGCCGGAAGGCCTTGCGCTTGGCGGCGTCGGAGCCCACCCGCGGGATCCGGCGCGCGGGCGTCGTACTGGAGCCGGCGGTGCCGAGCGTCAGGGACCGGGCCAGGTCGAGTCCGTCGGGGCGGTGCTCCTCGGGCTCCTCGGGCCCCTCGACCGGCTCGGTCTCCTCGGGCAGGTCAGCCACGGGTCACCTCCCCCGCGGCGACGTGGAAGGTGACCCCGGACAGCTCCGCCGGCACGTCCTCGGCGACCGCGGCGGTCACCAGGACCTGCTCGGCACCCGCGACCAGCGCCGCCAGCTGCGCCCTCCGCTCGGAGTCGAGCTCGGCGAACACGTCGTCGAGGATCAGGATCGGGTCGTCGCCGTCGGCCCGCAGCAGGTCGTACGACGCCAGCCGCAGCGCGAGCGCGAAGGACCACGACTCGCCGTGGCTGGCGTAGCCGCGCACCGGCAGCCGGTCGTCGTCGCCGGGACCGAGGCTGAGCACGAGGTCGTCGCGGTGCGGGCCGACCAGGGTGACCCCGCGGCCGATCTCGTCGGACTGGCGACGGGCGAGCTCGGCCCGGAAGGACTCCGCGGTCGGCTCGGGCACGGTCGGCTGGTACTCGATCCGGGCGTCGTCCCGCGACGCGCCGCGGGCGACGGCCTCATAGGCCTTGCCGACGTACGGCGCCAGGTCGGCGGTCAGCGCCAGGCGGGCGGCGTAGAGCTCGGTGCCGGTGGTGACCAGGTGGTCGTCCCAGACCGCGAGCGTCGCGAGCGCGGCCTCCCGGCTCGACCCGCGGGCGGCGTACAGCGTCTTGAGGAGGGTGTTGCGCTGCTTGAGCACCCGCTCCTGGTCGGCGATCACCCCCGCATAGCGGGGCGTGCGCAGCACCAGCAGGTCGTCGAGGAAGCGGCGCCGGCCGCCCGGGTCGCCCTTCACGAGGGCGAGGTCCTCGGGGCTGAACACGACCGTGCGGACGATGCCGGCGAGCTCGCGCACCCGCGGGAGCTGCGAGCGGTTGATCCGCGCCCGGTTGGCCCGGCCCGGGTTGAGCTCGACCTCGAGGACGGCGGTGCGGCCCTCCCGGACCACGGCGGCGCGGACGATCGCCTGCTCGGCGCCGGCCCTGATCAGCGGGGCGTCGGTGGCGACCCGGTGCGAGGACAGCCGGGACAGGTAGTCGACCGCCTCGACCAGGTTGGTCTTGCCCTGACCGTTGCGGCCGACGAAGGCGGTGACCCCGGGCTCGAGCTCGACGTCCACGTCGGCGTAGGAGCGGAAGTCGTGGAGGCTCAGTCGCGCGACATGCACTCCGCCCACCTCCTTCGACGCGTCCTCGTGACGATTGTCCCCCGAGAACGGTCTCGGGAGTGGTTTGCGGGCCGCGGGAAAACCCTAGGCTGAGCCGCATGACACAACCACCCACCCCTCCCTACGGGGCACCCGAGCCCTACCAGCCGCCGCCGGGCTACGGCGCCCCGGCCGGCGGCTCGTTCTACATCAGCCACCTCGGCCAGGAGCAGGGACCGCTCGACATGTCCACGCTGGCGCAGATGGCGCTCAGCGGGCAGATCCGGTCCGACACCCCGGTGCGCACCGCCGAGAGCCCCCAGTACTTCGCGGCGAAGGACCTGCCCGGTCTCTTCTCCGACAAGGACTGGACCACCACCCTGATCCTGTCGATCCTGCTGGGCCAGCTCGGCGTCGACCGCTTCTACCTCGGCCAGGTGGGCCTCGGCCTGCTCAAGCTCTTCACCTGCGGCGGTCTCTACATCTGGTGGATCATCGACATCGTCTCGGTCGCCACCCGCAAGATGCGCGACGCCCAGGGCCGTCCCCTGCGCTGACGATGCCCGACCTCCACGCACCCGCCGCCCGGCGGCCGCGGACCACCGAGGTGGTCGCGGCCGTCGGCGTCGCCGCCCTGGGGGTGAGCCTGTTCCTCTCCCCCGAGCACATCGAGGACGGGCCGATCATCTGCCCGTTCCGCCGGCTGACCGGGCTGCCCTGCCCCGGCTGTGGCCTGACCCGCTCGTGGGTCTATCTCACCCACGGCTGGTGGCGCGAGTCCTTCCTCGCCCACCCCTTCGGCCCGCTGTTCGCGACGGTCATGGTGGCGCTGGCCGTCGTCGCCGTCCGGGCGCGGGTACGCCGGAGCGCGACGCCGTCGCTCGATCGGCTGGTCCGGCACCCGGTCGCGGTCGTCGTCCTCGCCGCGTGGCTGGGCTTCGCGCTGGTCCGGGCTGTGCTCGCGGCCTGACCCGGTTGCCCACGCACCGACCAGAATTGTCGTCGTCGGGCGCGATCCGCGACGAATCCGGTAGGTGGGCCGTGGTTCAGGCGTCCGGGTTGGCCTCGCCGCCGGGCGGCGGATCGGTGTGCACGGCGTGCCCGCCGAACTGGTTGCGCATCGCGGCGATCGCCTTCATCGCGGGGCTGTCGTCCTGCCGGGACGTGAAGCGCGCGAACAGCGACGAGGCGATCACGTGCATCGGCACCGCGTTGTCGATCGCGGCCTGGACGGTCCACCGCCCCTCGCCGGAGTCGTCGGCGTAGCCGCGCAACTGGTCGAGGTGCTCGTCGTCCTCGATCGCCTCGGTGAGGAGGTCGAGCAGCCAGGAGCGGATGACCGTGCCGTGGCGCCACGACTCGAAGATCGCCGGCACGTTCTCGACGATGTCGACCTTCTCGAGCAGCTCCCAGCCCTCGGCGTACGACTGCATCATCGCGTACTCGATGCCGTTGTGGACCATCTTGGCGAAGTGCCCGGCGCCCGGCGTCGGGCCCGCGTGGACCGCGCCGCCCTCCTCGGGCTTGAGCGCGTCGAAGGCGGGCTGGACCTTGGCGATGTCGTCGGGCGCGCCGCCGTACATCAGGGCGTAGCCGTTCTTCAGGCCCCACACCCCGCCGGAGACGCCGCAGTCGACGAAGCCGATGCCCTTCTCGGCGAGCGAGGCGGCGTTGACGGCGTCGTCGGTGTACTTGGAGTTGCCGCCGTCGACGACCAGGTCGCCCTCGCCGAGCAGGTCCTTGAGCTCGGCGATCGTCGAGCGGGTCGGGTCACCCGCGGGGACCATCACCCACACGACCTTCGGCGAGGGCAGGGCCTCGACCATCGCGGCCAGGGTCGCGACGTCGGCGAGGTCCGGGTTGCGGTCGTAGCCGACCACCGTGTGGCCGGCGTCGCGCAACCGGGTGCGCATGTTGCCGCCCATCTTGCCGAGTCCGACGAGTCCGATGTGCATCACGCATCTCCCTCTTCGATCGCTGGCGGGATTGGGCCGGCCGGTCCGTCTCGGGCCGATCAGCCTCAGCTGAGCAGGCGGCGCGGCATCAGCAGGTAGCGGAAGGAGCCGGTCTCGGCGTCCTCCGCACCCTCGTCGGCCGTGCCGCTGATCACGACCGGCTTGGACGGCTGGGTGAAGGCGAGCTCCACGACCGCCTCGTCGATCGCGCCGAGGCCGTCGAGCAGGAAGTTCGGGTTGAAGCCGGTGACCAGCTCGTCGCCCTCGATCTGCGCGGCGACCGACTCCGAGGCCTGGGCGTCGTCGCCCGAGCCGGCGTCGAGGATCAGGGCACCGTCGCGGAAGCTCAGCTGGACCGCGGTGTTGCGGTCGGCGACCAGCGACACCCGCTTGACCGACTCGATCAGCTCCTGCCGGTCGATCTTGGCGACGGTCAGCTTCTCCGACGGGAACAGGCTGCGGACCTTGGGGAACTCGCCGTCGAGCAACCGCGTGGTGGTCCGGCGTACGCCGCCGGGGCCGGTGCCCTCGAAGCCGATGATGCCGTCGCCCGAGCCCGAGGCGGACAGCGCGATGGTGACCTCGGGTCCAGCAGTCAGCGACTTCGCGGTGTCGCCGAGGACCTTGGCCGGGACCAGCGCGGCGACAGTGGCGTCGGGCGTGCCGGGGTTCCAGGTGAGCTCGCGCTGCGAGAGGCGGAACCGGTCGGTCGCGAGCAGCGCGATCGTCGAGCCCTCGATCTCGAGGCGGACACCGGTGAGCACCGGGAGCATGTCGTCGCGGCCGGCCGCGGTGACCGCCTGCGCCACCGCGTGGGCGAAGGCCTCGCTCGGCACGGTGCCGGTCGCGGCCGGCATCTCGGGCATCGTCGGGTAGTCCTCGACCGGCAGCGTCTGCAGGGAGAAGCGCGACGAGCCGCAGGTCAGCGAGACCCGCGCGCCGTCGAGGGCCAGGTCGACCGGCTTGTTGGGCAGGCTGCGGCAGATGTCGGCGAGGAGCCGGCCGCTGACCAGGGCGCGGCCCTCGTCGCTCACCTCGGCCGCGAGGGTCGCACGCGCGGAGGTCTCGTAGTCGAACGTCGAGAGCACCAGGCCGTCGTCGCCCGCCTCGATGAGGAGTCCGGCGAGCACGGGCGCGCTGGGCCGGACGGGCAGGCTGCGCGCAGCCCAGGCGACGGCGTCGGCGAGGACGTCGCGGTCGACACGGAACTTCACGTCGTCGTACCTCTCACGTGGTGGGTGGGAGTTGCATCCTGCCACGTCGTCCCTGAGGGCGGCAGTGCGGCCGGTAGGCGAGGGAATGATCCACAGATCGGGGGTCCGGAGGAGTTCCTGCGATCGAGGTCCGCATGTCCTCAGGGAGTGGTCATAGCGCCGGTGGAAACTGTGGAGAACGTGTGTTTCCGCAGGTGAACCGCATGATGGCCGGTGGATGACGGTTGTGGACGAACTCGGCGTTCACAGGCGCCGCTGTGGATGACCGGGGCCGTGTGGAAAGCGGCGTACGTGCCTCCACGGAATCCTCCCCGTGTAGTTCGCACAATTCCACCGGACTTCTCCACAGGCTTCGGCTCGGTGCGTGGCAGCGTGGCGCATGCCGGTGGAGTCGGATCGAGGTCGGGCGTGGGCCGTATGCGCGGCAGCGTGGCGCACGGCGGCGGAGCCGCATCGACGGCGAGCGTGGGCCCGAAGGGTCCGCGCGCTGCCGCCGATATGCGACCCGCTCGCGCCGATCAACTCTGCCGGGCCTGCATCTTGACCCGGTTGGTCAGCTCGCTCACCTGGTTGAAGACGGCGCGACGCTCACCGAGGAGCTGGTTGATCTTCCGCTCGGCGTACATGACCGTCGTGTGGTCGCGGTTGCCGAACTGGGCGCCGATCTTGGGCAGGGACAGGCCGGTGAGCTCGCGGCACAGGTACATCGCGATCTGCCGGGCCATGACCAGGTGCCGGCCGCGGCTGGGGCCGGTGAGCTCGTCGATCGAGAGCCCGAAGTACGCCGCGGTCTGGGCGATGATCAGCGACGCGGTGATCTCCGGCTCGCCGCCCTCGGGGATGAGGTCCTTGAGCACGATCTCGGCGAGCGTCATGTCGACGTCCTGCCGGTTGAGGTTGGCGAACGCGGTGACCCGGATCAGGGCGCCCTCGAGCTCGCGGATGTTGGTCTGGATCTTGGAGGCGATGAACTCGAGCACGTCGGAGGGCGCGGTGAGCCGGTCCATCGCGGCCTTCTTGCGCAGGATCGCGATCCGGGTCTCGAGGTCGGGCGGCTGCACGTCGGTGATCAGGCCCCACTCGAACCGGTTGCGCAGCCGGTCCTCGAGCGCCTCGAGCCGCTTCGGCGGGCGGTCGGAGGTGAGCACGATCTGCTTGTTGGCGTTGTGCAGCGTGTTGAAGGTGTGGAAGAACTCTTCCTGGGTCTGGGTCTTGCCCTCCAGGAACTGGATGTCGTCGATGAGGAGCACGTCGATGTCGCGGTACTTGCGCTTGAACCGGTCCTGCCGGTCGTCGCGGATCGCGTTGATGAACTCGTTGGTGAACTCCTCGCTGGAGACGTAGCGCACCTTGGAGCCGGCATAGATCGTGCGCACGTAGTGGCCGATCGCGTGCAGCAGGTGGGTCTTGCCGAGGCCGGACTCGCCGTAGACGAGGAGCGGGTTGTAGCTGCGCCCCGGGGCCTCGCTCACGGCGACGGCGGCCGCGTGGGGGAACCGGTTGGACGAGCCGATGACGAAGGTCTCGAAGGTGTACTTGGGGTTGAGCCGGGACTCGCCGCTGCGCGTGGCCGACGGTCCGGCCCCCGTGCCGCTGAGGTCCTGGCCGCCCAGCGGCGGCATCGACGAATCGACAAGGGGATTTGTCGACATGGCGACTTGTCGATCCGGGAGTGCGTCGACGGGGGCGTCATCCTCCCGGGGGCGCTCGAAGACGGGTGGCGTGTCGAACGTGCCGTACGTGCCGACCGGCTCATAGGTGGGGCCGGCGTCGTAGGAGGTGGACGTCGGCTCCTGCCCGAGCTCGTGGCGCAGTGAGCCGTCGACCGTGACCGCGAGCTGGACGTCGTGGCCGAACCGGTCGCTCAGGGCGTCCTCGAGCTCGCCGCGCAGCCGGCCCTCGAGGCGCTTGCGGGTGAAGTCGTCGGGCACCGCGACGATCGCGGTGGTGCCGTGCAGGGTGACCGGGCGGCTGGCCTGGAGCCAGGCCCGTTGGTGGGTCTGCAGATCGCCGACGACCAGCGTCCACTCCTGGACGAGGCGCGCGGTGGCCGGATCGAGGGGCGGGGCGTCCGGGGCGGGACTGCCGGTGCTGCCGGTGCTGCGGGGGGTGCTCGTCTCGTCCTGGGGCAGATCCGGGTTGCCGGTCACGCCACTCCCTCTCGCTGGTCGGGTCTGGCGGAGTCGCGACCGAACCGTTCCCGGTGCTGGCTCCACAGGTTTGTCCACAGGTTGTGAACTCTTGCATCATCACGGTGACGATGCCGAACCGAGGCCTGTCCGACCGCCCGTGGAAGCACTGTTTGCGCAGGTCAGAGGAGCGTTCCCGAGAAGGAACGGGCCACTGCGCGACGTACGTCGACCACGAGGTCGGCACCGGCGGGGAATCCCGGATCCGTCGAACCTAACCGCCCAGGTGCCCGGGGATCAACCCGCTATCCACAGGTTTTGACCTGCCGCGCAGGGAACGTCCGATCAGGGCCGGGGGCCACGTCGGTTTGACCCCCGATCCGGCGTCCGCGTACCGTTGATTGGTCAACCGGTGTCGACCGGTGCCGCATGTCCACGACGCCCCCGGGCCCGCCCGGTCTTCGTGGCTGCGCGGTGCCGGCCGACGTGCTGTGCGGGGTCCCGATCGGACTCCGTTGCCGGCTGCCGGAGACCCTTCCCGACATCTGCATCATCTGAGAGGCCGATCGTGAGCAAGCGGACGTACCAGCCCAACAACCGACGTCGCCACAAGGTGCACGGTTTCCGACTGCGCATGCGTACCCGCGCCGGTCGCGCCATCCTGGCGAACCGTCGCCGGAAGGGCCGCTCGAGCCTGTCCGTCTGAGGACGGACCAGCGTGTCCGCCCAGCGGTTCCCGTGGGGCTGACGTGCTGGCTGCCGACCAGCGGCTGACCGAGCCGGACCTGTTCCGGGCCGCCAGCCGTCGGGGTCGTCGTGCTGGTTCGCGCACCCTCGTCGCCCACCTGCTGCTCCCTGAGGAGCGGCAGGTTGTCGGCATGTCCGGGGCAGCCGCGCCGGTGCGGGTCGGCTTCGTCGTCAGCAAGGCCGTCGGCAAGGCCGTCGTCCGCAATCGGGTGAAGCGCCGGCTGCGGCACGCCGTGCGGCCGGCGCTCGCGGGCCTCCCGGCCGGATCCGTGCTCGTGGTGCGGGCCCAGACGGCCGCGGCTGCCGCGTCGTACCCGGAACTGCAGGCCGACCTGGCCCGTTGTCTGGATCGCGTGGGCACGCAGGGTCAGGAGGCACGATGAACCCGGTGACGTGGGTGCTCGTCGGTCTGGTGCGCGGCTATCAGCTGCTGGTCAGCCCGCTGCTGGGACCGACCTGCCGCTACTACCCGTCGTGCTCGGCGTACGCCGTCCAGGCGCTCCAGGTGCACGGAGCGCTGCGCGGCAGCTGGCTGGCGGTACGCCGGCTGCTCCGCTGTCACCCCTGGGCGCCGGGCGGGGTCGACCACGTGCCGCCGCGCCGGGTGCACCCGCACGACGAGGACCCCGGCACCCGCGCCGAGCGCGACTCCGAACTTCGCCCGGCGACCGCCGCGCGCTATCCCTTCCAGCAAGGAGCCTGATCAGTGGGCATCATCGGCGACATCGGCAACTTCATCATGGTGCCGCTGTACTACATCATCTCCGCGGTGCTCATCGGCTGGCACGAGCTGCTCTCGGCGATCGGGCTGGATCCGGCCGGCGGCCTGTCGTGGGCGCTGTCGATCATCGGCCTGACCCTGGTCATCCGCGCGGCGCTGATCCCGCTGTTCGTCAAGCAGATCAAGTCCAGCCGCAACATGCAGCTGCTGCAGCCCAAGGTGAAGGAGCTGCAGAAGAAGTACGGCCACGACCGGCAGAAGCTGGCCGAGGAGACGATGAAGCTCTACAAGGAGGCCGGGACCAACCCGTTCGCCTCCTGTCTGCCGATCCTGCTCCAGATGCCGATCTTCTTCGCGCTCTTCCGGCTGCTCGACCAGGCCGCGCGCAGCGGCAAGGCGCACGGCTTCCTCGACGTCGAGCGGGCCAAGCAGTTCGGTCAGGCCGACATCTTCGGGAAGATCCCGATCGCCGACTCCTTCTGGGGCTCGCGCACCTGGGGCGAGGACCCCAACGGCACCGTCATGGTGGTCGCGCTGATCCTGGTGCTCGCGATGACGGCGACGACCTTCTTCACCCAGCGCCAGCTGATGGCCAAGAACATGCCGGCCGAGGCGATGAGCGGCCCGTACGCGCAGCAGCAGAAGATGCTGCTCTACATCCTCCCGGTGGCCTTCGGTCTCGGTGGTGTGGCGTTCCCGATCGGCGTCCTCCTCTACTGGACGACCTCGAACCTGTGGACGATGAGCCAGCAGTTCTACGTGATCCGCAACAACCCCGCCCCCGGCACCCCGGCGTTCAAGGCGAAGGAGGAGCGGGACAGGGCCAAGGCGGCCCGGCACGGCCACGGCGCGACCGACACCATCGTCGAGGACGCGGAGGCCGAGGAGGAGCGCCGCCCGTCGACCCGGCAGCAGCCGCGCCGACAGAGCCGCTCCCAGCGCAAGGGCGGCCCCCAGAGCAAGCCCGGCGGGCAGGCGAACCAGACGCCGCCCGCGGGCCAGGACGAGACCACGAACGACGAGGGAGACACCAAGTGAGCGCCGAGATCGAGACCGATGTCGTGAGCGAGGCCGGACCCGAGGCCGGGACCGACGAGGTCGCCGGTGAGACCAGCGAGGACCGGACCGACGAGGACCGGACCGACGAGGACCGGACCGACGAGGACCGGACCGACGAGGACCGGACCGACGAGGACCGGACCGACGAGGACCGGACGGACGAGACGGAGCCGGCGGACGCCGAGCAGGACGCGGCGTCCGGGGGCGGCGACCGGGTGAGCCGCCTGGAGCAGGAGGGCGACATCGCCGCCGACTATCTCGAGGAGCTCCTCGACATCGCGGACCTCGACGGCGATCTCGACATCGACGTGGAGGCGGACCGGGCCGCGGTCTCGATCGTGGGCGCCGACCTGAGCCAGCTCGTCGGTCGCGACGGCAAGGTGCTGGAGGCGCTGCAGGAACTCACCCGGCTCGCGGTCTACCGGGAGACCGGCGAGCGCTCGCGCCTGATGCTCGACGTGTCCGGCTACCGCGCGGACAAGCGCACCAGGCTGACCCAGCTGGGCGCTGAGACCGCGGCGGAGGTCGCGAAGACGGGCGAGCCCGTTTCCCTCGACCCGATGTCCCCGTTCGAGCGCAAGATCGTGCACGACGCCGTCGCAGCGGCCGGTCTCCGCTCGGAGTCGGCGGGCGTCGAGCCCCGTCGCTACGTCGTGGTCCTGCCGGCCTGACGGACACGACCATCCTCGACGGTCGACGTTTCACGTGAAACACGACGACACCGCACCCCCGGTGTCCCCCGGTCCCGAGGACCGGGCGGACCCGGGGGTGCTGCGTGCTGCCCTCCCCGCTCCCCCGGCAGTCCTGGCGGAGGTCTTCTCCGCCGACCGCCTCCCGCTCGTGCAGGAGTACGCCGAGCTGCTCGCGACCGACGGCGTCGTGCGCGGTCTGATCGGCCCCCGCGAGACGCCCCGGCTCTGGGAGCGTCATCTGATCAACTGCGGCCTGCTGGCCGCTGCCCTGCCCGCCGACGCGACGGTCGCCGACGTCGGCTCCGGAGCGGGGCTGCCCGGCCTGGTCCTCGCGATCGCCCGCCCCGACCTGCAGGTGACGCTGATCGAGCCGCTGCTGCGCCGTACGACGTTCCTCGAGGAGGCGGTCGCGCAGCTCGGTCTCGACAACGTCACGGTGGTCCGCGGCCGCGCCGACGCCCTCCACGGCGTCGCGACGTACGACGTCGTCACCGCGCGCGCGGTCGCACCCCTCGACAAGCTGGCGACCTGGTGCCTGCCACTGGTGGCGCCGCACGGCGCGCTACTGGCCATGAAGGGCAGCAGCGCCGCCGACGAGGTCGCCGCGGCGGCGGAGACCTGCCGCCGGCTGGGCTGCGCGCCGGCCGTGGTGGAGGAGCTGGGTGCCGAGCTCGCGGCCGAGGGTGCCGTCGAGCCGATTCGCATCGTCCGTCTGTCGTGGGCCGACCCGGCCCGCGTATCGTTGCCGCTTCGTGGCCGGCGTGGTTCTCGGGATCCACGCGGAGGCTCGTCGCGAAGGAAGAGGAGGAAGTCGTGAGCGACTCATGGGGTCCCGGTTCCGGGTTTTCCACCGGTCCGGAGGCAGGTGCTGAGCGTGAGTCTCCACAGAACCTCCCTGGTTATCCACAGGGCACCCCGGCGCCGGGCTCGCCGGGCGACGACTCGGTTTCACGTGAAACCGGCGCCCGCGCCGACGACGTTTCACGTGAAACGGCCGTGGTGACGGGTGGACCGGTCACGGCTGCGCAGCTCGCCGAGCGTGCCGCCGGCTTCGACGACGACCTCACTCCCCTGGCCCGGGCTGCGCAGGCGACGGTGATGGTGCGGGCGGGCATCCCCCAGGAGGAGCTGGACCGACCCGCCGAGACCCGGGTGTTCGTGGTCGCCAACCAGAAGGGCGGCGTCGGCAAGACGACGTCCACGGTGAACCTGGCGGCCGCGCTGACGCAGCTCGGCCAGCGGGTGCTGGTCATCGACCTCGACCCCCAGGGCAACGCGTCGACGGCCCTCAACATCGAGCACCGCCAGGGCACCCCGTCGTCGTACGAGCTGCTCGTCGACGGTACGGCGATCGCGGATCTGGCACAGGCCTGCCCCGACGCCGCCGGCCTCTGGGTGGTGCCGGCGACGATCGACCTGGCCGGTGCCGAGATCGAGCTGGTCAGCGTGGTGGCCCGGGAGCAGCGGCTGAAGAAGGCGCTCGACGCCCACCCGCGGATCGGCACCGCCGCGGCGGTCGGCCCGGACCGCTTCGACTACGTCTTCATCGACTGCCCGCCCTCGCTCGGCCTGCTTACCCTCAACGCGCTCGTGGCGGGCGCGGAGATGCTCATCCCGATCCAGGCCGAGTACTACGCGCTGGAGGGTCTGGGACAGCTGCTCGCGACGGTCGACATGGTCCGCGCGCACCTCAACCCCGAGCTCGCGGTGTCGACGATCGTGCTCACCATGTTCGACGCCCGCACCCGGCTCGCGGCCGGTGTGGCCCACGAGGTGCGCGAGCACTTCGGCGACCAGGTGCTCAAGACCGCGATCCCCCGCTCGGTGCGGGTGTCGGAGGCGCCGTCGTACGGCCAGACCGTGATGACCTACGACCCGGGCTCCCCGGGCGCCCTGAGCTACCTCGAAGCCGCGCGCGAGATCGTCACCCGAGGGAGCATGACGTGAACAGCAATGCACCTCGCCGGGGTCTCGGTCGCGGCCTCGGCTCGCTGATCCCGACCGGACCGCCGGCCACTGTCCCCGAGCCGGCTGCGGGCGAGGATGTCAACCGCGGCGCCCAGGATGCGGACTTTGCCGCTGGAGCGACTTCCGGCGCACCGGCGGACCCGGGGTCCACGGGGCCGGCGAACGGCGCTCAGATCGCGGATTCGGGTCTGCGGCCCGTCGAGGGTGCCTACTTCGCCGAACTCCCCGTCGAGCAGATCGCGCCGAACGCGGTCAACCCGCGGACCGTCTTCGACGAGGAGGCGATGGCCGAGCTGGTCCATTCGGTCAAGGAGATCGGCCTCCTGCAGCCGGTCGTGGTCCGCAGGACGGGTCCCGACAGCTACGAGCTGGTCATGGGCGAGCGCCGGTGGCGGGCCACCCAGCTGGCCGGGCTCACCGCGATCCCCGCGATCGTCCGCGAGACCGACGACACCGACATGCTCCGCGACGCGCTGCTGGAGAACCTCCACCGCAGCAACCTCAACCCGCTCGAGGAGGCGTCCGCGTACCAGCAGCTGCTGGAGGACTTCTCCTGCACGCACGACGAGCTGGCGCAACGGATCGGGCGCTCGCGTCCGCAGATCAGCAACACGCTCCGGCTGCTCAAGCTGTCCCCCGCCGTCCAGCGGCGGGTGGGCGCCGGTGTGCTGTCCGCCGGTCACGCCCGTGCCCTGCTCGGCGTGGCGGACGCGGAGCAGCAGGATCGCCTGGCCCAGCGGGTCGTGGCCGAGGGCATCTCGGTGCGCGGCCTGGAGGAGATCGTCGCGGTCGGCGACGGCGTCGGCGTCCCCGCGTCGCGTCCCCGCCGGGCGCGGCCGAAGGCGCCGGGCCTGAGCGAGCTCTCCGAGCGTCTGGGCGACCGCCTGGAGACCCGGGTCAAGATCGACCTCGGTAAGGCGAAGGGGCGGATCAGCATCGAGTTCGCCAACACCGGCGACCTGCAGCGCATCGTCGACCTGATCGACCCGCGCAACCGCGACGACCGCCCGATCTGACGAGCGCCGACCGGCGCGGCCAGGGCGCGACCCCACCGGGTCGCGCCCTGTTTCACGTGGAACGCCGGGCGGGCGGGGGAGCCGCTGCAACACGCCGTCCACTGGACTGGTCGCCGGTTCTCAGCACAAATCCCCCGAATTCGCCGGGTCCGCTGCGGAGAACGGCCGGGTAGTCCGGCGGACGGCGTGCTACTTGCCCCGGCAGGCGACCCGGCCCGCAAGCGACATGTCGACAAAACGACAAGGTGACAAAGCGATATATCGGTACGTCGCCCGGGAGGTCGGTGGTGACTGTGAGGGTCCTGTGACCTCCGTGCCGGCCTGGTGTGAGGCGGACCCGCGATCCTGGTCGGGCCGGCGACGTCCGCCGGTCGAACCAGCAGAACGAGCAGAACGGACGACGATGAACCACACCCGCACCCGCCGTACCGCCGCCCTCGCCGGCAGCGTGCTTCTCGCCCTCGGCGCCTTCGCCGCCTGCGGCGTGGAGGACGACGAGCCGGTCACGGCGAAGCCCGGTGCCGGCTCCGGCACCGAGTCCGGAGCACAGACCGATCCTGCCGTCGCCGCTCGCGCCGCGGTCACCTACATCCTCGACTGCGTCGGCGAGCCGGTGGCCAGTCCGGCCACCTTCACCGTGGCCTGTGCGGACGGCAACCAGAGCCTGACCGACCTGGCGTGGGCCGACTGGGGCGCCGACGAGGCGACCGCGACGGGCACCATGGTCGCCAACGACTGCGAGCCCAGCTGCGCCGAGGGCAGCGACGTGTCGGTGCCCGTGAAGGTGCTGGTCTCCGACATCGTGCTCGGCGAGGCGACGGTGAACTACGGCGCGCTCACCATCCGGGTGCAGGGCGACGTGCCCGAGGGGATGGAGGCGACCCAGACCTACCCGCTCAAGACGGTCGACCCGGTCGACCCGGAGATGGGTCCGGGGTCCTGAACTCCACGCTGACCTCCGCGCCCCCGCCGTCCGGGTTCGCCATGGTCACGCTCGCCCCCATCGCCCGTGCCTGACCGTGCACGATGGTGAGCCCGAGCCCACTGCCCTGTCCGGTGCTGTGGAACCGGATCGCGCCCGCCGCGAGTACGTCGGCCGGGAACCCCGGCCCGCCGTCGCGTACGACGACCCGCGGGCCGTCCACGACCAGGCCGGTGACGCCGCCGCCGTGTCGCTCGGCGTTGGCGACCAGGTTGCCGACGATCCGCTCGACCCGGCGGGCGTCGACCAGCACCTCGGCGTCGTGGCGCACCTCTGCCCCGGGGACGAGCGGCCCGAGCGGCTGGGCGGTGAGGGCGACCTCCTCGGCGCCGCTGTCGAGGCGGGCCACCTCCAGCAGGTCCTCGACCAGATGCCGCAGTCGGGTCACCAGTCCCCGCAGCAGCTCCGTCGCCTCGCCGGGCGGCAGCAGCTCGCTCGCGCTGACCAGGCCGGCGACGGGCGTCCGCAGCTCGTGGGCGACGTCGGCCGAGAAGGCCTGCTCCACCCGCAGCCGGCGGTCCAACGCGTCGGCCATCTCGTCGACGGCCCGGGAGAGCGCGGCCACCTCGTCGCGCCCGCCGACGGTGCAGCGGGCCGCTCCCCCGCCGCTGATCACGGCCGCGGCGGCCGCCGCCCGGCGCAGCCGCCGGCTCAGCCCGGCCCCGACCACCAGGCCCAGCAGGGCGGTGAGCGGCAGGACCGCGACCGCGGCGACGAGCATCCGCTCCCGCAGGGACGACCGCGCCTCGCGGACGGGAGCATCGTCGAGGGCCACGCTGGCGATCCGGTCGGCGGTGATGCGGCGGGCGGCCCACATCCGCCGGTCGGCGTAGTACGTCGTCGCCGGCTCGTCGGCGAAGCCGGGCTGTGCGGCCGGCAGCGCCGCCCGCAGCTCGGCGGGCACCCGCTCGGGGTCGAGCGAGAGGCCGTAGCGCAGCGTCGAGGTCACCTCCAGGACCGCGATCCCGGCGTCGAGCTCGGTCAGGGCCTGGACCCGCAGGCGTTCCCGGGCGTCGGCGGCCGACTGGTGGTCGACGACGATGCCCACACCGAGCAGCGTGGCCAGCGAGGCGCCGACGACGGCCACGGTGATCCGGGTGCGCAGCGAGTGGCGCCAGCCGGACGTCGCCGCGGGTCGCGGGGCCGGCACGGTCAGGCCCGCGCCATCTTGTAGCCCGCGCCCCGCACGGTCTGCACCCGGTCGGCGCCGATCTTGGCGCGCAGCCGCTGCACGGTCACGTCGACCACGTGCGGGTCCCCCCAGCTCGCACTGCCCCAGACGATCTCGAGCAGCCGCACGCGGCTGAGCACGACGCCGGCGTTGTCGAGGAACGCCACGAGCAGCCGGAACTCGGTCGCCGACAGATCGACCGGCACCCCAGAGCGCTCCACGGTCATCCCGTCGACGTCGACGCGCAGCCCGTCGTGGTCGAGGACCCGGGTGGCCGTCCCTCCCCCGCGGCGGCGCAGCAGGGCGCGGATCCGGGCCTCGAGCACGTCGCCGTCGAACGGCTTGACCACGTAGTCGTCGGCGCCCGCGTCGAAGCCGACCACCTGGTCGCGCGGCAGGTCGCGCGCGGTGAGCAGCAACACCGGCAGCTCACCGTCGGCGCGGATCCGCTCGGTCAGCCGGATGCCGTCGAGCTCGGGCAGCACCACGTCGACGACGGCGAGATCGACCGGCTGGGTGAGGTACGCCGTCCAGCCGGCCTCGCCGTCCGCCGCGGTCACCACCCGGAACCCGCGCGCCTCGAGGACCAGGCGCGTCGTCGTCCGCAGGTCGTCGTCGTCCTCGACCAGCAGCACCAGCGGCGCGTCCACCACGGACTACTCGCCCTGGCCCGCCTTCTTGGCAGCCGCCTTCTTCTCCGCCGCCTTGGCGGCTCGCTTGGCGGCCCGGGCGCGCAGTTCCTCCCGGTCGAGGCGGTCGGCCTCGTCGGGCGTGGGCGCGGAGCCGCCTAGGCGGGCGGGGGTCCACCAGCTGCCGGGGGCCTTCTCGGCCTCGGGGTACTCGGCGAGGACCTCGTCGAGCAGCCGCTTCATCGCGACCCGCAGCGCCTCGGTCTCCGCCGCGGTGTCCTCGCCGGTGGGGTGCAGCGGCTCGCCGACCTTGACGATGATCGTCTTGGGCGAGCGGGAGAAG
This sequence comes from Nocardioides sp. LHD-245, assembly GCF_030929495.1. Taxonomy (GTDB): domain Bacteria; phylum Actinomycetota; class Actinomycetes; order Propionibacteriales; family Nocardioidaceae; genus Nocardioides. The sequence goes on along the minus strand of NZ_JAVFWN010000016.1, from coordinate 152,841 downwards.
TCGCGCGGGTGGTCCTTGGTCATCAGCCGGTGCGCGCCCCAGACGATCACCGGGATGAGGGGGACGCCGGCGTCGGCCGCGATCCGCGCGGCACCGGACTTGAGCTCCTTGATCTCGAAGGAGCGGGAGATGGTGGCCTCGGGGTAGATCCCGACGACCTCGCCGGCCTTGAGATAGGCCAGCGCGTCCTTCATCGACTGCACGCCCGAGGCGCGGTCGACCCGGATGTGGTGGAAGGAGCGCAGGAGGTGACCGACGCCGGGAGCGTCCATCATCTCCTTCTTGATCATGAACCGGACCAGGCGCTTGCGGGGCTCGGCCCCGGCGCCGGCGTAGATGAAGTCGACGTAGCCGGTGTGGTTGATCGCCAGCAGCGCCCCGCCCTTGCGGGGGATGGACTCCGAGCCGCTGACCACGACCCGTTGGCGCATCAGCTTGAAGAGCACCTTCGCGGTGACGATGACGGGCGGATACGTGATGTCGAGCACCGGTGCAGTCTGACAGGCCGACCCAGCACGGTGCGACTGCGTGTCACGCAGACCTACCCTCGAAAATTGCCTCCGGCGAACAAAAGCCACACCGACCCGGTGCGTTTGAACGCGCCGGGTCGATGGTCGGATGACTCAGCGCCGGGTCGCGAGGAAGTCGGCGATCCGGCCGATCGCCTCCTCCAGCACCTCCACGTCGGGGAGCGTGACCAGGCGGAAGTGGTCGGGGGCCGACCAGTTGAAGCCGGTGCCGTGGGTGACCAGGATCTTCTTGGCCCGCAGCAGCTCGATGACGAAGGCCTCGTCGTCCTCGATCGCGTAGACCTCGGGGTCGAGGCGGGGGAAGCAGTAGAGCGCGCCGCGGGGACGGACCGAGGAGACGCCGGGGATCTCGTTGAGGAGCTTGTCGGCCAGCATCGCTTGCTCGTAGAACCGGCCGCCGGGCACGATCAGCTCGTTGATCGACTGGTAGCCCCCGAGCGCGGTCTGGATCGCGTGCTGCGCCGGGACGTTCGCGCACATGCGCATGTTGGACAGCGTCGTCAGGCCCTCGAGGAAGTCCTCGGCGAGCTCCTGGGGACCGGAGATCATCACCCAGCCGGCGCGGTAGCCGCAGACCCGGTAGGCCTTGGACAGGCCGCTGAAGGTGAGGCAGAGGACGTCGTTGCCGGCGGCCTCCGCGGCGTGGTGGTGCACCGCGTCGTCGAACAGGATCTTCTCGTAGATCTCGTCGGCGAAGACCACGAGGTCGTGCCGCCGGGCAATGTCGACCAGCTGGGCGACCATCTCCTTGCTGTAGACCGCGCCCGTGGGGTTGTTGGGGTTGATGATCACCAGGCCGTGGGTGTTCTCGGTGATCTTCGACTCGATGTCCTCGAGGTCCGGCATCCAGCCGTTCTCCTCGTCGCACCGGTAGTGGACCGGCGTACCGCCGGACAGCGACACGGCGCCCGTCCACAGGGGGTAGTCCGGCGACGGGACGAGGATCTCGTTTCCGTCGTCGAGGAACGCCTGGAGGACCATCGAGATCATCTCGGAGACGCCGTTGCCGATGAACACGTCCTCGACGGCGGTGTCCTTCAGGCCGCGTGCCTGGTAGTACTGCGCGACCGCGGTGCGGGCGGAGTAGATGCCGCGGGAGTCGGAGTAGCCCTGGGCGTCGGGCAGGTTGTGCACCATGTCGGCCACGATCGCCTCGGGTGCCTCGAAGCCGAACGGTGCCGGGTTGCCGATGTTGAGCTTGAGGATCTTGTGACCCTCGGCCTCCAGCCGCTGGGCCTCGACGAGGATCGGCCCCCGGACGTCGTAGCGGACGTTGCGGAGCTTCTGACTCTGGCGGATCTTGCGCACGGACGCCATTCTCTCAGGTCCGCGCCACCCCCTTTCCGGCCGCTCACGCGGCGTACCATCGAGGCGTGGCCCGGACCACGGTCCCCCTCACCCTGGACCTGCTCGACGCTCTGTTCCACGACGCGGGCGCGCCGTGCCGGACCTGCCTGTTCTGGGAGCGGGAGCCCGTCCACCGCCAGCGTCTCGAGCCCGGCGAGCTGGCGAGCGAGAAGGAGGCGTGGGTCTCCGAGCTGCTGCGCGAGTGGGGCTCGTGCGGGCGGGTCGCGATGATCGAGGGCCGGCCGGTCGGCTACCTCGTCTACGCCCCCGCGTCGTATGTGCCGGGGGCCGCCGCGTTCCCCACCGCCCCGGTGTCCGCCGACGCCGTGCTGCTGACGACCGCCTGGGTCCGACCGGAGTACGCCGGCGGGGGGATCGGCCGGCTGCTCGTGCAGGGCATGGCCCGGGATCTGGTCGGCCGCGACGGCATCCGGGCGGTGGAGGCCTTCGCACGCACCGGCCGAGCGGGACCGGGCCGGGTCCCGGAGTGCGTGGTGCCCGCGGACTTCCTGGCCCGGACCGGGTTCAAGACCCAGCGCGCGCACCCGCGGACGCCGCGGATGCGGATGGAGATGCGCTCGCTGGTGACCTGGCGCGGTGAGATGGAGGCGGCCTGGGAGCGGATCGTCGGCGCGGTCCGCCGGCCCCGGCACGTGCCGCGACCGGTGCCGCGGGAGGCGGACCCGCCGCGCCCCTGACGTCCTGGACCGCGAGCACGGTGCGGTGCGGAGATGACGAGAGCCCCCGGCCGGGGCCGGGGGCTCTCGCGGGTGAGGTCGACCGCCGAGGCGGATCGTCCCGTCGGCTCAGATGAAGTCGGCGAGCTCGTTGAGGATCGCGGCCTTGGGCCGGGCGCCGACGATGGTCTTGACGACCTCGCCGCCCTGGTAGACGTTGATGGTCGGGATGCCCGTGACGCGGTACGACGCCGGGGTGACTGGGTTCTCGTCGACGTTCATCTTGAGGAACGTGATCTTGTCGCCGTGCGCACCGGCGAGCTCGTCGAGGATCGGGGCGACCTGACGGCAGGGGCCGCACCATTCGGCCCAGAAGTCCACGAGGACCGGCTTGTCGGACTTCAGGACCTGCGCGTCGAACTCGGCATCGGTGACGGCGGAGATGTTGTCGGCCACGGTGGCCACCCCTTCGGTTGGTTGGACGAGACGTCTGTGTGCTTGAACCTACGCGCCGGCGCTGGCATTCCCGGCGAGGGCGTTCCCGGCGGTCGCGGCCGCGTGGTCGAGCCCGGCGAGGTAGCGCTCGGCGTCGAGAGCGGCGGAGCAGCCGGTGCCGGCGGCCGTGATGGCCTGACGGTAGGTGTGGTCGACCAGGTCGCCGGCGGCGAACACGCCCGGGATGTTGGTCGCGGTGGAGCCGGGCCGGACGAGGACGTAGCCGTCGTCGTCGAGGTCGACCTGGCCCACGAGGAGCTCGGAGCGCGGGTCGTGGCCGATGGCGATGAACAGTCCGGTGGCCGGCAGCTCGCTGGTCGCCCCGGTGACGGTGTTCTCGAGGGTCAGCGACTCCAGGGAGTCCGCGCCGTTGATCGACCCGACCACGGAGTTCCAGACGATCTCCAGCTTCGGGTCGGCGAAGGCCCGCTCCTGCATGATCTTCGAGGCGCGCAGCTCGTCGCGGCGCACGATCAGCGAGACCTTGGAGCCGAACCGGGTGAGGAAGGTGGCCTCCTCGACGGCCGAGTCGCCGCCGCCCACGACCGCGATGTGCTGCTCGCGGAAGAAGAACCCGTCGCAGGTGGCGCAGTACGACACGCCGCGTCCGGAGAGCCGCTCCTCGTCGGGGAGGCCGAGCTTGCGGTAGCCGGAGCCGGTGGACAGGATCACGGCGCGGGCGGCGTAGGTGTCGGTGGCCGTCTTGACGATCTTGACGTCCCCGGTCAGGTCGACCTCGACGACGTCGTCGGCGACCAGCTCGGCGCCGAACCGCTCGGCCTGGGCCCGCATCTCGTCCATCAGCTCGGGGCCCTGGATGCCGTTGCGGAAGCCGGGGAAGTTCTCGACCTCGGTGGTGTTCATCAGCGCACCGCCGGCGGTGACCGAGCCCTCGAAGACGAGGGGGTTCAGCTGCGCCCGCGCGGCGTAGATCGCGGCGGTGTAGCCCGAGGGCCCGGACCCGATGACGATGACCTCGCGAATGTCGTTGCGGACCTCGGACGTGGCGGACTCGGACATGGAACTCCCCGGGTGGATCTGGTGGTGGGCGGCTGCGGTGGAGGCGACCGGCGGACACCTGGACAACGAGATCGTAGGCCGCGAGATTCCCGGGGGCGCGCTCCGGTCCGGCGGCGGGCACCGGAGCGGCGGTCAGCCGGTGGCGGTGAGGGTCGTGGAGTGGATGACGTCACCGGTCCCGCAGGCGAGCACCTCGGCCTCCTGGGTCGACCCGACGGGCCTCCGGAACGCGACCACGGCGGGCTTGCCGTCGTAGAGGACGCCGACGAGGTATCCGCGGCCGAAGGACGCCGGCTCGCAGATGAAGCCGGCCGGGATGGTGAGCGTGGCGCCGGCGTAGTCGGCGGCGGCCGGGTCCGGCAGGGTGACGTGTTGGAGCGCGACCAGGTCCTCGCGCAGGTGGTCGGCCCGCACCTCGCGGACCGGCTCGTCGGTGGGGACCCGCTGCGGAGTGACGTACGGCTCGGCGAGCTCGGGCGACGACGCGGCCGTCGGCGCCTCCGCGGGAGGGGCGGCCTTCGAGCCGCTGTCGGCGGCGTCCCCCTGGCCCCCGGCCACGGCGCTCTCCCGGGCGGAGTCGTCTTGGGCGAGCCGGTGGGCGGTGGCCAGGTCGTCGTCGCCGGGCCCGGGGTCGGACACGACGCCGACCCCGACGGCGACGGCCGCGGCCGCGGCGGCGGCGCCGAACAGGAGCCGGACCCGGCGGCGGCGGCGCAGGGCCGCCGGGTCGAGCGGGACGACGACGGCAGGCGCCTCGGGATGACTGTGGTGGACGCCCCCGGGTGGGAGCGAGGCGGCGGTGCGCTCGGCGGCGAGGTCGGCGATCACGACGTCGAGCCGCTCGGCGACCTCGCCGGGTATCGGCACCGGTCCGCCGGCGTCCGCGAGGACGCGGCGGACCGCCTCCTCCTCGGCGGAGGTCGGCGGCGTGGCGGCCGGCTCGGTGGCGTCGTTCATGTGGGAGTTCCTGGCACGGAGGCCCGGTGGGACGGGCGAGGCGGGGTGATCAGTCGACGGTGGTGCCCGCGGGCGGTCCGCGCGGCGTCATGGATCCGACGTCCGGGGTGCCGGACGGGTTCCCCGCATCGTCCACGGGGCGGCCGGCGGTGTCCAGGTCGTCGGCCGCGGCGAGGTCCAGGACGTCGGCGAGGAGGACGGCCAGCCGGGCCCGGCCGCGAGAGCATCGGCTCTTCACCGTGCCCTCGGCGCAGTCGAGGATCTGGGCGACCTCGGCGACCGGGTAGCCCTCCATGTCGACCAGGACGAGTGCCGCCCGCTGCTCCTCGGGCAGGGTCGCCAGCGCGGCGAGGACCCGCTCGCGGCGCTCGCGGACCAGACTGTGCTCGACCGGGTCGACCGCCGGGTCGCCCGGCGTGCCGGCCGTGGCCCGGACCCGCCGGTGCCCGGCCTCCACGGTGTCGAGGTCGTCGGGCAGCGGCTCGGCCCGGCGTACCGACTCCTTGCGCAGGCGGTCCAGGCAGGCGTTGACGACCACCCGATGCAGCCAGGTGGTCACCGCGGCGTCACCGCGGAACGAGCCGGCGCGACGGAACGCGGACACGAGACCGTCCTGGAGGCCGTCGGCCGCCGTCTCGGGGTGGCCGCAGGTGCGCAGCGCCACCGCCCAGAGCCGGTCGCGGTGCCGGGTGACGAGGACGCCGAACGCCTCGGGGTCGCCGGCGACGTGCGCGGCGAGCAGCTCGCGATCACTCGACGTGTCGCGGGCCTCGCGCACCTCACTCACCACGGACCACCACCTCGGCGACCTCGGCCCGGAAGTCGCCGTCGACCTCGGGCAGAGCCGTCCACCACAGGACAAGGTAGCGAGCCTGGACCGGATCCGTCGCCGCGAGGGTCAGGATGCCTCCGCCCGTCCGGGTGGCGACGGGGGCGCCGGTCGGCGCGCCGGTGGGGGCGGTGGTGCCCGGGACGGCATAGAGGGACACCTGGTTGGGGTCCATCGAGCCCTCGTCGACCATCCGCACGGTGACGCTGTCGACGGAGCGGACCTCCCCCACGTCGATCACCAGTCCGACCCCCGTCTTGAGGCCCGGCGGCGGACCCAGCTGGTTGTCGTAGTAGGTCTGCGTGCTCCAGGTCGTGCGTGCGTCGCCGTCGACCAGGTTCGGGAGCGACCCGGGGTCCTCCTCGCCGTCGCCCAGGGGATCGAGGTCGTCGAGCGTGAGGTCGTCGATGACCGCGGCCCGGGCGAGGCTGGTCTCCTCGGTGGTCGGGGTCTCCTCGGGGTCACCGCCGAGCGCGGTGCGGCCCCGGCCGAGGTTGAAGGCGATCGCGATCGCGACCAGGAGCAGCACCGCGAGCGCGACCGCCATGGCCAGGCGCAGCCAACTGCGGCCCGGCACCTTCTCGAGGTTGTCGGTCGAGCCGCCGTCGTCCGGGCCGGTGCCGGTGTCCCAGGGCCAGAAGCCACCGGGCGCCGGCGCGCCGGGGGCCTCGCCCGACGGGACGGGTGGCAGCCGTGGGCGTCGTACGCCGCCGGGCGGGTCGGGCGCGAACAGCGGGCGCTCCGGTGGTTCCTCGAACGGTGGTGGCGGTGGTGGCGGCGTGCTGCGGGTGCGCAGCCAGGTGACGTCCTCCTCGCCGAAGACCGGCATGCCGGCCTCGGTGGGCAGCTCGGTCACCAGGGGGATGGGCGGTTCGTCGGGGTCCGGGTCGGTGGGGGGCTCCGGCTCGGGGCCGATCCCCGCCTCGGGACCGATCCCCGCCTCGGGACCGACCGGCTCCTCCGAGCCGGCCTCGGTGCCGGCCTCGGGGTCGGCTGCGGCGCCGGTGCCGGGCGAGGCCGGTGGCACGACGGGGATGTCGTCGCGCGACGCGTCGTGCGGCAGCGGGTCGGCCAGCGCCGGGAGCCAGACCGGCCGCAGCTCGTTGATGGGCGGCACCGCCCGGGCCAGCTGCTCGGGCATCCCGGTGGGGTCGCCGACGAAGGCGACCAGCTCGGCGGCGATCGACGCGGCCGACGACACGTCCGGGTGGTCGCTGCCGCGCCGTCGGCGCCGCGACGGAGCGGGCGCCCCCGCGCGCTGGTCGAGCTCGCGCCACAGCATGTCCAGCGGCTGCGGGACGCCCGCGACGACCTGGCGGGGACTGAGGGTGGTGTCGTTCTCGCGGGGCGCGGCCGGGACGATCGAGCCGGACGGGCCGGGCCAGGTCGCGGTGAGCGCGCAGTGGAGCAGCCCGCCCAGGTCCTCCAGGTCGCCCTGGACGTCGCCGGGCGAGAGGCCGTGCAGGGCGGCGTCGACGCACATCCCGATGATCCGCACCGCGCCGTACCGGTCGATGAGGACGTTCTCGGGGTTCAGCCGGCCGTGGGTGACGCCGGCCGCGTGGGCGCGGGCCAGGGCGTCGGCGACATCGGCCACCAGCCAGGCCGCGTTGCGCGGTGCGAGCGGCCCGTCGTGGGTGACCAGGATGTCGAGGGAGATGCCGGTGCCCCACTCGTTGACCACGAAGCAGCGGCCGTCCTCCTCCTCGGCGTCGAGGACCCGCAGGATCCGCGGGTCGAGGACGCGCGCGGAGGTGCGGGCCGCCTCGACCAGCTCGTGGGCGCGGGCGTCGTCCTGGGAGATGACGTGCAGGGCGACGAAGCGCTCGAGGATCCCGTCGTGGGCGCGCCAGAACCGCCCGCCGCCGCTCTCGCTCAGCAGGTCGATCAACCGGTAGCGGCCGGCGAGGACATCGCCCGACCGCGTCGACGTCGCCACCTCGACCCCCTGCTCGCCCTCGTGTCCCTCAGCTGTCCCTCTGCGTCCCTGTCCCTCCGGGTCACCTTAGACCGGCTCAGCGCCGCCGCAGCCGCCCGGCGACGGTGTCGGCGACGGAGGTCACCTCGGTCAGCCGCAGCGGTCCGGCGACGGCCAGCAGCATCGCCCCGGCCCCGGCGCCGACGAGGGCCACCTCGACCGCCGCCAGGGTCCAGTGCGGGTTGCTGCCGACGAGCTCGACCACGGTGTCGGTGACGACGATGTCGAGGAACCGGCCGACCACGAACACGACGACGCTCGCGACCAGCAGGCGCAGCACGAACCCACGCCAGCGGCGTACGGCGCCGCGCGGCGCGCCACCGCGGCGCAGCAGCCGGACCAGCACCACCGAGGAGAGCGTCGCGCCGACGGCGTACGCGCCGCCGTAGGCCAGCACCAGCATCGGCGAGGTGTCCCACGGGTCGACCCGGGACACGAAGAGGACCGCGAGGCCGATGTTGGTGGCCGCGATGACGCACTGGACGTAGAAGACCAGCCGGTTGAGCTCGAGGGCGTAGAAGCCGCGCAGGACGAGGTAGTGCACGGTGAAGGCGACGACCGCGAAGCCGAAGAGCACCATCGACGACTCGAACCGGTAGAAGTACGCGGCGGTCGCTCCGTGCCCCCACACCACCTGGGCCAGCGGGAGCGCGATCGACGGCAGCAGGGCGGCGAACGGTACGACGACGACGAGTGCCGTGCGCAGGGTGCTGCCCAGGGTGGCGGCCAGCCGGCCCAGGTCGGCGTCGGCGGCCGCGGCGGACAGCCGCGGCAGGATCGCGGTGGCCAGGGACACGGTGATGATCGAGTGCGGCACCATCACCACGAGCATCACGTTGGAGTAGATCGTGATGCCGGTGCCGTCGTCGGCCGCGGCGGTACCGCCGGAGGCCAGCCGCACGACGACGACGTACGCGATCTGGTTGACGATCACGAACAGCACGGTCCACAGGCCCAGCCGGAGGGTGTGGCCCAGGCCGACGCCCCGCCAGTCGAAGCGGGGCCGGATCCGCACGCCGCAGCCGCGCAGGTACGGCACCAGGACCAGCAGCTGGGCCGCGATCCCGACGGTGGAGCCGATGCCGAGCAGGCGCTCCTGGCCGGGCGAGAACGCCGCCTGCTGCTCGGTGGGGCTGGCCGGGCCGAACGCGACGAGGTAGGTGACCAGCACCGCGATCGAGATCAGGTTGTTGGCGATCGGCGCCCACATCATCGGCCCGAAGCGGCCGCGGGCGTTGAGCACCTGCCCGAACAGCACGAACATGCCGTAAAAGAAGACCTGCGGCAGGCAGAACCGCGCGAAGTCGATCGCGGACTGGCGCTGCTCGGCGAGGTGCGGCGCGTCGTAGCTCGGCACCAGGACCTGCATGACGAGCGGCGCGGCCACCACCAGCAGCACCGTCACCAGGCCGAGGAAGCAGGCCGCCAGCGTGACCACCCGGTTGACGTACGCGGCGCCGTCGTCGGCGTCGTGGGTCATCGCCCGCACGATCTGCGGCACCAGCACCGCGTTGAACACGCCGCCGGCGAGCAGGATGTAGAGCATGTTCGGAACCGTGTTCGCCACGGTGAAGATGTCGGCGTGCAGCGAGATGCCGAGCGCGGCCGCGAGCAGGGTGGAGCGGATGAACCCGCTGAACCGGGACACGACGGTGCCCGCGGCCATCACGGCGGTGTTCGCGAGGATCCGACGCTGCTCGCCGGCGGCGGCGCCCTCCGTGCTGTCGCCGTCGCTCACGAGGAGGCCTCGCCGCGCGCGGCCCGGAACCGGCGGACCAGGCGGATGCCGATGGCGACGAAGAGGATGCCGGCGCCGGTGGCGATGATCGCCCAGATCACGACGCCGACCTGGCCGGAGCGGATCGGGAGCTCGTCCTCGGCGCCGAGCGGGGTGCCGTCGGCGTCGGTGAGACGCAGTCGGATGTTGTGGACGCCGGTGCCGCTCATGTCGGCACTGACCGGTACCGACGAGCGGCTGTTGGCCGCCAGCACGATCGGGTTGGCCACGGAGATGGTCGCGCCGTCGTCGGTCGCGACCTCGATCCGCACGGTCACCGCGTGGTCGAGCGTGTTGCTGACCGCGACGTTGAAGCTGCCCGAGCTGCTCGACAGGGTGACCCCCTGCGGCGCGTCGAGGTCGACCTGCCCGAGCTGCTCCTCCACCCACGCGCGGGAGCGACCCAGACGCGGCCCGGCGTCCGCGTCGTCGCGCATGGCGTACGACGTCCCGGCCAGTGCCTCGCCGACCACGGTGTCGCCGATGGCGTAGCCGTCGCCCAGGATGCTCTGCAGCGACCGGCCCGCGCGGATCAGGCTGCCCGCCTCGTTGAACACGGTCGCGTCCAGCTGTGCGGCGAGCTGGCCCTGGGGGTAGGTGAGGTCGTCGGGGTCGAGCTGGCGCTCGGCGGCGTCGTCGGTGTCGGTCGCGAGGTCATTGGTCCGGGTGACGGTCGGCAGGTCGACCAGCGTGACCAGGTCGTCGTCCAGGCCCGCCCAGAACTCGCGGGCGCCGGCGGCGTCCAGGCTCGACGGGAGGACGACCACGAGCGGGTCGGGGCGCGCGTCGCCGGCGCGCAGGATCCGGATCACCGCGTCGCTGAGCAGTCGCTGCCGCAGCGCGACGGGCGCCAGGGCCGGGTCGGGGCCCGGGCCACCGCGGGCGGTCGCGGTGCTGGTGGCCACGATCGGGCGGTCCCCGACCAGGCCGCCGACCGGGGCGCCGTCGGGGAAGTCCTCGGCCGGGAACATCTGCTCGCCGAGCAGCACGGTCGCCGCGTCGTCGACGTCCCCGATCGCCGCGGCGTCGAGGTAGCCGTTGCGGGACGCGACGACCGGGGTCGACTCGATGCCCCAGGCGGCCAGCGTCGGCGACGCGTGCTTGCGGGCGGTCGCGTACAGGCTGGGCAGGGACCGCGCCGCGGCGGCGAGATCGGGGTCGCCGTACGGGAGGGCGGCGACGGTGTCGTCGGGCAGCACCGTGGCGGCCCGCTGGAGCCAGGTCTGGGCCGCGCGGACGAGCGGGTCGTCGGGGTCGAGGGTCGTGGTGCCGACGTCGGCCGCGTCGTCGGCACCCTCGCCGGCCCCGTCGGACCCGCCCTCGTTCGCCGACCCGCTCGGCGACGGGTCCTCGCTCTCCGACGGCTCGCCGTCGGGCGCGACCGGCGTGATCGCGCGGACCGGGTTGCCGGCCGCGAGCTGGTTGACGGCGTCGGCGACCGCGGGGTCGAGCAGCCAGGTCAGCGGGGCGGTGGTGCTCGCCGCACCGAACGCGAGCGGGCCGCCGAGGACGCCCTCCGGGGAGAGCGCCTCCTCCCACCAGTCGGTGCGGCCGAGCTCGCCGTCAGCCGAGTGGGCCACCCGTCCGCGCAGCGGTACGACGACCGCGGTGTCGACCCGGGCGGAGGTGCCCGGCGCGACGTACGGGAGGAAGGTGCGGGCCCGGCCGTCGGCCAGGGTGTCGCGACCGTCGGGGTTCTCGCCGAGAGCATGCACACCGAACCAGTAGACGCCCGTGGTCGGGTTCGCGAACACCTCGCGCAGCACCCGCTGCGGGATGCGGAGCGAGAAGGTCTGGGACTCGCCCGGCCCGAGCGTCTCGATCTGCGCCTGCACGGCCGGCTCGTCGGTCTTGCGCACGCCGACCTGCGCCTCGGGGTCGGTGGCGGCCGCATCGGCCAGCTCGTGCTCGGTGGTCATGGCCGGCGGGCAGCCGACGCAGTCGTCGCCGGCACCGAACATCGGGTAGAGGTTGATCCGCTGCCACGTCTCGAGGTCGACATTGGTGACCTGACCGCGGACCACCAGCGGGCCCTTCCGGGGCAGCACGCCGGGCGTCAGCTCGTCGATGGTCACCTCGAGCGGCGGGTCGTACTCCGCGTTCTTGGGTGCGGCCGCCGGCGCGGGTCCGGCCGGGGTCGCGGACGCGGCGGGTGCCCCGGCCAGCGCGGGTGTGGCGAGGCCGAGGAGCAGAGCGGTCGCCAAGCCTGCGCGCAGGCGGGAAGGACGGCGGACCACGCACCGAGGGTAGTGGGGGCGCCGGCGGCGGCCGTCCCCGACGACGGAAGAGGGACGCGAGAGGGCGCTGCATTTCAAACAGGCTAGAAGTTTTCCGCTACCTCTTGCGCTAGACAGGCTTACAGTTCAATATTCATGAAACGCTGGTGCTCGTGGCGCCGGTCAGCCGATCGCCCGGAGCGACCATCCCCAAGTGAGGTGCCTGTCATGGCCCATCAGCCCACCACGGCCACGTCCTCGTCCTCGTCCGACGCCGCGCCGATCCTGACGGTCGGTTTCGAGGAGCGGCTGAGCGTCCCGAGAACCGGACTGTTCGGCGTGCAGCACCTGCTGGCCCTGACCGGCATCTGGCTGTTCCCCAGCATCATCGGGGCGACGCTCGAGCTCTCGGCCGAGGAGACCGGCTGGATCACCCAGGGCTGCTTCTTCATGACCGGCCTGATCACGGTGCTGCAGTCCTCGCGCCTGTTGCGCCTGCCGATCGTGCAGGGCCCGACGGCCGCGTTCATGCTGGCGATCGTCTCGTCGGGGCTGGCCTTCGGCCTGGACACCGCCTTCGGCTCGATGGTCGTCGCCGGCCTGATCTTCGCGCTGCTCAGTCTTCCCAGCCGGCGCTTCGGTCTCTTCGGCCACGTCGCCCGGCTGGCGTCGGACCCGATCCTGTTCGGCACGCTGTTCGTGATCATCGGTGCCCAACTGGCCGCGATCGGGCTCAGCGGCTGGTTCGGCACCCCCGGCGCGGACGGCTTCGGCATGCCGTACTTCCTGATCAGCGTGGTCACCGTGCTGGCCGTGGTCTGCTTCACCATCTTCGGCCGGAACACCGTGCTGCGCCGGGCCTCGATCTTCTTCGGCATCGTCGTGGGCACGGTGGTGGCGGCGCTCGCCGGCCAGTGGGACCTGCCCAGCCTCGGGGGCGCGTCGGTGGTCGGCACTCCCGAACTCCTCGGGTTCGGCTTCGACGTCGAGTTCTCCGTGGTCGTGCTGATGCTGCTCGCCTTCTTGCAGGCGGGCACCGAGTCGGCCGGCATGTACCAGATGATCGGCGGCTGGGGTGGCCAGCGGATCAGCGTCGAGCGCACCAACCGCGGCGTGTTCACCGAGGTGGTCGGGACCTCCGTCGGTGCTCTCTTCGGCGGCATCGGCACCACGTCGTACCCGGAGAACGCCGGCATCGTGCGGATGTCGGGCATCGGCAGCAGGTTCGTCACCATGACCGCCGGCATCACCGCGATCGTGCTGGCCTTCCTCCCCAAGGTCGGCCTGTTCGTGGCGAGCCTGCCGATGCCCGTCCTGGCCGCCGCCTCGACCATCCTGTTCGGCATCATCGCGATGTCGGGGGTGCAGATGATGGCGACCGTACGCTGGGACGAGCTGAACATGATGGTGGCGGCGCCGGCGTTCATCGTCGCCCTCGGCACCCAGTTCCTGCCGGCCGAGATCGTCGACGACCTGCCCGAGGAGGTGGCCAGCATCGTGACCTCGCCGATGATGGTGGGCGTGATCCTGTTGCTCGTGCTGCACCTGGTGATCAACTACGCCATCCGGCCGCTCCTGGAGAGCGGGTCGAGGGCGTGAGCGTGATCCGGCTCGGTCTGGCCCAGGTGGAGGCCTCCTTCGGCGACCAGGAGCAGCAGAACCTGGTGCGGGCGCTGGACCTGGTCCGCCAGGCCGGCGAGCGGGACGTCGACCTGCTCGCCTTCGCCGAGAACTTCCCGGGACCGTTCACCGACGCGAACCGCTACGAGGTCGCCGAGCCGATGGCGCGCGCGGCCCGTGAGCACGGCGTGGCGGTCGCCTACGGCACCTCACTGCCCGACCCGGACCGGCCCGGCTCCTTCAACATCACGACCGTCGTGGTTGACGACCGCGGCGAGGAACGGGGCGCCTACCGGCGCACGCACCCCGTGGGCCCCTACATCTACCGCGACAGCCCGGAGTGGAACTTCGACTACGTGGCCGCCGACGACTTCCCGGTGATCGACATGCCGTGGGGGAAGCTGGGCATCTCCATCTGCTCGGAGGTGCACCTGCCGGAGGTGACCAGGATCCTCGCGCTCCGGGGGGCGGAGGTGGTGCTCTACCCCAGCGGCCTCCTGATCGACGAGCTCGGCTACACCGAGGCGTGGCAGACGCTGGTCCACGCCCGGGCGATCGAGAACCACCTCTACACGGCGACCCTGGTGAACCTGATGAGCCGCAGCGTCGCCGAGCAGTTCGCGGGCGAGAGCTTCGAGAGCTCCGGCCCGGGCCTGACCCGCGGCATCGGCATGGTCGCCTCTCCCGAGGGGATCCTGGCGCGGTCGCCCGAGCCGGGGATCCTGGTCGCCGAGCTCGACCTGGAGCGGACCCGCTACCTGCGGCGCACCACCGAGGAGCTGATCGTCCCCGCGCCGTATCGCACCATCCCCGGTCACCTCGACTGGCGTCGCCCCGAGCTGTACGGCACCCTCCTCGAGGCCGCCCGAGAAGCCGCTCCGTCCGCGCGTCAGGGGTGAGGTGGCACCGCCGGGTACCGCGTCCGGCAGTTGACGACTTTCACTCTCGCTGAAAGTCTTCGACGGCACGCCACGGCCACGCCACGACAGGAGACCCCGGGATGGCATCCAGCAACGACGCTCGGACGGCGGTCGCCGCCGGCGATGCCGCGGACCAGGCCATCGCGCAGATCGGCGCCCGGGTGCGGCTGCTGCGCTCACGGCAGGGCCTGACGCTGAAGGAGGTCGCGTCCCGCACCGGCGTCAGCGTCTCGATGCTGTCCATGCTGGAGCGTGGGGTGGCCAGTGCCTCGGTCGGCACCCTGGTCTCGGTCGCCTCGGCGCTGGGCGTGCACATGTCCGACCTGTTCGACCGCGACGAGCCCGAGCACTCCGATCCGGTCCGGCGCCTGGCCGAGCAGCCGTCGGTGCGCACCAACGAGGGCGCGCGGCGGCGGGTCGCGCACAACGACGTCGAGTCCGGTGTGGAGCTGGCGGTCAACGAGTACGAGCCCGGCGGCGCCAGCGGACCGGTCGCGACCCACCACGACGGCCGTGAGTTCGGCATGTTGATCTCCGGCACCCTCACCGTCGAGCTCGACGGCCAGACGCACACCTTGAAGCCGGGCGACCTGATCGCCTACCCGTCCGACCGGCCGCACCGGATCATCAACAGCGGCCGCAAGAAGGCGGTCGCGGTCTGGGTGAACATCGAGGGACCGTGATCCACCGGTCGAGCGGGTGGGTGTTTCAACCGCATGAAGACTCGATGAACTAGTTCAATCTCGTTGACACTGTTTCAATCACAGTGCACGCTGGGGCTCCCGAAACCCTCAAGGAGCCCCCGATGAAATCCTGGCGAACCTTGGCCGCGACAGCCGCAGCCGCCTCGTTGATCCTGACCGCGTGCGGCAGCGAGGGGTCGGCGACGAACGACGACGGCGACCTCCTGGTCATGCTGTCGTACAAGAAGTCCATCTACTGGCTGCCCCTGCTGGTGGCGGAGGAGAAGGGCTTCTTGGCGGACGAGGGAATCAGCCTGGACCTGGAGGAGACGAACGGCTCGGGCTTCGTCACCCAGCAGCTCCTCTCGGGCAACACCGCCGTCGGGTGGGCCGGTGCGCCGGACACGGTGGTGGCGTACTCGAAGAACGACGAGGTCCGGGCCCTGATGTGCAACCCGCCGCAGAACATCTTCCGCATCGTGGTGCCCGAGGACTCCGACATCACCACGGTCGCGGACCTGAAGGGCAAGACCCTGGGCATCGCCGAGGCCGGAGGCGGCGAGGAGCCGATCGTCAACGCCTCCCTCGCGGACGCCGGACTCGAGCGCGATCGCGACGTCACCGTGCAGCCGATCGGCGACGCCGGTCCGGCCTCGCTGAACGCGATCCTCGACGGCCAGGTCGACGCGTACGCCGGCAGCTACCCCGACATCTCCACCCTCAGTGCCGACGGACGCCTGGTCACCCGCGACATCACCCCGTCGGAGTACAACGCGATTCCGGGCGACTGTCTGATCACGACCGCCGAGCACCTGGCGGACGAGGAGACCCGCGGGCAGCTGGTGGGTCTGGCCCGGGCCTGGGCGAAGGGCGCGATCTACGCCGCGGCCCATCCCGAGGAGGCCACCGACCTCGCCTGCGCGCAGGTGCCCCAGGAGTGCGAGGACATGGACTTCGCCGCGCAGTACACCAAGGACACGATCGCGCTGTCCGGCGTGACGGCCGAGGGCGACGAGCCCTTCGGCGCGGTTCCCGTCGAAGCCTGGGAGACCACCATCCAGGTTCTCAAGGACTCCGGCGCGGTCAGTGGCGACCTCGACGGGGAGAGGCTCGGTGGCGGCGAGACGGTCGCGGACTTCGTGGCCGACTACTCCGACTTCGACGTCGCCGAGCTCCGGGCGGCCCCGTGAGCGCGGCGGCCACCCTCGCGCAGGACACCGAGCAGGGGATCAGTGTCCGCGGGGTCAACAAGCTCTACGACACCGCTGACGGTGGCCAGGTGCAGGCGCTGGTCGACGTCGATCTCGACATCGCGCCGGGAGAGTTCGTCTCGTTCCTCGGGCCCAGCGGCTGCGGGAAGTCGACCCTCCTGCACATGGTCGCGGGACTGCTGGAGCCGACCGAGGGCGTGATCGAGGTGCGGGGCACGCCCGCTGCCGCGGGACGGCCCGACCTGGCGATCATGCTCCAGTCCCCGGTGCTCTTCCCCTGGCGCAGCGTGATCGACAACGTGATGCTGCCCGTGGAAATCCTCCGCCTGGACCCCGTCGCCGCGCGTCGCCGTGCCGAGGACCTGCTCGAGCTCACCCACCTGACCGAGTTCGCGAAGAAGAACGTGTGGGAGCTCTCCGGCGGTATGCGCCAGCGGGTGAGTCTGGTCCGCGCTCTGGTCACCGACCCGCCGCTGCTGCTCATGGACGAGCCCTTCTCGGCGCTCGACGAGTTCACCCGCGAGCGCCTCAACGTCGAGCTGGCGAGCATGCACGACCGTCTCGGGCGCACCACCTTGTTCGTCACCCACAACATCGCCGAGGCGGTCTTCCTCTCCGATCGGATCGTGTGCATGCGCCCCCGGCCGGGCGAGGTCATCGACGTCATCGACGTCCCGCTTCCCCGTCCCCGCACGCGGGGTCTGGTCGGCGCCGCCGAGACGGTGGCGCTCGAGGGCCGGGTCCGCGCCGCCATCGCCGAGTACATCTGAGACGAGGGGACACCATGACGACCACCACCGCCACCCCGGCCCGGTCCGTGCGCACCGCCACCACGAAGGCGCGCAACCGCCGCCGCCGGGCCGCCGGCGCCGTCGGCCTCCCGGCCCTGGTCCTGGCCATCTCCGTCGGCATCTGGGAGGCCGCCGCCCGCGGCGGCCTGGTCAACGAGATCATCGTGCCCGCGCCCAGCGACGTCGCCGTGGAGCTGTTCGGGATGCTCGACGAGCAGTACTTCTGGGACGCCACCTGGGTCACGCTGGCCGAGACGCTGGCCGGCTTCGGCATCGGCGTGGTCCTGGCCTGGGTGCTGGGCACGCTGCTCGGGATGTTCGGCTGGGCCCGCACCGCCTTCTATCCCCTGGTGGTGGGCTTCCAGATCACCCCGCGCGTCGCGCTCGCGCCGCTCTTCCTCACCTGGTTCGGCTTCGGCCTCACCTCCAAGATCGTGATGGCGGCGACCATCTGCTTCTTCCCGGTCCTGCTGAACGTGATGGTCGGCATGAGCGGTGTCGACCCCGCCGCGCGGACGCTGATGCGCTCGCTGGGCGCCAGTCGCTGGGAGGAGTACGTCAAGCTCACCCTGCCGTCCTCCCTCCCCCTCATCTTCGCCGGCATCAAGAACGCGATCACCCTGGCGCTGATCGGTGCGATCGTCGCCGAGTTCGTCGGCGCCTCCCGGGGCATGGGCGTGCTGATCAAGTCCCTCAACTTCCAGCTCAACGTCGCTGCCGGCTTCGCGGTGATCGTCGCCCTGATGATCTTCGGTCTCATCCTCTACTGGCTGGTGGAGCTCCTCGAGGCGCGCATCGTGCGCTGGCGGCACCACGCGGTGTGATCCGGCGTGGACGCCGGCGGCCGGGGGCTGCCGGCGTCCACGCGACCCCTTTCCGGCGGCGGACGGGCGGAACTCGCGTCGAGCGAGTACAGTATGATTGAAATCAAGTACGACACTATTGAAGGTAGATACCACCGTGACTGAGACCCACTCCCCGGCGCCCGCCGTGGCCGGCCTTCGCGTGATCTCTCCCGAGCAGTGGGGCCCCGACCTCGGGCTCGTACGGGGCGGGACCTTCCGCGAGATGGTCGGGCCGGCCTCGGGTGCGCAGCGCCGGAGCATGCACCACGTGCGGATCGACCCCACCGGGACGACGGTGCCGCTGCGTCACGACGGCGAGGCCGTCTACTACGTGGTCGAGGGCACGCCGGTCGTGACCGAGCTGCTGCGCCACCGGCGGGACAGCCACCGGCTCGGCCCGGGATCGATGATCCACCTGCATGCCGGCGCCACCTACACGATCGAGGCCGACCAGGGGGCGGTGCTCATCGGTGGGCCGTGCCCGGTCGACCCCGCGCTCGGCGCCGCCGCGGCGCCGTACCTCGAGGAGTCGGGGCTCTCGCTGTACCACCGCGACCGCCCGGGCCTGATGGTTCCCTTCATCTCCCGTGACGCCCGGCTCGTCGTGTGGCTGGGAGCCGGCGCGGTGGACGCCAACATGAACTACGTCGTCCTCGAGCCGGGCGAGCGGAACAAGGAGCACGTGCACGCCGAGTCCGAGGACACCATCCACATCCTCGAGGGCCGCGGCACGGCCGAGAACGTCAGCACGGGCGAGCGCTTCCCGATCGGTCCCGGCGACACCGTGCACATCGAGATCGGCACCTGGCACGCCGTCGCCGCCGACCGCGGCGAGCGGGTGGTCAGCGTCGGTGGCCCGTGCCCGGCCGACACCGACATGCTGCGCGCGGCCGGGGTCGACGTCGCGGACATCATGGAGAAGATCGGTCGATGACCTCCGTTTCCGACAGCGTCGTGATCGCGCTCGAGCAGGTCGAGGTCGTCCCCGGTCGCCCCGAGCAGAACCGCGATCTGTGCCTGCGGCGTGCCGAGTCGGCCTTCGCCGCAGGCGCCGATCTCGTGGTGCTGCCGGAGCTGGCCATCGGCGGCTACGTGGTCGATCCCGGCCGGGCGCGGGAGGTCGCGGAGCCACTCGACGGGCCGACCACGGCCGCGTTCTCCACCCTCGCGGGGCGGACCGGCGGCATGGTCGCCTACGGCTTCTGCGAGTCCGCCGGATCCGGTCGGCAGGACACGGAGCTGTTCAACACCGTGGTGGTGGTCGACGGCGACGGTCCGGTGCTGCACTACCGCAAGCTGCACCTGTTCGACCGCGAGCTGGAGGCCTACACCCCGGGCGACCGCGGTCTCCCGATCGCCCCGACCCGGTACGGAGTCCTCGGGGTCTGCATCTGCTACGACCTGCGCTTCGTCGAGGTGCTCCGCGCGATGTCCCTGCGCGGCGCCGAGATCGTGCTGGCGCCGGCCGCCTGGGTCGGTGGGTACGACGCGCGGGTGCCGACCGTGGGTGCCACGCGGCACGCGGAGTCGGTGATCGCGCAGGCGAACCTCGACCAGGTCGCCGTCGTCGCGGTCTCCCAGGTGGCCGGGGCGGGCGCCGGTGGTCCGGCCACCCTCGGCGGCTCGGTCGCGGTCGACGCCTACGGCGAGCTGCTGGCCGGACCGTTGTCGCGCACCGGTGCCGACGCGGCGGTGGTGCGGGTGGACCTGGCGGCCGTCCGCGCGGCCCGGGTGCGGAGTGCGACGATCCGACCCAGGGAGGATCGCCGTACCGATGTGTACGCCGTGCAGTACCGAGGGGAGACCTGGTGAAGCCCGCAAACTTCGAGTACGTGCGTCCGGCGAGTCTGGAGGAGGCTCTCGTGGAGCTGGCCAAGGACCCGGACGAGAGCAAGGTCCTCGCCGGCGGGCAGAGCCTGGTCCCGATGATGAACTTCCGGTTGGCCCGCCCCGAGCGACTGATCGACATCAACCGGATCCCGCTGCTGGAGGGCGTCGAGTCGGTCGGGGACCGCGTCGTGATCCGCGCCCGGACCCGGCACCTCGCGTTGCAGAACCTCTCGATGTCCACCCCACTGGGCAGCCTGCTGCGCACGGGCGCCGCCCACGTCGGACACCTGCCGATCCGCACCCGCGGCACCTTCGGCGGATCGATCGCGCACTGCGACGCGGCGTCCGAGTGGTGCCTGGTCGCCGGGCTGCTCGACGCCGAGATGACGGTGCGCAGCCAGGCCCGCGGCACCCGGACCATCCCGGCCTCGGACTTCTTCTGGTCGATCTTCACCACCGCCATGGAGCCGGACGAGATCCTCACCGAGGTGTCGCTGCCCGCCCTCGACGACAGTTACCGCACGGGGATCGCCGAGTTCGCGCGGCGGGCCGGCGACTTCGCGATCGTCGCGGCGACCGGGGCCGTCCAGGTCGTCGACGGCGTGGTCCGGGACGCTCGCGTCTGCCTGGGCGGGGTCAGCGAGGTGCCCTTCCGCAGCGCGGCGGCCGAGCAGGTCCTGCTCGGCCAGGAGTGGAGTCCGCGCCTGCTGCGCGACGCCGCCGAGGCGGCCGCCGACGAGGTGGACCCGCCCTCGGACAGCCATGGCGACGGCGAGTACCGGCGCGACCTCGTCCGAGCACTCCTGCCGCGTGCGCTCGCCGGAGCGGTGAGATGACAGCCGTCGAGCCGCCGAGCTGGACCGGGCGGAGCCTGCCCCGGGTCGAGGATCCCTCGATCCTGCGCGGCCACGGGCGCTACGTCGCCGACGTCGCGTCCCAGGACCGCTGCTGGTACGCCAAGTTCGTCCGCAGCTCGATCGCCGCGGGGCGGATCGTGGGGATCACCGCTCCGCCGGGCGTGCGGATCTACACCGCAGCGGACCTGGACGGCGTGGGTGAGATCGTCGCGTCCCTCGCGCGCCCGGACTTCGTCACCACGAGCCAGCCGATCCTGGCTCGTGACGTGGTCCGGTTCGTCGGCGAGCCGGTGGCCATGGTGCTGGCCGAGACCGAGGCCGAGGCGGAGGACGCGCTGGAGCGGGTGGTCGTCGAGATCGAGCCGCTGCCGGCGGTGCTCAGCGTCGCCGACGCCACCGCCGACCAGGCGCGACTGGTGCACGACGTCGACTTCCCCGGCGACCCCAACACGGTGGTCGACGGGCGGATCCACACCCCGGGCTTCGACGAGGTCTTCGCCGCCGCGGCGCACCGGGTCAGCGTCCAGGTGGGGTCGGCCCGGCAGAGCGCGATGCCGCTCGAGGCCCGGGCCAGCCACGCGGCCTACGACCCGGCGACGGGACGCACCACGCTGCACGTCACCACGCAGATGCCGCACGTGATCCGGACCGGCCTGGCCGACGTCCTCGGCATCCGGGAGGACGACCTGCGGGTGATCGCTCCCGACGTCGGCGGCGGGTTCGGCGCCAAGATGGCGCTCGCGCGCGAGGACGTCATGGTCGTCCACGCCGCCCGTCGACTGCGTCGCAACATCGCGTGGATCGAGACGCGCGAGGAGAACTTCATGGCGGCCTGGCACAGCCGCGAGCAGGTCTACGACGTCGAGGGCGCCTTCACCGAGGACGGCGACCTGCTGGCCGTGCGGGCCGACCTGCGCTGCGACGTCGGCGCCTACAGCTGCTACCCGGTCACCTACGGCGTCGAGCCGCTGATGGCGATGGCCGAGCTCACCGGCCCCTACGCGGTACGCGAGTACTCCGTCCGCTCCCGCGCGGTGCTCAGCAACAAGTGCCCGATCGCCCCGTACCGCGGCGTCTCACGCCCGGTGCAGGTGCTCGCCATGGAGCGACTGATGGACGTGGCCGCCCGGCAGCTCGACATCGACCCCGTCGACCTGCGGATGCGCAATCTGGTGCACGAGTTCCCGCACCGGATCCCCAGCGGCCTGGTGCTCGACAACGCCTCGCACCGCCAGACCCTGGCGGTCGCCGCCGAGATGGCCGACGTCGCCGACTTCCGCCGGCGCCAGCGGGCCGCGCGGGGCGAGGGGCGGCTGCTGGGCATCGGGTTCTCCTCCTTCGCCGAGCGCACCGGCTACGGCACGCCCGCCTTCGCCGCCCGCTCGGCGCCCTTCGAGCTCAAGCCGAGCGCGGTCGCGGACGTGATCACCCCGGGCTTCGAGCGGGTCGTGCTGGCCATGGACAGCTCCGCCGGCGTCACCGTTCGGATCGGCGCATCCCCGCACGGGCAGGGGCTGCGCACCGCCCTGGCCCAGGTGATCAGCGACGAGCTGGGGGTGTCTCCCGGCGAGGTCCGGGTGATCCACTCCGACACCGACGCGACGCCGTACGGCTGGGGCAGCTTCGCCAGCCGGGCCATGGTGCTGGCCGGCGGCGCCTCGATGCTCGCCGCCAGGGAGCTGGCGGGCCGGCTGCGGACCCTGGCCAGCAGTCGCCTCGGCGGCCTGCCCGGCGACATCGACCTGAGCGACGGCGAGGCCCGCCACCGGGAGACCGGCGAGTCGGTGCCGCTCTTCGTGCTCGCCCGCGACACCTACCACTCCTCCCACCTGATCCCCGACAAGGGCGAGCCGGCGCTCGAGGCGACGGCGACCTACGATCCGTCGGGCACGTTCGCCAATGCCTGCCACGTCGCGGAGGTCGAGGTGGATCCCGCGACCGGCGCCGTCGCCGTCACGAGATTCCTGGTCGCCGAGGACGCGGGCCGGCTGGTCAACCCGGCCATCGTCGACGGCCAGATCCAGGGCGGGGTCGTCCAGGGGATCGCCAACGCCCTCTTCGAGGAGCTGATCTACGACGACCGCGGGGTGCTGGTCACCACGTCGCTGATGGACTACCTGCCGCCGACCCTGCACGAGGTCCCGGACATCGAGATCGCCCACCTCGAGACCACGTCACCGCAGTCGGTGACCGGTGCCAAGGGTGTCGGCGAGGGCGGCACCATCGGAGCGCCGGCGGCGATCGCGAACGCCGTCTCGGACGCGTTGGGCCACCTCGGCATCGCCGTCGACCACATCCCCGCCACTCCCCACCGCCTCCGCACGGCCATCCGATCAGCACAGGCCGCGCAGGCCGCCGACAAGACCGACAGAGAGACCGCCTCATGAGCCAGACCGTGCCCGTCCGTCTCTACGTGAACGGCGATCGCCACGACATCGACATCGAGCCCCGTCGTACCCTCGCCGACGCGCTGCGCGACGACTGCGGGCTGACCGGCACCCACCTCGGCTGCGAGCACGGGGTGTGCGGCGCCTGCACCATCCTGGTGGACGGCAAGCCGGTCCGGGCCTGCCTGATGTTCGCGGTCCAGGCCGAGGGCACCTCGATCCGGACGGTCGAGGGCCTCGCGCCCGACGACCAGCAGCTGCATCCGGTGCAGCGGGCGTTCTGGGAGAAGCACGGCCTGCAGTGCGGCTTCTGCACGCCCGGCTTCCTGATGCTCGTCGCCGGTCAGCTGGAGGAGAAGCCCGAGACCGACGAGGAGGAGATGCGCGACGTGCTCTCCTCCAACCTGTGCCGCTGCACCGGCTACCAGAACATCCTGAAGGCGTCGATGGCGGCCGCGGAGGAGATGTCGGGATGATCGGGGCCCGGGCGCTCCGGCTCGAGGATCCCGTCCTCCTGCGTGGAGCCGGCCGCTACGCGGCCGACACCTATCACGCGGGCGAGCTGCACATGCGGGTCGTGCGCTCGCCGGTGGCACACGGCCGGGTCCGCGCGGTCGACGTCGCCGACGCGCTCCGGCTCGACGGGGTCGTCGCCGCGTGGACCTACGACGACGTCGCCGACCTGCCGGCGATCGGGTTCCGGCTCACGCCGCGCGAGGAGCTGCTCCCCTACCGCCAGCCGGTACTGGCCCGCGGTGTCGTCCGCTACGTCGGCGAGCCGGTCGCGGTGGTCTTCGCGACGTCGGCCTATCTCGCCGAGGACGCCGCGGAGCGGGTGGTGGTGGAGATCGACCAGCTGCCGGCGCACATCGACCCGGACGCGGACCCCGTGGCCTGGGTCGACGCCGAGCAGGCCACCTGGGCCGCCGGGCTCGGCACCCCGCTGCCGGAGCAGGACTCCGAGGCCACCCGCTTCGTGACCGAGTACGGCGACGTCGAGGCCGCCTTCGCCACCGGGGCCGGGCGGATCATCGAGCTGGACGCGGTCATCGGCCGCCACACCGGCGTGCCGATGGAGTGCCGCGGTCTGGTCGCCCACTATGTCGAGGCCGATCAGGAGCTGGTCATCGACGGAGCCGCCAAGGTGCCGTTCTGGAACCGGGACGCCATCGCCGACGTGACCGGCCTCGCGCCCTCCCAGGTGGTGGTCCGCGAGACCCACGTGGGCGGTGGCTTCGGCCCGCGCGGCGAGCTCTATCCGGAGGACGTCCTGGTGGCCCTGGCCGCGATGCGGCTGCGGGCACCGGTGAAGTGGATCGAGGACCGCCAGGAGCACCTGCTCGCGACCAACCACTCGCGCGGCCAGCACCATCGGCTGCGGGCGCTCGTCGAGGAGGACGGGTTCATCCGGGCCCTCGACGCCACCTTCACCCTGGACCAGGGCGCCTACGTCCGCACCCACGGGGCGACGGTCGGGTCGCTGACCTCCTCGATGCTCCCGGGCCCGTACGTGATCCCGAACTTCCGGGTGGAGGCGCACGTGCGGCTCACCCACAAGACACCGCACGGGACCTATCGGTCCCCGGGACGGTACGAGGGCACCTTCGCCCGCGAGCGGCTGGTCGACAAGATCGCCGCCGAGCTCGGCCTGGGCCGCGAGCAGGTCCGGCGCCGCAACTTCATCGCGGTCGAGGACATGCCCTACGAGCGGCCGATCCAGGCCATGGGCACCTCGATGGTCCACGACTCCGGCGACTACCGGCTGCTGCTGGACAAGATGAGCGAGGGCTACGACTTCCCCGGCATCCGCGCCGAGGTCGCCGCCCGGCGCGCGGCGGGCGAGGCGGTCGGCTTCGGGTTCGGCTACTTCGTGGAGAAGAGCGGGATCGGCCCCGTCGAGGGCGCCCGGATCTCGGTCGACACCCGGGGCCGGGTGAGCGTCACCTGCGGCGCGTCCTCGGTCGGTCAGGGCGTCGACACCGTGCTCGCCCAGGTCGCCGCCGAGACGCTCGGCATCCCGCACGACGAGATCCGGGTCGTGCGGGGGCGCACCGACCGGTTCGGCTACGGGCGCGGCGCCTTCGCCACGCGGCTCTCGGTGATGGCCGGCTCGGCCGTCGCGAACGCGGCGGCGGCGCTGCGGGACAAGGCGGTGCGGGTCGCCGCGCACGAGCTGAAGGTCAGCGTCGAGGAGCTCGAGCTGGCGGATGGCGCCGTGCGGCTGGTGGCCGATCCGGGCAGGGGCCTCTCGCTCGCCGAGATCGCCCGCCTGCTCGAGCCGGTCTGCGCGGTCGAGATCAAGGAGGACCCGGGTCTCGACGCCGACGGGTGGTTCCGCTCCGACCACATGACCTATCCCTACGGGCTGCACGCGGCTGTCGTCCGGCTCGACCGCGGCACGGGTCAGACGGTGGTCGAGCGCTACCTCGTCGGGTACGACGTGGGCCGGGCGCTCAACCCGACGCTGGTCGAGGGACAGATCGCCGGCGGTGTCGCCCAGGGCCTGGGCGGTGCGCTCTACGAGGAGTTCCTCTACGCCGACGACGGCACACCGCTGTGCACCACCTTCATGGACTACCTGATCCCCACGGCGCACGAGGTGCCGCCGATCGAGATCCTGATCACCGAGGACGCCCCGAGCCCGATCAACCCGCTCGGGGTGAAGGGCGCCGGGGAGGGCGGCGTGACGGCCGTCGCCGCCGCGATCGCCTCCGCCGTCGACGACGCCCTGCAGCGCCCGGGCGCGATCACCTCGGTCCCGATCCGCCCCCAGGCGGTCCACGACCTGGCCGCCCGGGCCACCGGCTCCCGGGCCACCGGCTGACGCGACCGCCGGTCCGCCGTACGTCCTCCACCCACTCCCACCGAGCTCGTCCACCCAGAAGGAGAACACGCAATGCGCATCGTCGACCTGACCCATCCCTGGGGCATCCACACGCCTGGCTGGGTCGGCTACCCGGGCGGGAAGCTCTACTACACCCAGAACCTGCAGACCAACCAGATCGTCTCGCAGAAGATCGAGACGTCCCTGCACTCGGGCACCCACCTCGACGGCCCGATGCACGGCACGGACGGTGGCCTGGACATGGCCTCGCTGCCGCTGGACAAGCTGATCCATCCCGGCGCGATCGTCGACGTGTCCGACACCTGCAAGGACTGGGACTTCATCGAGCCCGAGCACATCACGTCGAAGGTGGAGGTGAGGAAGGGCGACATCCTGATCATCCACACCGGGTTCATCGACTACTACCAGGGCATGCCGAAGCAGGACCTGGTCCGCTACTTCACGATGCACCCGGGCGGCAGCCCGCGCCTGGCCGAGTGGATGGCCGACATGGAGATCCGCTGGTGGGGCATCGACGCCGGCTCCGGCGACCACCCCATGAACACCACGATCCGCAACATGCGCCCCGACCTGCTCAAGAAGTTCGAGGAGCACGTGGGCATGCCGTACCAGGAGTTCCTGGGCGAGTACTCCTACACCCACCACCTGTCCGGTCGCGAGATCACCTCCGACATCTTCCCGATGCACCACCTGGCCTTCCAGGACGGCTGCATCCACGCCGAGAACGTCGGCGGCGACCTGAAGACGGTGCTGAACCAGCGCGCGATCATCGGCGCCTTCCCGTGGAAGATCGAGGGCGGCGAGGCCTGCCCGTGCCGGATCATGGCCTTCTTCGACTGCGGCGCCGACGAGGTCATCGAGGGCTTCGCGGGTGCGGGGAGCTGACATGCTGCTGCAGAACGAGTTCGAGATCGACGCGGACCTGGAGCGCACCTGGAGCCTGCTCACCGATCTGGAGCAGGTCATGCCGTGCATGCCCGGGGCGACCCTGGAGGGTCGCGAGGGCGAGAACTACCTCGGCGCGGTGAAGATCAAGGTCGGTCCGATCGGCGCCCACTTCCGCGGCACCGCGCACTTCGCCCACCAGGACGACGCCGCCCACTCCGCGGTGATCGCCGCCGCGGGCACGGACCCCAAGGGACAGGCCACGGCCAGCGCCCAGATCCAGGCCCGGCTCGAGCCGGTCACCGGCACCCGGACCCGGGTCGTCATCGACACCGACCTCGACATCACCGGCCGGATGGCCCAGTTCGGGCGGGGCGCGATCGCGGATGTCAGCAACCGGCTGATGGGCCAGTTCGCCGCCAACCTGGGCGAGCTGCTCAGCGCGCCGGGCACCGCGGCCGAGCAGGCGACCGACCTGCCGAGCGTGCCGCGGCCCGCCGCGTCGCGCCCCGCGGCCGCTCCCCTCCGGCCGGCGGCCGGGGGCGACGAGGCCGGCATGGACGTCCTGGCCCTGGTGCTGCCGATGGTGCGGGAGCGCTACGGCCAGGCGATCGCCGGCGGCCTGATCGGCTTCGTGCTGAGCTGGCTCGCCTTCGGCCGGAAGCGAGGCACGCGGTGAGCGCCCGCCTCGCCTCGCTGCGCCCCGAGGACCTCGACCCGGACCAGCGCGCCGTCTACGACGCGATCGCCGGCGGCGATCGGGCCAAGGGGGTCCAGCACTTCCCGCTGGCCGCGGACGACGGATCGCTGAACGGGCCGTTCGGGATCGTGCTGCACGCCCCCGGGGTCGGGGCGGTGCTGCAGGAGCTCGGCGCCACCATCCGCTACCGCACCGACCTGACCACCCGCGCCCGCGAGATCGCGATCCTGCTGGTGGCGCAGGCGAGCGGCAGCGAGTTCGAGTGGTGGGCCCACGAGCGGGTCGGACGTGCCGCCGGGCTGACCGACGAGGAGCTGATGCAGCTCTCGATGGGCCGCTTCGCCGGCCCGGACCCGACCGAGAACGCGGTCGCCGCGTTGTCCGTCGTCCTGCTGACCTCCGCGACCGTCACCGACGAGGAGTACGCCGCCGCGGGGGCGGTCCTCACCGAACGCCAGATCGTCGAGGTGACCACGCTCGTCGGGTACTACCGCCTGCTCGCGCAGCTGATGACGGTCTTCGACATCCGGGTGCCCGGTGGCGAGCAGGACCCCCCTCCCGCACACCGGCACGCCCACTGAACCGTCCACTCCCCGAGGAGCACGCCATGCCACGCGCCGCCGTCCTGACCGAAGGCCGACTCGACGTCCGGGACCTGCCCACCCCCGAGCCCGCCGCCGGTGAGGTGCGGGTCGGGGTCATCCTGGCCGGAGTCAACTACTGGGAGATCATGCAGCGCGACGGCCGGGTCCCCGCACCCGAGCGTCGGGTGCCCGGTCGTGAGGGCGTCGGCGTCGTGCGCGAGCTCGGGCCCGGCGTCGAGGGACTCGTGGTGGGACAGCGGGTGGCCTGGTCCTCGGTCGGCGGCAGCTACGCCGAGGAGGTGACCGGGCCCGCGGACGGCTTCGCCCCGGTGCCCGACGGCCTGGCCGACGAGACGGCCGCCGGGCTGCTGTTCCAAGGCGTCACGGCGCACTACCTGGCCACCGACGCCTGGCCGCTGGGCGAGGGGGACGCGGCCGTCGTGACCGCCGCGGCGGGTGGTGTCGGGCTGCTCCTGACCCAGCTGCTGACCCTGCGCGGGGTCCGGGTGACCGGTCTGGTGTCGACCCCGGACAAGGCCGCGGTGGTGCGCGCGGCCGGCGCCGTCGACGTACGCGGGTACGACGACGCCCTCGCCGAGCGCAGTGTCGCCGCGGTGTTCGACGGAGTCGGTGCCGACGTCCCGCGACGACTGTTGGCGTCGTTGCGGCCGCGCGGCGCGATGGTCCTCTACGGCGCGACCTCGGGTCGGGAGTCCGACCTCGGGACGTCCGATCTGGGCCAGGGCTCGTTCTTCCTGACCCGGACGGCGGGCCGCGACTACCTCGGCGACGCCGCCGCCCGTGCCGCGCGGGCCGATGAGCTGCTCCGGGCCGCGGCCGCGGGATCGCTCACCGTGCATGTCGGCGGCCACTGGCCGCTGGCGGACGCGGAGGGCGCCTGGGAGGCGATGGAGTCGCGGGCCAGCAGGGGCAAGCTGCTGGTCGGTGGCTGAGGCCGGTGCCGCCCCGGCTGCGCGCGGAGCCGACCAACTAGACTCGCCCGCCGTGACCGAGTCCGCGGATCCCGCAGCCGACGCCAGCCGAGTCCGGGCCGGCGAGCCGCTGCGCCTGGTCGACGTCCAGGCCGCGGTCGCCGCGGAGCTGGACCGGATCGCGCCGGTGATCGACGACCTCGGCGCCCGGTTCGCCGCGGCCGGCCACGAGCTGGCCCTGGTCGGCGGACCGGTGCGCGACGCGATGCTCGGCCGCCGCTCCAACGACCTCGACTTCACCACCTCGGCCCGCCCGGAGCAGACCGACAAGATCCTCAAGGCCTGGGGCGACGCCTGGTGGGACATGGGCCGCGACTTCGGCACCATCGGCTGCCGCAAGGGCGACTGGGTCGTCGAGGTGACGACCTATCGGTCCGAGTCCTACGACCCCGACTCCCGCAAGCCCGCGGTCCAGTACGGCGACGCGCTGGCCGGTGACCTCGGCCGCCGCGACTTCACCGTCAACGCGATGGCGGTCCGGCTGCCGGGCCGCGAGCTCGAGGACCCCTACGGCGGGGTGGTGGATCTCGCGCACGGGGTGCTCCGCACGCCGGGGACCCCCGAGCAGTCGTTCTCCGACGACCCGCTGCGGATGATGCGCGCGGCGCGGTTCGCGGCGCAGCTCGGCTTCGCCGTCGACCCGTCGGTCGTCCGGGCGATGACGGACATGGCGGACCGGATCACGATCATCTCGGCCGAGCGGGTGCGCGACGAGCTGGTGAAGCTGGTGTGCGCGCCGTACCCGCGGCGGGGCCTGGAGCTGCTGGTCGAGACCGGGCTCGCCGACCAGGTGCTGCCCGAGCTGCCGGCGCTCAAGCTCGAGCGCGACGAGCACCACCGGCACAAGGACGTCTACGAGCACACCCTCACCGTGCTGGAGCAGGCGATGGACCTGGAGCCGCGGCTCGCGGAGCGGGCCGAGCTCCCGGCGCCCGACTTCGTCTCCCGGTTCGCCGCGCTCATGCACGACGTCGGCAAGCCGAAGACCCGCCGCTTCCAGGACGACGGCGTGGTGACCTTCCACCACCACGACGTGGTCGGCGCCAAGCTCACCCGCAAGCGGATGAGGGCGCTGAAGTTCAGCAACGACCAGATCGACGCCGTCGGCGACCTGGTCGAGCTGCACC
The DNA here is from genome assembly GCF_030929495.1 of Nocardioides sp. LHD-245. Classification (GTDB taxonomy): domain Bacteria; phylum Actinomycetota; class Actinomycetes; order Propionibacteriales; family Nocardioidaceae; genus Nocardioides. The sequence continues at coordinate 122,738 of NZ_JAVFWN010000016.1, read as the reverse complement.
TGCGCTTCCACGGCTACGGTTCCGGCGAGTGGACCGACTCCGCCGTGCGCCGCTACGTGCGCGACGCCGGCGACCAGCTCGAGCGGCTGCACGTGCTCACCCGCGCCGACTGCACGACCCGCAACAAGAAGAAGGCCGACCGGCTCCGTCGTACCTATGACGACCTGGAGGCCCGGATCGACCGGCTCTCCGCCGAGGAGGAGCTGGCCTCGATCCGGCCCGACCTCGACGGCAACCAGATCATGACGATCCTGGGCATCGGCCCGGGCCGCGAGGTGGGCGAGGCGTACAAGTTCCTGCTCGAGCTGCGCCTCGACAACGGCCCCATGGCCGAGGACGCCGCGGCTGCCGCGCTCCGGGAGTGGTGGGCCGCCCGCGGCTGAGGCCGTCCGGACGGGGGCTCCGCGCTACCAGGGCACCGGGCCGTCAGCATCGAAGAAGCCGCCCGACGGGCCCGCGTCGTCCAGGAGCGCGGCCCGCACCACGACCTTCGCCGCCTCCTCGGCCGCCGTCGGCGCCGCCGCGCGGTTGTCCGCGCCGCCGAGGTCGGTCTGCACCCAGCCCGGGCACACCGAGTTCACCTTGACCCGGGTGCCCGCGAGCTTCTTCGCGAGCGCGACGGTCAGCCCGTTGAGCGCCGCCTTCGAGGACTGGTAGGCCGGCACCACCAGCGCGTGGTACGGCGACGCCGGGTCGAGCTGGTCGCTCAGCGAGCCCATCCGGCTCGAGACGTTGACGACCCGTCCTCGCTCGGAGTGCACGAGCAGCGGGAGCACGGCCGCCGTCACGGCGACGGCACCGAGCACGTTGGTGCGGAAGGTGCGCAGGAAGAGATCGGGGTCGAGCGGGTCGAGGACCTGGGGTGCGGTCGCCTCCGGCAGGATGCCGGCGTTGTTGACCAGGATGTCGAGGCGGCCGTGCTCGCGGCGGATTCGCTCGGCCGCGGCGCGGGTGCTCGCCGCGTCGTCGACGTCCAGCGGAACGGCGCTGGCCCACACGCCCTCCGCGCGCAGCCCGGCCACGGCGGCGCGGGCCAGGTCCGCGTCCCGCGCGCCGATCACCACGGTCACGCCCTCCCGTCCGAGGCGCCGGGCAGTCGCAAGACCGAGGCCGCGGTTGCCGCCGGTGACGAGGGCGACGCGCGGGTCGCTCTGGGGGTCGTGGTTCGTCCGGTTCCGCTGCTGCGTCGTGGTCATGCGCCCAGCCTGGCGGGGTCCGACCCCCGTTGCTGGCGGCAATCGGACCTCGCGTCCGGCCCGTCCCGCCCGTGTGTGTCTGTGACCGGGGTCACGTACCATCGGTACGCTACCTGCCGGTAGGTTGCCGGGAACGACCCTGTTCCCTCCGGAAGGCACCGCCATGGCCGACACCTACGAGAAGCTCCTCGAGGACTCCATCGAGATCGCCGCTCCCACCGACAAGGTGTGGAGTCTGGTGACCGACATCCCGGCCATGGCCAAGTGGAGCCCCCAGGTCGTGAAGTCGACCGTCAAGGGCGGGGTCGTCAAGCAGGGCGCGATCTTCAGCAACCTCAACAAGCAGGGCATCAAGCGCTGGCCCACGGGCGGCAAGGTCGTCCGGTTCCAGCCGCCGAGTGGGTCGACCGCGGGGGACTTCGCCTTCCGGATCCGCGAGAACCGGACCGTCTGGTCCTTCCAGCTCGAGCCGACCGCGGACGGCGGGACCCGGTTGACCGAGCGCCGCGAGACCCCCGACGGCGTCTCGGGCGTCTCGATGGTGCTGACCAAGCTGGTGCTCGGCGGCCAGCGGCCGTTCACCGACGAGCTGCGCCGAGGCATCCGGCAGACCCTCGAGCGGATCAAGGCCGAGGCCGAGGCCTGAGCCGATCGGCCGTACCGCCGGCACCACCGGCCCGGCTCCTGAGGCCGACCGGGCTCCCGGTTCAATAGGCGCGTGACCGAGGGCAGCCGCGCGACGAGGATCGCGACCGTCGCGGTGGCGATCGTCGTCCTGGTGGCGGTGGCACTCGTGCTGCTGCTCCAGGACCCGAGTGGACCCCCGGACGGCCCGGGCGGGGGGCCGGGCGAGCCGACCACCGTCCCACCGCCGCCCTCGTCGGGCGCGACGCCGACCCGGACCGAGCCGCCTCCCCCGCCGCCCACCCCCACGGCACCGCCCACCTGCCCGACGCCGGCGCCGATCCAGCTGACCGTGCTGACGTTCAACATCCACTTCGGTGCCGGTCACGACGGGCGCAGCGGATTGGACCGGATCGCCGAGGAGATCACCACCTGGCAGCCCGACATCGTGCTGCTGCAGGAGGTCGACAAGGGCCGCCCCGTCAGCGGCAACGTCGACCAGGCGGCCGTCCTGGGCGCGAAGACCGGCCTCCACCACGTCTACGGCGGCAACTCGCGTAACACCGGCGCGGGACCCCGGGGCAACGCGATCCTCAGCCGGTTCCCGATCGTCGCGTCGGCCAACACCCACCTGCCGATGGCGGGCGGTCGGGAGCTGCGCGGTCTGCTGCACGCCCAGGTCGACGTCGGCGGCGTCCCGGTCAGCGTCTACGCCACCCACTTCGACCACCGCTCCCGCCAGGCCCGGACGGTGGCGGCGCGGACGGTCGTCCAGCTGATGGCCGCGGACCCGCTGCCCAAGGTCGTCGGGGGCGACCTCAACACCGGCCCCGACGCCCGCGCGATCGCGATCCTGCGTCGCTCCGGCCTCGGCGACGCGTGGGCGGTCGGGAAGGGCAAGGGAGCCACGGTGCCCGCGGACCGCCCCGGCAGCCGGATCGACTTCATCCTCCACGACGGCTGGTTCACGCCGCTCCAGGCCGAGGTGCTCTTCTCCGCGGTCTCCGACCACCGCCCGGTGTGGACCCGGATGCAGCTCCAGCCCCCGCCCGCCTGCTGACCCGCCGCCCGCCTGCCGACCGCCCGCCTGCGGACCGCGGGGCACTCAGGCCGCGGCCGGGACCAGGCGCGCCTGCAGCGGGGCGGACCACCGCCGGACGAGCACGACGAGCACGACGCCGCCCAGGAGACCACCGAGGGCGACCGGCCACGACTCCTCGAAACCGTCGTGGAGGAGCAGCCACGCCGGCAGCGCGGCGGTGAGCACACCCTCGACCGCCGCGACCGCCCCGGTGATCGGGCCGAGCGCGGCGCGGTCCAACCCCAGCAGCAGGAAGAACAGGGTCCACAGGACCGCCCAGGACAGCCAGATCACCCCGAAGACGGGGGCGTCGGCGCGGAGGCTGTCGATCCCGTGCCCGGCCGCGAACACCGCCACGAACAGGGAGAACCAGCCGAGCCCGTGCCCGGGCAGGCCGGCCAGCGCGTTGATGCCGACCCACAGGTAGGTGAAGCCGAACAGGTACAGCGCGGAGGCGCCGAGGATCGCCGGCGGGTCGCCGCCCGCGGTCATCACGAGGTACGTCGGCGTGATCACCTGCATCGCGCCGACGAAGAGGTTGAGGGGCGCGGCGGCGCGCGGGGTCAGCCAGCCCAGCAGCATGACGCCGTTCACGATGAGCACCGCGCCGACGTAGAAGAGCCCGATATCGCTCATGGTCGATCACCTTTCGAGGGAGCGCCGCCGCCCGCCCGGCGCGGGCGGGCGGGCGACGGGTCGGTCACTTCGGCTGCGGCAGGATGTCCTGGTCGAAGATGTCGAGCGGGATCTTCAGGACGACGGCGGCGTTGGGGATGTCCACGACGCCGCCCACGTGCATCTCGCAGGGCGCGACGGAGATGATCGTGTAGGCCTGCTCGGGGCTGTAGCCGAACTTGCCGAGGTACTCGATCGCCTGCTCGACGACCTGGGTCACCGCCATGGTCGTGTCGAGGTAGCGCTGCTCCTTGCCCCCGGCGGAGAGACCGGTGAAGGAGAGGTACCGGGTGCCGAACTGCGGGTCGACGGGCGAGGGCCGGAACATCGGCGTGCGGACGCCGTACCGGGCCATGCCGTCCTTGATCACGCCGAAGCGGTACCAGCCGACACCGTCCATCTCGATGGCGTTCCAGGTGATCTCTCCGTCGCCCTCCGCGAAGTGGAAGTCACCGCTGGAGAAGAGCGCGCCGTCCACGAAGACCGGGAAGTAGACCCGGGAGCCGCGGGAGAGGTTCTTGATGTCCATGTTGCCGCCGTTCTCGCGCGGCGGGATGGTGCGCGCCGCGGTCTCGGCGACCCGGGCCCACTCGTCGCCCTCCAGGTCGCGCAGCACCGCGGTGTCGCGGGCGTCGGCGCGCGGGGCGGCGAGGCCGTCGGCGATGAACGGGTCCTCGCGCTCGTTCCAGGTGCGCAGCAGGTCGTGCGACGGCGCGACGCCGATGATGCCCGGGTGGCTGATCGCGGGGATCTCGACGCCGGGGATCTGCCGGCTGGTCGCGAACAGGCCGTGCAGGTCCCAGACCGTCTTGTAGCCGTCGGGGAAGGAGGACGCCAGCGGCCCGCCCATGCCGGGCAGGATGTTGGAGTAGCCGACGCCCGAGAGCGGCTGGACGTCGAGGATGTCGACGACCAGCAGGTCGCCGGCCTTGACCCCGTCGACCTTCACCGGCCCGGTGAGCGGGTGGGTGCGGGTCAGGTCGAAGGTGTGGATGTCCTGGTCGTCGTCGACGTCCCGGAGCTGGTAGTCGTCGTAGCCGCCGCTCTCCAGGATCAGCTCGTCGCCGAGGCCGACCTCGATGAGCGGCGGGATGTCGGGGTGCCAGCGGTTGTGACCGAGGTGCTTCTGCTCGGCCAGCGGTACGCCGACCTCGCAGCGGAACCGCTGGACGCCGAGGTCGCGGTCGGGGAATCGGGATACGCCGGACCGGGTGAAGTCGGTGCTGTCGGACATGGGCTCGTGCCTCCGTTCGTCGGGTGTGACGCGGAGCACGTTACTTCCATTTGGAATTAAATCAAGAGGTGCGCGTCAACAACCCGCGCAACGCCTCGCGCTCCCAGTCGGCGAGCTCGGTCAGCTCGGCGGCGATCGCGTCCTGCACGGGCACGCGCAGCTCGTCGTACGTCGTCCGACCCCGGTCGGTGAGCCGGACGAGCACCCGTCGCCGGTCCAGGCCGTCGAGGGCGCGGTGCACGAGGGCGTGGTCGACCAGCCGGTCGACACTGCGCGTCAGCGTCGGTGCGGGCAGGCTGACGGTCTGGGCGAGGTCCGTCATCGTCTGCCCGTCGGGCCGTGTCTCGAGCGCGGCGAGCACCAGCCAGTGCGGGGTCTTGAGGGGGGTCCCGGCGAGCGCGGCGCCGATCGCGCGCTCCAGCCGCGACGCGCGCCCGATGAGCAGCGTGGCCAGCTCTCCATGCCCGGTCGTCATCGGCGCCTCCTGTGTCCCTTGACCCCTCCGGGGTGACGATCCATACTCCCAGAATATTCCATTCGGTGATATTGGCGCGGGCTGGCCGGAAGAGAGGTGCGGTGTGGACACGTTCCGCGTCGGGCTGGCGATCCCGCTGCAGGGACCGGGCGGGATCTTCGGGCCGTCCTGCGAGAAGGTCGCGGAGCTGGCGGTCGCCCAGCTCAACCAGGGGGCCGGCATCCTCGGCCGGCCGGTCGACGTCGAGGTGCTCGACGCCGGCGCGCCGCTCGAGCAGTTCTGTGACAGCACCGCGGCGGCGGTCGCCGCCGGCCGGATCCACGCGGTCGTCGGGTGGCACATCTCCTCGGTGCGCCAGCACATGGCGCCGGTGCTGGCCGGCCTCGGCGTGCCCTACGTCTACACCTCGCTGCACGAGGGCGCCGCCCGGGAGGCCGTGCTCTGCCCCGGCGAGACGCCGTCGCTCCAGGTCGCGCCCGGCCTGCGCTGGCTGCGCGAGCACCTCGGCGTGCGGCGCTGGTCGATCGTCGGCGCCGACTACGTGTGGCCGCGCCGTACGGTCCGGGCGATCCGCACCTACGCCCGGGCGACCGGCCTCGACATCGTCCACGAGCAGTTCGTCAGCTACGGCTGCCGGGACTTCCGCGGCGTCCTCCAGGACGTGCGCGGCAGCACCGCGCAGGGCGTGATCATGCTGTTGGTGGGCCGCGACGCCGTGCTCTTCAACCGGCAGTTCGCGGCCGGGGGGCTCCAGGACCGGCTGGTCCGGTTCAGCCCGCTGATGGAGGAGAACATGCTCCTCGCCTCCGGCGCGGGCGCCACCCGCGACCTCTACGTCGCCGCCGCCTACTTCAACAGCCTGGTCACCTCGTCGGCGATCGACTTCACCGGCTCCTACGCCGACCGGTTCGGTCCCGGCGCACCGGCGCTCAACAACGCCGCCGAGTCCTGCTACGAGGGCATTCTCGCGCTCGCCGCGGCGGCCAGCGCCGTCGGCAGCGCCGACCCGGCCCGGATGCTCGCGGCCATCGAGGAGCGCGGTGTCACCTACGACGGCCCGCGCGGCACCGTCCGGCTCGGCGCCGGGTCGTCGTACCAACAGGTGCACATCGCGCGGGCCGAGGACTACGAGTTCGACGTGCTCGGCCCGCTCGCCCAGGACTCGCTGGCCGGCTGAGCCCGGCCGTTCCGCCCCGGACGCGACGAGACCCCGCACCCGAGCGGGGTGCGGGGTCTCGCGTGAGCTGGGCTCAGACGCCCTTGATGAAGGCCTCGAGCTGCGCGCGGCCCTCGGTGTCCTCGATCTGCACCGGCGGGCTCTTCATGAGGTACGCCGAGGCGGGGATGATCGGGCCGCCGACGCCGCGGTCCTTGGCGATCTTCGCGGCCCGGACGGCGTCGATGATGATGCCGGCCGAGTTCGGGGAGTCCCAGACCTCGAGCTTGTACTCGAGGTTGAGCGGGACGTCGCCGAACGCGCGACCCTCGAGGCGCACGTAGGCCCACTTGCGGTCGTCGAGCCACGCGACGTAGTCGGACGGGCCGATGTGGACGTTGCGGTCGTCGGCGCCGACGCCCGCCAGCGGGCCGTTGAGGTTGGAGGTCACGGCCTGGGTCTTGGAGATCTTCTTGGACTCCAGGCGCTCGCGCTCGAGCATGTTCTTGAAGTCCATGTTGCCGCCGACGTTGAGCTGGTAGGTGCGGTCCAGCGTCACGCCGCGGTCCTCGAACAGCTTCGCCATCACGCGGTGGGTGATGGTGGCGCCGACCTGCGACTTGATGTCGTCACCGACGATCGGGACGCCGGCGTCCTCGAACTTCTTGGCCCAGACCGGGTCGGAGGCGATGAAGACGGGGAGCGCGTTGACGAAGGCCACGCCGGCGTCGATCGCGCACTGGGCGTAGAACTTGTCGGCCTCCTCGGAGCCCACCGGGAGGTAGGAGACGAGGACGTCGACCTGGGCGTCCTTGAGCGCCTGGACGACGTCGACCGGGTCGGCGCCGGACTCCTCGATGGTCATCCGGTAGTACTTGCCGAGACCGTCGAGCGTCGGGCCGCGCTGGACCTCGACACCGAGCGTGGGGACGTCGGTGATCTTGATGGTGTTGTTCTCCGAGGCGTTGATGGCCTCGGACAGGTCCTTGCCGACCTTCTTGTCGTCGACGTCGAACGCGGCGACGAACTCGACGTCGCCGACGTGGTAGTCGCCGAACTGGACGTGCATGAGCCCCGGGACGGTGCTCGCGGCATCGGCGCCCCGGTAGTACTGCACGCCCTGGATGAGGGACGTGGCGCAGTTGCCCACGCCGGCGATCGCTACTCGAACCGAACCCATGGGGTTTCCTTCCTTGCTACTCATGACATCTCGTGAATGATCAGGTGGCTGACCTGTTGGGTGCTGCGGTGCCGGTCAGGACGGCGTCGACGGGGCCGCCGGCGTCTCCGGTCCGGGTGCTGCCTGTTGCACGCTGCGTTCGGCGTTGATGAGCTCCGAGAGCCAACGGACCTCACGCTCGACCGACTCCACGCCGTGACGCTGCAGCTCGGCGGCGTACCGGTCGGCCTCGGCCTGCGTCATGGCCAGCTCGCGCTGGACGCGGTCGAGCCGCTCCTGGAGCCGCGAGCGACGTCCCTCGAGGACGCGCAGCCGGATCTCCATGTCGGTGGAGGAGAAGAACCGGAACCGGATGTCGAAGTTGTCGTCCTCCCAAGCGGTCGGACCCACCTCCGACATCAGGCGCGAGAACTCCTCGGTGCCCAGGTCGGTCACCTGGTAGACGATCCGCTGCCGGCGGGTCTGGGGACCCGAGGGCACGGTCTCCTCGATGAGGTTGCCGCGGAGCATCTTCTTCAGCGCGGGATAGAGCGAGCCGTACGACAGCAGGCGGCCCCAGCCCAGCATCAGGTTGAGCCGCTTGCGCAGCTCGTAGCCGTGCATGGGTCCCTCGTGCAGCAGTCCGAGGACTGCGAGCTCGATGGTGTCCCCGCGCCGTGCCATGCGACCTATCGTAGCGATATATCCGCGGGACGTGAACTTCCGATGGATCGAGGGTGTCGTGCGGTGGTCGAGGCAACCGATCGCGGGGTTCCTACGTAGGAGGGTCATGAGCACCGACGTGGAGCACCTGATCGCCACCGCCTTCGAGGCCGGGTACGACGACGAGCCGGCTCCGCGTACCGCGGACGGCTACGTCGCGGCCGGTCGCCGTCGGGCCCGGCAGCGCCGGCTCCGCGTGACCGCGGCGGTGGTCGGCGTGGTCGGCGCGGTCGCGGTGGCCGGCGCCCTTGTCGCCGGGGGCGCCGGTCCGGTGCGGTCCACTCCCGACCGCACGCCGGTCGCCCAGTCGCCCTCCCCGACCGCGGGTGCCACCCCGGCACCCGCGCCGGACCCGGCCCCGACCCAGCGGATCTCCGACGTGCTGAGCCCCGGTCAGCACGTCGGCTACGACGGGCGGGGTGCGGTGGTCCTCCGGCCGGGCTGGCGGATCGTGCGCGAGATCCCCAACCCGCTGCACCGGGTCGCGCCGGAGGCGTCCGTCGGGCTGGTCGTCACCAAGGGCACGGCCTCGTTCTGGTACCTCCTCGACCACAGTCCCGACGGCGGGAGTGCGTCGTGGGACCCGGCGGGCAAGGCGTACCAGCGCTTCGAGCAGTGGCTCGACGTCATGGTCGACCTGGACCGCGGGGAGGAGCCGGAGCCCTATGTGCGGTTCGCCGGCGAAGGCGACCTGCTCGAGGCGGGTGTCGGCGTCCGGATCCTGCGTCAGTGGGCGGACCCGGACGTCCCCGGCTTCGCGGCACCCGGCGACGACACCGCGGTCGCGAAGGTGGCTGCCGACGGCCGGGTCTACTTCGTCCTGGCGCGTCGCTCCCCCGGCGGGCCGACCGACACCCTGCCGGTCGACGCCGGCGTGCTGCCCGCGCCGACGCTGGCCGCATTCCTCGCCCACGCACGCGACCGGTACGCCTCCGGTGAGGGCCTGCGGTGACCTCCCGCCGGGAGCGCGAGCGGCACGACGCCGCGTTCACCGCCTTCGTGGCCGCGCACCAGGTCCTGCTGCGCCGGATCGCGTACGCCGTGTGCGGTGATTGGAACCGTGCCGAGGACGTGCTGCAGACCGCCCTGGCGAAGCTCTACGTGAGCTGGTCCCGCGTGCACCGCACCGGCACCGAGCTGGCCTACGTCCGCCGGATCATCGTGAACGCCGATGTCGACGACCGCCGTCGGCCGTGGCGCCGCGAGCGGCCCGGCCTGGACGGTCACGACCCCGCCGCGCCGGCCGGGATCGGGCCCGACGAGCGGGCCGACCTCTTCGCCGCCGTGCGTGCCCTGCCCACCCTCCAGCGCCGCGTCGTCGTGCTGCGCCACTGGCTCGGGCTCTCGGTCAAGGAGACCGCGGCCGAGCTCCGGATCGCGGAGGGCACGGTCAAGAGCCAGTCGTCCCGGGCGCTGGCGACGCTGCGCGCCCAGATCACCGGAAATCGGGTCGGCTGACCAGGGCGCCGTACCCTGTCCTGCGTGGTTCAGGGAAAACGGAAGTCCGCAGCGAGCTCCGCGGGGTCGAAGGGCCGCGCGAAGTCGCGCCCGAAGGACCGTACGCCGCGGACCTGGAAGCAGCGGCTGAAGAGGTTCACGATCTGGGGTCTCGTCGCCTGCGTGGTGATGGCCCTGCTCGGTGCCGCTGCCTTCTTCGTGGCCTACCGCTCGATCGACATCCCCGACCCGAACGCTGAGTTCCTGACCGAGACGACGCAGGTCTACTACTCCGACGGCAAGGGACAGCTGGGCCAGTTCGCCGTCCAGCGCCGTGACTCGATCGACTACGACGAGATGCCGCAGTACGTCAAGGACGGCGTCGTCGCCGCCGAGAACCGGACCTTCTGGACCGACAACGGCATCGACCCCAAGGGCATCCTGAGCGCGGCGTTCAGCAACGCCCAGGGCAACACCACCCGCGGTGCGTCGACGATCACCCAGCAGTACGTCAAGATCCTCTACCTCACCCAGGAGCGCACCTGGAAGCGGAAGCTCAAGGAAGCGATCCTCTCGCTCAAGGTGAAGAACCAGCTGAGCAAGCAGGACGTCCTCGAGGGCTACCTCAACACGATCTACTTCGGCCGCGGCGCCTACGGCATCCAGGCCGCCTCGAAGGCCTACTTCGCCAAGGACGCGGCGGACCTCAACCTCAAGCAGTCCGCGGCCCTGGTCGCGATCCTCAACAATCCCAACGGGCTCGACCCGGACAACGGCGACGCCTCGGCCACGGCGCTGCTCGGGCGCTACCAGTACGTGCTCGACTCGATGGAGGAGACCGGCACGGCCGAGGCCGGCGAGGTCTCGCAGGCCCGGACGGCACTGCCGAAGTTCCCGGAGATCAAGCAGAGCGAGCAGTACGGCGGCCAGCGGGGTCACGCGTTGACCATGGTCCGCAAGGAGCTCGTCCGGATGGGCTTCAGCGAGCAGGAGATCGACGGTGGTGGTCTCCAGGTCACCACCACGTTCACCAAGAAGGCGATGACCGCCGCGGCCCAGGGCGTCGCCGAGCAGCGGCCCGAGGGCTTCGGCCCCAAGGACCTCCACGTCGCGGTCGCCTCGGTCGAGCCCGGCACCGGCGCCGTGCGCGGCTTCTACGGCGGCCAGGACTACCTCCAGTCGCAGATCAACTGGGCCGTCGCGGGCGGCCAGGCCGGCTCGACCTTCAAGCCGTTCGCGCTCGCGGCCGGCATCGAGTCGGGCTTCGAGCTCAAGGACACCTTCGACGGCAACTCGCCGTACGACCTGCCCGGCGGTGGCCGTCCCATCGAGAACCAGGGCGACCAGAGCTACGGCCGGGTGGACCTGATCCGCGCGACCGAGGACTCGATCAACACCGCCTACATCGACCTGACCCTGGCGATGCCCGACGGACCGACGCAGATCATCGAGACCGCCAACGCGATGGGCATCCCGCCGGAGAAGGCGGCGCCCAAGGCGTACGGCATCCCGACCTCGAGCCCGGGCCTGCAGGCCAATACCGGCGTCTCGCTCGGCTCGCAGACGGTCAGCCCCATCAACATGGCCAACGGCTACGCGACGATCGCCAACCGCGGGGTCGCCGCCGACGCCTACATCATCGAGAAGGTCGTCGACCGCGACGGCGTCGTGCGCTTCACCCACGATGCCGACGCCGCCACGCACGAGGCGATCCGGGAGGGCGTGGCCGACGACGTGGGCTACGCCCTGCAGCAGGTCGTCCGCTCCGGCTCCGGTACGGCGGCGCTGGGTCTGCGGCGTCCGGTCGGCGGCAAGACGGGCACGGCCACCAACGGCCTGGGCGAGGTGTCCTCGGCCTGGTTCGTGGGCTACACGCCGCAGCTGTCGACCGCGGTGATGTACGTGCGCGGCAAGGGCAACGAGCAGCTCAAGGACTGGCTGCCGTCGTACTTCGGCGGCGCCTATCCGGCCGACACCTGGACCGCCGTGATGACCCGCGCGCTCGACGGCGAGGACGTCGAGGACCTGCCGCCCGCGGCGTGGGTCGACGGCGAGGCGCCGTCCGACGGGCACGACAAGCTGCCGCCCCCGCCGCCGCCGAAGCCGAAGCCGACCAAGAAGCCGAAGAAGGAGAAGACGAAGGAGCCCCTCACGGATCCCCTGCCGCCTCCTCCCCCGGTGACGACGGAGATCCCGGTGCCCCCGACGACGCCTCCCCCGTCGACCCCGCCGGTGACCACCCCGCCGGCGACGACACCGCCGGTCGTTCCCCGTCACCGCTGACCCAGTGCCGCGGTGACCCGGTGAGCGACGAGGCCCACGTCCACCCGACCCGCGACGACGCCGTCGTCGCGGCCCTGAGCGAGGTCGTCGGCGGGCCGATGGGCGAGCGGGCGCGCCCGCACCGGTGGTGGACCCCGACCCGGGTGCTGCTGCTGCTCACCGCGGTGGTGTTCGCGGCGGGTCTGGTGCAGAAGGCGCCGTGCTCGCTGGCGCAGGGTCGTGACCAGAACTGGGTCTACTCCCACATGTGCTACACCGACCTGCGCCCGCTCTATGTGCCGCGGGGCCTGGTGGAGAAGGCCTGGCCGTACTCCGACGACGAGCAGGTCCGTGACCGCTACGACGTGATGGAGTACCCCGTCGGCATCGCCTACTGGGCGTGGGGCACGGCCTGGGTCACCCAGTGGCTCAACGGCTCGCCGGATCTCGACCAGCGACAGCGCACCCCCGTCGACCTGCTGTACGGCGATCCGGAGGTGGAGGACGAACAGACGATCTTCCTGCTGGTCAACGCCGTCGGCTTCGGGGCGTTGGCGCTGTTGGCCACCTGGCTGCTGGCGGGCGTCCACCGCACCCGGCCCTGGGACGCCGCGGCGTTCGCGCTCTCACCGGCCCTGCTGCTCACCGGCCTGATCAACTGGGACCTGCTCGCCGTCGCCCTCGTCGCGGGCGCGCTGTGGGCGTGGTCGCGTGACCGGCCGGTGCTGACCGGCGTCCTGATCGGGCTGGGGACGGCGGCCAAGCTCTACCCGCTGTTCCTGCTCGGCGGGTTGCTGGTGATCTGCCTGCGCCGCCGGCAGCTCGGCCGGTTCGCGATCGCGGCGGTGTGGGCCGCGGCCGCCTGGGCGGCGGCCAACGCGCCGGCGTACCTCACCGGTCCGGAGCAGTGGAAGGTGTTCTGGTCCTTCAACTCCGAGCGCACCGCGGACCTCGGGTCGCTGTGGATGCTGATCGACCAGGCCGGCGACATCGGGTTCTCGGCGCACACGATCAACCTGTGGTCCTGGATCCTGTTCGGGGCCTGGTGCGTCGTCGTGTTCGCGATCGGCATGACCGCCGGGCGACGGCTGCATGAATCCCCGGTCAGCCGGCGATTCATGCACTTAGTGGGGGTTGCAAACCCCGACAAGTGCATGAATCCCCGGTCAGCCGGGGGTTCATGCAGCTTCGTCCCCCGCCTCGCGCAGCTGGGCTACCTGATCGTGGTCGGCTTCCTGCTGGTCAACAAGGTCTACTCGCCGCAGTACGTCCTGTGGCTGCTGCCCCTCGCCGTGCTGGCCCGGCCGCGCTGGCGCGACCAGATCGTGTGGCAGGCGAGCGAGGTCTTCTACTTCTGCACGGTGTGGTGGTACCTCGGCGGCTACCTCGCGCCCGCGGGCGGCGGGGACGCCGGGTTCTACTGGGTCGGCATCGCGGTGCGGGTGCTCGGCGAGCTCTACCTCGCGGCGGTCATCGTGCGGGACCTCTATCAGCCCGCGCACGACCCGGTCGCGATCGAGCGGATCGAGCCGGGCGGCCCGCGCGGCGGCGCTCAGCCGGCGACGACGACCCGGTCGAACGACGTGGCGGTGTAGCGGACCCGGACGTCGACCTCCTCGCCGACCTCGGGCACCCGCGCGCCGTGGGGCAGGAACAGCATCGAGGCCTGCATGTGCGGCGGCTCGGCGAAGAGCCGCAGCTTGGCGTCGATGGAGTACGGCGAGCGCACGAAGCCGACCGCGTCGAGGCCACCGCGGGCCAGGGTCGCCGCGCGGGCCTTGATCGACTGCTCGCCGGTGGGCGCCTCGAGCCCGATGCCGTGGGCGGTGCCGCCGCTGACGACGAGCACGTGGCCGGGCTTGGGCGCGGTGCGGCCGCGGTAGCCGAACGCCTCGCCGCGCTCGACCGGATGCACGTCGAGGACGGTCGCCGTCACCCGGAGCGCGCCGCGGTCACCGAGCCACAGGCCGGTGCCGATCCGCGGGCGGACCGTGAAGTCGCCGTACCGGCCGCGCAGGGTGGTCAGCTCGGCATCCGTCAGGTGGCTGACCCACACCTCCGGTGTGCCGCGGGTCGGGATCTCCGCGCCGACGAAGTCGTTGACCAGCCGGGTGACCTCACCCAGGTGGGTGCCCTGGCCGAGCGGCAGGTGCAGGGCGAGGCCCTCGACCCGGGCGCCGGGGTGCTTGCGCAGCAGGTCGCCCGCCTCCCACAGCTCGCGCGCGGCCATGCCGTGGCGGCGCATCGACGTCATCCGCTCGAGCACGATCCGGGCCGACGGGTCGCGGTGGAGCAGGTCGCGCAGGTCGGCCAGCCGGCTGACGGTGTGGATCAGGCGCTTCGCGACGGCCGGCTCGGGGTGCGTCACCCAGGGCCGCCACGGCGTGAGGACCAGCAGGTCGCCGTGCCAGCGCTGGACGACCTCCGGGAGCTCGTCGTAGGTGCCGACGGCGAGGGTGCGCACGTCGTGGCCGCGCCCGGCCAGCCACTGCGCCTTGCGGGCCAGCCGACCGAGCGTGAAGCCGTAGCCGTTGCCCTTCGCGACCGGCACCAGCCCGGCGTGCGCGTCGGCGACCGACTCGAGGTGGGCCCGCCAGCGCGGCCCGTCCACGGTGAGCGTGAGGCTCATCGGATCACCCCCTCCGCTGCAGGTAGAGCTGGAACGCCTTGTACAACGGGCGGTTGATCGGGAGGTCCCACTCACCGGCGTACTCGACGGCCTCGCCGCCGGTGCCGACCTTGAACTGGATCAGGCCGATGTGGGAGTCGTCGGCGTCGAGCGTCTCGGTGATGCCGCGCAGGTCGTAGACCGCCGCGCCGGCCGCGATCGCGTCGCGGATCATCGCCCACTGGATCGCGTTGGAGCCGCGCACCTCACGCTTCTCCGTGGACGAGGCGCCGTAGGAGTACCAGGCGTGCTCGCCGACCCGGATCGCGATCGTCGAGGCGACCAGGTCGCCGTCGTGCCGGGCCAGCCAGAGGGTGAGCCGCTCGTCGCTGTCGGCCTGCAGGGCGTCGTACATCGTCTCGAAGTAGCGCAGCGGGCGTGGCGTGAAGTGGTCGCGCTCCGCGGTGTGGACGTAGAGGTCGTGGAAGGCCTTCAGGTCCGCGCGGTCGCCGCGGGAGACCTCGACGCCCTCCTTGGCGGCCTTCTTGATGTTGCGGCGCCAGAGCTGGTTCATGCCCTTGAGGACGTCGTCCTCGGAGCGCTGGGCGCCGTCGGCGTGGCGCAGCGGGATCTGGAAGACGAACTGGGGCTGGCCGGCGGCGAACCCGCCCTCGACCCCCTGGTGGCGCCAGCCGAGCTCGTGGAGCTGGGCGACCACCCGGGCGCCGGCGGGGGTGCGCTCCGCGGGCGGGATCTCGCCGAGGAGGCGGACCGCCGGATCGGCGATGCCCTCCTTGACCTGTGCGGTCGTCCAGCGGCGGGTCACTACCGGCGGCCCGATCCGCACGGCGAACGCGCCCTGCTTCCTGAGGTGGGCGACCATCGGGGACAGCCAGCCGCGGAGGTCGTCGCCGCCCCAGTCGATGACCGGTCCCTCGGGCAGGTAGGCGAGCGAGCGGTTGAGCCTCGGAAGCCTCCGGTACAGCACCAGCGCGGCCCCGACCTGCCGTCCGGCGTCGTCGAACCACCCGAGTGACTCGCTGCGCCACTCGCTCTTCACCCGCGCCCAGCCCGGGGTCTGCAGGAAACTGGCCGAGGGCCGGGAGGAGAGGTACTCGCGGTGCTCGGTCGGGGTGATCGGGCGCACGCTGGGCATGCGGCCAGGCTATCGGGCGCGGGTTCCCCCGGGAGATCCAGTCATCGGCCGGTGGCTCCGAACGGGCGGCCGCGGTCCACCGGCTCCACCAGAGCGGCGTAGGTGTCCGGACGTCGAGTGGTGAGGAACGGGAAGAGCGCCAGCCAGTCCTGCCGCTGGTCGAGATCGAGGTCGGTCACGAGCACCGCCTCCTCGTCGCGGGGGGCCTGGACCAGCACGCGGCCGTACGGGTCGGAGATGAACGAGGAGCCGTAGAACGTGAGGTCGCCTTCGGTTCCGGTCCGGTTGGGGACGACCATGAACGTGCCCGCGGAGATCCCGTTCCCGACGATGACCTGCTGCCAGAGGGGCCGGGTGTCGAAGTCGGGGTGCTCCGGCTCCGATCCGATCGCCGTCGGGTAGACGAGGACCTCGGCCCCGGCGAGCGAGTAGGCGCGGGCCAGCTCGGGGAACCACTCGTCCCAGCAGGTCGGCAGGCCGATGCGGCAGCCGGCGAGCCGGGGGATCTCGTAGACCGGGTGCGGGTCGTCGGCCGGGCCGGGGTGGAAGTAGGTGTCCTCGTAGTAGCCGTCGGTGACCGGGATGTGGAGCTTGCGGGTGCGTCCGACCATCGCTCCGGAGGGGTCGACCAGGATCGCGGTGTTGTAGCCCAGCGCGCCGCCGTCGTCCGCTCGCTCGTAGAGCGAGGCGTGGACGAAGATGTCGAAGGTCGTGGCGGCCTGCCGGGCGAACGTCGCGGTGGGTCCGTCGGTCAGCGACTCGGCCTGCTCGCTCGCCGCGGGGCCGCCGCGCACGAAGGCCGGGTATCGCTGCAGGGTGAGCTCGGGCAGGAACACGACGGCGGCGCCCGCTTCGGCCGCCTTCCCGATGGCGGCGTGCAGTGTCGAGCGCAACCGGGCCGGGTCGGGGTCCCAGCGATGCTGGACGAGGGCGACCCGTAGTGCCGGCCGCGCGCTCGGTCGCGTGCGGGCCGGTGACGGGGGCAGGTCGTCGACCCGGCTGATCAGTCGCACGGGGGTCACTCCTCCTGAAGAACCGGAACCAGACGGCACCGTACTGGTGATAGTCCGATCATATACTACCGGTACTTCAACGGTGGACCGGTCAGCGGAAACGACGCAGGATGTGCACGTTGACCGACTCCACGTGCTCGCGCATGGCCCTCTCCGCGCGCGCCGGGTCGCGTGCCTCGAGCGCCTCGAGGATGACGCCGTGCTCGTCGAAGGACAGCTTGTAGCGCCGCTGGTCGTTGCCGATGAGCTCCTTGATGCCCCGGTTGACCTGGTTGCGGACCGTGGCCAGGATCTGCTCCATCTTGGCGTTGCCGGCCGCCTGCAGGATCGCTCCGTGCAGCAGGCCGTTGAACCGCTTCATCGCCTCGATGTCGGCGACATGATCCTGTCCGAGGGCGGCCTCGGTCTGCGTGAAGACCTCGCGCAGCTCGCCGAGCGCCACGTCGTCGATCCGGTCCGCCGCCAGCATGGCGAGATATCCCTCGATCGCCTCGCGCACCTCCAGTGCCTCGCGCAGCTCCGAGTACGACAGGTGGGGGATCAGGTAGCCGACGTGCGGGATGGGGGACACGAGCCCCTCCGACTCGAGGCGGAGCAGGGCCTCGCGCACCGGCGTCTTGGACATGCCGAGCGTCGTGGACAGCTCGGCCTCCGACAGCCGGGACCCGGCGGGCAGGTCGGACACGACCAGCTCCACGAGGCGCTCGTAGGCCTGGTCGGCCAACCGCGGCTTGGCGACTCGGGCGGCGGGCGTCTTGGCGGTCTGTCTCGGCATGGTGGAACTCCCTGGTGCAGGCGACGTGGCCGCAGTGCCGCGAGCTGGTGCCGCTCTGCGTTCCTCGCCGTTCGGGCCGCGCGGCTTCGCGCTGGCGATCCAGGATAGCGGCTCGACATCACCGGCCTATCAGCACCCACGCCGGCCGGTCGTGGACCACCCGAGTCCGCGCCGCGGGTAGGCACTCGAGGACCATCTGTCCGACATGTAATACACCAGTGACATACCACTCGCCTGATGGCTATATTCCACCTACACCCCTGAGAGGAAGCTCACGTGTCCCACTCGTCGCAGTCCGGCCGATCGCTCGGCAACGCCTTCCCGTCGCAGGGCATGTCCCTGGATGACGTGGCCGACAGGCTCGACTCCCTCTACGCCCAGGTCCCGCCGATCCGGCAGGGCAGGTTCGGCATGTTCTCCCTGCGGGGCAACGATCAGATCCAGGAGGCGGCTCGTCGCGGCTACGAGCGGTTCTTCAGCATCAACGGCCTCTTCGCCCGCGTGCTGCCCAGCCTGAAGACGATGCACGACGAGGTCCTGTCGTCCTGGGCCGCGGAGCTCCACACGACCGCGGAGTGCGGCGTGCTGACCTCCGGGGGCTCGGACAGCATCTTCAACGCCGTCCACTCCATCCGCGAGTGGGCCTACGAGCGTCGTGGCATCCCCCGCGGCGAGGTGGAGATCATCGCGCCCTTCTCCGCGCACGCCGCGTTCACGAAGGCCTGCCACTTCCTGGGCGTACGACTGGTCCGGGTACCGCTGACCGGGGAGTACCGCGTCGACCTCGACGCGATGGCGGCCGCCATCACCGACCGGACCGCGGGCCTGGTCGCCTCGGCGCCGTCGTGGCCGCACGGCGTCTACGACCCGATCGAGGCGGTCGCCCGCCTGGCGAGCGAGCGTGACCTCTGGCTGCACGTCGATGCCTGCGTCGGGGGTTGCCTCACGCCGTTCGCGCGTGACCTCGGGTACGACGTGCCGTCCTTCGCCTTCGACGTCCCCGGCGTGTCCTCGGTCAGCGTCGACCTGCACAAGTACGGCTACGCGCCGAAGCCCTGTTCCACGCTGTTCTACGCCGACCTGGATCTGCGGCGGTTCCAGGGCTTCGAGACCGAGGACTGGTCCAACGGCCTCTACCGGACCGACGCGTTCGTGGGCTCCCGTCCGGCCGGCGCGATCTCGGGGGCCTGGGCGGTGCTGCGCTACCTGGGGCGTGAGGGCTACCTGGACACCGCGCGTCGCACGATGGCCGTGCGTGACCGGGTGATCGCGGGGGTCGAGAGGATCCCCGAGCTGCACGTCGTCGGCAGCGAGATGTCCCTGGTGGCGATCGGCGCCAAGGACCTGGACATCACCGAGATCGGCAAGGGTCTCGCCGGGCGGGGCTGGTCGGTCTTCGGGGTCGCCCATCCGCCGCTCGTCCATCTGACCTGTGACGCCGTGGACGACGCGCTGGTCGACGAGCTGCTCCTCGACCTGGTCGCCGTCATCTCGGACGTGGCGCACGGGACCGGCGTCGCCGACGGCGACATCGGCTACACCTGACCGGCCGCACGGGCCGTCAACGCATCACCGACCGGTGTCGAGCCGACCCCGCTCGGACCACACGAGAAGGCGGAGGTTTCCGTGAGCAACAACGATGACGTGAGCACTGAGGTGCCTGGGGCCGTGCTGTCGCGGCGTTCCATGCTCTTTCGCCTGGGAGTCGGCGGCGCTGTCGTCGCCGGTCTGCCCACGCTGCTGGCCGCCTGTGGCGACTCGGGATCCTCCGGGTCGAGCTCGTCGACCCTTCGGATCGGGTTGACCTCGGAGATGGACTCGCTCAATCCCTTCGTCCAGCAGAGCGCCGCGGCGGTGATCGCGACCCACATGCTCTACCCCACGCTGCTGCGGTTGGAGGGCGACGACTTCACGGTCGAGCCCGACCTGGCCGACGACTACGAGGTGAGTGCCGACGGCACCTCGATCACCTTCCGCCTCAAGACGAAGGCCGCGTGGTCGGACGGCAAGCCGGTCACCGCGCGCGATGCGGCCTTCACCATCAACACCCTGGTCCAGCACAGCGGATCGGCCGCCGCCCTCCTGGCGCAGTACGTCGTCGGCATCACCGGGGCCGAGGCGCCCGACGATCGCACCCTGGTCGTCCGCTACAGCGAGCCCATCGCGAACGCCCTGGGCCTGCTCACCAGGGTCGTGATCCTGCCCGAGCACGTCTGGACCGAGCCCGCGTCGGGCGACGGTGCGGGTCTCAAGACGGTGGCGTACGACGAGGGCACGGTGTGCGGCGGACAGTTCGTCCTCACCAAGTACACGCCCAAGGAGATCGTGCTGCTGAAGGCGCACGCCGACTGGTACGGCGAGAAGCAGTCCATCTCGACCCTCGGCTTCGTGACCTACGGCGCCCCGGACGCGATGATCAAGGCCCTGGAGGCCAGTGAGATCGATGCGGTGGCGCTGCTCTCCCCGAGCACCGTCGGTGGCAGCCTGGAGCGGCTCGCGGACCGCGGGCTGCGCACCCAGCAGGCTCCCGGGTTCGTCATGAACAACCTGTACTTCAACGTCAACCCCAAGAAGACCCAGCACCGCGAGCTGCTCGACCCGCAGGTGCGCCGAGCCCTGTCGATGGGCATCGACCGGGCCCGCATCGTCGAGGTCGTCCTGTTCGGCATGGGCGAGGTCGCGGGGTCGCTCGTGTATCCCGCGATGGGTGCGTGGCACGACGACAGCGTGGTGCCCGACGCGTTCGACATCGCGGCCGCCAACGAGATCCTCGACGGCCTGGGCCTGGCCCGCGGGTCGGACGGCGTCCGGACGGCCGGCGCGGAGAAGATGTCCTACAAGGTCAATCTCGCCAGCGGCCTGGCGGGCGGGGACCGGATCCTGCAGATCATCAGTGACGGCTGGAAGCAGCTCGGCGTCGAGGTGAAGCCCAACACGCTGGATGCCGCCGCGATGATCGACGCCATCAGTGCACCGGACGGCAAGTACCTCACCAACGACATCGCCGTGTGGGGCTTCCTGCCGGCCTCGCCGGATCCCTCGGCGGTGCTGGATCACTTCATCACGGACTCGATCGGCGGCTTCAACAACTGCCACTACTCCGACCCCGACTTCGACCGGGCGTACGTCGAGCAGAACGCGACCCTCGATGTCGACGAGCGCCGGAGCCTGGTCTACGACATGCAGAACCGCTTCTTCGAGGCCCGGGCCATGCTCGCGTTGGTCTACGTCAACGCGCTGGCGGCGTCGGGCCCCAAGCTGACGGGGTACCAGATGTCCGGCTTCGGTCCGTTCAACGCAGTGTCGCGTGACCAGGTCACGCAGCTGCGCCTCGCGTAGGGGACCGGGCGGTGGCACCTCTGCGCGTGATCGGCAGACGACTGGCGGGAGCCGGTGTCCTGATCTGGCTGGCCGTGACGTTCGACTTCTTCCTGTTCCGTCTCGCGCCCGGCAATCCGGTCGACCAGATGAGCCGGATCCCTCAGGGCAGTCGGCAGCTCCAGGACCAGCTGACCCGTGAGTTCGGACTGGACCAGCCGATGGTGGTCCAGTACGTGCGCTACCTCGAGCAGCTGTCCCAGGGGAACCTCGGCGTGTCCTTCGTGAACCGTCAGCCGGTCACCGACAACCTGATCGATGCCATCGTCAACACCCTGCCGCTGGTCGGGCTCGGGCTGCTGATCGCGATCGTGCTGGGGATCGGGCTCGGGATCCTCGCCGGCGCCTACCGGGGCCGGCCGATCGACCACGGGGCGGTGACGCTCGCGACGTTCATGTACTCGCTGCCGCCGCAGTGGATCGGCATGGTCCTGCTCTTCCTGTTCGCCGGCACGCTGCCCACCGGCGGCATGGTCGACCAGTTCCTGATCGACCCGACCCCGACGCAGTACCTCGCCGACCTCGGCCGGCACCTCCTCCTGCCCGCGCTGACACTGGGGCTGGTGATGTTCGGCCAGTACACGCTGATCATGCGCTCGTCGATGGTCGAGACGCTGAGCGACGACTACGTCCTCACCGCTCGCGCGAAGGGCTTCCGGCCGCGCTACGTCCTGCGTCGCCACGCGCTGCGCAACGCGCTCCTCCCGACGGTGACGCTCATCGGGCTGTCCATCGGGGCGATGGTGGGAGGGGCGATCCTGATCGAGGTGGTGTTCTCCTGGCCCGGGGTCGGGCGGACCATCTACGACTCGATCGTCGCGCGGGACTATCCGATGATGCAGGGCGCCTTCTTGGTGTTCACCGTCTCGGTCGTGCTGTTCAACCTGCTCGCGGATGCCGCCTACAGCCTGCTGGACCCGCGGGTCCGCAGGGCGGGGGCGGCCCGGTGAGCGCGGCGGCCGAGGTCCTGGCCCGGGGCCGGCGCCGGACCCGGCGCCGGACCCGGCGCCTGCCGTCGCCCGGGCTCGCTTTCAGCGTCGCCCTCCTGGGGGTCTTCGCCGTCGGCGCCCTGGCGGCACCGGCGCTGTTCCCGGACGGATCGGGTGCCCAGGTCGGGGCGCCCTACGCGACCCCGTCCGGGGCACACCTCCTCGGGCTGGACGACGCCGGGGCCGACGTCGTGGCCGAGCTGCTCTGGGGGGCGCGGGTGTCCCTGCTCGTGGGCGTGCTCGCCGGGGTCATGACCGTGATCCTGGGGGGCGTGGCCGGGCTGGTGAGCGGCTACTTCGGCGGGTGGTTCGAGGCGCTGCTGATGCGCGTCACGGACTTCTTCCTGGTGATTCCCGTGCTGCCGGTGATGATCGTGGTCGCCGCGCTCTACGGCACCCGCCTGGTCAACACCATCGTGATCATCGCGCTGCTGTCCTGGCCGGGTACGGCACGGGTGGTCCGGTCCCAGGCCAAGACGGTGCGCCAGCGGCTCTACGTCCGCCGCGCCCGGGCGATGGGCGCCAGCCACGGACGGACCCTGGTCCACCACGTCCTGCCGCAGGTCGCGCCCCTGCTCGGCGCCAGCACGGCCCTCGCGATCGGACACGCGATCTTCTTCGAGGCGGCACTGCGGTTCCTCGGCCTGGCGGACCGGAACACCACGTCGTGGGGCCAGATGATCGCGGACTCCTTCGAACGGGGCGCGATCACCGCCGAGGCGTGGTGGGTCCTCCTGCCTCCGGGCCTGGCCATCGGCCTGGTCCTGCTCAGCACCACCGTCATCGGACGGCGTTTCGAGCAGCGGACCAACCCCCGGCTGGCGGTCTCGCACCTCGGCCTGCGCTCCTTCCGCCGCGCGGCCGCAGCCAAGGAGGCATCGTGAGCACCACGACGACCGGGTGTCTCGACGTCCGCGGGCTGGACGTGACCCTGCGGTCGGGGGAGGGACGCGACCTCCACCTGGTCCGCGACGTCACCTTCAGCGTGGGCAGCGGTGAGCGGTTCGGCCTGATCGGCGAGTCCGGCTGCGGCAAGACCACGACACTGATGTCGCTGATGGGCCTGCTCGGTGCCGACGCCACCGTAGGTGGCGAGGTCCGCATCGACGGCACGGAGATCCTCGGCTCGGGGGAGCGGGACGTGCGTCGCCGTCGGTGGAGCGAGATCGCCGTCGTCTTCCAGGGGGCTATGAACTCGCTCAACCCGGTGGTGACGATCGGACGCCAGATCGCGGAGGCGGCCCGACGCGGTGCCGGGTCCGGCTCAGGGGTGCGCGAGCGGGTCCACCGCGTCCTCGAGCTCGTCGGCCTGCGCGCCGAGGTCGCGCGGCGCTACCCCCACGAGCTGTCCGGCGGCATGCGCCAGCGAGTGGCGATCGCGATGGCGGTCGTGTGCGAGCCGCGGGTGCTGCTCGCCGACGAGCCGACCACCGCGCTGGACGTGATCGTGCAGGCGCAGGTCCTCACGGCCCTGGAGAACGCGTGCGCCGAGACCGGGGCCGCACTGGTGCTGGTCTCCCACGACATGGGGGTCATCGGCGAGGTGTGCGACCGAGCAGCGGTGATGTACGGCGGAGAGATCGTCGAGACCGGACGGATCGAGACGCTGCTGCACGAGCCTGCTCATCCGTACACCCGGCTCTTGGTCGATGCCAGCCCCCGGCTGTCGGACCCAGGACGAGAGCTGGCCTCGATCCCGGGCGCACCGCCTCGGCCCGGCGTGGACCACGCGGGGTGCGGCTTCGCCCCACGCTGCCCCGATCGCTTCGAGCCGTGTGGTTCGCACGGCCCGGCCCTGTTGCCCGTGGCGACTGCTCTGCAGCAGGCCCGATGCCACCTTCACCACCCCCCGGCCGAGGAGGCTCCGTGAGCGAGGATGCGCCGGCGTTGGCGATCGACCGACTCGATGTCCGCTACGGCGCACGCAAGGCGGTCGACGACGTCTCGGTCACCGTGCGGGGCGGCGAGCTGGTCGCGGTGGTCGGTGAGTCCGGATGCGGCAAGACGTCCACCGCGATGGCGGCCGTCGGGCTGGTCAGACCGGCGGCCGGCTCGATCCGGGTGAACGGCGTCGACCTGGTCGCCACCCGGGGACGGCGGCGCCGCGAGCTGCTCCGGTCGATCCAGCTGATCTGTCAGGACCCCTACGAGGCACTCGATCCGCGCTTCACCGTCGAGGACGTGGTGAGTGAGCCGTTGCTGGTGCACCGGGTGACCACGAGCGGGGCGGAGCGCCGGAGGTTGGTCGTGGCCGCGCTGGAGCGGGCCGGCATCCCGTCCGCGGACAGCTATCTGGGGCGCTATCCCCACCAGCTGTCGGGCGGTCAGCTGCAGCGGGTCGCGATCGCCTCGGCGATCGTCCTCGAGCCGGAGGTCCTGATCGCGGACGAGCCCGTCTCCATGCTCGACGTCTCGATGCGGGCCGGCGTGCTGCGCCTGTTCGCGGACCTGCGGGATGCGGGCATCGCCATCGTGATGATCACCCACGACCTCATCACGGCCGCGCAGTACGCGGACCGGGTCGTGGTGATGTACGCGGGGCGCGTGGTCGAGGAAGGGCGCCCGGACGTCGTCCTCTCCTCGCCGCTGCACCCGTACACGCAGGCTCTGCTGGCTGCCGTGCCGGATCCGGAGCGCTCGCGGGACACGGCTCGGCCCGCGCTGCCCGGAGAGCCACCGGACCTGGCGGCGCTGCCGCCGGGGTGCCGCTTCCGCCCGCGTTGCGCGGCGGCGATCGATGCCTGCGCCACGATCGACCCGGAGCTGGCCCCGGCCGGTCAGCGAGCGAGCCGCGATCTCCATCGGGTGGCCTGCATCCGCGTCGAAGCGGCTCGGAGCGAGACCGCGTCGGGCCGCGCCGGTGCGGCGCCCGCCGAGGCGGACGGGACCCGGCCCCGGCTCCCGGTGCGCTCGACGGAAGGACCGGTGTCGTGAGCCGGGATCGGCCGGCCCTGCGGGCCGCTCGCCACGCGCCCGGCGACGGGTCGATGCCGCGCTATGAGCACTACATCGCGGGATGCTGGACGCCACCGGAGCAGGGTGAGTATCTGGCGAGCACCGATCCGAGCACCGCCGAGCCGTGGTACGAGTTCGCGCGGGGCCGCGAGGGTGACGCGCACCGCGCGGTGCGGGCGGCCCATGACGCCTTCCACGCTCCGGCGTGGCGTGAGCTGTCCCAGGCGCGACGTGGCGCGTTGCTGCGCCGTCTCGCGACGCTCGTCGCCGAGCACGCCGAGTACCTGGCCGGCATCGAGACCTGCGACAACGGCAAGCTGCTCGCGGAGATGCGGGGACAGCTGACGGGCCTGCCCGAGCACCTCCACTACTACGCCGGTCTGGCGACCCAGCTGGGCGGGGAGACGATCCCTGGCCCGCACCCGGCCGTGCTCAACTACACGCTGCGCGAGCCGCTCGGTGTCGTGGTGGCCATCACGCCGTGGAACTCGCCCCTGCTCCTGACCGTGAGCAAGATCGGCCCGGCGCTGGCGGCCGGCAACACGGTGGTGGTGAAGCCGTCGGAGCACACCTCCGCCTCGGCGCTGGAGCTCGCGCTGCTGGTCGAGGAGGCCGGATTCCCGCCGGGCGTGTTCAACGTCGTCACCGGGTTGGGGGCGGAGGCGGGCCGGGCGGTGGTGGAGGACGCCCGGGTGGCCAAGGTCAGCTTCACGGGCGGCACGAGCACGGGTGCCGGACTGGCCCGGAGCTGCGCGGGCCGCTTCGTGCGTACGACGCTCGAGCTCGGTGGGAAGTCGCCGCACCTCGTCTTCCCCGACGCCGACCTCGATCAGGTGGCCACCGGGATCGTGGCGGGAGTGTTCGCGGCCGCCGGCCAGAGCTGCGTGGCGGGCAGCCGGGTGCTGGTCGCCCGCGCCCTGCACGACGAGCTCGCCCATCGGGTGGTGGAGCGGGCACGGGCGATCAGGGTCGGCGATCCGCTGGAGGCGACCACGCAGCTGGGCCCGCTCGCGACGGAGCAGCAACGTGTGCGCGTCGAGGAGTACGTCGCGCTCGGCATCGCAGAGGGTGCGCGTGTCCTGACCGGTGGGGGGAGGGCGTCGGTACCCGGTCTCCCGGGCTACTTCGTGGAGCCGACGGTCTTCGTCGGAGGTGACAACGCCATGCGGCTGTGCCAGGAGGAGATCTTCGGGCCGGTCGTCGCCTTCCTGCCCTTCGACTCCGAGGAGACGGCGGTCGCGCTGGCGAACGGCTCCCGGTACGGCCTGGCGGCCGGTGTCTGGACCGCGGACCTGTCCCGGGCCCACCGCGTCGCGGCGCGTCTCGATGCCGGGACGGTCTGGATCAACAGCTATCGGTCGACCTCGCCGATGTCGCCCCGCTCGGGCTTCAAGGACAGCGGGATGGGCATCGAGCACAGCCGCCACGTGATGGCGGAGTACACCCGCCTGAAGAGCGTCTGGGTCGAGACGCGCGCGGGGCACGTCGACGATCCGTTCATCCTCCGGACATGACCTCGATCGCGAACCGGTATATGAGTAGTATCCTAATTCAAGCCATTGGAACACCTGTAGTACTTCACCGTGAGGAGCAGTTGACGTGTCATTGAGCCAGAGTCCGGACGTCGTGGTGGTCGGTGCGGGGGCGGTGGGCACCTCGTGCGCCTATCACCTGGCGGCAGCCGGCCTGAAGGTGATGGTGGTCGAGCAGGATCGGGTGGCCGCGGGCTCGTCGACCTGTGCGACGGGAGCGATGTACTCGATCTCGGCCGACTTCGACGACGCGGAGTACCTGCGCTGGGGAGTGCGTGGCCACCACTCGACGAAGGCGATCGTGCCGGTGCTGGAGGATCTCTCCGGCGTGCGGACCGGCTACCAGTGCCGCCCGGCGATGCGCCTGGCCATCGACGACGAGGAGGAGCGTCAGGTGCGCGCCGACCTCGAGTGGCAGTCCGAGGTGATGAGCGTGCGCTGGCTCGACCCCGACGACGTGCGGGCGATCGAGCCGTCGATCACCCGCGACGTGCGCGGCGCCGCGTTCGAGCCCGAGGCCCTCCAGGTGCCGGCCGACCGGCTGTCCCATGCGTTCATGCGCTCCGCCGAGCGATTCGGCGCCGCTCTGTTCCCGACGACCATCACCGGTCTGGCCCGGCGTGGCGACCGGGTCGTGGGCGTGACCCACAAGCAGGGCACGATCGCCTGCGACAACGTGGTGCTCGCGATGGGCGCCTCCGCCGCGCTGGCCTCGGAGTGGACCGGCTACACGGTCCCGGTGCGTCCCCTGCGCGGGGAGCGCCTGATGCTGCGCTGGCCCTCGCAGCCGCTGCAGGCGATCTTGTCGACCCCCCGCCGGGGACACCTGATCAGCCGGGTCGACGGGTTCCTCAGCATCGGCAGCACCGGTGGCCGCGACTTCGACGATCGCGAGAACTGGATCGTCGACCAGAACGAGGCGGTGGCCGACCCCCATCCGCCCCCGAGCCCGGAGGCGCGCGAGGAGCTGCTGCGCCAGGCCACCGAGGTGCTGCCGACGGTCAAGTTCGCGACCGTCGGCCAGCACATCACCGGCATCCGTCCGCTCTCGCGCGACACCCGGCCGCTGGTCGGAGCGGTGCCCGGCCTGCGCGGCGCCTACCTCGCGACCGGTCACACCCATCGCGGGATCCACCTCGCCGCGGCCACCGGCGAGCTGGTGCGTGACCTGCTCGTGCACGGTGGGTCCCTGCAGCCGAGCTGCGATCCGGCCCTCTTCGATCCGGCTCGTTTCCTGTGAGATCCCCGGACAACATGCTCAGGGCGGCCGTCGAGGGCTATGTCGGCGGTGGGCGGAGCTTCGTGGCGGGTCAGACCGTGCGGGTGCACTGCAGCGCGGAGCGTTCGCACTTCGACGTCCAGATCGCCCGTCGCGGTGCCAACCGCCGGGTCGTGTGGGCGCGCAGTGGCATCGAGGGCCATCGCCGCGAGGTGCCCGACGACGTCGGGGAGCGTGGCTGCGACTGGCCGGTCTCCTTCGAGATCGAGGTCTCGCCCGACTGGACCCCGGGCTACTACGAGGTCCGGTTCAACTGGGCCGACAAGTCGCTCGACGAGCTCGATCAGCCGGCGTACTTCGTGGTCCGCAGCGCCGAGCCTCCGGCCACGCGTCCCCGCACGCTGATCCTGCTGACCGACACGACCTACAACGCCTACAACGACTGGAACCACAGTCGCAGCCTCTACACCGGCGGGGTACGGGTGTCCTGGGAGCGACCCTTCGCGCCCGGCTTCCTGGCGCGCCCGCCGGACATCCAGCTGCGCGCCGCGACGGCGATGGGCCGCTACGACCCCGACTTCGACGAGCAGAGCGGGATGGTCGACGCCTATCGCGTGTCCGGGTGGTGCTACGGCTCGGGATTCCACCAGTGGGAGCGGCCCTTCATCTCGTGGGCCGAGCGTGAGGGCTTCGCGTTCGACTACGCGGTGAGCTCCGATCTCGAGCTGCGCCCGGAGATCCTCCAGGGCCGGCAGCTGGTGCTCAGCGTCGGACACGACGAGTACTGGTCGGCGGGCATGCGCGACACGATGGAGGACTACATCGCGGGCGGCGGGAACGCGGCCTTCCTGACGGGCAACGCGGTCTTCTGGCAGGTCCGCCTCGAGGACGACGGTCGCGCGATGACCTGCTACAAGTACGCCGCCCCGACCGCCGACCCCGAGCGGGGCACGCCGCTGCAGAGCGGGATGTGGTCCGACCGCGTCGTCGGCCGGCCGGAGAACCGGCTGACCGGGGTCAGCTTCACCCGAGGCGGCTACGTCCGCGCGGGGCAGGCGACCCCGCGCGGCTCCGGCGGGTACCACGTGTGGCGACCCGGGCACTGGGTCTTCGAGGGGACCGACCTGAGGTACGGCGACCTGCTCGGTGCCAAGCACGGGGTGGTCGGCTACGAGGCGGACGGGTGCGAGCTCACCTACGGCCCCGACGGGCTGCCCGCCCCCACCCATGCCGACGGCACGCCGACGTCGTTCGAGGTGCTGGCGACCTCGCCGGCCCGGCTCTGGGCCCAGCGCGATCTGCCGCCCACCACGCAGGGTGTCAACGGCGGGATGTCCGACCTCGCCTACACCCGTTGGCGCGTGCTCGGCGTCGACCCGGAACGGGCCGAGGAGGACGACGACCCGGCGGCCGCCCGGTTGGGACACGGCCAGGCGGTGATGGGGGTCTATACGGAGGGAGGCACGGTGTTCACCACCGGCTGCACCGATTGGGTCCACGGGCTGGAGGGTGGCGACCCGCTGGTGGCGCGCATCACCCGCAACGTCCTCTCTCGGCTCGGCGGCAGCGATGGCTAGCGCACCGAGGTCGCGCCAGCTGGGTCTGCTCACCTCCTCGGTCGACCCGGTGCTGGTCGACTCCGTCGCGCAGGCCGGCCTGGACTTCCTGTGGCTCGACGCCGAGAACACCGGACTCACGCCGGTCCAGGTCGGTGAGGTGGTCGGCCGTCTGTCGGGCAGCGCCACGCGGACCGTGGTCCGCGTGCAGAACCACGAGCCGGACGTGTTGTTGACCTTCGCCAACATGGGCGTGGACGAGATCGTGGTCCCCCGGGTGCGTACGCTGCGGGAGATCCAGCAGGCGTGCGCCTGGCTCACCTACCCCCCGGCGGGGAGGCGACCGCGCCAGGTGATGCCGGCCACGGCGTGGGGCACCTCCTACGCGCGGGAGCCCGCGGTCAGCGTCGTCGTCGAGACCATGGACCTGGTCCGGTCCCTCGAGCAGGTCGCCGCCGCGCGGTGCGTGACGACCTTCTGGCTGGGGCCCAAGGACCTGCGCGACGACTACGAGCAGGAGGGCGGCCGGCCCGACGGGTTCGACGAGGTGATGCACGACGTGATCACCAGGCTGGCGGGACTCGACGTGGCCTTCGGCTGGGGTGTTCCCGATCCCTCCGACGTCGCGTCGGTGTGGCAGGCCGGAGCCAGCTGCTGCGCGCTGTACTGGGACGTCCATCTCGCCCGTCATCTGAGCAGGTCGGCCAGGACCGTGCTGACCGCCGATCCGCTGCCGTCCCCCGTCCCCCTCCCGGACGGCGGCCTGGCGGGTGGGGCGTAGGCATGGGCGCGTCCACCCGCCGGCACGTCGCCCTGGCCGACCGCTACGAGCGGCGATCGGGCGAGCTCCACCTGTCGGGCCTGCAGGCGCTGGTCCGGATCCCTCTCGACCAGCACCGCATCGACGCCGCCGCCGGTCGTGCGACGCGGACCCTGGTCGCCGGCTACGAGGGCTCACCCCTGGCCGGCTACGACCTCGAGATGGCCAGGCGCTCCTCCCTCATGGAGGCGGCGGGCGTCGTACTGCGGCCCTCGGTCAACGAGGAGCTCGCGGCCGACGCGGTCCTGGGCTCCCAGCTCGCCTCGGCCTCGCCCGACCGGACCGCCGACGGCGTCGTGGGGATCTGGTACGGGAAGGCGCCCGGCCTGGACCGGGCCACCGACGCGCTGCGCCACGGGAATCTCGCGGGTGCCGATCCCGACGGTGGCGTGCTGGTCCTCGTCGGTGACGACTCGATCGCGAAGTCGTCGACCGTGCCCAGCGCCTCCGAGGTCGCCATGGCGGAGATCGGGATGCCCGTGCTGGCTCCCGCCGACCCGCAGGACATCTTGGACCTGGGTCTGCACGGGATCGCGATGTCGCGGTTCTGCGGCCTGTGGACCGGCCTGAAGCTGGCCACCAATGTCGTCGACGGGGCCGCCACGGTCCGACTGGGCGAAGCTCCGTTCCAGCCGGTGGTCCCGAGCCGGGAGATCGACGGCACCGAGTTCGTCCACGAGGTGTCCGCGCACTTCCTGCAGCCGCAGCTGGGCCGGCTGGAGCGGTCACTGATGAACGAACGGGTCGAGCTCGCCCGCCGCTACGCGGCGGCCAACGGGCTCGACGTGATCTCCGGCGATCCGGACGCGCGGGTGGGCATCGTCGCCGCCGGGGCGACCTACCTGGACGTGTGCCAGGCCCTGACCCTCCTCGGCCTGGACCCCTCGGACCTCGCCGGCACCGGGATCCGCTTGCTCAAGCTCGCCATGATCTCCCCGCTGGAGCCGGGGATCGTGGAGCGGTTCGGGCAGGGGCTCGACGAGCTCGTGGTCGTCGAGGAGAAGCGCTCCTGCATCGAGGCGGCCGTCAAGGATCTGCTGTACGGCCGTGCGGATGCTCCGCGGGTCAGCGGCCGCAGGACCCCCGAGGGAGCGGAGCTGTTCCGCGCCCATGCCGACCTCCCACCCGCACTGATCGCGCGGGTGCTGGCTCCCCGGCTCCCCGGCGACCGGCGGATGCCGGTGGCCGGCGGCCCCGCGGGCGGCCGTCCGCTGCTGCCGATGGCCAGCCGCACGCCGTACTTCTGCTCGGGATGTCCGCACAACCGCTCGACGCAGGTGCCCCCGGGCACGCTGGTGGGGATGGGGATCGGCTGCTCGGCCCTGGCCGCGCTGATGCCCGAGGAGCGGGTCGGCACCGCCATCGGCTTCACCCAGATGGGTGGCGAGGGCGCGAGCTGGATCGGGATGGCTCCCTTCGTGCGACAAGGGCACCTGATCCAGAACGTCGGCGACGGCACCTTCCACCACTCCGCCAGTCTGGCGATCCGGGCCGCGATCGCCTCCGGCGTGCGGATGACCTACAAGATCCTCTACAACGACGCGGTGGCCATGACCGGTGGCCAGGAGGCGGTCGGCGTGATGTCGGTCCCGGACCTGGTGCGCTCGCTGGCCGCCGAGGGCGTCGCCAGGACGGTCATCACCACGGACGATCCCGCGAAGTACCGACGCAGTCGCCTGCCGCGTGATGTCGAGGTCGTGCACCGGGACAGGTTGGTCGCGGTGCAGGAGGAGCTGGCCGGCGTCGACGGTGTCACCGTGATCGTGAACGACCAGGAGTGCGCGACCGAGCTCCGCCGCAAGCGGAAGCGAGGCCGCGTCCCCGAGGCGACGACGCGGGTCATGATCAACGAGCGGGTGTGCGAGGGCTGCGGCGACTGCGGGGTCAAGTCGAACTGCCTGTCGGTCCAGCCGGTCGAGACGGAGTTCGGCCGCAAGACCCGGATCCATCAGGCCTCGTGCAACACCGACCTCTCCTGCCTCGACGGGGACTGCCCGTCCTTCATCGGCGTCAGGCCGGGCTCCTCCGGCGGACTCCCGGCGTCGGCTCCGGGCTCCTCCGGCGACCTCGCGGCGGAGTCCCTCCCGAATCCCCAGGTGCGTGTCGGGGTGAGCCGGTTCAACCTGCGCATCACCGGGATGGGCGGCACGGGCGTCGTCACCATCGCCCAGGTCATCGCCACCGCCGCGTCCATCGAAGGCCTGTACGTGCGCGGTCTCGACCAGATGGGCATGGCGCAGAAGGGCGGTGCCGTCGTCTCCGACGTCCGCCTCGGGCTGACCCCCTTCCAGGGGGCCAACAAGGTGGACCCCGGGCAGTGCGACCTCTATCTGGGCTGTGACCTGCTCGTCGCGGCGGACGACGCCCACCTCGAGGCGGCCGCCGTGGACCGCTCCATCGCGGTGCTCTCGACGTCGCGGGTGCCGACCGGGCGCATGGTGAGCGACCCGAGCTCCGCCTTCCCCGAGATCGGCGCCACGGTGGAGCGCGTGCTGAGCCGGACCCGCCGCGAGCATGCCGTCGTCGTCGATGCCCGGGAGGCGGCGCTCGCGCTGCTCGGTGACGACCAGTATGCGAACGTCTTCCTCGTCGGAGCGGCGGTCCAGGCCGGTGCGCTGCCGATCAGCCCGGCCACCATGGAGCAGGCCCTCACGCTCAACGACGTCGCGGTCGCACGCAACCTGCAGGCGTTCCGGTGGGGGCGGCGCTATGTCGCCGATCCGGACGGCGTCCGCGCGGCGATGACCGCCAGGGCGAGGACCCCGGAGCGGGAGGCGCTGATGCCACCCGACGACCCGGGCGACGACGACCTGGAGCGACTGCTCGACGCGCGGGTGCGGGATCTGACGGCCTACCAGAGCAAGGACTACGCCGCCCGCTACCGCCACGACGTCGAGAGGGTGGCGCGAGCGGAGCGGGACGCCTTGGGCACCACCGGGCGGCTCGCCTACTCCTACGCCCGTCAGCTGTACAAGCTGATGGCCTACAAGGACGAGTACGAGGTCGCCCGGCTCTCCCTCGACCCCGAGCTCGCCCAGCAGGTCCGGGAGACGTTCGGTGCGGACGCACGCTTCACCTACCGCCTGCATCCGCCGATCCTCCGAGCCCTCGGCGTGCGGCGCAAGATCGCGGTGGGACCGTGGTTCCGGGTCGTCTTCCGGGTGCTGTACGCGCTCCGGGGCCTGCGGGGCACCAGCTTCGATCCGTTCGGACGCGGCGAGGTGCGACGGGTCGAACGGGAGCTTCCCGGGCTCTATCGTGACCTGGTGGAGCGGGCCGTGGTCCAGCTGCGGAGCTCCACGTCGGACGTCGTCCAGGAGCTCGTGGACCTGCCCGACGGCATCCGCGGCTACGAGCAGATCAAGCTGGACAGCGTCGCCGGCTTCCGGTCCTCCGCGGCGGCGCTCGAACGACGGCTCGACCTGATGACCGGCCGGTGACGACCGGACAGGCTCAGACCCGCTCGCGCAGCCAGGCGAAGTCGGCGACGTGCTCCTCGGCACCGCCCGGGGTCTCGCACACGACGGGAGCGCCGGCGTCGCGGACGACCTGCGCGAGCAGGTCGGGGTCGATCCGGCCCGTGCCGAAGTTGGCGTGCCGGTCGGCCCCGGAGTCGAACGCATCACGACTGTCGTTGGCGTGGACCAGGTCGATCCGGCCGGTGATCGCGCGGATGTCGTCGACGATCGTCTCCAGCGCGTTGCCGCCGGCGTGGGCGTGGCAGGTGTCCAGGCAGAAGCCGACCAGGTCGGCGCCCTCGGCGGAGGCGATGGCGTCCCAGGTGCCCTTGATCCGCTCGAGGTAGCGGGTCATCGCGTTGGTGCCACCCGCGGTGTTCTCGATGAGCAGCGGGATCTTGAGGTCGGTGGCCTCGATGGCCTTGCGCCAGTTGTCGAAGCCCTTCGCCGGGTCGTCCTCGTCGGTGACGTGGCCGCCGTGGACGATCAGTCCCTTGGCGCCGAGCTCGGCGGCGGCGTCCATGTGCTGCTGCAGCAGCTTGCGGCTGGGGATCCGCTGGCGGTTGTTGGTCGTGGCGACGTTGATGAGGTACGGCGCGTGCACGTAGAGGTCGACGCCTGCCGCCTCGGCGGCGGCGCGGAGGGCGGCCGGCCCGCCGTCGTACGACAGGACGGGGCCCTTGTAGGACTGCGGGTTGCCGAGGAAGAACTGCACCAGCGGCGCGTCGCGGGCGACCGCCTCCGCGACCGGATCGGCCTGGTCGACATGGGCTCCGATGCGCAGCTCGCTCATGGTCGCCACCGTATCGACCGGCGCAGACACTCGTGGATCGGGCGTCCGGGGCATTACCTTCCTCGCGTGAGCACCCTCCACGTCTCCGCGGGCGACCGGACCTGGTCCTTCGACGAGCCCCGCGTCGTCACCATCGGTCGCGACGCCGGCGCCGATATCCTCCTGACCGCGCCCTCGGCGTCCCGTCGGCACGCCGAGCTCCGCTCGGACGGCTCCGGCTGGGTGCTCGTCGACGTCGGCTCCAGCGGCGGGACCTTCCTCCAGGGCAACCGGGTGACCGAGGTCCGGCTCAACGGCCCGATCGTGGTCCGGTGCGGGGGCGTCAACGGCGAGGAGCTGACGCTGACCCCGGCAGCGGCCCCCCGCCCGGTCGCGCCCGCCCCGGTCATGCCGCCGCCCGCCCTGGAGCAGACGATGCTGCCGGGCGCCGTCGGCCCCGTCGGTCCGGGCCCCGGCGGTGCCCCGGGCTTCGGCGGCGGACCCGGGCTGCTCGTCCGGGCCGGCGGCACGTCGCGCCGGTTCCCGCCCGGGGTGGTCGTCCGGATCGGGCGCGACCCGGGCAACGAGGTCGTGATCGACGACCCGTCCGTCTCCCGCCTGCACGGCGTGGTCGAGGGCCGCCCCGACGGCTGGTGGTACGTCGACCGGTCGAGTGCCGGCACCTTCCTCGAGGAGGACCGGGTCACCCAGCGCCGGCTCGAGGACCCGACCACGCTCATGCTCGGCCACCCGACCGCGGGCGCCGAGGTCGAGGTGGTCCCGATCGTGGCCGCCGGCGCCGCGCAGAAGTCCATCGCGAAGAAGAAGCGCCGGCGTACCGCCGCGGTGGTCGGCGGGGTGGTCGCCGCCCTGGTCCTGGCCGGCGGCGGCGTCACCGCGGCGGTCCTGCTGGGCGACGACGAGTCGGGCGGCGGGGGCGGTCCGTCCGAGACCGCGGGACTGAGCACCCAGGAGCTCGACCGGGCCAAGCTGGCGAGTGTGCTGATCATCGCCGTCGACGACAGCGGCGATCCGCTCTACACCGGCTCCGGCACGATCATCAGCGAGGACGGCCTGATCCTCACCAACGCCCACGTCGGCAAGCCCAGCGCCCCGGGCCAGCTGCCCCCGAGCGACGACCCGGCGGGTCTGCTGGTCGCGCTCACCTCCGCCGAGGACGACAAGCCCGCCGCGCCGTCGTACACCGCGGAGGCGATCGTCGCCGACGGCGTCCTGGACCTCGCGGTCCTCCGGATCACCGCCGACGCCGACGGCAAGGAGATCGACGAGCAGGACCTCGACCTGCCCACGCCCGTCCCGCTCGGCGACAGCGACGACCTGCGCACCGGCGACGAGCTCACCGCGCTGGGCTTCCCCGCGGTGGCCCACGTCGCCTCCGGCGACGGACTCGACCGGGCGCTCACCGTCACCCGGGGCGTCGTGTCGACCTTCCTCACCGAGGCGGCCGTCCCCGGCAACCGGGCCTGGATCGACAGCGACATCCGGATCGGCTCCGGCAACTCCGGCGGCGCCTCGATCAACGACGACGGCGAGCTGGTCGGCGTCAACAGCGCCGTCGTCACCGAGGCGACCATCGGCGACAGCGGCGAGGGGGGCGCCTTCACCGGCGGCTCGGCCCGGATCCGGCCGGTCAACCTGAGCGGCGACATCGTCCAGATCGCCCAGGATGGCGGCGACCCCGACTACGTGTCGCCGTACCTCGACGACCTGCCGGAGCCGCCCGCCGACCCGATGGGCCAGGCGACGGCCTCGCCCGCCGGCTGGAGCGCCGACGGCAACAGCGACTGCTCGACGACCAGCACCCTGGACGACCCGCAGGTGCTCAGCGGCGTGGTGCTCCCGACCACCCTGTACGCGCACTTCGCGGTCAGCGGGCTGCCCGACGGCACACCGTTCACGATCGAGCTCTACAACCCCGCCGGGGAGCTGCTCGGCTCGCTGGACGGCGCCTGGGACCTCGGCTCCGACGACGTCTGCGCGGCGGTCTCCCTCGACGTACCCGAGGGGTTGGCGGGCGCGGTCGCGGTGCTCGTCATCGACGACTCGTCGATCCGCAACCCGGTGCTGTTCGGGTAGGCCCCGCCGGCCCGCGACCCGGCGCAGATTGAATCTCACATCGCACCGACCCGGCGCGGACTGAACCCGAGAATGCACCGACCCGGCGCGGACTGAACCCGAGAATGCACCGACCCGGGCACTAAGCGGACGCTGTTCGAGTTTCATCTGCGCCGGGTCAGCGTGTGTTGCCACTTCATCTGCGCCGGGTCGGTGGCGATTCGGCCCCGTTGCCCGCGCGCTGTTAACCTCTCCTGTCCGGTGCCGCTGGCGCCGTACCGTCCGCTGGGCCGAACCAGCGGGCAAGCAAGGCCCTCCTGCCGTGGAAAGTCCGCGGCCGCCTGAGTCCAGAGGAGGTGGAGACCGCTTTGCGCAACTATGAAGTCGTGGTCATCCTCGACCCGAGCCTCGACGAGCGGACGGTCCAGCCGTCGCTCGACAAGTACCTGAACGTCGTCCGCAACGACGGCGGCACGGTCGACAACGTCGACGTGTGGGGCAAGCGTCGCCTGGCGTACGAGATCAAGAAGAACGCCGAAGGCATCTACGCGATCATCACGCTGACGGCCGCTCCGGCGACCGTCGACGAGCTCGACCGCCAGCTGACCCTCAACGAGTCCGTCCTGCGGACCAAGGTCCTGCGACCCACCGTCTGAGGCAGCCCGGCCCCTTTCCTGTGGAACGCGACTGTTCATTGTCGGAACCACGGGACACCATGGGGGCCGTTGCCCGGGACTGACCCGGGCGGGCCACTCGAACCCACCCTCACAGGAGACCACCATGGCTGGCGACACCGTCATCACCGTCATCGGAAACCTCACCGACGACCCGGAGCTGCGCTTCACCCCGTCGGGTGCGGCCGTCGCCAACTTCACGGTGGCGTCCACGCCGCGGTCCTTCGACCGTCAGACCAACGAGTGGAAGGACGGGGAGACCCTGTTCCTGCGCTGCTCGGTCTGGCGCCAGGTCGCCGAGAACGTCGCCGAGTCCCTGCAGAAGGGGATGCGCGTCGTCGTCCAGGGCCGGCTCGTGTCGCGCTCGTACGACGACCGTGAGGGTCAGCGACGCACCGTCAACGAGCTGCAGGTCGACGAGATCGGCCCGTCGCTGACGTGGGCGACTGCCAAGGTCACCCGCGCGAGCCGCTCCGGCGGTAGCGGCGGCTACGGCAACCAGGGCGGTGCCCAGGGTGGCGGCCAGGGTGGCGGCAACCAGGGCGGTGGACGTCCCGCGGGTCAGGACCCGTGGGGCGGTGCCCCCGCCGGTGGTGGGCAGCAGCAGGGTGGCGGTTCCAACTACGGGGGCAGTGCCCCGGCCAATGACCCGTGGGCCGCGCCGGGCGTCGCGTCGAGCGACGAGCCCCCGTTCTGATCAAGCATCACAACCCAACCATTCCGGCCGTCGTTGACTGACGCGGCCGGGCTCTGAGGAGGAGCACCACAATGGCGAAGGCAGTCGTCCGCAAGCCGAAGAAGAAGGTTTGCCAGTTCTGCAAGGAGAAGGCCACCGGTGTCGACTACAAGGACACCGGCCTTCTGAAGAAGTTCATCTCCGACCGCGGCAAGATCCGCGCCCGTCGGGTGACCGGCAACTGCGTCCAGCACCAGCGGGACGTCGCGATCGCGGTGAAGAACGCCCGCGAGGTCGCGCTGCTGCCCTACACCTCCGCCGGTCGCTGAGCAGAGTCAGAGAAGGAGAGCTGAACTCATGAAGATCATCCTGACCCAGGAGGTCGAGAACCTCGGCGCTGCCGGTGACGTGGTCGAGGTCAAGGACGGCTACGGCCGCAACTACCTCATTCCCCGCGGCTTCGGCATCCGGTGGACCCGGGGCGCCCAGGCGCAGGCCGACTCGATCAAGGCCGCCCGCTCCGCGCGTGCGGTCCGCGACGAGGCCCACGCCGCCGACCTGAAGGCCAAGCTCGAGGGCTCGCCGGTCGACGTCAAGGTCAAGGCGGGCCAGGGCGGCCGCCTGTTCGGTGCGGTCACCCCCGCCGACATCGCGGCCGCGCTCGGTGACGCCGCCGGCGAGGCGATCGACAAGCGGACCATCGTCCTCGGCAACCCGATCAAGTCGCTGGGCAACCACGCGGTGTCGGTCAAGCTCCACGACGACGTGTCCGCCGCGGTGGCGCTCAACGTCATCCCGGCCTGACCTGATCGACGTACGACGGCGTGGCCGGTCCCCTCGGGACCGGCCACGCCGCTACTTTTGACCCAACTCCTTCCTTCCCCCTGCAACTCAGGAGCTTCCCCATGCGTGTACGACGGCTCTGGCCCGCTGCCCTCCTCCTGCTGACCCCGGTCCTGGCGGCCTGCGGCGACGACGACCCGGACGCGGACGACACCCCGACCGCCGCGTCCAGCCCGACCGAGGAGACCTCGCCCACCGAGGTGCCGCCGAGCGCGGCGCCCACCGCTCCGTCGACCCCCGCCTCGACCCTGCCCGCCGCGTGCGACGTGGTGAGCGCCGACGACCTGGCCGAGGCGTACGGCATGAGCTTCGGGGCGCCCGAGGTCGGCGGTGACGACTCCGACGAGCAGGGTCTGGCCTGGACGAGCGACGACTGCTCGTTCGAGTCGGCCGGGCTGGCCGAGGTCACCGTGAAGCTGACCGGCCCCGAGGACTTCACCCGGGGCGCCTTCGGGTGCCCGCAGCCGGCCGACGACGACGGCATCGTCGAGCCTGCCGCCGACATCGCTGGTGCGACCGGTGGCTGGTGGAAGGTGAGCAACCCGCCGGAGTTCGAGGGCGAGCTGCGGGCCTGCACCGACAAGGTCCTGCTGCAGATCGACCTCGACTACGAGGACGGCGTCCAGTACGAGGGCGACCCGCTCAACCAGTCGGTCGGCCTCGCCGAGCGGATCCTCACCGCGATCGCGGGCTGACCTCTCCAGCGGACCCGACGGACCCGGCGGACCCGACGGACTCAGGCCGCCGGGTCCGGCGCGGGCGGCGCGCCCGCCCAGGTTCGTCCGGCGACGACGAAGCAGAGGATCACGAGGGCGAGCTGGACCGCCTGGGCGGCGACCTCGCCGGCGGTTCCGACGCCGGTCCAGTCGGCGCCGAAGGCCAGCGGCGGCGCGGCGAGCACGAAGAGCAGCGTCAGGGCGGCCATGCCGAACGCGCTGGCGCCACCCGTGCTGCGCGCCCGCAGCGCCGCCTGGCTGAGCTGGTGGCACAGCAGCGCGAAGAAGCCGAACCGGGGGACGTCGGCCGCCCAGCCCAGCGACGGGTCGGTGGCGACCCAGCGCGCCACGGCCGGCACGACCAGCGCGACCGAGATGGCGAGGGCGAGCCCACCGAGGAACCGGAGGGCGGGCATCCGCCGTGCCTCGAGGGCGCCGTTCAGGCCGTGCAGGCCGATCAGGATCAGCAGCCAGCCGAAGGGGTCGGGCAGTGGGTCGAAGGTGCCCGGCTCCGCGTCGGCCGGACCCAGTGCGAGCAGCACGAGACCCAGCCCGACCGCTTGGAGCGGCTTCACGCCCCGGCCACCAGCCAGGCGTCGCCCCGCGCACGGCGCACCAAGGTGACCAGCCGGCCGCCCATGAACACCACGGAGAACACGACCCACAGCCAGGGCAGTCCGGCACCCAGCCCACTCGTCAGCAGCACGACCGGAGCGTAGCCCGCGAGCACGATCACGCCCGCCCAGGCCAGGTAGCGACCGTCGCCGGCCCCGATCAGGACGCCGTCGAGGACGAACACGACGCCCGCGACCGGCTGCGCGAGGGCGGCGACCAGCAGCACGGGCACGAGCGCGTCGCGGACTCCCGCGTCGGGCGTGAACAGGGCGCCGAGCCACGGGCTCGCCGCCGCCAGCAGCAGTCCGGTCGCGATGCCGCTGACCACCCCCCAGCCCACCATCCGCCGCGTGACCTCGCGGGTGCCGGCGACGTCCCCGGCCCCCAGGTAGCGGCCGGTGATGGCCTGCGCGGCGATGGCGATCGCGTCCAGGACGAAGGCCAGGAAGCCCCACAGGGTCATCGCCAGCTGGTGGGTCGCGACCGGGACCGCGGCGCTGTCGAGATCCGGGTCGGCGGTCGCGGTGAGGACGACGGCGTACGTCGTCACGAGCAGGGAGGCCCGCAGGGTGAGGGTGCGCACGATGAGGGGGACGCCGGCCCGCGCGGCCGCGCGCACGCCGGGCAGGTGGGGGCGCAGGGTCGCGCCCTCGCGGCGGGCGGCCCGCACCACGGTCAGGACCAGGGCGAGGGCCATCGCCGTCTGGGCGAGCACGGAGCCGAGCGCGGACCCGGCGATCCCGAGCCCCGGCACCGGACCGGCGCCGTACACGAGGACCACGTTGAGCACGATGTTGGCGACATTGCCCGCCACGGCGACCACGAGCGGGGTGCGGGTGTCCTGGAGGCCGCGCAGCACGCCGGTGCCCGCGAGGATCAGCAGGAGTGGGAGCAGGCCGAGGGCGGCGACCCGGAGGTACGTCGTGGCCGGCTCGACCACGTCGGGGGAGGCCCCGAACACGGCGACGAGCGGGTCGGCGGCCAGCGCGGTGAGCAGGGTGGCGGGCACGCCGATCAGCACGGCCAGCCACAGCCCGTCGAGGCCCTGGGCGAGGGCGGCGTCGCGGTGGCCGGCGCCGATCTGGCGGGCGACTCCGGCGGTGGTGCCGTAGGCGAGGAAGATGCACAGGCCCACGACCGTCGTCACCACGGTGCCGGCGATGCCGAGGCCGGCCAGCTCCGGGGTGCCGAGGTGGCCGACGACGACGGCGTCGCCGAGCAGGAACAGGGGCTCGGCGACCAGCGCGAGGAAGGCCGGGAACGCGAGCCGGGCGATCTCCCGGTCCAGCGCCCGTGCCGCGCTCACCACGGTCGCTCCCGCGCCGGTGGATAAGTGGGGTCCCCCTGTGGAAATGAGGGCCTTAGGTGTGGTAGCGGGACCCGTGCGGCGGGAGACGGCATCCGACCCCCCGATGGCCGGAAGGTGAACAGGATCACATCCCAGTTTTTTGCCATCCACAGGCGTGAATCGACGTTTCCGCAGGTCAGCCGCACATCGGGCCTCTCTGGCCGCTTCGCCTCCACAGGTTCCTCCCCACCCCGTGCACACCATGTCCGCGTGTCGTCCACGCCCTACCCCGAGTTATCCCCAACCCTTGTGGATAAGGCGCTTTCGGCGAGCCCGTCCGGCCCGTAGGTTGCCGCACTGGTGGCACGTGCGGTCGACCCGCTCGGCTGATTGTGTCGGACCCGGTCGAGACGCTGGGTACCGCACGACCCCGGGCGACCGGGCCGGAGCGAGACCGCGACGAGACGGTGACGAGATCAGGAGGTGGGAGGACCGTGAGTCTCACGGACGACCCGCCCGCCTGGACCGCCGAGCCGCCCAGCAACTGGGGCGACGGCCCCGCGTCGTACGCACCGGGCGAGGCGCCCAGCGGCGGCCGCACCCCGCCGCAGGACATGGCCGCCGAGCAGTCCGTGCTCGGCGCGATGATGATCTCCAAGGACGCCATCGCCGACGTGGTCGAGGTGCTCCGCGGGCCCGACTACTACCGGCCCGCCCACGAGGAGATCCACGAGGCGATCCTCGACCTCTACAGCCGCGGCGAGCCCGCCGACATGGTGACCGTCGCGGGCGAGCTGCAGCGGCGCGGTCAGCTTCAGAAGATCGGCGGCGCGCCGTACCTCCACACCCTCGCGGCCAACGTGCCGATCGCGGCGAATGCCGGCTTCTACGCCGAGATCGTCTACGAGAAGGCGATCCTGCGCCGCCTGGTCAACGCCGGCACCAAGATCGTCCAGATCAGCTACGCCGGCGAGGGTGAAGTCGACGGCATCGTCAACGAGGCCCAGTCGGAGATCTACAAGGTCACCGACCGCAACAAGTCCGAGGACTACGCACCGCTCAGCGACATCATGGACGGTGTCCTCGACGAGATCGAGGCGATCGAGAACCGTGAGGCCGGCATCTACGGCGTCCCCACCGGTTTCGCCGACCTCGACGAGCTCACCAACGGCCTGCACTCCGGCCAGATGATCGTCGTCGCGGCGCGTCCCGCTATGGGCAAATCAACGCTGGCTCTCGATTTTTGCCGCGCGGCCTCCGTCGGGCACAACCTGACCAGCGCCTTCTTCAGCCTGGAGATGACGCGCGCCGAGATCGTGATGCGCCTGCTCTCGGCCGAGGCGCGGATCCCGCTCAACCACATCCGCAACGGCAAGATGGGCACCGAGGAGTGGGACCGCCTGGCCCGCCACGTCGCGAAGGTCTCGGCCGCGCCGATGTTCGTCGACGACTCGCCCAACATGACGATGACCGAGATCCGGGCCAAGGCCCGCCGGCTCAAGCAGAAGCACGACCTCAAGCTGATGGTCATCGACTACCTCCAGCTGATGTCCTCGGGCAAGAAGGTCGAGTCCCGCCAGCTCGAGGTCTCGGAGTTCTCCCGGCAGATGAAGCTCCTCGCCAAGGAGCTCGAGATCCCGATCATCGCGCTCTCGCAGCTCAACCGTGGTCCCGAGCAGCGCGCCGACAAGCGTCCGGCGATGTCGGACCTTCGCGAAAGCGGCAGCATCGAGCAGGATGCGGATATGGTGATCCTTCTCCATAGAGACGACGTCTACGAGAAGGAGTCGACCCGCCCCGGCGAGGCCGACCTGATCGTCGCCAAGCACCGCAACGGCGCGACCCGCGACATCGTCGTCGCCTTCCAGGGTCACTACAGCCGATTCGTCGACATGGCGCACTGACGGCGACCTGTTGTTGTCGAGATGCAGCGAACTTTGACTTTGCCTACGACAGGTTTGACTGTCTGATTACGTCAACCCACACGGGCGGCCCTGAGTGTCGAGGCCGACGATCCTGGACGTCATCGCGAGCAACACCGCGCCCCGCGCCGAGTTCGCCTACATCGACGACAGCGGTGACCCGGGAAGGAAGTCGGGTTGGACGGACGCCCGGGTCCAGCGCTGGTTCGTCAAAGTTTCCTGCGGCGAGTTCGATTGAGATTTGCCTATGTGCTGTTTGACAACCTTGTTTCAGCGTGTCGGGGTGATCCGCGATACTCGATGCCGTGACTATCGAGCCTGAGATGGATGAGAACGGCCAGCCGATCTGCGAGCACGTCGGCTGCGAGAGCAACTCCGGCATGTTCGCTGTTTCCGGCGCACCCGGTCCGGAGCCTAAGCACCACTGCTGCGATGAGCACGGCTGCACACCCGCCTAGTGCTGCCCCTCGCGAGGCCGCTGAGGAGACGGGCCTCATCGAACTGCCGGTGGGTGCTCCGGTGTGGACTCGAGACCACACCTACAGATTGAAGAGTCGCTGCTCCATCGAGCCCGACACGTCGAGCCGGCTCCCCACTGACCTGATCGAATACGAGAGCAGGACCATCCGGCGATTCCTCTGATGGCCGATCGACGGCCTCGCCCCACAGCGGACAC
This sequence comes from Nocardioides sp. LHD-245, assembly GCF_030929495.1. GTDB lineage: Bacteria > Actinomycetota > Actinomycetes > Propionibacteriales > Nocardioidaceae > Nocardioides. The sequence continues at coordinate 78,999 of NZ_JAVFWN010000016.1, read as the reverse complement.
CGTCTTTCCTCCCCGGCTGCGCCATCGCGGTGCCTCCCTCCTCGCGAACGGGGCGCCTTCCACCCGATCGACAGCTCAGAGTGACGTCGCCGGATGTCGCAGCGCTCCTCGCCGCAACCCGCCAGTCAGCCTGACAAGCCGAGCTCGGCGCACTTTGGCTAGCCCCGTCTGGCGGGCCGGTCTCGTCAAAGTAGCCCACCGTGGGGTGCACCAATCTTGCTTGCATCTCGACATGTTGATCGTCGAGATGCAGCGAACCTTGACTTTGCCTACGACAAGTCAATCTGTTGCGTTACGTCAGCCTGTGGGTTGCCGTGCCCAGACCTGCAGCCTGGGATCTGGTACGGGCGAGGAGGATCAGCCGGCACCCGTACCCGAAGGGGGTCCGCGTGGTGAGGAGCCGCAGGACGACATGTTCGGTCGCACTTTCGTGATCACCGGTCCGGGCGGCGACCTGATCCGGACTTCTCCGGTGGCCTGACACACACGTCGGCCGGAAGTTCGACCCCGCTCTCCGGGCCGCACATCGCACATGCGGGCCGCCTGCGGCGGTGGTAGGCGAGGGCAGCCACGAACAGTGCCGCTCCCCAAACCGACCAGAACACCTCGGGCAGGGTAAGTGCCCAGTTCTCTGCCGTGAGGCCGTCGATGAGCACGATGCGCAGGTACATGAACGACGCCGAGGTCACCAGCACCGAGACGAACACGGCCGGCACGACGGCCATCATCGGCGGGACCCGTCGGCCGTGCAGGCCGACGATCCAGCGTGGGAACACCTCGCCCCAGCGCTGGATCAGCCCGAGCGTCAGTACCGCCCCGACGATGCCGAAGGAAGCCAGTGCGGCGCCCGCGATCCACAAGCCTTCCTCCTTGCCCTCCTGGTACGCCTCCGGGTCCATCCCGAGCGAGAAGCCGAGCGCCCACGCCCATCGGGTGCCGCAGTAGAGCAGCGGTGCTGCCACCGCGATCCAGACGGCGCGGCGTCCCCACCGGTCCACGACGGTGCGCTCGGCGGTGCCAGCACGCCCGCAGGATCCACACGCTCCGGCGATCCGGCGGCGGAAGGCGACCGCGAGCAGTGCCCAGCCCACCCCCGCGAGCAGGCACATCAGCAGGTTCAGCCGCGGCGCAAGGTAGAGATCGCCCCACCCACTGCCGTCCGGCCAGACCCCCAGGACCTTGCCGATCGCCAGGATCGGTGTGTACGCAACCACGATCAGCGTCCGGTAGTCCTGGATGCCGACGGTCAGTGCGGTCGCCAGCATCCAGGCGAACGCCGGCAGCAGGCGTCGAAGCCATCCCCGGACCGGAACGCGGGTCATCGCGGTCGCCACGACCGCGCCGGCGAGCCCCAGCACGGCGATGACCGGCCCGGCGACCTCAGGTGTGGTCCGCCCCAGCAAGGAGACCTTGAACGCCACGTCCGGCTCCGCCACCAGCTCAGGGTCGCCGGTCCCGAACGGGAACCCACCGCCACCGAGGGCCCACCACACGCCGGCCGCGCCGTACGCCGCCGACCATGCGGCCACGACGTATCCGATCCATGAAGCCCACGTTGTCGTCATGGTTCGAGCCTCGCCCCGCCCGACGTCGTGTGCCCAGATGCCGATCGGCACGTCGAGGCGGCTGCCTGCGCCCGGGCCCATGCCGATCGGCACATCGACCCCTCGTCGTTGAGCGCCTAGGCTCCGAGAAGTGGATGGACGAACGCTGGCTGCGGCCACCGCGGCCGCAGCCGGTTCGATCTCGATCGCCGTCACGGCGCTGAGCCGGACGACAGATCGGGCCATGACTGGTCAGGACCAGGACGCCGGGACGTGGCTGCTCGCCGAGCCACTCGTGCTCACTGCCCTGGTGTTCGTCGTCGTCCGCTGGTCGGAGCCCCGGCCAGCGGTTGTGTCCGGGGCACTTGCTGCCGCCGGATCGACGCTGTGGGTGCAGCGCTTCGTGCCCGACGAACCGGTCCTGACCGCAGCGGCGGCAAGCGCGGCCTGGCTCATCCCGCCCGTCGTCCTGGGAGCCGCAGCCCTGTACCTGCGTTGGGTCGCCGCCGAGCGAGCGCGGGCGATCACCACGGCGAGGACCGAGCAGCGACTGAGGCTCGCGGTGGATCTCCACGACTTCGTCGCCCACGACATCAGCGAGATCGTCGCGCGCGCCCAGGCCGGTGCCGCTGTGCTCCCCCTGGGCGATCCGAGGGTTGCCGAGCTGCTCGGACAGATCGAGGCTGCCGGGATCCGCGCCCTCGAGTCGATGGACCAGACCGTCCACGGCCTGGGCGACGACGGGGACCCGGTCCGCATCACCCGCGGCGGCATCGACGACATCGACGAGCTGGTGCGGAGGTTCGCCGCTGCCGGCGAGGTCCTGGCCGTCGTCGAGCGGACACTGACCCGGGAGGTCAGCGCGATCACAGGGGCCGAGGCATATCGCGCTGTGGTCGAGGCACTGACGAACGTACGACGCCACGCCGTCCGCGCCACGGCGGTGAGCGTGGTGCTGACGGAAGCCGACGGTTGGCTGGTGGTCTCGATCGCCGACGACGGTGACGGGCGGTCCGGGGCGTCACGCCGTGCGACCGCTGGGCTCGGTCTGGCCGCGATGACCGAACGTGCGCAGCGTCTCGGTGGCAGTGTGGAGGCCGGGCCGCGTCGATCGCGCGGCTGGGAAGTGACCGTCGCCCTTCCGTTGTCCCGCACCACAGAGCAAGGAGCGACGGCGTGACGACCCGGGTCCTGATCGCGGACGACCAGCCAGGGATCCGCGACGCCTTCCGCATGGTTCTGGATGCCCAGCCCGACATGACGGTCATCGCCGAGGCCCCCGACGGCAACTCGGCCCTCGACCAGGCGCGGCGCCTCCGGCCCGACGTGGTGCTCGCCGACATCCGCATGCCGGGTCTCGACGGCCTGGAGCTGACCAGGGCGCTCGCCGGTTCCGGGGTCGCCGAGCCCACGCGCGTGATCGTGGTGACGACATTCGATCTCGACGAGTACGTCCACACCGCCCTGCGCAACGGCGCGGTCGGGTTCCTCCTCAAGCGATCCGGGCCGGGGCTGCTCGTCGAAGCGATCCGCGCGGCCATGTCCGGAGACACCCTGATCAGCCCGCAGCTCACCGTCCGGCTGCTGCGCCACGTCGTTGCCGCGACCGGTCACAGCGCCGAGGGCCCGTCGCTCAGCGCCCGCGAGCTCGAGGTGGTGCGACTGGTCGCCCAGGGCCGGACCAATGCGGAGATCGCCGACGAGCTGTTCATCAGCGCCGGGACGGTGAAGAACCACGTGGCCAACATCGGACGCAAGCTCCACGTCTCGAACCGGGTCGCGATCGCGGCCTGGGCTTGGTCGACAGGACAGGCCAGCACGTAGACAGCGGGTCGGCATCAAGGACGCCACGGGTGCCGAACGACACGGCGCGCACCGGACTGACCACGGGAAGGCTCGGCTTCCGCCACCACTCGCCCGCCGAGCCGGGACAGCCAGCCTGGACGGTGAGCGGCGTAGGACGGATCACCTGCCTCACCGCGGCTGCGAGGTCGTCCTCCGAGTCGGCACCGAGGTCGACCGGGCGGACTATTTCCGGCGTGGTGAGGCCGTTTCCAGCGATCAGCCGACCGGGTCGCGGGCGTCGAGGAGGTCGTCCCAATGTTCGGAAGCCCACGCGCACCACACCTCGAGTTGGGCCAGGAGGCTCTCGCCCAGCGGCGACAGCGCGTAGGTCACCGAACGTCCAACAGCCGAACGTGACACGAAGCCGTCACGTTCCAGGCGCCGCAGGGACGTGGTCAGCGCCTTCGCGCTCGCCCTGATCGGGACCCGGAGCTCGGAGAAGCGACGAGGCCCCTCCTCGAGGCAACGGATGACCAGCGGGGCCCACTTGTCAGCCATGCGGAGCGGGACCAGGGTCGACGGGCAGATCTCATCGAACATGTCGGCTCGCAACGGCGTCATGGCCCCACTGTAGGTATCCGATCGGTAACCGACGGTCGATCTAGCCTCACCCCCATGGCAGCAACGAAGAGGATCGTGGTGATCGGCGCCCGCGGGCGCGCGGGGAGCGCCGCAGTGGCCGAGGCAGTGGCCCGAGGCCACGAGGTCACCGCGGTGGTGCGGGACCCAGCAGCGTACGAGGCCCCGGCGGACGTGACAGTGAGGGCCGGTGACATCACCGACCCTGCGACGCTGGCCGCTACGGTCAGCGGTCAGGATGCCGTGATCGCCGCCGTCTACGACGCGTCCAGCGACCCAGCAGTCTTCCTTCCCGCCGCCGCACAGGGACTGGCTGAGGTCGTGGGGAGTGCCCGGCTGGTCTGGGTCGGCCTCGCATCGCTGCTTCCGGACGCGACCGGGACACCGCTCATGGACACCTTCGAGTACCCGCAGGAGTACCGCTCGTTCTATCTGAGCCACCTCGCCGCCCTCGACGTACTGCGCGCGTCGGGCCTCGGCTGGGTGGCGATCAGCCCGAGCGGCGACTTCGATCATGGCGGCGCACCTACCGGCGGATACCAGTTGGCTCCCGGTGACGCCGCTGCGCGGATCACGTACGCCGACCACGCCATCGCCCTCGTCGACGAGGCAGTGGACGCGTCGCACCACCAGACTCATCTGGGGGTGGTCGCTCAGGCGTGACGGGGAGGAACGTACGCCGCGTGTTCGACGAGCCCGTCGCGCACGTCGACCCACTCAGCGGCGCGCTGCGGCTCACCGGAAGTTGGGATCGGTAGCTGGGGCCAGGGGATGGACTCCCTGCATGACGACGCCACTCGGGCGACGTAGTGAGAAGGGACAACCCATGAAGCTCAAGAACCTCCTGACCGCTGGCATCGCCGTCCTCGCTCTGGCCGGCACGATGACCGCCTGCTCCGAGGACGAGGGCGACACCACGACCGACTCCACCAGCCAGGGCAGCACCGAGGACTCCGGGTCGAAGGACGACGCACCGGTGGATGAGGCGGACGAGGGCGACGCCGCGGTGGACGAGGGCGACACGAGCGTCAGCTCCGGCGGCGACACCTCCGTCAAGGTCGAGGGCAAGGACCTCGAGGGCCTCGACCTCAGCACCGTCACGTGCGTCAGGCAGGGCGGCAAGATCACCATCGCCAGCGGGGCGGCCGGCGGTCAGCAGGGCCTCGGCATCGTGCTGACCGACGAGGACACACCGAAGGTGGAGGCGTTCTCGATGGTGGTCGACGGCACCGCGCTCGCGGTCTCCTCGATGGGTGGCATGGAGGTCGGCTCCGCCGAGGTCAGCGTCGACGGTGACACCTACACGCTCACCGGCGAGGCGGCCGGCGCCGACATGACGGACCCGACCGGCGAGATGATCACCAAGGCGTTCGAGATCACGATCAGCTGCACGTGATCGCGCCGCCCCTTCCGGCGCAGCCCTCCCCGGCACCGTGGCCCACGGTCGCGATGCCGGGGAGGTCGCCGTTTTCGCGACCCCTAGGTTGGAGCCATGCGTGCTGACCTGGATCGGGCCCGGCAGCTGGCCTTCGCAGGCAACGAGGAGGCCGCCCACGCCCTGCTGATGCCCCTCGTGCCGACGATCGAGGAGGCCGATCGCGACGACTGGATGTCCGCGGTGTTCGCCCAGCTCGGCGAGATCTTCCTGGTCCGCACCGCCCACGACCGGGCCGCCGACTGTGCCCGCCAGCTCGACCACGTCCTCACGCAGTACGCCGCCATCCTGGCCGGCACCCACCCCGACCCGCCTGCCGAGCTCACGCTGACGGTCCCGGAGATCCAGGCCATGATCGAGCAGTACGCCGGGTGGCCCCCCTATCTGGAGTCCGGCCTGGCCGCGGCCCGGGGCGATCACGACGGGGCCCGCGCCGCCTTGGCCGCGCTGGACGCCGTACCGATGACCGGGCACGCGCGCGAGCGCCGGCATCTGATGGCCCATGCGCGGATCCGGTGTGCCGACGCACTGTGCGAGGACGACCGATATGCCGCCGCGATCCCCTTGTGGGAGGAGGTGATCGCCATGGTGGAGGAGTCGGGGGACGACGACCTCTGGGGCGATCGCCTGCTGGTGAGCGCGGGCCTGGGCTACGGCCGCTTCTGCGTCGAGACCGGCCGTCTCGCCGAGGCCGAGCCCTGGCTGCGCCGGGCCGGGGCGCGCGCCGAGGCCCGCGGATGGCGCCTGGACGCCGCCCGCTCCCAGCTGGAACGCGGCATCATCCGGTGGACCGACGGCGACCTGATCGCCGCCGACCAGCTGTACGTCGAGTGCTACCCGGTGATCGCCGAGCACGCGCGCGCCCACGAGGTGTCGCGCGTCTGGTACCAGCGCGGGCTGGTCGCGCTGGCGTGCGGCCACCTGGAGATGGTCGAGCAGTGCTGGGACGAGGCGGAGCGGCACTGGCGTGAGGTCGACAAGTCGCTCCAGGTGCATCGCCTGTTGCTGCAGCGCAGCTGGGCGCCGATCTTCCGCAGCGACTTCCCGGCGGCCGTCGAGTACCTCGCCCAGGCGCGCGAGGTCCTCGACGGGTGGCCGCGCAGCACGTGGGTGCAGTACGCCCGGCTCGACTTCCAGCTCGGCATGGTGTGGCGCGCTGATGCCCTGGCCGACCTGGGGTTCGACCCCCAGGGCGAGCTCGCCGTCTACTCCTCGCGCCCGGGGTCGCGGATGCACCGGCGTGCCATGGGCAAGCTGGAGCAGGCAGCGGAGCTGATCGTCCCGGCCGCGCTGGCCGTCGACGCCGAACGGCACGCCATCGCGGACCCGGCGGCCCGCGCGCGATGGGCCACCAGCATCTCCGCGCCGATGTACGCCGGCGCGTTCGCCATCGCACACGCGTGGGAGAACACCGCCCTCATCGCCGAGCTGATCGAGCACCACGCGGTCCGTGGCGCCTTCGACACCGCCGAGCCCGAGCACGGTGGACCCGTCCCGGCGACCACCGACCTGCCCTTCGCCGTCCTCCCGGAGCACCCGGGCGACATGCTGACCACGTCCAGGAGATCGGTCTCGTTGACCCGGATCGGCCCGGCGCCCGCGTTGCAGATGGACCCCGGCGCGCCGCCGATCCTGCGCCACTACCGCGAGCTCGCCACCTCCCGCTACGGCCGCACCATCACGACCGACGAGCCGATGTGGCGGACCTGGCCATGACCGGGCCCACCGTCCTCGTCCTGCGGTACGCCGACGTGGGCGTGGCGACGTACGCCAGCCTGCGGGTGGTCGGAGCGCCCGAGCGCAGCGTCACCTGGACCCTCGAGGAGCCGCTGCTCCTCGCCGCGCTCGACGAGCTGGCCGACGCCCTGCCCGAGCCACGGGGAGGCGAGACCACCGCCGAAGCCGTGGCGCGTGCCCGCAACCACGGTGGGTTCAGGGATCCGGACGCCGAGCTCACGCTGGCCTATCGCCTCGCCGTACTCCTGATCCCGATGGAGGCGTGGAAGCTGGTCCTCGACTGCGTCGCCGAGCCGCGGCCGTCCCTCTTCGTGGCGCCCAGCGCCCGGCTGGGCCGGGTGCCGTGGGGACAGCTCGCCGTGCCCACGTCGGCGCCGGACTTCCTCTCGATGCTGCGCTCGAGCGCCGAGGCGATCACCACCGCCGGCACCGGCGCCGCCCAGATCGAGTGGCCGGACGCACGCCGGCACACCTTCCGCGAGCGGTTCCGGCTGATGGAGCTGGCCGACGTCGCGATGGCGGTGCCGGCCAACATCGCCGCGCACCACCGGTCGACGGGACCGGTCGACGAGGAGCGTCCGCTGCTGGTGCTCGACCCGCGGGTGCCCGGGCAACGCGCGGACGGCGCGCTCGGCTCGGTGCTCGGCCGGCCCGCTCCCGACACCAGACTCAGCCGCCACTACGCAGCGGCGGTCGCCCGGGCGGCGACCCTGCCCGTGGTCGCGGACCCGGTCGAGCTCTTCCGGCGCACCGACACCGATCGCCGGTGGCTCGCCGATCAGCTCGCGCAGCGCCCCAGCCGGATGGTGTTCGTAGGACACGTCAGCGCCGCCCCCGACGGAGGCGGTGCGGAGGGCACGGCGTTGCACCTGGCGTGCCGGGCCGACGTCGAGGGGGCGGCTGATCCGGTCGGCGAGCACCGGCCGCTCCAGGTGCGCGACCTGCTCGAGCTCGGCGCGCCGATCCCGCCGCGGGTGGCCCTGCTGGCCTGCGCGTCCGGTGGCGACTACCGCTTCGACGAGGCGGCCGGACTGGTCGCGGCGATGGTGCTCGGTGGAGCCGAGGTGGTGACCGCGACGTTGTGGTCGCTGCCGACCGCCGCCGGCTTCCGGCAGGCTGCTCCGGATCCGTCGGCGCTCCCGACCGCCGGCAGCGAGGACCTGATGTCCGAGCTGGTCGAAGCGGTCGACACCGCCCATCGCGCCGCCGATCCGGGGCGAGCGGTCAACACCTGGCAGCGGGCGCAGATGCGGCGCTGGCGGGAGGGGGACCTCCGGGTCAGTCCGATCTACTGGGCCGCAGTGGTGACCTACCGGTTCAGCGAGGGGGGCACTCGATGACTGCCCCGGCCCGGTCCCCGTCAGCGGTCCCGTCACCGGCGTCGGGGCTGCCCCGACGGGCCGTGATCGATGGCGCGTGGCGCGAGATCGGCGCCGGCGTCGAGGTGTTGAGCGGTCGCGACGGCGGACCGCTGAGCCGGACCGTGAAGCGGATCCTCGATCCGCTGGTGTTCCGGCTCCGGGTGCATCCGGAGTTCTCCGCGCCCCTGCTGAGCGCCGATGTCGCCCAGGACCTGCACACCGAGCTGCTCGCGCACGCCGACACCCTGCGCGCCTGCGCGGCCTGGTTCGCCGTCCTCAAGGCGCGTCGGCGCGCGCTGAGGATCACCGACGGGAACGCACAGGAGCTCTACTTCACGGTGTGCTTCGAGCTCGCCGTCACCCGCGGCGAGCCCCGCGGCGGTGACACCGACGGACCGGACGCGATCCTGCGCGAGGTCCACGGCGGCCGCGACACCCATGCGGTCGAGGCCCTCGACGCGCTCCTCGCCGATCCGGCCGGCCTCCGCGAGCTGGCCGCGCAGGTCGAGCGGGCCTGGGCCGACGTACGACCGGCACCGGCCGACGTCGACGGATTCCTCGACCGGTTGCGGGCGGTCCACGGCGACGCCTCCACGCGTCGGGCGCGCCACGAACGACAACAGGCGTGGAGCGCACTCGTGACCGAGGACGCCCCCTACGAGCTGGGTGTGCGGATCCGCACCGCGGGCACCGCGCCGTGGTCCGTCGTCGACCTGGGGCTCTGCGCCACCGCGCCCCAGCAGCGCCCCGACGTGGTCGACGATCGGTCGAACCGGCCGTTGGATCGCAGCGTCGCCGAGCGGGTCCGGGCCACCTTGCGCCGCTCGCGCGACCGCGAGCACCTGCCCGCGGTGCCCGAGCTGTGCGCCGAGGAGGCCGACCGGGCCTGTGCGCCGTGGGGCCTGCTGGCCGAGGACCTCCAGGCGACGATGGTCAACGGCGTCGTCGTCGGCGTGCAGCTGGCGCCGCTCGAAACGCACGCCGAGGCCGACACCGCACTGGTGGCGGGCATCCAGGCCCGGCTCCGCAAGGAGGCCTACGTGCTGCATGCGCGCCGTCTCCTCGCCGACGACCAGGCACTGCATCCCCGCCAACACCACGTGGTCACCGAGCTCGCCGGCTTCGTCCGGCCCTACCTCAGCCGCTTGTGGGCCCGGCTGCACGGCCGTGACGTGTGGCAGGAGCCCTGCACGGACGCCGCCGACATGTGCGCGCTGCTCACCGGGATCGCGCGGTCGGTCAGCCTGGACCACCGGCAGCAGATCAAGGCGATGCTCGACCCGGAGGCGGCATGAGGCTCACGGCGCGACAAGGACTCTGGACCGGCGGGCCCGACGTGGACCCACCGCCACTGGCTGCCGTGCTCGAGGTGAGCGGCGCCGTACTCGAGTGGACGGTCGACGAGCCGGACAGCCCGCCCCGGATCACCCTCACCGACCTCGACGCCGCGGACTGGCTGTGGCGCCTGGTCGGTGTGGAGGGCCACGCCCGGTTGCTCGAGGCCGACAGCAGCACGCCGCTCGAGGTGGACCTCGACCACCAGGCGCTGGCGCCGTTGCGCCGACTCGCCCTCGGGCACTGGATGAGCCGGTGGTGGCCGGCGAGTGCCCGCGACGGCATCGTCGCCCTGGACGGGGCGGTGCTCGGCGCCGAGCTCGCCGTCCTGACGGCCGCTCTCGAGGAGTACTTCGCCGAGGAGACCTTCGACTCCGACGTCGACGGGCTGCTGGCGGGACTGGCCGGCCTGATGTCGTACCCCGCCGACCCGCGGGTCGCCGACCTGCTCGACGCGTGCGCCGAGCTCGGCGACCTGCCGGACATCGGTACGACGCCCACCCGGTGGCGCGCCGACTTCGCGCTGGTCGCCGGCGGGGATCCTCGCCTCGACCCGTCCGCCGCCCTCGCCTCGGGCACCGACTCGGTGAGCTGGACCGCGGTCCCCCCGGGGCTTTTCGACGCAGCGGAGGACACCGTGACGTGGTCGGTCGCCATGACCGGACCGGCCGGGGAGGGCCTCGTCGCCCGGGTACGGGCCGCGCTCGCCGACCCGGCCGCCGGTCACCCGCTCAGCGCCGGCATCCGGGTCGCCCTGCGCAGCGGCGACGTCGCCGCGGCGGGCGAGCTCGGCGCCGGCGGGGACGCCACCTTGCCGCTGCCGCTCACCGAGTCCGCGGCGTGGAACCACGACTGGGCCGCGACCAGCATTCGGGTCGGGGTCGGCGACGGCGAGACCCGCGAGACCCGCGATCGGGTCCGCAGGTTCGTCCGCACGCGGCTGGCCGCACCGCCCGACGACGCCTTCGTCGCCGAGCTGCTCGCCGCGGACGACGACTTCTGAGCCGGATCGGCGATGTTGGGATCGGTAGCCCCGCCCCTGCGATGAACTTCCGTCGTACCGAGGAGCGAGGGAGCCGGGAGCGAGGACAACGATGGACGCGGACCAGATCGTCGCCGTCATCCTGTTCCTCGTCGCGGCGCTGGTCTGCCTGATGGTCTGGGGCTTCGAGATCGCGGCGTGGCGTGAGTTGAAGGCAGGCCCGCCCGCACCGCACGATCCCGCGAGCTACTTCGACGCCGTGGTCTCGCGCTGGGCGAGGGGCCCGATGGCGGTGCACGACTGGCTCGCCGGCGGACCCTATCCCGACGACCGCGTCTGTGCCGTCGATCCGGTGGTGGCCGAGCTCGTCGAGCTGCCCGATGGCAGCGGCGCGGACGAGACCGGGACCGTCCCGACGGCGTTGCGTCTCCGGCTTCCCGACGGGGAGCGGACGACGATTCGGCTGGATGCGAACGACGCCGTCAACCTGCGCCCGGGCACCTTCTTGCCGGTGTATCCGGAGCCACCGGGCTTCTCGGACCTGCGGGGCAACACCTGGCGTCCGGCCTGGCACCTGGATGCGGTCGCCGTCGCCCGGGTGATGTTGGGGCACCGTCGTGCGCTCGGCCTGCTCGACGATGGAGCCGAGGAGCTGCTGCGCGATCCCCACCCCGAGCGGTTCCCGATCTCGAGGATCCGGCCGACCGGCACGGTTCGCGCCGGTCAGGTGGAGGTCGTGGTCACCTTCATGCGTACCGGCTCCGCGCTGAGTGTCCAGGGCTTCCTGAGGGCCGAGGAGATCGCCGCCGTACGCCACTCCGGTGACGTGGTCGTGACCGAGCTGACCGTGCGGCGGTCGGGTCGGGATGGGCGCTGGGCGTTGTGGCCCATGTGGTTCTGATGAGCATCCCGCGAGACACCGGCGAGCCCGATGCATTCATGAAGGCGGTCCACGCGCGGCAGCTGCAGCGGGTCCGCCGGCGCATCCGCGTCGCACTGCCCCTCGAGGTCCTCACCGTCGTGGCGACCGTCGCGATCCTGCTGCTGACCGACGCGCACTGGTCGTGGGTGCTGTTCGGCGCCGCGACGGCGTCGAGCCTGGTCGGCACCGTGCTCGTCGTCTCCGACGACGACGCGGAGCGACCGCGACCCGGGACGGAGCTGGAGGTGGCCGTCGTGGTCGGGGTCGAGATCGCCGACTGGGGAAATGCCGGCGCGGACGATCAGCACCGGGTCCGCGTGATCGCCCGGCCTCTGGGATCGGCGACGTCCGAGCTGGTCCACGGCGATCACCGGTTCCGTGCGGGTGATGGCTGGTCGGCGAGGCCGGGGACCCTGATCGGCATCCGCAGGTTCCCGACCATGAAGCACCTGGTCCGGCTCGAGCGTGGCGCGGACCCGGTCGCCCTGGTCCGCCTCCGCGAACCGTTCCGGGGCGGCAGCGTGCTGGAGGACGCCGTCGTGGTCTCGCTGCGCGTCACCGGTGAGCCCGATGGCGACTGGTGGCCCACGGAGGTCACCGTCCGCACGACGGATCGCCTGCTCCTGGTGAGCGAGTGTCGGCGACTGCCCGAGGAGCTGGGCCCGCTCGAGCCGGGTGCAGCAGTCCGGATCGTGCGGGACCAGCGGGACCCGTTCACCCGGCCCACCCGCTGCGCCATCCTCCCCAGCGGCGACACGGCCTGAGCACGCTTCCTCGAGGCCCGGGCGGAAGGCCGCGCAGCGGCGTGAGTTCAGGACCGGCTACTTGACCTCCGAGCGGCGCAGCAGCACCAGCCCGACGACGAGCGGTACGACGATCCAGAGCATCGTGGTCGCTGCGAGCTGGACCCACTCCTGGACCGAGGAGGTCTCGCCCTCGAACAGGACGACCTGCGTGTGGTTCCAGTCGAGCCAGGGCTGGAGGTCGGTGAACCCCTCCCGTACCTGGGCCAGCAGCAGCAGGATGCCGGAGAGGACGAAGGACAGCACGAAGTAGCCGACGATGGCGGCTGCGGAGCTGCGCAGCACCACGCCCAGGGTGAAGCCGATGGCCATCCCCACCAGGTCGCCCAGGACGATCTGGGCGGCGTGGGCGGGCCCGATGTTCCACACCGCGTCGTCCCCGGCGAGGGCGGAGCCTACGACATTGCCGACGGCGCCGATAGTGAAGGCCACCAGCATGGACACGATCCCGACGACGATGGTCGCGATCGCCTTCGCGCCGATGACCCGCCCCCGGCTGGGGACGAGCGTGAACGTCGTCAGTCCGCTGCGCTGGCTCCACTCGCTGGTGACCGCGAGGATCGCGATCATGGGGAGGAGCAGCGTCATCGGAAAGCCGAGCGCGGTGGTGAGGGTCTCGTAGCTGAGGGAGCGCTCGGGGGCGAAGACGATGGCGGCCGCGGTCGCGACGACCGACAGGACGCCGATGCTCAGGAGCAGCCAGAAGCCGGAGCGGGTGTCGAACATCTTGCGCAGCTCGACGCCGACGATCCGGCTGGTCGGGATCGGAGGTACGGCGCGCCGGGCGGTCGCGGTGGTCGTGGCGGTCTGAGCGGCCTGGGTGGTCATGCTGCTGCCCCTCCTTCGGGAACGTTGCCGTCGCGCTGGGACTCCGCGGTGAGCTCCAGGAACATCTCCTCCAGACCGGCGCTGTCCGCGGAGCGCAGCTCGGTGAGGGCGATGCCGGCCGCCAGGGCGATCCGGCCGACGAGGTGAGGATCGGCGGGGGTGTGCAGCGAGCCTCCGCCCGAGGGTGACGCGCTGATGCCGGCGTCCGCGAGGGCGCCGGCGAGCCGGGTGTCGTCCGCGGACGAGACGACGGTCCCGGCCGTCGAGAGCAGGTCCTGCTTGCTCCCCTGGGCGACGATCCGGCCGTTGCCGATGACGACCAGGTCGTCGGCGACGACCTCGATCTCGTGCAGCAGGTGCGAGGACAGCAGCACGGTGCCGCCCTGGTCGGCGAAGTCGCGCAGCAGGTCGCGCATCCAGCGGATGCCGGCGGGGTCGAGGCCGTTGGCGGGCTCGTCGAGGATGAGCACCTCGGGGTCCCCGATCAGGGCCGTCGCGATGCCGAGCCGTTGCCGCATGCCGAGGGAGTAGTTGCGGATCCTGCCGTCGCCCTCCGTCTCCGTCAGCGACACGCGGCGCAGCATCTCGGGCACTCGGCTGGTCGGCAGCCCCATGGTGCGGGCCGCGATGGTGAGCACCTCGCGGCCGGTCCGGCCGGCGTGCTGGGCCGAGGCGTCGAGGAGTACGCCGATCGCGAGGCCCGGGTTCGGCAGGTCGGCGTACCGGCCGCCGAGGACCTCCACGTGGCCGGAGGTGGCCGGGCTCAGGCCGACCATGACCCGCATGGTGGTCGACTTGCCGGCCCCGTTGGGGCCGAGGAAGCCGGTCACCCGGCCCGGGCGGGCGGCGAACGAGACGTCGTCCACGGCGGTCGCGCCGCGATATCTCTTGGTCAGGTGGTCGACGGTGATCATGACCGGAAGCCTCGCGGCGCCCGGGCCTCCGCCACATCGTCATCGAGGCCGGACCCGTCTCGTTCTTTCGGCCGATACTCGACATGCCGGCGATCCCTAGGCTGGGTGGGTGATCACGACCGCCCTGCGCTCGCTCTGGGACGAGCCGCGTGCCGCCGACCCGCCCCCGCCGGCGCGGCGTGACCGGGTGCTGGTCGGCGTGCTGATGGTGGCGGCGCTGCTCGAGGGCGTCTTCGTCGAGGACGTCACCTGGCGCCCGGTCGCGACGGTCGTGGCGATCGCACTCGCACCGGTGCTGCTGTGGCGGCGTACGCACCCGTTGGCCTGCGTCGTGGTGGGCCTCGGCACCGGCCTGTTCCTGGGACTGGCGAGTCAGCTGGCCGGGGTCTCGGGGGTGGGCCTGACCACGATGACCTACGTCCTGGTGCTCGTCTACGCCCTGGTCCGCTGGGGATCGGGACGACAGATCGTGGTCGGCCTGGTGGTGGCCGCGGCGGTGTCGGGGTTCAGCGCCGTGACCGACTACACCGGGCCGGCTGAGCTCTTCGGCGGGCTCGCCGTCCTGGCCGCGGTCGTGGCGGGCGGAGCGGCGTTCCGCTACCGCGCCGAGAGCCGGCGCCGGGCGTTCGACCAGGTCCGCAGCCAGGAGCGGGTCGGCCTCGCGCGTGAGCTGCACGACTCGGTCGCCCACCACGTCTCGGCGATCGCGGTGCAGGCGCAGACCGGCCGGACGATGGCCAGGAAGCGACCCGAGGCGGCGATCGAGGCGCTGGAGGTCATCGAAGGGGAGGCGTCGCGGACCCTGGCGGAGATGCGGGCGATGGTCCGGGTGCTGCGCGACGGAGCGCCGGCGGACTACGCGCCCCGACCCGGCGTCGCCGACCTGAGGTCCCTCGCCCGCCGTGACCCGGTCCCGGTCGTCGACGTCGAGCTGGCCGGCGATCTCGCCGGGATCCGGCCCCAGGTCGACGCAGCCGGGTACCGGATCGCGCAGGAGGCGCTGACCAACGCGCTGCGGCACGCCCGCAACGCCTCGCGGGTGGAGATCAGGGTCGCCGAGGACGCCGGACGTCTGCGGCTCCGGGTGAGCGACGACGGCCAGGTCGACCCGGCGCGGCCGGCGAGCCACGGCTTCGGGCTGCTGGGGATGAGCGAGCGGGTGAACCTGCTCGGCGGTACGCTGCGCGCCGGGCCGGCGCCCGGGGGCGGGTGGGCGGTCGACGCGGAGCTGCCGGCGGAGGCAGAGCGATGAAGGTGGGCCGATGACGGTGCGCGTGCTGGTGGCCGACGACCAGGACCTGGTGCGCACCGGCCTGTCGATGATCCTCGACGACCAGCCCGACATCGAGGTCGTCGGCCAGGCCGCCGACGGCCGGGCCGCCGTCGAGCTGGCGCAGCGGCTCCGGCCCGACGTGTGCCTGGTCGACATCCGGATGCCCGGGCTGGACGGCATCGAGGTGACCGAGCTCCTCGCCGGGCGGGACGTCCCGGACCCGATCGCGGTGGTGGTGATCACGACGTTCGACCTCGACGAGTACGTCCACGGCGCGCTGCGCGCCGGCGCCCGCGGCTTCCTCCTCAAGGACGCCGGGCCGGAGCTGCTGGTGCAGGCAGTCCATGCCGCCGCCGTCGGTGATGCCCTGATCGCGCCGAACGTCACCCGGCGGCTGCTGGCGACCCTCGCCGCGGGAGCGCCGTCGAAACGCCGTACCCGACCGGTCGAACGGCTCACCCAACGCGAGGAGGAGGTGCTGAGACTGGTCGCGGTCGGCCGCACGAACGCCGAGATCGCCGCCGAGCTGTTCATCAGCCTGACCACCGCCAAGACCCACGTCGCGAGCCTGCTGACCAAGATCGGCGCCCGGAACAGGGTCGAGATCGCGATGTGGGCCTACGACACCGGCCGGGTGGGGCCGACCTAGTCCGCAGCCGGGGGCCGCCCGGCCAGCCGCCGGAACCCGACGACGAGGCCCATCGCCACGAGCACGCACAGTCCGCCGGCGACCACGTCGAGGAGGTAGTGGTTGGCGGTGCTGATCACGACGAGGACCTGCACGGTGGGGTAGAGCACGGCCGCGACCCGCCACCACGAGCCGGGGAAGCTCCACATCTGGATGGCGCACCACAGCGACCAGCCGAAGTGGAGGGAGGGCATGGCGGCGTACTGGTTGGTGGCGTCGCCGATGCCGCGCGGCGCCGACGCGGCGTCGCCCCACCAGCCGTAGTCGGCGTACGCGCGCATCACGTCGATCATGCCCAGGTCGGGCAGGAGCCGGGGCGGGGCGACGGGAAAGCGGGCGTAGATCACCAGCGCGATGGCGGAGGCGATGATCAGGGTCCAGTAGCCGCGCTGGTGGACCCAGCCGCCGAGGCGCCAGGAGCGGTAGAGGACCAGCGGCGTCGCGGCGTAGTGGAAGACGGCGTAGAAGTAGCAGGCCGGCACGGCGAGCACCGGGATCGACGCGAGCCAGCTGTTGGCCGGGCGCTCGAGGTGCTGGATCAGCCAGTGCTCGACGTCCGCGATCGCGCGGGAGTGGGCGAGCGCGCCGGCGACGTCTTCCCCCTGGGCCGCGCGGATGAGCGTGTAGGCCACGGCCAGGACCAGCAGCGCGCCGCCCTCGACGAGCGTGATGGTCCACCGCCCGGCGACCCGGGACCGCGTCGCGGCGGCCGCGGGCGTGGCGTCCGGCGCGCCCCTGCCCCCCGTCGCGAGGTCACGAAGTGTCATCGGCCGTGCGCCCTCCTGTCGTTGCCAGTCGCCACCGCAAACACTGTCCTACAGGAATGATTGCGCGTGCGCAATGAATTAGGTAGCGTCTCGGCCCGTGAGGGAGCGCGACGAGTTGTTCGAGGGGCTGGAGCAGTTCCTGCAGTCCCTGTGGACCCTCGCGGAGCGGGAGGGGCTCACCTACCTCGCCGATCGTGACCTCTCGCTGACCCAGATCCGCACGCTGCTGATGCTGACCATGGCCGACGCCCCCCTGCCCGTGAACCGGATCGCGGAGCGGATGGAGCTGTCCGCGCCCGCGGCCTGCCGCAACATCCACCGGCTGGTCCGGCTCGGCCTGCTGGAGCGGCGGGAGAGCCGCGAAGACCGACGGGTCCGGCTGGTCTCGATCACCCCCAAGGGCCGCGACCTGGTCGACCGGCACCAGGAGCCCCGCCGGGCGGCGCTGCGGATGTTCATCGGCCGGCTGCCCGACGCGGAGGTCGGGGAGTTCAACGCCGTGCTGCACCGCCTGCTCGCCAGCGCCGACGTGCTCGGCCAGGGCAGCACCCACGGGGCCAACGCCGACACCAACGCCGACACCAACGCCGACACCAACGCCGACACCAACGCCGAGATCGTTGCCCGCTGACGGCGCGGCCCCGGCCCAGGAAGCACCAGAGGAGACCTGATGAGCAGTACCGCCAGCGCGCCTGGAGGCCCGACCCCGGGCCTGGGCGACGAGGACGACCGGATCACGCCCGACATCCTCAAGGTCGCGGCCGTCGTGGTCCTCGGCTCGATCATGGCGATCCTGGACACGACCGTCGTCAACGTCGCGCTGCCGACGTTCCTGACCGAGTTCGAGGTCGACGCCTACTCGACCGTGGCCTGGACCATCACCGGCTACACCCTCGCGCTGGCCGCGATCATCCCGGTCACCGGCTGGGCCGCCGACCGCTTCGGCACCAAGCGGCTCTACCTGATGGCGCTGGTGCTGTTCACCCTCGGCTCGGTCCTGTGCGGCCTCGCCTGGAACATCGAGGCGCTCATCGCGTTCCGGGTCCTGCAGGGCCTGGGCGGCGGCATGCTGATGCCGCTCGGCATGATGATCCTGACCCGGATCGCCGGCCCGCACCGGCTCGGCCGGCTGATGGCGATCATGGGCATCCCCATGCTGCTGGGCCCGATCCTCGGCCCGATCCTCGGCGGCTGGATCATCGACAGCGTCTCCTGGCACTGGATCTTCATGATCAACCTGCCGCTCGGCGTGGCGGCGATCGCCTACTCGCTCTACGCACTGCCCAAGGACGCCCCGCAGCCGGGCGAGCGCTTCGACTTCGTCGGGATGGCGCTCATGTCGCCCGGCCTGGCCCTCTTCCTGTACGGCGTCTCCACCATCCCCGAGGAGGGGACGGTGGCGGCCACCAAGGTCCTCGTCCCGGGGCTGATCGGGCTGGCCCTCATCCTCGGCTTCGTGGCCTGGTCGTTCCGGCCCGAGCACCCGCTGCTGGATCTGCGACTGTTCCGCGACCGGAACCTGACGGTCGCCACCCTGGTGATGTTCTTCTTCGCCGGCTCCTTCTTCGGCGCGATGCTCCTGGTGCCGACCTACTTCCAGCAGGTCCGGGGCGAGGACGTCCTGCACGCCGGGCTGCTGGTGGCGCCCCAGGGACTGGGCGCGATGCTCACCATGCCCCTGGCCGGAACACTCGCCGACAAGTACCCGGTCGGCCGGGTCGTGCCGTTCGGCTTCATCGGCATCATCGTCGGCGTCGCCGGCCTCGCGTTCAGCACCGATCCCGACACGCCGTACTGGCAGCTCATCACCTTCCTGTTCATCATGGGCCTGGGCATGGGCGGCACGATGATGCCGGTCTTCACCTCGGCGCTGAAGACGCTCCAGTCCCACCACGTCGCCCGCGGCACCACCCTGATCAACGTCATCCAGCAGGTCGCGGCCTCCGTCGGCGTGGCCGTCATGTCGGTGGTGCTGACCAACCAGCAGAACGCGTCCGAGGCGCTCAAGGCGGTCCGGTCCCTGGCCGACGCCGAGCGGCTGGGCATCCAGCCGCCCGCCTGGGCCACGGAGACGATGCAGCGCCTCGGCGATGCGGCGCAGGGCCTGGCGCTGAACGACCTCGCCGACTCGTTCTCGTCGGCCTACGGGGTGGCGACGGTTGCGCTGGTCCTGACCCTGATCCCCGTCGCGTTCCTGCCGCGCCGGCGCGAGGAGTCCCATCTCCTCGACGACCAGGACGGGGCCGGACCGGGCACCACGGGTGCCCCGGTCATCATCCACTGAGCCGGCCCGGGGCACGGGGACTCAGCCCGGGCCGTCGGGGTGGGTGAGGTCCCAGGCGCGGGACACCTTGAGCGGCACGACCATCCGCCACGCGTCGACGACGAGCTCGCGGGCCTCGGCCGGCTCCAGGGCGGCCAGCTCGGCGTCGACCCAGTTGAACCGGAGGTCGGACTCCCCGGGCAGCCGGAACCGCTCCGGCGCGCCGGCGACGAGTGCGGCCCGCTCCTCCTTGGGGAACGCGAAGCCCATCACGGTCTCGTCGCGGGAGAACGCGACGTACACGAGCTGCCCGACCCGGAACCTGAGCCGGTCGCGGACATAGACGGGGTACGACCGCTCCAGCTCGTCGCCGAGCGACCGGACGTCATCGAGCACCGCCATGCAGGGTCGACCGGTACGGCGTGGCGGAATCATCGCTCACGTCTCGAGTCGCTCGATGCGGGTCCACCCCGCCCACCCGCGCTCGGCGAGGAGCTCGCGCAGCCGCCGGACGGGCGGGTGCTCGTTCGCCATCGAGTCCAGCAGACGGATGAAGGCGGAGTCGTCCATGAACTCGTCCTGCTGAGCGAGCTGGCCGGCCGCGGCGGCCTCCTCGAAGAGCTCCACGAGCAGGTCCGCCATCTCGTGCACGAGCCGCTCGTGGTCGGCGCCGTCGTCGCGGACCAGCTCGCCGATCAGCTGGTAGAACCGGACGTTCCGCTCGTCCTCCAGCTGGGCCCGCTTGTCGGCCATGAACGCGGGGATCTGGTCGGGGTAGCGGGCCGCGATCAGGATCCAGGCGTCCCGCTCGCCCTCGAGCAGCACGTCGGGCGCGCCGATGCTCCGCACCCGGTCGAGGTAGTCCGCGACCTCATCCGGCACCGCCAGGGAGTCGCCGGACCCCAGCTGGGCGATCCGCCGCCGGTGCTCCTGCAGCTCGCGGATCTCCGCGCGCAGCCGCCGGTCGATCTCGTCGATCGCGACGCTGAACGTCGCCGGGTCGGCGGCGAGCAGCTCCTGCACCCGGGCCAGCGGCACCCCGGCGTCGGCGAGCGTGCGGATCCGGATCAGCCGGACCACCGCGTCGGCGTCGTAGGACCGATAGCCGGACCGGTCCCGCTCCGGCTCCGGCAGCAGCCCCACCTGGTGGTAGTGCCGCACCGCGCGGATGGTCACCCCGGCGTACGACGCCAGCTGTCCGATCGTGAGCATGACTCCAGCCTGCCCTCAGGCGAACCGGCGGCGGTAGACCCGCGCCGCGATCCCGTACGCGAGCACCAGGAGGCCGACGCACCACGCCAGCGCGATCCAGGCGTCGTCGCCGACCGGCTGCTCGTCGAGGAGGCCGCGCAGCGTGTTGACGATCGAGGTGACCGGTTGATTCTCGGCGAACCAGCGCACCGGGCCGGGCATGCCCTCGGTCGGCACGAACGCCGAGCTGACGAAGGGCAGGAAGATGATCGGGTAGGCGAAGCCGCCCGCGCCGTCGGGCGACTTGGCGGCCAGCCCGGCGATCACCGCCAGCCAGGTCAGCGCGAGGGTGAACAGGACCAGGATGCCGGCGACCCCGAGCCAGGCGAGCACCCCGGCGCCGGACCGGAAGCCCATCAGCAGGGCGACGAGCACGACCAGCACGACCGACATGAGGTTCGCGACGAGCGAGGTCAGCACATGGCCCCACAGCGCCGCGGACCGCGCGATCGGCATCGACAGGAAGCGCTCGAAGATCCCGCCCTTGAGGTCCAGGAAGAGCCGGTAGGACGTGTAGGCGATGCCCGAGGCGATCGTCATCAGGAGGATGCCGGGCAGCAGGTAGTCGACGTACTCGCCGTCGCCGGCCTCGATGGCGGCGCCGAAGACGTAGACGAACAGCAGCATCATCGCGATCGGCGTGATCGCGGTGGTGATGATGGTGTCGGGGCTGCGCAGGATGTGGCGCAGCGACCGGCCCAGCAGGGTCCGGGTGTCGCTCACGACATGGGTGCTCATGACGGTCTCCTCAACGCTCGGCGCCGACGAGCGCGAGGAAGATCTCCTCGAGCGACGGCTGCTTCTCGACGTACTCGACGCGGGCGGGAGGGAGCAGCGCCTTGAGCTCCGCGAGCGTGCCGTCGACGATGATCCGGCCCTCGTGGAGGATGGCGATCCGGTCGGCAAGCTCCTCGGCCTCGTCGAGGTACTGGGTGGTGAGCAGGACCGTGGTGCCTCCCGCGGCGAGCTCCCGGACGGCCTGCCACACCTCGATCCGGCCCTGCGGGTCGAGACCGGTCGTCGGCTCGTCCAGGAAGATGACCGGCGGATCGCCGATCAGGCTCATCGCGATGTCGAGGCGCCGCCGCATGCCGCCCGAGTACGTCGCCGTCCGCCGCCCGCCCGCGTCGGTCAGGGAGAAGCGCGCGAGCAGGTCGTCGGCCACCGTCCCGGGATCCGGCAGGTGGCGCAGCCGCGCGACCAGGATCAGGTTCTCGCGGCCGGTCAGGATCTCGTCCACCGCGGCGAACTGACCGGTGAGGCTGAAGGACTCGCGCACCTCGGCCGGCTGGGTGGCGACGTCGTAGCCCTGGACGGAGGCCGTCCCGGCGTCCGCCCTGGTCAAGGTCGTGAGGATCCGGATCAGGGTCGTCTTGCCGGCGCCGTTGGAGCCGAGCAGAGCGACGATGCTGCCCGCGGCGACCTCGAGGTCGACCCCGCGGAGCACCGGCAGCTCGCCGAACGACTTCTCGGCGCCGGCGACCCGGATGGCGATCGCTTCGTGTCGTGTCATGGCTGTGCTTCCCTTCCTGGTGTGAGGCCGGACGGCCTCAGCACGAGGGTGCGGGGTTGACGCCGCGTCAAGGTCAAGCGTGAGGGCCAACGAGTTTCTGGTGAGCCGTCGTACCGTGCTCGGGTGACGGCCGCCCAGCGGCCACGGGTACCGTGAGCCCATGACTCGGGCACAGGGCTACGGAGCGCACTACGGATCGGCGACCCAGGTACAGGACCGGGACGGGTTCCGGACCTTCACGGTGCGTGAGCTCGTCGCGTACGCGCGGCTGATCGTCAACCGGGAGCGGGTCGACCCCGAGCAGGTCGTCCACGAGTTCATCCGGGCCAACCCGGACGTCGACCTCGACGCGCGCAGCACGATCACCGACTGGCAGGACGGCCACCGGCCCGGCGACACCGCCGAGCGCCCCGGCGGCTACTTCTGAGTCGACTGGTCGAGCGCGTCTTCGGCGCTGGGTAAGGCAGCAAGCTGCCGGAGAGCGCCTCTCGCCTGGGAGGATCGAGCCATGGACCTGGTGCGCTCGATCCCGCTGTTCGTGCTGGCCGCCGTCGCCGAGATCGGCGGCGCGTGGCTGGTCTGGCAGGGCGTGCGGGAGCACCGCGGCTGGCTGTGGATCGGGGCCGGCGTGATCGCGCTCGGCCTCTACGGGTTCGTCGCGACCCTCCAGCCGGACGCGCACTTCGGCCGGATCCTGGCGGCGTACGGCGGCGTGTTCGTGGCCGGCTCGCTGCTGTGGGGGATGGCGCTCGACGGCTTCCGGCCCGACCGGTACGACGTCACGGGCGCGCTGGTCTGCCTCGTGGGCGTGGCGATCATCATGTACGCGCCGCGCTCGGCCTGAGGCTCCTTGTGCGACCCGCCCTATCTGGATAGCCTGTATCCAGTTCAAGGGGAGGCGGGTCTCGTGCGGATGAACGAGGGGGTCGAGTGGGCGGCCCACGTCTGTGTGCTGCTGCACTGGCTCGAGGAGGGGCAGGCCGTCCCGGCGCCGGTTCCCGTGGCCCGGCTGGCCGAGGTCTACGACCTGCCGGCGCCGTACCTCGTCAAGCAGGTCCAGGCCCTCACCCGGGCCGGCATCACCGAGTCCGTGGCCGGCAAGAGAGGTGGCGTGCGGCTGGCCCGATCCGCCGACCGGATCACGCTGATGGACGTGGTCGCGGCGATCGAGGGTCCCGACGACGCGTTCGCGTGCACCGAGATCCGCCGCCGTGGCCCGAACGAGGGCCGGCCGGACCGGGAGTTCGCCAAGCCCTGCGGCATCGCCCACGCCATGCGCGGCGCTGAGCTCGCCTGGCGCCGGGAGCTGGCGGCGACCTCCGTCCTCGACCTCGCCGAGGGCACCCCGCGGCGGGTCGCCACGGACGTACGCCGGCACTTCGCCCGCACCTGAGCCGCGGTCGGACCCTCCGGTCCGGTCGCTCGTCTGAAAACTGGACATCGAATATCCACTACTGAGAGGAAGAGCTCATGACCCGCACCCCGATCCGGGACGCGACCCCGGAGACGTTCCAGGCACTGCTGGCGCTCGACGGCCGGATGAAGAAGGCCCTCGGCCCGGTGCTGTACGACCTGGTCAAGCTGCGCGCCTCGCAGCTCAACGGCTGCGCCTACTGCGTCGACATGCACGCCATCGACCTGGAGCGGCGCGGTACGCCGAGCCGCAAGCTGCACGGCGTCGCCGCGTGGCAGGAGAGCCCGTTCTTCGACGAGACCGAGCGGGTCGCCCTCGCCTTCACCGAGCGACTGACCGGTGGCATCGGCGCGATCGACGACGACCTGTGGGAGGAGGCCGGCCGGCTGCTCGGCGAGGAGCGCCGGGCCGACCTGATCGTGGCTGTCGGCACCATCAACACCTGGAACATGGCGGGCATCACCACTCACCTCCAGCCGGAGGGTGCGCTGGCCTGACCGCGCCCGACCGTGCCCGACGGTGCGCGGCTCAGCCCAGCTGCCGGGCGAGCTGGTCGAGGAACTCGTCGGCCATGGCGAGCTGCGCGACCAGTCGGGCGCGGCGCTCGGTGGCCTCGCCGAGCACCGCGTCCAGTCGGGCCCGGGCGGTGGCGTGGCGGGGGGCTGCCTCGGGGTCGCGGAGTGCCTCGATGTCGCGCATGGCGGCGCTCATCTCATCGAGGGTGAAGCCCAGGGGCTTCATCCGCCGGATCACCAGGATCTTCTCGACGTCGTCCTCGGTGTAGAGCCGGAAGCCCCCGTCGGAGCGGCCGGAGGGCCGGAGCAGGCCGACCTCGTCCCAGTGCCGCAGGCTGCGCAGCGACAGCTCGGTGCGGGCGGCGACCTCGCCGATCTGCATCATGGGCCGATCC
Organism: Nocardioides sp. LHD-245; assembly: GCF_030929495.1. Classification (GTDB taxonomy): domain Bacteria; phylum Actinomycetota; class Actinomycetes; order Propionibacteriales; family Nocardioidaceae; genus Nocardioides. Next base: position 54,635 of record NZ_JAVFWN010000016.1, on the reverse strand, counting down.
TGCCGTACGCGTCGGCGATGCCAACTCTCACGTAACGTGAGGGTAGAGTCCAGTGACCGTGAGCGACTCCATCTCCGTCCGGTCCGCGCTGCGGTCGCCGCGGGTGCTGCGCACGGAGGTCCTCGCCGGCCTGGTCGTCGCGCTGGCGCTGATCCCCGAGGCGATCTCCTTTTCGATCATCGCGGGCGTCGACCCGCGGGTCGGCCTGTTCGCGTCGTTCACCATGGCCGTCGCGATCTCCTTCCTCGGCGGCCGCCCGGCGATGATCTCGGCGGCGACCGGTGCCGTGGCGCTGGTGATCGCGCCGGTGATGCGCGACCACGGCTACGACTACCTGATCGCGACCGTGCTGCTCGGCGGGCTGATCCAGGTGGTGCTCGCCCTCGCGGGGGTGGCTCGCCTGATGCGGTTCATCCCGCGCTCCGTCATGGTCGGCTTCGTCAACGCCCTGGCGATCTTGATCTTCGAGGCCCAGGTCGACCACCTGGTCGACGTCCCGTGGGCGGTGTATCCGCTGACCGCCGTCGGGATCGCGGTCATCGTCGGCTTCCCCCGGATCAGTGCGGTGGTGCCGGCTCCGCTGGTCGCGATCGTCGCCCTGACCGGGTTCGTGCTCGCGGCCGGCATCGACGTACCCGATGTCGGAGACGAGGGCGCGCTGCCGGACAGCCTGCCCGCCTGGTTCGTGCCGGACGTCCCCTTCACGCTCGACACGCTTCAGACGATCGCGCCGTACGCCCTGGCGATGGCGCTCGTCGGCCTGCTCGAGTCGCTACTGACCGCGAAGCTCGTCGACGACATCACCGACACCCACTCCGACAAGACCCGCGAGGCGATGGGCCAGGGCGCCGCCAACGTGATCACCGGGTTCTTCGGCGGCATGGGCGGCTGCGCGATGATCGGCCAGACGATGATCAACGTGAAGGTCTCCGGGGCCCGCACCCGGATCTCGACCCTCCTCGCCGGTGTGTTCCTGCTGGTGCTGGTCGTCGGCTTCGGCGATGTCGTCGCGTTGATCCCGATGGCCGCGCTCGTCGCGGTGATGGTGATGGTCTCGGTCGGCACCTTCGACTGGCACTCCTTGCGGATGCTGCGCCGGATGCCGCGCTCGGAGACGACGGTCATGCTCGCGACCGTCGTGGTCACGGTCGTCACCCACAACCTGGCGATCGGCGTGACGGTGGGCGTCCTCGTCGCGATGGTCCTGTTCGCCCGCCGGGTCGCGCACCTCGCCGACGTCGAGCGCGAGCTGGTCGCGGACGCGAACGGCACGGTGAGTGCGCACTACCGGGTCACCGGTGAGCTGTTCTTCGCCTCCAGCAACGACCTCTACGCGCAGTTCGACTATGCGGAGGATCCCGGACGCGTCGTCATCGACCTGTCGGCCTCACATGTCTGGGACGCCTCGACGGTCGCGGCGCTCGACGCCGTCACGACCAAGTACGCGCGCAGGGGGACGGTCGTCGAGATCCACGGACTCAACGACGCCAGCGCGGAGTTCCACGCCCGGCTCACCGGCCGGCTGTCCGGGCACTGACCGGCAGGTGGCTCAGCGGGTAGCGCGCTCCGCCAGCCGGACGGCGGCGTGCCGCACGATCGGTGCCTCGTCGGCGTCGCGCGCGGCCTCGTGGGGGATCAGTCCACCGAGCAGCCCGGCGGGCTGGGTGAGCCAGGTCCACACCTGCCACGGATCCATCGTCGAGGCGAGCAGCGGCTCCAGCACCGCTGCCAGCTCGGGTCGCAGCTCGCCGTCGTCGCCCAGCTGAAAGGCGGGGACGAGCACGCCCCCGTCGTGCGGAACGACGAGCAACGCCCCCCGCTCGGCCGCCTTGTGCACGGCGAACCGGGCGGCGTTCTCCGACACCCCGCGCACCTCGGCGAGGCTCGCGTAGGTGTGGGTCGGCGAGGCGAGGAGCCCGGCGCGCACCTGGGCCCGGCGGCGCAGCTGCACCAGCGCGAGGGGCACGGCGTGAGCCGGATCGTCCCCGTCCTGGTGGAGCAGCCGGTCGAGGTCGGCGAGCTGCTCGTCGGTGAGCGGGGCGCCGGTGCCCGGATCGCGCCAGCGGGCGATGCCGCCGAGGTCGCGCTCGAAGGTCGGCAGCCCGGCCGCGCCCAGCTGGTCGGCCAGACCGAGGCCCTCGAGCCACTGCGCGAGCTGGTCTCCGTTCACGGACCCAGCCTCGCACGTGGCCCGACGTGCGAGGCTGGCGGCCATGGACCGCACCGAGGGCTTCGAGGCCGAGCGGCCGCGACTCGTGGGGCTGGCGACCCACGTGCTCGGCGACGCGAGCGAGGCCGAGGACGTCGTCCAGCTCGCGTGGCTCCGGCTGCACGGCAGCGATGCCGACATCGAGAACCTGCCGGCCTGGCTGACGACGGTGACCACCCGGCTCTGCCTGGACCGCCTGCGGGCGCGCACGCCGGTGCCCGCGGCCGACATCGAGCTTCCCGAGGTCGCGCCGGATCCGGCCGACGACGTGGCGCTCGCCGACACCGTCGGGGTCGCCCTGCAGGTGGTGCTGGACCGGCTGAGCCCGGGCGAGCGAGTCGCGTTCGTGCTGCACGACAGCTTCGGCTTCGACTTCTCGACGATCGCCGCGCTCCTCGACGTCACGCCGATCGCGGCGCGCAAGCTGGCGTCCCGGGCGCGCGGCAAGGTGGCGCAACCCCGTGCGGAGGACGCGTTGGCCGACTGGGAGGTCGTCGACGCCTTCATGGCCGCCGCCCGGGAGGGCGACTTCTCCCGGCTGGTGCAGCTGCTCGCGCCCGACGCCGTGGTCGTCGGCGACGACGCGGCGGTCCTGATCGGCACCCCGGCGCGGATCGCGGGAGGTCAGGAGATCGCCGCCTTCTTCGACGGTGCGGCCCACGCGGCCCTCGCGGTCTACGTCGGCCCGCGGCCCGGGTCGGCCTGGTTCGATCGGGGCGTGGCCCGGGTCGCCTTCGACTTCACCGTCGCCGACGGCGTCGTGCGGCGGATCGACTTCCGGGCCGACCCCGACATCCTCGCCGGGGTGGCCCGGCGCGACGGGGCGCACCGGCGCCGACGCTGACGCCGGCACCGACCTGGAAGAAGAACGCGCCGCGCGGTCACACTCGCGGGTCGCGGTACGTCATGAGGACAGGACCACAGGAAGGAATCCCGATGAAGACCATGACCTGCCGACAGCTCGGCGGCCCCTGCGACCTCGCGCACCAGGGGAAGGACGCGGACGAGGTGATCGTCGCTCAGGACAAGCACCTCAAGGAGGTCGTCAAGGCCGGTGACGTGCCGCACCAGCAGGCGCGCCAGGAGATGAAGTACCGCTGGCTGCACCCCAAGAAGTCCCTCGGTTGGTACAACGACATGAAAGCGGCGTACGCCGAGCTGCCCGAGGACTGACCGGCACCGGCCGCCGGGTCACCAGCGGAGCTCGATCTCCAGCTCGTTCTCCTCGCCGATCTCGACCTCGACGGTGAGCTCGACCTCGTCGGGTACGTCGACCGTGATCCGGCGGCCGTCGCGCTCGAAGGTCACGCTGTTGTGCCGCTCCAGCGAGTCCGCCAGCGCCCGGAGCCGGGCGGCGGCCTCCTCGCGGCGCAGGCGCTGGGTCTGGTCGATCTCGAACAGGTCGTCCACGGGGGCTCCTCGATGTCGCGGTGTCGTCGGGTGTCCTCGTGAACCGTACCCAGCAGCCCACGGGTCGGGCCTCGCGCGGGCTCTGGGAGACTGCGGTCCGTGGTGGACCCGGGCGACGACGTACGCATCGAACGGCTCGGGTCGGTGGGCCGGATCGTGCTCGACCGCCCCCGCGCCCTCAACGCGATCACCCTCGGCATGGTCGAGCGGATCCGGGCCGCGCTCGAGGAGTGGCGCGACGCCGACCTGCGCGCGGTGATCGTCGAGAGCGCCTCGGAGCGGGCGTTCTCCGCCGGTGGCGACATCCGCCGGGTCCGGGAGAACTCCCTGGCCGGCCGGCACGACGAGAGCCTGCGGTTCTTCGAGACCGAGTACGCCGTCAACGCACTGCTCGGCAGCTACCCGGTGCCGGTCGTGGCGCTGGTCGGCGGGATCTGCATGGGCGGCGGGATGGGCCTCAGCGTGCACGGCACCTTCGTCGTGGTCTCGCCGGCGGCGTCGTTCGCGATGCCCGAGACCAGGATCGGCTTCTTCCCCGATGTCGGCGGCTCCCACTTCCTGCCGCGGCTGCCCGGCCACACCGGCCGCTACCTCGGCCTCACCGGCGCGCGGATCGGCTCCGCCGACGCGCTCGCGCTGGGCCTTGCCACCCACGCCTGCTCGGCCGCCGACCTGGCCCGGCTGCCCGAGCTGATCGCCGCCTACGATGGCCCCCTCGAGCAGCTGCTGCGCGAGCTCGCCCCCGACGAGCCGGGCGACGCCGGGGTGCTGGCGCCGGTGCGTCCCGAGCTGGAGTGGGTCTTCAGCGCCCCCGACCTGGCCGGGATCCGCGGTCGCCTGGACCGTCTCACCGCGACGGCGGGTGCCGCGGGCGCCTGGGCGGACGAGACCCGCGCGGCGCTGGACGCGGCGTCGCCGTCCAGCCTCGCGGTGACCGACCGGCTGCTCGTCGAGGGCCGCGGCCGCTCGCTCGAGGAGTGCCTGCGGGCCGAGCTGGCGACCGCCCGGGAGCTGATCGCGAGCGACGACTTCGTGGAGGGCGTGCGGGCAGTGCTGGTGGACAAGGACCACGCGCCGCGGTGGAGTACTTGGTTCTAGGGAGGCGCGCCCTACGCCAGCTCGGCGACCAGGGCCTCGACCCGGCGGCGGATCTCGTCGCGGATCGGCCGCACCGCGCCGATGCCCTGGCCGGCCGGGTCGTCGAGGACCCAGTCCTCGTAGCGCTTGCCCGGGAAGAACGGGCACTCGTCGCCGCAGCCCATCGTGACGACCACGTCGGCCTCCCGCACGGCCGACTCGGTGAGCACCTTCGGCTGCTCGCCCGCGATGTCGATGCCCTCCTCGGCCATCGCGGCGACGGCCACCGGGTTGATCAGGTCCGCGGGCTGCGAGCCGGCCGAGAGGACCTCGATCCGGTCGCCGGCGAGGTGCTCGAGCCACCCCGCGGCCATCTGCGAGCGGCCGGCGTTGTGGACGCAGACGAACAGGACGGTCGGGCGGGTGTCGGACGTGGTCACGGGGATCTCCTCCATCGGGGTCAGCGTCGGTGCGGGACGACGACGTCGTCGGCCCGTTCGCCGGCATCGGGGTAGAGCGCGAGCGTGACGGCGACGCCGAGCATCAGGCCGACGAGCTGCATGCCCACGAAGGCCGGTGCCGAGCCCGGTGCGATGCCGGCGAAGGTGTCGGTGAAGACCCGGCCGATCGTCACGGCGGGGTTGGCGAACGAGGTCGAGCTGGTGAACCAGTACGCCGCCCCGATATAGGCACCGACGGCGGGCGCGGCCAGGGCTCCGCGGCCGGTGCGGGCGAGCGCGAAGACCAGCGCCACGAGCCCCGCGGTCGCCACGACCTCGGCGACGAGAGGGCCGCTGCCGAGGCGGTCCTTGCCCGAGAGGCCCTGGTCGACCTCGAACATCACGTTGGCCAGCACCGCACCGGCGATCCCGCCGGCGACCTGGGCTGCGGTGTACGCCACGACGTCGGACAGGGACAGGCCCGCGCCGCTCCGGCGGCCGAGGAACCAGTCCGCGAGGGAGACGACGGGGTTGAAGTGCGCCCCCGAGACCGGCCCGAACCACAAGATCAGCACGGTCAGCCCGAGCGCGGTCGCGGTGGAGTTCTCCAGCAGCTGCAGGCCGACGTCGCCGGGGGAGAGCGTCTCCGCGGCGATGCCGGAGCCGACCACGACCGCCACCAGGAGCGCGGTGCCGAGGAACTCGGCCAGCAGGCGGCGGGGAAGCGGGGGAGTACTCACGCCGCACATCTTGACCGCTTGCGATCACTCAGTCAAGATTGAGGCAATGCGCACTGAGTCGAATTCCGAGCTGGGTCGTCGGGTCGCGGTCCATGCCGCGCTCGCCGACCCGACCCGCCTGCAGGTGGTCGACCTGCTCGCGATCGGCGACGCCGCGTCCTCCGAGCTGTCGGCGCGGTTGGCCATCCCGTCCAACCTCCTCGCCCATCACCTCAAGTTCCTCGAGAGCGCGGGCGTCATCGCGCGGCAGCCCTCCGAGGGCGACGGCCGCCGCAGCTACTGGCGCCTGGTCGCCGAGCCGGCGATCGCACCCGGCGCGCCCTCGCTCGCGACACCGGGCCGGGTCGTCTTCGTGTGCACCGCCAACACCGCGCGCTCCCACCTGGCGGCCGCGCTGTGGCGTCGTGCCAGCCGGATCCCGGTCGCGTCGGCCGGAACCCATCCGGCCGAGCGGGTCGCGCGCGGTGCCCTTGCCGTCGCCCGGCGGCACGACCTCGAGCTGCCCGACGTCGCCCCACGGCACCTCGACCGGATCGGGCGTCGTGAAGACGACCTGGTGGTGACCGTGTGCGACCGCGCCCACGAGGAGCTGGGAGGCGCCGCACCCGTGCACTGGTCCGTCCCGGACCCCGTCGCGGCGGGCAGCAGAGGCGCCTTCGAACGTGCTCACGACGAGCTCGCCCTTCGTGTGCGGCGCCTGGCGCCGCTCATCGGGCAGACCTGACGACCCCTCCAGACCACGGAGCATGACGATGAGTACCGACGCCCGACCCGACGCCCGACCCGCCATCACCCTCGACCAGCAGCTCGCCCTCGCGGCAGCGGTTTCCCGGCTCGCCCTGGAGTTCGCCGGTGCCTTCGACCGGGCCACCGTCGAACGGCTCGTGCACTCGTCCTACGACCAGCTCGCCGGCACGGCGACCGTGGCGAACTTCCTGCCCCTCTTGGCTGAGCGATTCGGCCGTCAGAGGCTGCAGGCGATGGCCAGGTTGGAAGGCCGCCACGCGGACGGCCGTCCCGTCGTCCTGTTCCTCTGCCGTCACAACGCCGGCCGGTCGCAGATGGCGTTGGGCTTCTTCGAGCACCACGCCAGCGGTCGGGCCGTGGCGTGGTCCGGAGGAGCCGAACCCGACGCGGACGTGAACCCGACGGTGGTGACCGCCATGGGCGAGCGCGGCATCGACATCGCCGACGCGTATCCGAAGCCGTGGACTGACGAGATCGTGCGGGCGGCCGACGTCATCGTCACGATGGGCTGCGAGAACGCCCGCCCCCACGTGCCCGGCACTCGGTACGTCGACTGGGTGCTCGACGATCCGCAGGGGAGGGACGTGGAGGCGATCCGCCCGGTTCGCGACGAGATCGAGCGCCGGGTGCTGGTGCTCCTCCGTGAGCTGGGTCTGCGCGATCGTTGAGGCGCCCCGCGGCCTGGCTCGGCGCTATCCGCGCAGGGTGCTTCAGTTCCGGTCTTCGGTGTGGCCGGCCGGACGCGCGCGGACGACGCCGGCCGCGGCGGTCAGTATCGCGGCCCCCACGCCGAGGCAGCCGAGCGTGACGAATAGGCCGGTGCTGCCGCCCGTCCAGCTCGCGATCGCCGCGCCGGCCGCCGGAGCGAGGGCCGCGGCCACCCCGAGCGGCGCGTTGTAGACGCCGTTCAGGGCGGCGTACCGCTCGGGACCCCACTGCTCGCTCACGACGGTGGCGCTGATCAGGGTGAACAACCCGCGGGCGGCGCCGGCGACGACGGCGATCGCGATCAGCAGCGGCACCGGCCCGGGGACGACGGCGAGTGCCAGCACGGCGGTGGCGAGGGCCAGGATGATCGCCACGGACCGCGGATTCGGTGTCATCCGTCGGTCCAGAGCGGGGTAGAGCAGGCGGCCCGCGACCTGCCCTGCGCCACTGAGGCCCACCGCCCAGGCGGCGAGCTGGACGCCCGCGCCGCGATCCTGCAGCAGCGCGACGAGGTGGACCAGCGAGGCGTACATGACCAGTGACGTCAGGGCCCCGGACGCGGTCAGCAGCACGAAGGCGCGGCTGGTCAGGACGCTCCGGTCCGATGCCGGCCGGGCGGTCGCCGCCGCGGCGTCCGGTGCGTCGGGATGCCAGGGCAGGCGCAGCGCCGCGGCATGCGCGGGGGCCGTGGCCGCCAGGACGACGCCGAGGGCGAGGTACGTGGCCCGCCACCCGGCCAGGTCGTCGAGAGCGGCGGTCAACGGCGCGAAGACGGTCGACGAGAACCCCGCCACCAGGGTCAGGGTCGTGATCGCCCGGACCCGCCGGGCGCCGTACCAGTGCGTGAGGGTCGCGAAGGCCGGCGGGTAGAAGGTGCCGGCACTGCCGGCGCCGGCGATGAGCCAGCCGACGGCGAAGACCGGCAGGGACGGTGCGCTCGCGACCACCGCAACGCCCGCCGCTCCCACGACGCTGCCCGTGGTCATCACCACCCGCGGCCCGCGATGCTGGAGTGCGCGACCCGCCGCGATGCCGGCCACCGCGCCGAACAGGCTCCCGGCGGAGAACGACGCCGTCACCGCGGTCTCCGACCACCCGGTGTCGGCGGCGATCCCCGTGGCGAGGACGGTGAAGGCGTAGTAGAGCACGCCGTACGCGACGGTGACCGTGACGCACAGCGTGGCCAGGACGCCGCTGGAGTGGCGAGGGGGATCAGGCGCCGACAGGAGCCCGGCCGATCTCGAGCACCTCCGGAGGCGCCGGGGTGCAGCAGCCGCCCCCCGCTCCGTCCGGGTCGTCGAAGACACCCGCGCCACCGCACACGCCCGTGTCGGGCAGCGCCAGCTCGATCCGAGCCGCCGCCTCGTGGTCGCCGGCGATCGCGGCGACGACGCTGCGGACCTGCTCGTAGCCGGTGAGGGCGAGGAAGGTCGGCGCCCGGCCGTAGGACTTCATGCCGACGAGGTACAGGTCCGGCTCCGGCTGGGCCAGGTCCGCGGCGCCGGTGGCGCGCACCGAGCCGCACGAGTGGAGGTTCGGGTCGATCTCGGCCGCGATCCGACGGGGGGCCTCGAGGGTCGGGTCGAGGTCGAGGCGCATCTCGGACAGGAACGACAGATCGGGGCGGAACCCGGTCAGCACCACGACCGTGTCGGCGGCGGGGAGCTCGCGGCCGTCCTCGCCCGTCAGGACCACCCGCCCTTCCTCCGGGCGGATCGCCGCGGTGCGGAAGCCGGTCACGAGCTCGACCACGCCGGACTCGACCGCCTTCTTCGCCCGCTGGCCCAGGGCGCCGCGCTCGGGCAGCTCGTCGGCGGCACCGCCGCCGAAGGTGCCGTCGCCGACGACGCGGCGGATGGCCCAGGTGATCCGGGTGCCCGGAGCCGCCTCGGCGATCCGGACCAGCTCGTGGATGGCGTTGAAGGCGGAGTCGCCGGCTCCCACCACGACGGTGTGGCGGCCGGCGTACCGCTCGGGGTGGGCCTGGTCGGGGACCTGGTAGGCGATCGCGCCGGCCGCGGCCCGCTCGCCCAGGGCGGGGAGTCCGTCGGCGCCGGCCGGGTTCGGCCCACGCCAGGTGCCGGACGCGTCGATCACGGCCCGGGCCTCGAGCCGCGACTCGAGGCCCTCCGCGTCGACGACGTGGACGGTGAACGGCTGTGCCGCCCGATCGGCGTCGACCAGCCGGTCGCGGCCCTTGCGCGACACCCCGGTCACCCGGGCGTCGTACCGCACCCGGTCGCCGAGCGCCTCCGCCAGCGGGCCGAGGTAGCCGGCGATCCACCTGGCACCGGTCGGATAGCCCGCCGCCGGAGCCGTCCACCCGGTCGGCTCGAGGAGCCGCGCCGCCGCCGCGTCGACCAGCTCGGGCCAGGCCGAGAACAGCCGCACGTGCCCCCACTCCGCGACGGCGGACGCCGGTCCGGCGCCGGACTCCAGCACCAGCGGCTCCACGCCGCGCTCCAGCAGGTGGGCGGCGGCGGCCAGGCCCTGCGGGCCGGCGCCGATCACCACGACGGGAAGGTCACTCATCATCACTGCTCCTCCACTCGGGGACGCTATTACATCGACGTTCTTCGATGCGACAGCCTGGCCGACCCATCGACAGTTGTCAATGGATGAGGCACAATGGCGTCATGGCCTCTCCGCTGCCGGTGATCCAGCCCGCCGACCTGGTCGTCTGCTGCTCGCCCGTCACCGGCGGGGTGGTCGCCGACGAGACCGCCGAGCTGCTGGCGCGGATGTTCAAGGCGCTCGGCGACCCGACCCGGGTCAAGCTGCTCTCCCTGATCGCCGCGTCGGCCGGCGGCGAGGCATGCATCTGCGACCTGACGGAGCCGGTCGGGCTCAGCCAGCCCACCGTGTCGCACCACATGAGGCTGCTGGTGGAGGCGGGACTCGCGACGCGGGAGCAGCGCGGCCGGTGGGCCTACTACCGCGTCGCCCCCGACGTGCTGCGGTCCCTGGCGTCGGCGCTCGCCCCTGTCGCCGGGTGAGGACCGCGCGCCGATGGGACGGGCGGGCGACGATCGCGCTAGACTCACCGGCACGAAGGGGAGTAGTCCTCAACAGTTGTGTCGACACACTGGCCCGTGCAGTCCGCGGGCCCGGCACATCGGGCCACCTGCGGAGGTGGCGGACGAGACTTTCGACCAGATGTGCGACCCGTGATGAATGGACGTGCCTGGTCGAAGGCACGTCATCGCGACGGGTTCCTCCGGTCGGGCGCCGGAGAGGAACCAGATGTACGCCTTCTTGTTGAGCACCGCGGTCATCTTCGTGGCCGAGCTCGGCGACAAGAGCCAGCTGATGGCGATGACCTTCGCCACCCGCTACCGCGCCCGTGACGTGCTCATCGGCCTGACCGCCGCCACCGCGATCGTGCACCTCGCGTCGGTCGGGATCGGGTACGCCATCGGCGACGCGTTCGGCGACTACCAGGGCACGATCGAGGTGTGCGCCGGCATCGCGTTCCTCGGCTTCGCGCTGTGGACGCTGCGCGGCGACGAGCTGACCGAGGCCGACGAGCGCAAGGCGGCCAGCGCGACCGGCCGGGCGATCCTGGTCGTCGGCGTGTTCTTCTTCCTCGCCGAGCTGGGCGACAAGACGATGCTCGCCACCATCACCCTGGCCACCCAGGAGGGCTGGTTCGGCACCTGGCTCGGGTCCACGGTCGGCATGGTCGCCGCCGACGCCCTGGCGATCGGCGTGGGTGCGGTACTCGGCAAGAAGCTGCCCGAGCGCGTCATCAAGTACGGCGCCGCCGCGCTCTTCGCGCTGTTCGGGTTGCTGCTCGTCGTCAGTGGGGCTGGTTGGATCTGAGGGTGAGCTCGCCTCCGTCGGCGCGGGCCGACGTACCCCGCCCGGCGTGGACCCCGTGGCGCACGGTGTTCGCGTTCGGGCTGGTCAGCCTGGCCGCGGACATGGTCTACGAGGGGATGCGGGCCATGGCCGGTCCCTTCCTCGGGAGCCTCGGGGCGTCGGCGCTGACGGTCGGCATCGTCACCGGCGCCGGGGAGGCCGTGGCGCTGGTGCTGCGCCTGGTCACGGGGCCGTGGGCGGACCGCAGCCGACGGCACTGGCGGCTCACCGTCATCGGGTACGGCATGACGGCGGTGTGCGTCCCCCTCCTGGCGGTGACCCCGTTCCTCGGCAGCGCGGGGCTGGCGGTCGCGGCGACCCTGATCGTGCTGGAGCGCACGGGCAAGGCGGTGCGCAGCCCGGCGAAGTCCGCGCTGCTGGCGGGGATGGCGACCTCGACCGGCCGCGGCAAGGGGTTCGCGGTCCACAAGGCGCTGGACCAGATCGGGGCGTTCTCCGGCCCGCTGCTGCTCGCCGGGATCGCCGCCCTCACCGGACTGCTCTGGCCCGGCTTCGCGGTGCTCGCGATCCCCGGCGCGCTGGCGATGCTGCTGCTCGCCCAGCTCCGCCGCCGGGCCCCGATCGCCACCCGGGCCGGCGCCGAGGCGGACCAGGGCGACGACCGGCCGGTCCGCAGCGCCTGGGGCGAGATCCGCGCCGCCGCCGTGGGCGCCGACCTGCCCCGCGCGTTCCACCTGTTCTCGCTGGCGGCCGCGCTCACCACCGCCGGACTGATGACCTTCGGCGTGATGTCCTATCGCTTCGTCGAGGCCGGACTGGTCACGGCGGCCGCCGTCCCCCTCGTCTACGCCCTGGCGATGGCGGTCGAGGCCGTGGCCGCGCTCGCGGCCGGTGGCCTGTTCGACCGCTGGGGCGGCCGGGTCCTGCTCGTCGTCCCGGTCCTCGTCGCGGTGGTGCCGCTGTGCGTGTTCACCGACCGGCTCGGCGTCGTCCTGGCCGGCGTGGTCGTGTGGGGCGCGGCCGCCGGCGTGCAGGACTCCACCGTCAAGGCCTACGTCGCCGATCTGGTCCCGGCCGGGCGCCGGGCGACGGCGTACGGTGTGTTCGCGGCCGTGCAGGGCATCGGCGCGCTGGTCGGCGGTGTCCTCGCCGGTGCGCTGGTCGACGGGCACGTCACGCTCCTGGCGGTCGCGATCGGCGCGCTGCAGCTCGTGGCGGCCGTGCTGCTGTGGCGGACGACCCGAAGGGGATGAGGATGGAGATCGCGCTGCGTCCGGTCGTGGCCGAGGACCTGCCGCTGCTGGTCGGCGGCGACGCGCCGTACGACGACTTCGGCCCGCGCCCCCCGCGCACCGAGCCGTATCCGTCCGTGCTGCGGGAGTTCGGCGGGATGGCCGTCTGCGAGGCCGCGGGCGGCCTCCTGCTCGGCAGCGTGAGCTGGATCTGGCAGCAGTGGGGGCCGATGCCGGAGTCGCGCAACCCCATGATCGGCATCTGGCTGCGTCCGGAGGCACGCGGTCGCGGGGCGGGGACGGCGGCCCAGCGGGCGGTGGCGGACCTGTTCTTCCGGCACACCACGGTGAACCGGGTCGAGGCCACGACCGACGTCGAGAACATCGCCGAGCAGCGGGCGCTCGAGAAGGCCGGCTTCACCCGCGAGGGCACGGTGCGAGGGGCGCAGTGGCGCAGTGGCGCCTTCCACGACTGCTACTCCTACAGCATCCTGCGCGCGGACTGGGCCGCCTGATGCGCCGCGGCCGTCCGGACCCCTGGTACGCACGGCCGGCCGCCGGCGGCGCGCTCGACCCACTCGTCCCCGACCCCTCGCCCGCCGGGCCGCTCGACGTCGGGGAGACCGGCGCGGCCGCGCCCCACGTCGGCCACCCCAACCGGCTGCGGCAGAGCCTGCGGATCACCGCCGACCTGGGCGGCGAGTTCTTCGCCGGGGCACAGGCGGGGGAGACGTTCTCGTTCGTCAGCCTGCTGGACCGACAGCCGGTCGTCGTGACGCGCCACCCCGAGCACGTGCGGTCGCTGTTCGCGGCCGACCCCGACATCGCGCCGTCCCTGGCGGGGGAGTCGCCGGTCCGTCCGATCGTCGGACTCTCGGTGCTCACCGCCGTCGGCCAGCAGCACCGCCGCCGCCGCAAGCTGATGATGCCGTCCTTCCACGGGGAGGCGATCACCCGCTACCGCGAGGAGATCGTCGCCGCGACCGACCGTCATCTCGACCGCTGGGAGCCCGGCACCGCGTTCCCGCTCGCGGCGACGACCCAGGCGATCACGCTCGACGTGATCATGAGCGGGGTCTTCGGCATCGACCACCGCGCCGCGCCGGCCGAGGCCCGGCTGCGCCATGTGGTCCGCCAGACGCTGCGGCTCTCCGTGGGCCCGCTCGCCCAGTTCGCCGAGCTGCTCAACCTCGACCGGGAGGAGTCGGTCGGCCCGCAGAAGTGGGTGGTGCGCCGCCTCGACCGGGCGACGTACGACGTCATCGCGGCACGGCGTGCGGAGCACGAGCCCGGTGCCCGGCACGACATCCTCAGCCTGCTGCTCGACGTCCGCGACGAGGACGGCGCGCCGCTGACCGACCGGGAGCTGCGCAACGAGCTGCTCACCCTGGTGCTCGCCGGACACGAGACGACGGCCAACTCGATCGCGTGGACCTTCGAGCGGCTGCTGCGCACGCCCGCGGCGTACGACCGGCTGCGCGACGTGGTGCGCTCGGGCGAGGACCCGGACGGCTACCTCGAGGCCACCATCACCGAGTCGATGCGGGTGCGTCCCGTGGTGCCGCTGATCGGCAGGCGGGTCCGGGTGCCCTGGCGGCTCGGCGACGTGGTCGTCCCGCCCGACAGCCGGCTGCTGATCGGCGTCCTGCTGCTCCATCACCGGCCGGACCTCTACCCGGACCCGTTCCGGTTCGCGCCCGAGCGCTTCCTCGGCCGCAAGCCCGGCACCCACGAGTGGCTGCCGTTCGGCGGGGGCACCCGCCGCTGCCTGGGCGCCGCGCTGGCGATGGAGGAGCTGCGCATCGTCGTCGCCGAGATCGCCCGCCGGGCCGACCTGGTCGTCGACACGGCGGCACCGGAGCGGCCGATCCACCGCAACGTGACGATGATCCCCGGCCGGGGCGGCCGGGTCCGGGTGGCGGCGCTGCGGCAGTGACGCGATCGGGCCGAGCGGGTCGCCTGCTCGCGCAGTTTGTGAAGTGACGTAATGATGTAGTAACTTCATGATATGGAGAAGGCCACCCCGCGCGGAGCGATCGACCGACTGATGCAGCTCTCGCTGCTGATCTCGAGCGACCTGGGCCGCTACGAGAAGGAGTCCGGGCTCACCGCGCCGCGGATCCACCTGCTGTGGCAGCTCGGACTCGGCGGGCCGACCACCCAGCAGCGGCTCGCGGCGGCGATGGAGGTCACCCCGCGCAATGTCACCGGCCTCGTCGACGGCCTGGTCGCCTCGGGCCATGTCACCCGCGAGCCGCACCCGAGCGACCGGCGGGCGACCCTGGTGACGCCCACGGCCGCCGGGCTCGCGGTCATCAAGGACAACCAGGACAGCTACGACGACCTGGCCCGGCAGCTCTTCGGCGACCTCTCCGCGAGGAGGCTGGCCGACTTCACCGCCGTCCTCGACGTGACGATCGCGCGCTTCACCGCCCTGATGGAGGAGGTCGAGTCATGAACCGCACGTGGCGTCTTCTCAAGGACGTCGTCCTGGTCGAGCTGGCGATCTGGCGCAACCTCGCGCGCTGGGTCGCGCGGCGCCCCGATGCCCCCGCGGAGGCGGTGCAGATCGGCTACAGCCGACTGACGGCGCCGGTCATGTGGCTGTGGATCTTCGGTTCTCTCGTCGAGGTGGTCGCCCTCGAGCTGGTGCTGCGCAGCATCGACGCGACCTGGGCGCACGTCGTCCGGATCCCGCTCTTCGTGGTCGGACTCTGGGGCGCGCTCTGGATGCTGGGCATGGCCGGCTCGTTCTACGTCCGACGCCATCTCCTGCTCCCCGACCGGATCACGGTCCGCAACGGGCCGCGGTTCCGGGTCGACGTACCGCTGGCGGCGGTCGTCGGGAGCCGCGCCGTCGAGCACGAGTTCGAGGGCATGATCCGGTCGGTCCACGAGGAGGACGGACTGCTGCTCGTCGGACCGGGCAACCGCACCAACGTCGAGCTGACCCTCGCCGGGCCGACCACGCTCGCCACCCACGACGGCGAGCGCGTCGCCGACCGGGTCGGGTTCTGGGTCGACGAGCCGCGCGAGGTCGTCCGGCTGCTGCAGCGCGCCGAGCAGGAGCCGGGCGTGCGCTGAGCCGAGCGCCCGGGGCCGTCCGGTCAGGCCCCCGGCCGTGGCAGCCGCCGTTCGGTGAGCGGCCGACCGCCCACGAGGTGCTCGTCGACGAGGTCCGGTACGACGCCGGGCCGGACGCCGCCGTACCAGACGTCGTCGGGGTGGACCACCAGCACCGGCGCCTGGTTGCAGGGGAACAGGCAGCCGGTCTGGGTGACGAGCACGTCGTCGTCGCCCAGACCGCGCCGGCGCAGCTCGGCGTCGAGTGCGGTGGCGGTGGCCGCGGAGCCGCGGGCCGAGCAGCGCGGCCCGCGACAGACCAGGACCTGTCGGGCGTGAGCGGGCACGTCCTCCCAGGCGGGGGAGGTCAGCGGCGCCTCCGCGCCGGTCACCGCGCGGCCGGCGATGACCAGCTCGACGGCGTCGTTCTCCCGCCGCCAGTGACCGGCGACCCTGCGCAGCCAGGACCGGGCTGTCGGAGCCCCGAGCCCGAGGCCCACCAGCTCGATCCGCCGGGCGCCGGTCCCGGCCAGCCGGTCGAGCTCGTCGGCCAGGCTCGGCGTTCCCGCCTGCAGGAACGCGACCGACGCCCCGGTGGCCGCGGCGATGTCCCGCAGCTCATCGCCGTGGCGTGCGGCGTCGACGCCCAGCGGGACCAGGACGACGGCGCGGCTCACCGGGCCCTCGCGTCGTGCCACACGACGTGCAGGCGACCCGAGTGGTCGTGGCGCCCGACCGTGGCCTCCACGCCGTAGACCCGGTCGACCAGCTCGGCGGTGAGGACCTGGTCGGGGGGACCGGCGGCGACCACCCGGCCGGCCCGCAGGACGACCAGCTGGTCGCAGAACGCCGCGGCCAGGTCGAGGTCGTGGAGCGCGGCGAGCGTGGTGCGGCCCAGCGCCCGCACCGTCGCGAGGAGATCGATCTGGTGGGACAGGTCGAGGTGGTTGGTCGGCTCGTCGAGCATCAGGGCCGCCGGCTGCTGGGTGAGGGCGCGGGCGAGCTGGACCCGCTGCCGCTCCCCGCCCGACAGGGTCTGCCAGTCGCGGTCGGCGAGGTGGGTGACCCCGCACTGCCGCATCGCCTCGGCGACCTCGGTCGCGCCCTCGTCCCGTGCCGCCGGCCAGCGCCCGCGGTGCGGGATCCGGCCCAGCTCGACGACCTGCCGCGCGGTCAGCGGCAGCCCGGTCGAGGCGTGCTGCTCCAGGACCGCGATCCGCCGGGCGCGGACCCGTGCCGGCAGCCGATGAACGTCGTCCGAGCCCAGGAGCACGGTGCCGGCGGCGGGACGCCGGAGCCCGGCCATCGCGTGCAGCAGGCTGGTCTTCCCCGACCCGTTGGGACCGAGCAGCCCGGTGACGGTCCCCGGCGCGCAGGACAGGGACACGTCATGGAGGATCGTGCGGGCTCGGACGCCCCACGAGAGCCCTTCGGCCGCGAGTCTCACCGCGACCTCGACTCGCGCCGCAGCAGGTAGGCGAAGAGCGGGGCACCGAGGACAGCGGTCACCACGCCGATCGGGATCTCCTGCCCCTCGACCAGCGACCGGGCCGCGGTGTCGGCCCAGATCATCAGCACCGCTCCGGCCAGGGCGCTCAACGGCAGCAGCCGTCGGTGCAGCGGACCGCAGACCAACCGGACGACATGCGGCACCACGAGTCCCACGAAGCCGATCGCCCCGGTGTAGGCGACCAGGCACGCGGTCAGCAACGCCGTACCGACGAGCAGGACCCAGCGGGTACGCCGGATCGAGACGCCGAGCGAGGCGGCCGACGCGTCGCCGAAGGCGAACGCGTCCAGGTCCGCCGCGCAGGCGACGATCCCCACCAGGGCGACGAGCGCGACGACGAGCAGCACCGTCGCGCTGTGCCAGCGCAGGCCCGCGAGCGAGCCCATCGTCCAGGAGAGCACGCGCCGCGCGGCGTCGTGGTCTCCGCTCATCATCACGGCGAAGGAGGTGTACGCCGCGCAGATCTGCCCGATCGCCACACCGGCCAGCACGGTGCGCGCCGGGGGGAGGTCGCCGGTGCGGCCGGTGGCCAGGGTCAGGACGAGCGCCAGCGCGACCAGGGCTCCGAGGAACGCGGCCGTGCCGAGGGCGGCGCCGCCGACCAGGCCACCGACGCTCACGCCGAGCACGATCACACTCACCGCGCCGACCGTCGCGCCGCCGGAGATGCCGAGCAGGTAGGGGTCGGCGAGGTCGTTGCGGGTCAGCGACTGCAGGACCGCGCCGGCCAGCGCGAGTCCCGCGCCGGTCGCCGCGGCACCGAGGACCCGGGGCATCCGCAGCTGCCACACGATCTTGTCGTCGACCACGCCCACCCCGTCGACGGGTACGCCGAGCCGGCGGAGCACCACGTCGACGACATCGCCCGCGGGCACGTGCACCGACCCGATCCCCACGGCGACGACGAGGCTCACCGCCAGGGCGACCACCAGCGTCCCCCCGACGAGGAGCCCGGTGCCCCGGCGGGTCCGCGCCGGCGCGGATGCGGGCTGCAGCATCAGCCCAGCTTGCTCAGCTGCTCGCCGACCGAGACCGCGCCGTCGGCCAGCCGGACGCCGGGTGTGGACGCGGAGAACGGCAGCACGACGTAGGCCTCGGCCCGCACGGCCCGCAGGTCCTTGAGCGCGGGGTCCTTCTCGAGCATCGCGATCTTGTCGTCGGCGGTCGACCAGCTCGCGTCGGCGAGCACGATCACGTCCGGGTCCGCCTCGACCACCTGCTCCCAGCTGACGTCGGCCCAGCTGCCGTCGAGGTCGGCGAACACGTTGGTCGCGCCGACCGCGTCGAGGATGAGCTGGGGACCACCCTGGCCGGCGCCGGCGAACGCGGTCTTGTCGCCGGAGTCGTACCAGAACACGGTCCGACCCGCGCCCGGTCGCCGATCGGCCAGCGCGTCCAGCGCTTCCTGCTGCTCCTTCTCGATCGCCGCCGCCCGATCGGGTACGCCGAACGCCGCGGCCACGGTCGCGATCTCGTCCCAGACGGAGTCGAAGGCGATCTCGACGCGGTCGTGCTCCTTGCCACAGCCGAACGGGGAGGCGTACGACGCGATGCCCAGGTCGGCGAGCTCCTCGCGGGGGCCGGCGGCGTCCGCGTCGAAGGCGCTGAGGTAGGAGGCGTAGACGAAGTCGGGCTCGGCCGCGAGCAGCGTCTCGTTGTCGGGGTACGCCGCGGACAGCACCGGGACCTCGTCGTACGCGGCCTGCCATGTCGCGGGGACGGCGTCGTCGAGGTAGGCGGTGCCGGCCATACGGTCGGCCAGGTCGAGCGCCAGCAGCACCTCGGTCGCGCCCTGGTTCATCGACACCGCACGCTCCGGCGGCGCCGTGACGGTGGCGTCGAAGCCGCAGCTGGACACCCGGACCGGGAACGCGTCGCCGGCCGCCTCCTTCCGCTCCGGCTCGGGGGCACCGGCACAGCCGGCGAGCGACAGCGCGAGGGTCAGGGGGACGGCGAGCAGGGCCGGGCGGACCCGGGTACGACGGGGCGTCATGATCACTCTTCTCAGTCCGAGGCTCGTGCGCGAAGCCTGTTGGGTGGGTGACGCGGACCCGGGAGGGTCCACGGCCAGCAGGTCTTCGGACTCGGGATCGACCGGACGGAGCGCCTTCCCAGTGCCGGTCGGCCGAGTGTCTGCCGTCCCTCACCAGTGGCGTGTTGCCCCGCCCGTCACCCTCACCGCTGCGCGTCAGTCCCGGACTTTCACCGGGTTCCCTGACCCACGAGTTTCGTGAGTACGACTGGCGAGGCGGACGCTAGCACGCGTCCGGCCCACCGGGGACGCCGGTCAGGCGGTGTCCTGCCCGGTCCGGGCGCGGGCGGCCCGCTCGGCGATGGAGTCGAGCAGGAGCTCCAGGGCGGTGTCGAAGACCTGCTCGCTCTCGATCCGGTCGAGATCGCCGCTGATGGCGTGCAGGTTGCCGAACTGGTCCGGTGCCGTGGCGTAGGCGGTCGCCCACGTGGTCCGCTCGGCCTCCTGGATGCTCTCGTCGAGGATCCGGAAGCCGGCCAGCCCACCGGACCACAGCAGCGCGAAGTCGGCGATCACGCGGTAGTACAGCGCGAGCTCCGGGTCGGGGATCCCGGCCGTGCGCAGCGCCCCGACGACCGCGTCCGCGGCCTTCATCTCCGAGGAGCCGGTGGTGATCCGGGGGCCGCTGAGGACGGCGGCCGCGGGATGACTGACGTAGGTCGTGCGGACCCGCTGGCACACGTCGACCAGGGTGCCCCGCCAGTCGTCGCCGGCGGGCTCGAAGTCCTCGAACGCCTCGGTGAGCAGCCGGTCGGCGACGGCGAGCACCAGGTCGTCCTTGCTGGCGAAGTGCCGGTACACCGCGGTCTGGTCCGCGCCCAGGGTGCGCCCGAGGCGGGGCATCGTGAACGCGGCGAGGCCCTGCTCGTCGAGCAGGGCGAGGCTCGCGGTCACGATCCGCTCCGGGGTCAGCGCGCCGCGGGGCAGCCGGCGTCGCGGGGCCTCGCCGGACGCCTTCGGTGTGCTCACGGCCGCATCATGCCACCCGCCGCGACCGGCTCCCCGGGCAGGGAGGTCGCTAAGTCAATCTCTTAGTCAAAGGTATTGACTTAACCCTCGGGTGCGCGCTGTACTCCTCTGCACAGCCACCCCAGGAGGACTCGCCGATGCCCCAGCTCCACGCCGACACCGTCTTCGTCGGCGGACCGGTCTTCACCGCCGACGCGGCGCGCTCCTTCAGCGACGGGGTCGCGGTCGCGGGCGGGCGGGTGCTGGCGGTGGGCGACCAGGCGGCGCGGGAGCTCACCGGCCCCCGGACCGAGATCGTCGACCTGCGCGGCCGGCTGCTGCTGCCGGGCTTCGTCGACGCCCACGCCCACCCGGTCTTCGCGGGCCTGGAGCTGCAGCAGTGCGATCTCACCGGCGCCGAGGACGCGGCACAGTGCCTCGACCGGATCGTCGAGTACGTCGCCGCGCATCCCGAGCGGGAGTGGATCGTCGGCGGAGGCTGGTCCATGGACCACTTCGCCGACGGGACGCCGACCCGGCAGCAGCTGGACCGCATCTGCGCGGACCGCCCCGTCTTCCTCATCAACCGCGACCGGCACGGTGCCTGGGTCAACACCGAGGCCCTGCGGCGCGCGGGCGTCACCGCCACCACACCCGACCCACCGCGCGGGCGGATCGAGCGCGAGCCCGACGGCACGCCCTCCGGCTCGCTGCACGAGGCCGCCGCCGACCTGGTCGCCCGGCATACCCCGGCGCCGACCGCGGCCGACCACGATCGGGCCCTCGAGCTCGGGCAGTGCCGGATGCTGGAGCTCGGCGTCACCTCCTGGCAGGACGCCCTGGTCGGCGCCTACCTCCACTATCCCGACACCTACGACATCTACCGCCGCGCGGACGCGGCCGGGACCCTGCTCGCCCGGGTCGTCGGGGCCCAGTGGTGGGACCCGACCCGGGGCGTCGACCAGGTCGACGAGCTCGTCGAGCGCCGCGCGGGCGCGGTCGCCGGGCGGTTCCGCGCCACCAGCGTGAAGTTCATGCAGGACGGCGTGTGCGAGAACTTCACCGCCGCGATGCTCGCGCCCTATCTCGGGCCGCCCGACGGCACCTCCCCGGGCAGTGGCCTGAGCTATCTGGACCCTCGGGACCTCGCCGCCGGGGTCGGGGCGGTCGACCACCTCGGCTTCCAGGCGCACTTCCACACCATCGGCGACCGCGCCGTGCGGGAGGCGCTGGACGCCGTGGAGCGGGCCCGCGCGACGCGTCCCGCCTCGGTCTCCGGTGGTCACCGGGGCGACAACCGGCACCACCTGGCCCACATCCAGGTGATCCACCCCGACGACATCCCGCGCTTCCGCGCGCTGCGGGCCGCCGCGAACATGCAGCCGCTGTGGGCGCACATCGACCCGCAGATGTCCGACCTCACCGCGCCCTTCCTCGGCCCCGAGCGGACCGAGCGGCAGTACCCCTTCCAGCAGCTGCGCGCCGCCGGAGCGACGCTGGTCGCGGGCAGCGACTGGCCGGTCTCGTCGCCCGACCCGATGCTCGGCATCCACGTCGCCGTCAACCGGATGGCGCCCGGCGGCTCCGACGGCGCGCCCCTCACGCCGCACCAGCGGCTCACCCTGGTCGACGCGCTGGCGGCCTACACCGCCGGCTCCAGCTGGATCAACCACCTGGAGCACACCCTTGGCAGCATCGCGCCGGGACGCGACGCCGACCTGGTGGTCCTCGATCGCGACCCCTTCCTCGGCAGCCACGACGAGATCTCGCTGGTCGCCGTCGACGAGACCTTCGTCGGCGGCCGCCGGGTGCACGCCCGGGAGTACGCATGAGCACACCGGAGGAGCTGGAGGTGGTGGTCGCCGAGCTGAGCTGGGAGGCCGACGGCGTCGTCGCGGTCGGGTTGGCGCCGCTGCCCGACGGTCCGCCGCTGCCCGCCTGGACCCCAGGCGCCCACCTCACGGTCCGGCTGCGGCCCGGCCTGGAGCGCCAGTACTCGCTGTGCGGCGACCCGGTCGACGCGCGCTACCGGATCGCGGTCCGGCACTGCCCGCGGGGCCGGGGCGGCTCCGACTACGTCCACCGCTTCCTCCGGCCCGGCCGGCGGCTCCGGATCTCCGCGCCGCGCAACCACTTCGACCTGCTGCCCGCGGCCTCCTACGCCTTCGTCGCCGGCGGGATCGGGATCACCCCGATCCTGCCGATGGTGCGCCGCGCCGAGGCCGACGGCATCCCCTGGACCCTCGCGTACGTCGGCCGGGAGCGCGCCACGATGGCGTTCGTCGACCGCCTGACCCGGCTGGACGCCGCGGAGTCCACCACGGGACCCCGTGCGCCCCGGAGCACCGTGTGGGCGTCGGGCACCGCGGGGCGCTTCGACCTGACCGGCCATCTCGACGCCCACCGGCGCGAGCACGGTCGGGCCCGGGTCTACGGCTGTGGCCCGACGTCGATGATGGACGCGCTCGAGGAGCTCTGTGCCCAGCGGGCCGACCTCGTCTTCCACGGGGAGCGGTTCCGCGCGCCCGGAGCGGACACCGCGCCCGGCCGCCCCTTCGACGTCCGCTGCACCCGCAGCGGCCTGGACCTGCACGTCGACGCCGACCGCTCGCTGCTCGACGTGCTCGCCGCCGCCGGCCTGCCCGTCGCCGGCTCCTGCCGCGAGGGACTCTGCGGCACCTGCGAGGTCGTCGTCCGGGCCGGCGACCCGGACCACCGCGACCACGTCGGCCTGGGTGACCGGACGGCGCCGCGGGTGATGGCGGCCTGCGTCTCCCGGGCCCTGACCCCCGGTCTGGAGCTGGAGCTGTGATGACGACACGAACGCGTCCCCGCCGCGTCGACCTCGCGCGGGTCCGGGAGCTGGTCGGCCACCCGGACCCGGCCATCGAGGCGAAGGTGCTCGACCGCCTCGATCCCTACTGCGAGCTCCTGATCGCGCACTCGCCGTACTGCGTCCTGGCGACGGTCGGTCCCGACGGCCTCGCCGACTGCTCTCCGCGCGGGGACGACCCGGGCTTCGTGCGGGTCCTCGACGAGCGCACTCTGGTGCTGCCGGACCGACCCGGCAACCAGCTGGCCCAGTCCTTCACCAACATCTGCCACGATCCCGCGATCGGGATGCTGTTCCTGGTCCCCGGGTACGCCGAGACGCTGCGGGTCAACGGCCGCGCCTACCCGAGCGACGACCCCGACCTGCTGCCGATGCTCGAGGCCCGCGGCCGGGTCCCGTCGCTGGCGACCGTGGTCGAGGTCGAGGAGGCCTATCTGCACTGCGGCAAGGCCAACCTCCGCGGCGGCCTGTGGGAGAGCGGCCGCCAGGAGCTCGCCGATCTCCTCCCCAGCGGTGGCGTCATCGCCGCCGCCCACATCGGCATCGACGGACTCACCGCCGCCGTCCTCGAGGACGACCTCGCCGACGACTACCAGCGCAACCTCTGACCAGAACCGGAGCACTCCGCATGTCCCTGCCCTTCACCCGGATCGAGCCGGCCCCCCTCAGCGACGTCGCCGAGCAGCACCTGGTGCGCACCCGCGACGGCGTCCGGCTGGCCACCGACGTCTACCTGCCCGATCGGCCCGGCCGGCACCCGGCCGTGATCTGCCGGCTGCCCTACGACAAGAACAGCGCCTGGATGGCGATCGAGCAGATCGCGCCGCACTACCTCGACCGCGGCTACGTGCTCGTCGTCCAGGACGTGCGGGGCAAGTTCCGCTCCGAGGGCGAGACCTATCCGTTCCGGCACGAGGTCGCCGACACCTTCGACACCATCGCCTGGGTGACCGCCCAGTCGTGGTCGGACGGCACGGTCGGGATGGTCGGCGACTCCTACCACGGCTACACCCAGTGGGCCGGCGTCGCCGGCGGGCACCCGGCACTGCGGGCGATCGCGCCGCGGGTGACGGGCATGGCCATCGGCTCGTGGGGCGGCGGCGCGCCCCAGCAGCGGGCGACCAGCCTCTACCAGGCCAACTACTTCGCGCACCACTGGGTCGACAACGCGGCGTACGACTACGAGGTCGACTGGAGCGTGCGGCCGCTGCGGGACCTCTTCGAGACCGCGTTCTCGGCGATCGGGGCCCGCTCGCAGATCCTCGACCGCGTGCTCTCCGGCGCCTCGGCGACCCCCGAGCTCGCCGCCCGGCCGCCCTTCGCCGCCCGGCCGGTGCCGGTTCTGCACCGGGTCGGCTGGTTCGACAACCTGCTCGATCTGTCGATGCAGGACTACCGCGAGCAGCTGAGCCGGCCTGCCTGGCGCGACCTCGCCTACCTCGACGCCGACGCCTGCGACCACTACTCCTTCCACCTCGACGACGCGCCGGTCCCGCTCGAGCGCAACCACGGGCTGGACCTCGCGGTCCTGCAGGCGATGCTGCCGCGCTACCTGGGCCGCACCCTCGACTTCTTCGACGTGCACGTCCGCGGCCGGGACGGCGGCGTGGACCGCGCCACCTGGTGGCAGGGCCACCTCGGCCTCCGCACCGCGGACTCGTGGCCGCCGGCCGCGGCCTCGACGCTGCGGCTCTACCCGGGCGACGCCGCCGCGGCGACCGCCTCGGCCGACGGCGGCGCTCTCGCCGCCGCACCGGGCGCGGCCGAGCAGGCGGAGTGGGTGCACGACCCGGCCGACCCGGTGCCCTCGACCGTCGTCGACTCCTTCACCTTCCTCATCGAGTACCCGGACGAGAGCGTCGTCCACGACCGGCCCGACGTGCTCACCTTCACCGGCGCACCGCAGACCGAGCCGCTGGACCTCGCCGGCCCGGTGCACGCGGTCGTCGACCTGGAGGTCGCGGGCCCCAGCACCGACGTCTTCGTCAAGCTCCACGACGTGGCCCCGGACGGCACCACCCGGCTGGTCCTGCGCGGCCAGCGCCGGGTCGAGGGCACCGACGGCGGCGTCGTCGACCTGGGCGAGACCGGTTACCGGTTCCGGCCGGGGCACCGCCTGCGGCTCCAGGTCAGCGCGAGCGACTTCCCGCTCTACGCACCGCATCCCGGCACCGGGGAGAGCCCCTGGGACGCCGTGTCCGTCCAGCCCATCCGTCATCGCCTGCGACTCGGCGCCGGCCACACCCACCTCCAGCTCACCGTCGCCACCGCGCTCTGAGCCGTCCTCACCCACCGAGAGGGACCGTCATGCCCACACCCCGCCGTACCCCGCTCCGACCGGCCCTGGCCCTCGTCGCCGTCCTCGCCCTCGGGCTCAGCGCCTGCAGCGGCTCCGATGGCTCCGACAGCTCCGGGCACGAGGCCACGTTCGACACCGACACGACCACCACGCCGGCCGCGACCGGACCCGTCGACTCCTTCACCTGGTACGGCGACTACCGCAGCCCCGCCACCCTCGACCCGATCAAGGTGGCGGACTATCCCGAGCTCACCGTGATCCCGAACCTGTGCGAGAGCCTGCTCGACACGGGCCCCGGCTACGAGCCGCGTCCCGGCCTGGCGTCGGCCTGGGAGCAGGTCGATCCGCGCACCGTCCGGTTCACCCTGCGTGCCGACGTGACCTTCTCCGACGGTTCGCCGATGACCCGCGAGGACGTCCTGTTCAGCCTCCGGCGCAACCTCGACCCGGCCCTCGCGTCGTCGTACTCGATCCTCTACCAGGGCGTCGCCGCGATCGAGCCGTACGGCACCGACCAGGTCGAGGTCACCTTCACCGAGCCGAACGCCGTCTTCCTCAAGGGCATGAACACCCTCGGCGGAGCGGTGATCAGCAAGGCCTTCGCCGAGGCGCACCCCGACGACCTCGGCACCCCCGGGACGGGCGTGCTCTGCACCGGCCCGTACGTGCTCGACTCCTGGGACGGCGTCGGTCCGCTGACGCTCGAGCGCAGCCCGCAGTACTGGAACAGCGAGCGGGAGCCGCTCGCCGAGCAGGTGCGCTTCGAGTTCCCGGCCGAGGCGAAGGCGCTGGCCAACGCGATCCGCACCGGCGCCGTCGACGGTGGGTTCAACATCCCGGCCGAGGTGATCCCGAGCCTGCGCGAGACCGGGAGCGGCGAGCTGTGGCTCGGCGCGGAGGGCAGCACCCCGCAGAACCTCGACATCATCGTCAGTGACCTGAAGAAGGGGCCACTGGCCGACGCCGCGGTGCGCCGGGCCCTGTCCGGGGCGGTCGACCGGGAGGCGCTGGTCCGGACCGCCTTCGCGGGCGCCGCCGACCCGTTGTACGCCGTCGCCGGCCCCGGGCTGTGGGGCTACGCCCAGGAGCGCTACCGGGCGGCGTACGACGAGATCGAGAAGGCCGCCACGGGCGCCGCCACCGACGGACGCGCGGCCGTCGAGCAGGCCGGGGTGAGCGGCACGGGCCTCACCCTCGCCTATCCCGGCGGGATCGAGATGTACCGGACGACCGCGACCGTCGTGCAGCAGGCGGCCAAGGAGCTCGGCCTGGAGATGGAGATCGTCGCGCTGCCGCTGGCCCAGTACTACTCGCTCTTCTCCGACGCGTCGGTCCGCGCCGACTACGACGCCTTCCTGACCATGAACTACACGCAGGTGCAGGAGCCCGCGTTCATGTACGGCTTCATCGGCAACAAGGACGGCAGCCAGAACTACGGCGGCTACGACAACCCCGAGGTGGACCGGCTGCTCCGCGAGGCCTTCGGCGAGCCGGACGACGACGCCCGGGCCGAGCTGGTGATCGCCGCCCAGGCGATCCTGTCCGAGGAGCTGCCCTGGATCCCGCTGGTGGCACCGCGGGCGGCGGTCTATCTCGACGAGGCCGTCACCGGCGTCCCGCTGACCTTCGCGTACATGGGCACCGCGTGGGCGGCCTCGGTCGGCGCACCGTGACCGTCCGGGAGCTGCTGCGCACGGTGGGGGCGATGTGCGTCAGCATCCTCGCGGCCAGCTTCGTGGTGTTCGCGAGCCTCTACGCCGCGCCGGGCGACGCCGAGTCGGTGCTCTTCGGCTCGACCACGCCCACCGACGAGGTGCGCGCGGCGGTCCGGGACCAGTACCGCCTGGACGATCCCTTCCTGGTCCGCTACGTGCACTGGCTCGGATCGGTCGCGCACGGCGACTTCGGCACCTCCTTCGTCGGCGGCCAGTCGGTCGCGACCCGGCTCGGCGCGACCGCGCCGACCACGCTCGCACTGGTGGGCCTCGCCGGCCTGCTGCTCGTCGTGATCGGGATCGCTCTCGGCGTGCCGATGGGCCTGCGGCCCGGCCGGGTCGACACGGTGCTCACGACCGTCGTCGCGGTCGTCGCCGGGATCCCGACGTTCGTGTCGGCGACCCTGCTGATCGCGGTCTTCGCGGTCGGCCTGGGGTGGTTCCCCGCCTACGGCGCCGACGGGCTCCGCGGCCTCGTGCTCCCGGCCCTCTCGCTGGCTCTGGTCTCCTCGGCCATGCTCGCCCGGATCACCCGGGCCAGCGTGCGGGCCGAGAGCGGCCGCGAGTACGTCACCACCGCCCGGGCCCGGGGCCTGCCCTCGCGGGTCGTCGTGGCGCGCCACATCCTCCCGAACGCCGCCGGCCCGGTGATCACCGCGGGCGGCCTGCTGGTGGCGGCGCTCTTCGCCGGCGCGATCGTGGTCGAGAACGCCTTCGGCATCGCGGGCCTGGGCTCGTTGCTGGTCAGCTCGGTCAACCGCCAGGACTTCCCGACCGTGCAGGCGATCAGCCTGCTCCTCGTCGTGGTCTTCGTGCTCACCAACACCCTCGTCGACCTGGCCGCCCGCGGCCTGGACCCGCGGCAGCGGAGGCGGGCCGCATGACGCTGGCACTCGCCCTCCCCGCCGGCCGGTCGCGACCGCGCCGCGCGCGCGGCGTCCTGGGCCCGGTGGGCTGGACCGCCCTGGTGCTCGTCGCGGCGATGGTGCTGCTCGCCGCACTCGCGCCGTGGCTCGCCCCCTATCCCGTCGACCAGCAGGACCTCCTGCACCCCTACGCCGGACCGAGTCCGGCGCACTGGCTGGGCACCGACGCCACCGGGCGGGACATCCTGTCCCGGCTGCTGTGGGGAGCGCGCACCAGCCTCGGTGGGCCGGCCCTGGTGGTCGCGCTCAGCCTGGCCGTGGGCCTGCCGACCGGTCTGCTCGCGGCCTGGCGCGGCGGCCTCGTCGACGCCGCCCTCGCCCGGGTGCTCGACGTGGTCTTCGCCGTCCCCGGCATCCTCATCGCGGTCCTGGCCGTGGCCGTCTTCGAGCCCGGGCTCACGCCTGCGGTGCTCGCGCTCGCCGTCGCCTACCTGCCCTATGTCGCGCGCACGACCCGTGCCGCGGCCCGGGCGCAGCGGGACCTGCCTTATGTCGAGGCACTCGAGCTGCAGGGCATGGGCGGACTGCGGATCTGCGTGCGCCACATCCTGCCCAACATCCTCGGCGTCGTCCTCGCCCAGGTGCCCGTCGCGTTCGCGCTCGCCCTCGTCGACCTCGCCTCGCTGTCCTTCCTCGGTCTCGCCGTTCAGGCCCCCGCGGCCGACTGGGGCGTCCTCATCAGCGACACCTCCGCACTGCTCCAGGGCCATCCCGAGCAGGCCGTGTACGCCGGGCTGGCGATCGTGACGACCGTGGTCGCGCTGACCTTCCTCGGTGACCGGCTCACCGAGGGCCGCCCGGTCGCACGTGCCCGCAAGGAGAAGCGATGACGAGCCCGCTGCTCGAGATCGGCGACGTCGTGGTCGACCTGCCCGGACGGGGGACCGTGCTGCGCGACATCACCCTGGCCATGGCGTCCGGCGAGTCGCTGGGCCTGGTCGGGGAGTCCGGGGCCGGCAAGTCCATGCTGGCGCGCGCCGTGGCCGGTCTGCTTCCCGCCGGCGCCGCCCGGCTCGGCACGATCCGGTTCGACGGCGCACCGCTCTCCCGCAGCCGGACCGGCCGCGACGGGGCGCGCCGCCGGCTCGGGATGGTCTTCCAGGACGCCCGCGCCCACCTCGACCCACGCCAGCGGATCGGCGACTTCCTGCTGGAGACGACGCCGCGCCGGGCTCGGCCGGCGCGGCTGCCCGAGGTGCTCGCCCTGCTCGACCGGGTCGGCCTCGCCGAGCCCCGACGGCTGCTGGACCGGTACCCCGACCAGCTGTCCGGCGGGATGCTGCAGCGGATCATGATCGCCTCCGTGGTCCTCGCGGACCCGGCGCTGGTGCTGGCCGACGAGCCGACCACGGCCCTCGACGTCACCACCCAGGCCGAGGTCGTCGCGATCCTCGACGAGCTGCGGCGTGAGCGGGGGACCGGCCTGCTGTTCATCAGCCACGACCTCGACCTCGCCGCGCAGCTGTGCGACCGGATCGCGGTGCTGTACGCCGGGACCGTCCAGGAGGTCGCCGCGGCCGGCGCGCTGGCCGCTGATCCGCGGCACCCGTACACTCGGGCCCTGTTCGCCGCCCGGCCGGACATCGAGCGCCGGTTGCCGCGACTGCCCGCGATCGCCGGTCACCCGGTCGCGGCGTACGAGTCCGGGGCGGGCTGCGCGTTCGCCCCGCGCTGCGACCGCGCGGTCGACGCCTGCGGCACGGCGCTGCCGGAGCTGGTCGGCACCGAGCACGCGGTCCGCTGTCTGGTGGCGGCCCCGCCGGCCCCGGCGACCAGACGGGAGGGGGTGACCCGATGCTGACCGTCTCCGGGCTGCGCAAGGAGTTCCCCGGCCCCCGCGGCTCCGGGACGGTCGCGGTGGCCGGGCTCGACCTCCACCTCGACCGCGGCGAGTGCCTCGCGATCGTCGGCGAGTCCGGGTCGGGCAAGTCGACCACCGCCCGGATGATCGCCGGCCTGCTCGCACCGACGGCCGGACGTGTGGTCCTCGACGGTCACGACGTCAGCCGGCCCGCCCGCCGCCGCCGGGACCGGCTGCACCGGGCCCGGCTGCTCCAGATGGTCTTCCAGGACCCCTATGCCTCGCTCGACCCGCGGCAGTCGCCCGGCGACGCGCTGGCCGAGGTGCTCGCGCTGCACGGCGTACGCGACCGCGCCGAGCGGACGGCCCGGGTGCGGGAGCTCGGCGAGGCGGTCGGCCTCAGCGCTCGGCAGCTGGAGAGCCGACCCGCCGAGCTCTCCGGCGGCCAGCGCCAGCGGGTCGCCATCGCCCGGGCGCTGGCGCCGCGACCGCCGGTGATCGTCCTGGACGAGGCGGTCTCCGCGCTGGACGTCTCGATCCAGGCGCAGGTGGTCAACCTGCTCGCCGACGTGCGCGCCGCCACCGACACGGCCTACCTGTTCATCACCCACGACCTCGCTGTCGTGCGCCAGGTCGCCGACCGGGTGCTGGTGATGAGGGCCGGCGACGTCGTCGAGCAGGGACCGGTCGCGCAGGTCCTGGACCGGCCCGCGGCGCCCTACACGCAGCGACTGCGGGCGGCCGTGCCGCCGCGGTCCGACGGCGCCCGCCCGGGCGCCGTACCCCACCAGGTTGAAAGGAACACCCCTCCATGCGAGTCCTCCTGATCGGCGCCGGCGGTGTCGGTGACGCCTTCGTGCGCATCGCCACGACCCGCGACTTCTTCGAGGCCCTCGTGGTCGCCGACCATGACGAGGCCCGCGCCCGCGCCACCGTGGCGAATTGCCGGTCCGGCGCCGAGCCCGACAGCCGGCTCCGGGCGATCCGGCTCGACGCCGCCGACCGGGCCGCCCTGGTCGCCGCGATCCGAGAGCACCAGGTCACCCATGTGCTCAACGCCGTCGACCCGCGCTTCGTCGAGTCGATCTTCGACGCTGCGTTCGAGGCCGGCGCCGACTACCTCGACATGGCGATGAGCCTCTCCTCGCCGCACCCCGAGCAGCCCTACGAGAAGTGCGGCGTGATGCTCGGCGACCACCAGTTCGCCCGCGCGGCGCAGTGGGAGGACGCCGGACGTCTCGCGCTGGTCGGCATCGGGGTGGAGCCGGGGCTCTCCGACGTCTTCGCGCGCTACGCCGCGGACCAGCTGTTCTCGGCGATCGACGAGCTCGGCACCCGCGACGGCTCGAACCTGCAGGTCGCGGGTCACGGGTTCGCCCCCTCCTTCTCGGTCTGGACGACGATCGAGGAGTGTCTCAACCCGCCGCTGGTGTGGGAGCGGGAGCGGGGCTGGTTCACCACCGAGCCCTTCTCCGAGCCGGAGGTCTTCGACTTCCCCGGCGGCATCGGGCCGGTGGAGTGCGTCAACGTGGAGCACGAGGAGGTCGTGCTCATGCCCCGGTGGGTCGAGGCCGAGCGGGTGACCTTCAAGTACGGCCTGGGCGAGGAGTTCATCGAGGTACTCCGTGTCCTGCACAAGCTCGGCCTCGACCGCACCGACAAGGTGCGGGTCGGCGACGTCGAGGTCTCGCCGCGTGATGTCGTCGCCGCCTGCCTGCCGGACCCCGCGCGGCTCGGTTCGGCGATGACCGGCGCCACCTGCGCCGGACTGTGGGTCACCGGCACCGGTCGCGACGGCGGGCCGCGCGAGGTCTATCTCCACCACGTCGTCGACAACGCGTGGAGCATGGAGCGCTACGGGACGCAGTGCGTCGTGTGGCAGACCGCGGTCAACCCGGTGGTAGCGCTCGAGCTGCTGGCGACCGGCGCCTGGAAGGGTGCCGGCGTCCTCGGGCCCGAGGCGTTCGACCCGGTGCCCTTCCTGGAGCTGCTGGCCGCGCCCGACGGCTACGACTCGCCGTGGGGACTCGAGGAGCGGACGCCACGATGAGGGCCGCGCCCGCAGCCCCCGCGCTGCCGGGAGACCTGCTCGCCACGGTCGCCTGCGCGTACCCCGACGCGGTGGCGCTCGTCCACGACGGCCGATCGTTCGGCTACGCCGACCTGGCCGAGCGGGTGGACCGGGTCGCCGGCTGGCTCCAGGCGCACGGCGTGCGCCCCGGCGACCGGGTGACGCTCTACGCGCCCAACAGCGCTGCCTGGGTGCAGGCCTACCACGGCATCCTGCGCGGGGGCGCCGTCGTCAACCCGGTCAACGCCATGCTCACGACCAGCGAGCTGGCCTACGTCCTCGACGACTGCGGTGCCCGGATCCTGTGCACCACCGCCGCGGTGCTGGCCGCCCTCGACGACGGGGTGCTGAGCCGGCTGTGGGCGGTCGTCGTCCTCGACGAGCTGTCGCCGGGCGCCGGCGCGGAGGGCGTCGAGATCGTCGCCCTCGACGATGTCGTGTCCGCCGGCCACGCCGCGTCGCCGGTTGCGCTCGGGCCCGAGGACCCGGCAGTGATCGGCTACACCTCCGGCACCACCGGGCACCCGAAGGGCGCCGTCCAGTCGCAGCGGGCCGTCCTGCTCAACTGGCGGCTCAGTGCCGACGCGCACGGCAAGACCGACGCGGACGTCGTGGTCACGGCGCTGCCCGCGCCGCACGTCTACGGCAGCGTGGTCCTCAACGGCACCCTCGGCGTCGGTGGAACCGTCGTGCTGATGAGCAGGTTCGCCGCTCGCGCCGCGATGGACCTCGCCGCCCGGCACCATGCGACGGTCTTCGAGGGCGTCCCCGCGATGTACGCCATGATGCTCGCCGAGCCTTCCCTCGACCCGGCCGACCTCGCCACCCTGACCCGCTGCACCGTCGGTGGGCAGACCATGGCGGTCTCCACGATGACCGCCTGGGAGCGGACCAGCGGTGCGCCGCTCATCGAGCTGTGGGGGATGACCGAGCTCTCCGGCCTGGGCACCACGCACCCGGTCGGGACCGAGCGGGTCCACGGCTCGATCGGCCGGCCGCTCCCGGGCATGGAGGCGCGGGTCGCCGACCTCGACCGACCGGAGGTCGAGGCCGCCGTCGACCGGCCGGGCGAGCTGTGGATGCGCGGACCGTTGGTGATGACCGGGTACTTCGGCCGCCCCGACGCCACCGCGGAGGTGCTCGCCGACGGGTGGCTGCGCACCGGCGACCTGGTCCGCCGCGACGCGGACGGCCACCTGTGGGTGGTCGATCGCTGTCGCGACCTGATCGTCTCCGGCGGCTACAACGTCTACCCGGCCGAGATCGAACGGGTGCTGTCCGGACACCCGGCCGTCGCCCTGGTCGCCGTCGGACCGGTCCCGGACGAGGTCAGGGGCGAGGTCGCCCGGGCCTATGTCGTGCTTCGTGAGGGGCACCGGGCCACGGAGGAGGAGCTGGTCGCCTGTGCCCGGGCCGAGCTGGCGGCGTACAAGACGCCGCGCTCGGTGGTCTTCGTCCCCGCCCTGCCGCAGACGTCGAGCGGCAAGATCATGCGGCGGATGCTCCGCGAGCTGCCGGCCGGCCGGGAATAGCGCGCCGCCGGGCGGTCGACTCGGGCGCGGCCGGGATCCGACCGAAGTAGGGGGTGCCGGCGACCGCGGTCCGATGTGCCGGCGCCGGCGCCCGGATTGACTGGCCCGGTGAGCATCACCAGCGAAGGTCCCGTCGCGCTCTCGGCGCGGGCACTCGGGCCGGACCTGGCGCGGGGCTGCATGCTGCTGTTCATCGCGCTCGCCAACACCCACTACTTCCTGACCGGCACGTCCGCCGGCGCGTCGATCCGCGGTGGCTTCCCGATGGACGGATCGGCGCTCGACTCCGCGGTGACCTGGGTGATCGCGACCTTCGTCGACGGCCGGGCGTTCCCGATGTTCGGCTTCCTGTTCGGGTACGGCGTCGCGCACATCGTGCGGCGGCAGCAGGCGGCGGATGTGCCTCCCCGAGGGGTGCGCCGCCTGCTGTGGCGGCGCAGCGCCGTACTGATCGGCGTCGGCGTGGTCGACGGGATGCTCTTCTACGTCGGCGACATCCTCGCGATGTACGGCGTGCTGCTGCTCGTGGGCGCCTTCGCCGTGCGCTGGTCGGACCGCTGGCTGCTGGTGGTGGCCGGCTTCTTCCTCGTCCTCAACGCGCTGCCGGCGGCGAACTCCTCGTCGGTCAGCACCGACCCGCCGGACGTGGCGATGCTGCCGCCGGATCTCGCGACCCAGCTGGCCGAGCGGCCGGTGGTGGTGACCTTCATCGCGCTGTTCGGTCCGATCGGCTTCGCCGGCCCGTACCTCCTCGGCCTGTGGGCCGGGCGCCGCCGGGTGCTGGAGCGGCCCGAGCGCTACCGCGGGCTGCTCGTGGTGGTCGCGGCGGCCGGCATCACCGGGGCGGTGCTCGGCGCCCAGCCGGTCGCGCTGATGCTGGCGGGTGTCACGTCGGTCCCGTCGCCGGCCGTGCTCGAGCTGATCGGACCGCTGCACGACGCGGCGGGCGTCCTCGGCGGGCTGGGCTACGCCGCGCTGGTCACCCTGGCCGCCCGTCCCCTGGAGGCCCTGGTCGAGGGGCGCCGCGGCCGGGTGATCGACGCGCTCGCGGCGACCGGGCAGCGGTCCATGACCTGCTACCTCCTCCAGTCGGTGGTGTGGACGGTGGTGTTCACGCCGTACCTGCTCGGCCTCGCGGGCACCCTGAGCGTGACCGGCACAGCGCTGCTCGCGATCGCCACCTGGGCCGGATCGGTCGTCCTGGCGGACCTGCTGGCGCGGCGGGATCGGCGGGGTCCGTTCGAGGTGCTGGTCCGGCGGGTCACCTACCGTTGAGCCGCCCCCGACGGAGCCCGCCGGAATCCCCGCCGGCCGGGCCGTGTTACATGACCCCGTGACCGCCCCCGCCACCACCGACGCCGTCCGGGACACCCGCCTCCAGCGCCTCCTGGTCGTCCTCGGGATCGTGGTGCTCGCGTTCAACCTGCGACCAGCGGCCACGAGCGTCGGGCCGCTGCTGGAGGAGATCCGCGCCGGCGTACCGCTCGGGGACTTCGAGGCGGGCCTGCTCACCACGCTGCCCGTCCTCTGCTTCGCGCTCGTCGGCGGTGCCGCGCCACGGCTCGCCTCCTGGCTGGGAGTGCACCGGGTCGCGCTGCTGGGGCTGGTCCTGCTGGCGGGCTGTCTGTGGTGGCGCGGCCAGGTCCACCAGGGTTGGCTCTTCTTGGTGCTGTCCTTCGCGGCCCTGGCCGGCGCCGCGGCAGCCAACGTGCTGATGCCCTCGCTGGTCAAGCTGCACTTCCCCGGTCACGTCGGCGTGCTCACCGCGGTCTACACGACATCGATGGCGATCGGCCTCACGCTCTCGTCGGCACTCAGCGTGCCGATCGCCGGCGCCGAGGGCGACGTCGACTACGCGCGCGGACTCGGCGCCTGGGCGGTGACCGCCGCCATCGCCATCCTGCCGTGGATCGGGCTGATCGGACACGACCTCCACGAGGGCCGCCGTACCCGGTCCCTCGGCATCACCGCGATCGCCCGCACCCGGCTCGGGTGGGCGATGGCCGTCGCGTTCGGCCTCCAGTCCCTGCAGGCGTACGCCGTCTTCGGCTGGTTCGCGCAGATGTGTCGCGACGCGGGCTACTCCGCGGAGACCGCAGGAGTCCTGCTCGGCGTCGCCACCGGTGCGAGCATCCCGCTGTCGCTGCTCATCCCGATCCTCGCTGGGCGTCTCCGTGACCAGCGCTGGCTGCTCACGGCGCTCATCGCCTGCTACCCGATCGGCTACCTCGGCTTCCTGGCGGATCCGCGTCCGCTCGGCTGGCTGTGGGCGCTCACCATCGGCGTCGGCTGCAGCACCTTCCCGCTCGTGCTCACGCTGATCGGCCTGCGCAGCCGCACCTCCGAGGGGACCGCCGCGCTCTCCGGCTTCACCCAATCCACGGGCTACCTGATCGCCGCGGTCGGCCCGTTCGGCGTCGGCGTGCTGCACGCGGCGACGGGGACCTGGACCGTGTCGATCCTCGTTCTCCTCGCGCTCTGCGTGCCGCTCTACCTCTGCGGTCTCTACGCCACGCGCGACCGCTACGTCGAGGACGAGCTGGCCGCCCGCGGTTGACCCGGGTAGCGCCGCAACGTCATACGTTCGGTGGGCTCTAGCCCACAGAACGTATGACGTCACGCCGGTGATCTGCACAGAACCTGCACACGTCGTCCCCGGCTTTCGGCGCCTCCCGCTCGTAGCCTCAGGACATGGCAGCGCAGCGCGTGCACCGTCGGGTCCTCGTCGTCGAGGACGACCCGGTCATCAACCAGGCGGTCGCCGACCGCCTGCAGGCCGAGGGGTACGACGTCGTCCGGGCGTTCGACGGGCCGGGCGCGGTCGCGGCGCATGCCGAGCACACGCCGGACCTGGTGCTGCTCGACGTCATGCTGCCCGGGTACGACGGCCACGAGGTGTGCCGGCGGATCCAGGCCGATCGGCCGGTGCCGGTGCTCATGCTCACCGCCCGCGCGGAGGAGGCCGACGTCCTGGTCGGCCTGGGGGTCGGCGCCGACGACTACCTGACCAAGCCGTTCCGGATGCGCGAGCTGGTCGCTCGCGTGTCCGCCCTGCTGCGCCGCGTCGACCGGGCGGCGGAGCTCGCCGGGCGCCGGGCGCTGGAGCTCGGCGACCTGCGGGTCGACGGCCCGGCTCGCCGGGTGTGGCGGGGCGAGGAGGAGGTGCGGCTGACGCCGACGGAGTTCGACCTGCTGCTGTGTCTCGCCGCCACCCCGGGCGCGGTCGTCACCCGCGAGAAGCTGCTCGCCGAGGTCTGGGGCTGGGACGGCGCGACGGGGACCCGCACCGTCGACAGTCACGTGAAGGGCCTGCGGGCGAAGGTGGGCGCGGACCTGGTGCGCACCGCTCACGGCGTCGGCTACGCGCTCGAGGTGCCGGGCCGGTGACCGGCCAGACCGGGCGGACCGGCCAGACCGGGCGGACCGGGCCAGCGCCTCAGCCGCTGGTCGGCGTCCGCTCGATCAAGGTCAAGCTCGGCCTGCTGGTCGCGGCGAGCGCGACCCTCGCGGCGCTGGTCGCCACCCTCGGCCGCGCCGGCGGCGTCCCCGCCTGGCTGACCATCCCGGTCACGCTCGGCCTCGCTCTCGCGTTGACCCAGCTGCTCGCCGTCGGCATGACCTCGCCGTTGCGGCAGATGACCGCCGCCGCGCGGCGGATGGCCACCGGCGACTACGCCGTCCGGGTGTCCGACACCGCGCGTGACGAGGTCGGCGAGCTGGCCCGGGCCTTCAACACGATGGCCCACGATCTCGCCGGCGTCGACCGGCAGCGGCGCGAGCTGGTCGCCAACGTCAGCCACGAGCTGCGGACGCCGCTCGCCGGCCTGCGCGCCGTCCTGGAGAACGTCGTGGACGGTGTCGTGCCGGACGACCCCGCCGTGCTCGCGACCGCGCTCGCCCAGGCCGAGCGGATGAGCGGCCTGGTCGAGGACCTGCTCGACCTGGCCCGGGTCGACGCCGGCCGGGCCCCGCTCTCGCCCCGGCCCGTCCGGGTCGCCGAGCTGCTCGACCGGTGCGTGGCCGAGGTCGCCGTCCTCGGCCGCGACGTCGAGTACGACGTCCGCGTCGCCCCGGCCGGCCTGGTGGTGACCGCGGACCCGGCCCGGCTGCACCAGCTGGTCGCCAACCTGCTCGACAACGCCTCGCGGCACAGCCCGTCCGGGGGCACCGTGGTGGTGACGGCGGCGCGCCAGAACGACCGGTACCTCCTCGAGGTCCGCGACGACGGCCCCGGCATCCCCGCCGACGCGCGGGAGCGGGTGTTCGAGGCCTTCGGCACGCTGCGCGGGATCGGCGGCCGCGGCGACGACGGCGCCGGGACCGACACCGGAGGCACCGGTCTCGGGCTCGCCATCGCCCGGTGGGTCACCGACCTGCACGGCGGCACCATCGGCTTCCTCGACCCGCCCGCCGGCGGGATCGGCGCCCGGGTCCGCGTCGACCTGCCGCTCGACCCCGCGGCCCGCCCGGCCGCCGTACCCGTCCCGGAGGCACCCGTGTCCGTCCCCACCACCCCACCGCCCGCGCCCCCCGCCCCGGTGCCGGCGCCGTCGATCACCGACGACCTCCTCGGCGGCTTCTGGCCCGAGCGCGGCGTCCCCGCCCGCACCGGCCTGCTGCTGGGCGCCCTCGGCACCGGACTGCTCGGCGGGCTGGTGCTGCCCGAGCGCGCCCTCGGCATCGGCACCTTCCTGGTCCTGCTCGCCGCAGGGGCGGTCGTGCTGTCGGCGACCCGCGGCCGCCTTGGCCCCACGAGAGACACGGCGTTCACGCTCACCTGCGCGGGACTGTGTGTGCTGCTGGCCGCGACGGCCGTCCTCCGCGATGCCGAGTGGGTGGTCGTGCTCTGCCTGTTCGCCGGTGCCGCCCTGTGCGTCTGCGGGGTCACCGGCGGCCGTGGTCTCGGCGGGTTCGTGCTGTCCGGGCTGATGTGGCCGGTCGCCGGACTGCGCGGGATGCCCTGGCTGGGCCGCACCATCGCCGCCCTGCCGGTGGTCGGGCACGGTGCCGCAGCGCTGCGGACCGCCCTCTGGTCGGTGCTGGGGCTGGTCGTCTTCGGTGCCCTGTTCGCGTCGGCCGACGCGCTGGTCGCCGAGTGGGTCGACGCGCTGCTGCCCGACCTGACGATCGATACCTTCGTGCTGCGCGGGTTCGTGACGGTGGCCGTCGGCGGCACGGTGCTCGCGGCGGCGTACCTCGCCCTGAACCCGCCGCGGGTCGACCGCGACGTCCCGGGCGCCCGCGGCGTCGCGCGGCGCTACGAGTGGCTCGCGCCGGTGCTCGTCGTGGTCGGCATGTTCGCGGTCTTCCTCGCCGCGCAGGCGACGGTGGTCTTCGGCGGGCACGACTACCTGCGCCGCACGACGGGGCTGACCTACGCGGAGTACGTCCACCAAGGCTTCGCCCAGCTGACCGTCGCCACCGTCCTCACCCTGCTGGTGATCGCCGTCGCGGCCCGCAAGGCTCCCCGGGAGACCGCGTCCGACCGGCTCTGGCTCCGGGTCGCGCTCGGCGCGCTGTGCGTCGAGACCCTCGTCGTCGTCGCGTCCGCCCTCTACCGGATGGACCTCTACCAGGA
Source organism: Nocardioides sp. LHD-245 (assembly GCF_030929495.1). GTDB lineage: Bacteria > Actinomycetota > Actinomycetes > Propionibacteriales > Nocardioidaceae > Nocardioides. Next base: position 15,942 of record NZ_JAVFWN010000016.1, on the reverse strand, counting down.
CGCCTACGGCTTCACCCGGCTCCGCCTCCTCGTCGACGTCTTCGAGGGCTGGCTGGGCGTGCTGGTCCTCGCCGTCGTCGTCAGCGGGATCCGCCTGCGCGGCGCGTGGCTGCCGCGCTTCGCCCTCCTCAGCGGCGCCGTCGGCCTCCTCGGACTCGCCGTCGTCAACCCGGACGCGTGGATCGCGCGGCACAACCTGACGCGGTACGACGACACCGGCCGCGTCGACTGGACCTACCTGCGCGACCTCTCCGACGACGCGATCCCCGCGCTCGCCGAGCGCACCGGCCGCGACCGGGCGTGCGCGCTGGCCGGCCGGACCGCCGCCGACGACGACTGGCTGGAGTGGAACCTGGGCCGCGCCCGCGCCGCTGACGCGCTCGCCGGCACCGGCACGGTGCCGGGTGACGCGCTCGCCGGCTGCGCGGACGTCACGGGCGACTAGACACCAGGGCCGCCGCACTCCCCGACGAACCCGCCGAGCAGGTCGAGCGCGTGGTCCGTGCTCGGCCAGAGCACCTCGGGGTGCCACTGGATCGCGACGAGCCGGGACGGCGGGTCCTCGAACGCCTCGACCAGGCCGTCCGGGGCGTGGGCGCTGGGGACGAGGCCGTCGGCGAGCGTGCGGATGCCTTGGTGGTGCTGGCTGTTGACGCCGATCGTGCCGCCACCGGTCCAGGCGGCGAGCGTCGTCCCGGCGACCACCTCGACGTCGTGGAGGGGCTCGCCGAGCGCCTCCTCGCTCTCCCGGTGGCGCAGCTCCGAGGGCAGGTCGCGGCCCAGGTCGACGTAGAGGGTGCCGCCGCAGGCGACGTTGACGAGCTGGGCGCCGCGGCAGATGGCGAGCACGGGGAGGCCGTCGGCGACGGCCGCGTCGAGGGCGGCCAGCTCGGCCTCGTCGCGGTGCGCGTTGACCCCGCGCAGCAGCGGGTCGTCCGGGGAGGCGCCGTACCGGCGGGCGTCGACGTCGCCGCCGCCGCTGATGACCAGGCCGTCCAGCCGGCCCACGAGGTCGGCGATGTGGGGCTGCGGGTCGCGGCAGTCGATCGCCAGCGGTACGCCGCCCGCGGCGACCACGCCACGGAACATGCTGCGCCACAGCAGGAACTCGGCGAGCTCGGCGGAGCTGTAGGTGATGCCGACGATCGGCCGGTCGAGGGGGAGGGTGGTCACGGGATCTCCAGTCCGGTTCGTTCGGTGCGGGGCGTCCGGGCGCTCAGAAGACCGACCAGCCGGCCAGGCGCGCGAACTCCTCGATGGCGGCGACGGCGCCGGTGGAGTTGCCGGTGCGGTCCAGCCGCGGGCTCCACACGCAGATCGAGCCGACGCCGGGCAGGACCGCGACGACCCCACCGCCGATGCCGCTCTTGGCCGGCAGCCCGACGCGGTAGGCGATGTCGCCGGCGGCGCCGTACATCCCGGCGGTGAGGAGCACGGCGTTGACCCGGCGTACGACGCCGGCGTCGAGCGGTCCCCGGGCACCGGTGCGGTCGGCGAGGAGCAGCGCCGCGCGGGCGACGGCGAGGGCGGACGCGGTGATCGAGCATTGCTCGAAGTACTGGGCGAGCACGGTGTCGACGCCGTGCAGCAGGCGGCCGTGCTCGGCCAGCACGTGGGCGATCGCCCGGTTGCGGTGGTCGTGGGCCGCCTCGGAGAGCGCGACCTGGCGGTCGCGCTGGACGTGCTCACCGCCGAGGTCGCGGAGCAGGTCGGTGACGGCTCCGGCAGCATCTCCCGTGTGATGGAGCAGCCGGTCGGTGACCACGAGCGCCCCGGCGTTGACGAACGGGTTGCGCGGGCGTCCGGCATGCGTCTCGAGCTCGGAGACCGAGCCGTACCCGGCGCCCGAGGAGTCCCAGCCGACGTGCTCCCAGGCGGTCGGCTCGTCGCGGAGCAGGGCGCACAGGGCGAAGAGCTTGGTGACGCTCTGCAGCGAGAACGGACGGGCGGCATCGCCGACCTGGATCTCGGTCCCGTCGAGGAGCGCCACGGCGAGGCCGAACCGGTCGGGGTCGACCCGGCTGAGCTCCGGGATCTGCGCCGACACCTCGCCGGTCGCGGCGGCGGCCCGGCCGTGCTCGGCGGCCGCGTGCGCGTACTCCACCAGCACGTCCGCGGGCCGTCCTACCGCGCTCCGGCCCTCCGCCACACCGCAGGTGCTCACGTTCGTCGTCCTCCTCGTCCTCCGCCAGCGCCGAGCGTAGGGGAGCTTTAAGGACTAGTCAATAGACCTTTTGGTCCCGGGTTTCGCCCGCGTAAATGTTCTCGACTAATAGGTCTGTAGGTCTTGTCTTTAGACCTTTTTTCGGCCTAGTCTCCCGGCATCTGATCGAAAGGTGGCAGCGCATGTCTGCAAACCCTGTTTCACCGTCGGGAGTCGACGAGTCCACACCCCAGCAGGCCCGGCTCAAGCCCGGAGCGATCGGCCTGGTGGGCGTCGTCTTCATGGTCGTCGCGTTCTCGGCGCCGACGACGGCGATGACCGGCAACCTGCCGGTCGCGGTCGGCTTCGGCAACGGCGTCGGAGCGCCCGCCGGGTTCATGATCGCCACGGTCGTGCTGACCATCTTCAGCGTCGGCTTCGTGGCCCTCGCCCGCCACATCACCGCCGCGGGCGCCTTCTACACGTTCGTGTCGCGGGGCTGGTCCCGCATCCCCGGCCTCGCGGCCGGCGTCATGTCGATGTTCACGTACATGACGATGGAGGCCGGCCTGATCGGCATCTTCTCCGTGTTCGCCGACCAGGCCTTCTCTGTGCAGCTCGGTCTCGAGCTCGGCTGGCAGCCGTACGCCGTCGTCGCGGCCGTCGCGATCGCCGTGCTGTCGCACTTCGACATCTCCGTGGCGGCCAAGGTGCTCGGTCTGGTCCTGGTCCTGGAGATCACGGTCCTCGCCGGCACCGCGTTCACGGTGCTCTTCAAGGGTGGCGGTCCCGACGGCATCATCTGGGACTCGGTCAACCCGCTCAGCGCGCTGAGCACCAACGACCTCGCCGGGGGCGTCGTCGGGCTCGGCCTGCTCATGGCGTTCTGGTCCTGGGTCGGCTTCGAGTCGACGGCGATCTACGGCGAGGAGTCGAAGGACCCCAAGCGGATCGTCCCGCAGGCCACCTTGATCGCCGTGATCGGCATCGGCGTCTTCTACACCTTCATCTCCTGGATGACGATCAGCGCCAACGGCGCGCAGAGGTCCGTGGAGCTGGCCTCGGGCCCGGCGCCGTTCGACCTCCTCTACGCACCGACCCGGGAGTACGTCGGCAGCTGGGCGGTGACCGCCTTCGAGTGGCTGGTGGTGTTCGGGTCGTTCGCCTGCGCGCTCGCCATCCACAACTCGGCGGCGCGCTACCTCTTCGCCTTCGGCCGGGACCGGCTGTTGTGGCACCGGATGGGCGAGGCGCACCCGCGGCACGCCTCCCCGTGGGTCGCCTCGCTCGTGCAGACCGGCTTCGCGATCGTCCTGCTCGCGATCTGCTGGATCACGGATGCCGACCCCTACGCGACGCTCTTCGTGCTGGTCGCGATCCTGGCGACCATCTGCCTGCTCATCGTGCAGACGCTCTGCTCGGTCTCGACGATCGTCTACTTCCATGTGAAGAAGGAGCACCCCGAGACCGCACACTGGTGGCGCACGCTGACCGCACCGGTCATCGGCGGGCTGGGCATGCTGTTCGTGACCTACCTGATGCTGTCGAACATGAAGGCCGCGGCGGGCGCCGCGTCCGACACGCTCTTCTTCAAGCTGATCCCCTGGATCGTGGTGGGACTGCTGGTCGGCTCGATGGCGGTCGCGGCGTACCTGCGCTCGAACCGGCCGCAGCTCTACAGCCGGATCGGCAGCACCGTCTTCGACGAGGTCCACGACACCGTCGTATGACCCGCGCCGTGCCGGCCGCCGTCCCCTCGGGACCGCGGCCGGCGTCGGCGTACCGCAACCGAACCGGAGGAGCAGATGGTGGTGGAGTCGTGGCAGGACGTGCGCGTCCTGGTGACGGGCGGCAGCCAGGGCATCGGCATGGGCATCGCGCGCGCCTTCGCGGTGGCCGGGGCGCGGGTCGTGGTGACCGGCCGGAGCGCGGATCGGCTCGCGGCCGCGCGCGAGCGCCTCGCCGGTGAAGGGGTCGCGGTCGACGTCCTGGTCGCCGACGTCGCGAGCCGCGCGGGCTGCCACCGGATGGTGGCCGCGTCGGCCGAGCTGCTCGGCGGGCTCGAGGTGCTCTGCGCCAACGCCGGCGTGTACCCGGAGCAGCGGATCGAGGACCTGACCGAGGAGTCGGTGGACGAGGTGCTCGGCACCAACCTCAAGGGCACGATCTTCGCGGTCCAGGCCGCGGCGCCGCTGCTGGCCCGTTCGGGCCGCGGCCGGGTCGTCGTGACGACCTCCATCACCGGGCCGACGACGGGCTATCCCGGGCTGTCCGTCTACGCCGCGAGCAAGGCGGCCCAGCTCGGTTTCGTCCGTACGGCGGCGCTGGAGCTCGCGGCGCACGGGATCACCGTGAACGCGGTCAGTCCCGGTGCCGTCCGCACCGAGGGTCTGGCCGGGCTCGGCCCGGACGCGATCGACGCGATGACCCGGGTGATCCCCACCGGGCGACTCGGCGAGCCGGACGACATCGGCGCCGCCGCGCTCTATCTCGCCGGCCGGGGCGCCTCGTTCGTCACCGGGCAGGAGATCGTCGTCGACGGGGGACAGGTCCTCCCGGAGCACCCCGACGCCATCTGAGCCGGTGCCGAGGCCGGCGCCCGGGCCGAGGCCGGGTTCAGCGCTTGAGCCAGGCCTCGAGCGTGTGCCGGGTGTCGTCGATGTGGGCGGCCATGGTGGTCGCGGCCAGGTCGCCGTCTCCGTCGGCGATCGCGTCGAGGATGTCCTCGTGGCGGTCGTTGGCGTTCTCCTCCAGCCGCCCGAAGATCGCGCCCACCGGTGCCCACATCCGGCGCCGGGCGTCGGCCACCGAGTCGTAGAGCGCGGGGTTGCGGGCCACCCGGGCGATGCCCATGTGGAAGGCGGTGTCGAGGGTCTGGAACTCGATGACCTTGTGTGGGGTCTGGTCCTCCAGAGAGGCCGTGAGCGCGGCGTCCATCTGGGTGAGCAGCGACCGGAGGTCGGCCAGCTCCTTGGCGCGGCGTCGCTCGGCGGCCAGCCGTGAGGCGGCACCCTCGACGATCACGCGGAAGTCGAAGGCATCGCGGACGGCTGCCTTGTTGGCCTTCATCATCCGTCGCGTCTCCGCGGCGTCGTAGGTCGGCGCCTGCACGATGAACCCACCGCCCCGGCCGCGCCGGACGACGATCAGCCCCTCGCGCTCGAGGACGGCGACCGCGGCGCGGACGACCGTGCGGGAGACGTCGAGCATCTCGGCGAGGTCGCGCTCCGAGGGCAGCCGGTCGCCGGGGCGGAACTGGCCGCTCTCCATCGAGCGGCGCATCTGGTCGAGGACCAGTTCGTGCGCGGCGATCTGCCGTACGGGGGTCAGGCCGAGGGTGACCGGGTCCATGGCTGCCGTCTCCTTCCTGGAGCCCGCGATGACAGCACTCCGAGACCGCACAGGTTAGCGGACCGGGTCCCACCCAAAGTCCGATTGTCTGAGCCAATCGATCCGGGGGGCGACGACCGCGCCTGCCAAATAAAAGACCTAAAGACTTGACCTTTAGATCGAATGGCCCACAAACTGGACCCATCATGTTCACCCGTCGGGAAGGGACCCGTTCGTGAGTCGCAAAGTCATCGTCACCGGCGGCGCCGGAGTCATCGGCCAGGCCATCTGCCGTCGTCTCGTCGAGGGCGGCTTCGAGCCGGTCGCGGCCGATCTGAAGGACGCTGTCGAGGCCCTGGACCTCGCCGCTCCGGCACTGGCCGGTGTGACCTCGGTGGTGATGGACGTGACCGACCGGGGGAGCGTCGAGCAGGCCGTCGCCGGCGCCGTCGCCCCGGGGGAGACGCTGCGCGGTGTCGTCAACTGCGCGGGGATCCTGCGCGACTCGTTCCTCGGCGAGCTCGACGAGGCCAAGCTGGACCTGATGTTCCAGGTGAACATCGCGGGCATGGCCCGGGTCACCGACGTGTGCGCACCGCTGCTCGCCGAGGGCGGCGCCATCGTCAACGTGGGCAGCCTCACCGGCCACTTCGGCCGCTTCCGCGGCGCGTCGGTGTACGGCGCCACCAAGGCCGGCATCGCGGCGTACACCCGCTACACGGCCGAGGAGCTCGCCGAGCGCGGCATCCGCGTCAACAACGTCGCCCCGGGCGTGATCCGGGCGCCGATGAGCCCGTCGATGGCCCGCGTCTCCGGTGGCGAGGAGCTCTCCGCGTCGTACGCGATGCTCAAGCGGATCGGTGAGCCGCACGAGGTCGCCGAGGCGGTGGAGTTCCTGCTCTCCGACCGGGCGTCCTTCATCACCGCGCAGACGCTGCTCGTCGACGGCGGGGTCGTCGCGTGGTGACCGTGGGTGGTCTGGCCGCCGGCACCGACGTCGACGTCGACGCCGCCAACGCCGAGGCGTTCGCCCGGCTCACCGCGGCCGATCCGTGGGTCGTCGACGTCCGCCCGGCCCGCGAGGTGATCCCCGGCTACACCGACGACCTCGTGCTCACCTCCGGGGCGCCCATGCCGTGGTCGGAGTACGTCGGCGGCCAGCGCGAGGCGCTGATCGGCGGTGCCCTCTTCGAGGGGCTGGCCGGCACCCGCGAGGAGGCGATCGCCGGCTTCGAGAACGGCACGATCCGGGTCGGCGCCTGCCACGACTACGGCGCGGTCGGCTCGCTGGCGGGCATCTACACCGCCTCGATGCCGGTCTTCGTGGTCGAGAACCGCACTCACGGCAATATCGGCTTCTGCAACTTCTACGAGGGCAAGGAGCCGCGCCGCCTCAACTACGGCTGCTACGACGAGGGCGTCCACGAGCGGCTGCTCCACGTCAACGAGGTGCTGGCGCCCGTCGTCGGTGAGGCGATCCGGCGCGAGGGCGGCATCGCCCTCAAGCCGCTCATCGCCCGCGCGCTGCGGATGGGCGACGAGGTGCACAGCCGCAACGCGGCCGCCTCCGTGCTGTTCAACCGCGAGATCCTGCCCGCCGTCCTCGACATGATCCAGGAGGGGGTGCCGCACGTCCGGGAGACGATGCTGCACCTCGCCGAGAACGACTACTTCTTCCTGCGCCTGTCGATGGCCGCGTCCAAGGCCAGCGCCGACGCGATGAAGGACGTCGCGGGCTCGACGCTGGTCTCGGCCATGGCCTTCAGCTGCCGCGGCTTCGCGATCAAGGTCGCCGGTCTCGGCGACCAGTGGTTCGAGGGCCCGCCGCCGATCCACCAGGGCAAGCTCTTCGCCGGGCACACCGAGGACGAGATCACCTGGATGGGCGGGGAGTCCCCTATCACCGAGACCGTCGGCCTCGGCGGCTTCGCGCAGGCCTGCGCGCTGTCGCTCCAGGACTACCAGGGCGGCTCGCCCGAGGTGATGATCGAGCGCAACAAGGAGATGTACGAGATCACCCACGGGGAGAACCCCGACTACCGGATCCCGCTCTTCTCCTTCCGCGGGACCCCGACGGCCGTCGATGTCCGCAAGGTCCTCGCGACCGGCATCCTGCCCGTGATGGACGTCGGCCTCGCCGGTCGGGACGGCGGCCAGATCGGCGCCGGCGTGATCCGCGCTCCGCGGGACTGCTTCGAGGCGGCCCAGGCGGCGCACACCGACCGCTATGACCGAGACTGAGTCATGCACGAGGCCATGCACGAGGGCGCACGCGGGACCAGCCTGACCTACGCCGGCGAGGTCGCGGTCGTGACCGGCGCGGCGGGCGGGATCGGCGCGGCCACGTCGACCCTGCTGCTCGACGCCGGGCTCACGGTGCTGTGCCTGGACCGGGTCGTCCCCGCGGACGACGGCGGGTACGACGGCCGGCGCCGCTGCGCCGCGGTCGACGTGACCGACACGGACGGCCTGGGCACCACGCTCGACCGGCTGCGTGGCGGCCTCCCGCTCTCGTACGTCGTCAACTGCGCCGGGGTCCTGGACCAGACCGGGTTCGCCGGAGCCGGCTCCGAGAGCTGGCTGCGCACCCTCGACGTCAACCTGGTGGGGGCCTACCGCGTGCTCGACGCCGCCGGGCCGCGGTTCGCGGCCGCGGGCGGCGCGGTGGTCAACGTGGGCTCGATCGAGGCGCACCGGGTGATCGCGCTGAGCAACCCCGACCCGAACCCCGCCTACGCGGCGTCCAAGGCGGGCCTGGCGATGCTCACCCGGACGGCTGGTCGGGCGCTCGCGGCCCGCGGGGTGCGGGTCAACACCGTGTCGCCCGGCTTCGTCGCGACCGCGATGGCCGCGGCCCACGGCGCCACGGCGCAGCTGCCGCCCGCGCTGGCGCCGCGGGTGCCGCTCGGCCGGTTCGCCCGCGCCGACGAGGTCGCCACGGCGATCGCCTTCCTGCTGGCCGACCAGGCGTCGTACGTGACGGGGGCGGACCTGCGCATCGACGGAGGGTTCGAGCTGACATGAGCGCCGACACGACGGGGTTCGTGCCCCTTCCCCTGGTCGCCGGCCCCGGACCGGTGGCCGACGAGTCCTCGCTCGGCCGGGTCACCCGGACCGGCTCCTGGAGCGAGCTCGGCGAGGGCACCTTCGCCGCGGCCGGCCGGGCCCTGTCCGCCGGGCGGCCGGAGGACGCGGCGCGACTGGTCGAGGTGTCCCTCCTGGAGGCCGACGAGCTGCGCGACGTCTACGGCAGCTGGCCGGGCACGACGGCGGCCTGGGTGCGGGCCCGCGGCGTCGACCCGGCCCTGCTCGAGCGCGAGGAGGTCCGGCTGCGCGAGCTCCTCGGCCAGGGCCCCCAGGCCGGCATCGCCGAGCGCTGGGGTGAGTACGTCGAGCGCGCCGAGCACGCCGCGACGCTGTGCCGCAGCGGCCCGGCGGCGGCCGCCGGTGCCGCGGTCGAGGAGGCCCGGGCCTGCTGGCAGGACATCCACGACGACGCCGTCGACCTGGTCTCCGGGATGGTCGACGTGGCCGTCCGGTTGGTCGGCGAGCAGGCGCTCGGCGACCTGTGGGACCACCTCATGGCCGACTGGTACGACGTCCACGAGCGCCGCTACGCCCTGGCGAGCCAACCCTGGACGAAGTCGGCGCGCCAGCTCGCCGTCGCGGTCTTCGACGGCTTCCACGCCCATCTGACCGGCCCCGACCGCAGCGGCGCGGTCGAGGTGATCGAGGAGGCCGACCGGATCGGCTTCCGCTTCGCGCCGTGCGGCTCCGGCGGTCGCTCGCTGGCCGCGGGCATCACCGGAGGCAGCCCGCGGGCGGCGGCACCGTACGACTTCGCCGTGACGACGCAGCCCCACGACTGGGCCTGGAACACGGTGGGCATCTGCTCCTACTGCGTCCACTGCTGCCAGCTCAACGAGGTGATGCCGATCGACCGGCTCGGCTACCCGACCCGGGTCATCGACGCGCCGACCTGGCCGGCCACCGAGGAGAACCCGTCCTGCACGTGGTGGATCTACCGTGATCCCTCGCTGGTGCCGGACGCTGTCTACGAACGGGTCGGCCGCAGTCCCCGGCGCCGCCCGAGCGCGGGAGGAGGGGCGCGATGAGCGTCGCGCTGACCCAGCTGGAGGTGCCCGACTACGACCTCGGGCTCCGCGGCAAGTTGGTGCGCACCGAGAAGCTGGACGGCGACGGGCTCGCGTTCTGCACGATCGTCCACGGCCTCTCGGTGACCGACGAGGTCACCGACACCCCGACCAGCAATGCCGCCAACGGCTACCCCGACGCCCGGGTCCGCGTCGATGCCGACACGGTCGTCGAGCTGCCCTGGCGCACCGGCGCCGTGACCGCCGCCATCGGCGACCTGGTCGACGCGGACGGCGTACCGATCCCCGCGTCGGCGCGCGGCCTCCTCGGCCGGCTGGTCGGCCGGTACGCCGGGCTCGGCCTCGAGCCGGTGCTCGGCTTCGAGTACGAGCTCTGGATCGAGGACGCCGACACCCGCACTCCGCTCGGCCGCACCGAGAACGCCTACAGCCTGACCCGGCTGCGCGAGACGGAGGCGGTCGCGGCCGACTTCGTCGACCGGATGGAGCAGGTCGGGGCGCCCGTCGAGGCGTTCCATGCCGAGCTCGGCCCGGGCTTCTTCGAGTTCGCGCTCAAGCCGCAGCCCGCGCTGCGGGCCGCCGACGGCGCCGCCCGGGCCCGCCAGTACTTCCGCGACCTGTGCGCGGAGCGCGGCCTGCGGGCCACGTTCATGGCCAAGCCGTACGGCGACCGCTCGGGCGCCGGTGGGCACGTCCACTCGAGCCTGGCTCGCGACGGCCGCAACGTCTTCGCCGAGCGCCCGGGCGAGCTCTCGCCGCTCGCGCAGGGCTACCTGGCCGGGATGCTGGCGACGATGGGCGACCTCACCGCGCTCGTCCTCCCGTTCGTGAACTCCTACAAGCGGCTGGACAAGGAGATGTTCGTCGCCGAGTCGGCGACCTGGGGCCTGGACGACCGGAGTGCCGCGCTGCGGGTCCTGGTCGACTCGGTCCCGGGCGCACGCGTCGAGCACCGTCGTCCGGGCGCGGACGCGAGTCCCTACCTGGTCGCGGCGGCGCTCCTCGGCGGTGGCCTGGTCGGGATCGACGAGGGACTGACCCTGCCGCCGCCCGGCCCGCGCACCGACGCCGAGCCGCTGCCCGCCGACCTCCGCTCCGCAGCCGACCGGCTCGAGGCGTCGTACCACGCGAAGGCCGTGCTCGGCGAGGACTTCGTGACGGGCTATGCCGCGACCCGCCGCAACGAGGCCGAGCGCTACGAGCGCTGGCTGCGCACCACCATCACCGACTGGGAACTTCGACGCTACGGAGAGCACCTGTGAACCATCCCGCTGGCCCGATCGTGGACCTCGACACCTTCGAGGACCTCGCCCGTCGCGGCGAGGTCGACACCGTCATCTGCGCCGCCCCCGACCCGTACGGACGGCTGGTCGGCAAGCGGCTGACGATCGACGCCTTCCGGACCCTGTGCCTGCAGGGGCAGGGCGTCAACGCGAGCAGCTTCGTCTTCGCCGTCGACCTGGAGATGAACCCGCTGGACCTGCCCGTCTCCAACGCCGACAACGGCTGGGTCGACATCCGGCTGGTGCCGGACCTGGCGACCCTGCGGCGGGTGCCGTGGGAGCCGCACGCGCTCATGGTCATCTGCGACGCCTACCAGGGCGACGCCGACGTCCTGCTCCCGGTGGCGCCGCGCACGATCCTCAAGCACCAGCTCGCCCGCGCCCGGGAGCACGGCCTGGCCTTCCAGTTCGCCTCCGAGCTGGAGTTCTTCGTCGCCGCGGTCTCGCCGGCCGAGGCCTGGCGGGCCGAGTACCGCGACCTGCGGATGCTCTCGGACTACCGCTCGGACTACCAGGTGGTCCAGGGTGGGCGGGACGAGTGGTTCGTGCACCAGATCCGCACGGACATGCCGAAGTTCGGGGTGCCCGTCGAGTCCTCCAAGCCCGAATGGGGCCTGGGCCAGCAGGAGATCACCCTCGACTACTGCGAGGCGCTGGAGATGGCCGACCGGCACGTGCTCTTCAAGCACGGCATCAAGGAGCTGGCCCACCGCGCGGACCTCACCGTCACCTTCATGGCCAAGCCGAAGATCGACGAGGTCGGCTCCTCGTGCCACCTCCACGTCAGCATGTGGGACGCCGAGGACGGCTCGCCGCTGTGCTGGTCGGACGAGACCGGCGCGATGTCACCGCGGTTCGGCTCCTTCGTGGCCGGACAGCTGGCGCACGCGGTGGAGCTCGGCCTGCTGTTCGCGCCGACCGTCAACTCCTACAAGCGCTACCTGCCCGACCAGTTCGCGGGCACCGCGATCGCGGTCGGCCACGACAACCGCTCGTGCGCCTTCCGGCTGGTGGGACGTGGCCCGTCGTACCGGGTGGAGAACCGGATCCCAGGCGCGGACGTCAACCCCTACTACGCCTTCAGCGCCACCATCGCCGCCGGACTGGCCGGCATCGAGGCCGGCGACCCGACGCCGCCGGTGTTCGCCGGCAACGCGTGGGGGAACCGGTCGGTCGAGGTGATGACCTCGTCGCTGCACGACTCGGTCGAGCGCTTCTCGCACTCCAAGCTGGCCCGGGCCGCCTTCGGCGACGAGGTCTTCGAGCACCTCCACGCGTCGGCTGCGGCCGAGCTCGCGTCCTTCGAGTCCGGAGCCGTCACCGACTGGGAGGTCAAGCGCTACTACGAGCGCGTCTGACCCGCGCCCGTCCGAACCGACCGCACGACACAACCCGCACGCCACGCCACGACACCGACGATCGGAGCCGTCATGCCCCAGCCGCTGCACCCCCTCGCCCAGAAGCTCATCGACGACGCCCACGCCTCGCCGCGTCCGAACGCGCATCTCCTGCCGGTGGCCGAGGCCCGGGCCAACTTCGACGGGGACCTCGGTGGCCTCGCCAAGCCGCCGGTCGCCCGGGTGGTCGACGTCGTCGTCCCGACCCGGGACGGCGCGGAGCTGCCCGCCCGGCTGTTCGTGCCCGAGGGGACGGGCGACCTGCCGCTGACCGTCTACTTCCACGGCGGCGGGTGGCTGCTGGGCAGCATCGACTCCCACGAGACGACCACCCGCCTCCTGGCCCTCGCCTCCGGCGGTGCGGTCCTCAGCGTGGGCTATCGGCGCGGCCCGGAGTCCCGCTTCCCGACCGCCGCCGAGGATGCCTACGACGCCGTCGTCTGGGCCGCCGAGCCCGGCCGCCTGCCCGGCGTCGACGCCTCCCGGATCGCCGTCGCGGGCGACAGCGCCGGCGGCAACCTCGCCGCGGCGACCGCCCTCGCGCTGCGCGATTCCGGCGCCGTCGCGCTGCGCCACCAGCTGCTCGTCTACCCGGTCACGACCTGCGACTTGAGCATCGGCTTCGATCCCGACTACGAGGGCGTCATGCTCTACCGCGACGAGCTCCAGTGGCACCAGGACAACTATCTGGCCTCGCCCGCCGACGCGAGCGACCCGCGGGTCGCCGTACTCGACGCGGACCTCGCCGGCCTCCCCGAGGCGACGGTGGTCCTGGCCGAGTGCGACCCGATCCGCCCGCAGGGCGCGCTGTTCGCGAAGGCGCTGGCCGACGCGGGCGTCCCGGTCGAGGTGTGCGAGACGCCCGGCATGATCCACGGCTTCTTCGGCCTCGAGGAGCTGTTCCCGACCGCGGTCGACTCGATGCGGTTCGCCGGCGAGCGGCTCGCGGCGGCGTTCACGCGGGACGGATCCTGATGGCTGCCGCCGGCCGCACCGCGCTCGTCACCGGGGCGGGCGGCGGGATCGGGGCGGCGATCGTGCGCCGGCTGGTCGCCGACGGCATGCGGGTGCGCGCGACCGATGTCCGCCCGGCCGACAGCGTGGAGCTTCCGCCCGGTGCCGAGTACGTCGCCTTCGACCTGCTGTCCGGCGACCCGCAGGACCTGCTCGTGGGCTGGGGCGGCCTCGACCATCTCGTCAACGCGGCCGGGGTCGCCCTCTTCGACGGCGACGGCTCGTTCCTGGAGACCGCCGAGGAGGTCTGGGAGACGACGATGGGGGTCAACCTCCACGCCCTGCGCCGGCTCACCGCCGCGGCGGTGCCCCTCCTGCGCAACGGCCGCGGGCGCAGCATCGTGCACGTGGCCAGCACCGCCGGTCTGCGCGGCATGGACTCGCCGCTGGACGCCTACCAGGTGAGCAAGGCCGCGGTGGTCGCGCTCTCGCGCTCACTGGCGCTCCAGCTGGGCCCCGAGGGGATCCGCTGCAACACGGTGTGCCCGGGTGCGGTGCTCACGCCGATGATCGACTACCTGTACGAGCGCTCGCCCGAGCGCCGGCTCGACATGGAGAGCCGGACCCCCCTGCGCCGGCTGGGGCTGCCGGACGACATCGCCGGCGCGGTGGCCTTCCTGCTCTCCGACGACGCCGCGTTCGTGACGGCGACCGACCTGGTCGTGGACGGCGGCTGGACGGCGCAGATCAAGTAGCGCCGGCCATCCGGCCGGGTGACGGGCATCGCGCCCGCGATGCGCGGCCTACCTTGACACTCTCGCAAAAGACCTAAACAATAGACCAATAAGCCTTTGATGGGGCTCGTGATGGAGGAGACAGCGGTGAACTCAGCAGCACCCGGGCACCGGGCACCGGGACACCGGGTCGCGATCATCGGCGCCGGCTTCAGCGGCATCGCCGCCGCTGTCGCGCTGAGCCGGCGCGGCATCGACTACGTCGTCTTCGAGTCGGCCGAGGGCATCGGCGGCACCTGGTGGAAGAACCGGTACCCCGGCGCCGAGGTCGACCTGGAGTCGCACGTCTACTCGTTCTCCTTCGAGCGCAGCGACTGGACCCGCACCCATGCCGGCTGGCAGGAGCTCCAGCGCTATCTGGAGCACACCGCCGAGAAGTGGGGCGTGACGCCACGCGTCCGGCTGAACACGAAGGTCGAGGAGGTCCGCTGGGACGATTCCTCCGCCACCCACACCCTGCGCACCGCCGACGGTGTCGAGCACGGCCCGTTCGTCGCGGTGATCAGCGCCGTGGGCTTCCTCAACATCCCCGCCGTGCCGCCGTTCGCGCGCGGCGAGACCGCCTTCGAGGGCGACCTCTGCCACACCTCGACCTGGCCCGAGGGGCTGAGCATGGAGGGCCGGTCCGTCGCGGTGGTCGGCACCGGCAGCTCCGCGGTCCAGATCATCCAGGAGGCCGCGCGGGCCGCCCGCGAGGTCAAGATCTTCCAGCTCGAGCCGAACTGGCTGCTGCCCAAGGACGCGCGGGAGTTCACCCCGCGCGAGCGCCGGCTCAACCGGCTCGCCCCGGTCTACGCCTGGCGCCGGCTGCGCCTCTATCTCGACTACGACCTGCGCCAGTTCCGTTCCGGACACGCCCGCGTCGGCGGCCGCGCGAACACCCGCCGCAAGCAGGCCTCCCTGGAGTTCCTGCGCTCCTCGCTGGCCGGTCGCCCCGAGCTCATCGAGCACGCCACGCCGAACTTCCCGTTCGAGGCCCGGCGTACCGTCATCAGCGACACCTACTATCCGGCGCTACTCGACCCGAAGGTCACGCTGGTCCCGCACGGCGTCAAGGAGCTGACCCGCACCGGCGTCGTCGACGCCAACGGCGACGAGCACGACCTCGACCTGGTCGTCCTGGCGACCGGCTTCGACGCGGCCAACTACCTCGGCAACTTCCGCGTGTACGGCGAGGGCGGCCGATCGCTGCACGACCACTGGCGGGGCGAACCCGAGGCCTTCCTCGGCTTGATGGTCCCGGGGTTCCCGAACTTCTTCATGATGTACGGCCCCAACACCAACTCGATCCCGCTCGTCCACTTCTACGAGGCGCAGGCGAGGTTCGCGGCGAGCCTCATCGCCCGGCTCGACGGCGGCGGTCGGCGGCGGATCCGGCTGCGCGAGGACGCTATGCGCCGGTTCAACACCTGGCTCCAGCGTCGGCTGCGGCGCACCGTGTGGGCGGCGACGGACAACTACTTCCAGGCCGGCAGCGGCAAGATCGTCTCGCAGTGGCCGGAGGGACCGACCGCGTACATCCTGGCCACCCGGCTGCTGCGGCGGTGGGCGGTCCGGGTCGACTGAGCCGCGCGCAGCTGCTGCTCGATACGAGGCCCCGGCCGGCGCCCCGGTCTCGCTGCTCTGGTCCAGGCGCTGGTCGACAGCCCGATCCCGAGCCCCGGCGATATATGGACGCCCCGATGGGGGTCCTCCGACCGCTGACCGGTCATGGCGGTGGCTGTGGCGGGTATGAGGTCCGCGTCCTGCGGCGTGACAATCCACAGGGCCCGCGCGTCGCTTGCGTGTTCGAACAGATGTTCGATAGGATGAGCGCATGACACCTCCCGGAGCGCTCGACACAGCCACCGCTGTGGTCGCGCATGCCCAGGAGCTGGCCCAGACCCCATGGGACGACCTGACCGGTGCCGAGGCGATCGAGATCGC
>NZ_JAVFWN010000015.1 GCF_030929495.1 Nocardioides sp. LHD-245 | reverse complement strand
CAGCCTCAACGCCCGGCCACGCCCTACTCTTGACATGCAGACCCCAGCCCAAGCGCTGGACCGGCTGCTGACCAAACCGGCAGCAGCCTAGGAGTTGCTTAGACCGCTTGACCTTGCCGCTGGATCGGCGACGAATTCGGTAGTTGAACCGCACACAGGCCGGTCAGAAGCCCGGCTCGGTGCGCTCCAGGATCGGGGCGAGGTCGAGGCCGGCGGGCAGGGTGCCGAAGGCGCTGCCCCAGTCACGGGCCAGGCGGGTGGCGCAGAAGGCGTCCGCGACGGCGGTCGGGGCGTGGCGGATCAGCAGCCCGGCCTGGAAGACGACGGCGATCTGCTCGACGAGCCGGCGGGCGCGCAGCTCGATGTCGTCGAAGTCCGTGAGCTCCTTCTTGAGCGAGGTGACCGCGTCGTCGTAGCGGGCGTCGGCGCCGAGGGCCAGCTCGGCCTCGCCGAAGAAGGCGTCGAGCGACTCGGGCTCACGGCCGATGGCACGCAGGGCGTCGAGGGCAGCGACATTGCCGGATCCCTCCCAGATCGAGAGGAGCGGCAGCTCGCGGTAGATCCGGGCCAGGTCGAAGTCCTCGATGTAGCCGTTGCCGCCCAGGCACTCCAGGGCCTCGTTGGCGAGGACCGGGCCGCGCTTGCAGACGTAGTACTTGGTCGCGGCGAGCGCGAGCCGGCGCAGGGACGCCTCTCCCGCATCCCCCCGCACAGCACGGTCGTTGGCGCCCGCCAGCCGCATCATCGCGGTGGTGGCGGCCTCGGACTCGACCGCGAGGTCGGCGAGGACGTTGCGCATCAGCGGCTGGTCGACGAGCAGCTTGCCGAACGCCGAGCGGTGCCGGGCGTGGTGGGCGGCCTGCACCAGTGCGGACCGCATGCCCGAGGCGGATCCGATCACGCAGTCGAGGCGGGTCATGTTGACCATCTCGACGATCGTCTTGACCCCGCGGCCCTCCTCGCCGACGAGCCAGCCGACGGCGTCGTCGTACTCGATCTCGGACGACGCGTTGGACTTGTTGCCGAGCTTGTCCTTGAGCCGCAGGAAGCGGATCGGGTTGGCTTCGCCGCCCGGCAGCACGCGCGGGAGCAGGAAGCACGACAGCCCGCCCGGCGCCTGGGCGAGGGTGAGGAACAGGTCGGACATCGGCGCCGAGGTGAACCACTTGTGGCCGACGATCCGATACGAGCCGTCGACCTGCGGGCGCGCGGTCGTCGTGTTCGCGCGTACGTCGGACCCGCCCTGCTTCTCGGTCATCGACATGCCCGCGATCAGGCCGCGCTTGGTCTCGGGGTCGCGCAGCCCGAAGTCGTACTCGCGGTTGGTGAGCAGCGGCTCGAAGCGCGCGGCGAGCTCCGGGTTCGCGCGCAGGGCCGGGACGACGGCGTACGTCATCGAGATCGGGCAGCCGTGGCCGGCGTCGACGTTCCAGGAGTAGAACTTCGCGGCCCGCGCGACGTGGGCGCCCGGGCGGTCGTCGGCCCACGGGGCCGCGTGGATGCCGTGGGAGACAGCCGTCTCCATCAGCCGGTGGTACGCCGGGACGTACTCCACCTCGTCGACCCGCCGGCCGTAGCGGTCGTGCGTGTGCAGCCGCGGCGGGACCCGCTCCGCGAGGCGGCCGAGCTCCATCGCCTCGGGGGTGCCGGCGAGTCGGCCGACCTCCTGGATCCCGGGCAGCGCCCAGCCGGCGCCCTCGCGCTCGATCCCCTCGAGCAGCGCGGGGTCGGCGGAGGTGTCGTGGCCGGTGAGCGGCGGGACCTGGTTGAAGACGTCGTGGGTCGTGGACATGTCGCTACCCCTTGCGGTCGGTGCGGTCGGTGCGGTCAGTGCGGTCGGTGACGTTGCTGGTCGAGGGACCCCCGTCGTCGTACGGCGCCGCGTCGCGCTCGCGGACGGCCTGCCGGAAGCCCGCCTCGGCGGCGCGCTGCTGGAAGCCGTAGCCCTCGCGGGTGTGGCGGGAGATGCCGTCGAAGACGGTGCTGATCAGCTGGCTGTTCTGTACGCCTTGGGCGAGCAGGGCGGAGTTGAGGGCGAGCTTGACCATCATCAGCTGGTTGAGGGGCATCGCGGCGATCCGCTGCACCAGCCGCTCGGTGCGCTCGTCGAGATCCTCGGGCGCGGGCGCCTCGATCGCCAGGCCCCACTCCGCGGCCTCGCGGCCGGTGAGCGTGTCTCCCGTCAGGAGCAGGCGCTTGGCCCGCTGGTCGCCGAGGCGGTGCGCCCACAGCCCCGCGGAGGGCACGCCCCACACGCGGGTCGGCGGGTAGCCGATCTTGGCGTCGGCGGCGATGACGATCTGGTCGCAGTGCAGCGCGATGTCGGTGCCGCCGGCGACGCAGAAGCCGTGGATCTTGGCCACGGTGGGCTTGTTCGCGTGGAGCAGGCTCGCGAAGCCCTTCGTGAAGCGGCTCATCATGGCGTAGTCGACCATCGGGTCCCAGGTGCCGGCCGGGTCGTGGTTGAGCATCTGCACGGTCGGGTCGAGCACCGTGCCACTCCGCGACGCGGCACCGGTCATGCCGCCGTCCATCAGATGCTCCGCACTGGCGGCGAGGTCGTAGCCGCCACAGAAGCCCTTGCCGCGACCGCTGAGCACGATCACGTGCACCCGCGGGTCGAGGTCGGCGCGCTCGACCGCGTCGGCGAGCTCGACCGGGGTGTCCGGCGTGATCGAGTTGCCCTGCTCGGGTCGGTCGAAGGTCAGCCGCGCCACCCGGTCGTCGACCTCGTAGGTCAGGGTCCGGTACGCCGGAGCCTCGTCGGACAGCGGCGCGGCGGCGCGGTAGGGCGACTCGTCGCCCTCGGTCGCGGAGCGGCGCCACGGTGCTTCGTCGGCCATACGACGATGTTACATATCGCTCCACAATCGTGTCTAGATGTGTAGCATTGCCCGCATGGAGGAGATCGCCCCGCTGTCGGCGCGCTCGGCGATGCTGAGCCTGCTGCTCGGGTCGCACCCGGACCGGATGTCCGCCGCCGAGCTCGTCCGCGCCGGCGAGCATTTCGGCATCCCGCCCACGACCGTCCGGGTCGCGCTCACCCGCGCCGTGGCAGCGGGAGACCTGGAGCGGGACGCCGACGACCCCCGTCAGTACGTCCTCGGCGAGCGGCTCGCCGCCCGCCAGCGCCGGCAGGACGAGGCGGTCCTCGACGCCGAGACCGCCTGGGAGGGCACCTGGGAGATGGCTGTCGTCGTGGTCACCGGCCGCACCGGCGCCGAGCGCGCCGCACTGCGCGAGCGGCTGACGTCGTACCGGCTGGCGGAGCTGCGGGAAGGCGTGTGGACCCGGCCCGCGAACCTCCGTCGCCCGCAGGAGTACGCCGACGAGACGGTCCTCATGACGTTCGCGGCCACGCCCGGGGAGGATCCCGCGCGCCTCGCCGCCGGCCTGTGGGACCTGGCCGCCTGGGCCGGGGAGGGCCGGCGTCTGCTCCGACGCCTGGAGCGGACGACCGCCCCCGCACCGCGGCTGGCGGTCGCGGCGCACCTCGTGCGCCACCTGGCGGCCGACCCGCTGCTGCCCGCCGCCCTGCTGCCCACCGACTGGCCGGCGGCCGCGATGCGGACCGCCTACGCGGCCTATCAAGACGAGCTGCGCGAGCTGGCGCTCTCCGCCTCCCTCTGATCGACCCGACGTGAGGTGGGCAGCTCCCAGAGCGGCCCGAAGAGGAACCAGAGGCCGACGAGCGTCCACGGCGGCCGGATCCAGTCGAGCAGGACGCCGTCCTGGTCGCCGTCCGCGACGAGGGCGACCAGCCCGAGCATCACGACCGACGCGATGACCGCGGCGAGCACGACCCGGAACCACTCACGCCACAGCGCCGCCATCCGCTCCGGGCCGTGCTTGGGCAGCTTGACCGGAGCCGGGCCGTCGGCGAAGCGGTGCGCGAAGCGGACGTCGGCCCAGCGCACGATCGCGGGGCCGAAGGCGATGGAGAAGCCGAGGTAGATCCCGGCCAGCCCGTGCGTCGTACCGGCCTCGGCGCCGCGGCGCAGGTCGGCCGCGACCGCGATGACGAGAGCGAGGTCGAGCAGCGGGATCAGGGCGAGGGTGACCGTGCTCGCTCGGCGTCGGCGGAA
Organism: Nocardioides sp. LHD-245; assembly: GCF_030929495.1. Lineage (GTDB taxonomy): Bacteria > Actinomycetota > Actinomycetes > Propionibacteriales > Nocardioidaceae > Nocardioides. The sequence continues at coordinate 190,763 of NZ_JAVFWN010000015.1, read as the reverse complement.
GACGTAGCGCAGCGCGAGGCCGAGGCCCAGCAGCACCCACAGGCCGATCTCGGAAGCCGCGATGAAGCCGGCGACGAACACGGTCACACTCCTTTCGTAGCACGAGCATGCCAGAACCAGGACAGTAGCACGATCGTGCTAACATCAAGACATGCCGCGAACGATCGACCACGACGAGCGGCGACAGCTGATCGGCGAGGCGGTGTGGCGGCTCGTGCTCCGCGAGGGCGTCGGCGCGGTGTCGCTGCGGACCGTCGCCGCCGAGGCCGGTCTGGTCCTCGGCTCGCTGCGACACAGCTTCCCGACCAAGGCCGAGCTCCTCGCCTTCGCCATGCGCCTGGCGCACGAGCGGGCCGCAGCCCGCGTCGCCCGTCACCGCCGGGTGCGGGACCCGCGGCGCCGGGCCGTCGCCGCCCTGCGTGAGCTGCTCCCCCTCGACGACGAGCGCACCGTCGAGATGCACGTGCACCTCGCGTTGCTGGCCGAGGGCCCCCGGCACCAGGAGCTGACCGCGCTGGCCGACGACGCCCAGGAGGCGATCCGCGCGCTGTGCCTGCAGTGCCTCACCGATCTGCGCGACGCCGGCCAGATCGCTGCCGATCGTCACCTGGGGCGCGAGACGACCACCCTGCACGCCCTCCTCGACGGTCTCGCCCTGCACGCCATGCGCGACCCTCGGCTGCGGCGCGCGGCCACCCGGGCCCTCGACGACCACCTCGACGCGCTGGCCCGACCGCTCCCCTGACCGCCGACTGCCGGGGTTCTCCACAGGTCCCCGATCAACGGTGGCGAGGCCACTCCACAGCAGCCAGCATGGCCCCATGACTCTCGGAAATCCCACGGAGGTGAGGCACCATGGTGGTCATGACCAGCCTGTCGCCGGATGCGGACCTGCTGGCGGGGATCCCCGTCGGTCGAGCGCTGACGGCGTTGGACGTCGCGGAGCTGACCGGCGAGGGCGCCCGCTATGAGCTCATCGACGGGGTGCTGACCGAGATGGCCGGCTGCTCCCCGGAGCACCAGGACGTCGTCATGCACCTCTCGGCACTTCTCTTCGGGCTCCGACCGCCCGGCCTGAAGGTGCTGCCAGCTCCGTTCGACATCATCGACAATCAGACTGCGGTCCAGCCCGACATCGTGGTGATCACAAAGAAGCCTATCGCCGCGCACGGCTACGTCGAAGGCCCACCGCTCCTCGCGGTCGAGGTGCTCTCGCCGAGCACCGCCCTCTACGACCTCAACACCAAGTTCAAGCGCTACGAGCGAGCCGGCGTCGCGTCGTACTGGGTGATCGACCCCGTCCGGCTGCGCCTGATCGCCTGGGAGCTGCGCGACGGCGCGTACGTCGAGATCGCCGACGTGACGGGGGACGAGTCCTGGTCCGCCGAGCTGCCCTTCCCGGTGACCATCACGCCGGCCGATCTCGTCGACTGACCCGGCGGATGATCGGGCGGCTCACACCAGCCCGTCGGGCAGCTCGGCGCCAGCCTCGAACAGCGGCAGCAGGCGTGCTGCACGGACCGCCGCATCGACGACGAGCTCGACGTCGTCGGCGAGGTCGGCCGAGACTGGGGCGTCGTCGGTGGCGTCCCGCGGGGTGATCGTGCGCGCGTGGAGCTCGGCGAGCAGCAGGTCCCGGCCGACGCCGCGCAGCGCGAGGAGCACCAGCGGGTCGGCGTCGACCAGCCAGCCGGCCTGGATCAGGACCGCGACGGCGTGCGGGCAGGGGTCGAGGTAGTGCGGGCAGGTGCAGGTCGCCGCCAGCTCACCGCCGAAGGGCAGCAGCTCGACACCGACCTCCTCGGCATGCTCGACCAGGTCGTGCGGGAGGTTGCCGGCCAGCAGCTCGGCGATCCGCCCGGACTCGGCGGCGACGACCTCGACCAGCGCCGTCCGGGCCGCGTCGTCCAGGACGGGGATCGTGATCTCGACCGTCCAGGCGTCGTCGCCGTCGCGGCAGGCGGCGAGCAGCCCGCCCGGCTCGATGCTGATCGCGCCGACGTCGCCGCGGCGGGCATGGGTCCGTCCGGGACGCAGCTCCGCGTCGGAGTACGCCGCCTCCTCGACCGCGCGCTGCCAGGCCTTGCCCCACCACGAGCGGACGCCGCGGACGGGCCGGGTCTGGCGGGTGAAGGTGGTCCGCATCAGCCGGTGGTCCTCCGCGCCTCGCGACGCAGGGTGACCAGGTCGCGCAGCTCCTCGTCGCTGAGCTCGGTCAACGCGGCATCGCCCCGGGCGAGGACGGCGTCGGCCAGCCGGCGCTTGCGGTCGAGCAGCTGGGCGACCCGCTCCTCGATGGTGCCGCGGGTGACCATCCGGTGCACCTGGACCGGTCGGGTCTGCCCGATCCGGTACGCCCGGTCGGTGGCCTGCTCCTCCACCGCCGGGTTCCACCAGCGGTCGAAGTGGACGACGTGGTCGGCGCGGGTCAGGTTCAGTCCGGTGCCCCCCGCCTTGAGCGAGAGCAGGAACACCGGGACACCGGGACCGTCCGGGCCGACGGGCCCGTCGGCGCCCTGGAACCGCCGCACCATGGCCTCCCGCTGGGCGACCGGGGTGCCGCCGTGGAGGAACTGGTGGGGGACCCCGAGCGCGGTGAGGTGCTGCTCGATGAGACGGGCCATGGCGACGTACTGGGTGAACACCAGGACGGCGCCGCCCTCGGCGAGCACGGTCGCGACCAGCTCCTCGAGCAGCTCCAGCTTCTCGGAGCGACCGGCGAGCCGGATCGCGCCGGACTGCTTGAGGAACTGTGCCGGGTGGTTGCAGATCTGCTTGAGGCCGGTCAGCAGTGCGAGCACCATGCCACGGCGGGCGTCCTCGTCGGCGCGCTCGATCCGCGCCATGGTGTCCCTGACGAACGCCTCGTAGAGCACCACCTGCTCGCGGGTCAGGCCGAGCAGGTGGTCGGTCTCCGTCTTGGGCGGCAGTTCGGGCGCGATCCCGGGATCCGACTTGCGGCGGCGCAGCAGGAACGGGCCGATCAGGTCCGCGAACTGGCGTGCCTTGGTCGGCTCCGCTCCCGACTCGATCGGCGCGCCCCAGACCCGGCGGAACGCCTGGCGGCTGCCGAGCAGGCCGGGGACGCACCAGTCGAGGATCGACCACAGCTCGGTCAGGTCGTTCTCGACCGGCGTGCCGGTCAGCGCGACCCGGGCGCGGCTGGTCAGGCGTCGCAGCGCGCGCGACGTCGACGTCCGGGAGTTCTTGACGTGCTGGGCCTCGTCGGCCACGACGATGTCCCAGGTGAGCCCGGCGAAGGTGTCGATGTCGCGGCGGAGCGTGCCGTAGGTGGTCAGCACGAAGCCGCCACGCAGGCCCTGGAGCGAGCGAGCGCCGCCGTGGAAGCGGCGGACGGGGATGCCGGGCGCGAACCGCTCGATCTCCGCCTCCCAGTTGCCGAGGAGGCTGGCCGGGCAGACGACGAGGGTCGGGCCGCCGTGGGACAGGCCCTGCTCGAGCCGGTGGAGGTGGAGCGCGATCAGGGTGATCGTCTTGCCGAGGCCCATGTCGTCGGCGAGACAGGCACCGAGCCCGAGCCCGGTCAGATCGGCGAGCCAGGTCAGCCCGTGGCGCTGGTAGCCGCGCAGCCGGGCGGCCAGACCGTCGGGCTCAGGGAGGGGCGCGCGGGTCGCGGCCGCGAGCAGCTGCTCGCGGACCTGCAGGAGGCTGGCGCCGACGACCACCTCGGTGCTCGCCGACGGCACGTCGCCCGTCGTGGGCAGCTCGGTGATCCCGGCGAGCGCGGCGGCCAGGGCCTGGGCGCCCGTGGCCTTGCGGATCAGCCGCCTGCGGGCCCGCGCGGCCGTCGTCGGGTCGACCACGGTCCAGGCGCCACGCAGCTTGATCACCGGGCTGGCGGCCTCGGCGAGCTCGGCCATCTCGGCGGTGGTGAGCGCCTCGCCATGGAGGGAGACCTGCCAGGAGAAGGAGAACAGGCCGTCGGTCGAGAACGGGCTGTCCTGCAGCGGCAGCTCCGGGTTGCGGCCCGTCCCGTCGCGACGTTGGTCGAGCACGGCGCGCGTGGTCAGGTCCGGGCCGAGCGAGCGTGGCCAGTGCACGTCGACGCGGGCGTCGCGCAGGGCACCCACATGGTCGAGCAGGCTGCCGATCTCCGCGCCGTCGAGGGTGAGCTGGTCGGGTACGGCGAGCGCGAGCAGCCGGTCGAGGACCGGCCACGCGTCGGCGGCGGCCCGCAGCGCGATGCTGGCGTGCACCCGGGCCCGGCTCCCGAAGCCGTGCTCGGCGGGGCCACCGGTCCACAGCAGGGCCGCGTCGCGGACATGGAGCGGGTCGCGCTCGTCGTGGACCTGGAGCACCACCCGGACCGTGCCCGCGACGAGCTCCTCCTCGTCGGCCTCCACCCGCAGGGAGACCCGCACCAGCTCGGGCAACACGGTGTCGTCCGCGTCCCGGTCCGGTCGCTCGTCGCGGCGCACGGCCAGACGGCGACGGACCCGGTCGGCGAAGTCCTCGGGCCGGGCCGCCGCGGCGGCCGGCTCGGCGACGCGGGCGCGGCGACCGCTCGGGGCCGCGCGCGGGAGCGTGCCCGCGACCGCGTCCAGCATGCCGCGGACCAGTCCGGCCGCGTCGGCGACGGGGAGGTCGTCGTACGCACGGGCGTGGGCGAGGCGCTCGACCGCGTCCTGGTCGTGGGGCTCCAGACCGTGGACCCGCCACGTCCGCCCGGTCGGGTCGGGCACGACCTTGCCCGCGGCCACCAGCCGCAGCCCGAGCAGCGCCGCGCCGCTGAGCAGCTGGACGCTGGGGTGGGCGTCGGCGTCGGCTCGCGACCGGCTCAGGACGGGCAGTGCCGCGCTGACCGGCAGCGCGACCCGACGCGCGCCGTCGGCGTCGGTGAACTCGATGGTCGCCGGGTCCCCGGCCCGGAAGGTGGCGGGGCCGGTGACGGGAACGAAGCTCACAGGGGGAACCTAACCCGGAGTCCCTACTCGGGCGTGCTACCCCAGGGCACTCCCGGTCCGGCGACCGCGCACCCGGGCGAGGAGGACTCCGGCGAGCAGCACCAGGCCGCCTGCCGTCGCCGCCGTCGCGGCCCACCAGGTCGGGTGCTCGACAGCGAGCGCCACGGACGCGAGCGGGACGCCGAGCGCCGGCATGGCGATGGCGAGCAGAGAGAAGCCGGAGTGGTTGGACACCGCGGCGGCCAGCGCCCACAGCACGGCGAGCAGTCCCCCGAGCACGACCACCCACCACACGTCGGACTCCTCGAAGCCGCCGCCCGCCCCCAGGCCGGAGGTCACATCGCCCGTCTCGCGGTCGAGCATCATCGACATGCCGCCGAAGACCCCCGCGAAGAAGCGCATGACGGCGAAGGACCCCAGGATCCCGAGGAAGCCGACGAGGCCGAACGCCCCGACGGCCACGCCGGAGACGGCCCTGCTCGGCAGGGCCCAGCCGAGCAGGGTGACGACCACGACGAACACGGCCACGAGTACCGCGGCGGTCACCTGCGGATGGCCGTCACCGATGCTGTCGGCGACCACGTTGTCGAACGCGACGCCGTAGATCAGGGCGAGACCGAGGATCGCGACGACGACGAAGGCGGCCCGCCGGGCCGCGAGGTACCCGATCACGGCGAGCGCGACCATCGTGCCGCCGATGAGGTAGGCGACCCAGTCGTCGTCGCGGTCGATCCCGATGCCGATCATCAACGCGGTGGCGCCGATGCCGACGACACCCGGCCAGGTGACGACCTCCTCCCGGGCACGGCCGCCGGCGCGGCGGTCCGCGAGAGCCCCGAGGACGGCGATGACGAGCAGCACCGCGGTCGCGCCGAGGCCGACGCCGTAGTTGGACCAGTCGAGATCCCCGCCGTCGCGGGCGCGGATGGCGCCGACGAGCACCGCGGCGCCGAGCAGGCCGGTCCCCAGCGCGACCACGCCGCCGGTGCTGCCCGCCCGGGTCGCCCGGGTCGGGAACTCCGGCTCGATCGGGCCCGGGAGACCGGTCCCGACGGGCGGCGGGGGCGCGTCGCCCGCGCCGCGGTCGTCGGTGGCGGGATCGGGGTCGGTGACGATCGCCCCGGCCGGGGGCGTCAGGCCGGCACCGGACGCGGTGGACGGTGCAGCGCCCGGCGCGGTGGACGGAGCCGGCGGCGCGGCCGGCGGCCCGTCGGCGGGGTGCTCGGGGGTGCCGTTCGCGGGAGCGTCGTCGGTCATGCTTTCGACTCTAGGTCGGTTCGGCGCCCGATCGCGGGAGGTGAGGCCCACCGCCCGCGATCGGGCACCCGTCAGCTGCCGGTCAGCTGCCGGTCAGCCGCCGGTCAGCCGCCGCAGACCACGCCCGCGGTGGACTCGCCGATCGCGATGTCCAGCAGGTTGCCCGGCAGGTCGAGGAACACCGCACGCTGCGTGACGGTGTTGCCGGTGCGCACCTGCTGGTTGATGGACAGCGAGCCCACGACCAGCGGGATCGTCAGCGGCTTGTCGCCGACCGCGATCGTCTTGCCGTTGAGGGTCAAGGTCGCGAGATGCGACGAACCGGCGACGTCCGCGGCCACGCAACTGCGCAGCTGGGAGCGGGCCTCGCTGTGCACACCCGACACGGTCAGCGTGACCAGCCCCGGCAGACTCACGCTCGCGTTGTCGACCGTTGCGGTCGCCGTCGCCAGACCGGCGCCCGTGGTGGTCGTGCCGGTCAGCACCCCGGTGCTCACCGTGCTGCGCAGTAGCGGGTTGAGCAGTCCGCCGAGCAGGCCCGGGTTCACCGCGAGACGCTCGTTGATCCGCAGCACCCTGCGGTCGTCGGTCGCACACGGGCTGGTAGCCGGATTCGCCGTCCCGGGGGTCAGGTTGAGCAGCGACAGCGGCGTACCGCGGCACAGCCCGACGGTGGCGACGACCTTGTAGGTGACCTTCGTCGTCGTACTCAGGCCCTTGTCGTCGGTGCCGGTCACCGTGAACTCGTGCTCCCCCGGGGTCGAGGTGTCGATGTTCTCGCCGTCCGGGACCGGGCCCTCGCAGGATGCGATGGTGCTGTCCGGAGAGGTGCAGGAGTACGCCGCCGGCACCTCCTGACCCTCGAAGTAGACCTCGCCGTCACCTGGTCCCTCGACCTCGACGACCGGCGGGTTCGGCGGCTTCGGGCAGCCGGTCACCGTCTGGGGCAGACCCCAGCTGTTCGAGACGCCGGCGGCCAGCGGGAAGCCGCCGATGACCAGGCCGGGGTCCGTGGCGTCGGGGGTGTTGACGACGCTGAGCGTGGTCGCGGCCCGGTTGGCGACGTACATCCGGCCGTCGGGAGCCCGGCGGACCTGGCCGCCGTTGCCGATCCCCGAGAGGTTCTCGACGGACGCGGCGACGTCGGCGGAGGTCGCCGCACCGTCGAGCCGGTAGCGGAAGAGGTGCGCACCGCCGAAGATCTTGGTCGCGTAGACGTAGTCGCCCTCGGGGGAGAAGTCCGCCGAGTAGCCGTTGCTGCCCGTGCCTGAGCCGGTGGGCAGGTCCCAGCTGAACTTCTCGGTCAGCACGCCCGTGGCGCCGTCGACGTCGAGCACCCGGACCTGCGAGCGACCGGTGCTGGAGCCGGTCATCTGCACGACCTGGCTCAGGTCCCGGCTGATGTTGAGGGTGCCGTACTGGTTGCCGTTGGCCGTCGACAGCGTGCTGGCGACCGCCGTGCCGGACACCGGGCCGTCGCCGTCGAACTCGAAGGCGAGGATCTCCGGCGCGTTGGCCTTCGTCGACAGCACCCAGAAGCCGTCGCCGGTGGCATTCGGCACGGCGGTGAGCGCCTCGCTGCCGTCGTCGGATCCGCCGAGGGGCACGTTCTTGACCGAGGTCACGGCGCCCAGGCCTCCGTCGAGGCTCATGTCGACCTTGCTGTAGTAGAGCTGACCGTCGCCGCCCACCTCGGACGCGCCCGTCGTGGTGACCACGAAGTACGTGCCGGGGTTGGTGATCGATGGGAAGGACGCCACGGTCTGCGTGGCCGAGGCGTTGATCAGCAGGCCGCTGCCGTTGGGCATCACCTGGTTGTCGCGGTTGAAGATCGTCGAGCCGTTCGACCAGAACAGCAGGTTACCGGTGGTGTCGGACACGACGGTGGATCCCTCGACGGTGGATCCCGGGACCCGCACCGCAGTGGCGGTCGTCCCGGAGACCCCGAAGTCGATGCCGCCGTTGTTGCCGAAGATCCAGTTGCGCTCGGAGGCGCGCACCTGCTCGGCGGTGCAGGTCTGGAGGGGCGCGGTGCCGGACGCGGCCGGCGGCGGGTCAGCGACGGCGGGCGCGCCGAGCGAGCCCGTGACGGTCAGGGCCGCGGCGGTGGTGACCAGCGCCGCGGCGATCGAGAGTGGCCGTCGCGCGCGCAGGCGGCGGGCCGGGTGGTGAGTACGCATCGCACTTCCTCGGTGAGATTCGGCTCGCCGCCTCGGTCCTCTCCTCCCCCGGCGATGTGGGGTCGGAGCCCCACGGGGAGAGGTCTATCGGCCCGCGAGGGACTCCGGCAGGCCCGCACGGACTTTTACCCCCCAACCTCACCCCGCGCTGCCCACTGGTCTGGACCAGTCCCGCACGGTGCGGAGCGGCGGGGCGTGGGAGGCCGGGTCACACCGAGGAGCCTGCTTCTCCCGAGGCGGCACCTGTTACGCGAGACACTCCTAGCCCGCGATGCCCAACACGAGCGGTACGACGCTCGCCGCGCCGGCGTCGTGGAGCGCCTCGGCCCCCAGGGTGAGCGACCAGCCGGTGACCAACCGGTCGTCGACGAGCAGCACCCGGGCGTCGCGCACCCCGTCGGGATCGTCGAGCCGGAGCGCGCACCGGCGGCTGACGGCGGCGACCCGCTGGGCGGAGTTGGTGGCGCCGCGGTCAGGACCGACCGAGGGGTCGACCACGGCCCACCGGCCGACGATCGGCACCCGGAGGAAGCGGGACAGCCCGGCGGCGAGGTCGGCGGTGAGCGTGGGCCGGCGCTCCGACTCGACCACCACGATCGCGTCGACCTCGGGCTGCCAGTCCTGGAGCATCGCGACCATGGCCCGAGCCAGCGAGTCGGGCACCGGGCCGTCCTGCGCACCGCCGGCGGCCGCGTCGGCCGGCGCCGCGAACAGCCCCCGCAGCGCCGCACCGTGGCCGAGGTCGGTGAGTCGGGCGATCGCCCGGCCCTCCGCGGCGGGCTGCTTGATCCGCCCGGACCGGCTGACGCCGATCGCGGCCAGTCCGGTCGGCCACAGTTTGCGCGGCTCGATCGGCACCCCCGGGCGGGCGATCCGCTCGGCGGCCTCCTCGACCGCCGCGGCGGACACCTCCGACGACAGACCGAGCCCACCGCAGTTGTCGCACCGGCCGCACCGCCACCCGGGGTCGGCCAGCACCTCCGGGTCGTCGAGCTGGCGGCGCAGGTAGCGCATCCGGCACTCGTCGCTGCGGAGGTAGTCGAGCATCGCCTGCTGCTCCGCCTGGCGCGCCGCGGCCACCCGGGCGTAGCGCTGCGCGTCGTAGGCCCACGGCTCCCCGGTCGCCTCCCAGCCGCCCTTGACCCTGCGGACGGCACCGTCGACGTCGAGCACCTTGAGCATGGTCTCGAGCCGGTTGCGGGACAGGTCGACGCGGGGCTCGAGGGCTGCGGTGCTCAGCGCCCGGCCCTCCTCGGCCAGCACGGCGAGGGTCTCGCGGACCAGCTCCTCGCGCGGGAAGGCGAGGGAGGCGAAGTAGGCCCAGATGTCGCGGTCCTCGGTCGCCGGCAGCAGCACCACGGTGGCGTCGTCGATCGCGCCGCGGCCCGCACGACCGACCTGCTGGTAGTAGGCGACGGGGCTGTTGGGTGCGCCCAGGTTGACCACGAACCCCAGCGCGGCGTCGAACCCCATCCCGAGAGCGCTGGTCGCGACCAGCGCCTTGACCTCGCCGTCGATGAGCGCCTGCTCGAGCGCGAGCCGCTCGGTCTGCTCGGTCTGACCGGAGTAGGCCGCCACCTGGTGGCCACGGGAGCGGAGGTAGTCGGCCACCTCCTGGGTCGCGGCCACGGTCAGGCAATAGACGATGCCGCTGCCGGGCTGCTCCGCCAGGTGGTCGGCCAGCCAGGCCAGCCGCTGTTCGGCGGTCGTCAGCCGGATCACGCCCAGGCGCAGGGACGCACGGTCGAGGGTGCCGCGCAGCACCAGGGTGTCGCCGCCGGAGACACGCTCGTCGCCGAAGACACGCTCGGCCGAGTTCAACTGGCCGGCAGCGTGGCGAGAGGCGACCTCCGGGAACTTGTTGGCTTGCTCGTCGCCGAAGACACGCTCGGCCGAGTTCAACTGGCCGGCAGCGTGGCGAGAGGCGACCTCCGGGAACTTGTTGGCTTGCTCGTCGCCGAAGACACGCTCGGCCGAGTTCAATTGCTCCGCCACGTCGTCGGTGACGCGCTGGTTGGCGGTCGCCGTGGTGGCGAGCACCGGGATCCCGGCGGGCAGGTCGCGCAGCAGCGTGCGGATGCGTCGGTAGTCGGGACGGAAGTCGTGGCCCCAGTCGGAGATGCAGTGGGCCTCGTCGACGACCAGCAGACCGCAGGTCGCGGCCAGCCGTGGCAGCACCTCGTCGCGGAAACCGGGGTTGTTGAGCCGCTCGGGGCTGACCAGGAGGACGTCGACCTCGCCCGCGGCGATCGAGCGGTGGACCTCGTCCCACTGCTCCATGTTGGTCGAGTTGACCGTCACCGCCCGGATGCCGGCGCGCTCCGCCGCCGCGATCTGGTTGCGCATCAGCGCGAGCAGCGGCGAGATGATGACCGTCGGCCCGCTGCCCTGCTCGCGCAGCAGCAGGGTCGCGACGAAGTAGACCGCCGACTTGCCCCACCCGGTGCGCTGGACGACGAGGGCACGGCGCCGGTCGACGACCAGCGCGGCGATGGCGGCCCACTGGTCGTCGTACAGCGTGGCGTCGGGGCTGCCCACGAGGGCACGGAGGTGTTGCTCCGCGCGGTCGCGGACAGCGGCGTCGGTCGGGGCCTCGGTGTCCATGTCCCGTGTCTACCAGCGTCGCCCGACACGGCCGCCCGCGCCTCCACAGGCAGGTCCCGCGAGCGGGGTCGTCCACAGGGCCGCGGCGAGCGGGAGCGCGTCGTCGGGCCCCTCGTCTACGGTCGGCACCACCCCGACCAGGAGGTGTATCGTATGTGTATGACACGCACCAACATCGACATCGACGACGAGTTGATCGCCCGTGTCATGAAGAAGTACGGCCTGAGGACCAAGCGGGAGGCGGTCGACCTCGCGCTGCGCCGGGCAGCGGGACCCAAGCTCACGCCGGAGGAGATCCTCAGCTACGAAGGCATGGGCTGGGACGGCGATCTCGACGAGATTCGCAACGATCCGGTCGAGACGTGGTGACCCTCGTCGACAGCTCGGTCTGGATCGACTACTTCCGCCGCCCCGGCGATCCGGGGAACGAGCCGCTGCGCGACCTGATCCGGCGCGAGGAGGTGGCGACGGCCGAGCCGATCGCCATGGAGCTGTCGATGGGGCCGACCGACGAGCTGGCCGTACGCCGGATCGAGCGGATCCTCGGCTCCGCCGTGGATCTCTCCATCGAGACCGAGCTCGACTTCCGCGCCGCAGCGGCCATCTTCCGCAGCGTGCGACGCACCGGACGCACGGTGCACTCGAAGGTCGACTGCCTGATCGCCGCCATCGCCATCCGCCACGACGTCCCGCTGCTCCACAGGGACGCCGACTTCGAGGCCATCGCTACCGTCACCGAGCTGCGGCAGCTGTCGCTGCTCTGATTTCCGGCATTTCGCTGACAGGCTCCGCAGCCTTCCTCTACGCTCGCTCACGCAACCGCAGGTGACCCGAGACGCCTGCGGTTGCACCCTTTTTGTTGGGCCGAGCGTGTCGCATACGGCGCTCGCCGCCCGGGGACTCGCTTCGCTCGCCCCGCGGGCTTCGCGTCGTGCCGCTTCGCGGCCATGCGCCACGCTGCCGGCCGTTTCTGCGCAGGCGGATCCGGACGCCACAGGTGGTCGTGGGGTATGTCACGGCCACTGGGTTCGCGGGCGCCGGTCAGGCGATCGACCACCAGATCCGGGCCAGCTCGAACCGCGATCCGGCGTCCCAGCGCAGCAGGACGTCGCCGACGTGCTTCTCCACGCCCTTGACCGAGATGCCGAGGTCGCCGGCGATCTGCTGGTTGGTACGACCGGCGGCGACGAGGGCGGCGACCTCGCCCTGGCGGGGGCTCAGCGCGGGAGCACTCGTGGCGGGCCCGACGGCGCCATCGCTCACCGCGGCGAGCAGGCCCACCCGGGTGGCGACACCGAAGGCGCAGAGCACCCGGGACAGGTGGGCACGGACGGTGCGCTGGGACAGGAACAGCCCGGCCGCGATCTCCTCGACCTCCTGGCCGGCGAGCACCGCGCGGGCGACCTCGGCCTCGCGCGCGGACAGGCCGTCCCAACCGGCCCCGGCGACCGGCGGCAGCCGACGCCCGGAGGAGGCGAGGGCGGCGCCGGCCGCCCGGCGGATGGCTCCGAAGCCGGCGCGGTCGCTCTCGGCGACGAGCATGCGCAGGGCGCGCGAGGCGGTGCCGAGGTCCGCACCGAGGATGCGGGCCCGCGCGAGCAGGATCTTCCCCTCGCCGGCCTCCACACCACGCTCGTCGGCGACGCAGCGCTCGATGCTCGGCGTGAGCAGCTCGATCGCCGTCCCGGCGTCACCGGCCGCGATCGCCACCCGGGCACGCGCGCGCTGGACGGTGGGCTCGGTGATCGGGTGCTCGGCGAGCTCCGCGAGCGCGGCGAGCCAGGCCTCGACCGCACCGCGGTCCTGCTCGAGGAGGGCCGCGTGCAGGAACATCTCGAAGCAGATCGCCCGGTCGATCAGGGTGCACCGGCTGAGTGCCTCGTCGGCTCCCGCGCGGAAGGCCAACGCCGCGGCACCGGCGACGTCGTAGAGCGCGATCGCTCCGTAGGAGAGCAGCAGCAGCGCGCCTCGGTCGATGAAGTCACGGGGCTCGGCGGGCACCTGGACGGCGATCGCCTGCGCCACCCGGACCCCGTCCTCGTCCCCGGCGTTGCCGCGCACCAGCACCGCCACCGCCTCGACGACGGGGTCGAGGCGGGTGCCCGGGACGACGGAGTCACGGACCTGACCGAGCAGCACGTCAGCCGCCTCGATCCGCCCCGAGAAGGCCGCGATCCGGGCCTGGCAGACCCACTGCACGGCGGCGAACGGATGGCCGGCCCACGCCAGGCCCCCGGGCGGCCCGAGCGCGTCCAGCTCGGCGGCGTCCCGGATCCGGGCACCGACGAGAGCGGCCTCGGCCGCGACGTACCGGACCGCCGACCACCAGCGCGACGCCGGGGCGTCCGCTGCGGCGAGCAGGTCGCGCAGCGCGGACGTGTCGGGCAGAGCGGCGTCGAGGTCGCCACCGGCGGCGAGCGTCACGGCTGCCAGGCACATCCCCCGGGCCCGGTCGTCGCCGGCGGCCGCGGCCAGGCCGGTGGTCGCGTGCCGGGTGGCGTCGGCGAAGTCCCCGAGCCAGAAGTCCGCTAGGGCGGCGAGGCCGTACGCCGCCGCGTCGCCTCCGAGCGCCACGCTCAGGGCCCGTTCCCGGGCAGCCTCGGCGGTCCCACCCGCCAGGTGCTCGAGCACCTCGGCGAGCAGGAGGTCGCGGTCCATGCTCCGAACGCTCCCACGGACCCGGCGCCGCCGGTGCGGATCTCGAATTACGACTGTTCCCTACCGACGCGCCCCGCCCCGGTCCGGGAGAGTCGTCGCGGCGAGAGACGAAGGAGCCGAGATGCGGCGTGTGGGGACGATCAGCGGACGGCTGCTCGGGTCGGTACTCGTGGTGGTGCTGGCGGCCGGGTGCGGCGACGACGGGGGTACGTCGTCCGGCCCGGCCCCGGCATCATCTCCCGCGACGGGCGCGGACGGCACGGAGGGGGCCGGCGATTCAGGGGGCGGCGACGACGGCGACGAGGCCGTCCTGCCCGTGTTCTGCGACCTGCTGAGCGCCGACCAGATCTCCGCCGCGGCGGGGGTCACGGTGACCACGAGCACTGGCCCGTTCGACGCCTGCGAGTTCGACCAGGAGGACCCGCGGGCCCTCAGCGGCTCTCTCGGCGCGGTCGATGTCGAGGCGGGCGGCGGCTACGAGGCCTACCAGTCCGGCTCGAAGGGCGCGATGGACGAGCCGGTCCGGCACGACCTCGACGGCATCGGGGACGCGGCGTACGTCGACATCGGCACCATCGCGGGCGGCGAGAACCTCCAGGTCGGGGGTGGCGCGCTCGTCGGCGGCACCGTCTACACGCTCAACCTGGCGCAGGGCACCGGCATGAGCGAGGCGGAGCTGGTCACCGTCAGCGAGAAGCTGCTGCGGCTCATGGTCGACGCCACCTGACCCCCTGATCCACCCACCCGGGCTCCGCCCGACCGGCACATCCGGCACATCCGACACCAGAGACCAGGAGCCGTCATGGCACTCCTCAGCAGATCCGGCATCGTCACCATCGCCGTGGCCACGGGCCTCGTCCTGACCGCCGGCACGGGCGGCGCGGTCGCGGGCGCGATGATCACCGGCAAGCAGATCAAGAACAACACGGTCACCACCAAGGACATCAAGGACGGCTCCCTCACCGGCGCCGACGTCGCCGACGGGGGCCTCGGCGGCGCGGACATCCAGGACGGCTCGGTGAGCCTCGCCGACCTCGCCGGCAGCACCCGCGACGGGCTGCTCGGTCCCCGCGCGTCGGGCCTGGTGCACAAGAACGTCACCCTGGACCACTTCCGTGGCCCGGCCGGGAGCACGGCCAGCGTGAGCCGCGCCGGGGCCGGCATCTGGTGCGTCACCGTCGCGGGCACGTCGACTCCGGTGAACGCGAACACCGCGGTGATGGTGGCGAGCCCGAACTTCGCCGACGACAGCACCAGCGACGGGAGCGATGTCCACTCCGTGATCGAGGTCAACGGTGGGACCACCGCCGGGTGCCCGAACGGCTTCCCGGTCTACACGTACTCGTTCGGTGCCGGCGCTCTGACGATCGCCGACCAGGGCTTCACCTTCGTCATCAACTGACGCCGGGGATCAGTGGGGACGCGGCTCCACGCCGAGCGCGACGCACGCGGCGTCGTACAGCGCGACCACCTCGCGACGGATCTCCGCGCGCTCGGTGATCGGGGCGCCCGGCCAGAGGATCCGCCGCTCGCCGAGCGGCCCCTCCGGGCCGATGACGGTCCAGGTGCCGGCCTCGCCGTCGACGTCGCTCATCGACGCGGCGGTCGCCTCGGGAACACCGTGGGCGCGCACGATGAGCAGGTTGTCGTCGAGGTGGTCGCCGTTCATGTGCGCGAGCACCGCGTCGACGACGGCGGGATCGAAGGCGTGGGGCACGGCGCTCACCAGATCCGCACCCGGTCGGCCGGGTCCAGCCAGAGACCGTCGCCGGGCGCGGTGCCGAAGACCTCGTGGAACTCGTCGAGGTTGCGCACGATGTTGGCGCGGAACTCCGGCGGGCTGTGCGGGTCGATGGTGAGGTACTGCTGCTCCTGCTCGAGACGGCGCTTGGTGCGCCACACGTAGGCCCAGTTGAGGAACAGCGTCTTGCGATCCTCCACCGAGGGCGCGCCGTCCTCCGAGGCCGCGGCGATGAGGTACGCCGTGTGCGCGATGGTCAGTCCGCCGAGGTCGCCGATGTTCTCGCCGACGGTGAGCGCGCCGTTGACGTGCTCGCCGGGCAGGTTGCGCGGCGAGAAGCCGTCGTACTGGGCGATCAGGGCCTTGGACTTCACCTCGAAGGCGGCCTTGTCGTCGGCGGTCCACCAGTCGTTGAGGTTGCCCTCGCCGTCGTACTGGGCGCCCTGGTCGTCGAAGCCGTGGCCGACCTCGTGTCCGATGACAGCGCCGATGCCGCCGTAGTTCTCGGCCGGGAGCGCGTCGGGGCTGAAGAACGGCTTCTGCAGGATGCCGGCCGGGAAGCAGATCTCGTTGGTGCCGGGGTTGTAGTAGGCGTTGACGGTCTGCGGCAGCATGAACCACTCGTCGCGGTCGACCGGCGCGCCGATCTTGGCGAGCTGACGGTCGGTCTCGAAGCCGGCCGCGGCCTGGGCGTTGGCCACCAGGTCGTCCGGTACGACGACCAGCGCGCTGTAGTCGCGGAACCGCTCCGGGTAGCCGATCTTGGGCCGGAAGGTCGCGAGCTTCTCGTAGGCCCGCTCCTTGGTCTCGTCGGTCATCCAGTCGAGCCTGCTGATCGACTGGCGATAGGCGGCGATCAGGTTGGCGACCAGCTCGTCCATCATCGCCTTGGACGTCGGCGGGAAGTGCCGCGCGACATACTCCCGGCCGACCGCCTCGCCCATCGCGCCCTCGACGAAGGAGACCGCGCGCTTCCAGCGGGCCCGCAGCTCGGGTGTGCCGGAGAGCGTGCGGCCGTAGAAGTCGAAGTTGGTCTGCACCAGCTCGTCGGTGAGGTACGGCGCCGCCGAGCGCAGCACGCGGGACAGCAACCAGTCGCGCCAGATCTCGATCGGGGTCGCCTCGAGGACGCCGGAGAGGTGCTGGAGGTACGACGGCTGGCGCACCACGACCTCGGCGATCGTGGCGCCGGCACCGTCGAGGCGGCCGCCCAGGTTGGTGATGTAGGCCGCCCAGTCGAAGGCCGGGCACAGCGCCGCGAGCTCGGCGGCGGTGAGCCGGTTGTAGGTCTTCTGGACGTCGCGGGTGTCGGCGCGCTCCCAGTGCCCCTTGGCCAGGTCGGTGTCGAGCTCGAGGATCCGGTCCGCCGCGGCCGCGGGGTCGGTGTGGCCGCCGAGCGTGAGCAGGCGGGTGAGGTAGCCGACGTACGCCGCGCGGATCTCGGCGAACTTGTCGTCGCGGTAGTACGACTCGTCGGGCAGCCCGAGGCCTCCCTGCACGAGGTGGAACAGGTAGCGGTCGGACTGCCGGTCGTCGGTGTCGACGTAGGAGCCGAAGAGGCCGTAGCCGCCGATCCGCTCGAACTCGCCGAGGAAGGCCGCCAGGTCGCGGACGTCGCGCAGGGCGGCGACGGCGTCGATGAGCGGCTGCGCCGGAGCGATCCCGGCGGCCTCGACCCGATCGGTGTCCATGAAGGAGTTGAACAGGTCGGCGATCTTGCGGGCGTCCCCGCTGTCCCCGCCGTCCCCGGCGTCCCCGGCATCGCTGCGTCCGTCGCTCGCCGCGGCCAGTTCGGTGATGATCGCTCGCACGTCCTCCTCCGCCTGGTCGGCGAGCTGGACGAACGGGCCCCAGCTGGAGCGGTCGGACGGGATCTCCGTCTCGGTCAGCCACGCGCCGTTGACGTGGCCGAAGAGATCGTCCTGGGGACGGATGCCGAGGTCCATGCCCGGCCGGGCGTCATCGAGGATGCTCACGCGTCGAGCCTACGCAGTCGGGGGCAAGCACGTCTGCCGGGACCTATGTCCCGATTTTCCGGGACCACGCTCAGGTCGCGCACCGGGGCCGCCGATCAGTGACCCATGATCCGCCTACTCGGAATGGTGGGGTGCCTCGCGCTCGGTCTGGCGCTGCTTGCGCCGCTGTCGGCCTCCGCGAGCGTCGGTACGACGCCCACGGCGGTGCTGCGACCGGCCTCGCCGGACGTCGTCCCGGCCCGCAAGCTGGTGCAGCGCGCCATGGAGGACCGGATCCTCGAGCTGACCAACGTCGAGCGCGCCGCCAACGGGTGCCGCGCGCTGAAGTTCTCGAAGAAGCTGCGCAAGGCAGCGCGTCGGCACACCGTGGCGATGGCGGTGGCGGGCGTGATGTCCCATCAGCTGCCGGGTGAGGCGAAGTTCTCGACCCGGATCAGCCGCGCGGGCTACCGCGGCTGGACCCTGGTGGCGGAGAACATCGCGCGCGGGTTCAGCTCCGCGGAGTCGGTGATGACCGCCTGGATGAACAGTCCGAGTCACCGCAAGAACATCCTCAACTGCCGGCTGCGCGACCTCGGCGTCGGCGTCGTTCTCCAGGACGACCAACTGTGGTGGACCCAGGACTTCGGGGTCCGCTGACCAGCACGAGCACCACCACGCCCGGCGCCGTCGAAGGCGCCGGTGCCGGGCGATCGCCGGATTTTGCTAGCCCTTCGTGACCAGCAGACCCGACACGGAGCACCGTCGCGGCCGGGCCCCTCCGGACGCGACGATCGGATGCATGCTCTCCGACTGCTTCCGGGCCCTCGTGACGACACTCCTCGGCATCGTCGTCGTGCTGCAGTGTCAGCAGCCGGCACCCGCCGCGGCGGACCCGGCCGGCGGTACGGCGCTCCCCATCGACCCGGCCTTCGAGCAGAGCGTGATCCAGCTGGTCAACCAGCAACGCGTCGAGGCCGGCTGCCCGCCGGTGCGGCTCAACCACAAGCTGCGGCGCGCGGCCCGCACCCACAGCACCGCCATGGCGTCGGCGCTGACCATGACTCACTATCTGCCGGGCGAGCCGACGCTGGGGCGGCGGGCGGCCGCGGCCGGCTACCGCGGCTGGACGCTCGTGGCCGAGAACATCGCGCGCGGATTCAGCTCTCCGGAGTCGGTGGTGACCGCCTGGATGAACAGTCCCAGCCACCGCCACAACATCCTCAACTGTCGACTGCGCGACCTCGGCGTCGGCGTCGTTCTCAACGACGGCCAGCTCTGGTGGACCCAGGACTTCGGACGCCGCTGACGGAACCGCACGATCACCGCCATGATGCTCCCGTGCGCTCGGCATCCTCCTTCCCGACCGTCGTCACCATCGTCGTCGGCGTCACCGTCGTCGCCACGGCGCTGCTGACCGTGGGCCCGGCGGCGAGCCCGGCGGTCCCGGTCGCCTCCGCGACGGCTGCGGCCGCCCCGCCGGCCGCGGACACCGCCCGGCTCGAGGTGCGGCTCCTCGCCGCGGTCAACCGCGCGCGGCGCAAGGACGGATGCCGTCGCCTACGCCCTGCGGAGGGTCTGCACGGCTCGGCCGCCGCGCACTCCGCCGCAATGGCCGCGCAGCGGACCCTCTCCCACCAGGTGCCGGGCGAGCCGAGCCTGCGGGACCGGATCGCCGCGGCAGGGTACGGCGACGTCTCCCGCCTGGGCGAGGTCGTCGCGATGGGCCCGAAGAGTGCCCGCAGCGCGCTGAAGCGGTGGCTGGCCAGCCCGCCGCACCGCGCCGTGCTGCTCGACTGCCGGCTCCGGCTGGCCGGTCTCGGCGTGCACGCGGTCGGCAGGCAGCTGTGGTGGACGATCGACCTGGTCCGCCGCTGACCGGGCCTCAGCCTCAAATCACCGATTTGAGGCTCAGGACCGATCGGTGCGCCGGAACGAGACCCGGACCGTGTGATCCGTGTTGTCGAGCGTGGCCTCGACCCAGTCCCGCGCGCGTTCCATGTCGTAGGCGTCGGTGTACCAGCTGTCGTCGACGGTCGCATCGCAGCTGTGCCGGCCGCCGTCGTAGGACCGGCACTCGTCGAGGGTGATCGCACCGAACGGCGAGCCCACGGCCGGATCGGTGAAGCCCGGCCCGGTGATCCAGGCTTCGAGGTCGTCGGGCAGGAACGCCTCGGGCACACCGAAGGAGCGGCTGAAGGACTCACCGCTGTCGCTGTCGGACGCGTCCTCGTCGTACCGGACCCAGTCCTCGGGGACCGGGATCGACCGGGACCGCGCCACCACGTCGGGACCGACCTCCCAGTCCGGCTCGACGTACTGCCGATAGGTGACCTGGACGTCGACCTCGGCGACCCCGGGGTCGTACGCCGACGGATCACTGCGCTGCACGTACACGAAGTACTCCGGCTCCACGCCGGGCGGCGGGACGAGCTGCGCCCGGCAGTCCTGCTGCTCGGTGTCGCAGCGCACCACGCGGATCGCGCCGAAGGAGCGGCCGGCCGGGTTGTCGGTCCAGGCAGGGGAGGACAGCCATGCCCTCAGGTCGTCGAACGTGTACGCCGCCGGCACGTCGTAGGTCAGCCAGTGGCGCATGTTCGGGTGGTGGTTGCCGCCGTCGTCGCCCTTCTCGGAGGAGGTCAGCTCCCAGTCGTCCGGGATGGGGACCGCGGCCACCCGGTCGGGGAGGCCCCGGATCTCGTCGGTGCCGAACAGATGCCACCACCGGCCGTCGACGGTCACGAAGACGGCCGCCGCGAAGACGCCACCGATCATCACGATCTGCAGTGCCCAGCGGAGCAGGCCGAGCCCGAGCGCCGTGCCCGGCGGGTACGCCGCCAGGTGCTCCCCGTGGCCGACGCCGCGGGTCGCGACCGTGCCCCAGAAGCCGAGCGTCCCCAGCAGGGTCGTCGAGACCACCACCGCGAACGTCCACATCACGATGGCCGGCAGCACCCGGGCGTCGTAGAACGCGGGGAGCAGGAACAGCCCCCAGCCGGCCCAGGCCACGACGACGGCGCCGAGGTTGGCGACGACCAGGATCGCGGCGGCGCGGCCGGCGCCGCCGCCGCTCCAGCCGGACAGGTAGGCGACGAGTCGCCGCACCGCGTCAGTCCCGCAGGCGCACGACGAGCTTGCCGAGCGCCGCGCGGGCGTCCATGTCGGACAGCGCCCGGCCGAACTCGGCCATCGGGTAGACCCGGCCGACCGGCGGCTTGACGACGCCGGACTCGATCATCGGCACCAGCTGGGCCCACTGCTGCTGGAGGTAGCCCGGCCGGGCGAAGGCGTAGGCACCCCAGCCGACACCGCGGACGTCGATGTTGTTGAGCAACAGCCGGTTGACCTTCACCTCGGGGATGCCCGCGCCGGCGGCGAAGCCCACGACGAGGAGGCGTCCCTGCGGCGCCAGGACCCGCAGGGAGTCGGTGAACGCGTCGCCACCCACCACGTCGAGGACGACGTCGACGCCTCGGTCTCCGGTGAGCTTCTGGACTGCTTCCTTGAAGCCGTCGAACAGGACGGCCTCGTCGGCACCCGCGGCCCGTGCGTACGCCGCCTTCTCCTCCGTGCTCACCACGGCGATGCTCCGGGCGCCGAGCCCCTTCGCCACCTGGATCGTCGCCGTGCCGACGCCGCCGGCGGCACCGTGGACCAGGACGGTCTCGTCCGGGCGGAGGCCGGCCCGCTCGTCGAGCGCGAACAGCGCGGTGAGGTAGTTCATCGGCAGCGCGACGGCCTCGTCGAAGCTCACCTCGTCGGGGAGCGCGAAGGTGGACAGGCGCGGGCCGGCGACCAGCTCGGCCGCGCCGCCGTACCCACCGACACCGACGACCCGCTCCCCCGGCTCGAAGCCGGGACCGGACACCACGACGCCGGCGTAGTCGACGCCGAGTGTGAACGGCGGCTCCGGGCGCAGCTGGTACTGGCCGCGGCTGAGCAGCAGGTCGGGGAAGGACACCCCGACGCTGTGCACCTCGACCAGCACGTCCTCGGGACCGGGCGTCGGGTCGGGCACCTCCCGGACGACGACGTCGGCGGGACCGGAGGGGGTGACGACCTGGACTGCGCGCATGGACCGGAGCGTACGCCGGGCGTTTGCCCGGCCCGGGCGCCGGGCAGGGACCGCAGGTGAGTAGCGCGTGGGGGGACTGGAAGCAGGACCAGCGGATCGAGGAGGCCGAGGCCCAGCTGGCCGCGGAGCGCCACGCCCGCAACCGGCTGGCCGAGCAGATGCGGGCTCAGCAAGGCAACACCCAGGCCCAGCTCGACCGGCTCACCCGGGCCCTGGTCGCCCTCGTCGAGCATGAGGACATCCGCTCCGAGCTGGGGCAGTACGCCGACGCGGCGGCGTGCCGGCGCTACGCCCGGGAGGTCGTGTCGACCGTGGTGGCGACCGGCGGCGCGGCGTTGCGTGGCTCGGCGGAACCGGCCGACGTACCCGGCTACTGGCTGGCCGCCGCGGCGCGCGGGGTGGCGGCCACCGCGCGCGGCGAGGCCGGCGGTGCGGCCCTCCTCGAGGAGGCGGCGCTGCGGGACCGCGGCCGGACCGCCCTCCTGCTGACCCTGCTCGGCGCGCTCACCCGTGACCCCCGCTGGGCGCCCGCGCCCACCTCTGGCGACGGCGTGCTGCCCGACGCCGTGGTCGTCACCCAGGCGCAGCGGCAGGTCTGGCTCGCGATCGCCGAGGGACGCCTCCCGGGTGCGTTCACCGACGACCTCGTCGAGGCCCTCGGCCACCGGGTCGCCGCCACCGGCAGCGCCGGGCCCGACGAGGTCGCGGCGTGGCTCGAGGGCCGGGTGCCGGGCGCGCGGCGCGCCCTGCCGGCGGAGAAGGCGGCCGCCCAGCTGGAGGTGCTGCACCAGGTGCTCAGCACCGGCGCCCCGGCGCCGGCCTCGGCGGGCGCGGAGCCCCCGGCCGCGGCGGACACGACGGACACGACGGCCGCGGCGGACGCGGCGCGGACGGCATCAGAGGACCCGCTGGCCGACTGCCTGCGCTCGTTGATCGACGAGGGCTCGCCGGGCGAGGCCGAGATCCTCGACCGGATGGCGACGGCCCGCGCCGACATGGGCTTCCTCGACGAGCGGGTCGCAGCCGACACGGCGGTCTGGAACGCGAGTGCGGGCGACGTCCTCAGCCTGCTCCTGCGCGACCTGGCCGCCCCGGTCACCGACGGCCGGTACGCCGTGGCCCGCAGCGCGCTCGCGCCCGTGCTCGGTGCGATCGGCGACGAGCTGGTCCAGCAGGCCGCCCTCCCCGCGGCGGACACCCGGACCGTGGAGGTGGTCGGCGAGGTGCTGACCGTCGACCGTGAGGGGGCCGAGGCCGGCTGGCAGCAGCGGGTGGCCGCCGGGTTCGACCGACGTCACCCCCGCGACCGCCGTCTGTTCCCCGCCGGGCTCGCGGTCCTCGGTCTGGGCGCCGTCTGCTGCCTGCTGGTCCTGGTGGCGGGTGGCTTCCTGCTGGTCGGCCTGCTCGGCGGGTGCGTCGGTGCCGGCCTCGTCGTCGCGGCCCTGCATCAGCGCCGCACTCTCGACCAGGGACGCTCCAGCACCCTCGCGGCGACCGGCCGGCAGATCGACCAGGAGGCCGCGGCCGTGCGCGACGCGAGCGAGCGCAGCGCCGCCGCCGCGAGCCGGGCCAGCGACCTGCACCGCTCGGTGAGCGGCGCCCTGGCCGGTGTCCCGTCCTAGCGTCATACGTTCCGTGGGCTTGAGCCCCCAGGACGTATGACGTTACGGCGGGATTCAGGTCTGGGCCGACCGGCGGGCGTGCTCGGCCACCAGCGCGGCGTACCAGTTGAACGACCGCTTGGGGGTGCGCCGCTGGGTCTCGTAGTCGACGTGCACGAGCCCGAAGCGCTGCGTGTAGCCCTCGGACCACTCGAAGTTGTCGATGAGCGACCAGGCGTAGTAGCCGCGGACGTCGACGCCGCGCTCGATCGCCTCGGCGACCGCCGTCAGGTGCAACGCGTGGTAGTCGACGCGCTGGTGGTCGTCGACCACGCCGTGCTCGTCGGGCCCGACGCCGTAGGAGCAGCCGGACTCGGTGATCACGATGGGGGGTACGGCGGCGCGGAAGCGCGCGCGGAAGGTGATCAGCCACTCGCGCAGTGCGTCCGGCACGACCGGCCAGCCGAAGTCGGTCATCGGGTAGCCGAGCACCTCGCGGAACTCGAACGGCAGCTCGGCGGTCTCGTCGGCGGCGGCGATCCGCATCGGGTTGTAGTAGTTGACGCCGTAGAAGTCGAGCGGCTGGCGCATGGTCGCGAAGTCGCCCTCGCGCACGTGACCCTCGAGCAGCATCATCAGGTCGTCGGAGTAGCGGCCGAGGAGCATGCCCTCGAGGTAGTGGGCGTTCCACAGCAGGTCGAAGAGCTTGGCGGCGCCGACGTCGGCCGGGTCGTCGCTGGCCGGCCAGATCGGTGCGTGGTTGTTGGCGCAGCCGACGCTGGTGGCGCCGGCGGCGCGCAGCGCGATCGCCGCGCGGCCGTGGGCGACGAGCAGATGGTGGCCCACGGGGAGCGCGTCGAACATGAGCGCCTTGCCCGGCGCGTGCATCGCGACGGCGTGCCCCATCAGGGTCACGACGTTGGGCTCGTTGACCGGCACCCAGTCGGCCACCCGGTCGCCGAGACGCTCGCCGACGATCGCCGCGTAGTCGGCGAACCGGTCGACGGTCGCGCGGTTCAGCCAGCCGCCGTCATCCTCCAGCGCCTGCGGGAGGTCCCAGTGGAAGAGCGTCGCCATCGGCGCGATGCCGGCCTCGAGCAGGCCGTCGACGAGGCGGTCGTAGAAGTCGAGCCCGGCCTGGTTGACGGCGCCCGACCCGGTGGGCTGGATCCGCGGCCACGCGATCGAGAAGCGGTAGCCGGTAGCGCCCAGGGTGCGCATCAGCGCGACGTCCTCGGGCCAGCGGTGGTAGTGGTCGCAGGCGACCGCGCCGCTCGACCCGTCGACGATCCGGCCCGGCTCCGCGCAGAAGGTGTCCCACACCGACGGCCCGCGACCGTCCTCGGTCACGGCACCCTCGATCTGGTACGACGCCGTGCTGGTGCCGAACCGGAACTCCCCCGGAAGACGGCTCGCCAGATCCCCCACTCTGTCCCCCATCGGACCAGCCTCCCATGACACCGGCACAATCTGACACGTGAGCGTCGAGATCCGCAGGGGAACCGCACGGTTCGTCGAGCGAGAGGCCGGGCGGCTGAGCCAGCACGGATTCTCCTTCGGTCCGCACCTCGACCCCGACCGCCTGTCCTTCGGTCCGATGGTGTGCCACGACGACCACGTCGTCGGAAGCGGCCGCGGCTTCGAGGAGCATCCGCACGCGGGGCTGGAGATCGTCACCTGGGTGGTGTCAGGGTCCGTGGTGCACCGCGACGGGACCGGCTCCGGCGGGTCCGCCGAGACGCTGTCCGCCGGCGACTGCGGCGTGCTGTCCGCGGGCACGGGGGTGCGCCACGCGGAGGTCGCGGGCGACGACGGGCCGGCCCGCTTCGTCCAGGTCTGGCTCACCCCCGACGACCCGGACACCCCGCCCACCTACGCCCGGGCCGCGGGCACCGCCGCCCCGGGCGCGGGACTCGTGCGGCTCGTCGGCGACGGCGGCCCACTCTCCGTACGGGTCGCGGGCGCGGCCCTCGACGTGGCCCGTCTCGGCGCCGGCGAGACGCTGGCCCTCCCCGCCGCCGGCGCCCTGCATGCCTTCCTCACGACCGGCGCGTTGCTCCGGTCCTCCCTGGCCGAGCCGCTCGTGGCCGGCGACGCGCTGTGCGTGACCGACGGGCCGTCGTACGACGTGACCGCAGCGGTGCCGACCGAGATCCTGGTCTGGTCCTTCGGGTGATCAGCCCGCGCCGAGCACGTCGGCGGGAGCCACGAGCGCGGCCGCGACGTCGGCCAGGGCGTGCACCTGCGCGCGGGTGAGCCGGTCGAAGACCAGCTCCCGCACCTGCGCGACGTGGCCGGGGGCGATCCGCTCGAGCAGCGCCCGGCCCTCGTCGGTGAGGACGGCGTACTGACTGCGCCGGTCGCTCGGGCAGCTCCGCTTGGTGACCCAGCCCCGCTCCTCGAGGACCGCGACCGCGTGGGTCAGCCGGGACGGGCTGGTGGTCGTGAGCCGCGCGAGCTCGCCCATGGTCAGTCTCCGGTCCGGGGCCGCGGCGAGGTTGGCGAGCATCGCGTAGTAGGTGTGCGTGATGCCGGCCTCCTCACGCAGTCGGCGGTCGATGGCCTGCGGCAGCTCCTGGACGACCCGGATCAGCGGCAGCCAGGCCGCCATCTCGTCCTCGTCGAGCCAGCGCGGCACCTCCCCCGCGTCGTCGCCGCTCACGCCGCTCACGCCGGAAGGCCGCTCAGGTCGAGGGTGTGCGCGGTGTGGTCGCGCTTCACGGTGAGGTAGCGCTCGTTGGCGGGGGACAGATGCACACCGGTGGGGACCCGCGCGTCGACGCCCACGCCGTACGCCGCGAGCTGGCTCGCCTTGTCGGGATTGTTGCTCAGCAGCCGGATCCGCCCGGCGCCCACGGCCCACAGCATCTGCGCGGCGGCCCGGTAGTCACGCTCGTCCTCACCGCGGCCGAGCGCCACATTCGCCTCGTAGGTGTCGAGACCGGCGTCCTGGAGGGCGTAGGCGTCGAACTTGGCGTAGAGCCCGATGCCGCGCCCCTCCTGACGCAGGTAGAGCAGGAAGCCGCCCTCGTCGGTGATCCGCTCCACCGCCTCGCGCAGCTGCGGCCCGCAGTCGCAGCGCTGGGACCCGAACACGTCACCGGTCAGGCACTCGCTGTGGGGGCGAACCAGCGGTGCCGCACCCCCGCGGGCGAGGTCGGCGAGGCGCTCCCGCCAGGCGCCGAGGCCCAGCAGCAGGTGCTCCCGGCCGTCCACCAGGCCGTCGAAGGTGAGCACGTCGGCGGACGTCTCGTAGCCGTCGGGGAAGCGCAGCGGTACGACGACCCGGGTGCGCACCGCGGCGGGCCCGAGCCCCACGGATGCCGCGGGCGTCTCGGGGACCCCGGAGATCTCGCGCAGGTCGCCGACGGGGTGCGCCCGGCGGGCGCGGGTGGGGCAGGTCGTCATGGTCGCTCCATTATTTCAAACTTGAAATGATGGAGACCCAAGGCGCACACCCGGCCCGGTATTCCGATCCGGCGGATCGAGCTCCGCGGCGACGCGGGCTACGCCAGGATGCGCACGGCACCGGGCAGCAACTCGACCGTGAGCGGGTCGACCGGGTCGGCCGGGAGGACACCGAGCGCCTCACCGTCGGCACCCACCGGCACCGCGGCACCTCCCCGGTGGCGTCCTGAGAGGCTCACGCGCCGGCCGGTCAGCACCGTCACCTCGTCGAGGGCGACATGGCTGCCGTCGTACACCTTGGGGAGGGAGCGGATCAGACCGGTGCGGGAGGCCGCCTCGATGACGATCACGTCGAGCAGGCCGTCGTCGACGATCGCGCCCGGCGCGATCGCCATGCCCTTGCCGTAGAAGCGGGAGTTCGCGATCACGACCGTCGCCGCCTGGTGGGTGGTGCGGACGCCGTCGACCTCGAGGGTGCACGCGACGGGGCGGTAGGTCGCGAGGGCGCGGACCGCGGCCACCGGGTACTGCAGCCGCGACGGCAGCCAGTGCGACCGGTCGACGATCTCGGCGGCGCGCGCGTCGACGCCGGCGTACACCGATCCCGCCACGACGTACGACGCCGGGCCGGCCGGCCCCGGCTGCGTGACCCGGAGCAGGTCGATCGGCCGGGGCTCCCCGTCCAGCAGGAGTCGCGCCTGGGCACCGGTCTCGGTGGGCACCTCGAGCATCCGGGCGAAGTCGTTGCCCCGCCCGGCGGGCACCACGGCGAGCACGCCGCCGCGGTCGGCGACCGAGCCCGCGACCGAGGAGAGCATCCCGTCGCCGCCGACGGACACGACGATCGCGTCGCGGGCGACCGCGGCGTCCACGAGGGCAGGGGTCTCCGCCACCGACGTCGTGTAGGTGACCTCGACCGCGGCGCCCGCCTCGCGCAGGGCCCGCGCCAGGGGCACGACCACCCTTGGCGCCGCGCCACCCCCGGAGGCGGGGTTGACGAGGAAGGCGAAGGCCCGGGGCCCCGCGCTCACGGGATCAGCACCCCGGGATTGAGGACGCCGGCCGGGTCGACGGCCTTCTTGACCGCGCGCAGCACCGCGGCGCCGACCTCCCCGATCTCGGCGGTGAGGTAGGGCCTGTGGTCGGTGCCGACCGCGTGGTGGTGGGTGATCGAGGCGCCGGCGGCGACGATCGCCTCGCAGGCCGCGGCCTTGGCCGGGAGCCAGGTGGCGAGCGGGTCCGCGCCACCGGGAGCGGCGACGGTGAAGTAGAGCGAGCACCCGGTGGCGTACACGTGCGAGATGTGGCAGAGCACCATCGCGCTGTCGCCGAGGGTCTCCTGCAGCGCGGCCTTCACGCGCAGGTAGAGGTTCTCACGGTTGCCCCAGAAGGTGACCGTCTCGAGCGTCTCCACGAGGACGCCGACGTCGAGCAGGCTGTCGCGCAGGTACGGCGCGTCGAACCGCCCGTGCACCCATGCGTCCCCCGGGCCGGAGCCCTGGGCGGCACCGCCGAGCGCGGTCAGCGCCTCGGTGACCGCGGCCTTCTTCGCCGCGACCGCCGCGGGCGTGCCCTCGTAGCCCACGATCATCTGGCAGCCCTGGCCCGCACCACCGGCATCGCCCTGACCGCCGATGGACTCCGGGTCGGCGAGGTTGATCGCGGTCTCGTTCTCGTCGGAGAGTCGGATCACCGTCGGCAGCAGGTCGGACTGGGCGAGCGCCCGCATCGCGTCGGCACCGTCGGCGAAGCTCGCCCAGCGCCAGCCCTCGTACTCCTTGACCTCGGGCAGCGGGCGGACCCGGACGGTCACCTCGGTGATCACGCCGAAGGCACCCTCGGACCCGAGGAAGAGCTCGCGCAGGTCGGGGCCGGACGCGTTGGCCGGGGAGGCGCCGAGCCGCACCTCACCGACCGGGGTGGCGACACGCAGCGCGACGACCATCGCGTCGAACCGGCCGTAGCCGGCGCTGGACTGGCCACTGGAGCGGGTGGCAGCGAAGCCGCCGATCGTGGCGTACTCGAAGGACTGCGGGAAGTGGCCGAGCATCAGGCCGTGCTCGGCGAGCAACGCCTCGGCCTCGGGGCCGCGCAGACCGGGCTCGAGGGAGGCGGTCGAGGAGACCGGGTCGAGCGCGAGCAGGCCACGCATCCGGCCCAGGTCGAGGGAGAGCACGCCGGCGAGACCGGTGCCCTCGGTGTCGGCGACCAGACCGCCGGTGACCGCCGTGCCGCCACCGAAGGGGACCACGGCGATCCGCCGCTCCTGGGCATAGGCGAGCACCGCGACGACGTCGTCGTGGCCGGACGGACGGACGACGACGTCGGGGGCATCGGCGAGATCACCGGAGCGCTGACGGAGCAGATCGGGGGTGGACCTGCCGCGGGTGCGGCGGCGGCGCAGCGCGTCGTCGGTCACGACATGCTCGGCGCCGACGATCGCACGCAGGCCATCGACCAGGTCCTCGGCGAGGCGTGCTGCGGGCACCTCGACGTCGGCGCGGGCGGGGGTGTCCTGGATCGGGAACACCAGGCCGACGAGGTCGCGGACGCCGTCCGGCAGGCCGGTGGCACGGGCCGGGTCGCCCCAGCGCGTGGGGGGCATCTCGGGCTGCAGAACGGAGGGGCGCTCGATCGTCATGTGTTACAGTGTGACACATGACGTCACATCGTCACAACAATCAAACCGACGCCACTCCCCGGGACGGCTACCTCGACGCCGCACGGGAGTGCATCCTCGACGTCGGCTGGCGACGCACCACCCTCACCGAGGTGGCCCGCCGGGCAGGTGTCTCGCGGATGACCATCTACCGCGCGTGGTCCGACATGCCCGCGCTCCTGGGCGACCTGATGACCCGCGAGTGGGGAACGCTCGTCGCCGACCGGGTCGACGTCTCCGCGACCCCCACCCCCGACGCGATCGCGGACGCCGTGGTCGCGACCGTCGACGCGCTGCGCGAGAACGAGCTGTTCACCCGGATCGTGGAGCTCGACCCCGAGCTGATCCTCCCCTACCTGCTGTCCCGCCGTGGCCGGTCGCAGGAGCTGATCCTCCAGGTCCTCGAGGCCGCGATCGGCGCCGGCCAGGCCGCCGGTGCTATCGCGGACGGGGACCCGCGGGCCATCGCGCGCGGGCTGGTGCTCGCCACGCACGGCTTCGTCCTGTCGGCCCACACCATGGTCGACACCGACGCATCGGGGACCGGGGTCGACCAGTCCGCGCTCGACGACGAGCTGCACACCCTCGTCTCCCGGAGCCTCACGCCATGAGGACGGCCCCGCGGACCGCGACCCGCATCACGCCCGGCCTCGCCGGCCTCCCCGCCGAGGTCGACGTCGTCGTGGTCGGCCTGGGCGTCACCGGCGCCGGCGTCGCCCTCGACGCCGTCTCCCGCGGGCTCTCGGTCCTGGCCGTCGATGCCCACGACCTGGCCTTCGGCACGTCGCGCTTCTCCTCGAAGCTCGTGCACGGCGGCCTGCGCTATCTCGCGTCCGGACAGGTCGGCATCGCCCACGAGAGCGCGGTCGAGCGCGGGATCCTGATGGAGACCACCGCCCCCCACCTGACCCGGCCGCTGCCCTCGATCATCCCGCTCTCCGCCGGAGTCAGCCGGCCGATGGGCACGCTCGCCGGTGCCGGCCTCCTCGGCGGCGACCTGCTCCGTCGCGCCGCCGGCACGAGCGGCGACACCCTGCCCCGGCCGCGCCGGCTCAGCGCCGCCGAGACCCGCCGGATCGCGCCGCCGCTGCGCACCGACGGGCTGCGCGGCGCCTACCTCGGCTGGGACGGCCAGCTCGAGGACGACGCCCGGCTGGTCACCACCATCGCGCGGACCGCCGCCCGGCGCGGCGCCCACGTCCGCACCCACGCCCGCGTCGTCGCCGCGACCGGCCGGGAGGTGCGCCTGCGCGACGAGCTCACCGGCGCGACGGCCACCGTCGCCACCCGGACCGTGGTCAATGCGGCCGGCGTCTGGGCCGGCGACCTGGTCGACGACGTCCGACTCCGTCCCTCGCGCGGCACCCACCTGGTGCTCCGGCCCGAGACCCTGCCCGGACTCGACGTCGCGGTCTTCGCACCCATCCCCGGCGAGACCAACCGCTTCGTCCTCGTCCTGCCGCAGCCCGACGGCCAGTTCTACGTCGGGCTGACCGACGAGCCCGCCGACGGCCCGGTGCCGGATGTGGCGCAGCCCACCGAGGTCGAGATCGGCTTCCTGCTCGACGTCGTGGCCGCGTCGTTCGCCCGCCCCCTGCGCCGCGCCGACGTGGTCGGCGCCTTCGCCGGCCTGCGGCCCCTGCTCGACAGCGGTCCCGGCGAAGACGACTCGACCGCCGACCTGTCCCGCAAGCACGCGGTCCTGACGTCCTCCGGCGGGGTGGTGACCATCGTCGGCGGCAAGCTCACGACCTACCGCCGGATGGCGGAGGACGCCGTCGACGCGGCCGTCGCCCAGGCCGGTCTGACCGCCGGCCCCTGCGTGACCGCCACCCTCCCGCTCGCCGGTGCCGCCCCGCGCGCCGAGCTCGCCGACCTGGCGGCGAAGGCCGCCCACCCCGGAACAGCCCGACTGATCCGGCGGTACGGCGCGGACGCCGATCTCGTCCTCGCCGCCGCCCGGGAGGCCACCGGCTGGACCGAGGCCGACCTGCTCGCCCCGCTCGACGACGGCCTCGCGACCGTGGCGGCCGAGCTCGTCTTCGGTGTCACCCACGAAGGTGCCGCCGACGTCGCCGACCTGCTCGACCGGCGTACCCGGATCGGACTGGTCCCCGCCGACCGGGCCCGCGCCGTCCCCGCCGCCGAGAAGGTGCTGGCCGTGGTGCAGGAATCGCCGCTTCAGAGGTGATGCTGTCGCACCGATGAGTTTCGCCATCGACCCCGGTCACCCCCATCAGGCAGACTGGCGAGACCACGGGGGCAGCGATGGGAACCACGGTGACCGAGACCGACACGGCAGCACAGGCGAGTGACGAGCTCGCCGACTTCGACACCCTCACCGGGCGCTACCAGCGCGAGCTGATGGCGCACTGCTACCGGATGAGCGGGTCCGTGCACGAGGCCGAGGACCTGGTCCAGGAGACCTTCCTACGGGCATGGAAGGCCTCGGCGAGCTTCCAAGGCCGCAGCTCGGTGCGCACCTGGCTCTACAAGATCGCCACCAACGTGTGTCTGACCAACCTCGAGGCCAAGCCACGGCGGCCGCTGCCGACCGGGCTCGGGACCGCCGACTCGGCGCCGTCGGACGAGCTGCTCGAGGACCACGAGGTGCCGTGGCTGGAGCCGATCCCCGACGCGGCGGTCGAGGTCGCCGAGCGCGACACCATCCGGCTCGCCTTCGTCGCGGCGCTCCAGCACCTGCCGGCGCGCCAGCGCGCCGTCCTCATCCTGCGCGACGTCCTGCGGTGGTCGGCGGCGGAGACCGCCCAGGCCCTCGACACGACGACCGCGGCCGTCAACTCCGCCCTCCAGCGCGCGCACGCCCAGCTCGCCGAGCGGGGGCTGTCCCCCGACACCGTCGAGCCCGACCTCGACCGGGCCCAGCGCACCCTGCTCGACGCCTACCTGCAGGCGTTCTGGCGCAAGGACATCGACCAGATCGTCCAGCTCCTCAAGTACGACGCCACGTGGGACATGCCGCCCTTCCTCAACCACTACCAGGGAGCCGCCGCCATCGGCGAGCTCGTCGGCACCAAGTGCCCGGGCGGCTGCAACGACATGCCGATGATCGAGACGGTCGCCAACGGGCAGCCGGCCTTCGGGCTCTACATGCGCCAGCCCGACGGGCACTTCGAGCCCTTCCACCTGCAGGTCCTGCAGCTGACGGGAGCCGACGACGACCTGCGGGTCGAGCACGTCACGGCGTTCTTCGACGCCCGCCTGTTCGCGCGATTCGGGCTCCCGGAGCGGCTGCCCGCCGACTACGTCCCGGCGTGAGCCGGGGGTGATCTGATGTCCGCCGCCACCGCGCCGGACGGGATGGTCGCAGGTCTCGACCTGATGCAGCGCGCCCTCGACTACACCAGCGACGCCCTCGCCGCCGTCACCTGTGCCGACGTCGACCGGCCGACGCCCTGCACCGGCTGGAACCTCGCCGACCTGCTCGCCCACATGGAGGACGCCCTCGACGCCTTCTCCGAGGCGGCCGACGGCGCCGTCGGCCTGAGCAGTGCCGCACCCACCCCGTTGGAGGCGCGGGTGCAGTCACTGCAGGTCAAGGCGTGCGCCCTCCTCGGTGCCTGGATGGACGCGGACCAGCCGTACGTCGACGTCGGTGGCCACCCGCTGCCGGTCGACGCGATCGCCCGGATCGCGGCGCTCGAGATCGCGGTCCACGGCTGGGACGTCGGCCGGGCGACCGGGAACGGCCGGCCGCTGCCCGAGCCGCTCGCCGCGGCCCTGCTCCCCTCCGCGCTGCGGATCGCCCTCACCGGCGACGAGCGGTTCGCGCCGCCCTTGCCGGTGGACATCGAGGCACCGGCAGGCGTCCACGTCCTCGCGTTGCTGGGCCGCAGACCCTGACCGCTGGCCCCGACCGCCGGCCCCGGGAGGCGTCAGCCCTTGAAGCGGCTGTCGACCTTCAACGGCTTGCCCGCCCCGGCGCGCTTGAAGTTGACCACGACGGAGCCGCCCTGGCACCGGGTGTAGGCCCGGACCGCACTGAACTCGGCCGCGGTCACCTCCTGGCCGCCGAAGCCGAGGGCACGCTTGACAGCGCCGGGGCGCATCTTCTTGTCGATGCGGCGGAACTCCTTCTTGGACACGCACTTCGCCGCGCGCGCTGCGTCGCCGTCGGCGGCCGGCCGGGCCGCGGGCGCGACGACGCGACCGGCGCCCGGGCACGTGGCGAGCGTCTTGACGGGCACGACCGCCTCGACGGTGATCCCGACCTGCGAGCCCGAGAGCACGTAGACCCAGCCGTTGCTGGGCCGCTGGAGCGAGACGGTCTGGCCTACCGTGCCCTTGTCGCCGAACGAGTAGGTCCACCCGGAGATGGCGAAGCCGTCGGAGACGTGCGCGAGACCACCGGCGCCCTTCTCCCGGAATTGACCTCCGGTCGTGGGGTACCGGCGTCCGTCCCAGTGGGCGTACACCGTGGATGTGCCGTCGCCGTGGGGCGTGGCGCACACCAGCGTGCGGCCGCCCTCCCAGGAGGTGACCGTCTCCCACCCGGTCGCCGCCGACGCGTTCGGGGCGGTGAGCGCCCCCAGACCGAGGGTGGTGGTCACGATGGCTGCGAGTGCCGTCAGTCGCTTGCGCATGGAGGAGTCCCGTCTCGTGATGTCCGTTGCGGGGGCCGCAGCGGGCCCACACCCCCTACCCGCGGAGGACGGCCGGTAACCCGGCCCCGTCCGCGCCGCTGCGCAGGTGCCGCTTGCGGCGGTCCGATGTCCTTACACTGCCGAACATGCCCGAGAGCACCGCGCCGGACCTCCGGCACCGCAGCCGTCGCATGCTCGGCCGCGACCCGCACGAGGCCCACCGCGTCGCGACGCCGCTGGAGCTGCTGTTCGACCTGACCTTCGTCGTCGCCTTCGGCACGGCGGCGAGCGAGCTCGCGCACGCGCTGGCCGAGGACCACGTCGGCGCCGGCATCGTCGCGTTCTGCTTCGCGACCTTCGGCATCTCGTGGGCGTGGATCAACTTCACCTGGTTCGCCTCCGCCTACGACACCGACGACTGGATCTACCGCCTCACCACCATGTTGCAAATGGTGGGCGTGCTGGTGTTCGCGCTCGGCCTGAAGCCGATGTTCAAGTCGGTCTACGAGCACGGCGACACCCTCGACAACGACCTCATGGTCTGGGGCTACGTCGTGATGCGGGTCGCGATGGTCTTCCAGTGGTGGCGGGCGGGACGGCACGACGTCTCCCGGCGGCCGGTGTGCCAGACCTATATCGTCTCGATCCTCGCCGCCCAGGTACTCTGGTGCACGCTCGCCCTCGTCGACCTGCCCGTGGGTACGACCTTCGCCGCGATGGCGGTGCCGTTCCTCATCGAGATCTGCGGCCCGGCGTACGCCGAGCTGCGCCGCGGCGGCACGCCGTGGCATCCGCACCACGTGGCCGAGCGATACGGCCTGATGGTGATCATCGCCCTGGGCGAGGGGATGATCGGCACGATGGCGTCCATCAGCGCCCTCGCCGAGGGCGGTCTCACCTGGGACATCGGGCTCTTCGCGATCTCCGGCACGGCGCTGACCTTCGGCATCTGGTGGTCCTACTTCGTCGTGCCGACCGGCGACATCCTGCACGCTCGTCCCGAGCGCTCCTTCTCCTTCGGCTACGGACACATGGCCCTGTTCGGCAGCATCGTCGCGATCGGAGCCGGCCTGCACGTCGGCGCCTACTACCTCGAGCACGTGGCTCACCTGAGCCTGGTGGCCACCGTGCTGACCGTGGCGATCCCGGTCGCCCTCTTCACGCTGCTGCTCTACGGCGGCTACGCGGCGCTGACCCGCACCTTCGACACCTTCCATCTCGTGCTGCTCGTCGTCTCGGCCGCGGCCATCGCCGCCTCGGTGCTGATGGCCACGGCCGACGTCGACCTGGTCTGGTGCCTGCTGGTGCTCTCCCTGACGCCGTGGGTGACGGTGGTCGGCTACGAGACGGCCGGCTACCGGCACAACGCCGAG
Organism: Nocardioides sp. LHD-245; assembly: GCF_030929495.1. GTDB lineage: Bacteria > Actinomycetota > Actinomycetes > Propionibacteriales > Nocardioidaceae > Nocardioides. The sequence goes on along the minus strand of NZ_JAVFWN010000015.1, from coordinate 155,723 downwards.
GTGCTGGAGGGCCTGCACCGCTGACGGCGGGCCCTCGTCAGCGGACCACCCGGACCGTGTCCTTGCCTCGACGAGCAGAGGTGGTGCCCACCACCACGACCTTCGCCCTGCCGAGACCGATGGCGCGCGGGATCCGCACCTTGACCCGCACCGAGCCCGTTGCGGACACCGTGCCGGTCGCGACCTTGATCCCGCCGATCCGCACGACATAGCGCTCGCCGGGCACGAAGCCCGTGCCCCGGACCAGGACCTTGGCGCCACGGTGCTTCGGCTTGCTCGGTGCCTTGACCTTGACCACGCCCGGAGGTGCCGCGACCTCCCACGTCGCCCGGGCGGTGCCGACCGCCTGGTCCGGTGCCACGACCTGGACCTCGAGCCGGTGCGTGCCCATCTGTTGCGGCAGGGTCAGCGTCCCGTCGGCGAAGCAGGGGGCGTACACACCGCCGTCGACCGAGCACCGCACCTGGTACCCGCTGTAGGGCGGGGGGACGGCGTTGCGGTCGCGGAGGGCCAGTTCGAAGCGCACCTTCCCGGCCGGGGCGGCCACCTGGGTGAGCATCGGATCGACGAACCGAGTGCCCAGGTTGACCTCGTACGCACCGTCCGCCGACAGCGGTTGGCTCCCCGACTCGAGGTACGTCGACGCGACGAGCGTGTCGCTGTAGAGCTCGGTGGGCCACGGGAACGGCGCATTCGCGGCGCACGGCTTGTCGAAGACCAGGGTCGGGCCTGCCGTCAGCCGGCACTTCACCGTGCCGGTGAAGGTGCCGTACTCGTCGTCCTCGTCGGCGAGGACCTCCGCGACCTGCACCTGGTAGGCCGGATAGCTGTTGCGGTACTGCCGATCCAGGAACTCCGTCGGCGTACCCCGCAGCACGGCCCGGTAGCCCGGCTCGGTGGCGGCCTTGATCTCCAGGGTCGCCAGCGCCGGCGCCGGACGGAGCGCCTTGCCGAGCGGCTCCTGTTCGAAGGGGAAGTAGAACGTGTAGGAGCCGATCGCGTCGGCCTGCGGGGCGCCGACCAGCTGGAGGAACCAGCGGCCGTTCCGCTTCGCGAGGTCCGGGTGGATGCCCTCGGGCAGCTGGTCGGCGATCGCGCCGACGTACGGCAGGATCGTCAGGTTCTGGCTCTCCGTCAGCAGCGGCGACGGGAAGACCTCGACGAGGTCGACCTCCGAGGTGCGACCCGCCGCCATCTCCACCGACGGCGTCATCGAGGCGTACCGAGGTCGGTGATCACCCGTGATCGGGAAGACCCGGGTGATGGTGTTCCCGTAGCCGTTGGTGATCCGTGCGGTCACCTGGGGCAGATAGTCCTGGTCGTCGGCTATCCGGTACGACGGCGACTCGCTCCATTGCGCGTTGACGGGTGGATCACCCGGCGCCGGCACCGGGAGGGGTCCGGTGTCGCAGGTGTCCCCACCTGCGTTGACGCACGCGACGGTGTAGGTCCTCACCGCCTTGTTGCCGCGGGCGTCGTCGGCCCACTCCACCTCGACGTCGAAGGTGTCGGTCGGGGTGTTCTGCTTCATCCGCAGGTCCAGCGACAGGGAGCCGTCGAGCACCCGGTCGTCGCGCACCGTGGGTGGATCGCTGGCACTGGTACCGGTCACCTCCGGCTCGGGTGGGAGCACGGTGAACTCGACCCGCCCGGAGGCGTGCTGGACGGGCGAGGTGTCGGTGTAGTCGACGGTCGCCCGGTAGCGCCCCGGAGCGGTCAGCTTGACCGGGAAGCCGGACGAGTTGGCGGGCACGTTGCCCGGCATCGGAATGGTCTGCGCGACGGCGCCCGACTCGTCGAGGCGCTGGATGGTCCAGGCGTAGGTGCCCGAGCCGTCGGAGGTGTCGGACAGGTTGGCCTTCAGCCGGACGTCGGTGCCGGCGACCATCGAGCCCTGGGCGCTGGGCACGACCGAGAGCGGCGGCAGCACCGGCTCGGCAGCGGCCGCGTCGAGCCGCACGGTGCGGGTCGCGAAGCCGATCGAGGAGAGCGTCCAGGTGTCGCTGACGGTCGGCTCGAAGTTCGCGCCCTCGACGACCGGTTCCTCGCCCGAGGCGAGCGGCCGGGTGTGCACGAACCGGGTCTTCGCGGAGCCGTCGGGGTTGAGGTCGCGCCACAGCGAGACCATCGCCGAGCCGCCGGACGGCGTCCGGTAGCGCAGGCTGGTCCGCGGCTGGTAGACGTTCGAGGGAGCCTCGCCGAGGTACTGCGTGGCGACCAGCAGCCAGCCCCGGGCGACCTTGACCCGGTAGCCGGAGACCTGCTTCCCGGTGTGGTCCCGGGTGCCGTCCGGGGCGAGCACGACCAAGGGGTCGTAGACGGTGCCGTTGCCGTCGTCGGTGAGCTTGAGGTCGCCCTCGGTCGTCGTACCCGCCTCGTTCCAGCCGGTCAACGGATCGCGCACGAGGTCCCCGTCGCTGTCGAACATCATCCACTCGTAGGTGTTCGAGGCGAGCTGCCGGTTGAAGTCCTCCTGGTGGATCAACGCCTTCTTGGCCGGGTCTGCGGGGTCCTGCGGCCCGTCGTCGCTGGCGTAGTCCAGACCGGCGTAGTCGGCCTGGCTGGCCTGGATCCCGAACGGGTCGTTGTCCGCAACGGCCGCGGTCACCCGGCGGCGCAGCTCGATGCCCGGCTTGGCGTCCTCGACGATCTTCCAGATCGCGATGGCAGCGACCAGGGCCGCGATCACGACGGCGGCGACCACCGAGGCCACGCCCCCGCTCGCCAGCGTCCAGGTGATGACGCCGTTGCTGCTGGCCTCGCAGTACCAGATGTGGATCAGCGCCAGGTTGAGCGCGGTGATCGCGGTGCCCGTCGCGCCGCCGACGGCCAGGGCCGCGCCCAGGCTGCCCAGCGTGACGTAGTTGTCCATCGTGTCACCGAGCATCCGCACGACCTCGGGGTCGCTCCCGTGGGCCACCAGCGGCGAAGGGTGGCGATAGCTCGCCCAGGCGTCGAAGACCTCGACCGGGGGCGTGTTGTTGATCAGCTTGAAGGCCTGCACGAGCTGGTTGGGCAGGCAGGCGGGGCTGAGCGCGACGTCGTTGGCGACGTACGGCAGCCCCGGCGGCGGGGCAGGCACGGGGTAGCCGCACGGGTTCGCGGACCACAGGTCGTACTCGCGCAGCGCGCGCTTGGACTTCGCGACCAGCTTGGCCTTGTAGATCTCCGCCAGCGCGGCGTACGCCCGGTCCTCCTGCGGCGACATCGGCTCGCCGTACAGCTTCTTGTCGAGGATGCTGTTGATCCGCATCGCGACGTATGCCCGGATCTCCGGGCGCGCGTAGCTGCGCACCAGGTCGTCGGCCCGGACGCCGTGCGTGCGCGCCACGCTGCTCACCGCGTCGTCGATGATCCAGTCGAGGTCGGACCCGGGCAGACCGCTGTCCTGGCTCGGAGCGTCGGTGATGGTGATCGGCCCGAGCTCGGTGTCCTCGGGGTAGACGAGCTGGTCGGAGGTGCCGAGGCAGAAACTGGCGTCGGTCACGCCCTGGACGCACTGCTGGGTGGTCGGGGCCGATCCGCCGGGGTTGGTGACCGTGATCGAGCCGGTCCCGATGTTCTCGTTGACCGTCAGCGGCGGGACGCTGGTGGTGGCGACCAGCGGGTTGGTCTGGATCAGGATGTTGTCGGGCGGGTCGTCGGCGCGAGCGGGCGACGGCGTGGCCACCTGCATCCCGGTGACGATGAGCGCCACGGTCAGCGCGCTCAGTCCGGTCGTCCGCAGCCTCTGCTGGATCCCCACGATGCAGCTCCTCGCTCGGACCGCGCTCCTGATGCGCGGTCAGTCGATCGAGGCTAGGGAGCGCCGGGCCCGCGTGGAGCCCACGGCGCCGACTCGGTGGGCAGTCGGTGGGCAGTCGGTAGGTCAGCGCTCCCGGGCCCGCCGGACCCGGTCCGCCAGGCCCCGGGCGTCGCCGCCGTCGATGACGTTGCGCGTGGCCTCGGCCCGGCGTACCGCGCGCGCGACCAGCAGGTGCGCACGGTCGAGGTCACCGAGCTCCAGGCAGGCCGCCGCAGCCGTCGACTGCAGCATCACGTCGTGGATCCGAGTCGGCGCCTCCACCGAGAGCCAGGGCTCGAGCCGGGACAGCGCCGGGCCCGGTCGGCCGTCCGCCAGATCCAGGCCCGCGCGGCGCGCCTCGATGTAGGCCGCGAACTCGAAGGTCTTCAGGTTCGGCGCCCCGGCCGCGTCGTCGAAGCACGCGAGCGCGGCCACCCGATCCCCCTGTGCGCTCCGGAGCAGACCCAGGTACGCCGGCGGGATCCCCGAGAAGAGGGTGCGGGAGCCGGCGCGGGCCAGCTCCACGCTGGTCTCGAGATGGCGCTCGGCCCCGGCCAGATCACCGCCGTAGAACGCGGTCAGTCCGACATTAGCCAGGTGCAGGGCCTCGGCATCGGTGTCCCCCGAGCGCCGGGTGACCTCGACCCCCCGCGCGCCGAGCACGCGGGCCCGGTCGAGTTCGCCGCGCATGGTCAGCGTCCACTGCAGCGCGAGCAGCGCGCCGCTCTCGACGGTGACCGCATCCACCCGCCGGGCCAGCTCGACGGCCCGCTCGAGAGCGGTGACCGCATCGTCGGGCCGGTCCAGGAAGAGCAGGCTGGTGCCACGGACGGCGTCCGCGTCCGCCTCGACGGCGACCGCCCCCTCCGCCCTGGCCAGCCGGGTCGCATGCTCGGACGCCGCCAGTGCACCCGCCCGCTGCCCGAGCGCGAGCCGCACCCGAGCCAGCCCGACATGCATCGCCGCGAGACCGGTGACCTGGCCGTCGGGGCCGGATCGGCCGTCGATCTCGGCGACGATCTCGGCGAGCCGGAAGGCGCCCACCTCGCCCTCGCCCCGGCGGTACTGGGCCTGCGCCAGGAGGCCCTCGGCCCGGAGCTGGCCGCCGACGTCCCCGCGGCGGCGGTGATCGTCGGCTGCGCGGGCGAGGTGATCCACCGCATCGTCGTACGCCGCCGTCGTCAGCTCCGCCTGCCCGATCCCCTCGAGCGCGGCGGTCGCGGCCGCGCCGTCTCCCAGCTCACCGGCCAGCTCCAGGGCGCGCCGGTAGTGCCGCAGCGCGTCCTGGGACGCATGCAGCTCTGCCGCGACGGCCCCGGCGAGCAGGAGGAAGGGGACGGCCCGGTCGGGCGCCGCTCCGGCCTCCAGGTGGCGGGCGATCTCGGCGGCTCGGCGTCGATGCACCGGGGGCTGCATCGCGAGGCCGTCCCCCACCTGGCGGTGCAGCCGTCGGCGTCGCGCCGGCGACAGGGCTGCGTACAGGGTCTGCCGGGTCAGGCTGTGGCTGAAGGCGTAGCGGCCCTCGGCGATGGTGAGCAGCCCGGAGTCGACGGCCTCGTCGAGGGTCTCCTCCAAGGCCTCGTCGTCGGCGTCGGAAACGGGGAGGTCGTCCGCGTCGAAAAGCTCCCCGAGGACGCTTCCGGCGTTCAGCAGCCGCTGGGCGGCGGCCGAGAGCCGCGCCACCCGTTCACCGATCGCCTCGCTCACACTCGCCGGCACCACCAGCTCGGTGGCGTCCCGGCCTGTGCTCCCCCCGTCGAGGTGGGCCAGGTCCCCGCGCTCGACGAGGGCGGCCACCGTCTCGACGACGAAGAACGGGTTCCCGTCGGTCTGGCGATGGACCAGGGTGGTGACCTCCTCCGAGACCGTGTCCTCGGCCAGGCGATCGGTGATCAGCTGAGCCGTCGCATCCCGGTCGAGCCGGCCGACCGGGACGATCTCGACCAGGCCCTCACGCCGCAGCTCGCGCCCGAGTCGCCGGACCAGAGGGATGCCGCCGACCTCGGTGTCGCGATAGGTGCCGAGCAGGAGCACCCGGCTTCCGTGGCTGTGCCGAGCCAGGTGGGTGAACAGCTCCACCGTGGCGACGTCAGCCCAATGCAGGTCGTCGACGAGGATCGCGACCGGACGGTCCTCGGCCACCTGTCGGACCAGGCCGGCCACCGCTCGGTGCAGCCGTTGCGCCGCGTCCGGGCCGGGCCCGGCCGGTGTCGCGGTGGGGAACCGGTCCGGGAGCAGCGTCACCAGGGGAGGCCAGCGATCGACGACGACGTCCCGTGTCTCCGGCTCCAGGCCGGCGTGAAGCGCGCCGACCACGTCCAGCATCGGCGCGAACGGGGTGGCCCGCAGCGGCTCGTGACAGCGTCCGACAGCGACGAGGAACGCGCGCTCCGCGGCGTACCGGCTCATCTCCTGGGCGAGCCGTGTCTTGCCGATCCCGGGCTCGCCGGCCAGCAGCACGACCCGGGCGTCCCCCTCGGCGACGGCCGAGAGCGCGGTGCTGAGAACCGCCCCCTCGCGGTCCCTGCCCACCATCGGGGACAACGGCAGGGCACCCAGGTAGCCGCCCGTCGGCGCGACGCGTCGTCCCTCGGAGCCGGGCTCACGCCGGGCGGCCCGCAGCAGCTCCGCGCGGGCCGGCCCGTCGGCCGCCAGGGCATCGGCCAGCAGCCGGATGGTGCTGGGGTACGGCGAGGCGTTGATCCCGCGCTCGAGGTTGCTCACCGTGCGCACGCCGATCCCCGAGCGTTCGGCGAGCTCGGCCTGGGTCAGCCCCGCGGCCTCGCGGAGCCGCCGGAGCACCGCGGCGAACGCGCCCCGTCGCCGCGACGGGGAGGAGGAGACTGTCATCCGGGATCACCTTTCGGTGCGCCAGCCTAGTGGTCATCTCCGGACGTTGTTCGGGAGTGGCCCGCGCTCCGGGTGCGGGACGCCCGGAGGGCTTCGGGATACGACCACGAGCGACAACCGGTTCCGCCCGCGGGCGCGGCGCGACTCAGGTGATGCCCTCCGCCCGGTCGCGCGGCGCCGCGACCAGGCAGACGACCGTCGCGACCGCGACCAGGCACCCGGCCACCAGGAAACCGCGCGCGTAGCCCGCGTTCAGGGCGGCCAGGGGCGGTCCGTCGTGGTGCCGGGTCACCGAACCGGCGACCGCGACGAGAGCCGCGAGACCGATGCTGCCGCCGATCTGGCGCGCGGCGTTGAGGATGCCGCTGGCAAGGCCGGCCTCGGAAGGATCGACGCCCGTGGTGCCCAGGGAGGTGTTCGCGACCAGACAGGCGCCGAGCCCGACACTGGCGACCATCGACGGGCCGAGCATGTCGGCGACGAAGCTGCCGTCGGGGCTGATCGCGCCGAACCAGCCGATGCCTGCGGCGGTGAGACCGAGCCCCAGCACGACGGGGAGCCAGGGGCCGCGGGCCGCGACCAGTCTCATGCCGACCACGGTCCCGGCGACCGTGCCGAGACTGAACGGCACGAACGCGAGGCCGGCCTCCAGCGGCGAGTAGTGGAGCACGTTCTGCAGGTACAGCGACGCGAGGTAGAAGGCGCCGAACTGGCCCAGTGCGATGAAGAAGACGAGCACGCTCGCCACCGCCAGGGACCGCTGCCGCAGCAGCCCGAGCCGGACCAGCGGCTCGCCGGCGAAGCGGGCCTCGACCAGGAGGAACAGCGCGCCGAGGACGAGCGCGAGGCCGAGGAGACCGAGCGTGTGGGCCGAGTCCCAGGCATGGCGGTCGGTGCGCACGACGGCATACACGAGGCAGGTCGTCGCGCCGGTGACCAGGACGGCCCCGGCGAGGTCGAGGCGCGGGCTTCCGCGGTGCAGGTTGCGGATGCTCGCCAGGGCCAGGGGGATGGCGACCAGGGCGATCGGTACGTTGACGAAGAACACCCAGCGCCAGTCCAGCCACTCCGTGAGGGCGCCGCCGAGGAGGACACCCGCCGCGCCGCCGACGCCCATCACCGCTGCCCAGATTCCGAGGGCACGGCGGCGGTCGGGGCCTTCGGCGAACGAGGTCGTGATGACGGTCAGGCTGACCGGCAGCAGCAACGCACCGGACACACCCTGGAGGGCGCGCGCGGCGATGAGCTGGCCCGGCTCGCTGGCCAGGCCGCCGACCAGCGAGGTGAGCCCGAAGACGCTCAACCCGGCGATCGCGGCGGTGCGCTGTCCGAACAGGTCGGCGACACGGCCGCCGAGCAGCAGCAGGCCGCCGAAGGTGAGCGTGTAGGCGTTGACCACCCACGGCAGGTCGGCGGGCCGGAAGCCGAGGTCGTCGCGGATGGACGGCAGCGCGACGTTCACGACGGTGATGTCGAGGACCACCATCAGCTGACACAGGCAGACCACGGTGAGGACGAGGCCGGGGCGGGTGGTGGTCGTCGGCGCGGCGGCGGTCGGCGTACTCATGCGAACTCCTTATTGGACAGTGTCCAATAAGGTAACCCTAAGTTGATCGCCTGCCAACCCCGGTGTGGGACGGTGGACACGTGGCCGCCCGAACGTCCGCCTCCCGCGCTCAGCTGACACCCGACCGGGTGGTGGCCGCCGCCCTCGACCTCACCCGAGCGCGAGGCATCGACGGCTGGAGTCTGCGCGACCTCGCGGCCGATCTCGACACCTGGCCGAACACCGTCACCCACCACGTCGGGACCCGCGAGCAGGTCTGCCAGGCCGTGGTCGAGCGGGTGGTCGCCGACATGACCAACCCGTCCGCGGAACTGCCGTGGCAGGACTGGTTCCGGACGTTCCTCCGCGACGGCCGGGACGTGCTGCTCCAGTACGGCGGCGTCGCGCGGCGGCTGTGCCGCGACGGGCCGGCCGTGCCGTCGGCGATGCCGATCATGGAGCGCGGAGTGAGCCGACTGATCGACGGCGGCTTCGGCGACGACGCCCCTCGGGCGTACTCGCTGCTGCTCAACAGCGCCCTGCTGCTGGTGGCGCTGGCCGACGACCGGGTCGAGGCGGGTCAGGAGCGGAGCGACGTCGCCGACCGGATCCGCGCCTTCGCCCCGAGCCCCGACGCGGCTCCGGCCTGGGCGCTCATGCACGGCTTCCTGGACAGCTGGGCGGAGGACGGCGAGCGTACCTTCGCCGAGATGTTCGACTTCACCGTGGACTGCGTGGTCGGCGGGCTGGAGGCGCGGCTGCGCTGACCTCCCCTGATCCGACCGCTCAGGTGTCGCGCAGCGGGTGCGCCAGCTCGTCGGCGGGCAGCCGCGCCCCCACGACCGCGACGACCGCGGCGACGACGGGGACCACGGCGGCGATCGCGAACGTCAGCTTGAGGCCGATCGCCTCGGCCACCGGACCGGCGACCGCCATCGAGACGGGCATCAGGCTGATCGAGACGAAGAAGTCGAGCGAGGCCACCCGGCCGAGGAGCTCCGGCGGGACCCGGCGCTGCAGCAGGGTGCCCCAGATGACCATCGGGGCGGAGAACAGCGCGCCGATCACGAACGCCGCCACCGCGACCTGCCAGACCGCGGTCGCGAAGCCGACCACCAGGAACGGGAGGCAGCCCACCCCCCACATCAGGGTCATCACGCTCAGGTAGCGCCGCGGCAGCGGCAGCGAGCCGGTCGCCAGGGAGCCGACCGCGCCCCCGATCCCGAAGCACGCCATCACGACGGCGTGGTCGCCGGGCCCGCCACCCAGCTCGTCCTTGATGAGGAACGGGACGAGGACCTCGAGGGGACCCATGATCACCAGCATCATCACCGACGCGAACAGGAGCGTCGCGAGCAGCCACGGGGTGCGCACCATGTAGGCGAAGCCCTCGCGCATGTCGGCCAGCGCTGTCGCCACCGCCCGACCGGCACCTCCTCCCGCGCCCGCGACGGCGGCCGGCAGGTCCCGGCGTACGGCGGTCAGGGGCACCAGGAGCAGCACCAGCAGGCCGCCCAGGTAGGACACCGCGGCCACCGAGATCGCCGCCGACGACGACGCGGCCCCGACCACGACACCGGCGACGGCGGGGCCGAGCGCCTGCCCGATGGTCGGGCGCACCATGCCCTCGAAGCCGTTGACCGCGAGCAGGTCCTCCTCGGGCACCAGCGCCGGCAGCCACGCGGAGTAGGCCGGGTAGTAGAACGCCATCGCCATGCCGGCCACGAACGCCACGGTGGCGAGGTGCCAGATCTGGGCGACATCGGCGAAGGACAGCACCGCGACCAGCGTCATGCCGAGCAGCTCGACGGTCGTGGTCACGATGAGGATCAGCTTCTGCGGGACCCGGTCGGCGACCACTCCGCCGAGCAGCGCCGGGAGGACGACCCCCACCGCGCCCGCCGTCGTCACCGCCGAGAGCGCGCTGGCGCCGCCGCCGATCCGGATCACCTCCCAGACCAGCGCCACGATCCACACGCCCCCGCCGAAGCTGGTCAGCACCAGGGCCGCCCCGAGGCGCCGGTAGGAGGAGTGCCGGAACGGCGTCAGGGCGCGCGGCAGCCGCCGCGGGCCGCGGAGCCCGGGGCCGGGATCGCCCGGCGTGGGCACGAGGGGAGAGAGCTGATCGGTCATGACGGTCCTTGGAGTCTGCACGGCAGGACCGACATCGGCCATCGGATTCATCGGCTCGGTCCACGTCGAGTGGACAACCTCAGGTCCGGTTCAGGTCAAGTCGCACCAGCCTGGGGTTCAGGGCATGGCCAGATGTTCCGCGATCCCTCCGCGAACCACCGGGAGCGGCACCGCGTCATCGACGCCATGCGCAGGCATCGATGCCACCGCATCACGCATGCCCACCGTCCCCTCAGGTCGGGGACGTCGGCCGGTAGCGATGGCGTTCAGCCGACTGCCGGGTTGACGACCTCGAGCCGCGGATACCGTCGGGCGATCTTGGTCTCCAAGGTGGCGAAGGAGTGTCCGCCGGCCAAGGCCACGGCGGCGAGGTAGTCGTCGGTCCACAATTTGTGGCTGTGGTCGACGCCGGCGGCGTGCGACGAGAGCCAATCGTCGACATCGCGGCTCTCGTCGACCCATCCGAACCGCGCGTCGGCGAGGACCGAGGCGACGAAGTTCCACGCCTCGACGCGAGTAAGCACATCCTCGCCGAGGACGGCCGGGTTGCTGAGGTGCCGTAGCCAGCCCAGATGGACGATCCGGCAAAGCCCCAGTGAGTCATCAGCAGCCTCATCGAGCCACGACCGCGTCTGAGCATGGAAGACGTGCGCGGGCCAGAAGCCGGCCAGGCACGTACTCACGTCGAGCAGGATCACGGGAGCCGGTCGACGTCATCGTCGATGAGCGTCTGCTCGAGCTCCTCGGGACTGGTCTCGACCATCCCCCGCCGCTTGGAGGCGATGAGGGGGAGCTCACCCCGCCGCTTCGTGCCCGCGCCACCGAGCTCGCGCGCAAGGGCGCGGGCGAAGAGGTCCTTGAGGGTCTCGTCGCCCTCGGCCGCCCGCACTCGAGCCGCCCGGACGAGCGCGTCGGGAAGATCGATGGTCGTTCGCATAAACGCATATTAGCATCATGGCCGGACTCGGGGTCCGGGCGAGCGGAGCCATGACTCGGTCCGCGCGGGGCCAGTCCCGCGGCTTCACCCGGCGGGCAGCGCGACGTACGTCGTGTCGAGGTACTCCTCGATGCCCTCGAACCCGCCCTCGCGGCCGAACCCGCTGGCCTTCACCCCACCGAACGGCGCGGCGGGGTTGGAGACCAGGCCGGTGTTGATGCCGAGCATGCCGGTCTCCAGGCGCTCCGCGAGACGGATGGTGCGGGCGAGGTCGCGGGTGTAGGCGTAGGCGGCGAGGCCGTACTCGGTGGCGTTCGCGAGCCGGATCGCCTCGTCCTCCTCGGTGAAGGTGGTGATCGGGGCGACCGGGCCGAAGATCTCGTTGCGCACCGCGTCGGCGTCGGCGGGCACGCCGGTCAGCACCGTCGGCGGATAGAAGAAGCCCGCACCTCCGGGGGCGCGGCCGCCGGTGAGCAGGCGGGCGCCGCGGTCGATCGCGTCGTCGACCAGCGCGGAGACGGAGGTGACGGCCTTCGCGTCGATCAGCGGTCCGACCTGGACGCCGACCTCCTGGCCGCGGCCGACCTTGAGCCCGCCCATCCGCTCCGCGAGCCTGGTGCCGAACTCGTCGGCGACCGAGGCTTCGACCAGGAACCGGTTGGCCGAGGTGCAGGCCTCGCCCATGTTTCGCATCTTGGCGATCATCGCGCCCTCGACGGCCGCGTCGAGGTCGGCGTCGGCGAAGACCAGGAACGGCGCGTTGCCGCCGAGCTCCATCGACACCCGCTGCAACTCGCCGGCCGACTGCTCGACGATGCGCTTGCCGACCGAGGTGGACCCCGTGAAGCTCACCTTCCGCAGCCGCGGGTCGGCCTGCAGCGTCCTGCTCAGCCCGCCGGAGTCTGATGTCGTCACGACATTGAGTACGCCGGCAGGCAGGCCCGCCTCGGCGAGCAGGGCGGCCAGCAGCAGCATGGTCAGCGGGGTCTGCGACGCCGGCTTGACCACCATCGTGCAGCCGGCCGCCACCGCCGGCCCGATCTTGCGGGTGCCCATCGCGAGCGGGAAGTTCCACGGGGTGATGAACAGGCACGGGCCCACCGGCTTGCGGACCGTCAGCAGCCGGCTGCCACCCGCCGGGTTCTGCATCCAGCGGCCATGGATCCGCACCGCCTCCTCGGAGAACCAGCGCAGGAACTCCGCCCCGTAGGTCACCTCGCCCTTGGCCTCGGCGATCGGCTTGCCCATCTCCAGGCTCATCACCAGAGCGAGGTCGTCGGCATGCTCGGTCACCAGACCGAAGGCGCGGCGCAGGATCTCGCCGCGCTCGCGCGGGGCCGTGGCCGCCCATCCCTGCTGGGCGGCCACGGCCGCGTCCAAGGCAGCCCGCGCGTCGTCGAGCGTGCCGTCCGCGACATCCGTCAGCACCGACCCGTCGGCCGGATCGAGCACGTCGATGCGCGCCCCGCCCGCGCCAGGACGCCACTCACCTCCGACGTACAGCTGGCGGCGTGACTCCGGGAGCAGGTGGGCGAGACGGTCACGGAAGGTCATGGACCCACTCTGGCACTGCGCCGGTCACTCCGGGAGGCCACGATCCGAGGCCGAGTCCCGACCTCCGGAGGGCTTCCGGAGGAAATCTGGGCCTCAGGTCTTGTCCCTCACCGGCAGCGCGCTAGAGTGGCACCAGTCGTACTTCGGAGGGAGCACCGATACGACTGAGCCCCTCGTCGACCCCATGCGATGAGGGGCTCTCTCCGTTTTGATTGGGCCGAGCGTGTCGCCCTGTCGAGGACAGCCGCACGGGACTCGCTTCGCTCGCCCCGCGGGCGTCCTCGACGCGCTGCGCGCGGGGCGACACGCTGCCGGCCGGGGCGGCCGGCTCAGGTGCGACCCACCTGACGCTGCCGGCCAGAGGGGGCAGGCATGGGTGGACCCCGGGCGGCGCGGGCCCGGATCGACCGGGCTTCGCTCCGTGCGGCTTCGCCGCCGTCCGACACGCTGCCGGCCGGGGGCGGCCGGCCTGGGTGCGACCCGGCTGACGCTGCCGGCATCAGTGGGCCTACCTGGGTGCGACCCACCTGACGCTGCCGGCCTGAGGGGGCGGGCATGGGTGGAACGGCGGGGGCTGCCGGGCCCGGGCCTGCGCGCCCGGACAAGAGCGGGAGGGGCTACTGCGCGTTGCGGAGGAAGTCCTCGAGGACCGGGCCGGCGGTCTGCGAGCCGGACTCTCCGGTCCGCACGAACACGGCGACGGCGAGGTCGCCCTGCGCCGCCACCATCCAGGCATGGGTGCGGACGGTGCCGCCGTCGGCGTACTCCGCGGTGCCGGTCTTGGCGATCACCGGCGGACCGGGGACGTCGGCCAGCCCGCGGCCGCTGCCCTCCGTCACCACCTGGCGGAGCATGGCGCGCAGCTGGTCGGCCTCGCCGGGCGCGAGCGCCGTCACCTCCGCGGGCACGGTGACGTCGACCTGGTCGACGAGGCGCGGGACGACGGTCCGCCCCGCCTGGACGCTGGCGATCACGGTCGCCATCGCCATCGGCGAGGCGAGCACCTTGCCCTGTCCGATCAGCGCGGCGGCGGCCTCGGTGTCGCTGCCGGGGTCCGGGACCTCGCCGAAGTACGCCGGGAAGCCGAGGTCGTGGTCGACGCCGAGGCCCAGCGTGGCGGCGGCCGCGGCGAGATCGCCCGGATCGAGCGCGTCGCGCTGACCGATCAGGGCGGTGTTGCAGGACTGGGCGATCGCCTCGCGCAGCGGGATGGCCCCGAGCGAGCTCGACGGGTAGTCGGAGTAGTTCTTGAACTCCTTGCCGTCGACCGTGACCGTGGGGGTGCACTCGACCTGGCTGTCGGGGGTGAGCCCGGCCCGCAGCAGCGCGAGCGAGGTGACGATCTTGAACGTCGACCCGGGGGCGAACTGGCCGAAGGTGGCGTAGTTCTGCCCGTCCGTGGCCTCGTCGTTCGCCGCGGCCAGGATCGCGCCGTCGCTCGGGCGCAGCGCCACCAGCGCTCCGGCCGGGCCGGTCGCGGCCAGCGTCTCCTCCGCCAGCGCCTGCAGCCGCTCGTCCAGGGTGATCGCGAGGGGCTGCCCCGCAACGGCGTCGTGGCGGTAGAGCTCACGACGGTCGGCGCCCTCGGCCGCCGGGACGGCGTAGACGACCCGGCCGGCGCTGCCCCGCAGCTGGTCGTCATAGCGCGCCTGCAGGCCGGAGAGTCCGGCGACGTCACCGGAGCGGTACTTCTCGGGCTCCTTCTCCACCATCTCGGCCGTCACGGGTCCGACCCGGCCGAGGATCGGTGCGGCGAAGTCGCGGCTGGGGGCGAGGGCGACCTCCCCGTCCACCGTGTGGCCGCCCGCGATCGCGGCGAGGGCGTCGGCGAGACCGGGCGGCTCCTGCCCGGCCCGATAGGTGATCGCCTCGACGAAGGCGCGGGGCCCCGCTCCCTCGACCGCCTTCACGTACGGCTTCACGTCGATGCCGACCAGCCGGGCCACGGACCGCGCGGAGTCCGGCGCCACCGCCGGGTCGACCCGCGAGCGGTCGATGCCGACCCTGACCACCGCACGCTCGGTCACCAGCACCGCGCCGCCGGCACCGGTGATGTCCCCGCGGTCGGTCGCCTGCGTGACGGCGTCCAGGGCCTCGCCCTCGGCGAGGTCGGGCGCGACGAGTTCCGGCGCGAAGACCACCTGGGTCGGGCCCTCGTCGAGGGTGCTCGCGGGGTGGAACTCGGCGACGGTCTCGTACGACCACGGGTCGGCCCCGTCGACGACGGGCCAGGACCAGGTGACCGGGGCGGTGTAGAGGTCCTTGCTCTCGGACGCCTC
Organism: Nocardioides sp. LHD-245; assembly: GCF_030929495.1. Taxonomy (GTDB): domain Bacteria; phylum Actinomycetota; class Actinomycetes; order Propionibacteriales; family Nocardioidaceae; genus Nocardioides. The sequence continues at coordinate 140,640 of NZ_JAVFWN010000015.1, read as the reverse complement.
GCCGATCGTCACCGTCGGCGTGACGCCGTCCATCCCGCCGACGATGCCGCGGTACGCCTCGAGCACCTCGTCGAGGGTGCCGCCGCTGAAGGCGAGCCCGGCGAACGGGTTCGGCTCGCCGTCCTTCGCCGGTGCCGCAGCGGCGACGAGGGCCTTCTCCAGCTTCCGCGCCGCGGCGTCGGCCTCGTCCGTCGCGCTGCTGCCGGAGCACGCGCTCAGGGCACCGCCGAGCACGAGCAGGGAGGTCAGGGCTGCCGAGGTCCGCCGCATGACCTAGGTTCTACCAGCCGCCGCCTCGGCCGAGCCGCGTCACCCGTGCGCCGCGAGGAAGCGGATGCCGCGCGTCGTACCGTCCACGATGTCGGCCACGTGGGCCTGGAAACCCGAGCAGGTGGTGATGTCGTGGGCGCGACATTCCAGGGCGTGCTGGGTCAGGTGACGGGAGCGCTCGAGCTCGGCCTGTCGCCGGTCCAGCTCGTCGAGGTGGGCGCGCAGCGCGTCGCGTCGACCGTCGACCGAGGCGTCGACGAGGGTGCGGATCTGCTCCAGGCTCATGCCCGACGCCTTGCTCGCGAGGATCACCGCCACGCGGTAGGCGTCGTCCTCGCCGTAGACCCGCCGTCCGGCGGAGTCCCGCTCCGGCCGGAGCAGGCCCTTGTCCTCCCAGTGCCGCAGCACGTGGGTCTCCAGCTCGAACCGCGCGGCGAGCTCCCCCACCGACCACCGGACGTCCTTGCGACTTGACTTCATGTGAACATGAAGTCACATCCTAGGCACATGGACAACTCACACCGCTACGACGTCGCCGTGATCGGCGCCGGATCCGCCGGCCTCCAGGCCGCCCAGACCCTCGGCCGGATGCACCAGTCGGCGATCGTCATCAGCACCGACCACTACCGCAACGACCCGACCGGCCACATGCACAACTTCCTCGGCCACGACGGCGCCCCGCCCGCCGAGCTGCGCCTGGCCGCACGCAAGGACGCCGAGGCGTACGACGACGTCCGCTTCCTCGACACCACCGGCGCCGGTGTCACCCGGATCTCCGGCGAGCTCGGCGCGTTCGTCCTCGAGATCGAGGGCGAGCCGACCGTGCACGCGCGCCGGGTCCTGCTCGCGACCGGCGTCCGGGACACCCTGCCCGACGTGCCCGGGGTCGCCGAGAACTTCGGCGACCTGGTCGCACACTGCCCGTTCTGCCACGGCCACGAGTACGCCGGCACGCCGATCGGCATCCTCGGCGCCGGCGCCCACGTCGGCGCCATGGCCTCGATGCTCCAGCCGCTCTCCGCGGACCGGGTGGTGCTCACCCACGGCGAGACCCCGGACGAGGCCACGCGCGCGCTCCTGGACCGCCTCGGCGCGACCGTCGTGACCGACCCGGTCGCCGCCGTACGCCGTGCGGAGGACCGGCTGGTCGTCACCCTGGCCGACGGCACCGAGCTGACGCTCGGCGGGATGATCGTGAAGACCGACTGGCGGCAGGCGGCCCCGTTCGCCGAGCAGCTCGACCTGGAGCTGTCGGAGGTCGGCGCGGTCGTGGTCGACGCCTTCGGCCGGACCAGCCTGCCGGGCGTCTACGCCGCCGGCGACCTGGCCCAGGGCCCGGGCCTGCCGATGCCGATGGCCTCGGTTCTCGTCGCCGCGTCCGCCGGCATGATGGCCGCCGCCGCCTGTGTGCAGGACGCCGCGTTGGCCCGGATCGCCTGATCGCGACAGTCCCTGCTCAAAAGCACCAAAATCCGACGACAACCGGTGCTTTTGAGCAGGGACTATCGCACAGAGCTCAGTACCAACCCGTGCGCTCGGAGTGCTCCCAGGCCTTCTGGGCGTTGCCGTACCTCGCGGCGATATAGGCCAGGCCCCAACGGATCTGGGTCTCCGGGTTGGTCCGCCAGTCGCCACCCACCACCGCCATCTTGGTCGCGGGCAGCGACTGCGGGATGCCGTAGGCGCCGGAGCTGGGGTTCTCGGCGAGGTGGTTCCAGCCGGACTCGCGCTGCCAGAGCGCGTCGAGGTAGGGCCACTGGTCGGCGGGGAATCCGAACTCCAGCATCTCCCGGTAGCCGAGCGCCCGGTTCGAGCCGGCGTCGATCTCGGCGGGCAGGGGCGCGAGCGGCGTCCGCTTCGCGATCCGCTCGGCCCGGCGGGCCAGCTGCGCCATGATCGCGGCGGTCGGTACGTCGGCCCGGGCTCCGGAGCGGGAGACCTCGGGCGCGGGCTCGGTGGGCGTGGCCGACGGCACGGCGACCGACGGCGCGGACGGCTCCGACTCGGCGACCGGTGACGACGTCCCCGCGCAGGCGCTCACCAGCAGCGCGCCGATCGCGAGCGCGACCGACCCGCCCGGATGCCGCGGGCTCCCCATGGGACCCGAGGGTAGGTCAGTCCCGCGGCCGACGGGACCGGTTCGGCGGGCCGAAGTCCTTGGCGAGCTCGATCAGCTTGCCGCTGATCCGGGTGCTCTTGAGCCGCTCCCACTGGTCGCTGGTCAACTGCGCGGGCAGCTCGACGATCGAGTAGTCCGGCCGGATCGTGATCTTGCCGAAGTCACGACGGTCGAGACCACCCTCGTTGGCGAGCGCGCCGACGATCTGCCGCGGCTCGACCCGGTGCCGCTTGCCGACCTGGATCTTGTAGGCCTGGAAGTTGCCGCCCGAACGCGGCGCACGGTCGCGTCCACCCCGGTCGCCGCGGCCGCCGTCACGGTCCCGGCGCTCGCCCCGGTCGCCCCGGTCGTCGAACTCGCGCCGCGGACGACGCTCCGGCTCCGGCTCGGCCTCCAGCAGCAGCGGCGTGTCCCCCTGCAGGGCGATGGCGAGGGCGGCGGCGACGTCGACCTCGGGCACGTCGTGCTCACGGATGTAGTGACCGACGACGTCGCGGAAGAAGTCGATCTGCGGCGACTCGAGGGCCGCGGTGATCTGGTCGTCGAAGCGGCTCAGCCGCGATTCGTTGATCGCGTCGACGCCCGGCAGCTGCATCTGCTCCAACGTGGAGCGGGTTGCCTTCTCGATGTGCTTGAGGAGGTAGCGCTCACGCGGGGTGATGAAGGAGACCGCGTCGCCGCTGCGCCCGGCCCGGCCGGTGCGGCCGATCCGGTGCACGTAGGCCTCGGTGTCGGTCGGGATGTCGTAGTTGAAGACGTGGCTGATCCGGGGCACGTCGATGCCTCGCGCGGCGACGTCGGTCGCGACCAGGATGTCGAGCTTGCCGTCCTTGAGCTGGTTGACGGTCCGCTCGCGTTGAGCCTGGACGATGTCACCGTTGATCGCGGCGGCGCTGTAGCCGCGGGCACGCAGCTTCTCGGCGAGCGTCTCGGTCTCGTTCTTGGTGCGCACGAAGACGATCGCGCCCTCGAAGTTCTCGACCTCGAGGATCCGGGTCAGCGCGTCGACCTTCTGTGGGTAGCTGACCATGAGGTAGCGCTGCCGGATGTTCTCCGCGGTCCGCGTCTTGCGCTCGATGGCGATCTCGACCGGATCGTTGAGGTACTTCGACGACAGCGCCTTGATCTGCTTGGGCATCGTGGCCGAGAAGAGCGCCACCTGCTTGTCGCTCGGCGTGTCGGCGAGGATCGTCTCGACGTCCTCCGCGAAGCCCATGTTGAGCATCTCGTCGGCCTCGTCGAGGACCAGGAAGCGCAGCTCGGTCAGGTCGAGGGTGCCCTTGTCGAGGTGGTCCATGATGCGGCCGGGCGTGCCGACCACGATGTGCACCCCGCGGCGCAGCGCGGACAGCTGGACGCCGTACCCCTGGCCGCCGTAGACGGGCAGCACGTGGACGCCGCGCAGGTTGGCGGCGTACTTCTCGAACGCCTCGCAGACCTGGAGGGCGAGCTCGCGGGTCGGGGCGAGGATCAACGCCTGCGGCGTCTTCTGCGCCAGGTCGAGCCGGTCGAGGATCGGCAGCGCGAACGCGGCGGTCTTGCCGGTGCCGGTCTGCGCGAGGCCCATCACGTCGCGTCCCTCGAGGAGGTGCGGGATGGTCTCGGCCTGGATCGCGGACGGCGACTCGTAGCCGATGTCCTTGAGCGCCTTGAGAATGCGGGCGCCGAGACCGAGGTCGGCGAACGTGGCGGGCTGCTCCTCGGTGTCACTCACCCGTCAAGCGTAGTGCCGTCAAGCGTGCGGAGCGTGATCCACGTCGCGGTGCGCTGGGTCACCCGGCTGTCGAGGAGGGTTCAACCGGGCACTGTCTGGTAAGGACACCATGTAATGCCGGAATGGCTGCATCCGCTTTCACCTTCGGCACACGGTCATGCTCCGCGACGAGAAAGAACTTCATGAGGCCCGACACCACCCACCGCCGCATGCGGCAGCTGCTGCTCGCGGCGATCGCCGTCCTCCTGTGCACCTCCGGCCTCGTCGTCGGCGTCGCCGAACCGGCCAGCGCCGCACCGAAGCCGGCCAAGGTGAAGGGCGTCAAGCTCAAGAAGCCCCGGATCGACGGCTCGACCGCGTCGTTCAAGGTGAAGTGGAAGCGCGCGTCCCGCGCGACGTCGTACAAGGTGAAGTGGAAGACGCCAGGAGGCAAGGCCCGCAAGGCGCGCACCAGCAAGACCGCCCACGTCATCGACGGCCTGGCCCAGGGCGCGGACTACTGCGTGAAGGTGCGTGCCTACAACGGGAAGCGCAAGGGCAAGTGGTCGAAGTCCCGATGCCGTACGTCGCCGCGGCTCGCCCCGGTCCAGCCGGTGTGGGTCGACCGTCAGCAGCCCCAGGGCGGCACCGTCGCGCTGACCTTCCGGTGGAACGAGGTGCCGGGCGCGACGTCGTACGAGCTCGCCTACGTGCCGGGCGAGAAGGACATCCAGAAGCACAAGAAGAAGAAGGTCGTCACCGTGCCCGCGACGGGCACCGGCACGGCGGGCGCGCTCATCGGCGGCTTCGCCCCCAGCCAGACCTACTGCTTCCAGGTCCGGCCGAGCGGCCCGCGGGGCACCGGCGCATGGGGCGTGGCCGGCTGCAAGTACACCGAGCCGGCCAGCCGGTTCACGGGCGGCGGGATCCAGGTCAACATGATGACCTGGAACATGTGCAGCAGCTCCAGTGTCCCGGCCTGCATGAACCGTCCGTGGGACGACCGCAAGGTCGCGGCCAAGGAGCTGATCGAGCGGGTGCAGCCCGACGCGGTCGCGCTGCAGGAGTCGAGTCCCGCGGTCGACGAGCTGGACACGGCGGCGGGCTATGAACGCGCCTGCCAGGTGGGCGTCGGACTGCCCGATCAGCCCAACGCCCGCAACCAGTCGCTGATCGTCAAGTCGGCGAAGTTCGACATCGTCCCCGACACCGCTCGAGGGGTGCGCTTCTCGGGCTACAGCCACGGCGGCTGCTGGGTCCGGGTGACCGACACCGTCACGACCCGTCCACTGATCCTCGCCAGCATCCACCTGTCCAACCCGGCGGCGCCCGCCTCGGACCAGGACCGCCTGGCCCAGATGGCCGCGTTCTGGGGAGCGCTGAACGCCGACCCGAACGCCGCGGGTCTGCCGGTCGTGCTGGCCGGCGACTACAACTCGGACCGCAACCGGGCGCTCGACGGCCCCCTCACGTTCCTCAACTCGATCGGCTACGACGACGCCTTCGACGCGGCCGAGAGCTACAACTCCCTGCCGTACCTCAACTCCTGGAACAACTGGACGACTCCGCCGCCGGTCTCCCTGCGCTGGGGCGGGCACGTCGACCGGGTCTTCGTCCCGCCGAACGCGCGGGTCACCAGCTGGCAGATGGAGCAGCCCTTCGCGGGTGGTCTCCAGCTCTCGGACCACGCGCCCGTCCGGGTGACGGTCGAGATCCCCTGACCGGACGCGGCCGGGCCCTCACTCCACGGTGACCGACTTCGCCAGGTTGCGGGGCTTGTCGATGTCGTGACCCAGCTCCAGCGCGGCGTGGTAGGCCAGCAGCTGCAAGGGGATGGTGAGCAGGATCGGGTCGAGCTCGCGCTCGTTGCGGGGTACGTCGATCCGGCCGGCCACCGCGCCACCCGGGCGGTCGAGGTCGCCGAGGTCGACCCCGGCGTGGGTGACGACCACGAGCGGGCCGCCGCGGGCGGCGATCTCGTGGAGGGCGGCGACGTTGCGCTCGACCAGCTCGTCGTCGGGGACGATCGCGACGGTCGGGACGTCCGGGGAGACCAGGGCCAGCGGGCCGTGCTTGAGCTCGCTGGTCTGGTACGCCTCCGCGTGCCGGTAGCTGATCTCCTTGAACTTCTGTGCCCCCTCGCGGGCCACCGGGAAGCCGCGGACCCGGCCGACGAAGAAGAGGTTCTCCGCCTCCGCGAGCCGCTTCGCGATGACGGCGAGCTCGGCCTCGGTCGCCAGCACCTGGTCGATCTGCTCGGGGATCCGGGTGAGGCCCGCGATCAGCCGCTTGCCGTCGGCGATGGAGAGATCGCGGACCCGGCCGAGCTGGACGGCGAGCATGCCGAAGGCGAGGAACATGTTGGTCAGCGCCTTGGTCGAGGCGACGGCGACCTCGGGGCCGGCGTGCAGGTAGATGCCGCCGTCCACCTGGCGCGCGATCGCGGAGCCGACCACGTTGACCAGGCCGATCACGCGACCGCCCTTGCGCTGGACCTCCTGGACGGCGAGCAGGGTGTCGATGGTCTCGCCCGACTGGCTCACGGCGACGTACAGCGTGTCGTGCTCGACGATCGGGTTGCGGTAGCGGAACTCGCTCGCCGGCTCCGCGTCGGCCGGGATCCGGGCCAGCTCCTCGAGGAGCGAGGCGCCCATCTGTCCGACGTAGTACGCCGATCCGCAGCCGAGGATCTTGACCCGGCGGATCCCGCGCAGCTCACGTGCGTCGAGGTTGAGTCCGCCGAGGTGCCCGGTGCCGAACCGGTCGTCGAGGCGGCCGCGGAGCACCGCCTCCGCGCGCGAGGGCTGCTCGAGCAGCTCCTTGTGCATGAAGGAGTCGTGCTCGCCGGCGTCGTACGCCGCCGGGTCGATGTCGACCTCCTGGGCGCGGCGGTCGGTGGCCATCAGCTCGGTGCGGCCGGTGGCCTCGAGCCCGCCCAGGGAGTACGTCGTGAAGCCGCCGGCGGTGATCGTCGCCATCTCGCCGTCGTCGAGGTGGGCGACCCTGGTCGTGTAGCGGACGAGGGCCGCGAGGTCGGAGGCGACGTGCATCTCGCGGTCGCCGACGCCGATGATCAGCGGGCTGCCGTTGCGGGCGACGACGAGCCGGTCGGGGAAGTCCGCATGGGCCACGGCGATGCCGTAGGTGCCCTCGACCCGGCCGAGCGCCTCGGCGATCCGCTGCTCGAGGGTCTTCGCCCGCGACCGGGCGATCAGATGGGCGAGCACCTCGGTGTCGGTGTCGGAGGCCAGGACGACCCCGTCGTCGGCGAGCTCGGCGCGCAACGCGGCCGCGTTGTCGATGATGCCGTTGTGGACGACCGCGACCCGGGCCGCCTGGTCCGTGTGGGGGTGGGCGTTCGCGTCGTTGGCCGGACCATGGGTGGCCCAGCGGGTGTGCCCGATGCCGATCTTGCCGCCGAACCGCTTGGGCAGGCCGTCGGCGAGGTCACGGACCCGGCCGGCTCGCTTGGCCACCTTGAGCCCGCTGCCGCCGAGGACCGCGACCCCGGCCGAGTCGTAGCCGCGGTGCTCGAGGCGGGCCAGCCCCTCCAACAGCAGGGGCGCTGCCTGCTGGGTGCCGATGTAGCCGACGATCCCGCACATGTCCTGGTCCTCTCTCAGCCGTAGATGACTCGCCGGAGCTGACGCTCCGACAGCTCCGGCGCCGCGACCACGGTGGTCCGCAGCTCCTCGCGGAGCCGGGCGAAGATCTCGTCGTTCCTCGCGCCGTGCGTCTTGAGCTCCGCGTGCCGACGCCGGACCCAGGCCTCCACCGTCTCGTCATGGAAGGCGAGGACGTCCTGGACCAGCCGGATCGCCTCTGCGGTGCCCAGACCGGTGCTGTCCTGGACGTGCTGGAGGAGTCGCTGATCGACGTGCACCCGGTGAGCGTGCACCCCCAGAGCCGATTGTTCAAATTCCTGCCCGGAATCGGGCAGATCGACCCGATTGGCCTCGATCTCTGCCGGCTCGCGAGCAGGTGGAGCAACAATGCGCGGGGGACCGGACGCCTGCCTGCCGAAGTGGAGCGCAGGTGGCACGGATCGCCCTCTTTCAGCCACGCGAGTGGGGGATGTGCTACCTTGGTGAACACAAGGTGAACAGGAGGTGACCCATGACCAACACGCACATGACCGACACGCATCTGGAGATGCGCTGGCTGCCGGTGACCGGCGCCGACGGGCGCACGCGCATGGAGGCCGTCTGGGTCGAGGTCGGCCAGCCCGCCGCCACGCACTCGCACGCTGCCTGACGCACGCGACTCTCTTCGACAAGCCGCCCCGACCGGGGCGGCTTGTCGCATTTGCGGGTACCGACCCGCGAGGGCGCCCGGCAGGGTGACCCGGGTCACACACTTGCCCGGGAATGGTTGACGTGTCACCATTGGTTCCGGTCTTTGAAGATTCAACAAACCCCACGATCCAGGAGCCCCACCATGAGCGAGTCCTCAGCCCTCACCGACATCACCGGCGACTACACCCTCGACACCGCCCACAGCCGCCTCGGCTTCGTCGCCCGGCACGCGGTGGTCACCAAGGTCCGCGGCCAGTTCACCGACTGGAACGCGACGGCGCACATCGACACCGCCAACCCCGCCGCCTCGTCGGTCACCCTCACCATCAACCCGGCCAGCGTCAGCACCGGCGCCCCCGACCGCGACGGTCACCTGACCTCCGCCGACTTCTTCGACGTCGCGACCTTCCCCGAGTGGAAGTTCGTCTCCACCGACGTCTCCCGCGACGGCGACGACTGGAACATCACCGGCGACCTGACCATCAAGGACGTCACCAAGCCGGTCACCATCGAGTTCGAGGAGAACGGCTCGGCCAAGGACCCGTTCGGCAACATCCGCGTGGGCTTCGAGGGCTCCGTCACCGTCAACCGCAAGGACTGGGGCCTGACCTGGAACGCCGCGCTCGAGACCGGCGGCGTCCTCGTCTCCGAGAAGATCAAGCTCGAGTTCGACATCTCCGCGATCAAGAACGCCTGAACCCCCTTCGGTTCCGCATAAATCGCGCGCGGACACCCGGGTGAGTCGTCCAGACTCACCCGGGTGTCCGCTCTTTCGCTGCCCTCCGGGCTGACCTCCCGCCCCCTCACCCTCGCCGACGCACCCGCGGTCTTCGCGGTGATCGCCGAGCAGGAGCAGCACGACGTCGGCACGGTCGAGGTCGAGGAGGCCGACCTCGTCGCCGACTGGGGGCGGCCGTCGTACGACCTCGGGGCGAGCTCGGTCGCGGTGCTCGACGGCGAGCGGATCGTGGCCTACGCCGAGCACCTCGGCGAGGAGCGGTACGACGCCGCGGTCGCGCCGGCGTACCGCGGGCGGGGCATCGGCTCGTGGCTGGCCCACTGGATCCGGCGGCTCGCCCGCGAGCGCGGGGTCGCGATCGTCGGCATGCCGGTGCCCGAGGACTCGGCGGGCGACCGGCTGCTGGGCGCACTCGGCTACCACGTGCGCTGGACCAGCTGGATGCTGCGGCTCCCCGAGGGTGCGCACGTGGCCGAGCGCCCGCTGCCCACCGGCTATCGGCTGCGGGAGGCGGCGCCTGCCGACCGCGAGCGGATCTGGATCGTGACCGAGGACGCGTTCTTGGAGTGGTCGGTCCGCGAGCGCACCACCCTCGACGACTTCGCCGCGCAGGTGTGGGGACGTCCCGGCGCCGAGCCGTGGCACCTGCACGTCGTGACCGGACCCGACGGCGACGTCGTGGCCGCGGCCCACGCGTGGAACGCCGGCACCGACACCTACGTCTCCAAGCTGGCCGTGGCCCGCGAGCACCGCCGCCGCGGCGTCGCCCAAGCCCTGCTCGTGGCGGCGTTCGCGGCCGGATGCGAGCACGGCGCGACCTCCTCGTCGCTGTCCACCGACTCGCGCACCGGTGCCCTCAGCCTCTACGAGAACGTCGGCATGCGCGTGACGGCCACCTGGGTGCACCGCGCGATCGCGCTCACCTGACCACTTCGGATCCCACCCAACCGAACCGGCGCCTCGCGCGTCCCTCTCAGTGCAAGCACCGCACCACGAGAGGATGGCCGTATGGCGCCGCGCGCATCTCGGAGCCCGACGGACGAGCAGTTCGCCGAGCTGGTCCACGCCGCCTGGCCGAGTCTCTACCGCACCGCCGTGCTGCTCGTCCACGACCATGCCCTCGCCGAGGACCTCGTGCAGACGGCGCTGGCGAGGACCTACAGCCGCTGGTCGGGGATCCGCGACGTCGGCGCCGCGCGCGCCTACGCACGGCGAGCGCTCGTGACGACGGCGACCAGCTGGTTCCGGCGACGCTCCTTCCGCGGTGAGCGGCCGACCGCCGAGCTGCCCGAGCCGGACACCGACCACGACCCGCGCGGCCCCACCGGAGACCGGATCGACCTGATGGCCGTGCTCGCGCAGCTGCCGCCGCGGCAGCGCGCCGTCGTGGTGCTGCGCTACTACGACGACCTCTCCGTCGAGGAGACCGCCGACCTACTCGGCGTCAGCACCGGAACCGTGAAGAGTCAGACGTCCGCCGCGCTGGGCAACCTGCGGCGCCTGCTCGGGGACGGTGTCGAGCTTCCCGAGCCCACTCCCCCGCACCCCTCGCTGACCACCGGAGGCCACCGTGGCTGAGCGCCTCGCCGATCTGCTCCACCGCACGGTGGACGACCTGCCGATCCCCCACCCCGACACACCGGCGATCGCCGCGGCGGGCCGCGCGCGCCGTACCCGGCGCCGGGTCGGGACCATCACGGCCGCGGCCGTCGTCGTCGCGGTGGCCGGGGTCGGCACCGCGGTCGTCGCCGGCCTCGACGACGGCCCGACCCGCAACTCCCACGTCGCCACCCAGGACCCGGCCGACGAGGCGTACGCCGCGCTCGGCGCATGGGCGGTCGGCGAGCACGTCGTCGTCGGCGACGGGAGCGCCGACCTCTCCCCGGCGCCCCACCACCTCGCCCAGACGTCGGTGGGCCTCGTCACCCAGCAGTTCGGCAGCACCGGCGGCAAGCCGTTCAGCCTGGTCCGGCCCGACGGCACGGTCACGCCGCTGGCGATCCCCGCCGACGCCTGGAGCGTCGCCGGCGATCCGCGGGGCGCCCGCGTGGCCTGGCTGGAGCCGCTCGTGAAGGAGGGCCGGATCCACGTGTGGGACGTGGCGAGCGACAAGGAGCTCGCCACCGTCCGGGTCGATCTGCCCGGTGAGCTTCCTGAGGGAAGCACGTCGGGCGTCCGCGAGGTCCAGCTGGACGGCGACTTCGCCTACGTCGGGACCGGCCGGCGCACGGCCCAGCGAGTCGACTGGCGGACCGGCGACGTGAAGGAGCTGCCGTTCTCACCGGTCGCCGTGCACGACGGCGTGGCGACGTCCATGAACGACGACGGCAGCTCGACCGGCTGGACCGTCGTCGATGCCGCGACCGGCGACGTCATCCGCGACCTCGGCCGACGGATCTCGACCACGACGCTCTCGCCCGACGGCGACCACGTCGTCGTCGTACGCTCCGACGGCGACGGGTCCGTGGCGACCATCGAGCCGACCGCGGGCGGTACGCCGGTGGAGCTGCCGGGCTTCACCGGCATGAGCAGCTGGAGCGTCGGGGGCCGGGTCGTCGGACAGGTCGACGGCACCAGCACGCTGCGCCGGTGCGACGTCGATGGCCGGTGCGAGGACGCCCCGATCCCGTGGATCGACGAGGAGAACCCGCTGGTGCTGCCGGCCGACTACCTGATGCTCGGCTGACCCGTCTGCCCCGTCGGCCCGGCCATGACCTCGCGGGCGAGGAGCGCGACGTGGAGGGCCAGCACGTTCTCCGGGTCGGCCAGGTCGATGTCGACGATCTGGCCGATCCGCTGGAGCCGGGCGTAGAGCGCCGGGCGTGAGATGTGGCAGAGCTCGGCGGTGCGGACCTTGTTGCCGCCGCTGCGGCAGTACGCCGCCAGGGTGTCGGCCAGCCGCTCACCGGTGCGGGCGTCATGGGCCAGGAGCGTCCCGAGCTCGCGCTCGACGTACTGCTGGAGCCGCGGGTCGGTGCGCAGCAGGTGGAGCAGTCCGCGCAGGCGCAGGTCGTAGAGCCGGACCGCCCGCGGCGGATCGACGGGCGCGGCCGAGTCGGCGACGACCAGGGCCTCGCGGACGCTGGCCCCGGCACCGGCGACGTCGTCGACCGCCGAGCCGACGCCGACCACCAGGCGGGCGCCGGCGCGGGCCAGCCGCTCGACGATCCGGTCGGCGACCGCGTCCGCCGACCCCGGTGCGTGGGCGACGAGGGCGACCACGCGCTCGTCGTCGACCGGACCGACCAGCCCACTGGTGCGGCGTACCCGCAACTCGTCCAGCAGGTCGGAGGCGACCGCACGGAGCTCTCCGGCGCCGCCGTCCGGGCCGGGCATCCGGACCACGAGCCCGGTCACGTGCCGGCCCTTCCAGCGCAGGCCGAGGGAGGTCAGCCGGGCGGCGAGGTGCGGCACGTCGACGCCGGCCGCGAGCTCGGTGAGCAGGGTGCGGTGCGCCTGCAGCTCGAGGTTCTGGGCGTCGCGGTCGATCAGCCGGCCCATCGCCAACGCCGTCGCGCCGCGCTCGAGGAGCATCCGGTGCCGGGGGATGACCGCCTCGTCGGTGCCGTCGGCGAGCAGCACGAGACGGCCGAACCGGCCGGGCGCCGGGCCCACGTCGACCGCCGCGCCCGGACCTCCCGGCCCGAGCATCCGCGCGCTGCGGGAGCGCCGTTCCCAGTCGCCGATCACGGCGTCGTGGTCACGCCCCGCGGTGTTGTAGGCGATGACATGGTGCACCAGGTTCTCGAAGACCACCGGCCGGTCGGCCATCTCGGCCACCAGGTCGACGACCTGCTGCGGCCGGGCGCGGCCGAGGGTGAGCCGGGTGAACGCGCGGTGCGCCTCCTCGGAGGCCTCGAGCTCGGCGAGGTGGGAGTTGACGACGATCTGGTGCACGGCCTGGGTGACCGCCACGAACGAGGTCTCGCGCCGGAAGGCGACCAACGGCAGGCGTTGTGCCTCGGCTGCCGCCACCAGGGCCGGCGGCAGGGCGTCGGTGTAGCGCCGGCCGAGCTCGATCGCCAGGCCGGCGATGCCGACCCCGACCAGCCCGTCGACGTACCGGCGCAGGGCGGCGGCGGACGCGGGCAGCGCGATGCCCGTCGTGAGCAGCAGCTCGTCGCCGCCGAGCAGCTCGGCGATGTCGCTCAGCTCACTGACGTGGACCCACCGGACCCGACGGTCGAGGCGATCGCGGCCCGCGACGACGACGGGGTCGCCGCGGCGGAGCTCGGGCAGGAGGAGAACGTCGGCGAGGGTAGGCAGCACGCGCTCGGCCTCCTTGTCAGAGTGTCAACCGCTTCGGTTGATCTGAGACAGTCTGCCACTGGTGGCCGGACGGCGCCCGACCTACGGTCACCACCATGACCGCGACCTACATCCCCCACTGGCTCGACGGCGCTCGGCTCACCGTCGACGGCGCCCGGACCGGCGACGTGTTCAACCCCGCGACCGGTGAGGTCACCGGCGCCGTCCAGCTCGCCGACGCTGCGCTCGTCGACCGCGCGGTGTCCTCGGCCACCGGCGCGGCCCGCGACTGGAGGAACAGCTCGCTCGCCCGGCGTACCCAGGTCCTCTTCGCGTTCCGCGAGCTGGTCCGCTCCCACGCCGACGAGCTGGCCGCGGCCATCACCGCCGAGCACGGCAAGGTCCTCGACGACGCGGCCGGCGAGGTCGCCCGCGGCCTCGACAACATCGACTACGCCGTCGGCATCGCCGAGCACCTGCGCGGCTCCTTCTCCGCCGAGGTCGGCACCGGCGTCGACGTGCGCTCGATCCGCGAGCCGCTCGGCGTCGTCGCCGGCGTCACGCCGTTCAACTTCCCCGTGATGGTGCCACTGTGGATGTGCGCCAACGCGATCGCGACCGGCAACGCGTTCATCCTCAAGCCCAGCGACCGCGACCCGTCCGCGGCGCTGCTGCTCGCCGAGCTGTGGCAGCAGGCCGGCCTGCCCGACGGCGTGTTCACGGTGCTGCAGGGTGACGCCGGCACCGTGCAGGAGCTGCTCGCCCACCGTGGCGTCGCGGCGGTCAGCTTCGTCGGCTCGACCCCCGTCGCCCAGGCCGTCTACGAGGCGGGCACCCGTGCCGGCAAGCGGGTCCAGGCCCTCGGTGGCGCCAAGAACCACATGATCGTGCTGCCCGACGCCGACCTCGGCATGGCCGCCGACGCGGCGATCTCGGCCGCCTACGGCTCCGCCGGCGAGCGCTGTATGGCCGTCTCCGTGCTGGTCGCGGTCGGCGACGTCGCCGACCAGCTGGTCAAGGAGATCGAGAACCGCGCCCTCGACATCACTGTCGGCGACGGCACCCTTCCCCATACAGGTATGGGGCCGTTGATCACGCGGGCCCACCGCGACCGGGTCGCCGGCTATATCACCGCCGGCGCGGAGGCGGGCGCCACAGTGGTGCTCGACGGGCGCCGTACCGAGGTCCCGGAGTCGGGCTTCTTCCTCGGCCCCTCGCTCCTCGACCACGTCACCGAGGAGATGTCGGTCTACCGCGACGAGATCTTCGGCCCGGTGCTCTCGGTCGTGCGGGTCGACACCTTCGACGAGGCGATCGACCTGGTCAACCGCAACGAGTTCGCCAACGGCGTCGCGCTGTTCAGCCGCGACGGCGGCGCGGCACGCAGGTTCGAGCGGGAGATCGAGGTCGGCATGGTCGGCGTCAACGTGCCGATCCCCGTGCCCGTCGCGCACTACTCCTTCGGCGGCTGGAAGTCGTCGCTGTTCGGCTCGCACCACATGTACGGCGCCGAGGGCATCGAGTTCTTCACCCGGGCCAAGGTGATCACCTCGCGCTGGCCCGATCCGGCGACGTCGACCATCGACCTCGGCTTCCCGCGGAACCGGTGACGCCATGACGACCACCGACCAGGGGATCACCACCGACGCCGCCATGGGCACCGTCGACACCGTCGTCGCCGACGACCGCGCGCACGTCTTCCACTCGTGGTCGGCGCAGGACCGGATCAGCCCGCTGCCGATCGCCGGCGGCGAGGGGTCGCGGTTCTGGGACTACGACGGGAGGACGTACCTCGACTTCTCCTCGCAGCTGGTCAACCTCAACCTGGGCTACCAGCACCCCGCACTCGTGGCGGCGATCCAGGAGCAGGCCGCCCGCCTGTGCATGGTGCAGCCCGCCTTCGCCAACGACGTCCGCGGCGAGGCGGCCCGGCTGATCGCCGAGCGCGCACCCGGCTCGTTGGACCATGTGTTCTTCACCAACGGCGGTGCCGAGGCCAACGAGAACGCGATCCGGATGGCGCGGCTGCACACCGGCAGGCACAAGGTGCTGTCGACGTACCGCAGCTATCACGGCGCCACCGCGGGCGCGATCGCGCTGACCGGCGACCCGCGGCGCTGGCCGTCGGAGCCGTCGATCCCCGGCTCCGTGCACTTCTGGGGCCCCTATCCCTACCGCTCGGCCTTCCACGCGACGTCCGAGGAGGACGAGGGTGTGCGCGCGCTGCAGCACCTGGCCGACACGATCATGGTCGAGGGAGCCGCGACCATCGCGGCGATCATCCTCGAGACCGTGGTCGGCACGAACGGCATCCTCATTCCCCCGCCGGGCTACCTCGCCGGCGTACGCGCGCTGTGCGATGAGCACGGCATCGTGCTGATCGCCGACGAGGTGATGGCGGGCTTCGGGCGGTGCGGCGAGTGGTTCGCGATCGACCACTGGGGCGTGACACCGGACCTGATCACCTTCGCGAAGGGCGTGAACTCCGGCTACGTGCCGCTCGGCGGCGTGGTGATCTCGGAGTCGATCTTCGACACCTTCCGCGAGCGCGCGTACCCCGGCGGCCTCACCTACTCCGGTCACCCGCTGGCCTGCGCGGCTGCGGTCGCGTCGATCCGGGTGATGTCGGACGGCGTACTCGACCACGTGCGCGCGATGGGTGCCGACGTGATCGGCCCCGGTCTCGCCGCGCTGGCGGAGAAGCACCCGTCGGTCGGCGACGTACGCGGGCTGGGGATGTTCTGGGCCGTCGAGCTGGTCCGCGACCGCGCCACCCGCGAGCCACTCGTGCCGTTCAACGCCGCCGGACCCGACGCCGAGCCGATGGGCCGCTTCACGGCCGCCTGCAAGGAGCGCGGCCTGTGGCCGTTCGTCCACTTCAACCGCACCCACGTGACCCCGCCGTGCACCACCACGCAGGAGGAGCTGCTCGAGGGGCTCGCGATCCTCGACGAAGCACTCGACGTAGCCGACGACTACTACACGGGCTGATCCACCTCGCGCGACCCGGCGCAGACTGAACCCGAGAATGCGCCGACCCGGCGCAGACTGAACAGGAGAACGCATCGACCCGGCGCAGAGTGAACTCCAGTCGAGCTACTTTGCGCCGGGTCGGCGGGATCTGCGACTTCATCTGCGCCGGGTCGGCGGGATCTGCGACTTCATCTGCGCCGGGTCGGCGGATCCGGATCAGCCGTCGGCCGGGTCTTCCGGGTCGGTCGGGTCTTGCGGGTCTTCCGGGTCGGCCGGGTCGGCCGGGTCGTCGGGGTCGGTCTCCCGGCTCGGGCCGTCGGCGAGGATGCCGTACAGGCTGCGGCGGGCGTCGACGAGCACACCGACCGCGGCCTGGCGCTGGGCGTCGGAGCCGCCGGTGACGATCTGCCACACCGCGCTCATGACCTGGCCGATCTCGGCCTTGAGGTCGGCGTGACCCTGGTCGACCGCGCCGCCCTGGGCCCGCTCCCGGCTCCGGTCGAAGGGCACCCAGACGGCGGCGAGCTCGTCGGCGTGCTCCTCGCACCAGGTCGCGCCCTTGGCGGTGAGTCGCATGGCCCGGCGTCCGCGGGCCTCGTCGATCTCGACGAGCTCCTCGTCCTGGAGCTGCTGGACGGTCGGGTAGACCGAGCCGGGGCTCGGCTTCCAGACGCCGCCGCTGCGGTCGGTGATCGCCTGGATCACCTGGTAGCCGTTCGGCGACTCCTCGCGCTGGTTGGCGTCGCGGAGCACGCCGAGGATGGCGGAGCGGACGTCGCCGCGGCGGACCCGCGGGCCTCGGCCGGGCTCGGGGCGTCCCATGCCGAAGAGGCCGGCGAGCCACGGCGGCGGCAGCCCCGGCCCGCCGGGGCCGAAGCCCGGACCACCGTGGCGTCCCCGGCCGCGGCCGGGCTCACCCCACTGGTCCCAGCCGGCCCAGCCGCCCCAGGGACCGGGGCCCCCGCCGCGCTGGCGGCGCTGGAATCCGCGGGGCTCGGAGCGACCCCAGGGGTCGCGGTCGTCGTACTGACCAAGGTTCTCGTGATGGCGTCCCATGTCGGGACCTCCTTCGATGTCGGGGGCCTCGTGGGCCCCGGGTCGGAGTTGAAGATATCGCGCAAACAGTTCGTGTCCGTATCGCGATATATCGCAATGGTACGCAATCGACGAGGCGTACGCAAGCAGGAACGGCTCACGCCCGGTCGGGACGGGTCCGCGCGTGCCGGCGCCGGGCCCTCGGCCCGAGCTCGTGATCGCTCGGGCGCCGCGGCCGCGACGGGGGACCGGCGGGCCCGTCAGGGCCAGAGGAGGCACTCGACGCCACCACCCACCGTGCGACCCGCTCGATGCGCAGCGCCATCATCGCGGAGGGCACCACGGCACCGGTGAGGTACGTCGAGAGCCGCGACGGCGAGGTCCCGACCAGTGCGGCGAACTCCCGCTGTGAGAGGCCGGTGCTGTCGACACTGGAGCGGATCTGGTCGGCGACGGTACGCCGCTCGTCCTCGCGGGTGACGCGTTGCACCAGCCCGACGAAGGCTTCCAGGCCCGCGGTCTCACCGATCCGGCCGCCGGCTCGGACCAGCTCCAGGTGCTCCTCGACCCGTCCGGTCCAGGGCGCGGCCGCGGATGCCGCGGCCCATGCCCGCCAGGCGCCCAGGTCCTGGCTGTCGATCACCGCGCCCAGGTCCGCCGCCGAGCGGATGACCGGCGGCTCCTCGGCTCGCGCCCCCACCAACAGCAGGCGCAGCGCCGCCTCGGCGCAGGTCTGCTCCAGCTCGGGACTGCCGCTGATGACGGAGGTCCCCGCACGGGCCCGCGATCCCCAGGCGAGGCGTCCCAGTCGCCCGACCAGGCGGACGGTCAACGACCGGTCCGGGTCGTCGATCCGGGCCAGGACCCGCTCCTGGATGCGGGCGACGGTCGGCGCCCCCTCCGTGCCGATCAGCGCCTCGAGGTGACGGACATCGTCGGCCGAGACGAAGTGGGCGAGCGCCAGGCTGTTGGCGAGCACCGCGCGGTGCAGCAGCGCCGCGCGGCCCTCCAGGGCCACCCACGGCGGCTGTCCCCGGTCCCAGAGCGCACGGACATCGGGACTCGAGGCGATGTCGGCCTCGAACGACGAGATGATCCCCCACACCCGTCCGGTCCTCTTTCACAAGTGGCGGCTGCTCCCTTTCCCGAGAGCGCCCACCCGAAGACCCGCCAGGTCGTCCACAGGAGACGGCACCGACCCTAGCCAGCCAAGGCGACCGCTGACTCCGCAATTGCGCACCTCACCGAGTCTTTACCCGCGGCGCAAGGTGGCCTTCGCCACGGCTGCCGCTCAGGCGTATCGCATCCGAGAATCGGACGGCCGGAGCGCTCGCCGGGCCATGTTGAGATGGCTTCGCGTTCTTCTCGGCGGCGCATCCGGATCATCGGCCGGAGAACCCCGGATCCCAGAGAAATCTGCGGGCGGTTTCTCCGGCTCAACGCCGAGACCTCATCGGCGTTACGCCCTTGAAGGAGAATCGTGACGTTCCCTGCGCGCCCTGCACGCATACCCCGGACCCGTCTGCTCGGTGTCGTCGTGACGGCGATCGCACTGCTGACGGCCGCGCTGGCGGGACCGGCGCTCGCCGCCGACCCGTCGGACCGCGACGCCCCGACCACGGCGACGACGGGGGCCGGCGAGCCGACGACGTCGGCTGAGGACGACGCCAAGAAGGTCGTCGTGTGCAAGTACGTCGCCCGGCCGGGCGGCGTACTCGACCACATCGTCATCGTCAGCGTGAACACCCTGAAGGGCTGGGACGGCTCCACCTTCCCGTGGAACTTCCCCGACGCGCACGACTCCGTCGCCGTCCGCCTCGCCGAGAAGGGCGAGAAGGCCGCGAACGTCCCGCTCTCCGCCTGTCCGACCGACGAGGGCGAGGGCGAGAACCCGGTCGTCGAGATCGTCCCGCCCACCATCCCCGTCGTCGACCCCTGCGGCACCGGCAACGCCACCTACGGCACCGTCCCCACCGGGAACTACACCACCACCCGCAACAACGACGGCTCCCTCACCCTCACCGCCACCACCGGCCACACCTTCCCCGGCAACCGGCCCACCCACGGCTACCCCACCCCGGTCGAGACCAACACCACCCCCTGCGACGACGACACCCCGCCCGAGAACCCGGTCGTCGAGATCGTCCCGCCCACCATCCCGGTCATCGACCCCTGCGGCACCGGCAACGCCACCTACGGCACCGTTCCCACCGGGAACTACACCACCACCCGCAACAACGACGGCTCCCTCACCCTCACCGCCACCACCGGCCACACCTTCCCCGGCGACCGGCCCACCCACGGCTACCCCACCCCGGTCGAGACCAACACCACCCCCTGCGGCGACGTCGGGGGCGAGGTCGGCGGCGAGACCGAGAAGCCCGGCGAGGTCGGCGGCGTCGCCGTCGTCGCGTACGCCGAGCCGAAGGGTGAGGTCCACGCCGCGGCGTCCACGCGGACCGAGGACGGACTGCCGAACACGGGCGGCCCCTCCGTCGCGCTCGGCCTGCTGGGCCTCGGTCTCACCGCCGCCGGCGCCGCCCTGCTCGGATCGCACCGCCGGAGCCGATCCGCCTGACCCCGGGACCGGGGTGCGCCCCGACCGCTTCCGGGGGTACCCCGACACCACCACCGCGGCCTCGATCTCGGGCCCCGCCGCCCAGCGAAACGGACACCCGAAACATGGGCACCCATCCCGAGGCACTCACCACGCTCGCAGCGGCGTCGACCGTCGTGACCGCGGCCGGCGTACTCCTGGCGGCACGTCCCTGGCAGGCGCGCCACGGCGCCGGCACGTCCGCCCCGACGATCCCGACCCGGATGCGGTGCGCCCAGGCCGGGCTCGTCGCGGTCTTCGGGGCGCTCGGCGCCGCCGGACCGGCCCTCACGCTGGCGCTCACCCGCGGCCGGCCGACCACGCCGACCACCGCGTCGGTGTTCGTCGTGTTCGCGCTGGGTCTGGGTATGGCGGGCGGCGTATGGGCGTGGGCGCACCGCCTCGACGCCGGACGCTCCCGCCGTGTGCCGTCGCCCGCCGCGCGTGCCCGGCCCGCTGTCTCCCGGGCGCGGCTCGATCCGCTGGCCCTCGCCCTCGCCGGCGCGGACCCGGACGGCCCGGATCCCGGTCGCGCCCCGGAGGCGGCCACCGGCCCGGACCGGACGCCGCTCTGGTCGATCGCCGCGGTCAGCGGGCCAGCCAGGCGGCGTACGTCTCGAAGGAGAACGGGCGACCGAGGAACCCGGCGACCAGATCTGCGGCGTTGCCTGCGCCGCCGGGGACCAGCACGCGGTCGCGGTAGCGGCGTGCCACCTCGGGTGCGAACAGGTCGGACTCGTCGAAGGCGCTGAACATGTCCTTCGCGATCACCAGCGACCACATGTAGGTGTAGTAGCCCGAGCTGTAGCCACCGAGATGGCCGAAGCTGGCGAACATGTGGGTGCCGGGGAGATAGGGCAGCGCGGCGTAGCGGTCCTGGAGCTCGATCATCCGCGACGTGAGGTCGGGGATCTCGGCGGCGGCCCGATCGGCGTGGAACCAGTACGACATCGCGGCGTAGAACATCTGGGTCCGGGCGTAGATGCCCTTGCCGTAGTCGTCGGCCGCCCGCATCGCGGCGACCAGGTCGGCCGGGATCGGCTCGCCGGCGGCGTCGGTGGCGAAGGTCCGCAGCACGTCGGCGTGCCAGGCCCACTCCTCGAGCATCTGGCTCGGCGCCTCGACGAAGTCCCACTCGGTGGCGACGCCGGCGAAGCGGAACCAGTCGCCGTGGCCGCCGAGCACGTGGTGCAACAGGTGACCGAACTCGTGGAACAGGGTGACCACGTGGTCGTGCTCCATCAGGCCGCGGGAGAAGTTGCAGACGAGCACCCCCTCGGGCAGCTGCTCGCCGCTGACGCCGTCGGCGAGGGTGAACTGCGCGGCGTGCTTGTACTTGCCCTCGCGCGGGTGCAGGTCGAGGTGGATCCGGCCGATCCGCTCGGCCTCACCGTCCCGGAAGACGTCATAGGCGGTGACGTCCTCGTGCCAGGCGGGTACGTCGACCTGCTCGTAGCGCAGCCCGAACAGCCGGCCGGTCACCTCCAACAGCCCGGCGCGCACCTTGCCGAAGTCGAAGTACGTGCGCACCCGCTGGGAATCGACGTCGTACTTCTCGGCGCGGACCAGCTCGGCGTAGTGGTTGTAGTCGTAGCCGGGGACCTCGGCCGCGTCGGGGAAGTCGCGGCGGTAGCGCTCGAGCAGCTGGGCGAGGTCGCGACGCATCGGCTCCTCGGCGGCCGCGACGATCCGCTCGATGAACGCCGGGATGGCGGGTCCGTCGCCGATCATCTTCACGTCGGCGTCGTACGACGGCCAGTCGGCGTACCCGACCGTGGTCGCGAGCTCGTGGCGCAGCGCGAACAGCTCGGCGAGGAGCGGCTCGGTGGTGGGCCAGCCGCGGTCGAGGAAGGCGATGGTGACGTCACGACGGACGTCCTGGTCGCGGGCGAACATCCGCACCGGCACCGAGTCGGGGTAGTCGGTGGTCACGGTGACCATGCCCTCGTCGTCGACCGGGTGGGCGGTCAGCCAGTCGTCGGGCATCCCGGCGAGCTGCCGCGGCGCGACCCGGACGGTGCGTACGTCGTCGCGGATCACCCGGCTGAACTCCTGGTCCAGCTCGGTGATCCGCTCCCGGATCTCCGCGATCCGGGTCCGGGTGGCCTCGTCCTTGTCGACGCCCGAGCGGCGGAAGTCGTCGCGCACCTTGGCGAGCATCCGGGCGGCCGCGGGGTCGGCGGCGACCGCCGCTTCGTCGATTGCGGCGAACACCTCGTACAGCGCCCGGTCCAGACCCCAGGAGGTGGCGATCCGCTGCGCCTCCTGCTCGGCCGCGTCGGCGAGGTCGCGGACCTCCGCGGCGGGGTGGACGTTGCCGAAGAGGGAGCCCGCGGCGGACGCGTTGCCGAGGTGGCCCGAGGC
The DNA here is from genome assembly GCF_030929495.1 of Nocardioides sp. LHD-245. Lineage (GTDB taxonomy): Bacteria > Actinomycetota > Actinomycetes > Propionibacteriales > Nocardioidaceae > Nocardioides. The sequence continues at coordinate 118,308 of NZ_JAVFWN010000015.1, read as the reverse complement.
GCGGTCCCACTGCCGGAGGGCGTCGATCGGGTCGGTGGGCGGCGCCGCCCGCAGCGCGCCGACCAGCGCCGTCGCCCGGTCCAGCTCCGCCTCGGTGTAGGCCCGGAACCAGGCGGGCCAGTCGTCGGGCGAGGTCGGCAGAGCGAGCGGAGCGAGCGTCATGGGCCCAGCCTAGGAAACACCGACCCGAGGCGCCGTCGCGAGCGCCGTGCGTCGCCGAGATCTTCTCAGCGCGGGGTCAGGGTCAGCGTGCCCTCGACCCTGTCCCACTCGGACGAGGTGTTCTGCTCGCCGACCCAGCCGACGACGCGGTAGGTGATCCCGGTGCCCGCGGCCGAGACCTCGGCGAGCTCGATGCTGCTGACGTCGAGCACGGTGCCCTGGGTGGTGGTGGTCGAGGGGTCGCACGGGAACTGGCCCCGGCCGGTCCGCGTGGTGGTCGCGGTCCAGTCGGCTCGCAGCGACAGGCCGATCCGCAGCCCGCTCAGGTCGGTGCGCGTGAAACGACCGTTGATGTCGTCGTTGAACCGGTCGCCGGCGTACCTCAGCGTCCCGCCGCCGGTCTCCTCGCGGTCCAGTTCGACGCGGCAGCTGTCCGACTCCTCGAGAGCGACCACCGATCCGGCGCGCTCGTAGGTGCTGCCGGTGCTGGCGAAGGTCGGGTTGCGGGGGTCCCCGTCGACGGCCATCGAGATCGAGGCGGACGCCGTGTGCCGCCAGGTCTCGACCCGCCCGGTGGTCGGATCGGTCCGCTCCCCCTCATCGAGGAAGGTGAGCCGCCCGACCAGGGCCGCGTGCAGACCCGCGTCGACCTCCACCTGGCTCTTCGAGACCCGGCAGTTGTTGCGCTCCTTGGTCTCCTTCACCTTCGCGGTCGCATCCGCGCAGGCGAGCACCCAGTAGGTCCCGCTGGCTCCCACGGGGACGTGGACCTTGCCGCTGACGGTCTTCTTCTTGCGAGGCTTGATCCGCTTCACCGCCACGCTCCCGCCGACGATGTCGTCGGCGCTCCGTGCCCGGTCCCGGGAGAGGTAGAAGCGCAGGGAGCTCCGCTTGGCGCTGGCGCGGCCCTTGTTGGCCACGGTGGCACCGAGCTCGAAGGAGCTGCCGTGCTTCACCGTCGCCGGCGGCGTGCCCAGCGCGGAGACCACGAGGTCCGCCCGCCGGGGGCCCGCGCTCGCACCGGGCATCGTCCCGATCGTCACCAGTGACGCGCCGATCACCGTGGTCGCGGTCAATATCGCCGTACGTCGAGCCTGCATCGTCTCGTCCTCTTCCGCTGTTCGTGCTGGGCGGACCGACGATCCCGGAACGGATGACCCGGGCAGCAGGGGTCGTGGTCCCCCTTCCGCTGGGCCGATGAGCCCGGGCCGCGCGGCCGCGGGCCGTCCGAGGAAGGGACTGCAGGGACCGCCGACTCACCCGACCCGGCGGGCCACGAACGACTCCGATGCCCGGCAGCGGTCCGGGCCGCCGTAGGTGAACCTCGCCTTGACCTTGCTGCCCTTGGCCCGGCCGGACAAGGTGGCGGTGTAGAGCTCGCCGCGGTCCACGGCGTCGACGATGCCGGCCCGCGAGACCTTGGTCGTCGGCATGTCGTACCAGGTCATCGTGTGGGTCGGGAACTCCGGATAGCCGCCGCAGGTGGTCTGCGCGTAGATCCGGAAGCCGACCATCCGGCCGCCCTTGACCTGGAACGTGACGTTGCCGTTCTTGCTGCGGTACTTCCCCGCGCGCAGCCGTGCCGGGGCCCTGCCCGGCTTCACCTTCACCGCGGTCGCGGCCTGCGCGACACCGCTGGAGACGGCGATCGCCAGCTTGGCCGTACGCTTCCTCGTCAGCTTGACCGTCAGCTTCGCGGTGCCGGTGGAGTCGGGGTACACCTCGTACGGCACGGTGCCCGCCTTCACCTTGAGGCCCTTGCCCTTTCCCCGCACCACCACCTGGCCGGCGACGCCGGTGCCGGTGTTGCGGACCTCGACGTCGATCTTCGTCCACACGCCTGGCACCAGCTTGAGCTTCGGCTTGCCGAGCAGCTCGACCGAGGCGACCTGGAGCGCGGGCTGCGCGTACTCGGGGTTGAGGGTGCCTCCGAGCACGTCGTAGGTGGGAGGCGACGACGTCAGATCACCCGCCACCGCCGCGAACGCACAGTTGTAGTCGTCGACCAGCCACTCACTGTTGCTGTCCAAGGTGTACGTCGCTCCCGACCGCGACCAGCCGGCATCGAGCGATCCATAGATGCGCGTGGTGTACTCCGCGGTCGGATCGCAACTCCCGGTGGCGCTGAACTGACCGATGTTCAGCCGGAGATATGCCTGATCCGCGGGCCCCGGAACGGCACCCAGCGTCACCGTCGCCGTCGTCAGATCGTCGTCCTCGACGACCCGGACCCGGCCACTCACCAGCTGTCGAGCAGGGTTGCTGGTGCCCGGGGTGACGCTCCCGTGCGCCACGAGGTCGCCGGAGACCGCGATCACCTTGCCGACGGCCTGGACCGGCGGAGCGGCCACGACGGTCCCGGCGAGGGCCACACCGGCCGCGGACAGCAACGAGGCGATGACTCGGATGCGCATGCCTGTCTCCTGTCACCGGCCGCCCGCTCCCAAACCTTCAGCCTCGATCAAGCCAGCTGGCCGCGCCTTCGGGTGAGGTAGGCGCGCTCGGCCACGTTGTCGCAGACGGCCAGCGCCGCGTCGTACTGCCCGCGGGCGTCGGCGCTGCGCCCGAGCCTGCGGAGCAGCTCGGCGCGGGTCGCATGCCAGGCGTGGTAGCCGTCGAGCGGCAGCCGGTCGACGATCGCGAGCGCGACCTCGGGGCCGTCGAGCTCGGCGACCGCGACCGCGCGGTTGAGGGCGACGATCGGGGACGGGTCGAGCCGCGCGAGCTGGTCGTAGAGCGCCACGACCTGGGACCAGTCGGTCGCGGCGGCGGTGGGCGCGTCGGTGTGGACGGCGTTGACCGCGGCGAGGATCTGGTAGCGGCCGGGCCGGTTGGCGGCGAGGCACTGGCGGACCAGGGCGTGCCCCTCGGCGATGAGCGCGTGGTCCCAGCCGCCGCGGTCCTGCTCGTCGAGGGGGACCAGCTCGCCACCGCGGATGCGCACCGAGCGACGGGCCTCGGTGAGCAGCAGCATCGCCAGCAGCCCGGTCGCCTCGAGGTCCGCGGGCAGCAGCTGGTGGAGGATCCGGGCCAGCCGGATCGCCTCGCCGGTGAGCTCCTCGCGGACGGGATCGCCGTCGCCGGAGGAGAGATAGCCCTCGTTGAAGATGAGCAGGAGTACGGCGAGCACGGCGCCGACCCGAGCAGGCAGGTCGTCGGTCTCGGGCACCCGGTAGGGGATGTTCGCGCCCTTGATCTTGGCCTTGGCGCGGGTGATCCGCTGGGCCATCGTCGTCTCCTGGACGAGGAAGGCGCTGGCGATCTCGGCGACGGTGAGGCCGCCGAGCAGGCGCAGGGTGAGCGCGATCCGCGCCTCCGGCGCGAGCGACGGATGGCAGCAGGTGAAGATCAGCCGCAGCCGGTCGTCCTCGATGACGCCGGTCGGCTCGTGGGGAGTGTCGTCCTCGATCATGACGGCGGCCCGGTGCTTGCCGTCGCGGAGCTTCTCGCGCCGGAGCCGGTCGATCGCCCGGTTGCCGGCGGTGGTGGTGAGCCACGCGCCGGGGTTGGGCGGAACGCCGTCCCTCGGCCACTTCTCGAGAGCGGCGACGAGCGCCTCCCCGGCCGCGTCCTCGGCGATGTCGATGTCACCGAAGCGGCGGACCAGGGAGGCGATCAGCCGTCCGTACTCGTCGCGGAAGATCCGCTCGACGGCAGACCTGGGTTCCTCGCTCACGCCTCGGCCGGGGGCTCGGCCTGGAACGGCCGGACCTCGACCTTGCCCTGGCAGGCCTTCGAGCCGGCGGCGGCGTACTTCAGCGCGGCGTCGAGGTCGGGCACCTCGATGATCCAGAAGCCGCCCACATGCTCCTTGGTCTCCAGGTAGGGACCGTCGGTGAGCACCGGGGTGTCCCCCTGCGCGTCGACGACGGTGGCGGTCTCGGCGCCCTCCAGGCCCCCCGCGAACACCCAGACGCCGTCGGCACGGAGCTGGTCGTTGAACCGGTCGACGGCGGCGAACATCTCGGGCCACTGATCCTCGGGGACCGCGGCGTACTCCTCTTCGTTGCCGTGCACGGACAGCAGGTACTGCGTCATGGGAATCTCCTGGTATCGGTCGGTGCGAGGCGGTCCCGATGACCGCCGCTCACCCCATCCACGAACGGGGGACGCTGCCTACGACAGCCTGTCACGAACTTTTTCATCGGAGTCTCCTCGACTCGCTCGGCGGGGCCGTCTCACGCCGGTCTCAGGCCGGTGCCGAACGGTTGCGGGCCGGGGCCCGGACCAGCAGCGTGCAGGTGTGTTCGACAAGCTCAAGCAGATCGGCCGGGCGCTGAGCCCCGACGCGATCCGGCAGGGACTGGCCGCCAGCCGCGAGGCGATGGCGAGCGGTGGGCGCCTCAGCGAGGAGCAGCTCGCCGCGATGACGCCCGAGCAGCGGGCGACGTACGACGACGCGATGGCCCGGATGCAGACGTCGGTCGACGAGGCGATCGGGGCCGAGCGGGCCCGGCGGGTGCTGCTGGGGCCGGCGGGCGAGCATCTGTACGGGCCGATGCCGGACCGCGAGGCGATGACCACGGTCGACCTCGGCGCGCAACTCGCCCAGGCCCGAGCGGGCTTCGGCCAGGCGCTGCGCGAGACGGTGCGCGGCCGGACCGCACCCGTCCCCCCGGTGGCGGCGGTCAGCGCGGACCCCGCCGTCCAGGCCGCGCACGAGCGGGCCGGACGCGACGAGGCCCGGACGCCCTACCTCGCGCCGGACCGCTCGCCGGTCGTGCTCACCCGGGTGGCGACCGGTCGCCAGCAGCCGCTCGAGGAGCTGGCCGCGTGGCTCGGCAGCTCCGGGCTGGCCGGGCGGCCCGACCTGGTCTACGGGGTGGCCCGGGTGCCGGACCACGTGCCGGGCGGGCTCGGTATCCGCAAGGCGGCGATCGTCGAGTGGGAGGTCGTGCACGCCGCGACCGCCGGCCTGCCGCCGACGGCACCCGCCGCGCAGGTCGCCTTCGACGCCCGCGAGCGGTGGGCGGCGCGGTCGCCGGGTGAGCCGTCCGTGCTCGACGAGGACCTCGGGCTGGAGTACTTGCACCAGGCCGGCCTCGGTCCCGATCGGTGCCTCGGCATCGCGCGGCGGGTCGGCGTCGCCGCCACCGGTGGTGGCGACGAGGGCGAGAGCCCGCGGGTGCTGATCGGGGTCACCGGCGTCGTCGTCCTCCATCCCGCGGATGCCGCCGACGGTGCCGGTGCGGTCCTGGAGCGGATGGCCGCCGCCCGCCCCCTCCAGGTCGTGCCCGCTCCCGACGTCCGGGTGACGGTGCTCAACTGGCTGGCGATCCGCCGGGTCGTGATGCCGCGCACCGACCGGCGCCCCGTCGTACCGTCGCCCTTCCCGTACCTTCCGAGCACGCCGCAGGAACTGCTGCAGGCCCACCTGGAGATCGTCGGCGTCCAGCCGCGGGACTGCTACAGCGCCCAGGTCACCCAAGACCAGGTCGGCAACATCATCGGCGGCACGGCGCATGTCACCACGACGGGCGCGGAGAGCGAGCCGGCCGCCGACGGCCAGGTCCGCAGCCGGTTCCGGGGCGGGAGCCGGGTCGTGGTCGCCTATCGCGACAAGCCGGAGTACGCCGCGGGGCGGGCCCGCTGGGCGGCGTACGAGCGCGAGGTGCTGCAGGCCCAGCTCGCGGTCGACACGGCCGTCCGGGCACCCGTCGATCGGCAGAGCGCGCTCGACCGGGGCGTGCTCGGGGCGCTGGTGCGCGGGGCCGAGGCCGTCGGCGACGTCGTGACCGGCTACGGCTGGGACAGCACCGACTTCGATCAGATCCCGCACTTCCGGTACTGCTGGCCGCCGATCCAGTAGCCCCGATCCAGTAGCGCCGGGCATTCAGGCCAGGCGCTCGGTGAGGCGCACCTCGACCGTGTCGCCGGCGCGCTTGCCCGTGTCGACGCGCAGGGCGTTGGCGACGGGCAGCTTGTGGGTGCCGTCGCCGAGCGCCATGAAGGACGTCTCGAAGGGGGCCCCGTCGACGGTGCCGCGGACCTTGACCCGGCCGCGGGTGCCGAAGCGTGCGACGGACTCGGGCCAGACGACATAGGTCCAGCCGCCCTTGGCATCGCTCTGGCGGAGGGTCTCGGTGAAGGTGATGTCGAGCGGACCGACGCCGCTCTGCTCCGGGGTGCTCATGACGTGTCGACCGTCGCACCGGGCTCGATTCATCGCCCGAGCGACGACCTCCGTAGCCTTCTCTGGTGAGTCTTCGCGGGATGCTGGCCGACACCCGGCCACTGCAGGATCCGCATTTCCGGCGGCTGTGGACCGCCAACATCATCACCGTGGTCGGCGCCCAGCTCACCGTGGTGGCGGTGCCGGCCCAGATCTACGCCGACACCGGCTCGTCGGCGTACGTCGGCCTCACCGGGGTCTTCGGCCTGGTCCCCCTCGTCGTGTTCGGCCTGTGGGGCGGCGCGCTCGCCGACCACTTCGACCGGCGCACCATCTTGATGATCACCACGACCGGACTGATCGGCACCGCCGCGCTCTTCTGGCTGCAGGCGGCCCTCGACGTCGGGAACGTGTGGCTGCTGCTCTGCCTGTTCGCCGTCCAGCAGGGGTTCTTCGCGGTCAACCAGCCGACCCGGGCGGCCGTGCTGCCGCGGCTCCTCAGCGCTGACCTGCTGCCCGCGGCGAACTCCCTCAACATGACGGTCATGCAGGCGGGCGCCATCGGCGGCCCGCTCATCGCCGGCGTACTCATCCCGTTCACCGGCTTCTCGTGGCTCTACCTCGCGGACGCCGTCTGCCTGCTCGCGACCATGTGGGCCGTGATCCGGCTCCCCGCGCTGCCGGTCGAGGGCATCGCCACCGGTACGCCGGGCCTGCGGTCGGTGATCGAGGGGATCACCTACCTGCGCGGCCAGCCGGTGCTGATGATGTCCTTCATCGTCGACATCATCGCGATGGTCTTCGGCATGCCGCGGGCGCTGTTCCCCGAGATCGCCCACGAGAGCTTCCTCGGCCCCGAGGAGGGCGGGCTGGCGTTCGCGCTGCTCTTCGCCGGCATCCCCATCGGCGCCGTGCTCGGCGGCGTCTTCTCGGGCTGGGTCTCGCGCATCACCGCTCAGGGCCGCGCCGTCATCTGGTGCATCGTGGTGTGGGGGCTGGCCATGGTCGGCTTCGGCCTGGCCGTGTTCGCCGCCGACTCCCTCCCCGGCCCGGCCCATGCCTGGCTCGTCGTCGCCGTCCTCATGCTCGTCGTCGGCGGCGCCGCCGACATGGCCTCGGCGGCCTTCCGCACCTCGATGCTGCAGACCGCGGCCGCCGACGAGGTCCGCGGCCGGCTGCAGGGCATCTTCATCGTCGTGGTCGCCGGCGGCCCGCGGATCGCCGACGTCGCGCATGGCGCCACCGCGGCCATGGTCGGTACGGCGACCGCGGCTGCCGGTGGCGGCGTCCTGGTCGTCGTCCTGGTGGTCGTGGCGGCGCTCGCCGTGCCGTCGTTCGTGCGCTACCGGATCACGTCCACCCGAACCTGAGGGATGCTGGGGAGGTGCCCCTGCTCGACTCCGCCCTCCCCCTCGCCGCGGCGCCCATGGCCGGCGGCCCGTCCACCCTCGCCCTCGCTACGGCGGTGGGTGAGGCAAGCGGGTTCGCCTTCCTGCCGGCGGGCTATCTCCCGGTGGAGGCGTTCGCGGCCGACCTCACGGCCGCGCACGCCACTGGCCAGGCGTTCGGGGTCAACCTGTTCGTGCCGCAGGCGGGGGCGATCGCCCCCGAGGCCTACCGCGCGTACGCAACCGAGCTCCGCGCGGAGGCCGAGGCGTTGGGTGCGGACCTCGCACCAGAGCCGCGGCACGACGACGATGACTGGCGGGCGAAGGTCGACCTGCTGGTCGCGAACCCGGTGCCGGTCGTGTCGCTGACCTTCGGGCTGCCCGGCCGGGGCGACATCGCGGCACTGCGGACGGCGGGCTCGCGGGTGCTCGCGACGGTGACCGCGCCCGACGAGGCACGCGCCGCCGAGGAGGCCGGTGTCGACGGGCTGGTCGTCCAGGGGCCGGCGGCGGGCGGGCACAGCGGCACCTTCGACCCCCACCGCCCCATCGCCGGGGTCGCGACCGCGGCCGACACCGCGGACGTCGTGCGGGCCGTGGCAGCCGTGACCCGGCTGCCGCTCGTCGCCGCCGGCGGGGTCGACGGGCCGAGCGCCATACGCGACCTGCTGGCAGCGGGTGCCGAGGCCGTCGCGGTCGGCACCCTGCTGCTCCGTGCCGCCGAGGCGGGCACCAGCGCCACCCACCGCGCCGCGCTCGCGGACCCGGCGTTCACCACCACCGTGGTCACCCACTGCTTCACCGGGCGGCCGGCCCGGGCACTGCGCAACGGGTTCGTCGACCGGCACCACGACGCGGCGCCGTACGGCTATCCGGAGCTGCACCACCTCACCCGCGACCTGCGCCGCACCGCGGCCCGTAGGGGCGACCCGCACCGGCTGCACCTGTGGGCCGGGACGGGCTGGCGCGGCGCGCAGGCACGGCCGGCGGGCGAGATCGTGCGGGAGCTGGTCGCGGGACTCTGAGCCGGACGCTCAGCCGCCGGCCAGCACGGCACGAGCCCGCCGCAGCACCTCGTCGAGGACCCGGCCGGCAGCGGCGACGTCGGCCACGTCGAGGCCCTGCCAGATCGGGGCGGTGGTCGCGGCGATCTCGTTCTGGACGGCGTCGACGAGCTCCCTGCCGCGAGGCGTCGGGCGGCCGGCGGCGACCAGGCCGGCGGCCACCAGCGCATCGATGAGGGCAGGTGCATCGGCGAACCGCGCGCGGTCCGCCACCGCCACGGCAAGGGCGGCGTCGTCCTCGAGCTCGCCGTCGAGCACCTGGGCGAGCCGGAGCGCGACCCACTGGGGCTCGGTCAGCCGCCCGTCGAGGACGCGAAGGAGCAGGGCGGAGAGCGACTTCTCCGTCTGGCCGATGAGCTGGGGTCCGAAGGGGGCGGTCATGAGCACTCCTTGATTCGTTGGTACGACCAACGATACTCGATCATTGGTCGTACCAACGTTCCGTAGACTGCGCAGGTGACCTCGCTGCAACGTGTCGCCGGCCGGCCGACCTGGGCGCTCGGCCGAGCCCATGCGCGCGCCCAGGGCCTGCTCGGCGAGGCGTTCGCGGCGGCGGGCGTGCGCGGCTATCACTACCGCCTGCTCGCCGCCCTCGACGAGCACGGTCCGTGCAGCCAGGCCGACCTGGGCCGGGCGACGGGGATCGACCGGAGCGACGTCGTCGCCGTCCTCGACGATCTCGTCGCGTGGCGGATGGCACGCCGCGACCCCGACCCGTCCGACCGCCGGCGCAATGTCGTGACCCTCACCGGCGCCGGCGCGCGCCGGCTCACGGAGCTCGACCGGGTCCTCGACGACGTCCAGGAGGCCGTGCTCGCACCGCTGACCGCAGCGGAGCGGCGCACGCTCCTGGCCCTGCTCGCCAAGCTCAGCTGAGCAGTCCCCGCACGTACGCCGCCTGCCCGGCGTGCTGTGCGCAGTCGTCGACCACGCTGACCAGCCGGACACCGAGGGTGACGGGCGGGTCCCAGCGGGTGTCGACGACCCGGTCGAGGTCGCCGGGCTCCACGGCGCCGACGAAGGCCAGGGTCCGGGCGTGGGTGGCACGGTAGTAGTCGAGCAGCAGGCCGGCGGAGGCGCGGACCAGCCCGACCTGCTCGCTGCTGTGGCCGTAGCCGATGTCGCGCGGGGCGAGCGGGAGGGCGAAGCGCTCGGCGTACCCGTCGTCGGTCCAGATCTGACCGGTCCCGGCGACGTCGGCGACGTGGTCGTCCTGCACCCGGGTCAGGTGCCAGACCAGCCAGGCGATCGGGTTGGCGTCGGGCGCGGGGCGCCGGACGAGGAGCGCGTCGTCGGCGCCGTCGAGGACCGTCTCGACGACGCCGAGGACGCGGGAGAAGGCGTCGGTCAGCAGGTCGGCAGGAGTCATGCCGCCGACGCTACGCCGGGGCGCCGACCGATGTCGGTCAGCTGATCAGCTCGTCGAGCCGGTTGTAGACGTCGGCCGAGCCCTGGACGACGCGGCTCTCGCGGCCGTCGATCGACACCGGGACGGGACCCTGCACGGTGATCCGGCGGACCTCGCGCAGCTGGGTGTCGAAGTCGGCGACGGCGTAGTGCTGGGTCGCGCGGTTGTCCCAGATCGCGACATCGCCGGCCTGCCACGCCCAGCGCACGGTGTTCTCGAGCTTGGTGACCCGGTCCTGGAGCAGGTTGAAGAGGGCGGCCGACTCCTTGGAGTTGAAGCCGACGAAGTTCTTGACGAAGTGCCCTAGCAGGAGCGCGCGCTCCCCGGTCTCCGGGTGGATCCGGACCACGGGGTGCTCGGTCTGGTAGACGGTCGAGGCGAACTCGGCACGGCTGAACTGGGAGTTGGCCTCGCCCTCCTCGGTGTAGTGGTTGGCGTAGTCGTAGTCGTTGGTGTGCACCGCCCACAGGTCGTCGACGAGCGACTTGAGCTGCGGCGGGAGCGACGCGTACGCCGCCACCGTGTTGGCCCAGACCGTGCTGCCGCCGTACTCCGGGATGGTCACGCCGCGCAGGATCGAGAACGCCGGCACCCGGTCGACGAAGGTGACGTCGGTGTGCCAGGAGTTGGCGGCCATGCCCTTGGTGGCCTTGAGGGCGAGCACGCGGGCACTGCCGGTATTGACGGTCGGGTGGGCGGTGGTGAGCGCGCCGAGCAGCTCGCCGAAGGCGATCTGTCCGTCGTCGTCGAGGTGGTCCTGGCCACGGAAGAAGACGACCTTGTGCTCGTTGAGCGCGGCCCGGATCTCGGCGACGGTCTCCGGCGCCAGGTCGCCACCGAGGCGGACGCCGTCGATGCGGGCGCCGATCCGGCTGCCCAGCCTGCTCACAGTGGTCGTCGTGGGTGCAGCCGTCGCGGGCGCAGCGGTCTCGCGGTCGAGGCTGATGGTCATGGGTGGGTCCTCCGGGTCACTGGGGAATTCGTCTGGATGTCGGGACGAGGCCCAACGGTGAGGAGGAAACCCGCGCCGGACAAGGCTTTCGCTCACCGTGATCCGAACCCGCCCGGATCGCGGGACGGGTTTGCGCCATGACCTCCCTCGTGATCTACAGTTTGTCGAGTAGATTGATAGACAATTCAGATCCAGGCGACCCGGAGGAGGTACGGCGTGACCCGCTCGCCGATCATCACCGTGTCCCGCGGCCGGTTCAGCCCGACCGCGACCCAGGTGCTCGAGCAGGTCCGGGCCGCGGGTCGGGCCTCGCGCGACGAGGTCGCCGCCGCGACCGGGCTGAGCATCGCCACCGTCGGCCGCGCCACCGCGCTGCTGGTCGAGCGCGGCCTGCTCCGCGAGCGGCCCGACCGCGCCCGGCCGGGCGCCACCGGCCGCCCCGGCGTCCCCGTCGAGATCGACCCCGACCGCTACGTCACCATCGGCGTGCACATCGGCCGGCGGATCGCGACGGTCGCCCTCGGCGACCTCACCGGCCGCGTCCTCGCCGCGCAGACGGTACGTCGCCCGCTCGGCGCCGAGCCGGACCTCGAGCAGCTCAGCCGCGAGGCCGCCGCACTGCTCGGCTCGCACCCGGGGCGGGTCCCGCTCGCCGCCGGCCTGGTCGCCCCGTGGCGGGAGCTCGGGCTGGTCCCGACCGAGCGCGAGGCCGAGCTGCACGAGCTGACCGGGCTGCCGGTCCGCACCGGCGACCACATCTCGGCGGTCGCCGCGGCCGAGTTCCTGCACCGGCGGCATGCCCACCACAGCCGCACGGGGAGCACCGGCGCCCCCGGTGGCCTCACGCTCTACCTCTACGCCCGTGACACCTTCGGCTGGTCGGTCGCGGTCGACCGGGGCGTCCAGACCGACGTCACCCGGGCCGCCAGCCTCACCCACTTCCCCACCGGCACGGACGTCGCCTGCCCGTGCGGGCGCACCGGCTGCCTCGCGGCCACCGTCGACGCGCTCGCCGACGCCCGATCCGACTCCCGGTCCGACGCCCGGTCCAGCGCCCGGTCCGACGTGGAGCGGGCCCGCCTGCTCGGCGCGACGGCCGGGTCGGTGCGCGACATGCTCTCCCCCGACCGGGTCGTGCTGGTCGGCCAGGCCTTCACCGGCGACCCCCGCCTGCTCGACGTGATCGTCGGCGCCTACGACGCGCACACGGCGCTCGACCACCCGGTCCCGGTCTCCTTCACCCGCTTCGGCAGCGACATCCAGGCGATCAGCGCCTGCACCGTCGCCCTCGGTCCCGTCCTCGACGACCCGCTCGCCTGTGTCGAGCTCACCGGTGTCGAGGCGGGCGGCGCGTGTCGACGACCCGGCGCCTGACCCCCTCCCTCCCGGAACTCCCGCACCGCCCTGCGAAAGGAACACCCGTGTCCCCTGCCGTCCCCGTCCAGCCCCGCCGACACCCCGGCCGGCTCCGGCGATCCCGACCACTCCGGCGCCTGGCCGCCGCGCTCGTCGCGGCGACCACCCTGATCGCGGCCACCGCGTGCTCCTCCGCGGTGGACGAGCTGAAGGCCAGCTCCGGGGAGCGCCAGGAGGGTGGCACCCTGCGCGTGGGCGCCCTCAACGACATCATCCCGGCGCGGATCTTCACCAACTCCGGCGACGCCATCAACGTGCTGATCGGCAGCGTCTACGACTCGCTCGTCGACTACCCCCTCGACGAGCTCGAGCCGCAGCCGTCCCTGGCGACGTCGTGGGAGCAGTCGGAGGACGGCACCCGGCTGACCCTGCAGCTGCGCGACGACGTCACCTTCCACTCCGGCCGCCCCTTCACCAGCAAGGACGTCGAGTTCAGCATCAAGACCTGGGCCGACCCGGTCTGGACGGTGCAGCTGCAGCGCACCGCGGCGGCGATCACCGGCTTCGACACCACCGACGAGCACGCGATCACGCTGACCTTCGCGCACCCGCTGAGCAACGTCTTCGACCTGCTCGACATGCTGCCGATCATCGACTCCGAGTCGATCGACCAGCTGCGTGAGGGCAAGGCGTTCGTCGGCACCGGCCCGTTCGAGTTCGCGAGCTGGAGCCCCGGCGCGAAGATCAGCTTCACGCGCAACGACGACTACTGGCGCGGGAGGCCGGCCCTCGACGGCATCGACGTCAGCGTCATCCCCGACCCGCAGGCCCAGGTCTCCCAGCTCCGCGCCCACCAGCTGGACCTGATCCTCGGCGCGTCGTACCGCGACTTCGAGAGCCTCGGCAAGGAGGACGCGTTCCGCGTCAACCAGTGGAACGGCGCCGAGGGCCAGGTGTACGTCGGCACCAATGTGACGAACCCGGCGCTGTCCGACGTGCGGGTCCGGCAGGCGATCGCCTACGCCCTGGACCGCAAGCGCGTGGTCGACGAGGTCTACCGCGGCGCCGCCATCCCGATCAGCCTGCCGTGGCCGGACTACTCGCCGGCATACGACGCGGACGCGAACGCGACCTACGACTTCGACCTCGACAAGGCCAAGGCCCTGGTCGAGGAGGCCAAGGCCGACGGCGTCCAGATCCCGACCCTGCCGCTGACCTACCCGTCGGAGAACCCGGCGTACGGCGCCATCGCGCAGATCGTCCAGTCGGACCTGGCGAAGGTCGGCATCGAGGCCGAGCTGGACCCGCAGGAGCAGGCACAGGTGATCCAGCAGCTGATCGGCGCGAAGTTCGAGGGCCTGTGGATCCTGAACCACGCCTACGCGCACTACACGCCCTCGACGCTCGCCGTGTCGGCGTACCCGTTCAACGCCGACCACAACGCCTCGCTGTACGTCGACGCCGACTACCAGGCGATCGCGGACAAGGTGTGGAAGCAGCCCGCCGCTCAGGGGACGGACGACGGGGACCCGGCCGACTACACCGCGCTCAACGAGGCGCTGCTGAAGGGCTCGTTCCTGCTGGAGATCGCGATCACGCTGCCGCAGGACGCCAGCAGCACCCAGGTCCACGACCTCGGGCAGACCAAGCGGGGCGAGCCGCTGTTCCACGACACCTACCTGACGAAGTGAGCCGGCCGTGACCCGCTACCTCCTCCACCGGCTGGGCTCGGCCCTGCTGGTGACGGTGCTCGCGTCGATCGGGATCTTCGCCCTGATCCGGCTGGTGCCCGGCGACCCGGTCTCGGTGCTCGCCGGGCCGGACGCCACCCCCGCGTCCCGCGCGGCCATCCGCGCGGAGCTCGGACTGGACCAGCCGTTCTGGAGCCAGTACCTGCACTGGCTCGGCGACCTCGCCCGGCTGGACCTCGGGCCGTCGTACAAACTCGGGGGCGACGTGGGCAGCCTGATCGCCGATGGCGCGCTCAACACCGTGGTGCTGACGCTGTTCGCCCTCGTGCTGGCCTCGGCCGGCGCCCTGCTGACCAGCACCGCCGCGGTCGTGTGGGACAAGCGCTGGCTCGACTCGCTGCTGTCCGCGCTCAACACGGCCGCGGTGGCGGTGCCGACGTTCGCGACGGCGCTGGTGCTGGTGCTGGTGTTCGCGGTGCGCTTCCCCGTCCTGCCGGCCGGAGGTACGCCGCCGGGCGGGTTCTTCGCCCACCCGGACATCGCCTTCCAGTACCTCCTGCTGCCGGGCCTGGCCCTCGCCCTCCCGGCCTGGGCGGCCCTGACCCGCTTCCTGACCGAGGCGCTGCGCACCCAGCTGCGGCAGCCCTACGTCACCACCGCGCGGGCGCTCGGCATCCCCCGGCGCCGGATCGTGCTCACCCAGGCGCTGCGCAACGCGCTGCCGTCGTCGATCACGGTGCTGGGCATCCAGTTCGGCACCCTGCTGGGCGGCGCGATCCTGGTCGAGGCCGTGTTCGCCTGGCCCGGCCTGGGCCGGCTCATCGAGCAGGGCATCTCGTCGCGCGACTACCCGGTCGTGCAGGTCCTGCTGCTGCTCTCCGTCGTCGTGTTCGTGCTGACCCAGCTCGCCAGCGACCTGATCCATGCGTGGCTCGACCCGCGCGTGCGGCTGACCACCGCGACGAACGGAGCCTCGTGATGTCCGGATCCGTCGACGTCTCCCTCGAGGAGCCCCTGAGCCCCGTCCCGGTCGGGCCGGTGCCGGGCGACCCCGCCCCGGCTCCGCGCTCGGGGCTGCTGCCCGCGCTGCGCCACGGCCGCGGCCTGGTGGGCGTGGTGCTCGTCGGCGCGGTGGTGCTGCTCGGCGTGCTCGGGCCGCTGCTCGCGCCGTACGGGCCGACGGAACAGGTCCCGGGCGCCAACCTGCTGGGCCCGACGTCCGCGCACTGGCTCGGCACCGACGAGCTCAACCGGGACATCCTCTCCCGCACGCTGTACGGCATCCGGGCCGACTTGGTCGTCGTCTTCGCGGCGGTGCCCATCGGCGCGGTCCTCGGCGTGCTGCTCGGCCTGGTCACCAGCTGGTGGTCGGTCACCGACGTCATCGCGCAGCGCGCCTTCGACCTGCTGCTCGCCTTCCCCGCGCTGATCCTCGGCATCCTGCTGACCGCGTTCCTCGGGCCCGGGCTGCTCACCGTCGGGGTCGTCATCGTGACTCTGGAGATCCCCGTCTTCGGACGGCTGGTGCGCACCGCCGTACGCACCGTCCGTGAGATGCCGTTCGTCGAGGCCTCGCAGGTCGTCGGCGCGGGACCGCTGTGGGTGCTGCGCAAGCACGTGCTGCCCAACGCGCTGGAGCCGCTGACCGTCCAGCTCGCCGTGTCGATGTCGGTCGCGGTCTTCATCGAGGGCGCGATGAGCTTCCTCGGCCTCGGCGTCCGCCCGCCGAACCCGTCGCTCGGCTCGCTCATCAAGGACGGCGTCCGGCTGCTGCACGACGCCCCGTTCTTCGCCGTGGGCCCGCTGGCCGTCGTGGTCGCGCTGGTCCTCGGTCTCCTGCTCATCTCCCAGTCGCTCAGTGAGGCCCGCCGTGCTTGACCTCCACTCCACCGAGGCAGTGCTCGACATCGAGCACCTCGCCATCTCCTTCGCCCAGCCGCGCCCCGCCGTGGAAGACGTGTCGGTGACCCTGCGCCGGGGCGAGATCCTCGCCCTGGTCGGCGAGTCGGGCTCCGGCAAGTCGATGACCGCGCGCGCCGTCCTCGGCCTGCTGCCGCCGGGGGCGCGGGCCACCGGCTCGATCCGGTACGACGGCGAGGAGATCCTCGGCCTGCCCGAGGCGGACCTGAACCGGATCCGCGGCGCCCGGATCGCGATGGTCTTCCAGGAGCCGCAGACCGCGCTCAACCCCGTCCGGACCATCGGCTGGCAGCTGCGCGAGGCGCTGCGGGCGCACGGCACCCGCAACCGTAAGGCCGCCGCCGCGCGGGCGGTCGAGCTGCTGCGCGCCGTCGAGATCCCCGAGCCGGAGCGCCGGCTGGCGGCGTACCCCCACCAGCTGTCGGGTGGTCAGAAGCAACGGGTGGTGTTGGCCCTCGCGCTCGCCAACGAGCCGGACGTGCTGCTCGCCGACGAACCCACGACGGCGCTCGACGTGACCGTGCAGGCCGAGATCCTGCGCCTGCTCGACCGGATCCGCGAGCGCACCGGCACCGCGATCGTCCTGATCACCCACAACATGGGCGTGGTCGCGGAGATCGCCGACCGGGTCGTCGTCCTCCAGGCGGGCAACGTGGTCGAGGAGGGCGAGACCCGCGCACTGTTCGCGGATCCGCGCGAGCCGTACACGAGGACGCTGCTCGCCTCGGTGCTGCGGCTGCCCCAGCTCGACAGCGTCGTCGAGCCCTCGGCGGCCGCCCCCGCACCGGCGACGGTCACCGCACCGGCGGCGGTGCCGGCCGTCGAGTTCCGGGGCGTCCACGTCCACTACGGCTCCCGCCGTCGCGGCCGTGCTTTCCCCGCCGTCACTGACGTGTCCCTGCAGGTGGCACCCGGCGAGGTGGTCGGCCTGGTCGGCGAGTCCGGCTCGGGCAAGACCACCCTCGGCCGGCTGGCCGCGGGCCTGGTGCCACTCGCCGGGGGCCAGGTGCTGCTGGGTGGCGAGGACGTGCTCGCCGCGCCCCGCTCGCAGCGTCGCCACCTGCGCCGCGGCCTGGCGTTCGTGCACCAGGACCCCGAGGCCTCGCTCGACCCGCGCTACCCCGTCGGCGCGAGCATCCGCGAACCGCTCGACATCCACCGGGTCGGCACACCCTCCGAACGTGACGCCCGCGTGGCCGAGCTGCTCGAGGCCGTCCAGCTCCCGGCGTCGTACACCACGCGACGACCGCGCGAGCTCTCCGGCGGCCAGCGGCAACGGATCGCGCTGGCCCGCGCCCTGGCGCTGGAGCCGGCGCTGCTGGTCGCCGACGAGCCGACCAGCGCGCTGGACGTGTCCGTGCAGGCGCGGGTACTGGAGCTGTTCCGCGACCTGCAGGAGCGGCTCGGGTTCGCCTGCCTGTTCATCAGTCACGACCTCGCGGTCGTGCACCAGGTCGCCGACCGGGTCGCCGTGCTGCGCGCGGGCGAGCTGGTCGAGGTCGGGCCCGTCGGCACCGTCTTCTCCCGGCCCGAGGCGGACTACACCCGCCGGCTGCTCGACGCCGTCCCCGTGCCCGACCCGGCCCGCCGTGGCCGGCGGATCCGCGAGCTGGCGTCGTGAGCGGGGCCTGCTGCGCGGGCTCGGTGGGTGGCGGGGGCGGGGGCGGGGGCGAGGGCCGCGGTTTCATCACGTTAAGTAGGCGAAGTGCCGCTTCTGTAGCGGGGCTCCACCACACAAGTGACCCTTCGCCTACATCACGTGATGAAGCGCCGCCCCACCGCGACACCCGCGGCCAACGCCCCATCCCCGGCGGCACCTTCGCCATGGGCGATCCCTTCGGGGACGGGGATCCGGGCGACGGCGAGGGACCGGTGCACGAGGTCACCCTGGCGCCGTACCTCGCCGACGAGACGGCGGTGACGAACGCCGCCTTCGCGCGCTTCGTCAAGACGTCCGGGTACGTCACCGAGGCCGAGCGGCTCGGCGTCTCCGCGGTCTTCCACCTCGCGGTCGAGGCGGCGCGCGGCGACGTGCTGCACCACCTCGACACGACGCCGTGGTGGGTCGCGGTCAAGGGCGCGGACTGGCGGCACCCCGCGGGACCGCGCTCCTCGATCGGCGACCTGCCGCACCACCCCGTGGTGCACGTGACCTGGCACGACGCCCAGGCCTACTGCCGGTGGGCGGGCAAGCGGCTGCTGACCGAGGCCGAGTGGGAGTACGCCGCCCGCGGCGGTCTCGCCGGGCGCCGGTTCCCGTGGGGGGACGAGCTGCACGACGGCGGCGCCTGGCGCCTGAACGTCTGGCAGGGCGACTTCCCCGCACGCAACACGCTGGACGACGGCCACCTCACCACGGCACCCGTGAAGTCCTATCGCCCCAACGGGTACGGGCTGTACCAGAGTGTCGGCAACGTCTGGGAGTGGTGCGCCGACCGGTTCGACCCGGCGTACTACGCGACCTTCCCCACCGACCGTCCGGCCACCGACCCGCGCGGACCCGACCACGGCACCCACCGCGTGCTGCGTGGCGGCTCGTACCTGTGCCACGACTCCTACTGCAACCGCTACCGCGTCGCCGCCCGCAGCGGCAACACGCCCGACTCCGCCTCGGCCAATGTCGGCTTCCGATGCGGCAACTCCCTCGCCTCCTGATCTCCCTGACTCCCTGATCTCCCTCACGCCCCGACTCCCTGACGCCCTCACGCCCCACGCCCTGAACGGAAGACCCGATGACCGACCGCACCCACCTGCCCTTCCACCGCGACCGGGCACCCTTCGACGCCGAGCTGGACGCCCGCGACCAGGTCGCGCCGCTGCCGCTGCGCGAGCGCCTGCGCGCCCCCGAGGGCGCACCGAACGTGCTGGTCGTCCTGCTCGACGACATGGGCTTCGGCGCGCCCTCGGTCTTCGGCGGCCCGTGCCGCACGCCGGTCGCCGAGGAGCTCGCCGAGGACGGCCTGCGCTACACCCGCTTCCACACGACGGCCCTCTGCTCCCCCACCCGCGCGGCGCTGATGACCGGCCGCAATCACCACGCGGTCGGGGTCGGCACGGTCATGGAGATCTCGACCGGCGCCCCCGGGTACGACGGCCAACGACCCCGCAGCGCGGGCACCCTCGCGCAGATCCTGCGCGGCAACGGCTACAGCACCGGTGCCTTCGGCAAGTGGCACCAGACCCCGCCGTGGGAGCAGACCGCGGCCGGTCCCTTCGACCGCTGGCCCACGGGCGAGGGGTTCGACAGCTTCTACGGCTTCCTCGGCGGCGAGGCCAGCCAGTTCGAGCCGACCCTCGTCGACGGCACCACGTTCGTCGACCCGCCCCGCACGGCGGCCGAGGGCTACCACCTGTCGGAGGACCTCGCCGACCGGGCGATCGCGTGGACCGGCGACGTGCGCCGGCACGCGCCGGACAAGCCGTGGCTCTGCTATCTCGCGTTCGGCGCCACCCACGCGCCCTTCCAGGTGCCGGAGTCGTGGCGGGACCGCTACCGCGGGGAGTTCGCGCACGGCTGGGACCGCCAGCGCGAGCTGACCCTGGAGCGGCAGAGGCAGCTGGGCGTCGTACCCGAGGACGCGGAGCTGGCGCCCTGGACGCCAGGCGTCCCCCACTGGGACGAGATCTCCGAGCCGGAGCGCGAGACCGGACAGCGGCTGATGGAGCTGTACGCCGCCTTCGCGGAGCACACCGACGCCCAGGTGGGGCGGGTGATCGCGGCGCTGCGCGCGCGGGGCGAGCTCGACAACACGATCGTGCTCTACATCCTCGGCGACAACGGCGCCTCCGCCGAGGGCGGCGACGCGGGCACCCTCAACGAGGGCCTGCACTTCAACGGCATCGAGGAGGACCCGGAGCGGATCGCGCGGTTCATCGCGGAGCGGCCGGGCGAGCTCGGCGGGCCGGACACCTACGCGCACTATCCCGCGGGCTGGGCGGTCGCCATGGACACGCCGTACCAGTGGACCAAGCAGGTCGCCTCCCACTACGGCGGCACCCGCAACGGGCTGGTCGTGCACTGGCCCGCCGGGATCCGGGCTCGCGGCGAGGTGCGACACCAGTGGCACCACGTCAACGACGTGCTGCCGACGCTGCTCGACGTCGCCGGCGTACCGGTGCCGGAGACCATCGACGGGGTCGAGCAGGCCCCCCTCGACGGGGTCTCGTTCGCCTACTCCTTCGACCAGCCACGGGCCGCGGAGCGCCACACCACGCAGTACTTCGAGATGTTCGGCAACCGTGGGATCTACCACGAGGGCTGGACCGCGGTCGCGGCCCACAAGGCCCCGTGGCACCCGCGGTTCGCGGAGACGCCGCGCTTCGAGGACGACCGCTGGGAGCTGTACGACACCACGACCGACTGGACCCAGGCCCGTGACCTGGCCGCGGCCGAGCCGGAGCGGCTGGCCGCCCTGCAGGAGCTCTTCCTCGCGGAGGCCCGGCGCAACCAGGTGCTGCCGATGGACGACAAGCTGGTGTTCGCGCGCTCCGCCGGGAGCCGGCCCGCTCCCCCGGCCTCGATCGTGCTCGGGCCGACGTCGGGACGGCTCCGCGACGACGCCGTACCGATCGTCCGCAACGCCTCCCACCTGGCCCGGGCGGTCTTCTCGGGCGGTCCGAGCACACGCGGCGTGATCGTCGCGCAGGGCGGCTACTTCGGCGGCTGGTCGCTCTACGTCAAGGACGGCGTGCTCACCTGGACCTACAGCTACGCGGCCCTCGACTGGACCCATCTGCGCTCGACCGTGGCGCTCACCGAGGGCGAGCACGTCGCCGAGCTCCGGTTCGGGTACGACGGCGGCGGGCTCGGCAAGGGCGCCGACCTCACCCTCGTGCTGGACGGGGCGGAGGTCGGCCACGGCCGCCTGGAGCGCTCCCTGCCCGGCATGTTCTCGATGGACCAGACCCTGGACGTCGGGATCGACCGCGGCACGCCGGTCACCGACGACTACGGCACCCGCGACGGCTACCGCTTCACCGGCCGGATCGAGCGGGTCGAGATCGTCACCGGCGACGACGCGCTGGCGCCGTCGATCGAGCAACAGGTGGAGACGGCGCTGGTCAGCCAGTGATGTCGAGGCGCTCGACCTGCTGACCCGTCACCTCGGCGATCAGCTCGAAGTCCTTGTCGACGTGGAGGACGACGAGCCCCGAGATCTCCGCGGCCGCGGCGATCAGCAGGTCGGGCACCGACGGCGCCCGGTGCTGGCCGCGCTTGGCCAGAATGCCCTGCACCTCGAGTGCTCGTCGCTCCATCGTCGGCGTGAGGTACTCGACCGGGAACCACGAGATGGGCGGCCGGCCGATCACTGCCTCCCAGTCCTCGGCGGTTCGCGCCGAGAAGCCGGTCTCGAGCAGCGTGGGAGAGGTGACCCGGACCAGCCCTCGTCGACACCGTTCGAGCCACTCCTCGGCATCGACGGCCCGGGCCAGGCGGACCAGCGCGGACTTGTCGACCAGCCAGTGCGTCACGACCAGGCGTCCCGCATGACCTCGTCGTCGGCGAGATCACCGGCGAGGTCGGCGACCCGGGCGAACACCTCGACCGTCGCCTCGTCCGCCTCCCCGCCGCGGGCCGCCTCCTGGATGACCATCCGACGGAGGTAGTCGACACGCGAGAGACCGAGACGGCGTGCCTTCTCGTCGATCCGGCGCAGGTCGTCGTCGGACACGTTCCGAATGAGCACGTCGGTCATGTGACACCTCCTGATATCAGACGATATCAGGACACCATCACTCGCCGGCGTCCCGCAGTGGCACCACGAAATCGTCGATGCCTTCCGCGCCTGCCAGGACTACGATCACCAGATGCCCGAGCCGCACGTCCTCCTCGCCTTCGCGCTGACCTCGCTGATCCTGATCGCGATCCCCGGGCCCAGCGTGCTCTTCGTGATCGGCCAGTCGCTGTCCGTCGGTCGCCGCGGCGGCCTGTGGAGCGTGCTCGGCAACGAGCTGGGCTCCCTGGTCCCGATCGCCGCGGTGGCCTTCGGTGTCGGCTCGGTGGTGGCCCGGTCGATCGCCCTGTTCACCGTGATCAAGGTGCTCGGCGCCGCGTACCTCGCCTATCTCGGCGTCCAGGCGATCCGGCACCGCCGCAGTGGACTGGACGACCCCGTCGACACCGGGGCGCGGCGGGTGTCGTCGCGGACCGTGCTGCGGCAGGGCGTCATCGTCGGCGCGACCAACCCGAAGACGATCGTGTTCTTCGTCGCGGCGCTGCCGCAGTTCGTCGACTTCCGCGCGGGCCACGTGCCCCTGCAGATGATGGTCCTCGGGCTGGTGTTCACGCTCATCGCGTTCGTCTGCGACGGCGCGTGGGCGGTGGCCGCCGGGTCGGCCCGTGAGTGGTTCGCGCGCTCGCCCCGGCGCCTCTCGGCGATCCGGGCGACCGGCGGGTCGATGATGATCGGGCTCGGCGGCACCCTGCTGCTGGCCGAGAGCAAGACCTGACCCCGGCACCGCGAGCCGCTACTCGCGGCGTTGGAACAGCCGCACCACCACGCGCAGCGCGAGCGTCACGCCGCAGAACCCGAGCGCGAGCCCGAGCAGGCCGAAGAGCGAGAGCTGGTCGGTGAGCTGCGGTCCGCCGTCGATCCGGCCCAGGACGACGGCCAGGATGCAGGCGGTGATGCCGAAGGCCGCCGCGAGGCCGTTGTTGACCTGATCGCGCAGCCACGCCCGGTCCTCGGGGTCGCCGAACGCTCGCGTGCGGACGGTGAAGGTGCCGTCGCCGAGAGCGCTGGTGAGGTGCTCGACCCGCTCGGGCAGCCGGCGGGCGATGGCCGCCAGGACACCGGCCTGGCTGGCCGCCTGAGCAGCCACCCGCTTCGGCTCGGCGAGCCGCCGGAGCAGGGACGGCAGCTGGGCGCGGGCCGACTGGAGCAGGCTGCTGCCGGGGTCGAGCAGGGTGACGGCGGCGTCGACCGAGGTCAGCGTGCGGAAGGCGGCGGCGACGTCGCCCGGCACGCCGATGCCGTGGCGCCGGAGCACCGCGAAGATCCGGGCGAAGGTGTCGCCGCCGATGCTGGTCCGCAGCTGGAGCGCGGCGATCTCACGGCCCAGGTCGCGACGCAGCAGCGGGACGTCGAGCTGGTCGGGTACGTCGAACGCCAGGGTCAGCGCGTCGACCGCGGACACCGCGTCGTCGCTGAGGATCGCGAACAGCAGCAGGGCCAGCAGCTGCCGGGTCTCGCTGTCGAGGATCCCGACGGCGCCGAAGTCGAGCAGGCCGAGCCGCCCGTCGTCGAGCACCAGGATGTTGCCGGGGTGCAGGTCGGCGTGGAAGACACCCGCCACGAAGACCGTGTCGAGCAGCGCGCCGATGAGGGTGTCGGCGAGCTCGACGCGCCGGGCCGGGTCGAGCCGGGCGACCGCGTCCGCCCCGGCGGACAGGGGTACGCCGTGGAGCCGGTCCATCACCAGCACCCGGCGCGTGCTCAGCGCGGTGTCCACCGCCGGCACCACGATGTCGGTCCGCTCCCGCAGCGCGGCCGCGCCGGAGGCGGTGTTGCCGGCCTCGATCCGGTAGTCCAGCTCCTCGCGCAGCGACTGGGCCAGGCCCGTCGCCAGCCGGGACACGGCCATGTCCCGCGCCCAGGGCCAGCGCTGCTCGGCCGTGCGGGCCAGCCGGACCAGGATGTCGGTGTCGACCTCGACCTGGCGGCGCGCCTTGCTGCGCTGCACCTTCACCACGACGTCGCGGCCGTCGTGGGTGGTCGCGGTGTGGACCTGCGCCACCGAGGCCGCGGCGAGGGGGACGGTGTCGAACGTGGCGAAGAGGGCATCGGGCCGCCCGCCGAGGTCGGCCTCGATGGTGGCCGCGACGGCGTCGTACGGCTCCGGGTCGGCGTCGGACTGCAGGGTCGCGAGCGCGCGGGTGGTCTCCGCGGGGAGCAAGTCGTCGCGGGTCGCGAGGATCTGGCCGAGCTTGACGAAGGTGACGCCCGACCTGTTGAACACCGAGGCGAGCGCGGGACCGAAGGAGGCCGAGCCCGGGCCGCCGCGCAGCACGGCGCCGAGCCCGGAGCCCGTGGCGGCGCGGCCGATCTGGAGATAGCGCCGGGTCCGGCGCAACCAGGCGCGGAACCGGCCCACGGCCTCGCGGGGGCCCGGGACGCTGCCCGAGGGGAGGAGCGCCTCGAGCAGCATGACGACCGCCAGGGCGGCCGCGAAGACCCACAGGCAGCTGACGAGGAGGAAGGCGGCAGCCGTCCCCTCGGACGTCGTCAGCTCGCCGCTCTCGGTGCCGACGCCGGCGGCGACGGCCAGCTTGCCCGTGACCGGGATGCCGACGAGCAGTGCGGTCCAGCCGACGAGCAGCGTGCGCAGCCAGCCGACGCGGGCGCCGAGGATCCGGCGGATCACTGCGGCGAGGCCGGCGGCCAGGACGAGGCTCGTGACGACCGTGTAGACCCAGACCACCGCTCCCACGGGCTCCACCGTAGGGGACGAGGACCCGGTCACCCGGTCGATCGGGCCGCGATCAGGGCTTGTTCAGGGACCGGTCAGGGGACGGTCAGGGGACGGTCAGGGCGATCACGGGGGCGACGAAGCGCTCGACCAGCCGGCGCTCCTCGGCGGCGTCGCCGCCGGGGACGGTCAGCAGCGAGACGATCACGCGGACCAGCCAGCGGGCGGCGTCCGGGTCGTCGGTCATGGTGAGTCCGAGGGCCTCGATCACCTCGGAGCCCTGCGCGAGGTCGGCCGTGCGGCCCGCGTCGGTCTCCCGGAACCAGGCGGCGAGCGGCGGCGCCGCGCGGACGTGACGCAGCGCCGAGAGCACGGCCTCGGTGACCAGATCGCCCGTCGCGTCGGGGAGATCGGCGAGATCGGCGACGACCAGGGCACCGACCCGGATCGCCTCGCGCTGCACGAACGCCAGCTGCAGCGCCGGTCGGTCGGGGAAGTAGCGGTAGAGCGTGGCTCGCGAGCAGCCGGCCCCGGCGGCGATCTCGCCCATCGCGACCCCGTCCACGCCCTGCTCGGCGAAGAGCGCGCCGGCCGCGTCGAGGATCCGCTCGACGGCGGGTGCCCGGCGGTCGACCCAGGGCGTCGCGGACCGGTTCACGCCACGACCAGCGGGACCGAGAGCGGACGGCGGACGTAGGGCCCCGGCGCCCAGGTGACGGCGTCCTCGTCGACGGCGAAGTCGGGGATCCGTGCCAGCAGCTCCTCCAGCGCGACGGTGATCTGCAGCCGCGCGGCGGCCGCACCCAGACAGTGGTGGTGGCCCTGGCTGAAGCTGAGGATCTGGCTCGGCCGACGGCGCACGTCGAGCGCGTCGGCGTCGGGGCCGTACTTGCGCGGGTCGCGGTTGCCGGCGCCGTAGAGCAGGAGGACCTTGCGACCCGCGGGGATCGTCGTGCCATGCAGCTCGACGTCGCGGGTGGTGGTGCGCGCGAGGCCCTGGACCGGCGAGGTGAGCCGGAGGAACTCCTCGACGGCATCGGGCACCAGGCCCGGGTCGCCCGCGAGCAGCGCCCGCTGGTCGGGACGCGCGGCGAGGAGCTGGACCGCGCCGCCGAGCGCGCCGGTCGAGGTGTCGTTGCCGCCGGCCACCATGGTGAAGACGAACGCGAGGATCTCGAGCAGCTCGACGTCCGCCCGGACCAGCTGGGAGACGGTGTCCTCGCCGGGCTCGTGGCGCCGACGCTCGACGAGCTCGGAGAAGTAGCCCATCAGCTCCAGCGTCGCGTCCGCCGCGCCCGCCGCCGCGGCCTCGCCCTCACCGGCCACGTTGGCCGCGACGATCGCGCCGCTCCAGTCGTCGAAGCGCGGCTGGTCGGCGGCCGGGACGCCGAGGTAGTGACCGACGACCAGGCTGGGCAGCGGCTTGAACAGCTCGGCCACCACGTCGCCGCCGCCGGCGGCGCGGAGCGCGTCGAGCCGCTCGGCGGCGTACGCCCGAACCACCGGCTCCAGCTCGCGCACCTGGCGGGGCGTGAACCCGCGGGCCACCAGCTTGCGGAAGGTGGTGTGGACGGGCGGGTCGGTCATCACGAACGGCGGGTTGTCGACGAGACCGATCCGCTCCAGCTCGTCGTACTCGACGGTGAGGCCGTGCGCACTGGAGTAGGTCGCGACGTCGACCGCGGCGGCCAGCACGTCGGCATGCCGGGACAGCACGTAGTGGTCGCGGTCGGCCCGCCTGTCGGGCACCACGTGGTGGACCGGGTCGTGGTCGCGCAGCCAGGCGTACGACGCCCACGGGTCGCGCCAGGCGGCCCCGCCGCCAGGCTGGTAACCCTGGAACAGTTCGGTCGACAT
This sequence comes from Nocardioides sp. LHD-245, assembly GCF_030929495.1. GTDB lineage: Bacteria > Actinomycetota > Actinomycetes > Propionibacteriales > Nocardioidaceae > Nocardioides. The sequence goes on along the minus strand of NZ_JAVFWN010000015.1, from coordinate 91,989 downwards.
GCCCCAAGAATGAGACATATCGACCGATCTGTCTAGCGTCCGGGCTGGCGTGATGACGGCGCAACTACCGAATGCGCTGTCCGCGAGCCCCGATCGCGACGAATCGGGTAGTTGCGCGGCGCACCAGGACCGCGCCTCAGGCGAGGATCGCCTCCGGCACCGAGGCGCCCGGCGTACGGCGCTCGGCGCCGGTCAGCCAGGCGAGCTGCTCGAGGCGCTCGATGATCGTGTGGAGCAGGTCCGCGGTGGTGGGGTCGGCTGCGTCGACGTCGTCGTGGACCCGGCGGGCAGTGCCGGTGACGGCGTAGATCGAGGCGACGATCGCGTCGATGGCGGCCCCGGTCTCCACCTCGCCGCCGGGGAAGGCGGGCAGGCTGGACTGGGCGGCGGTGCGGGCGGAGGTGCCGTCCGGGACGACGTAGACCGCGCGCATCCGCTCGGCCACGTCGTCGGTGAACGTGCGGGCGGCGTCGACGATCTCGTCGAGCTGGAGGTGGAGGTCGCGGAAGTTGGGCCCCACGATGTTCCAGTGCGCCTGCTTGCCCTGGAGGGCCAGGTCGTTGAGGTCGACGAGGACCTGCTGGAGGTGGCCGGCGAACGTCGCGTCGGCGCGGAAGGCGGGGTGCGAGACGTGCTGGGCCGTGCGGTGGCGGGTCGCGGTGGTCGCCATGGATGATGCTCCCTTTCGCTGGACTGTCGGTGACCACCAGCCTGCCACGCTTTCTGGAACGATTCCAGAGAAGGAAGCCTTGCCTACCTGAGGCGGACCTGACTAGTGGTCATCTCCGTTGATACGTCGGGGGTATTCGTGCTCACGGTGGGTGCTTCGCAAGGCGGCGGCGCGATGGCATACCGGGTCGTCTTCCGAGCGTCGCCAACGTAGCGAGGTGCGTGCTGTGGGTGCGTAGACCCCTGATGAATCAACGGAGATGACCACTAGCGGACCCGTACGTCGACGCTGCGCTGCGACGCCCGCGTCCGCTTGTTGCCGAGGTAGACGACCGTGTAGGTCCGCGCGCCCTTCGGCTGCTTGCGCAGCGTCACCGTGACCGTCCCCCGGCGCGAGAGCCGCACCTTCTCGAGGATCCGGCCGTCGACGGCGATCACCACCTTCCCCCGTGCGGCCCGCTTCCCCGCCCGGGCCCTGATCGTGAAGGTCGCCCGCCGCTTCCCACCGACCGCCGTGACCTTGACCCGGGACGCCGTGCCCGTCGTACTCCCGCCGTACGACGGGTCGGCCGCGCCCCCGGCCTGCGGCGGCGTGGCCGACGGACCCCCGGACGTGCAGGCGGCCCGCGCGGCCGTGTCGGCCGACGGTACGCCGACTCCGGCCTGCCGTCCCAGGACGAGCGTCCACACCGGGCTGATGCCGGCGCCCTGGTGGACGATCGGGTCGGTGGTGACGTACAGGCCGAGGTCCAGCGGCTCCGGCGAGCGCAGGTTCACGCAGTGCCCGACGCTGCGCAGCCAGCCCTGGACGACGTCGTGCGGCGTCGGCTGGCCCGCGGCCAGGTTCTCCCCGACGAACGCGTAGGCGTAGCCGGCGGCCGTGGCCCGGTCCCAGGGCTGCGGCAGGGCACCCGGCCCCGACTCGACGTGGTCGATCACCTGGGTGGTCGCCATCCACGCGCCGTGCAGCCGGGCCGCCTCGTCGAGCGACGGCGACGCGCTCAGCGCCGGCAGGCCCCAGGTCGCCCGGTCGGCGTTGACCAGGCAGGTGACTGCCGCGCGGACCCCGGCGAGATCGGCGCCCGGACCGAACGGGACCGCGCTGTTCGCGCAGGTCGCCGCGCGCGCCGGCGCGGCGGCGGCGGGGACGAACGGGACGGCGACGGCCAGGAGCGCGGCGAGACCGGCCCCCAGGAAGCTCGTTCGGGACACGGGGACCACCCTCGGGATCGACGGTTCTGCTCGGCTCGGCCCCCCAGCCGTCGGTCCAACGGCGCAGCCGGCGATGAGTTCCGGTGTCGGTGGCGGTCCCTAGTGTGCGAAGCGGGAAGACGATCGACACGAGGAGACGCAGGGGCTGCGATGAGCGAACCGATGATTCGCGCGACCGGACTGGTCAAGCGCTACAAGGAGGTCGAGGCCCTCGCCGGGCTCGACCTGGCCGTGCCGGAGGGCAAGGTGCTGGCCCTGCTCGGGCCCAACGGCGCCGGGAAGACCACGGCGGTGCGCTGCCTGACCACGCTGTTGAAGCCCGACGCCGGCACGGCCACCGTCGCCGGCATCGACGTGCTGGCCGACCCGGCGGCGGCCAAGTCGAAGATCGGCCTGTCGGGGCAGTACGCCGCGGTCGACGAGCACCTCACGGCGTACGAGAACCTGGTCATGATCGGCCGGCTCTACCACCTCGGCCGGGCCCGCGCCCGAGCCCGGGCACAGGAGCTGCTCGAGCGCTTCGACCTGACCGAGTTCGCGAGCCGACCGACCAAGACCTACTCCGGCGGCCAGCGCCGGCGCCTCGACCTGGCCGGCGCGCTGGTCGCCGCGCCGCCCGTCATCGTGCTCGACGAGCCGACGACCGGACTCGACCCGCGCAGCCGTCAACTGATGTGGGACGTCATCCGCGAGCTGGTGGGCGAGGGCGCGACGCTGCTGCTGACCACGCAGTACCTCGAGGAGGCCGACGTCCTGGCCGACGACATCGTCGTCATCGACCACGGCCGCGAGATCGCCCACGGCACCGCCGACGAGCTCAAGGCGCAGACCGGTGGCCAGCGGATCGAGGTGGTGCTCACCAGCACCGTCGACGCCGAGACGGCGAGCCGGATCCTCAACGAGGTCGCGGTGGGCGAGGTGAAGGTCAACGGCGGCGGCCGCGAGCTCGCCGCCGCGGTCGGCGAGGACGCCGCGGGTGACCTGCTGCGCGTGCTCCAGGGCTTCGAGCGCGACGCGGTGAAGGTCCTCGACGTCGGCCTGCGCCGCCCGACCCTCGACGACGTCTTCCTCAGCCTGACCGGACACGACAGCACCGACGAGAGCGCGGAGGCGCAGCAGTGAGCACCATGGCCCAGGCCCTCAACGACGGCTGGGTGGTCGCCCAGCGCAACCTGATCAAGATCATCCGGGTGCCGGAGATCCTGGTGTTCGTCCTGGTCAGCCCGATCATGTTCGTGTTGCTCTTCGCCTACGTCTTCGGCGGCGCGATCGAGACGCCCGGGGTCAACTACCGCGAGTGGCTGATCGCCGGCATCTTCGGCCAGACCATCGTGTTCGGCGCGACCTTCACCGGCGCCGGCCTCGCCGAGGACATGCAGAAGGGCATCATCGACCGGTTCCGGTCGCTGCCGATGTCCAACTCCGCGGTGCTCGTCGGCCGGACCGCCTCCGACGTGGTCTACAACGTGCTCTCGCTCATCATCATGGCGCTGACCGGCCTGATCGTCGGCTGGCGGATCAACGAGGGCGCCCTCAAGGCACTGGCCGGGTTCGCGCTGCTGCTGGTGTTCGGCTACGCCATCAGCTGGGTGATGGCGTGGGTCGGCCTGATGGTCCCCAGCGTCGAGGTGATCAACAACGCGTCGTTCATCGTGATCATGCCGCTGACCTTCATCTCCAACGCGTTCGTGCCCACCGAGTCGTTCAACAAGGTGCTCAAGCCGTTCGTCGAGTGGAATCCGGTCTCGGCGGTCACCCAGGCCAGCCGCGACCTGTTCGGCAACACCGGAGTGGGGCCTGGCTCGGACGCCTGGTCGATGCAGAACCCGGTCGCCTACACGCTGATCTGGGTGGTGCTGATCATCGCGGTGTTCGCGCCGCTGTCCGTGCGTCAGTACCGCCTCACGACCAGCAAGTAGTCCCCGTCGTACCGGACGAAACCGTCGTGGATCGGCCGATCTCGGGACGGTTTTGTCCGGTACGACGGCGCGGCGGTCAGAGCCGGTCGGCCAGCCGCCGGGCCGCGATCTGCAGGGCGTCCCACACCGTCGCGAACGGCGGGGCGTAGGCCAGGTCCATGCCGGCCAGGTCGTCGACGTCGAGGCCGCCCCACAGCGCGGCGGCCGCGGCGTCGATCCGCTTCGCCGAGCCCGGCCCGCCGACGATCTGCACGCCGAGGAGACGGCGGGTCGCCCGGTCGGCGATCACCTTCGTGTGGATCGGCTCGGCCTCGGGCATGTAGCCGCTGGCCGTCGTACCGCTGGTGACGAGGGCGACGACGTCGTACCCGGCGTCCGCGGCCGTGACGCTGGAGAGGCCCGTGCGGGCGATCTCCAGATGCACACCGCCCGCGACGAAGCGGGTGATGGCGGTCCCGAGAGCCCCACCGAAGCACCGGTCGCCGCCGAGCAGGTTGTCGCCGACCACCCGGCCCAGCTTGTTGGCGTGGGTGCCCAGGGGCAGGAAGGTACGGCGTCCGGTGAGCCGGTGCGTGACCTCGCAGCAGTCGCCGGCGGCCCAGATCCCCGGCGCGACGCGACCACCGGGATCGGGCAGGTAGCCCCCGTCGTCGCCCAGTGACAGCCCCGCCGCGGCGCCGAGCGACGTCGCGGGCTCGACCCCGATCGCGAGGACGACGACGTCGGCCGCGAGCCGCTCCCCGGTGTCGGTGACGACGCCGCTCACCCGCACACCACTCGGCCCGGCTGTCGTCTCCAGCCGGTCGATCGTCCGGCCGGTGCGCAGCGCGACGCCGCCCGCGACCATGCCGTCCTCGATCTCGGCGCCCAGGTCGGCGTCCAGGCTGCTCATCACCCGGCTCCGGGTGACCAGGGTCGTGGACAGGCCGCGCCGGATCAGGGCCTCGGCCATCTCGAGGCCGATGTAGCCGCCCCCGACGACGACCGCCCGGGTCGGGCGGTCGGCCGCGCCGACCTCCGCGGCGCCGGTCAGGAGCTCGGTCCAGACCGCGCCGTCGTCGAGGTTCTTGACGGGGTGGACGCCCTCCACCAGGCCGCCGTCGGCCGCCCGGGCCCAGTCGGGCACGATCGGCGCGGCGCCGGTGGCGAGCACCAGCTCGTCGTACTCCAGCTCGTCGGTGCCGGCGGGCCCCTCGACCCGTACCCGGCGCCGCTCGCTGTCGAGTGCCACCGCCCGCGAACCGAGCCGCAGGTCGATGCCGGCCGCGCGATGCTCCTGCGCGGACCGGGCGACCAGGTCCTCGCCCTGCGGCACGTCCCCCGCGATCCAGTACGGGATCCCGCACGCCGAGTACGACGTGTGGCCGGTCGCCTCGACGACCGTGACCCCGATCTCGCGACCCGCCCTCGCCGCCGCCCGCAGCGCCGTGTGGGCGGCGCTCATCCCGGCGGCGTCCGCGCCGACCACCACGATCCTCACCCCGGCGACCCTACGTCCCGCCGACCCGGCGCATCTGAATGCCCCACAGCCGCCGACCCGGCCCGGATTGAGTCCTCAGGTCCGCCCACCCGGCGCAGATTGAACTCATCGCATTCAATCTGCGCCGGGTCGACGGGCAGTCCAGTTCAATCTGCGCCGGGTCGACGGGCAGTCCAGTTCAATCTGCGCCGGGTCGGTCACGCGGGGACCCGGTCGGCGCCGGTGTAGACCGGGAGCGACTCGACGCCGTAGACGGCCGACAGCTTGCGGAACTCCAGCTCGGAGATGTCGCTGGCCATGGCCAGGTCGGGGAAGCGCTCGGCGAGCAGCCGCAGCGCGGTCCGCAGCTCCATCCGGGCCAGCTCGGCGCCGACGCACCGGTGCATGCCCCAGCCGAAGGCGAGGTGCCGGGTGGGCTCACGCCCCGGGTCGAACTCGTCGAGGCCGGCCGCCAGGAGCGGGTCGCGGTTGGCGGCGAGGAGCGAGACCCCGACGGCGTCACCCTCCTTGATCAGGATGCCGCCGATCTCGACGTCCTGCTTGGCGAAGCGGAGGAAGGCGAGCTGGACGACGCACAGGTGGCGCAGCAGCTCCTCCACGACCCGGTTGACCTGCTCGGCGTCCTCGGAGCGCAGCATCTCGCCGGCCTTCGGCGTGGTGGCGATCAAGTAGGCACCCAGCGCCAGCATCGACGCGGAGGTCTCGTAGCCCCCGAGGAAGACGCCGTCGGCGATGCCGCCGAGCGTGACGTCGTCGAGCTCGTCGCCGTGCTCCTTCAGCAGCGCGCCGATCAGGCCGTCGCCGGGGTTCGCACGCTGCTCGCGCACGGCGTTGATGAGGAACTCGCGGGTGTGGGCGGCGGCGCCGAAGGCGCCCGCGCCACCCTCGGTGAGGTCGAAGCGCGCGACGCCGAGCTCGAGGAACCGGGCCCGGTCGTCGACCGGCAGGCCGAGCAGGTCGCAGATCACGTCGAACGGTACGGCGAAGGCGAACTCCTCCACCATGTCGACCGGACGCCCACCCCGGCCGGCCGCCTCCATCGCGTCCAGGCGCTGTTTGACGATCGCCTCGATGCCGGGCTGGAGACGGGCGAGCCGCCGCATCGTGAACTCGGGCGTGAGATAGCGCCGCAGCGTGGTGTGCAGCGGCGGGTCGGTCATGCCGAGACCGCCGATCTGCTCCTCGTCGGAGCGGCCCTCCTGGGACACGAACTGGCCGAGGTCGTTGGACCACACGTCCGCGCCGCCGGCGAGCACGTCGCGCGCCGCGTCGTACCCGCTGACCAGCCAGACGCCCTTGCCGAACAGGTCGGCGAGCTTCTTCACCGGCTCCTCGGCCTGCACCTTCGCGAGCTCGGGCACCGGGTCGAGTCCCCGGCGGCGCAGCGGGAGCGTGAAGGCGTCGGGCAGGAAGCGCAGCTTGCGCAGGTCGATCCCGTTGCGCATGGTCCGGTTGAGCAGCCAGATGCCGATCCGCTGCTTCGCCGGACCGAGCACGGGGTCCAGGACAGGCCGGAGCAGCGAGTCGAAGAGAGGGATGCGCATGGGTGCATTTCATCAGACGAGACGCCTTGGCGAATCCGGTGTGACCCGGATCGCGTCCCTGACCCAACCCTGAGGTCCGCGCCGTTAGCCTGGGGAGGTGCCTCCGACACAAGTGGACTGGAAGGCCTGGGACGCGGTGCTGTTCGACCTCGACGGGGTGGTCACGCCGACGGCCGAGGTGCACATGCACGCCTGGGAGACGATGTTCACGGCCTTCCTGACGGCGCGCGCCGCGGCCGACCACGTCGCATATCCGCCGTACACCGAGCAGGACTACTTCACCTACGTCGACGGGAAGCCGCGCTACGACGGCGTCCGGTCGTTCGTCGGGTCCCGTGGGATCACGCTGCCGGAGGGTACGCCGGACGACCCGCCGAGCGCGGAGACCGTGTGCGGCCTGGGCAACCGCAAGAACGAGGCGTTCAACCAGATCCTCGCCGTCGAAGGCGTCACGCCCTATCCGGGCTCGGTCCGGCTCCTCGACGAGCTGCACCGCCGCGGCGTGCCGATGGCGGTGGTGTCGTCGTCGCGCAACGCTCCGGCGGTGCTGGTGGCGGCCGGCCTGAGCGACCGCTTCGCCTTCGTGATGCACGGCGGGCTGGCCGCCGAGCTCGGCCTGCCCGGCAAGCCGGCACCCGACACCTTCTCCCACGCGGCGCAGGTGCTCGGAGCCACCGACGCCCGGTCGGTCGTCCTCGAGGACGCCATCAACGGGGTCGCCGCCGGTCACGCGGGCGGCTTCGGACTGGTCATCGGCGTCGACCGCGGCGCGGGCGCGGACGCGCTGCGCGCGGCGGGAGCCGACGTCGTCGTACCTGATCTCGCCGACCTGCTGCCCTGACCGCCTCCCCGACCACGACCGGAGCCCGACCGGAGCCCGACCGGAGCCCGGCCCGAGCACCCGGCCTGAGCACCCGGCCTGAGCACCCGCCCGAGCACCCGCCTGAGCCCGCCCGACAAGGAGAGCCGATGAACGCACCCGAGGGCCCGTCCCACAAGGCACCGCCGGTCGAGGACCCGCTCGACCGGACCCGGTTCCCCGTCGACGAGTGGCGGCTGGTCGAGACCCGCTTCGACGCGTCCGACCTCGGCAAGACCGAGTCGCTGTTCACCGTCGGCAACGGCTACCTCGGGCTGCGCGGCAACTACTCCGAGAGCCGCGACGCCCATCTCGACGGCACCTTCATCAACGGCTTCCACGAGACCTGGCCGATCTCCCACGCCGAGGAGGCGTACGGCTTCGCCCGGATCGGGCAGACGATCGTCAACGTGCCGGACCCGAAGGTGATCCGGCTCTACGTCGACGACGAGCCGTTGCAGGTGTCGGTCGCCGACCTGCTGGAGTACGAGCGGGCCCTGGACTTCCGGACCGGCGTGCTCAGCCGCGACCTGCTCTGGCGCACCCCCGGCGGCAAGCGGGTGCGGGTCCGGAGCACCCGGATGGTGCCCTTGGAGCAGCGTCACCTGGCGGTGCTCACCTTCGAGGTGACCCTCCTCGACCAGCGCGCGTCGCTGGCGATCTCCTCGCAGCTGGTCAACCGGCAGGACGAGCAGCGCGAGGCCAGCCCCCTGGACCAGAGCGGCGGCGGCACGGCCGATCCGCGCCGGGCCGAGGACTTCGACCGCAGGGTGCTGGAGCCGCGCATCCACGAGGCGGACCGTGCGACCGGCCGGCTCAAGCTCGGCTACCGCACGGCGCAGAGCGGGATGACGCTGGGCGTGGTGGCCGACCACGTGCTGGAGTCGGCGGCGCCGTACTCGACGGACGTCCACGCGGAGGACGACCTCGCCAAGGTGATCTACCGGATCGCCGCCGAGCCCGGCGTACCGGTGCGGCTCACCAAGCTGGTCTCCTTCCACACCGCCGACACGGTGCCGCCGCGGGAGCTGATCGACCGCTGCGAGCGGACCCTGGCCCGCACCCACGAGGAGGGCGTCGAGCACCAGTACGCCGGGCAGCGGGCCTGGCTGGACGCCTTCTGGGCACGCGCGGACGTCGAGGTCGCCGGCCAGCCCGCGCTGCAGCAGGCGATCCGGTGGAACCTCTTCTCCGTCCTGCAGGCCTCGGCGCGGGCCGAGGGCCAGGGCATCGCGGCCAAGGGCGTCAGCGGGTCCGGGTACGGCGGCCACTACTTCTGGGACACCGAGATCTACGTGATGCCGTTCCTGACGTACACGATGCCGTGGGCGGCACGCAACGCCCTGCGGTTCCGCTACAACCTGCTCGACAGCGCCCGGGCGCGGGCCCGCGAACTGTCCCAGAAGGGCGCCCTCTTCCCGTGGCGCACGATCAGCGGACAGGAGGCCTCGGCCTACTACGCGGCCGGGACCGCGCAGTACCACATCGACGCGGACATCGCGTACGCCCTGAGCCAGTACGTCGGCGCCACCGGCGACGACGAGTTCCTCGCCCGCGAGGCGGTCGACATCTTCGTCGAGACCGCGCGGATGTGGGCCGACCTCGGGTTCTGGCGCGACGAGACCCGCCGCACCTTCCACATCCACGGGGTCACCGGGCCCGACGAGTACACGACCGTCGTCAACGACAACCTGTACACGAACGTGCTCGCGCGGTTCAACCTGCGCCGCGCCGCCCGCGCCGTCTGGGAGCTGCAGCGCGACAGCCCGCCGGCGTACCAGGCCCTGGTCCGGCGTACCGGACTCACGTCGGACGAGCCCGACGAGTGGGCCGCGTGCGCCGACGGCATGTACGTCCCCTTCGACTCCTTCCTCGGCATCCACCCGCAGGACCGGCACTTCCTCGAGCGGGAGATGTGGGACCTGGAGAACACCCCGCTCGACAACCGGCCGCTGCTGCTGCACTACCACCCGCTGGTGATCTACCGCTTCCAGGTGCTCAAGCAGGCCGACGTCGTGCTCGCGCTCTACCTCCACGGCGAGGACTTCACGCCGGCGCAGAAGCAGGCGGACTTCGAGTACTACGACCCGATCACCACCGGCGACTCCACCCTGTCCGCCGTCGTCCAGTCGATCGTCGCGGCGGAGGTCGGCTACCACGAGCTCGCCCTGCGGTACTTCCACGCAGCCCTCTTCGTCGACCTCGCCGACCGCCACAACAACACCGCCGACGGCGTCCACGTCGCCTCCACCGGCGGCGTCTGGAGCGCGCTGGTCGGCGGCTTCGGCGGGTTCCGCGATCGCGGCTCCGGCGTCGGCGACCAGCAGTGGCAGCTCGACCCGCGGCTGCCCGACGAGTGGTCGTCGCTGGTCTACCGGGTGACCCTGCACGGCACCCGGGTCCGGGTCACCGTCCGCCCCGCCGAGCTGGAGCTGTACGTCGAGCACGGCGCCGGGCCCGTCACGTTCTCGGTCCGCGGCGAGCTGGTCAAGGTCGCGCCGGGCGCACCGGTCGTCGTGCCGCTCGAGCACCAGGGTCCGCGACTGGACGGCGAGCCGCCGTACCCGGCCGGGATCCAGCGGGCCGACGGCACGGTCATCTCCGCGATCGTGCCGAGCGGGTACTGATCTGCATGAATCCCCGGTCAGCCGGGGATTCATGCACTTGTTGGGGTTTGCAACCCCCACTATGTGCATGAGTCCCCGGTCAGCCGGGGATTCATGCAGACGGCGGCTGCCAGTCCGCCCGGTTGGCCAGGCCCACGGCCGCGATCTGCGAGGACACCGCGAGCTTGGCCAGGATCGACTTGACCTGGGTCCGGACAGTGGCCTCGGAGACGACGAAGCGAGTGGCGATCTCGCGGACCGTCTCGCCCCGCATCAGCCGGCCGAGCACCTCGCCCTCCCGCGGGGTGAGCCGCTCCAACCGCTCGCGGGCGTCGGCGCGCTCGCGGCTCTGCTGGCGCGCCAGCGCGATCAACGCGGCTCGCTCGTCGGCGGCGAGCACCGGCAGCCCCTGGTCGATGCGGCGGATCGTCGCGAGGATCTCGTTCAGCGAGCCGGACTTGGGCAGCACTCGCCGGGCGCCCAGGGCGAGGCACTCGCCCCAGCGCGCCCGGTCCGTGGCGGCGGTGACGACCACCACCTGGGCACCGGACTCGACGAGGGGCGCGATCAGCAGCCGACCGTCGCCCAGCGCGCCGAGGTCGAGGTCGAGCAGTACGACGCCCGGCCGCAGCCGCAGGACCCGGCTGAGCAGCGCCTCGGCGGAGGTGAAGGAGTTGGGCGAGACGCTGGACGCGTCGTGGCCCTCCAGGTCGAGCGCGAGCTCCAGCGACTCGGCGAAGAGCACGTGGTCCTCCACGAGGACGATCCGCGCCCCACCGCGCGCCGCCCTGGTCATCGACGCCCGCCGGGCGGAACGGAGCAGGTTCCCACGCCTCCGATTATCAACCGGCCTCCCGGCCCGCGGCCCCGGAATCAGCGGATAGGTCGCGAGCGGGCAGCTTGACGGTGAAGGTGGAGCCCTCGCCGAGCGTGGACGCGACGCGCACCGAGCCGTCGTGCAGGGCGACGATCCGCTCGACGATGGCCAGCCCGAGGCCGACACCCGGCCGTCGTCGTACCGCTCCGTCGCGGGAGCGGAAGAACTCCTCGAAGACATGGTCGCTGTCGGCCGCGGCGATGCCGATGCCGGTGTCGGCCACCTCGAGGACGACGACCGGTGGGCCGGACGGATCGTCGGGCCCGGTCGGTCCGGCGACCCGGACGTGCACCTCACCCCCGGGATCGGTGTACTTGACGGCGTTGGAGAGCAGGTTGGTCACCATCCGGTCGAGGTCCTCCGGATCGCCCCGGACGACCAGGTCGCCGCTCACCTCCAGGGTCACGGTCACCTCCCGGAGGCGGGCGGCCGCCTCGTGGAAGGCGATCACGTCGCGGACGATCGGGCCCAGATCGGTGGGAGCGACCCGCAGCGCCACCCCCGGACGGCCGAGCTTCGCCAGGGCGGACATGTCGTCGACGACCGAGGTGATCCGGTTCGCGCCCCCGTCGACGGCGTCCAGCGCGGACCGTGTCGCCGGATCGATACCGGTACGACGGCGCAGCACCTCGACCGTGTTGCCGATGGCCGCGGCCGTGCCCCGCAGCTCGTGGGACAGCACGTCGATGATCGAGCGGCGGTACTCCGCGACCGCGTGCTCGCGCTCGACCCGCACCTCCAGGTCGCCGCGCTCCAGGGCGGTGACCAGCGCCCGTTCCGCCAGCCGGACGTACATCTGCAGCGTCTCGCGCTGCGCGGCGTCGGGCCGCCGGCCGCTGCGCGGCAGGTCGACGGACAGCAGGCCGCGCAGCAGGCCGTCGTCGTCGCGGAGCAGCCCGCACAGCAGGTCGTCGGGGTGCCACGCGTCGGGGACGTCGAGCGCGACCAGGTCGGGCACCCAGTCGTGACCGTCGAGGTGGCCGCCGGACCGCCCGGCCGGCAGGAACCGCAGATCGCCCCAGGCCTCGGCCGGCTCCAGCTCGCGCTCGACCAGCTCCACCGGCGCCCGCAGGTCGACGAGACGAGCGATCGCCTCGTCGTCGCCCACGACCGCGACCGTGTGGAGCAGGCCGTCGCCGACCAGGCTCACCGCGGCGAGGTCGAAGCCCGCGAACTCCCGCACGCCCTCGGCGATCAGCTGGAGGGTGCGCGACAGGGCGGTGTCCACCCCCATGGCGTACCCCCGTCCCGACGGCCGCAACCATCGTGGCAGCGGTACGCCGGCCGGGGAGCCGGAACAGCGGATCCGGGGTCAGGCGATCGAGAGCGTGGGTGCCAGCCAGTCGGCCGCCCACGACACCGGAGCGTGCCGGGTCCCGACCTCCTCGATCTCCCGGGCGGCGAGCTCCAGCAGGAGCAGCCGGGCCACGCAGTCCCGGTCCTCGGCGCCGATCGGCCAGTCCGCCAGCAGCCGTGGCGCCTCCCGCACCAGCGCAGCCCCGGCGCCGCTGGAGCGGCCGTCGCGGCGCAGCTGCGCGAGCCGGAAGTGCAGGCTGTCGAAGCCGAGCGGCCGGTTCACCCCGAACCGCTCCCAGCCCCACGCGAGCACCCGGCTGCCGCCCACGGCGCTGGAGGCGGTCGTGGCCGGCGACCAGTTGCCGTGCCAGGCGCCGCGGGCCAGGGCGTCCAGGTCGTGCCGCTCGGCGAGCAGCTCGAAGGTCGCCGTCAGGCGCTCGGTGAGCGACGACCGCTCCAGTCCCTCGAGGACGGTGCGGAGCTGGGTCGCGTACGAGCGGTCGAGGTCGGCGGTCGTGACCATCCGGGCCACCGCCCGCTCCGCCGTGCGCAGGGCCTCCGGGGTCGGCGGCCGGGTCGGGTACGCCGGCGGGCCCGCCTCCTGCACCAGGAGCGGCCACCCGTGCCGGGTGGTGAGCGCGATCAACCGGGGCGCGACGAGCGGTGAGCCCTGCTCGGCCGCCTCCGCGACCTGGGCGAGGACCGCCGCCTCGTCGAGGAGGCGCCGCGCGGTGACCGGGTCGAGCGCCCACCGCGCGCTCGCAACAGCGGCTCCGCTGCCGTCGTACGCGCGGAAGATCGGGCCGCCCGCCAGCGGCACGGCGGTGCCGACGACCCGCACCGGCCGGCCGAGCGCATCGCCGATCAGCGTCGTGAGCTCGTCCGTGACGCCGCGGGCCTCCTCGGCGGTGAGCGCGGGACCGAACTCGGGCGCGCCGTGCCCGTAGGTGGCTGTTGTCATCGGCGTGACCTTCCTGGATGCTGCCAAGGCTGCTGTGCGCAGTACCGCCAGCGTCCTCGATCCGACGGCCTCTCCGGTGGGCGATGCGTCGTTCTCCCCATAATTCGGGACGCCGACGACGCCGATGGTGCGCCTTGAGCCCGCCAGAGGCGGCGCCCTCCCCAACCTGGGGGATAGCCGGCGCTCGACGGATCTCCGAGCCGCCGACCTGCCTAGGCTGGCATCGGCCTCGGATGACGCGACGCCCCGCCGGACGAACCAGCGGGGTCGGGGGGCCGTCGACGTGACCCATCTCGGTCACCGCCCGGCGGTGTCACGTCACCCGGGGCCACCCTCTGGTCGCCCACGGCGACCCGCGACGCGTTCTGCTCCCGGGTGCGGCGCCGTGCCCGCACCCCTGCGGGGGCGGCCCTCCCCATCCACGCCCCAGTGAGGAACCACGACATGAGACGACTGACGACCAGCCTCCTGACAGCGGCCGCGCTCCTGGCCGGCACGGTCATGCTGGCGAGCCCCGCCTCGGCGCACCACGCGGACGTCGACGGCACGGCAGCCTGCGGCGACCGACCGGGCACCTACGTCGTGACCTGGCGGGTGCGCAACTGGAACGCCGGATCGGCGGACAACCGGGCCACGGTGACCAGCTCCTCGCGGGACGTCGTACCGGTCGGCACCGGCTTCGCGGACGACGAGACCAAGAGCTTCACCGAGACCGTCACGACCTCCGACCCGCTGACCCTCACCGTCGCGATGCGGTGGCAGAACGGGTACGAGGCGAGCGGCTCCGGCCGCGTCCCCGGCTTCCCGGCCTGCGCGCCGACCGTCACCCCGGTGACGCCCGTCGCGCCGGGGGTCACGCCCGTCCGCGGCTGCGACACGACCGGCTCGCTCGTGCTCGCCGACACCGAAGGTGTCAGCTACGCCCTCACCGAGGGCGACGGGAGGAGCGGCCCGTGGACGGTCGTCGCCACGGCCGCGAGCGGATATGTGATCGCCCCGGGCGCGCCGGCCGTGTTCACCGGCGATCTCGGCGCGATCGAGCGCTGCGCGGTGCCGGCCGAGCCCACGGTGTCCGGTCCGACCTGCACCACCGCGGCGCACGTCGTGCTGCCCACCGTCGAGGGCGTCAGCTACACGACCGCGCCCGGCTCGGACGGCACCACCGTGGTGACCGCGACCGCGCTGCCCGGCTACGCGCTGGTCGGCACCACCCGGTGGACCTACGAGCTCGCGCCGGCGGCCCCGGCCACCTGTGCTCCCGGCCCGGAGCCCGGCGCTCCCGTCACCCCGACCACCCCGACCACCCCGACCACCCCGACCACGCCGGTCGCTCCGGGTACGCCGGCGACGCCGGTCGTCCACCAACCCGCCCCGGCCGCCGTCCACCAGCCCGCCGCACCCGTCGCACCGGCGTCCGCCGCCCTTCCCGCGACCGGACTGAACGCCGGCACCGGGTTGGCGGCCCTGTTCGGCGTCCTGCTGCTGGCCGGTGGGCTGACGCTCCTCCGCGGCGGTCAGCGCGGCGGTCACCGTCGCGATCACCGTCTCAACTAACGAGATCGGAGTCTCACTAGTCGGACAGCATGATTGGCTGGTGAGGTGAGTCCCACCGTCGCATCACCCTCCTCCGAGGAGCGGACGGTCTCGGCCGCGCACCGCTGGGCGATGCTGGCGGCCGGCACCGGCGCGCAGGCGGCGACCTCGGCGATGGTGACGGCGCCGAGCTTCCTGATCCCGCAGCTGCACCGGCCGCGGGGCGAGGGCGGGTACGGCATGAGCCTCGCCGAGGCCGGGCTCGTGGCCGCCGCGGCGATGGCGGGGATGATGCTCACCCTCGTGCTGTGGGGTCTCGTGGTCGACCGGCGCGGCGAGCGGTTCGCGCTGCTGGCCGGCCTGCTGGTGACGGCGAGCGGGGGTACCGCGGCGGCCGTGCTCGCGGAACCGTGGCCGATGGCGGCGGCGCTGGGCTTCGCGGGCATCGGCGCCGCGGCCACGAACTCGGCGTCCGGCCGGGTGGTCGTCGGCTGGTTCCCCCCGGAACGGCGGGGGATCGCGATGGGGATCCGGCAGACCGGACAGCCGCTGGGGGTCGGCATCGCCGCCGGCACGGTCGCGGTCATCGCCCACCACCACGGCATCGGACCGGCGCTGTGGGTGCCCACGGGCGCGACGGTCGCGGTCGCCGTCGTGGTCGCGCTCGTCGTCCTCGACCCACCCCGACCGCCGGCCCTCGAGGGCCGGACCGCCGCCAACCCGTACCGGGCCGATCGCTACCTCGCCCGGATCCACGCCGCCTCGGTGCTCCTGGTGGTCCCGCAGTTCCTGGTGTGGACCTTCGGGCTGACCTGGCTGGTCGACGACCTCGGCTGGCCGCCGGGCCTGGCCGGCCTCGTCGTCGCCGGCACCCAGGTGGCCGGCGCGGCCGCCCGGATCGGCGTGGGTTGGGCCTCCGACCTGGCCGGCAGCCGGATGCGGCCGATGCGCACGGTCGCCCTCCTCGCCGCCAGCACCATGGCGCTGCTCGGCCTCGCGGCCACGGGCGCCCCCCGCTCCACGGCCGTGACGGTGGTCGCCGTGGTCCTGCTGGTCGCGGCGTCCGCCGTGACCGTCGCCGACAACGGTCTCGCCTTCACCGCGGTCGCCGAGCGGGCCGGGCCGTTCTGGTCCGGGCGCGCCCTCGGGCTGCAGAACACCGCCCAGCACGTCGCCGCGGTGGCCGTCCCGCCGGTCGCGGGGCTGACCATCACGGCCTGGGGGTACGGCGCGACCTACGCCCTCGCCGCGGCCCTCCCCCTGCTCGCCGTGGGCGTCGTGCCGGTCCCCGGCGAGCGTCAGGTCAGCTGAACGCGTAGTCGACCACGACCGGCGCGTGGTCGCTGAGCCGGGTGCCGGCGTACTCCCGGTCGACCACCGCCGCCAGCGCGGCCCGGGCCAGCGCGGGGGTCGCGAGGTGGTAGTCGATCCGCCATCCGGCGTCCTTGGCGTAGGCCTGGCCGAGCCAGCTCCACCAGGAGTACGGCCCCTCGGCGTCGGGGTGCAGCCGCCGGACGACGTCGACCAGGGTGCGGGGCGTGAGCTGGGCGTCGAACCAGGCCCGCTCCTCGGGCAGGAAGCCCTCGACCTGGTTGCTGCGCCGCCAGTTGGCGACATCGGCCCGGGTGTGCGCGATGTTGAGGTCGCCGGTCAGCAGGAACTCCCGGCCCTGCGCGGCCGCGGCCTTGCGCGAGGCCGCGAGGTGGCGGGCGAAGCCGGCCATGAAGGCCATCTTGCGCTCGTACTTCGCCCCGCCGTCAGGCGCCTCACGCATTCGTCGGGGGTCTTGCAGGTGGGCGGGGAGGCCGCCCTTGGGGAGGTAGAGGCTGGCCACCGTCAGGGGTACGCCGGCCAGGTCGACCTCGACGTAGCGCCCCTCAGTCGCGTGGCGGCGCAGCTCCCGCTGCAGCGGCCGGCCGGGGATCGGCACCGACCAGGTGCGCACGGCGGCGGCCGGCTCGCGGGTCAGCACCGCGACCCCGTTGCGCCCGGCGATCTCACCGGCGTCGTACGCCACCTCGTAGTCGCCGAACGCCCCCTCCGGCAACGCGTCGACCGGGCACCGGACCTCCTGCAGCGTCACGACGTCGCAGCCGCGGGTCGCCAGCCAGTCGCCGAAGCCGCGGCGGTGGGCGGCGCGGATGCCGTTGATGTTGGCGGTGGCGATGCGGAACGGGCGGGACACCCGCCGGAGGTTAGCGATCCCGCCAACGGGCCAGGAGGTCGGCCTCCCGCTCGATGGTGATGCCGGTGATCCGCGCCGCCGGGTCGGCGTCGAGCCACGCACGGGTGTCACGGGTGGTCGCGCCGACCGGGCGCGGCGCGAGTCCCGCGGCGAGAGCCGGTCCGGCGTCGTGGGCCAGCATGCCGTCGTACGCCGGGCGCGGCAGCCAGACCGGGATGCTGTCGGGCCCCGACCACGGCTCGACGCCCTCGGCCTCGAGGAAGTCCTGGTCGACCCACACCAGCCGCGCGTCGGGCAGGCCGGCCGCGAGCAGCTCGCCCATCGGCATCGCGGGCCCGACAGCGTCGTACGTGCCACCGGCGCGCTCCTCGGCGAGGGTCACGATCCAGGTGGCGAGGTCCCGGACGTCGATCACCTGCACCAGGTCCTCGGGGCGCCCGGGCGCGAGCACGTCGCCGGTGGTGGCCGAGCGGCGTGCCCAGTAGGCGAACCGGCCACTCGGGTCGCCGGGCCCCACGATCAGGCCCGGCCGCACCACGGCGGCCCCCGGCACGGCGTCGAGGACGAGCCGCTCGCAGGCGACCTTCATCCCGCCGTAGCTCTCGACGTCGGCCATCGGGTCGCGGTCCTCGTCGATCGCGGCCTTGAGCCGGCCCGTCCCCGGACCGGCCGGGTCGGCGTCGTCGGCGTAGACCGAGATGGTGGAGACGAAGACCCAGTGCGCGCCGGGACCGTGGGCGTCGTGGAGTG
Source organism: Nocardioides sp. LHD-245 (assembly GCF_030929495.1). Taxonomy (GTDB): domain Bacteria; phylum Actinomycetota; class Actinomycetes; order Propionibacteriales; family Nocardioidaceae; genus Nocardioides. Next base: position 74,098 of record NZ_JAVFWN010000015.1, on the reverse strand, counting down.
CGGCGAGAGCACGCCGCACGTGGGACGGCAGGCGCGACACGTCGACCACGGCGTCGTACGGCGGCCCGTCGGTCAGCTCCGGGGGCGGCGGCTCCGCCCGGTCCCAGCGCACCGTCGTCACCCCCGGCGGGGCCGTGCCGGACCGGCCGCGGTTGGCGCACACCACGTCGTGCCCGCGCTGCGCGGCCTCGGCCGCCACCGCGCGGGAGAGGAACTGGGTGCCGCCGAGAACCAGGAGCCTCATCCGGACACTATGCCCGACGGCCCCAGCAAGCCCGTCTTGTCGCCAGGCCGGGCCCCGTCTTGTCGCCAGGCCGGGCCCCGTCTTGCCGCCAGGCCGGGCCCCGTCTTGTCGCCAGGCCGGGCCCCGTCTTGTCGCCAGGCCGGGCCCCGTCTTGCCGCCAGGCCAGGGCTGGTGTCACCGGGCTCGACGGCGCGGCCGGCAGCGTGTCGGACGCGCGCAGCGCATCGGGGGAAGCCCGCGGCCCGAGCGCAGCGAGGCCCGTGCGGCGAGCCCGATATCCGACCCGCTCGGCCCAATCAGAGGAACGCCGTGGGGTCGAACTCGTCGATCGGGATGATCCGGACGCGCGGCAGTCGCTCGTTGAACGCGTTGACGTCGTACTCCAGGTCGAAGAACTCCAGGCCCCGGGTGGTCAGCTGCGCGAAGGCGCTGTTGCGGAACTCGGTGAACCCGACCAGGCCGACCCGGCGGCCGTCGAGGACGTTCTCGACCTGCTCCACGAAGTCGCCGTCGTTGCTGACCAGGACGACGTCGGCCTCACGGCTCTTCAGCTCCTCCAGCGTGCGCTGGATGGCGATGTCGACGACCTTCTGGTTCGCGCCGCCCGACAGCGGGATCGGGCGGTAGCCGATCGCGAGCAGCGCCTGCACGAACGACATCGGCAGCTCGCTGTTGGCGGCGAGGAAGAACAGGCCGTTGGTCTGCTGCCCCCACTGCCGCTCGACGAACTGCAGCAGCCGCTCCCACCGCGGACGCTCCTCGGGGCGTGGCCGCCGGCCGAGGATCGACGTACCCAGCGTCGCGTCGATGTTCTCCCCGTCCACCAGGACGTGGGTGGTCCGCGCGGTCTCCATGGGAGGAGGCTAGCCGCCGCCCCGCACGGCCGAGGACGGCCGGACCTGATTGCGGCGGATCGGATCAACCCGCTTGATCCGATCCACAGCGATCGGCAGGTCACCGACCAGATGGTTGGCTGGACCGCGTGAGGAGCCTGGTGACCACCATCGCCTGCGTGGCCCTGCTGTCGCTCGCGGGCTGCGGCGCAGACGCGCCCGCCCCGGCGATCTCCGCCCCGACGAGCACGCCCACCGCGACACCCACCGCGCCGATCACCCCGACGCCCACCCCGACGCCCGCCGCGACACCCACCCCGGTCCCCTCCCCCGAGCCGGCACTCGTGGAGGGCATCGACGCCTCCCACCACCAGGGCCCGATCGACTGGCCGCGGGTGGCCGGGGCCGGGATCCGGTTCGCCTACCTCAAGGCGACCGAGGGCACCGGGTTCACCGACCCGCGCTTCGCCGCGCACCGGGCCGCCGCCGTCCGCGCGGGCGTGGCGGTCGCCGGCTACCACTACTTCCAGCTCTGCAGCGACGGCACCGCCCAGGCCGAGCACTTCCTCTCCGTCCTCGGCACCGGCCGGGACCCGGACCTCCCACCCGCCGTCGACCTCGAGGTCGCGGGCAGCTGCGCCGATCCGCCGGCGTCGCCGACCCTGCTCGCGGAGATCCGGGAGTTCCTCACGACGGTCGACGAGCGGCTGGGCACGACCACACTGGTCTACCTCTATCCCGAGTTCGAGGAGCGCTTCGGGTTCGCCGACGACCTGGCCGACCACCCCCAGTGGGTACGTCGCCTCGGTGACCGTCCGCCGGGCCGCGCCTGGGCCGTGTGGCAGTACGACGACCGCGGCTCGGTCCCCGGCGTCTCCGGCGGCGTCGACCGCAACCGGGGAACAATCCCTGTCGCGAAGCGTTGAGTAGACATGTCCACCATCGACCTCACCGCCGGCAACTTCGAGCAGACGGTCCTCGACAACGAGATCGTGTTCGTCGACTTCTGGGCGTCGTGGTGCGGCCCGTGCCGCAACTTCGCCCCGATCTACGAGGATGCCGCGCAGGAGCACGCCGACCTCGTGTTCGGCTCGGTCAACACCGAGGAGGAGCAGCAGCTCGCCGCGGCCGCCAAGGTCACCTCGATCCCGACCCTGATGGCGTTCAAGAAGGGGGCGCTGGTGTTCTCCCAGGCCGGCGCCCTGCCCGCCCCGGCGCTGGCGCAGGTCATCGCCGCGGTCCGCGACTTCGACGTGGACGCCGCGAAGGCCACCGGCGGTGAGTGAGCCGGTCACCCCCGCCACCGACCTGCAGCTCGGCCTCGACACCTTCGGCGACGTCACCGTCGACCCGGCGACGGGCGAGCGGCTGGGTCACCCCGAGGTCATCCGCGGCATCGTCGAGCAGGCCGTGCTCGCCGAGGAGGTGGACCTCGACGTGTTCAGCATCGGCGAGCACCACCGGGACGACTTCGCCGTCTCCGCACCCGACGTGGTGCTGGCCGCCATCGCTGCGCGCACCGAGCGGATCGGCCTCGGTACGGCGGTCACGGTGCTCAGCTCCGACGACCCGGTCCGCGTCTACGAGCGGTTCGCGACCCTCGACGCGCTGTCGAACGGGCGGGCGGAGATCACCCTGGGCCGCGGCTCCTTCACCGAGTCGTTCCCGCTGTTCGGCTTCGACCTGGGCGACTACGAGCGCCTGTTCACCGAGAAGCTCGACCTGTGGGCAGCACTCCAGGGCGAGGGGTCGGTGACCTGGGACCGCGGCGAGCTGCGGGCCCCGCTGCGTGACGTCCGCGTCTACCCGACGACCGAGCGCGGCTCGATCCCGACCTGGATCGGCGTCGGCGGCTCGCCCGAGTCCGTGGTCCGCGCGGCCCGCTACGGCTTCCCGCTCATGCTCGCGATCATCGGCGGCGAGCCGGCGCGCTTCGCCCCGTTCGCCGACCTCTACCGCCGCGCCCTCGACGAGTTCGAGATCCCGGCCCGCCCGATCGGCGTGCACTCCCCCGGCTTCGTCGCCGAGTCCGACGACGAGGCGCGCGAGCTGCTGTTCCCGCACTTCAAGGCCAACCGGGACCGGATCGGTGCCGAGCGCGGCTGGGGACCCGCCACCCGTGAGCAGTACGACGCCGAGGTCGATCACGGAGCCCTGTTCGTGGGCGCCCCCGAGACGGTCGCGCGCAAGATCGCGGACGCCGTCCGGGCCCTGGGCATCCAGCGCTTCGACCTGAAGTACAGCAACGGCACGATGCCGCACGAGCAGCTGTTGCGCAGCATCGAGCTCTACGGCACCCAGGTCGCGCCCCGCGTGCGCGAGTTCCTCGCCGCCGAGCCGGTCAGGGCCTGACGCCGGCCCCGTTCACGGTCAGGAACAGGTCCACCAGGACGTCGACGAGACGGTCGCGCTCGACGACGATGTCGCCCTGCAGGGCGGCTCCGAGCGCGTGCGCGACGCCGCCGATGAGGAACTGCGCGGTCAGCCGCAGCTCCACCGGCAGCCCCTCGGGCGAGTCGGCGGGGTCGCCCGAGGACGTGGTCGCCGCGAGCATCCCCGCGAAGCGCCGCGACTCCTCCAGCACCCGTGGACCGAGCACCGGCGAGGTGATCGACTCGAGCAGCGCGATCCGGCCCTTGCGCGGGTCCTCGAGGAAGAGGTCGACCATCTCGACGAGCACCGCCCGGGTCCGGGCGCGCACCTCGGCCGGCGCTGCCGCCAGGGCCGTGACCGACCGGGACGCGGCCTCGCCGGCGATCTGCTCGAACACCGCGAGCTGGAGCTCCTCGATGCTCGCGAAGCTCTCGTAGAAGTACCGGGCGGCGAGACCGGACTCCTCCGCGACCCCCCGGACCGTCGTACCGGCGACGCCGCGGGTGCCCATCGACTCCAGGCCCGCGGCCAGCAGCCGGCTCCGGCGCTCGGCGACCCGCTCCTCGGCCGCGCGCCCGCCGTAGCGTCGCGCGCCGTCCGCCCGATCTGTCACCTGGACATCTTGACACGCGTGTTGACCGATGGATGAATAGATCTGTCAACGCGTGTTGACAGTTCGCGACAGGAGCTCCTGCCATGTCCGACCCGCTGGCCGACCCGCTGGCCGACCTGCCCCCGTGGCACCCCTCGCAGCCGCACCACGAGGTGGCCGCCGACGTCCGCGCCTGGCTCGGCACACCGGCGGCGTTCGCCCTGTTCGGGCGGCTCGCCCTCGACCAGGTCGCCTACCGCGAGGTCGCCGCCGCGGTCGACGCCACCGGCCGGTTCGCGCAGAACTTCACCGACCGCGGGATCCGCAGCGGCCTGTGGGGCCCGCTGCTGCTCTTCGGTGACGACGCCGACCGGCGGGCCACGGCGCAGCGGCTCAAGGACCTGCACGGCCAGGTCCGCGGACAGGGCCGGGGGCACTTCGCCGGCGAGCGCTACAGCGCGATGAACCCGGCGCTGTGGAAGTGGGTCGGGACCACGAGTCTGCTCGTCTTCCACACCGGCTACGTCACGACCTACCGCCGGCAGCTCACCCCCGAGCAGGTCGAGGTCGCCTACCGCACGATCCTGCACCTCACGGACTTCGACCTGCCCAGCGAGCAGGCCCGGATCCCGGCGACGGCGGCCGAGGCGGCGGCGTACTACGACGAGGTCGCGGCCACCGTGCTGGCCGACAACGAGTTCCTGCGGTGGGCCGACGCCACCTTCGACCGGCTCCCCGTGCCGACCCTGGTCGGGCCGCGCTGGCTCCAGCGGGCCGTCGCCCCGTTCTGGCGGGTCCTCACGCCGGTGCTCGGTCGGCCCGCGAAGGTCTGCGCGGAGGGCGCGGCGCACCCACGGATGCGCGAGCTGCTCGGCGTGCGCTGGACCCGGCGCCGCCAGCGCGAGCTCGACCTCTACCTGTTCCTCGTCCGCTCGGCCCGCCGGTGGCTGCCCCGTTGGCTGCTGCTGGACCCGTTGGCGCTCAACCGGTTCCACTACGAGCGGCTGCGGGCGCTCTACGAGAAGCCGCAGCTGACCTCGTTCGCGCCACCCGGCTGACCACTCCGCCCGATCGGCTGGTCCGGGAGCACACATCGGGCGCGCGAGTCTGTCGCTGCGCACGAGCGGGGTCCGCCGCCGGTGCACACGGCGCGGCCGGCGCACCGCGCCTCGGTCAGCCCCGGCGGTCCTCGGGTCCCCGCGGCAGGAACTGCTCGGTGAAGGCGGGCCAGGCCTCGTCGATCAGCTCCTCCATGTCGAGGTGCGTGGCCTTCCGGACGTACGCCTTGGTCAGCTCGGTGTCCAGCACCTTGAGCAGGAACCGGCGCAGCTCGGCGTCCAGGCCGGCGACCTTCCGCAGCATCGCACCGCGCCGGGTGTCGGTCTTGAGCTCGAGCCCGATCTGGTCCTCGCTGGGCGTCGTCAGCTCCAGCCGCAGGCGGAGCGGCGCCTCGGTGTGGATCTCGAGGACCAGTGGTACGACGACCTCCGCGTTGAAGGTCAGCCTGTCGAGCGGCAGGTCGAGGTCGAAGACCACGCTGATCGGCAGATCGATCGCGTAGGTCAGCAGCTCCCCGGGCACCAGCTCGCCCGTCGTGGGTCGGTAGGTCCCGACGAAGCTCACGCTCGCGAACGCCCGGCCCGGCCCCGCGCCGATCGGTCCCAGCGCGATCTGGTCGCCGAGCACCTGGTCGACGGTGCGCAGGATCCGCTCCTTGTGGAGCACCCGGTGGATCCAGCTGACCCCGAACTGCTCGTACGTCGTCGGCGTGGCCTCGACCACAGCACCCCCCGTGAATGTCCTGGATCCCCCTCCAGGACTGCCGATTCTCGCGCATCGCCCGTCACCGTCCGACGGCGGGCACCTCCTTCAACGCGGGCGAACCGACGAGGTCATGCGAGAATCGCGGCTCGTCGACGAAGGAGCCCCGATGACCGACGCGGCCGTGGTGGTGCGCTACCCGACCCCGGTGGTGGTGCGCTCGGTCGACATCTGCGCCAAGGGTCTGCTGGTGCTGCTCCTGCTGCTCGCCGTGCTCGATCCCGACAGCGGCGGCCTGCGCGACAAGGCGGCCGAGGCCCGGGCCATCGGCTACCCGTTGGCGTCGTTCACCATCCCGGTCGTGTGGCTGCTGGTGTGGAAGGAGCGGGCGTCCTTCCCGTGGCTGCCCGACCTGATGATCACGCTGACCTGCTTCACCGACATCCTCGGCAACCGGATGGACCTCTACGACACGATCGCCTGGTTCGACGACCTGATGCACTTCGTCAACACCGGCCTGATCGCGGCGGCGGTCATCCTGCTGACCCTGCACCACAGCGCCACCCGGCTCCGCGTGGTCGAGCGGGCCCTGGCGGTCGGCGCGACGGCCGCGATCGGCTGGGAGCTCGCGGAGTACGTCGCGTTCATCCGCGGGCACTCGGAGCGGGTGTTCGCCTACGAGGACACCCTCGGCGACCTTGGGCTCGGCGTGCTCGGCTCGGTCGTGGCGGCGCTGGTGATCCATCACCTCTGGACGCGGGGGCAGCTGCGCGCCACCGCGCCGCAGCTGGAGCACCAGATCTCCCGCTGACCCGCCGGAGGCCCGTCCCGGACCCGCCCCGGCCCCCTCGCGGTGTCGGTCCGATCCGTCATGATGGGCGCATGCCGAAGCCTGCCGCCCCTCGCACCAGCGACAGCCACACCGCCGACAGCCACGACACCATCCGGGTGCAGGGCGCCCACGTCAACAACCTCCGAGGTGTCGACGTCGACATCCCCAAGCGCCGCCTCAGCGTGTTCACCGGCGTGTCCGGGTCCGGGAAGAGCTCGCTGGTGTTCGGGACGATCGCCGCCGAGTCGCAGCGGATGATCAACGAGACCTACAGCACCTTCGTGCAGGGCTTCATGCCGTCGCTGGCCCGCCCCGAGGTCGACCACCTGGAGGGGATCACCACCGCGATCCTCGTCGACCAGGAGCGGATGGGCGCCAACGTGCGCTCGACGGTCGGCACGGCGACCGACGCCAACGCGATGCTGCGGGTGCTGTTCAGCCGGATCGGCGATCCGTTCATCGGCCCGCCGACAGCATTCGCGTTCAACGTGCCCACCCGCCGGGCCGGCGGCGTGATGCAGACCGAGAAGGCCGGCGGCAAGGTCGAGAAGAAGGTCGTCAAGAACGCCGTCTACCTCGGCGGCATGTGCGCCGAGTGCGAGGGCCGCGGCACCGTGTCCGACCTCGACATGGGCGCGATCATCGACGAGAGCAAGTCGCTGGTCGAGGGCGCGATCCTGGTGCCGGGCTACACCGCCGACGGCTGGATGGTCGCGCCCTACAAGGAGGTGCTGCCGCCCGAGAAGCCGGTCGCGAAGTACACCAAGGCCGAGCGCGAGGACCTCCTGTACGCCGAGCCGCGCAAGGTGAAGGTCGACAAGATCAACATCACCTACGAGGGCCTGATCCCCAAGATCCGCAAGTCGATGTTCAGCAAGGACGTCGACTCCCTGCAGCCCCACATCAAGGCGTTCGTCGAGCGGGCGGCGGTGTTCGCGCCGTGCCCTGCCTGCGACGGCACCCGGCTCAACGAGGCCGCCCGCGGGTCGAAGATCAACGGCAAGAGCATCGCCGACGTGTGCGCGCTCCAGATCACCGACGCCGCGGAGTGGGTGCGCGGCATCGACGACCCCGGCGTCGCGCCGCTGCTGGCCAACCTGCTCCACCTGTTCGACTCGTTCGTGGAGATCGGCCTCGGCTATCTCTCCCTCGACCGGCCCGCCGGCACGCTGTCCGGCGGCGAGGCGCAGCGCACCAAGATGATCCGGCACCTCGGCTCGGCGCTGACCGATGTCACCTACGTCTTCGACGAGCCCACCATCGGCCTGCACCCCCACGACATCCAGCGGATGAACAACCTGCTCCTCGAGCTGCGCGACAAGGGCAACACGGTCCTCGTCGTCGAGCACAAGCCGGAGACGATCGCGATCGCCGACCACATCGTCGACCTCGGTCCGGGCGCCGGCACGGGCGGCGGCACGATCTGCTTCGAGGGCGATCTCGCCGGCCTGCGGGCGTCCGACACCCTCACCGGCCGCCACCTCAGCTACCGGGCGGCCGTCAAGGAGACCGTCCGGGAGGCGAGCGGCGCGATCGAGATCCGCGGTGCCTCCACCCACAACCTGCGCGACGTCGACGTCGACGTTCCGCTCGGCGTGCTCTGCGTCGTGACCGGCGTCGCCGGCTCCGGCAAGAGCTCCCTGATCCACGGCTCGATCGCCGGCCGCGACGAGGTCGTGGTCATCGACCAGGGCGCGATCAAGGGCTCCCGGCGGAGCAACCCGGCGACGTACACCGGTCTGCTCGAGCCGATCCGCAAGGCCTTCGCCAAGGCCAACGGCGTCAAGCCCGCGCTCTTCAGCGCCAACTCCGAGGGCGCCTGCGAGAGCTGCAACGGCAACGGGATGATCTACACCGAGCTCGGGTTCATGGACACCGTCGCCACGGTGTGCGACGAGTGCGGCGGCAAGCGGTTCCAGGCCTCGGTGCTCGAGCTCCGCCTCGGCGAGCTCAACATCGCCGAGGTGCTCGACCTGCCGGTCGCGCAGGCCCACGCCTACTTCGCCGAGGGTGACGCCAAGACCCCTGCCGCCGCTGCCATCCTGCAGCGGATGGAGGACGTCGGCCTCGGCTACCTCAAGCTCGGCCAGCCCCTCAACACCCTCTCCGGTGGCGAGCGGCAACGGCTCAAGCTCGCCATGCGGATGGGCGAGAAGGGAGGCGTCTACGTCCTCGACGAGCCGACCACCGGCCTCCACCTCGCCGACGTCGACAACCTACTCCGGCTGCTCGACCGACTGGTCGACGCCGGCAAGTCCGTCGTCGTCATCGAGCACCACCAGGCCGTGATGGCCCACGCCGACTGGATCATCGACCTCGGTCCCGGCGCCGGCCACGACGGCGGCACGGTCGTCTTCGAGGGCACGCCGGCCGACCTGGTCGCGAAGCGGTCGACGCTGACCGGCGAGTACCTGGCGGCGTACGTCGGGGCCTGAACCCCGCGGCTGTAATGCAGCATTACGGCTTGGCCGTGTATCGGCCGTGTGCGACCATCGAAGCATGGACACAACGCCCCGCTTCCACGGCTACGTCAGCCTGCAGCGCCGGGGCCTCGTCGCGCTCCCGGCCGACGTACGTCAGCGCCTGCACCTCGACGAGCCGGGGGCACAGCTGGAGGTCACCGAACGCGAGGACGGCGTCCTGGAGCTGCGCGCGGCACTTCCCGTGCCAGCTGACCAGGCGTGGTTCTGGACTCAGCGCTGGCAGGAGCGCGAGCACGAGGTCGACGACCTCGTCGCGGCCGGCCAGGTCGCCGTCCACGAGGACGTGGACGACTTCCTGACCCACGTCGACGACATCTCCGGCGCCGAGGGATCCGGCGACGAGTGAAGTTCGAGACCACGCCGGCGTTCGACAGCGACGTGCGTCGGCTCAAGCGCGAGTGGCTCGGGGAGTTCAAGAAGGTCGTTCGCGAGAAGTTCGCGCCGGCCTGCGATGCCTATGCTGCCGACCCGACGACCCCGTGGCCGGGGTCGCTGCGGGTGAAGTCGGTTCGCGGTGCCGACGGCGTGCTCGAGATGACCTGGTCGTTCGCCAGCCCTGACGGCCGGGCGACCTTCGAGCTCGTCACCGTCGATGACGAGCTGAGATGCAGGTGGCGACGAGTCGGGGACCACGGCGTCTTCAAGGAGCCCTGAGTCCCTCCGGCAAAGCCGCCCGGGACCGGTCACCGCGATCCGGCTGCATGGTCGGCGCCGCCAGGCCTAGTCTTCACCGGTGAAGTACGCCGTTCGACTCCGCGTCAGTCTCGCTCTCGTCGTCCTACTCCTCGGCTTCTCGGCGGGCGTCCTCCCGTCCGCCTCGGCCGATCCCGTCGCCTCGGCGCCGACCATCATCAGCCCGACGCCGGGACAGGTCATCCGGGACCAGTCGTTCAACGTCCAGTTCACGAGGGCCGACGGGGTCAGCTCCGTGCGCATCTTCATCGACGAGGGAACGAGCGCAGCAAGGACCTTCGACGTGAGTGTGTCGGGTGCGCCGGTCAACGTGCCGGGTTCGGGACCGCACACGATCCGGATCGCCAACATCGAGTCCGATGGGAGCGCCGGGATGTCGAGCCCGACGCAGAGCTTCACACTCGTGCTTCCACCGCCCGGACCGCCCGGCATCTCCATCAATGCCGGCGCGCAGTACACGAACTCGCGCCACGTGACGCTGAAGGTGGTCTGGCCGGCGTACTACCGCGACGGGATGATCATCGACAACGACGGCGGGTTCGCGAACTTCCAGTCGCCTGAGCTCGCTGCCACGGTCCCGTGGACTCTCGTGGGCTCCGGTGACGAGAAGCTACCGAAGACGGTGTACGTCCGGTTCGTTCGCGTCGACCCCAGCTTCTCGGGGACTACCTACAGCGAGCAGACGTTCACCGATGACATCGTGCTGGACCTGACCTCGCCGGTCGTCAAGGCGGCGACCTCCACGAGCAGCAGGGGCCCGGTGGCCCAACGGCTGGCTGCACGCAGATACAAGGTCAGAGTCCGCGCGACCGACAAGGTGTCGGGCGTCGCGCAGGTGCAGTTCGCGACGAAGAAGGCCCATCCGCGTGGCCTCAGGAAGTTCGACCGCAAGGCCTTTGTCCTCAAGAAGGCGCCGCGCTTCGTCAGGGTCGTCGACCTCGCCGGCAACTACTCGGCGTGGAAGAGGATCGCCTGACGCGTGCTCTGACCTTCTGCGCCGCGAAGCCCATGAAGGTGCGGCAACACCCAACTCGCGGGCAGGGCCACGCAACGAGCACGTCACTCCCAGGCGACGACAGCCTCCGGGTCGCCGGCCACGCCCAGGTCGCGGGCGGCGGCGGAGATCCGCTGCGCGAGGTCGAGGTCCGCGGTGGTGAGGGACTCCGTGTCGTGGGTCGCGAGCCGCACCGCCAGGGCCGGGTAGCCGAGCTTCAGGTCCGGGTGGTGGTCGGCGGCCTCGGCGAGGTCGCCGATCGCGTTGACCAGGGCGAGCCCGGTCGCGAAGGTGCCGGTGCGGAAGACCGCGAAGGCGTGCCAGCCCAGGACCCGCCAGTCGTCGACCCCCTCGGCCGCCCCGAACCGCTCCGCACTGATCTGCTCGTAGCTGCGTGCCATGGCTCCGACCGTACGCCGTGCCGCGTCGTGGGCGCGGTCGTGGGCGCGGTCGTGGCGGCGGCTCAACCGCCTTCGGGCAGCAGGCGGTAGCCGATGCCGGGCTCCGTCACGAAGATCCGGGGCGCGGACGGGTTGTCCTCGATCTTGCGCCGGATGCTGGCGAGGTGGACGCGCAGGTAGTTGGTCTGCCGCTCGTAGCCCGGCCCCCACACCGCGTGCAGCAGCTCGGACTGGCGCACCAGGCGTCCCCGCCGGCGGGCGAGCGTCTCGACGATCCTCCACTCGATCGGCGTCAGGTGGACCTCCTCCCCGGAGCGCACGGCCCGGGACTCGGTGACGTCCAGCCGGACGTCACCGGACGTCACCACGAGGGCCGGCTCGGCGACACTCGCCCGGCGCGTCGTGACGCGGACCCGGGCCAGCAGCTCCTCGATCGAGAACGGCTTGGTGATGAAGTCGTCCGCGCCCAGATCGAGCGCCTCGACCTTGTCGTCGGGCTCGCTGCGCGCAGACACCACGATCACGGGCACCTGGGTGAACGCCCGGAGCCGCCGCAGCACGCTGATGCCGTCGATGTCGGGCAGCCCCAGGTCGAGCAGGATGACGTCGGGCATCCGCTCGTCGACGATCTGCAGCGCCGAGCGGCCGTCGGCGGCCGTCTCGACGTCGTACTCGCGGGCTCGCAGGTTGATGGAGAGGGTGCGCAGGATCGCCGGGTCGTCGTCGACGGCGAGGACGAAGGTCATCGACGCTCCTCCTCGGGTGCGGGCGGGCGGGGGAACTCCAGCACGAAGGTCAGCCCACCGGCCGGGGTGTCCTCGGTCGCGATGGTGCCGCCCATCGCCTCGGTGAGGCCGCGCGCGACGGCCAGGCCGAGGCCGACGCCGTCCTTCCAGGGGACGTCGCCGAGCCGCTGGAAGGGCGCGAAGAGCCGGTCCTGGTGGTGGTCGGGCACGCCGGGCCCGTTGTCGCTGATGCGCAGGATCGCCCGCGCGCCCGCGCCGCTGTCGGCGGTGGCGTCGATGGTGCCGTCGATGGCAGTGCCGTCGATGCGGATGTCGGCCCCGAGCGGCGTGTACTTGAGCGCGTTCTCGGCGATATTGGCCACGACCCGGTCGAGCAGGCCGGCGTCGGCGAGGACGGTGAGATCCCGCGGCACGTCGACCGTGATCCGCTCGTTGCCGGCCAGCGGCGCGATCGCGTAGGTCACGGCCCGGCCGAGGCTGACCTCGGTGAGCTGGGCGTGGACCGCGCCGGTGTGGATCCGGCTCATGTCGAGCAGGTTGGTCACCAGCGCGTCGAGCCGGTCGGCGGCGGTCTCGATGGTCTCCAGCAGCTCCGCCTCGTCCTCCTCGGAGAAGGTCACCGCATCGCTGCGCAGGCTGGACACCGACGCCTTCACGGCGGCAAGCGGCGAGCGCAGGTCGTGGGACACGGCGGCCAGCAGCGCGGTCCGGGTCCGGTCCGCCTCGGCCAGGCGCAGCCGCTCGACCTCGGCCCGGCCGGCACGTCGGCGCTCCGCGATCACCTTGGCGTAGGCGGCGTACGCGTTGAGCAGAGCGCGCTCGGAGGCGCTGTGGTTGCCGCCGCGCAGGACCAGGACCGTGTCGTCGTCGATCGCGGTCGAGATGTCGGTGGCCTCGATGCCCGTCGGCGCCTCGCCCACGCAGGCCACCACCTCGTGACCGCCGCGCTCGCCGCGCCGCAGGACGGCGCCGCCGGACGCGCTGAACACCTCGCAGGCCGAGCCCAGCAGGCCGGCCAGGTCGTCACCGGAGTTGAGCAGGCTGTGGGCCAGGACGGTGAGCGCGTCCGCCTCGGCACGCGCCTTCCGCGCCTCCGCGGCGCGGCGCGCCGAATGGTCGACCACCGTGGCGACGGCGATGCCGACCACCACGAACAGGACGATGGCGAGCGCATTGCCCGGCTCGGCGATGGTCAGCTCGTAGAGCGGCGGGGTGAACAGCAGATTGAGGAGCAGCCCGCTGCTCAGCGCGGCGATGATCGCGGGGATCAGGCCGCCGACCAGCGCGGTGGCCACCACCACCACCATCAGCACCATCGCTTCCGAGGGCAGGCCGTGGAACCGGTCGGTGAGCTTGAGGACGGCGCTGACGACCAACGGCGCGACCAGCGCGAAGACGAAGCCCGCGATCCGGCGTCGTACGCCGAGCACACTGTCGGGCTGCCGAGGGGCGAGACCGCGCCGGCGGGCGTAGTCGTGGGTCACGATGTGGATGTCGATGTCCCCGGACGCGGCGATGACCCGTTCCCCGATGCCGGGCCGGGCCAGGGTCGAGAGCCGGCTCCGGCGGCTGGCCCCGATGATGACCTGGTTGGCGTTCTCGGCCCGGGCGAACTCGAGGATCGCCTCGGCGGCATCGTCGCCGACGATCGTGTGGAAGCTGCCGCCGAGGTCCTCGGCCTTGGCGCGCAGGGCGGCGAGCCGGTCGGGGGCGACGCCACTGAGGCCGTCGTGCCGGGTGACGTAGAGGGCCTGCCACTCACCGCCGGCCCGGCGCGAGGCGATCCGCGCCGCCCGGCGCATCAGGGTCGCCGACTCCGGGCCACCGGTCACAGCGGCGACGACGCGCTCCCGCGTGGCCCAGGTGCCCTTGATGTCGTGCTGCTCGCGGTAGCGCTCCAGGCCCTCGTCGACACGGTCGGCCAGCCAGAGCAGGGCCACCTCCCGCAGGGCGGTGAGGTTGCCCTCGCGGAAGTAGTTGGCGAGGGCGGCGTCGACCTTCTCGGGCGCGTAGATGTTGCCGTGCGCCATCCGCCGACGCAGCGACTGCGGGCTCATGTCCACGAGCTCGATCTGGTCGGCGGCGCGGACCACCGCGTCGGGCACGGTCTCGCGCTGTCGCACTCCGGTGATCGACTCGGTGACGTCGTTGAGCGACTCGAGGTGCTGGATGTTGACGGTGGTGATCACCTCGATCCCCGCGTCGCGCAGCGCCTCGACGTCCTGCCAGCGCTTCTCGTGCCGGCCACCCGGCACGTTGGTGTGCGCCAGCTCGTCGACGAGCACGACGCTGGGGCGTCGCTGGAGGATCGCGTCGAGGTCCATCTCCTCCTGGACCGTGCCGCGGTACGCGACGCGGGCGCGCGGCACCACCTCCAGGTCGCCGAGGGAGCCGATCGTCTTCCGGCGACCGTGGGTCTCGACGTACCCGACCACCACGTCGGTGCCGCGGTCGCGCCGCCGATGGCCCTCGTCGAGCATCGCGTAGGTCTTCCCGACCCCGGGCGCGGCGCCGAGATAGACCCGCAGCCGCCCGCGGGCGTCGGCCGTCTCCATGGGCCCAGTCTCTACCTGTCGTGGCGACGATTGGGGCGGGGCGTCACGCCGACGCCTCGCGGATCGCCACGTTGAGCGTCAGGACGTTGACGCCGGGCTCGCCGTGGAACCCGAGGAACCGGCCCTGCGTGTGGTCCTGGATCAGCCGGTGCACCTCGGCGAGGGACAGCCCGTTCGCCGCGGCCACGCGCGCCGCCTGGAGCTCGGCGTAGGCGGGCGAGATGTGCGGGTCGAGCCCGGAGCCGGAGCCGGTCACGGCATCGGCGGGGACGGCGGACCCGGCGACACCCTCGGCCGCGGCGACCGCCGTACGACGCTCCGCGATCGCCGCGTCGAGGTCGCGGCTCAGCGGCCCCAGGTTGCTCGGCGCCGACGCGAGCGGGTCGTAGTCGTTGGCGGAGGGACGGGCGTGGAACCACTCCGGGCCCGTGAAGCTCTGCCCGATGAGCGCGGACCCGACGACCTGTCCGTCGACGCGGACGGGCTGACCGTCGGCCCGGTCGCCGAGCGTGCGGCCCACGGCCCAGACGGCCACGGGATAGCCGACGCCGAGGATCACGGTGAACACGACGAGGAGTCGGAGGGCAGCCAGGGACTGGCGGGCCAGGTCGGACAAGGTGGAGGAAACCATGGTGATCAGGTCCTTCTAGCGGCCCAGGCCGGGGACGGTGGAGACGAGCAGGTCGATGAGCTTGATGCCGACGAACGGGACGACGATGCCGCCGAGTCCGAAGATGTAGATGTTGCGCCGCAGGATCGAGGTCGCCGACGCAGCCTTGAACCGGACGCCCCGCAGCGCGAGCGGGATCAGCGCCACGATGATGAGCGCGTTGAAGATGACCGCCGACAGGATCGCCGACTCCGGCGTGGCCAGGCCCATCACGTTGAGCCGGTCGAGCGACGGGTAGGCCGCCACGAACATCGCCGGGATGATCGCGAAGTACTTCGCCACGTCGTTGGCGATCGAGAAGGTCGTCAGCGCGCCGCGGGTGATGAGGAGCTGCTTGCCGATCTCGACGACGTCGATGAGCTTCGTGGGGTCCGAGTCGAGGTCGACCATGTTGCCGGCCTCCTTCGCGGCCGCCGTACCGCTGTTCATCGCGACGCCGACATCGGCGGCGGCCAGCGCGGGGGCGTCGTTGGTGCCGTCGCCGGTCATCGCGACCAGGCGGCCGCCCTCCTGCTCCTTGCGGATGTAGGCCAGCTTGTCCTCGGGGGTGGCCTCGGCGAGGAAGTCGTCCACACCCGCCTCCTCCGCGATCGCCCGGGCGGTCAGTGCGTTGTCGCCCGTGATCATCACGGTCCGGATGCCCATCGCGCGCAACTCGGCGAACCGCTCGGTCATGCCCTGCTTGACGACGTCCTTGAGGTGGACGACACCGAGCACGTGGCCCTGCGTCGCGCCGGCGTCGATGCAGCCGATGACGAGCGGCGTGCCGCCGGAGCGGGCGATCTCGTCGACGACGTCGGTCACGTCGGCCGAGGGGTTCGTGCCCAGCCAGGTGGCGACGGCGGAGCCGGCGCCCTTGCGGACCTGCGTCCCGTCGGCGAGGTCGACGCCGGACATCCGGGTCTGCGCGGTGAACTCGACGAACGTGGCGCCCGCGGGGAGGTCCCGGTCGTCGGCCCCCTGCGTGAGGGCGAGCTCGACGATGGAGCGACCTTCCGGCGTCTGGTCGGCGAGGCTCGACAGCCGCGCCACGTCGCGCAACCGCTCCTCGCTGACCCCGGCGGCGGGGACGAACCGGGCCGCCTGACGGTTGCCGTAGGTGATCGTGCCGGTCTTGTCGAGCAGCAGCGTGCTGACATCACCGGCGGCCTCCACCGCGCGGCCGGACATGGCCAGGACGTTCACCCGGACCAGGCGGTCCATGCCGGCGATGCCGATCGCCGAGAGGAGCGCCCCGATGGTCGTCGGGATCAGGCAGACCAGCAGGGCGACGAGGACCACCAGGTCCTGCGGCGCCCCGGCGTACTCGGCCATCGGGGCGAGGGTCGCGACGGCGGCGAGGAAGACCAGGCTCAGGCTGGCCAGCAGGATCGACAGCGCGACCTCGTTCGGCGTCTTGCGGCGCGAGGTGCCCTCGACCAGCGCGATCATCTTGTCCAGGAAGGTCTCGCCGGCCGCGGCCGTGATCCGCACGACGATGCGGTCCGAGAGCACTCGGGTGCCGCCGGTCACGGCGCTGCGGTCGCCGCCGGCCTCCCGGATGACCGGCGCGGACTCCCCCGTGATCGCGGACTCGTCCACCGACGCGATGCCCTCGACGATGTCGCCGTCGCCCGGGATCACCTCGCCCGCCTCCACGACGACCCGGTCGCCGACCTGCAGCTGGGTCCCCGGGACCCGGCTCTCGGCACCGGACGCGTCCAGCAGCCGGGCGACGGTGCCGGAGCGCGTGGCCCGCAGCGACGCCGCCTGCGCCTTGCCGCGGCCCTCGGCCACGGCTTCGGCGAGGTTGCCGAAGAGCACGGTCAGCCACAGCCAGACCGCGAGGGAGATCGCGAACAGGCTCGGGTCGGCCAGCGCGGCGACGGTGGTGCCGACCGAGCCGAGCCAGACCAGGAACATCACCGGCGAGCGCCACAGGTGCCGCGGGTCGAGCTTGCGCAGGGCCTCGGGGAGCTGCTGCAGCGCCTGGCCGAGCAGCACCCGCAGGCTCATGCCCGCGGCCGGCCGTCGTACCGGGTCCGGGGTGGGGTGCCCGGCCAGCTCGGGTCCGTCGACAGGGGTGGTCGTCTGGTCGGTTGTCATGCGAGGGCCTCCGCGATCGGTCCGAGGGCGAGCGCCGGGAAATAGGTGAGGCCGGTCATGATCACGATGACCCCGACCAGCATCCCGACGAAGAGCGGTTGGTGGGTGGGCAGGGTGCCGGCCGTGACCGGGACCTTGCCCTGCTCGGCCAGCGAGCCGGCCAGGAGCAGGACGAACACGATGGGGATCAGCCGGCCGAGCAGCATCGCGAGCCCGAGCGTGATCTGGAAGAAGTCCGATGTCACCGTGATGCCGCCGAAGGCGCTGCCGTTGTTGTTGGCCGCCGAGGTGTAGGCGTAGAGGACCTCGCTGAAGCCGTGGCCCCCCGGATTGCCCACCGCGTCGGCGGTCGACCCGCGGGAGATCGCGACGCCGGTGCCGACCAGCACCAGCGCCGGCGTGGTCAGCGTGTAGAGGGCGACATAGGTCATCTGCCGGGCGCTGATCTTCTTGCCGAGCAGCTCGGGCGTGCGGCCGACCATCAGGCCGCAGATGAACACGGCGAGGATCGCCATGATCAAGATGCCGTAGATCCCCGCGCCGACACCGCCCGGGGCGATCTCGCCGAGCATCATGTTCAGCAGCACCGTGCCGCCGCCGACCGGCGTCATCGAGTCGTGGGCGGAGTTGACCGCGCCGGTGGACGTGCCGGTGGTCGCGACCGCGAACAAGGCCGACGCCCACTCACCGAAGCGGGTCTCCTTGCCCTCCATCGCGGCGCCGGCCGCCTGCGCGGTGGGCGACTGCGCGCCGACCTCGGCCCAGGTCGCCAGGGTGACGGCGACGGTCATGAGCGCGCCCATCGCGCCGAGGACGGCCAGTCCCTGCCGGCGGTTGCCCACCATCGTCCCGAGGGTGCGGGTCAACGAGATCGGCAGCACCAGGATCAGGAAGACCTCGAGGAGGTTCGTGAAGCCGCTCGGGTTCTCGAAGGGATGGGCGGCGTTCGCGTTGAAGAAGCCGCCGCCGTTGTTGCCCAGGTTCTTGATGACCTCCTGACTGGCCACGGGCCCGCCCGGGAGGATCTGGCTCTGACCCGACAGTGTGGTCATGGTGCTGTCGTGGAAGTTCTGGATGACGCCGCCGAGGAGCAGGAGGACCGCACCCACGAAGGCGATCGGCAGCAGGATCCGCAGGGTGCCGCGGGTCAGGTCGACCCAGAAGTTGCCCAGCGCCCCGCTGCGCGTCCGCGCGAACCCGCGGATGAGCGCCACCGCGACGGCGATGCCGACCGCCGCGGACAGGAAGTTCTGCACCGCCAGACCGGCCATCTGGGCCGTGAAGCCCAGGGTCGACTCCCCGGCGTACGACTGCCAGTTGGTGTTGGTGACGAACGAGATCGCCGTGTTGAAGGACATCCAGAACGGCATGCCACCGAGATCTCGGCTCATCGGCAGCTGGGCCTGGGCGGTCAAGATGCCCATCAGCAGCGCGATGCTGACCAACGAGAACCCCACGACGCTGAGGGCATAGGCCTTGGGGCTCTGCTCGGCATCGGGGTTGACGCCGGTCAGGCGGTAGACCCCACGCTCGACGCGCAGGTGTCTGCCGCTGGTGAAGACCCGCGCCATGTAGTCGCCCAGGGGCACGTACACGATCGCGAGCAGGGCGATGAGGGCGGCGATCGACAGCAGGCCGCCGGCGGTGTCGGACACTAGAAACGCTCCGGGAGGATCAAGGCCACGAGCAGGTAGATCGCGACGGCGATCACCCCTGCGATCAGGAGGCCGGCTTCCATGTTCATGCCTCCAGCAAAGTGCTCCCGACCGTGGGGATCCGCCGTGTTGACGCGTTCTTGACGCGGCTTGACGCGCATTTGCCAGGCTCCGGCGACACCTCCGGGCGCGGCTGGGAGGATGCGGCCGTGAGTGAGGTCTTCGACTGCGAGATCCAGGCGCGGATGCGCGACATCAACCTCGGCGGCCACGTCGACAGCGTCGAGGCGCTCCGCGTGCTCGACGAGGCCCGGCTGCTGTTCTTCCGGCACGCGCGGCTGAGCGCCGGCGACGAGCGTCGCGGCCTGCTCCGCGACCTCCCGTCCGGCGTGACCGAGCTGGTCGGCGCGCAGCGGGTCGACTATCACGCCGAGATGCGCTTCGTGGCCTTCCAGCCCTTCCTGGTGCGGACCTGGGTCAGCCACATCGGACGGTCCTCGTTCTCGGTCTCCCTCGAGCTGCGGGTCGCGCCCGACCACGCACCGGCCATCGTGGCCGAGACCTCCACCGTGTTCTGGGACACCGCGACCGGCGCCGCATGGCCCGTCTCCGACGCGGTGCGCGCCACCCTCGCGTCGTACGCCGGCCCGCCGGTCACGCTCAGGGAGCGACCGGGCCGCTGACCTCCTCGGTCCCGGTGGGCGCCCCGGACAGGTGCCAGGCCAGCGCGACGAGCAGCACCAGCCCTGCCAGCGCCAGGATGCCGGCGACCGCCGCGTCGAAGGCGGCGGCATGCCAGCCGTCGCGGAGGCCGAGGAGTCCGGCGGTGAGGGAGACGGCGGTGGCGGCGCCGAACCCGGCCGGGAGGGTCGCGGCGGGCAGCCGGCGCGGTCGCGGCGCGCGCCGGGGCGAGCGGGCGACGTACCGGGCGATCGCCCAGCCGACCACGAGCAGGCCGGCGACGCCCGAGCCGAACTGGGCCCACTGCTGGCCGGGGAGCGGCCCGTGCGTCTCCTGGAGCCAGGCCACGTGTCGCACGCCCCAGCGGCCCTGATGGGTGAAGGCGTCCCAGGCGACGTGGGTCAGCGAGCCGACGATCGCGGCGAGCGGGACGAGCAGCCACGCACGGCGGCCGATCCGGGCCCGGCCCGGGAGTCGGTCCCGGACGAGGGCGGGTGTCGTGTCGACGAGCGCGTCGCGGCCCCACCGGTCCCAGAACGCCAGCAGCACGACCGTGACCGCGAGGTCGACGGTCACGATCCCCAGCGGGCTGTGCGTGAAGTCGTAGAGCGACCAGGTCCGCGCGAGCACCGGCAGGTCCGGGACCATCGACCCGATGACCATCGCCGACAGCGGCAGGCCCAGGCCGCGCAGCGGGAGGACGGCGGCGGGGTGGGCGAGCGTGACGGGCACGTCAGCTCCTCGTCCCGTCCCTGGACGCGAGCTCCAGCACGGCGGTCAGCTCCTGGCCGACCTCGATCCCCTCGGCCCGGCGTACGGCGATCCGCAGCGGCACCAGGTAGCGCCCGTCCTTGGGGAACAGCGCCGTGCGGAAGTCGGTGCCGCCGATCCGGACGTCGACGGCGACCTGGCCCCAGTACTCCAGCCCGCGCGCCGCCTCCTTGAGGTCCTCGCTCTCCTCGTCCGGCACGGCGAGGAAGACGAAGGGCGCTGGTCCCCGCCACTCGATGACGGGCCCGGTGCAGGAGAAGGGCACCCGGCAACCGTAGCCGCCGTCCCCACCCGCACCGGGCACCCGCGCGAGCGCGGTCAGCTCCGCAGCAGCGCCGCGATCGCGTCGTACCCGCGCTGCTCGGCATGACGCAGCGGCGTGACGCCCTCGCGGTCGGCAATCGCCGGGTCGGCCCCGGCGTCGAGCAGGATCCGGACGATCTCCTGGTAGGGCTCACTGCCGTTGCCGAGGATGATCGCCTCCAGCATGGACGTCCAGCCGAGGTCGTTGACGTGGTCGAGGTCGACGCCGGTCCGCACCACCCGGCGGATGTAGCCGACGTGGCCGCGCTCGCCGGCCGGGATGGGCGAGAGGCCGCCGTACCTGTTCTCGATGGTCAAGTCGGGGTCGGCGGGAAGCAGCGCCTCGAGCATCGCGACGCTGCCGGTCACGCCGGTGACCAGCCAGGGGGTGTCGTGGCGGTCGTCGAGCGCGTCGGGGTCGGCGCCCATGGCGACGAGCAGCTCGGCGACGGCGACCTGGTCGTAGGTGGCCGCGAGCAGCAGCGCGGTGCGCTCGTTGCCGTCGCGGGTCTCGATGTCCGCTCCGGCGCGCACCGCCACGGCGACGGCGTCGGCGTCCCCGGCGCGGGCCGCGCGGAGCAGGGCGGCGTTCGCGTCGGCGGGCCGGTCGGCGGTGGTCACGTTCCTCAGGATCCTCTCCAGGCCGGCGAAGCCACGCTCGCGGGCCATCTGCAGCGGCGTCAGTCCCGCCGACGGCGAGACCGGGTCGAGCCGGGCACCGCCGGCGGCGAGCGCCCGGACCGTCGTGGCGTAGGCGCGGGTGTCCTCGCCGAGCCAGACGGCCTCGTGGATGGCCTGGTAGCCGATCCGGTTGACGTGGTCGCGGTCGATCCCGGCGCGCAGCAGCTCCCCCACCACCAGGCCGTGGCCCCGCTCGGCGGCGCGGATCAGACCGGTGCCGTTCCAGCTGTCCTTGTCGTCGACCTCCGCTCCGTTGCGGAGGGTCAGGCGGAGCAGGTCGAGGTAGCCCTCGCTCGTCGCGACCAGGTACGCCGACTGCTCGGTGTCGTCCTTGGCGTTGACGTCGGCGCCCTGTTTCACCAGGCCGCGAGCGGCCTGCACGTCGTTCGCCCAGGCGGCGTCCCGCAGGCGCTGGTCGAGCTCGGCCTGCGGGACGGCGGGGACCGCCGACGTGGTCGACGCCGTGGCGTCCGACTGGGAAGCGTCGGCGTCGGTGGCGGCCGTGGGGCTCGTCGTCCGGTCGACGCCGGCGGACGGCTCCGGCCGGTCGGCCGGGTCGCCGCCCCCGCACGCGCCCAGGGCGAGCGCGAGCGGGAGGGCGGTGGTCCCGAGGACGACGAGCCGCCGCTTCATCGGGTCGGGTCCGCGATGACCTCGTAGGGACCCGAGGCGATCTGCTCGTCGAACTTGCTGTCGACGTACAGGATCTGGCCACGGATCGCCTTGGCGGTGGTGAGCACGCGGTCGGGCGAGGAGGCGCGCTGGCGGATCAGCTTCGCCTTGCGACCGTCGGCGGACAGACGCAGGGTCGCGATCTGCTTCTTGAAGTTGCGGACCACGGTGAGGCGGTTGCCCTGCAGCACCAGGCCGTCGGCGTCGGTCAGGTCCGCGCCGCCGGTCCTGACCTGGCGGACCTTGCCGGTCGCCAGCGCGAAGCGCCAGAGCCTGCCGGTGTTGCCCTGTGCGACGACGAGCGCCTTCTCGTCCGCGCTGACGACGATGCCGCCGAGGTTGAAGCCGGGCTGGCCGGCGATCTTGGCGGTGGCGTCGGCCCAGAGCCGCACGCTCCAGCCGTTCTTGCCCTGCGCGACCCGGTAGATCTCCGCGTCCTTGGAGTTGGTGAAGTACGCCGCGCCGTCGGGGCCGATCGCGACGTCGTTCAGGAAGACTGGCTTGCCCGGGATCTGCAGGGCGGCGAGCAGCTCGCCCGACTTGGCGTAGACCCACAGGTCCGGGCGCGAGGCGTTGTCGGTGCCCGCGGGGTCGATGCCGTTGGGGCCACCGTTGCTGATGCCGTTGGGGCCGCCGGCGACGTAGACGCGGCCCTTGGCGTCGACCGTCACGCCGCGGGCGGTGTACCGGCCGTCGGTGCCGTTGCCGGCGAGCCACTCCTGGGTCCGGGCGGTGCCGACCTTGCCGCGGTGGAGCTCGCCGCCGGTGACCTCGCTGACGTAGAAGCGGCCGCGCTTCTCGTCGGCGCCGATGCCCTCGAACTTCGAGCCGGCCGGGTTGCTCGCGTCGACCGGGTCGCCGGTGAGCAGGTAGGTCGCGGCGCGACCGTGGTCGCGGTCCGCGGCGGTCGCGGCCGTCGTACCGGCGAGTCCGGCGAGGCTCGCCGTGGCGGCGGTCGCGACGAGCAGGGAGCTGGTGATGAGGTGGTTGCGCTTCATGTCCACCACTCTGCGGTGGCGGCCGGGCCCCGCACGTCGGGCAGCCGGCTACCGCCCGATAGCCAATCGGTTGATGCCGTCGTGGCCCCTGCTCCCTACGCTGGTCCCGCCATGTCCGTCCTCCAGCCCGCCCGCCGTCCAGGCGAGCACGGCATCCTCGCCCCGGCGAGCCGCCTCGACCGGTGGCTGCTCGTCGTCCTGGTCGTCCTGCTCGTCACCTGCGCGGTGCGTTACGTCGACCGGCACTCCCTCGACGCCACCGGGGTCGCCGTCCTGGCCGGTGCGCTCGTGCTCGGCCTCGCCTACGCGACCCGCGGCCTGCTGGCCGACCGCAGCTGGTGGCCGACCGTGTGGGTGACCGGCATGGTCGTGCTGTGGGGCGCGCTGACCACGGCGGCGCCGTCGTTCGCGTGGTGCGCGGTACCGGTGGCGTTCGCGGTGCTGCGGGTGCTGCCCTTTCCGTGGGCGGTCGGCACGGTCGTCCTGATGACCGTGCTGCTGACCGCGGCCTGGCAGCGACTCGACAATTCGTGGGCCGACGGCTTCGACCCGGTCCAGGTGGCCGGGCCGATCGGCGTCGGCCTGGTCACCGTGCTCGCCTACCGCGCGCTCGACCTCGAGTCGCGGGCCCGGCAGGACCTGCTCGACCAGCTGGTCGAGGCGCAGGCCGAGCTCGCCGAGGAGCAGCACCGCACCGGCGCCCTCGCCGAGCGGACCCGCCTGTCCCGGGAGATCCACGACTCGGTGGGACAGGGACTGTCCAGCATCAACCTGCTGCTCCAGGCCGCCGAGCAGGCCTGGTCCGCGCAGCCGACCGCGGCCCGCGAGCACGTCCACACCGCCGCGGCCACCGCACGCGACGGCCTCGACGAGGTGCGCCGCGTCGTGCGCGACCTCGCGCCCGCCGACCTCGCCGGCGACGTCACCGGCACCGCGCTGCCCGCCGCCCTGCGGCGCGCAGCCGACCAGCTCGCCCAGGCATCCCCCGGCATGCGGATCGAGGTCCGCGTCGACGGCGAGCCCGTCGTCGTACCCGCCGACGTGGGGGCGGCCCTGGTGCGCACCGCCCGTGGCGCGCTGGCCAACGTCCGCGAGCACGCCGGGGCCGGCCGGGTGGCGCTGACCCTGACCTATCACGTGGACGAGGTGGTGCTCGACGTACGCGACGACGGGCACGGCTTCGACCAGGTCGACGTCGGGCACCAGGTGCGCCCGTCCGGCACCCGGGGACGCGGGCTGGCCGGCATCCGCGACCGGGCCGAGGCGCTCGGCGGCCGGGCCGACGTCGAGAGTGCGCCCGGGGAGGGGACGACCGTGTCGGTCCGCTTCCCGGTGCGGGAGAGCGCGGAAGGGAAGGAGACACGATGATCCGGATCGTGCTGGTCGACGACCACCCGGTGATCCGGGCCGGGCTGCGCGCCCTGGTCGAGGGGCAGGAGGACCTGACCGTGGTCGGCGAGGCGGACGGGCTCGACCACGCTCTCGCCGTCGTCCGCGCGGGCCGGCCGGACGTCGTGCTGATGGACCTGAGCCTGGGCGACGGCGAGGCCGGGGGTGCCGAGGTGACCGCGGCGCTGCGGGCCCTGGGCGAGCCGCCCGAGGTACTCGTGCTGACGACGTACGACACCGAGTCCGACATCCTGCGCGCGCTGGAGGCCGGTGCCCGCGGCTACCTGCTCAAGGACGCGCCGCCCGACGAGCTGTTCGCCGGGATCCGTGCCACCGCCCGCGGAGAGACCGTCCTCGCGCCCTCGGTCGCCGCGACCCTGGTCCGCCGGACGGCACCCGGTGCGGTCACCATCACCGAGCGTGAGGTCGAGGTGCTCGAGCTCCTCTCCCGCGGACTCGGCAACAAGGAGATGGCGCGCGAGCTCTTCGTCTCCGAGGCGACGGTGAAGTCGCACCTCTCGCACATCTACACCAAGCTCGGGGTCGACACCCGGGCCGGCGCCGTCGCCGCCGCGATCGAACGCCGCATCATCCGAGCCTGAGGAGGGCCCCGCCATGTCTGTCTCCGCCGAGGACCGACGCCACTTGGACCGGTGCGTCGAGCTCGCCGAGGCCGCCGTCGCCGCCGGCGACGAGCCGTTCGGATCGGTGCTCGTGGCCGCCGACGGCACCGTGCTGATGGAGGACCACAACCACGTCAGCGCCGGCGACGGCACCCGGCATCCCGAGCTGGCGATCGCCCTGTGGGCCGCGGCGAACGTGCCGTCCGCCGAGCGGGCCGCGCTGACCGTGTACACATCGGGCGAGCACTGCGCGATGTGCTCGGCCGCGCACGCCTGGGCCGGCCTGGGCCGGATCGTCTTCGCGACGTCGACGCCCCAGCTCGTCGCGTGGTACGCCGAGCTCGGCCTGCCCGAGTCCCCCGTCGCCGCGCTCCGGATCACCGAGGTCGCGCCGCGGATCCCCGTGGACGGCCCGGTCGAGGAGTACGCCGAGCGGGTCCGCGCCCTGCACGTGCGGCACCACGGCCGCATCTTGTAACTAAGTGTTACAGCACCGCTATCCACCACTCTGGCCCCACTGGTCACAATTCCGTGACGTAACACTTAGTTACATGAGGTCGACGAGCGGCACCGACGGGTCGCGGACGGCATCCGTGGCAGGCCCACCGACCACGGCCCGCAGCGGGTCGATCGCGTCCCAGTCGTTGAGGTGCATGCCGGCCAGCACCCGGTCGTCGCTCAGCCACAGCACGCTCGCCTGCCGGGCGGCCAGATCGCCACGGACCACGAGGCGGTCGTACCCGGCGGTCGCATCGACGTGGCCGACGTACTCCATCCCGAGGTCGTACTGGTCGGTGAAGAAGTACGGCAGCCGGGCGTAGGGCTCGTCGGCGCCGAGCATGACCCGGGCCGCATGACGGCCCTGCTGGATGGCCGTGTCCCAGTGCTCGACGCGGATCCGGGTGCCGAGCGCGGGGTGGGCGTGGCGGGCGACGTCGCCGGCGGCGAGGACGTGGGGATCCGGGGTACGTAGCCGGGCGTCGACCAGGATGCCGTCGTCGACGGCCAAGCCGGCCCCCGCGGCGAGTGCGTCGACCGGCGTGACACCGATCGCGACCAGCAGCAGGTCGGCGACCACCGGCGCTCCGCCCTCGACGTGGACGACCGCCGTGTCGTCGACCCGCTCCACGCCGGCGACGCGGACGCCGAGGCGCAGGTCCACGCCGTGCTCGCGGTGGAGATCGGCGAAGACCCTGGCCAGCTCGTCGCCGAGCACCCGCTGGAGTGGCAGCGGCGCCGCCTCGAGCACGGTGACCGATGCCCCGCGCTGGCGGGCGGCCGAGGTGACCTCGAGCCCGATCCAGCCGGCGCCGATGATCGCGATCCGGGCGCCCTCACTGAGCCGGTCCCGCAGGGCGAGGGCGTCGTCGAGGGTGCGCAGGTACTGCACCGGAGCGCCCGACGCGTCGGCCATCGGCAGCCGGCGCGGGGTGGCACCGGTCGCGAGCAGCAGCCGGTCGTAGGGCAGCTCCTCCGCTCCCAGCCGCACCCGCCGCCGGTCGAGGTCGATCCCGGTCACGACGGTCCCGGTGCGCAGGTCCACCTGGTGCTCGTCGTACCAGGCCCGGGGGTGCGCGAGCGCCGCGTCCGGCTCGGCCGAGCCGAGCAGGATGCCCTTGGACAGCGGCGGCCGCTCGTACGGCGGGTGCGACTCCTCGCCCACGACGACGATGTCGCCGGAGTGCCCCTGTGCCCGCAGCTCCGTGACGGCGTTGGCAGCGGCCAGGCCTCCTCCGACCACGACGACGTTCATCGCCGGCCCCGGGTTAGGTCGAGAAACTCCGCGCGGCTGCGGGCGTCGTCACGCAGCTGCCCGAACAGGGCCGAGGTCAGCGTGCGCGAGCCGGTCGCCCGGGCTCCGCGCAGGCTCATGCAGGTGTGCTGCGCGTCGATGACGACGCCGACGCCACGGGGGGCGAGCTCGCGCCGCAGGTGGTCGGCGATCCGCTTCGTCAGCCGCTCCTGGGTCTGCGGGCGGCGGGCGTGGTGGTCGACCATCCGCGCGAACTTCGACAGGCCGAGGATGCGCGCGCCGGGGAGATAGCCGACGTGGGCCACCCCGACGAACGGCAGCATGTGGTGCTCGCACAGCGACTGCACGGGGATGTCCTCGACGAGGACCAGCTCGTCGTACTCGTCGTCATTGGGGAAGGTCGTCAGCTCGAACTCCGGCGGCGAGGTCAGCTCGACCAGGGCGTCCACCATCCGTCGGGGCGTGTCGGCGAGGTGCTCGACGGTGAGGTCGAGGCCGAGTGCGGTGAGCAGGTCGACGGCGGCATCGTGGGCAGCCGCCTCGTCGACCGCGGGACCGTCGGTGACGATCCGGGGACGCCACCTCTCCTCTAAAATAGTCACGCTTCCACTTTAGAACCTGGACCTGCCCGCCTGTCAACCGTCGGACCCGGCGCGATCCGCGCCAGGAGACGATCCGGTGGCCGCCTCGCTGGGCAAGGCCGTGATCGACCTCGAGCAGGCGGTGGTGCTGGTGCGGGCGCTCGGCCTCAGCCCTTCTGGACCGCGGCGAGCACGGCGTCGAGCTTCGCCTTGAGCTCGGGCACCTCGTCGAGCAGGACCAGCTTGTCGTTGAGGTCGCCCAGCAGGGTCTGCACCTGGCCCAGCACGTCGCGGGTCTCCGCGAGCGTGGCGTCCACGGTGGTCAGCTTGCCGTCGACGTCGACCAGCGTGGTGTCGACGTTGCCGAGGGCGGCCTCGGCGCTCTTGAGCACCTTGTCGGTGCGCTTGAGGATGTCGGCGACGGGGTTGAGTCCCACGGGCTCTCCTTAGGTACGACGGCGGGAGGATCACTCTGTCAGCCGGCGGCGGCCCGGCGGCCGGTCCGGCGGCCGGTCCGGCGGCCGGCAGTCAGGCCAGACGGCCGAGCACCGGCTCCGACTCGACCAGCCCGGCGTCGCTGGGCGCCTCGCCCCGGCCGAACACCTTGTCGTGCTGCTTCGCGCGCCAGGCGAGGTGCGCCTCGGCCGGCCGGTCGTACCCGTACCGCTCCTGCGCCTCTCGCGGCGTGAGCACCTCCGGGGTCACCGGCGGCACGCCGAGCAGGATCGGCGCGACCACCGGGACCGTACTGGGGGAGAGCAGGCCGAGCACCCGCAGCTGGAGCCGCTTGCTCACCGAGAGCGCGGCGAAGGTGGTGCGGAGCACCGGGCGCGCGGCGAGGTCCATGGCCCGCGGCTGCGTCACGCCGCCCATCTCGCGCATCCAGTGCGGCAGGGTCGCGATGACGCCGGCGCGGAAGAAGCGGCCGATCACCCAGCGGGCGGGCCGCGCCACCAGGGGCACGTCGTCGGCGAGCTGACTGACGTCCATCAGGTGCGCCATCGCCCGGCGGGCGATGGGCGAGCCGGACATCACCGGCCGCATCCGCTCGTAGTAGGCGTGCAGCTCGGCCCGCGAGCGGGGGACGTCGTCGGGCGAGCAGGTCTGCAGCTCGGCGGCCCGGGCGCACTCGGCCCAGTACTGCGCCTCCTCGGCCCCGGACAGCCGGCCGGGACCGTACATCTCGTACGCCTTGAGCACCGAGTGCCAGCCGGTGACGAGGATCCACAGCTGCGAGTCGGGGTCGTTGGCGTCGTACCGCCCGCCGCCGTAGGGCTCGGTGCCGATCGCCTTGCTGTGCACCTTGACCAGGATGTCCGCCGCCCGGGCGGTGGTGCGGCTGTCGCCGAAGGCGACCAGCGCGAAATAGTGGATGGTGCGGTCGTAGCGGGTCTTCGGCCGCCGGTAGATGTCCTGCGTGCGGTCCACCGAGGCCACCAGGTTGGGGTCGAGCTCCTCGACCACGACCGCCCGGCTGAAGCCGATGGTCAGCGACGTGGGGTAGCCCCACACCTTCCAGGCCACCGAGTCGGGCCCGAAGAAGCCGTGGTCCTCGGCGGGGGTGATGTCGCGCGTGCGCTTCCGGATCGCCATGGTCCCAGAATGCTACACACCTGTAGTAAATGGAACCCTAGAGTGGACGCCATGCCCGAGCCGGCCCGCAAGCGACGCCCCTACGCACCCCGTGTGCCGATGGCCGAGCGCCGTGAGCAGCTCCTCGACGCGGCGCTCACCATCATCGACCGCGACGGGTACGACGGCGTCTCGATCGACGCCATCGCCCGGGAGGCCGGCGTGACCCGGCCGGTCGTCTACAGCGCCTTCGACGGCCTCGGGCCACTGCTGACGACCCTCCTCGACCGCCAGCAGGAGCGCGCCCTCGCCCAGCTCTTCGCCGCGCTCCCGCTCGACGCGGCCGGGGACGACCCGGTGGCGGTGGTCGAGCGGGCGACCCCCGCGCTGCACGCGATGGTGCTCGCCGACCCGGTGACCTGGCGGGCGATCCTGGTGTCACCGGTCACCGTGCCCGACGTCGTACGGGACCGGATCGAGGGCGACCGGGAGCGGGTCCGCGCCGTGATCGAGCAGCTGGTCGTGGGCGTGCTCGGCGAGAGCGCGGACGCCGAGGTGCTCGCCCACGGCATCCTCGCCCTGCTCGACCACTTCGGCCGGCTGGTCCTCGCCGACCCCGGCCGGTTCACCGCCGAGCGCCTGACCGGCGTGATCGGCTCGATGACGAAAGCGTGGTTCGCATGACCGACCTCCCCCCGGTGGCACCCGCCGTCCGGCTCGCCATCCCGGCCGACGCCTATGTCGTCGGCGGGCTCCTCTTCGACTTCAACACCGAGTTCGAGACGCCGACGCCGAGCGCGGCGGACTTCGGCGACCGGTTCACCTCACTGCTCGCCCGCCCCGATGTGTTCGTCGCGCTCGCCGTCGACCCGCGGACCGGCGAGCCGACCGGCTTCGCCTACGTCACCCTCCGCCCCACGCCGTACGGCGACGGCCCGCTCGCCCAGCTCGAGGAGCTGTACGTCGTGCCCCTTCTGCGCGACCGGGGCATCGGCACCGCCCTGCTGACCACGGCGATCGCGGAGGTCGAGCGGCGCGGCGGGATCGAGATGCACATCAACGTCGACGAGATCGACGCCGACACCCGGCGGTTCTACGAGCGGCACGGGTTCACGAACATCGAGCCGGGCGCGGACTACCGGATGCTCTGCTACCTGCGGGAGCTCCGGTGAGCGGATCCCGGCTCCGCCCCGCCGTGCCCGGCGAGGCCGCCGCGCTGACCGCGCTCGCGCTGCGCTCCAAGGGGCACTGGGGCTACGACGCCGCCTTCCTCGATGCCTGCCGCGCGGAGCTGACGATGCGCGACGACGAGCTCGCCGGGCGCCGTACCGTCGTGGCCGAGCTGCCCGACGGCCGGATCGTCGGCTTCCGCACGCTCGAGGGCGAGCCGCCCACCGGGGTGCTGGGCATGATGTTCGTGGACCCGGACGCGATCGGCCGCGGCATCGGCCGGGCGCTGGCCGCCGACCTGATCGACGAGGCCCGCACGGCCGGGTTCACCCTGATCACCATCGACGCCGACCCCAACGCCGAGGCGTTCTACCTGGCGCAGGGCGCGGTCCGGGTCGGCGCGACGCCGTCCGGGTCGGTTCCGGGACGGGTGCTGCCCCTGCTCGAGCTCCGCCTCACTGCGGACACCCCGGCCCCGGCTCGGCGCTGAACTCCCCCGGCGTCAGGCCGGTGGCGGAGCGGAAGTCGCGGGTGAAGTGCGCCTGGTCGGCGTACCCCAGCTCGGCGGCGACCCGGGCCAGGTCGACGGTGGTGCCGGTCCGCAGCAGGTCGGCGGCGTCGTGCAGGCGCCGGCGCTGGACCAGCCACTTCGGGGAGAGGCCGATGCGACGCCGGGTCAGCCGTTGCAGGGTGCGCTCGCCGAGGTCGAACTTGGCGCACACCTGCGCGACCCGCTGCACCTCGCGGTCGCCCTCGACGTACTCCACGACGGCGTTGACCAACCGACCCTCGTCGTCCACCGGAGGCAGTACGCCGAGCGCCTCGGCCACCAGCGCGCACGCCTGCCGCTGGCGGTCGATCTCGGCCGGATCGTCCCCGAGGGCCGCGACGACCGCGGCGACGAGACCGGACGCGTCGAGGCCGGGGACGGTCGCGAGGTCCCGCCGCCGGTCGGTCAGGTCCGCGACGGGACCGCCGGCCAGGGCGAGGCCGGCGGCCGGCTGCATCATCACGCCGACGACCCAGCCGGATCCGCTCAGCTCCTCGGTGCTCAGCCCGGCGTGGGGACCGACCAGCTGCGCGCCCCCGGGGCCGACGACGACCTGGCACACCGGGTACTGCAGCACCCGCTGCACCGACCGCTCTCCCGGCGGCAGCGACCAGACCGGCACCCAGAACCGGCGTACCGCCTCGGCGAGCGCCGGTGGCGGGGCGTAGCGCCGCAGCGAGGGGCTGAAGCCGCGGGCGTCGCGCAGGTGCGCGGGCTCGACCACGTCGAGGGGTCCGTCCGGCTTCCAGTGCATGTGTCGGATTCTGCCGGCAGCGTGGCGGGAGACGCGCGACGGCAGCTTGCTGCCCGCATCATCGCGTCGGAGACACGCTCGGCTGTCGGGAATCTTCAAGACCGCTGTCGGCGCGACCAGGCATGGTGGGGGCATGACCACTCCCGTCACCGAGCTCATCGCCTTCACCATCGACTCCGCCGATGCCGCCGCGCTGGCTCGGTTCTATGCCGACCTGACCGGCGGCGAGGTGACCGGCGACTACCCGGAGTACGGATACGCCTCCGCGGCCGTGCTCGGAGCCACCTTCAACTTCCAGACCGTCAAGGACTTCGCGCGCCCGCAGTGGCCCGGCCAGGCCCACCCGCAGCAGTTCCACCTCGACTTCCGGGTGCCCGACCTCGAGGCCGCCACCGAGCACGCCCGCTCGCTGGGGGCGGCCGTCGCCGAGACCCAGCCGGCCGCCGAGATGGGCGGCTCGTGGCGGGTCATGCTCGACCCCGACGGGCACCCGTTCTGCCTGTGCCCGCCGCAGGAGGGCTGAGCGCCCGTCCGGTTCCGGCGAATCGGTGACAGGTCGGCACATCCGGGCGCATGATGGGGCATGCGCCGGGTGCACCCACCTCTTCCGAGCGCGGGCGCGGCCTACCTGGACCCCCGCGGCGACGGCCGCGCGCTGCGCGTCAGCTGGCACTCGGAGGCCGACGTCGTCGTGCTCTCCCTGTGGCGCGACAACGTCTGCACCGGCACCTTCCAGCTCGCACTCGAGGACGTGCCCGGCCTGGTCGACCTGCTCGCGTCCCGGTACGCCGACGTACCCGGCGAATGGGCTGTCTATCGTCCCGATACCGAGCCCGTTCGCCGGGTGCGTGGCGGAGCCTGAGCCTCAGCCGACGGTGCGGATCAGCTTCTTGTTGACGAACTCCTCCATGCCGTAGCGGCTCAGCTCGCGGCCGAAGCCGGAGCGCTTGACGCCGCCGAAGGGCAGTTCGGCCGCGTCGAGGCCGACGCCGTTGACGAAGACCATGCCGGCCTCGATCTGGTCGGCGACCCGCTGGGCCTGGGCGGCGTCGGTGGAGAAGACGTAGGAGCCGAGCCCGTACGGCGTGTCGTTGGCGATCCGCACCGCGTCGTCCTCGTCGCTCGCGCGGAACACCATCGCGACCGGGCCGAAGAGCTCCTGACGGTACGCCGGGTTGTCGGTCGTGATGCCCGACAGGACCCCGCTCGGGTAGAACGCGCCGTCACGCTCGCCCGCGGTGGCCAGGGTCGCGCCGCCGGCGACGGCCGCGTCGACCTGCGTGGCGAGGGTGTCCGCGGCGGTGACCGAGGAGAGCGGGGAACCGCCGGAGGCGGCGAGCACGGCGTCCGTGAACTTGCCGACGAACGCGTCGTACAGGTCGTCGAGCACGATGAACCGCTTGCCGCCGTTGCAGACCTGGCCGGCGTTGTCCATGCGGGCGAAGACCGCCGCCTCGACCGTGGCGTCGAGGTCGTCGGTGGAGAGCACCACGAAGGGGTCCGAGCCGCCGAGCTCGAGGACGACCTTCTTCAGGTTGCGGCCGGCGATCTCGGCGACGGCCGCGCCGGCGCGCTCGGAGCCGGTGAGCGAGACGCCCTGGACCCGAGGGTCGGCGATGACGTCGGCGACCTGCTCGTTGGTGGCGTAGATGCTGACGTAGGCCCCCTCGGGGAAGCCGGCGTCGCGGAAGATCTGCTCCTGGAGCGCCGCCGAGCGCGGGCACTGCGGCGCGGGCTTGAGCAGGATGGTGTTGCCGGTGATCAGGTTGGGGCCGGCGAAGCGGGCGATCTGGTAGACGGGGAAGTTCCACGGCATGATCCCGAGCAGGACACCGACCGGCGTCCGCCGGATGACCGCGGTGCCCTCGCCCTCGCCGAGCTCGATCGGCTCGTCGGCGAGGAAGCGCTCGGCGTTGTCGGCGTAGAACTCGTAGATCGAGGCGGAGAAGTCGACCTCGCCCTCGGCGTCGGCCCGCGGCTTGCCCATCTCCTCGACCATCGCGGCGGACAGCTCGGCACTGCGCTCGCGGTGCAGCTCGGCGACCCGGCGGATCAGCGCCGCGCGATCGGCGACGCCCGAGGTGCGACCCCAGGAGCCGTACGCCGCGGCGGCCGCGTCGATCGCGGCGGCGATGTCGGCGTCGGTGGCGGTCGGGAAGGTCTCGACCAGCTCCCCGGTCGCGGGGTTGCGGACGGCGTACTCGGTCATGAGGTGGGGCTCCTTCGGGTGGGACAGGGGTGGGACTGGGGGTGGGTCAGCGGGCGGGTCAGCGGGCGGCCTCGACGTCCGAGGACAGTCGCTGCGCGAGCCAGACGGGAAGGATCGAGAACACGATCAGCACGACGGCGACGACGTTGACGACCGGCGCCTGGTTGGGACGGAACATGTTGTTGAGGATCCAGATCGGCAGGGTGTTGGCGCCGTTGCCGGCGGTGAACGTGGTCACGATGATCTCGTCGAAGCTCAGTGCGAAGGCCAGCATGCCACCGGCGAGAAGGGCCGAGCGCAGCTGCGGGAGCGTGACCAGCCGGAACGTCGTGAGCACGCCGGCGCCGAGGTCTGAGGAGGCCTCTTCGAGGCTGGTGCCCAGCCGGCGCAGCCGCGCCTGCACGTTGTTGAACACGGTGACGATGCAGAACGTCGCGTGGGCGATCACGATCGTCCAGATCGACAGGTCGACGCCGAGGATCCCCTTGAAGCCGTTGTTCAGCGCGATGCCCGTGACGACGCCCGGCAGCGCGATCGGCAGGATCACCAGGAGGTTGACCGAGCTCTTCCCGAAGAACGAGTACCGCTGCAGCGCCAGGGCCAGCAGGGTGCCGAGGACGAGCGCGAACAGGGTCGCGATCGCCGCGACCTGCAGGCTGGTCACCAGGGCCTCGCGGACGCCGGAGCTGTGCGCCGCGCGCTCCCACCAGTCGAAGGTGACCCCCCGCGGCGGCCAGGTCATCGACTGACTCGGATTCACCGAGTTGGCGACCACGACGAGCAGGGGAAGGTAGATCAGCGCGAGCACGCCGAAGGTGAGGCCGGCCAGGACCTTGCGGGACAGAGGACTGAGGGTCATCACATGTTCTCCAGTGCGCCCGTACGGCGGATCGCGGTCAGCAGCACGACCATCACCGCGATCGGGATCATCGCGATCGCGGCCGCGAGCGGCAGGTTGTTGGCCGCGCCGGCGTTGATGAAGATCAGGTTGCCGAGCATCTGGTTGGCTCCGCCGACGATGTTGACCGTGATGTAGTCGCCCATCGTGAGCGAGAAGCTGAAGATCGCACCGGCCACGATGCCGGGGACGAGCAGCGGCATCACGATCGAGCGCAGCACCATGCCGGTGGGAGCGCCGAGGTCACCGGCCGCCTCGAGCAGCGAGTCGGGGACCCGCTCCAGCGCCGCGAAGATCGGCAGGATGACGTACGGCAGCCAGATGTAGGCCTGCGTGATCACCACGGCGGTGAGGCCGTAGCCGGGCGAGCCGAGACCGGTCCACTCGGCCAGGCCGCCCTCGGAGAGCACCACCCGCCACGAGAAGACCTTGACCAGGTAGCTGGCCCACAGTGGGGTGAGCACCGCGACCACCAGCATCCGGCGCGCCCGGGGTGTGGCGACCTTGGCCATGTAGAAGGCGATCGGCAGCGCGATCGCCACGTCGATCACCGTCACCGCGACGGCGACGCCGACGGTACGGAGCGCGACGTTGCGGTAGACCTCGTTCTCGGCGAGCGTGCGGAAGTTGTCCAGTGTCCAGGAGCGGTCGATCTCGCTGCTGAGGCTGTCGACCGACCACAGCGAGGTGATCAGCAGGGCCGCCAGTGCGACGACGTAGACCAGCAGCATCCAGGCGAGCGGCGCGGACAGCAGGAGGGAGAGGCGCAGCCACACCATCCGGTGCAGCAGCCGGGAGCCCGGCCGGGCCACCGGCCCCCGCAGCGCGGGGGCCGGTGCCTGGTCGTTCCGGGCGTCGGGAACCTGGGACGTGACGGACATGATCAGCCCTTGATCTCCGTCCACGCCTCGGTCCACTGGGCGTAGTTGGTGCACTGCACGTCGGTCCGGCCGTCGAGGCACTTCTCGATCGGCGTACGCCAGAACCAGAGCTGCTTGGCGTACTCCTCGTCACCGGCGTGGAAGGTCTCGCAGTGCTTCGGGTCGGTCGTCTTCGCGCAGGCCTCGGGGCTGTTGGGCGCCTCGCCGAAGTACTCGGTCGCCTGCGCGTTGGCCTCGGGGGACAGGATGTAGTCCATCCACTTGTACGCGCAGTTCGGGTTCTTGGCCTGCGACGACAGCATCCAGGTGTCGTTCCACGCCGTGGCGCCCTCGGTGGGCAGCGTGACGTCGACGTCCGGGTTCTCGATGCTGTTCTTGATCACCTGCCAGGTGGTGCCGACGACCGAGTCGCCGGTCTCGAACGCCTGGACCTCCTTGAGGTAGTCCGACCAGTACTCGCCGACGTACTGGCGCTGCTCCTTGAGCAGGGCCACGGCCGCGTCGAGCTGGTCCTGGTCGAGCGCGTAGGGGTTCTCGATGCCCAGGTCGGGCTGGGTCTTCATGAGGTAGAGCGCGGCGTCGGCGATGTAGATCGGCGAGTCGTACGCCGTCACCTTGCCCTTGTTGGCCGCGAGCTGGTCCTTCTCGAAGACCGCGCCCCAGGACGTCGGCGCCTCGGCGAAGTTCTTCTTGTTGAACATGAGCAGGTTGGCGCCGTAGCCGTGCGGGACGCCGTAGTTCTCGCCGTCCAGCGAGTTCCACTCGGTGTCCTTGAGGAAGTCGTAGACGTTGGCGTAGTTGGGCACCAGGTCGGTGTTGATCGCCTGCGCCTCGTCGGAGGCGATCAGTCGCAGCGACAGGTCGCCGGACGCGGCGATGACGTCGTACTCGCCGGACTTGGCGAGGTTGAGCGCCTCGTCGGAGGTGCCGTAGACCTTGCTCGTCACCTCGCAGCCGGTGTCCTTCTCGAAGGCGGAGACCCAGTCGACGGCCGGGTCGTTGCTGCCGTCCTCGACGTAGCCGGGCCACGCGAGGATCGAGACCTGGCCCTCGGTCTTGCCGACCTTCTCGACGGCCTCGGTCTTCTTGTCGTCGTCGCCGCTGCCGCATGCGCTCAGTACGGAGACCGAGAGCAGGGTCAGGCAGGCCGTGGCCACACGGCCCTTTCGGAGGGTGTTCTTCATCGGATTCTCCGTCTTCTTTCGGTGTGCGATGGGTGCATCGGGTGGGAGCGGTGGGGTGGGGGTCAGGAGCCGCTGGCGAGGGGCACGACGTCGGCGCGGGCGAACCGGACGGTGACGTCGTCGCCGCGGTGCTCGCGGGTGTCGAGCGAGCCGGTGGACTGCTCGAGCGCGACCAGGTCGACGCCCTCGGAGGTGCGCAGGTGCACGCGGTTGCCGGTGCCGAGGTAGATCGTCTCGACCACGACCGCGTCGAGGCGGACCTCGTCGGCGCGGGGAGTCTCGGTGTCGGAGCCGGGCGACAGGCGCAGCCGCTCGGGGCGGACGGCGTGCTCTCCCGCGACGCCCAGGATCCGCTGGGAGGTGGCGGCGTCGAAGAGGTTGGTGGTGCCGACGAACCCGGCGACGTACGCCGAGGCGGGGTTCTCGTAGATCTCGCGGGGCGTGCCGAGCTGCTGGATGCGCCCCGCGTCGAAGACCGCGATCCGGTCGCTGAGGGTGAGCGCCTCCTCCTGGTCGTGGGTGACGAAGACGAAGGTGATCCCGAGCTCGCGCTGGAGCTGCTTGAGCTCGACCTGCATCTGCTCGCGCAGCTTGAGGTCGAGGGCACCGAGCGGCTCGTCGAGGAGCAGCACCCGCGGCTGGAGCACGATGGCGCGGGCCAGCGCCACGCGCTGCCGCTGGCCGCCGGAGAGCTGGGCCGGCCGACGGGCACCGAGGTGACCGAGTCGCACGGTCTCCAGCGCCTGCTGGGCACGATCACGGCGCTCGGCCTTCTTGAGGCCACGCACGCGCAGGCCGTAGGCGACGTTGTCGAGAACGCTCATGTGCGGGAACAGCGCGTAGTCCTGGAAGACCGTGTGCACGTCGCGCTCGAAGGGCGCGGAGCGGGTGACGTCGGTGCCACCGAGGCGGACCGTGCCGGCCGTGGCCTGCTCGAAGCCGGCGATCAGCCGCAGCACCGTGGTCTTGCCCGAGCCCGAGGGACCGAGCATCGAGAAGAACTCACCGTCGGCGATGTCGAGGTCGACGGCGTCGACCGCGACCACGTCGCCGAAGGTCTTGCGGAGACCGCGCAGCGTGATCGCGGGGGTGTCGACGGCAGCCGTCTCGGCGGGAGCACGGGTCGAGAGAGACATCGGATGTGCCTTTCGTCACGTTCAGATTGGCGTTAACATATGACTTCACAGTTCAAAGCACAAGAGCGTCCGGCAAGATTGCCCCCGGAGGGGACTCACGTGGGTCGCCGGGGACCGGAGGAGGAGAGACGGTGGCCGTGCCGTTCTACGGACGCGCATCCGCGGCGGTGTTCTCGCCGCTCGAGTCGCTGAGCCGTTCGGAGCTCGTCGTACGACGCCTCACGGACGCGATCGCGCTCGGCCTCCTGCCCGACGCCGAACAGCTGCCCGGCGAGCTCGACCTCGCCGGGATCTTCGGCGTCTCCACCGTCACCGTGCGCGAGGCGCTGTCCGTGCTGCGCTCCGAGGGGCTGATCGAGACCCGCCGCGGGCGCGGCGGCGGCAGCTTCGTGCGCACGCCCGAGAACGGCGTCAGCCACCTGGCCCGGCGCCGCCTCGACGGGTTCAGCCTGGGCGAGCTGCGCGACCTCGGCGACGTCTACGCCGCCATCTGCGGCGCCAGCGCGGCCCTCGCCGCCCGGCGGTCCAGCCCCGACGACGTCGACCGACTGCAGCGGGTCGCCGACGCGCTCGAGCACGCCGAGAAGCCCGACGCTCGCCGCCGGGCCGACGCCCAGTTCCACATCGAGGTGGCCGCGGCCGCCCAGTCCCCCCGGCTCTACCACGAGGAGGTCGGCCTCCAGGCCGAGTTCGGGACCCTGCTGTGGCTCGCCTTCGGCGACGACGACAGCCACGCCCAGATGGTCCGCAGCTGCCGGGCCGTCGTCGCCGCGATCGCCGACCGCGATCCCCATGCCGCCCGTGAAGCGGCCGAGCAGCGGGTGGCCGACTCCACCGCCCGTCTCATCGACTACCAGCTCAGCGAGGTCCACCGATGAACTCGAAGAACAGGCTCCGGCTCTCCCCCACCGACATCGCTCCCGTGCACGCCGCCGTGACCGAGCTCGCCGACCACGCCTTCGGCCTGGCCGACCGGATCGCCGAGTCCGTGGCCCGCGCCCTCGCCGGGCGCACGACCCCGCGCCGCGCCGACCTCGCACCGGTCGAGCCGCTCGTCCTCCCCGTCCTCGGCGACGGCCGGCAGCCCGTGCAGGGGGCCGGCTTCGTCGCCGCGCCCGAGATCCTGCAGGACGCCGAGTGGTGGCTGGAGTGGTTCGCGCGCGACCCCGACGGCCGCCCCCAGCGCCTGGTCACCCACTCCGAGCCGCAGGCCATCGGGTTCTACGACTACGAGCACCTGCCGTGGTTCGTCGTACCGCGCGACACCGGGCACCGTCATGTCACTGGGCCCTACGTCGACTACCTGTGCACCGAGGAGTACACCCTCACCTTCACCGTGCCCGTCGTCGTCGGCGACCGGTTCTGCGGCGTCGGCGGCGCCGACATCGCGGTCAAGAACGCCGAGCAGGCGCTGCTTCCGGCGCTGCGCGCCGCCGGGCCCCGGATCGGGGTGGTCAACGACTTCGGCCGGATCCTGTCCAGCAACAGCGGCCGCCACCTGTGCGGCGACCTGCTCGAGGGCGTCTCGTTCGACACCCTGCCACCGGAGCAGCGGGTCGGCGACCTCCCCCTCGCCGTGGTCGCCCTCGACTGACCCGCGAGATCACACCTAGGCCCGCCGGTAGGTCAGGTGGGTGACGTGCGGCGTCTGCCGGGTCGCGACCGGCACCAGCCCCAGCGGACCGACGCCGTCGAACATCCGGGAGCCGGCGGCCAGCCCGGCGACGTACGGCGTGACGTGGAGCCGCAGCTCGTCGAGCACGCCCGCCGCGAGGCAGGCGTTGATCGTGGACGCGCCACCGGCGATCGCGACATGGCGCTCGCCGGCTGCCTCGCGGGCCCGGGAGAGTGCGGCGTCGAGGCCGTCGGTGACGAAGTGGAACGTCGTGCCGCCCTCCATCGGCAGCGCCGGACGCTCGTGATGGGTGAGCACGAAGACCGGCGCGTGGTACGGCGGGTCCTCGCCCCACCAGCCGCGCCAGGTGAGATCCGGCGCACCGCGGCCCGGGTCGAACATGTTGCGGCCCATGACGAACGCGCCGGCGTCGACGATCGCCGCCACCTCGGCCGCGTTGTCGTCGCCGTGCTCGAACATCCAGGCGTGCAGCCGGCTCTCGTCCAGCGACCCGAACGGGTGCTCCAGCGACTGGTCGGCCGCCGCTCCGAAGCCGTCGAGGGTGATGGCGATGTCCGCGGTCACGATGCCCATGCCGGTGCTGACCGGCACGCCGGCGCGGACTCATCGCAGGGGCCGAAAGGAATCGCGACGGCGGGACGGCGCGTGGGAGAATCCGGTCCGTGCTGGGCATCACCGACCTGTCGACGTACCTCGTCGGTCTCGTGCTGATCATCCTGCTGCCCGGCCCCAACTCGCTGTACGTCCTCTCCGTCGCGGCCCGGCGCGGGGCCCGGGACGCCTACGCCGCCGCAGCGGGCGTCTGGACGGGCGACGCGGCGCTCATGACGCTGTCCGCGGCCGGCGTCGCCTCGCTGCTCAAGACCAACGACGTCGCGTTCGGGATCGTGAAGTTCGCGGGCGCGACCTATCTCGGCTGGCTGGCCTTCACCATGCTGCGGGCCGCGTTCGCGATGTGGCGCTCGCGGCGCACCGTCGCGGAGGTGGCCGCCGACGCGGCCGACGCGGCCACCCCGGCGGGAGCGACCGGCCGGGGCGAACGGCCCTACCGCCGGGCGCTGGTGGTCAGCCTGCTCAACCCGAAGGCGATCTTGTTCTTCGTCGCCTTCTTCGTGCAGTTCGTCGACCCGGCCTACGCCCACCCGGCGGTGTCCTTCCTCGTGCTCGGCACCTTCGCGCAGCTCGCCAGCGTGGCCTACCTGAGCGCGCTGATCTTCTTCGGGACCCGTCTCGCGGCGGCGTTCCGGCGCCGCAAGGCCCTCTCCGCGGGGGCGACCTCGGCGGTCGGCGCGGTCTTCCTCGGGTTCGCGGTCAAGCTCTCGCTCTCGCAGGCCTAGGGTCGCGTCGTCGTACCCGGCGAACGGGTCGTCGGATCGGCGATTTCACGACCCGTTCGCCGGGTACGACGGCCACTATGCTCGGGCCCGTGATGATGCGACCGGTCGAGCTCGAGGGCGTCCGCGACGGCACCGTCGACCTCGCCTTCCGCCGCTGGGACCGTCCCCGGGTGAAGGTCGGCAGCCGGCTGCGCACCGCGGTCGGCGTGGTCGAGGTGACCAGCGTCGAGGAGGTCGGGCTGTCCGCGCTGCGCGCCGACGACGCCCGCCGGGCGGGCGCCGCATCCCTGGCCGCGCTCAAGAAGGCCCTGTCGGCGCGGGCGGACCGTCCGGTGTTCCGGGTCGGCCTGCGCTACGGCGGCGCCGACCCCCGCGAGGCGCTGCGCGCCGCCGTCCCCGACGCCGCGGAGATCCCGGGCATCCTCGCCGGGCTCGACCGACTGGACGCAGCCTCCGCGGTCGGCGCGTGGACCCGCGCCACGCTGCGCATCATCGACCGCAACCCGGAGGTCCGGGCGCCCGACCTGGCAGCCGAGCTGGGCCGCGAGACGCTCGACTTCAAGAAGGACGTGCGCAAGCTCAAGGAGCGCGGGCTGACCGAGTCGCTGGCGATCGGGTACCGGCTCTCCCCGCGCGGCGAGGCCGTCCTCGACCACGAGGACGGGCCGCGCGAGCGGGCCCCCCGGCGGACCGGGACGCCGCTGCCGCGCACCATCGGCGCCCCCGCGACCCGCGCGCTGCGGGCGGTCGACGTGCACACGCTCGAGACCGTCAGCGGCTGGCGGCGCGCCGACCTCGCCGCTCTGCACGGCGTCGGGCCGATCGCGCTCGACCGGCTGGAGCAGGCGATGGCGGAGCTCGGCCTGGGCTACGCGACCTGACCGGCACCGCGTCGCCGCGGTGGTGGCCACGATCGCCCTCGGTCTCGCCGCCTGTGGGGACGACGAGCCCGCCGGACGGCCCTCGGCGGGCGAGACGGACGACGTACCGGGCGACGAGCTGCCGGGGATGATGTCGGCCGCGCGGATGGCCGTGCTCGAGGAACCGGCCGACACCGACTTCCCGGTCTCTGGCTGACGATGATGATCGAGCACCACGAGGGCGCGATCACGCTCGCCGAGACCCAGCGGTAGGACGGCAGGTTCGCCGAAGCGGTGGCCCTCGCGGACACGATCGCCGAGGTCCACGCCGCCGAGGTCGCCGCCCTGGAGGAGCTGCTCGAGCGGCAGTGAGGTGATCTCAGGCGGCTGCGGCGCAGTACCGCGCCAACGCGTGTCCCAGCAACTCCAGCCCACCGGCGCCGGGAACGGTGATCCGCACGGCCCCGGGGATGCCGAGGCTGCGGCCGGGACGTACGGCGACGCCGACCTCGGCGGCGCAGGCGACGAACAGCGCCTCGTCCACACCCGGGACGAGAACGAAGTTGGCCTGCGACGGGACGGCGTTCATGCCCTGTGCGGCGAGCAGGCGGTTCAGCCGGGCGCGGTTCTCGACCACCTCCGCCCGAGCCCAGCGGTAGTGCTCGGTGGACCGGATCGCCGCGAGCGCCGCGGCCTGGGCGAGAGAGTTGACGGAGAACGGCGCGCGGATCGCGCGCAGCACGTCGAGCACCTCCGGCGGGCCCACCAGATAGCCCACCCGCGCCCCGGCGAGAGCGTAGAGCTTGGACAGCGTACGCAGCACCAGCACCTCACCGGCCGCCGCGAGCGGCAGCGCGGAGTCGACATCCGCGAAGTCGATGTACGCCTCGTCCACGACCACCAGGTCGGCGCGGCTGGACCGCGCGAACGTGCGGATGTCGTTCAGCTCCCGCGCCGTCCCGGTCGGGTTGTGCGGGTTGATGACATAGGCGACATTCGCCTCGACCCGGGCCATCGCCACCAGGTCGTGGCGCCAGTCGACGAGCGGCACCTGGGTGACCTCCGCTCCCGCGGCGCGGGCGGCGAGGACGTCGAGCTGGTACGCCGGATCGGCGCAGACGATCGATCCGCCCCCCGCGGCGAACGCCCAAGTGAGCAGAAAGATCAGCTCGTCCGAGCCGTTGCCCACCAGGACCTGCTCGGGTTCGACGCCATGGACGCGGGCGATCTCCTGCCGCAGCTCGTCGGCCAGCGGGTCGGGATAGCGGTTGAGGTGCGCCACGACGGCCAGGACATCCTCGGCGACCGTCGGCGGCACGGTGTAGGACGCCTCGTTGGACGCGAGTAGGCCCTCCTCGCGAGCCGTGTGGCTCCCGGGCTGGTAGGTCCGGAGGTCGCGCAGCCACGGTCGCGGCTCGACCCTCACCCGGCCGCTCCCCTCGCGTCGCGCATCACCGCAAGTGCTCGCAGTACGGCGCCCTGGGCCCAGGGTGAGGGTTCACAGGCGAAGTTCCGGTACCCGTCGATAGCGAAGGCCGGCAGGATGTCGGCACTCGCGCCGGTGACGATCCCGTCCGGGCCGACGGCGGCGACCACAGCGGCCTCGGCGGCGGCGAGCACGGACGCCGGCGGCGTGGAGATGGAGGCGACCCGCGGGTGGCGGGCGGCGGCGACGTAGAACGCGGCGGTCGAGGTCTCCGACGGGGCGAGTTCGTCGTCGAGCACGGCCGCCCAGTTGCCGTCCGGCTCCTGGGTGCCGGCCAGCCGATCGAGCATCGTGGCCGTGAGGTCCTCTAGCTGGGCGCGATGCCGGGTGGCCGCCGGGGAGCCGTCGAGCTCGGCGAGCAGGTCGACCAGCCCGAGTACGGCCCAGCCGACTCCACGCGACCAGGCGATCTGGTTGTTGCGCTCGATGGTGTCGTCGTACCACTGCCCCCAACCTGTCGGGCACGTGAGCACCTCGACCCCGCGCAGTGCGATGTCGACACCCGCCGCCACCCGGTCCTGGTCGCCTCGCCAGACGCCGAGAGCCGCGTAGGCCGAAGGCAGGTGGTAGAGCGCGTCGACGCAGAAGCCGAACCGGAACGCGATCCGCTGGGGCTCCAGGGACGGCAGACCGCAGGCGAGGACCGGAACCCGGTCCAAGCTTGCGAAGAAGCGGTCGGCGGCATGCGCGTCGAGTTCGCCGGTGCGGGCGAGTGTCACGGCGGCGAGGCCGGGGGCCAGCACGTCGTCGTAGTCGTCGGGCGCCGTGCGGGCCCACACGTCGAGTTGACCGACCACGGCCTCGCGGGCGGTCCCGGCGACGTCGGGCTGGGCCGCCAGCAGGCCGTCGATGGCGATGGCGTCCCCCCAGTACCAGGAGAAGTGGCGCCATCGGAGGCTCCTGGTGACGACCCGCTCGTGGACGGCGGCGAGATGGGCTGCGGACCAGGTCATGCGGAGATCTCCTGTCGATCGGCGACGGCAGTGGGCGGGCGCGTCCGCAGCGCCCATGGGAGGTAGACGACGGTCGTGACGACGAGTCCGACGATCCACGAGATGTCGGTGCCGTCGAGCGCCTCGGCGGCAGGGCCGGTATAGAGGGTCTGGGCCAGGAACGGGATCTGGGCGACCACGCCGATGGCGTACGACGTGAGCGCAGGTCCGTTCCAGCGA
This sequence comes from Nocardioides sp. LHD-245, assembly GCF_030929495.1. Lineage (GTDB taxonomy): Bacteria > Actinomycetota > Actinomycetes > Propionibacteriales > Nocardioidaceae > Nocardioides. Next base: position 29,884 of record NZ_JAVFWN010000015.1, on the reverse strand, counting down.
CGGTAGCGGCCGTCTGGGTCGTAGAGCGCCGGGATGTCGAAGCGCTCCTTGGAGACCAGGTAATAGTCTGCCAGGTTGATCGCGCTCCAGGGCGTGAACACCATCAGGATCAGCAGTACGAAGTTCTTGAAATTGCTGAGGAAGTCGGGGCTGGCCGCCAGCGCGACCACCACGGCAGCCGTCATCAGCGCGGTGATCACCGCGATCCGGACCCGTCGGCTGACCTCCCCGGTGCCGGTGAACGCGCTGACGATCGTCAGGCCGCACATGAAGCCGCCGTAGGCGTTGAGCGTGTTCGCGGTGAGTTTGCCCAGCATGATCACGCCGTAGATCACGCCCGCGATTGCCGTGGGGCCCGCCAGGTCGCCGAGGTAGCGGACCTGGTTGGCCAGGAACTCGCCACCGGCGACGGCGGCGATGAGCACGCCGAGAGTCATCGCGACCTGCGCCCCGAGCACACTGCCCAGGAAGGTGGCACCGAAGACGGCACGGCGCGGGGTGGTCGACGGCAGATAGCGAGAGTAGTCGGCGACGTACGGACCGAAGGTCAGCTGCCAGCCCGCGCTGAGCGAGACGGCAAGCAGGAATGTGGTGATGTCGAAGGCGTGAGAGTCGAACACCCCGCCCAGGTCATGCGTGGAGAGCAGGCGGACGAACAGGTAGACGAAGCCCACCCCACCGACGACGGTGGAGATGCGCCCGACGACGTGGATCAGCCGGTAGCCCATGATCGCGACCACCGCGGTGAGCGCGCCGAAGATCACGATCCCGGGGTTCGGGGAGTCGAGGCCGAGCATCAGACTGGTCGCCTGACCGGCGAGGACGGTGCCGGTCGCCGCGAACCCGACGTACATCAAGATGACCAGGACGAGCGGCAACACGGCGCCGTAGACGCCAAACTGGGCGCGGCTCGAGATCATCTGGGGCAACCCGAGGCCGGGGCCCTGCGCCGAGTGCAGTGCCATCACGATCCCGCCGAGCACGTTGCCGAGCAGCAGCCCGATGATCGCCCAGAGCGCGTCCGCGCCGAACACGACGGCGAGGGCGCCGTCCACGAGGGCCGTGATCTGGATGTTGGTCCCGAACCACAGCGTGAACTGGCTCCGCGCCGAGCCATGTCTCTCCTCCTCCGGGATGTGATCGATCGCGCGACGCTCGATCCCCAGCATTCCCTGCGCGTCTATTGCCTGCGCCATGGCGACTCCTTGTCTACGACCGGGCACGGCATTGCCCGCGCCTGGGCCGGTGGGCCACCTGCAGGCCCCTCTGCTCACCATCTGACCGCCGATCCCACCCTGGGCGCATCGGGCGAATCAGAACCTCGGTCCTATATGTGAGACCCAACATGTCGGCGGCCGTGGATGCGCGCGGTGACCGCGGCGGCGGCCTTCTGCACCCGGATGGCCAGGTCGGGCCAGCTCTCCGGGTCGTGGCACGCCGTCTCGAAGCTGATCCCCGCGGCAGCGACCGGCCGACCGTCGCGGTCGTGGATGGCCGACGCGATGCAGGTGATGCCAGCGCTCGTAAAGTCGCTCTCGACGCTGTAGCCGCGGGCCCGGTCGGTCCGCAACACGGCACGGAGCTGCGACAGGCTGGCGATCGCGTGGTCGGTGCGCCGGACGAAGGCATCGTCCGACGGATAGAGCGCACGGACCTGGTGCGCGGGCAGACTCGAGAGCATCGCCCGACCGACCGCGGTCAGGTGGGCCGGCAGGCGCACACCCACCTCGGTGATGAGGTGGTGCGCGTGCGTGTCAGGCACGTGCTTGACGATGTAGAGCGCCTCGTTGCCGTGCAGCGTAGCCAGGTGCGACGTGACCTTCAGCCGCCGAGCCATCAGGTCGAGCACCGGACCGCCCAGGCGCTGCAGTGGGTCGGAGCGGAGGTAGGCCGACCCGATCTCGAATGCGCTGACGCCCAGTCCCCAGCGCCGTTCCTCGGGGAAGTAGACGACGAACCCGGCCTCCGCCATGTCTCTCAGCATCGGGTAGAGCGTCTGCTTGGGGATGTCACACTCCGCCACGAGCGCCGCCGCGGGGACCGGCTCGGCCTTCGTCGCCAAGAACATCAGAACCCGGAGTACCCGGGCGGTCGACCTTCGCTGGGTCGCGATAGCAGCCACCCCGGTGATGCTAGGGCCGGAGTCCTCGCCCGTGCGCGCCCCAGCGCTCGGCAGGGTGTCACATCCGGCCCGCGGCCGGTGTCTTCATGCCGAACCCACCCGAACCAGGAGGACGACATGACCACCACCCCCCACGCCGCCCGCATCCCGGCGGCGCCGATCACCGGGCTCTACGGCGCCCTGGTCAAGAAGTTCGCCGGCCGGATGTTCGGCCGCGTGCCCGAGTCCCTCGGCGTGATGTGGCACCACCTGCCGGCCCTCAAGGCGAGCATGGCCTACGGCCAGAAGCTGCAGAAGTGGGATGCCTGCGACGAGACCCTGAAGACCTACGCGCACATGGCGGTGGCGTCGCTCGTCGGCTGCTCGTGGTGCCTGGACTTCAACTACTTCGCGGCCAAGGACAAGGGCCTCGACCTCGACAAGGCGCGCGAGGTCCCGCGCTGGCGCGACTCGGAGGTGTTCTCCGACCTCGAGCGCCAGGTGCTGGAGTACGCCGAGGCGGCGACCCACACGCCGCCGACGGTCACCGACGAGATGGTCGCGCCGCTGCTCGCCGCGCTCGGCCCGGCGGGCCTGCTCGAGCTGACCAGCGTGATCGGCTTCGCCAACCTGACCACCCGCGGCAACACGGCGCTCGGGATCGAGTCCGAGGGCTTCGCCGCGGCCTGCGGCATGAAGCCGCTGGCACAGCCCGGTCCCTCGGCCGCCGTAGGCTCGTCGGCATGAGCGGAGCCGACCCCTTCGTCGCCCACCGCAACCTGCTCTTCACCGTCGCCTACGAGATGCTCGGCTCGGCGGCCGACGCGGAGGACGTCGTCCAGGAGACGTGGCTGCGGTGGGCCGGGGTCGACACCGCCGAGGTGCGCGACCCCCGCGCGTACCTCGTCCGCATCGTCACCCGGCAGGCCCTCAACCGGCTGCGCAGCCTGGCCCGGCGCCGAGAGGACTACGTCGGCGAGTGGCTGCCCGAGCCGCTGCTGACCGCGCCCGACGTCGCCGAGGACGTCGAGCTCGCCGAGAGCGTCTCGATGGCGATGCTGACCGTGCTGGAGACCCTCGGTCCCACCGAGCGCGCGGTGTTCGTGCTGCGCGCGGTTTTCGACGTGCCGTACGACGAGATCGCGGCGGCCGTCGACAAGACACCGGCCGCGGTGCGCCAGATCGCGACCAGAGCCCGCAACCACGTGGCCGCCCGACGCCCGCGGGCCGACGTGGACCGGTCCGAGCAGCAGGTCGTGGTCGAGCGCTTCCTCTTGGCGGTGCGGGGCGGTGACCTCCAGGGACTCCTCGACGCGCTCGCCCCCGACGTCGTGCTGCTGGCCGACCACGGCGGTGTCGCCCAGGCGATCCGCAAGCCGCTGCACGGCGCCGAGCCGGTCGCGCGGCTGCTGGCGAACTTCGCGGTCTTCGCGCCGGACGGCGTCGTCGAGCCGATCTGGATCAACGGCAGCCTGGGCGCGCGGATCGACGCCCGCGGCGAGCTCACCGCCGTGAGCCTGGAGATCGAGGACGGCCGGATCAACCGCATCCTGGTCATGCGGAACCCGGCCAAGCTGACCGCCCTCGGCGAGGAGGCGGGGCTCAGCCGGGACCGCTGACACCCTGGTGCGACACGACGTCGCATGTAAAGATCCGGCCCATGCACCGGACCTACGCCGACCAGCCGCACTGGCGCGCCATCCAGGCCTTCCTGCCCCCCGAGTTCCGGATCGGCCCCGGCCAGGAGCCGGCCGAGGAGTGGTGGGAGCACGAGGGCCACTCGATCCACCTCGACACCTACCGGGATCCGGCGGCGCCGGTGAAGGTGATCCTGCTCCACGGCGTCGGAACCAACGGCCGCCAGATGACGACCATCCTCGGCAGGCCCCTGGCCGAGCGCGGCTACGAGACGATCGCCGCGGACATGCCGGCCTACGGACTCACCGAGGTCGCGCCCGGCGCGCTCGTGACCTACGACGACTGGGTGCGGATCGCGGCCGACCTGGTCGACGTCGAGCTGGCCCGCGACGACCGGCCGATCGTGCTCTACGGGCTGTCGGCCGGAGGCATGCAGGCCTACCACGTGGCCGCGGTCAACCGCCGGGTCCGCGGGGTCGTCGGTATGACCTTCCTCGACCAGCGCAGTCGACAGGTGGCCACGGAGACCGCGGTGACGCGTCTGGCCGGGAGGCTCGGCACCCCGGTCGTCGTGGCCGCGGGCGGCTCGCCCCTGCGCCGGCTTCGGGTGCCGATGCGGCTGGTCAGCAAGATGCATGCCCTGGTCAACGACAAGGCGGCGGCACGTGCCTGCTACCGGGACCCGACGTCGGCCGGCAACCGGGTGACCCTGGCGTTCCTGCGGTCCTACCTGCGCTACGCGCCTGCGGTCGAGCCTGCGGACTTCGACGTCTGCCCCGTGCTGCTGACCCAGCCCGCCGCCGACCGCTGGACGCCGCTGCACCTCAGCCGCCCGTTCCTCGACGAGCTCGGTCGAGTGCCGGTCAGCACGGTGCTGCTGGAGAACGCCGGCCACTACCCGCTCGAGCAGCCCGGACTGGACCAGCTGGTCAACGCCGTCGACACCTTCTGCGCCGGCGTCACCGCCCCGCCCGGCGACTGACCGGGCAGGCAATCCGGCGACCCGCCGGCGGGTCAGGGCGCCAGCAGCACCGGCATCAGCTCGACGACCTGCGCGCGCAGGTCGTCGAGCACGCCCTCGCGCCTGCACAGGTGGCCGAGCAGCGCCTGCTGGAAGAGCCCGTCGAGCAGGCCGTAGGCGACGTGCGGCGTCATCGCGGGCTCCTTGCCGGCGAGCCCGGCGTAGGTGCTGATCACCCGCCAGATCATGTCCTCCAGCGTCTGGTCGATCTGCAGCACCGCCTCGCGCAGGCTCTCCTCGAACATGCTCTGGGAGCGCAGGTCGTACCAGAGCCGGTGCATCGGGGCCTCGTCGACGATCGTCTCGACGAGCTTGTCGGCGAAGGCCTCGACCAGGCCGACGGGTGTCGACGCCTCGGCGACCACGCCGTCGTACCGGTGCACGCAGGTGGCCTTGTACTGCCGCACGCAGTAGACGATCAGGTCGAGCTTGTCCTGGAAGTAGTAGTGGACGACGCCGTGCGAGAACTCCGAGTTGTTCGCGATCTCGCGCAGGCTAGCGCGGGCGTAGCCGAGCTCCCCGAGGGTCCGCAGGGCGGAGTCGGCCAGTGCGCGGCGGCGCTCGTCGTGCTTGTCGGCAGGCGTACGACGAGCCGTGGCAGTCGTCATGGGGACCGAGGCTACCGGGTCGAGGTGCTCTTCGGTGCCGAGTGGCAAGGAAAATCTTGACGGTTGTCCAGAGAACTCTTGACAGTCGTCAAGGACAGCGGGTTGTGTGGCGCACATCACCCACCGACCGGCGAAGGAGCCGCATCCATGACCTCCCCCGAAACCACCACGGCCGAGCTGGCCGGACGCACGGCACTGGTGACCGGCGGCGCCCAGGGGCTGGGCCGGAAGTTCGCCGAGTTCCTCACCGCCGCCGGTGCGCACGTCGTGGTCGCCGACCTGCAGGACGAGAAAGGGAAGGCCGTCGCCGAGGCGATCGGCGGCAGCTACGTCCACCTCGACGTCACTGACGACGCCTCCTGGGAGGCCGCGGTCGCGCAGGCCGTCAGCGAGGCCGGCGGGCTCGACATCGTGGTCAACAACGCGGGCATCGAGATCGCCGGGCTGTTCCTCGACCTCGACCCCGACGTCGTCCGCCGGATCCTCGACGTCAACGTCGTCGGCACCTCACTCGGCATCAAGCACGCCTTCCGGACCATGGGCCCGAACGGCCCCGCGGGCAAGGGCGGCGTCGTCATCAACATCGCCTCGGTCGCGGCGAACATCGCATTCCCGGCGATCTCCGCCTACTCCGCCTCCAAGTCCGCGGTCGACCGGCTCACCCGGATCGCGGCGATGGAGAGCGGCAAGCTCGGCCTCGGCGTGCGGGTCAACTGCGTCTACCCCGGCCTGATCCCCAACGAGATGGGGGCCGGCCTGGCCGACGAGATGACCACCCTGGGCCTGTTCCCCTCTGCGGAGGAGGCGGTCGCCGGCGTCGTCGGCCTGACCCCGTCGGGCCGGCTCGCCACCGAGGAGGAGATCGCGGACGCCGTGGTCTTCCTGGCCTCCGACCGAGCCAGGTTCGTCAACGGCGCCGGCCTCCCGGTCGACGGCGGAATGGGGATGTGAGCACCATGACCACCACCACCAAGCCCGTCGTCGTCTACGGCGCCTCCGGCTACACCGGCCGGCTGATCTGCGAGTACCTGCGCGAGTTCGGCGTCCCGTTCGTCGCCGCCGGCCGCTCCGCCGACAAGCTCAAGGCCTCGATGGAGGCCAACGTCCCCGGCATCGAGACCGCCGACTACGACATCGTCGAGGTCGAGCACTCGGTCGAGGCGCTCACCGAGCTCTTCGGCGGCGCCTCCGTCGTGTGCAACACGGTCGGCCCGTTCAGCAAGTACGGCCCCGAGGTGGTCGAGGCCTGCCTCGCCGCCGGCACCCACTACCTCGACACCACCGGCGAGCAGGACTGGCTGATCACCTGCGACGACCGGTGGGGCGCCGACTTCGCGGCCGCCGGCCTGCTGCTCTCCCCCGGCATCGCGCAGATGTACACCACCGGCGAGATCGCGGCCGAGCTGTGCCTCGAGCGGCCGGGCCTGGACACCCTCGACATCGCGGTCTTCTGGGGAGGCTCCCCCACGATCGCGTCGACCCAGACGATCCTCGTCAACGCCGCGACGTCGAGGGCCCACTACCTCCAGCAGAACCAGTACGTCGAGTTCGACCCCACCCAGGGCCTGGTCCCGCTCGTCGTCCCCGGCCAGCACGAGCTCGCCCTCTCGCTGCCGTGGGGCGGCACGTCTCACCCGGTCTGGTACCGCAAGGACCCGCGGGTGGCCAACTGCAAGGCGCAGGGCGGCGTCTTCAACGCGGCCCTGATGCACGGGGTCCCGCAGATCGTCGCGGGCGCACTCGAGGCGACCAAGGACATGACCGACGCCGAGCGAGACGAGGCGCTCACCGCCACGGCGGCGCAGGTGATGAACCAGATGCCGCCGCGGGAGAACCCGCGCCTCAACAAGTCCCTCGACTCGGTGCACGCCTCCGGCCCGCTCGGCCGGGCGCACTGCGTGATCCACGGCAACCAGAACTACAAGCAGACCGGGCTGCTGCAGGCCTTCGCGGCGTACTCACTGCTGCAGCAGCCGCCGCTGCGCGTGGGCTTCGCGTCGGGATGCAAGGCGTTCGGCCACCGCGAGCTGCTGGGCCAGCTGCGCGCGTTCGGCCTCGTCGCCGAACCCGTGCTGACGGTCGAGGGCTGAGGTCGGCGCCGTGCGGCTGGTCGACTACCTGGACAAGGGCGCGTCGCTGGGGGCCGACGCGCCCTGCCTGGTCTGCGACGGGCGGACGTGGTCCTACGACGAGGTGGGAGGCCTCGCCGACCGGATCGCGTCCGCCCTCGCGGGGCGGGGTGTGGCCCCGGGGGACAAGGTGGCGATCCTCGCGTCCAACGACCCGGTGGCCTTCACCTGCGTGTTCGGGATCAGCCGCGCCGGCGCCGTCTGGTGCCCGGTCAACCCGCGCAACGAGGCGGCCGAGAACCGCGACCTGCTCGACCTGTTCGCGTGCACCACGCTGATCTTCCAGTCGTCGTACGCCGGGCTGGTCGACCAGATCCGCGGCGACCTGCCCGCCCTGACGACGCTGGTATGTCTCGACGGCGACCTCGACGGGGCGCTGGGCTGGGAGGAGTTCCTGGCCTTCGGCACGGAGCCGGTCGACCGCCCGGCCGACGACGACCTCGCCATGATCGTCGGCACCGGCGGCACCACCGGCCGGCCCAAGGGCGTGCTGCTGACCGGTGCCAATCTCGAGACGATGACCGCGATCACGCTGATGAGCTACCCGTGGCCGGAGCGACCCGCTCGGCCGGCGTACCTCGCGCTGGCGCCGCTGACCCACGCGGCCGGCGTGCTCTGCTTCCCCGTGCTGGCGTCGGGCGGGTCGATCGTGATCATGCGGACGCCCGACATCGGCGGCTTCCTCTCGGCGGTCGCCGAGCACGGGGTGACGCACACCTTCCTGCCGCCGACGCTGATCTACATGGTGCTCGACCACCCCGCGCTGGAGACGACGGATCTCTCGTCCCTGCAGTGCTTCTGGTACGGCGCCGCGCCGATGTCGGCGCGCCGGCTGGAGGAGGCGCTCACCCGGATCGGTCCGGTCATGGCCCAGCTGTTCGGCCAGACCGAGGCGCCGATGATGATCTCCACGATGGCGCCGCACGACCACTTCCGCCCCGACGGGACGATCGCCGCCGAGCGGCTGTCATCGGCGGGGCGACCCGCACCGCTGGTCACGGTCGCCATCATGGACGCCGACGGCACGCGGCTGCCTCCTGGCGAGCGCGGGGAGATCGTGGTCCGCAGCTCGCTGGTGATGCGGGGCTACTTCAAGGACCCGGACGCGACCGCGGAGGCCTCGGCGTACGGCTGGCACCACACGGGCGACGTCGGCTACCTCAGCGACGACCCGGGCGACGAGGGCTTCCTGCACATCGTCGACCGGGCCAAGGACATGGTGATCACTGGCGGCTTCAACGTCTACTCGACCGAGGTCGAGCAGGCGTTGATGGCACACCCCGCTGTCGCCGACTGCGCCGTGGTCGGCCTGCCGGACGAGAAGTGGGGCGAGCGGCTGACCGCCGTCCTCCAGCTGCGGCCGGGTCAGACGGCCACGCCGGAGGACGTCCAGGCCTTCGTCAAGGAGCGGATCGGCAGCGTCAAGACGCCCAAGCAGGTCGAGGTCTGGGAGGACCTGCCCCGCTCGAAGGTCGGCAAGGTGCTCAAGACCGAGATCAAGGACGTGCTCAGGCAGCAGGATCCCGCAGCGGCGCACCCGTGAGCTCGCGGACCTTGTCGGCGTCGGTGCCCGGGGCGACGTCGACGAGGACCAGGCCCTCGTCGATCACGTCCAGCACGGCGAGGTCGGTGATGATCCGGTCGACCACGCCGGCGCCGGTCAGCGGCAGGGTGCACTGCTCGACGATCTTGGGGGTGCCGTCCTTGGCGACGTGGTCGGTGATGACGACGACGCGGCGGGTGCCGGCGACCAGGTCCATCGCGCCGCCCATGCCCTTGACCAGCTTGCCGGGGACCGTCCAGTTGGCGAGGTCGCCGTTGGCGGCGACCTGCAGCGCGCCGAGGATCGCGATGTCGACGTGACCGCCGCGGATCATCGCGAAGCTGGTGGCGGAGTCGAAGAAGGACGCGCCCGGCGCGGTCGTCACCGTCTGCTTGCCGGCGTTGATGAGGTCGGCGTCCTCGTCGCCCTCGTAGGGGAACGGGCCCATGCCCAGCAGGCCGTTCTCGCTCTGCAGCATCACGTTGACGCCCGGCGGCAGGTGGTCGGCGACGAGCGTGGGGATGCCGATGCCGAGGTTGACGTAGTCACCGTCGTTGAGCTCGCGGGCGGCGATGGCCGCCATCTTCTCACGGGTCCAGGGCATGTCAGGCTCCCACTCCGGCGTCGGCCGCCGCGTCGATGCGCGGGCGGACGATGCGCTGTTCGATGTCCTTGGGTCGGTCGCTGGCGAGGACGGTGACGTCGACGAAGATGCCGGGCGTCATCACCTCGTCGGGGTCGAGGAAGCCGTCGAGGACGGTCTCGGCCTCGGCGATGCAGACCCGCCCGCTCATCGCGACGAGCGGGTTGAAGTTGCGCGCGGTCGCGCGGTACCGCAGGTTGCCCTCCGCGTCGGCGGTGTTGGCGTGGACCAGCGCGAGGTCGGCGACGATGCCGCGCTCGAGGACGAACGTCTCGCCGTCGAAGGTCTCGTGCGGCTTGCCCTCGGCGACCTCGGTGCCGACGCCGGTGCGGGTGTAGAAGCCGGCGATGCCGGAGCCGCCGGCCCGCAGCCGCTCGGCGAGGGTGCCCTGCGGGCAGAACTCCACCTCGAGCGCGCCGTCGAGGTACTGCTTCGCGAACAGCTTGTTCTCACCGACGTACGACGCGATCACCTTGCGCACCTGGCTGTTCTCCAGGAGCACGCCCAGGCCCTTGCCGTCGACGCCCATGTTGTTGGAGACGATCGTCAGGTCGCGCACGCCGCTGTCGCGCACCGCCTCGATCAGGTCACGCGGGATGCCGCAGAGGCCGAACCCTCCGACCGCGATCGTCATCCCGTCCCGGACCCGCTCGGCCACCGCTGTCCGCGGATCCGCCGCCAGCTTCCTCATCGCGCACTCCTGCTCGTCTGCTCACCGGATGACCCCAGTTCACCGCTCGCCACCCCCCGAGGACAAGGAAGTGATCACTCGGCGGATGCCCACGATTGTCGGCGTCCACTGAGTGGACGTACCATCGAGACGTGCAACGGGCACCCGGAGTCGTCGAGAAGGCCGCCGCGCTGCTGCGTGCGCTCTCCGCCACCGAGTCCGGCGCGACCACCACCGAGCTCGCGACGAGCACCGGGCAACCCCGCGCGACCACCCACCGGCTGCTCGAGTCGCTCGCCACCGAGGGGCTCGCCGACCGCGACCCCACCACCGGACGCTGGTACCTCGGCCCCGAGACCTATGTCCTCGGCGTGGCAGCCGCGGCCCGCTACGACCTGACCAACGAGGCGCGGGCGAGCGTGCACCGGCTGGCGAAGGAGACCGGCGAGAGCGCGTTCTTCTCGGTGCGGCGCGGCGACGAGGTGGTGGTCCTGCTCCGCGAGGACGGCGACTTCCCCGTCCGCTCCTACGTCCTCTACGAGAGTGCCCGTTTCCCGCTCGCGGTCGTCTCGGCCGGCCTCGCGATCCTCGCCCACCTGCCCGCCCGCGACGTGGACGCCTTCTTCACCCGCTCCGACCCGACCGCCGAGTGGGGGCCGCAGCACGCCGAGACGCGCGTGCGCAAGCGCCTCGCCGCCACCCGGCGCACCGGCTGGTCCCTCAACGCCGGCCACGTCGTCGAGGGCTCCTGGGGCATGGCCGCCGCCGTCTTCGACAAGGCCGGGCGCCCCGAGTGGGCGCTGACCCTCACCGGCGTCGAGCAGCGGTTCCGGGCCGACCGGCAGCCGGCGCTGGGCCGACTGCTGCTCGAGGAGGCGCACCGGCTGTCCCGGCTGGCCTGAGCATCGGCTCAGCGACGGCGGACCCGGCGGGCCAACCAGCCCGCTGCCCCCACGCGCGCTGCGCCCACCGGGGCGGCTGCGCCGGGAGCGGCTGCCCGGCCGGTCCGTTGGAGGCCCGCCGCCACGCCGACGCCCACCCGGGCGGCGAGATCGGGATCAACCTCCGCGGGGACCACCGTCGCGTCGGCGCCGGTGAGGGGGACCGCGGTCAGGGACGCGAGGTCGCCGTGGACCCGTACGTCGAGGGCGCGGATGTTGTCGGCCATCTCGGCGGCCACCTCGTTGGCTCGGACGACGGCCCAGTCGGGGGTCACGATCCGAACCTCGTCGCTGCGAGGGACGCGGCCCTTGAGGTGGTTGCCGATGTCGATCAACACCCGCGCATGCGACTCGGGGCGCAGGCCGGCCCCGCGGTACTGGACGTTGAACTGCCGGATCACCTCCGCCTCCGCGGCGGTGAGCGATCGGTTCTCCAGCGCCTCCTTGGCCGCCAGGGTGCCGGTGGTCAGCCCCAGCAGGTCCTCGAACGCGCGGGGCAGGAACTGTCGATCGGTGGGATCGAGAACGACCACGACGACGCGGTCCGTCCCGATCCGCTCGGCCCAACGCGTCACCAGCGCGTCGTGGCGGTGGCGCAGCCAGAACTGACGGGGAGCCGGGCGCGGGTGCTCGGGATCGAAGATCGAGCGCAGCCACTCGTCGTACCCACGGCGGCCGCCGCTCTGCAGTCCCTGCTGGTACTGCGAGGACAGGATGCGGGCCAACGGCCGCAGGGTGACCACCACCCAGAGATCCTCACGACCGATGCGGTCGAGGATCTCGTCGACCTGGTCGTCGGTGGCGTCGGAGAGGAACTCGCTGCTGAACAGCCGCCGGTGCGGACCGGGCGAGCGGAGCTCGGCCACGACCCGCTCCCAGCGACGCTCGGCCGCGGCCGCGTCCGATCCCACGACGAGTCGACGCGTCACCCAGCGCGCGGCGGACGCGTCGTGCCGCCCGCGCGACAGGTACCGGACGCCCTGGGCCTCCAACTCGCCGCGCGCCTGGTGCAGGCTGCTCTGCAGTGCGGTGGTGCCGGTCTTGTGTGGACCCACGTGCAGGATGCGCGCGCCCGCTGGAAGGGGATCGATGGTCGTCACGCCACCAGGCTATCGAGCGGGATCCGGCCCGGCGGCTCTCGACGGAGTCAGGTCCCGGCTCGCGTGGCGACGAAGCGGTCGATGACGTTCTCGGTCATCCGCGAGACGCCGTTCTCGGTGCCGTTCTCCAGCAGCGAACCCGACCACGCGATCGAGCCCGTGCTGAACACCTCGCCGCCCCCGGGGGTACGGAAGTAGACGATGTCGGCGTGGACCTCGGGGTCCTGCTCACCACCGCCGTGGTCGGGCAGGTTCATGCCGATCTCCTCCAGGACCCGCTGGTAGAAGTTCGAGTGGCCGCGCGAGGAGGCCAGCACGACGGCGTGCTCGGGCGTGCCCAGGCTGACGTCGGCGCGGTCGATCTCGTCTCCGGCCGCGCCCCCCATGACGGCGCCGTACGCACCGATCGGATCCTCCTCCACCCCCTCGAAGACCCAGGACCACCGCGGGTCGGAGGCCGCCTCGGCCCGGTGGTACGGCTCGGAGCGCCCCCAGCCCTGGGCGGCGAAGCCGACCCCGGAGAGCACCTGCGGGGCACGCCCACGGTGCCGCCACAGCCCGCCCGGCAGCCCGGTCGACATCAGGGTCAGCTCCCCGGGGTAGGACTCCCAGCAACGGATGCCGGCGTGGCCACGACGGATCTCGGCGACGAGCGGCGCGGTGCTGAGGAGACCGGTCACCCAGTACCAGCCGTTGCCGCCGAGATAGAGCAGCCCGCCGCCGGCGTCGCGGTACTCCAGGAGGCCGTCGAGCATCTCCTCCGTGGTGTACTCCGGATGGGAGCCGGAGATCACGGCGGCATAGGGCGCGAGGTACGCCGCCCCCCGCTCGTGCACCTCGAGGTCGGTGACCACGTCGCAGTCGATGCCGCGCCGGGCGAGCCACTCGACGAGGTACATGTCCGAGGAGAACGACCGGCCCGCGTCCACCAGCCACATCCGGTAGCCGCGCCGCATGTTGACGATCTGACGACGGGCGGACGACAGCATCACGCCGCTGCCGTCGGGGTGGGTGTCGTACATCGAGAGGCCGAAGGACGCGTCACCGACGTGGGCGTGGTCCGCGGACTCGACGACCACCTCCTGGTCGGTCATCGCGCTCGGGTCGAGCCCGTTGAAGAGCGCCTCGTTGGCATAGGCCAGGTAGGTCAGCGTCGGCAGGACCACGAGCACCTTGCTCCGCGGGTCCTCGGCCCGTGGCACGACGGTGATCGGTACGACGTCCGAACCGTCCTCGTTCTCCACGACGACGCCGTAGACGCCGCTCGGCAGGTCCTCGGGCAGTGCCGCCTCGAGGGCCTCGTCCCAGCCGGCGTCCAGCAGGTCGGTGCTGTGGAAGTGCGCCGCGGCGTACTCCGCGGGAGCGTCGTTGAAGTCGAGCGCACGACCGGTGAAGCGCCGACCGGTGACGCCGCGGGCAGGACCGTTGACCAGCGTGCCGTGCGGCTGCCGAGCAGCGACCGCAGCCGCCAGCGACGGCTCCTCGCCGTGCCGGAAGGAGAGGTCCCAGGCGGCGACCAGCTCGAGGTCGGAGAGCTCGACATCGCCGGTGACGACCGCAGCCGCCTGGGCCGCGCTGATCGCGGCGACGCAGACGAACGGGTCCTCCAGCTTGCCGTTGAACCCGTCCTGCGCCCGACCGCGCGCCCCGTTCTCCCCGGGTACGACGTCGCGGCCGTCGCGCGCGCCGACGGTGACCGGGCCGCGCGGCACGAAGGGACCGAACGACCCGTCGGCCACCACCTCGTCGGTCCGGCCGCGCACCCGGTCCACCGCCGTGACCGTGATCCGGGCCGCGCCCGGCTCGAGGCTGGCCACCACGAGGTGCCAGGTGTGGTCGTTCAGGCGCGGCCCCGTGACGAGCACGGTCCCGGCCTCGTCCACGACCGTCGGGCAGCCGTCGTGCAGCGCGAGGGTCGGTCCGCCGGCCAGCGACACCAGCGCCTGGACCGGAGCCGCCGCGTGGTCGGCGGACCACACGAAGGCGCCCAGGCTGAGTGTCGGGGTGCCGTCCGGGGCCGCCGGCGCGAGCTCGCCGAGCAGGAACGAGCCGACACAGGTCTCCTGCGGCGACGCGTCGTACGAGCCTGCCGCCGACCACGCGACGTCCTCGTCGAGCGCGGTGTCGCCGGCGTCCGCGCTGCGCATCCGGACGAGCCGGACCGCGACGGGGGAGGTGGCGTCGACGTGCAGTCGCAGCGTCTGGCCGCGCTCGTAGGACAGGGCGTCGGTGTAGGCACGAACCGGGAGGGTGGACATGGGGAGGCTCCTTGGTTTCCGAGAGGACGGGTACGGGACGAGCGAGGATCAGCCGCGCCGGCGCGCGGCGACGGCCACGGCCTCGAGCGCGGCGGCCACGACGAGGACGGCGCCGGTGACCATGCCGGCGACCTCGGGGCCGTAGTTGAGGAGGGTGAGTCCGTTCTTCAGGACCGCGATCAGCCAGACGCCGACCAGGACCCGCCACATGCTGCCCCGCCCGCCGGTGAACGGGATCCCGCCGAGCAGGACCGCGGTGAGCACGGTGACCTCGAACCCGACGCCCAGCGTGCCGGACGGCGCGCTGTCGAGGCGGGCGATCTGGAGCAGGGCCGCGAGCCCCACGGCGAGACCGACGACGGCGTACAGGGCCAGGACCGTTCCCTTGACCCTGATGCCGACCAGGAAGGCGGCGCGCGCGTTGACGCCGATCGCCTGGATGTGGCGCCCCAGCGGGAGCAGCGCCATCACGGCGACCGCGACGACGCACACGACGATCGCGATCCAGGCGATCCAGGTCAGGCCGAGGAAGCGGCCGATCGCGAAGTCCCCGACGGCGTCGGGGAAGCCGAAGACGGAGTCGGGGGCGAGGTACTGCGCCAGGGCGCGCCACGCGGCGAGGCCACCGAGCGTCACCACGATCGGGGACATCTCGAAGACGCCGATCAAGACACCGTTGAGGGTGCCGACCACCAGGCCGACCAGCAGCCCGACGACCAGACCGGCGACCACCCCGTGCTCGGTGAACGCCAGGCCGGCGCTGACGCCGGCGAGCGCCATCATCGAGCCGACCGACAGGTCGGCGTACCCGGCCATCAACAGCATCGCCGCCGCGGCCGCGACGATGAAGACCGCCGCGTTCTGGGTGAGCACGGCTGCCAGGTTGTCGAAGGTCAGGAAGTTGCTGGTCGCGACCGAGAAGTACGCCATCAGCAGCACCGTCGCGGACGGCATCACCCAGCCGACGACCGCGCTCGTGCGCGACGTACGACGGCGCGGCAGCGCGGCTTCGGACGGGGCGGCCAGGGTGGTGGGCGGGGTCGTCACGAGGCGACGCTCCTCTCGGTGGCGGCGGGTTGGGCGAGGGCGACCAGGGCGGACTCCGCGAGATCGGCGGGTCCCACGTGGACGACCCGTCCCTCGACCAGGACGACGACCCGGTCGGCCAGGGCCACGACCTCCTCGGGGTCACTGGTCGCGAAGAGCACGGCGGCACCGGCCTCGGCCGCCCAGGACCGGACCAGGGCATAGATGTCGTGGCGGGCGCCGATGTCGACCCCTTGGGTGGGCTCGTCGAGCAGCAGCAGTCGCGGACGCCCGAGCCCGCAGGTCCACCGCGCCACGGCGATCTTCTGGGCGTTGCCGCCCGAGAAGCCGTCGGCGGGCTGGGCGGCCACGGGTGGCACCAGGTCGACCGTGTCGACCATCCGGGAGAAGACCCGGTCCTCCCGACGGCGGCTGCGCACGGTCCGGCGGCCCGCGAGGCGGCCGAGGTGCGGCATCAGCATGTTCTCGAGCGCGCTCATGCTCCCGAAGAGGGCCTGGGCCTTGCGGTCCGACGGCACCAGCGCGACCCCGGCCCGCTGCGCGGCGCGGGGCGAGCCCAGCCGGGCCGGGGCGTGGTCGAGCTCCAGCGCGCCGGTGCGCAGCGGCCGCACACCGGCGATCGACTCGAGCAGGTCGGTGCGTCCCGAGCCGAGCAGGCCGAAGAGGCCCACCACCTCACCCGACCTCACCTCGAGGTCGACCGGACCGGTGAAGCCGGACGCCACGTCCGCCAGCCGCAGCACGACCTCGTCACCGACGGTCGTGCGGTCGCGTCCACGCTCGATCGCCGCGTCCGGCGAGATGCCCTCGACCAGGTCGGCCAGGTCGAGCTCGGCCCGCGGACGCGTCCAGTGCACCAGACCGTCGCGCAGGACGGTCGCCCGGTCCGCGACCTCGAGCACCTCGCCGAGCAGGTGGGTGACGTAGACGACGGCGATCCCGCGTGCGGCGAGCCGGCGGACCAGGGCCAGCAGCGCCTCCACCTCGTGGGCGCCGAGCGCCGCGGTCGGCTCGTCGAGGATCAGCACGCGCGGCTCGAGCCGGACCGCGCGGGCGATCTCGACCATCTGCTGGGCCCCGACGCTGAGCCCCTCGACGGGAGCGCGTGGGTCGAGGTCGAGACCCAGCTCACCGAGGACGGCGCTCGCCTCCCGCTCCTGGCGACGGCGATCGACCGCACCCCCCGGTCGACGCAGCTCGCGGCCCAGGAAGATGTTGTCGGCGACCGACAGCGGCCCGATCAGCTGGAAGTGCTGGTAGATGATCGCGATGCCGGCGTCGAAGGCCCGGCGGGGGGTGAAGCCCTCGTAGCGCTCCTCCCCGATCGTGATGGTGGCGCGGTCGGGGTGGACGGCCCCGCTCAGGCAGCCCAGGAGCGTGGACTTCCCCGCTCCGTTGGCACCCAGCAGTGCGTGCACCTCGCCGAAGCCGAAGACGATGTCGATGCCCTTGAGCACCCGGTTCGCGTCGTACGACTTGTGGAGGTCCTCGATCCTCAGACCCGGCAGGGCCGTCTCCCCGTGCATGTCGGCCGCCGCGTCAGCCGTTGAGCTGGCCGAGCAGCTCGTCGATGGTCGCGTCGTCACCGGTCTTGGCCAGCACGGCCGGCGTGAGCGAGCTCGTCTCACCGTCGCCGGTGATCGCCGCGAGGGAGTTGTCGACGATGTCGTGGGCCAGCGAGAGCACCTCGAGCGCGGCCGTGGTGCGGAAGGCCCCCTCACCCGGGTCCTTGATGTTCTCCAGCGCCTCGGGAGCGCCGTCGGAGCCGGCGATGTAGACGTCGTCGGCGCTGAGACCGGCGTTCTCGAAGGCCTTCTGGGCGCCGAGCGCGGCATCG
This sequence comes from Nocardioides sp. LHD-245, assembly GCF_030929495.1. Lineage (GTDB taxonomy): Bacteria > Actinomycetota > Actinomycetes > Propionibacteriales > Nocardioidaceae > Nocardioides. The sequence continues at coordinate 12,348 of NZ_JAVFWN010000015.1, read as the reverse complement.
TCGTTGAGCCCGATGAACACCCGGAGGTCCGGGTTCTCCCGCAGCGCGTCCTCGGCGATCTGCAGACCACAGGCCTGGTCGGCGCAGTCCTGCATCGAGACCACGGGGACGTCGAGCTGCTTCAGGGCGGCCTCGGGCTTCTCCCAGCGGCCGGTGATCGTGGTGAGTGCCTTGAGCGTGGTGATCGCGGCCGAGATGCCGCCGTGCGGGTGGTGCTCCTCGATCCAGGCCGACATGTCGTCGGCGACGATCGTCCCGGCCTGCTCGCTGTCGAAGCCGACGCCACCGTCCTCACCCTCCATCGGAGAGGCGTAGGTCAGCCACTTGATGTCCTGCTCCTGCGCCTGGCTCTGCAGATTGGTGAAGGCCGAGGGGTCCACGGGGAAGAGCAGGATGGCGTCCACCTTCTGGGTGATCCAGCCCTCCACCGTCGCCCGCTGGCTCTCGAGGTTGCTGGCCGTGGTGTTGTCGAGGAGGAACTCGATGCAGCCCTTCTCCTCGGCGTACTCGGCGGCCATCCGCTTGATCGCCTTCGGGGCCGCGGCCTCGCCCACGGGGTGGCTGAAGCCGATCGTGTACGACGTCTCGCAGCCGGCCAGGGACGTGCTCTCCTGACTGCAGGCGGTCAGGCCCGCCCCGGCGGCGAGCAGGCTGGTCACGACGGCGATCCAGCGGGAGGAAGTGCGGCGCATGGTCTCTCCTCGGTATCCCGTGGCCCCGATCCCGGGGCCGTTGGACGAGACCGTAGGAGAGCCGCCGGGCCACCGGTATCGGTAGATCGACGTAATTGGACTCAGAAATGGTCCTTTTCTGAGGCGTCACCGGAATCGCGTCACACCAGCGCAGCCGATCGCACGCGACGGCAATGCGGTCGAAACAATGGACCCTTACACTGGGTGACGTGTATCACACGAGTTTCGACGATCTCGTCGAGCTGGCCTCGGCCACCTCGGCCGGCGACAAGTGCCGTCGACTTGGGGAGTACATGCTGCGGAGCACCCAGGCCTCCGCCATCGGGCTGATGGCGGTCTCGGCCGAGGACGGCTCCCATCGCGAGATGCTCAACCTCGAGTACCCGCCCGAGACCGCCCGGCACCACCTGACTGCCCGCTACACCCGTCACTGCGACGGTCTCCGGCAGATCTTCCGCCAGCCGGAGCGGATGCACTGCTGGGAGGACCTGCCGCACTTCCGGGAGAGCTACGAGGCCCAGTCCGTCTACGGCCCGGCCGGGTTCCGCAACGGGACCTCGATCGTGCTCCTGTCACCGACGGGACGCAGCATCGCGCTGCTGCACGTCAGCGTGCGGGACCCGCTGATCGGCGCCGAGACCAGGGCCGCGATCCTCGCCGTACGACCGGTCCTGACCGCGTGGGCGGCGATCCTCGCCCGCTTCGACGCCGCTCGGCTCAGCGCGCGGGAGCGTCAGGTGCTGGCTCTGATCCGCGACGGCCTGTCGAACGCGCAGATCGCCGAGGAGCTGGTGCTCGCTCCGCGCACGGTGACCACCCACGTCGAGAGCATCCTGCGCAAGCTGGCGGCGAGCAACCGCACCGAGGCGGCCGTGCTCGCGGAGCGCTGGGGACTCCTGCCGTCGGGCGGTGTGGATCAGCCGCGCTGATCGGCCACGTCGGTCGAACCGCCGTCGGGTCCGTCGGCCTGACCCCCGGACGCGGACGGCTCCAGGTCGATCTCGACCTGCGTGATCCGCCGCCCCTCGACCGCGGCCACCCGCAGCAGGGCGCCGCCGACCTCGACCCTGTCGCCGACCTCGGCGACCCGGCCGAGCCGGGCGAGCAGGTAGCCCGCCACCGTCTCGTAGTCGCCGTCCGGGAGCTCGACGCCGGTCTCCTCGGCGACGTCCTCGATGGTCAGCCCGCCCGATACGAACGTGGGACCCGCCGGACCGCCCGAGCGGCGGACCAGGAGGCCGTCGGGCTCCTGGTCGTACTCGTCGCGGATGTCGCCGACGATCTCCTCGACCAGGTCCTCGAGGGTCACGATGCCGTCGGTGCCGCCGAACTCGTCGACGACGATCGCCAGGTGCGTCCCCTCCTTGCGGAGCAGCACGACCGTCGGCAGCACCTTGTTGGTCCCGGGCAGGTGCAGGACGTCGCGGCGGACGTCGTCGACCATCCGGTGCGTGCCGTGGTCACCGAGCAGGTCGCGCACGTGCACGAAGCCGGTGATGTCGTCGAAGTCCTCGCCGATCACGGGGAAGCGGGAGTACGGCTGGTCGGCCACCCACGCCGCGGCCTCGGCCAGGGGCATACTGCCGCGCACGAAGGCGACGTCACCACGCGGCCGCATGACCTCCTTGAGGTTGCTCCGGGTCGCGGCGAAGACGTCGCCGAGGATCTGCCGCTCCTCGACCGCGAGGCCCTCGTGGCTGGCGACGATCTCGCGCAGCTCCTCCTTGCTCACCTCCTCCGACGTCGCGTCGGGGTCACCGCCGAGCAGCCGCACGAGGGCGTTGGTGGAGACGGAGAGCAACCAGATGACCGGGCGCATCACGGTCGCGAACCGGTCGAGGACCGGCCCGGTCAGCATCGCCACCCCGGCGGCGCGCTGCAGCGCGAGCCGCTTGGGGACCAGCTCGCCGAGCACCAGCGAGAGATACGCGATCAGCAGGGTCATCACGACCAGGGCGACCGTGTCCGCGGCATCCGGCCCGAGTCCCAGGTCGACGAGGTAGGGCGCCACGTCCGGCGCGAGAGTCGATCCGCCGTACGCCGCCGAGAAGAAGCCGGCGAGGGTGACCCCGATCTGGACCGCCGACAGGAAGCGGTTGGGATCGCGAGCGATCGCGGCGACCCGCTGGCCGCGGGCGCCGCGCTGCGCGAGCTGGTTGACCTGGGAGTCCCGCAGCGAGACGAGCGCCAGCTCGGTGGCCGCGAAGACGCCGCCGACGAGGACGAAGGCCACGACGAGGCCGAGGTTCAAGAAGGTCTGGGTGTCGATCATCGCCGTTCACCTGCCCGCGGCGCGACAGGTGAACGGAAAGGACATCGGGACTCATCCATGGCGGGATCTTAGAAGTCGACCGCCGGTCACCGCACGGGTGGGCAGGCGTGGTCCGAGGAGTGGTCCGCAGATCCGCGCCGGCGGCGGTCCGGCGAGACGCCCGCACGCAGCACCATCACCACGACGTCCGGGCCCTCCTCCCCGGCTGCTTCGCGCAGCCAGGCCGGCCGCAGCGTGAGCACCTCGGTCCATCCGCTCCGGCGATAGAGGGCCAGCGCCGCGGGGCGCATCGGCAGGACCTCGAGGCACGGGCGGAGACCGGCCGCGCGGATGTCGCCGACGATCGCGTCGAGCAGCAGTTCGCCCAATCCCCTCCCGCGCGCGTCGGCGCCGACGAACAGGGTGCTCACCCAGCCGAGGGCGTCGACGGGGCAACCATGGGCATCGGCGCACGCATCGTTGAGCGCAGCGGCGTCGTGGAAACCGGCGGCCGGCCCGGTCCGGCACACGTGGCCGACCGGGCGGCCGCCGAGCTCCGCGGTCCACGCCGACAAGGCGTCGTCCGCATGGAGGAACTGCTCGACGGGCATCGGCAACGGGTCCCGGAACGGGTAGCGCGTCATAGGCTGCTGGGCGAGCAGCACCTCGGCCAGAGCCGGCAGATCATCCGCACGGCGACGTCGGACACGGACCGGTTCCACCTCCCGATGCTCGCACGACCGATCCGGCCAGGGCCGCCGCCGCGCAGCGCAGTGCGCACGCGGCGGCGACCTTGAGAACGTCCCGGCCGGTCACGACCGGTTGCCCCGCATCAGCGCACCGGCGGCCAGGGCACCGACGCCGGCCACCACCGCGGCACCCACGAAGGCGGCGGAGTACCCCTCCGTCAGGGCGGCCGGGTCGCCGAGCCGGTCGGCACCCGCGGCGGCGGCGATCGCGGTCATCACCGCGAGACCGAGCGCGGAGCCGATCTGGTAGCTCGTGTTGACGATGCCCGAGGCGAGTCCGCCCTCCTCCGGCGGCGCGGCCGAGATCGCGGTGCCGAGGGTGGGGATGAAGGCGAGCGACATGCCGAGCGCGGCGACCAGCGAGGCCGGCAGTACGTCGACGGCGTAGCTGCCGTCCGGATCGATCATCGCCAGCCACCCCATGCCCACGGCGAGCAGGGCCAGACCGGTCACGGTGGCGCTTCGGGCACCGATCACGGCGAGCACCCGCGGCGCCAGCACGACCATCCCGACCATGATCAGCAGCGTCATCGGCAGCAGGGCGGCGCCGCTGGGGAAGGCGGTGAAGCCGAGCACCTGCTGGAGGTAGAGGTTCAGGAAGAACCACATCGGGATCCACGCCGCGCCGAGCAGCAGCTGGGCGAGGTTCGCCGCGGCGAGGTCGGGCGCCCGGAAGATGCCGAGCCGGACCAGCGGGTCGCGACCGCGCGCCTGCTGAGCGACGAACGCCCCGATGAGCACGACGCCCGCGGCGAGGACCCACCAGGTGCGCGCGGCGCCCCAACCCACCTCGGGTGCCTGGACGACGGCGTACACCACGGCGGCGAGACCGGCGGTGACGGTGACCGCGCCGACGAGGTCGACGCGTCGCGAGCCGGCGGAGCGTCCACCGGGCATCGAGGCGGGCACCAGGGCGATGATCAGTACCGCGATCGGGATGTTGATGGCGAACAGCCACGGCCAGCTGAGGTACTCGGTGATCACACCACCGAGGAAGACACCTGCCGTGCCGCCGGCGGGAGCGGCGGCGCCGTACAGGGCGAGGGCCTTGGTCAGCTCGCGCGGCTCGCTGCCGAACAGCATCATCAGCAGGGTCAGCGCGGCCGGTGCGATGAGCGCCGCCCCCGCGCCCTGGATCGCTCGGCCGGCGAGCTCGACCTCGACGTTCCCGGCGACGGCCGCCACCAGGGAGCCGGCGGCCAGGACCAGCCAGCCGGCGACGAAGACGTTGCGCGCGCCGAAGACGTCCGACACCTTCCCGCCGAGCAGGAGCAGGCCGCCGAACGCGACGACGTAGGCGTTGAACACCCAGGACAGGTTCTCGGGCGTGAAGCCCAGCTCCCGCTGCATCTCCGGCAGCGCGACACCGATGATCGAGGTGTCCATGATCACCATGAACTGGGCAGCGGCGATGACCGCGAGCCCGAGCCAGCGCCGATCGGTCGCTGGTGCAGTCGTGACTGACATCTGAGGTCTCTCCTTCTTCCGACTTGACTTCATACCCTAGGGGGGTATGGTTTGAGGCGAGTCAGGACGCTACCACGGAATACCGCAGGGGGGTATCCTGTTCAGGCAGGTCGAACCCCAGCACACGAAGGACAGAGCCATGGCACACACCGGATCCGGCGCGGAGCACCAGCACAGCTACATCGCCAATCGCACCAAGGACGACTACCTCAAGCGGCTGCGCCGCATCGAGGGCCAGGCTCGGGGGCTGCAGCGGATGGTCGAGGAGGAGCAGTACTGCATCGACATCCTCACCCAGGTCTCCGCCATGACGAAGGCCCTCCAGTCCGTCGCCCTCGGCCTGCTCGACGAGCACATGGCGCACTGCGTCGTGAACGCCGCCCAAGAGGGGGGTGAGGAGGCCGCGATCAAGCTCAAGGAGGCCTCCGACGCCATCGCCCGCCTGGTCCGTTCCTGACCGACTCTCCAACGAAAAGGAAGACCGATGACCACTCCCGCCCCCACCACCCAGACCTTCACCGTCACCGGGATGACCTGCGGCCACTGCGTCGCCTCCGTCACCGAGGAGGTGCAGGAGATCGCGGGCGTCCAGGACGTCACGGTCGACCTGCCCTCCGGTGCGGTCACCATCCTCAGCGCCGCTCCCCTCGACGAGTCCGCCGTGAAGGCGGCCGTCGAGGAGGCCGGCTACCAGCTCGCATGAACACCCCGACGCGGCTCGCCGGCTTCGGCGTCGTCGCGGCCGTGGTGTTCGGCATCGCCCTTCTCGTGGGTCGGGCGGTCGGACCCGTCGCCGCCAGCGACGCCGACTCGCCCGGCCACGACACCCACGCCGACGCCGCCCCCGCGGGCGACGCCTCGCCGGACTCCGCCGAGACGGAGACCGAGCTCCCAGGAGGACTCATGACATCGCAGGACGGCTACACCCTCACCCTCGACCGGGCCCGGGCCAACCCGGGTGACGCGGTTCCGGTGAGCTTCAGCATCAGCGGCCCCGACGGCGCCCCCGTGACGTCGTACGACGTGCAGCACGAGAAGCAGCTCCACCTGATCGCCGTGCGCCGCGACTTCAGCGGCTTCCAGCACGTCCACCCCACCCTGAGCGGTGGCACCTGGTCGGTCGACCTGGCGCTCACGCCCGGCACGTGGCGGCTGTTCGCGGACTTCAAGGCCACCGACGGCGAGGCGCTCACGCTGGGCACCGACCTCGCGGTCGACGGCAGCTACGAGGCCGCGCCGCCGGCGCAGGAGAGTCGCACCGCGACCGTCGACGGCTACGAGGTCACCCTCGACGGCGACCTGGACGCCGGCGCGGACGCCAAGCTCACGCTCAGCGTCAGCAGGGACGGGAAGCCGGTCACCGACCTGCAGCCCTACCTCGGCGCCTACGGCCACCTGGTCGCGCTGCGCTCCGGCGACCTCGCCTACCTCCACGTCCACCCGGACGGCGAGCCCGGCGACGGTACGACGGAGCCCGGTCCCGACGTCGTCTTCCACACCGCGGTCCCGAGCGCCGGGACCTACCACCTCTACCTCGACTTCCAGCACGACGGCGTCGTCCGCACCGCGGCGTTCACCGTCACCGCCGGTGGCACGGGGGAGAGCAAGCCCCAGGAGCACGGAGAGAGCAGTGGACACGCACACTGACCCCACCCAGCAGCAGGTCGAGCTCGCTCTCACCGGGATGACCTGCGCCTCCTGCGCCAACCGGATCGAGCGCAAGCTCAACAAGCTCGACGGCGTCACCGCGACGGTCAACTACGCGACCGAGAAGGCGAAGGTCTCCTACGCCGAGGGCGTCTCGACCGACGCGCTCGTCGCGGCGGTCGAGGCGGCCGGCTACGGCGCCGCGCTGCCCAAGCCGCCGTCCGCCGAGGGCGGTGCGGACGGCGCCGGTGACGAGGCCGACCCGATCGCGCCGCTGCGCAACCGCCTGGTCGTCTCGGCAGTCCTCTCGGTGCCGGTCATCGCGATGGCGATGGCGCCGGCGCTGCAGTTCGACAACTGGCAGTGGCTCTCGCTGACGCTGGCCGCGCCGGTCGTGGTGTGGGGGGCCTGGCCGTTCCACAAGGCGGCGTGGACCAACCTGCGTCACGGCACGTCCACCATGGACACGCTGATCTCGCTCGGCACGCTCGCCGCGCTCGGCTGGTCGCTCTACGCGCTGTTCTGGGGCACCGCCGGCGTGACCGGCATGACCCACCCGTTCGAGCTCACCATCGAGCGCAGCGACGGCAGCGGCAACATCTACCTCGAGGCCGCCGCGGGCGTCACGACGTTCATCCTGGCCGGCCGCTACTTCGAGCAACGCTCGAAGCGGCGGGCGGGCGCGGCGCTCAAGGCGCTGCTCGAGCTCGGCGCCAAGGAGGTCGCGGTCCTCGGGCCCGACGGCGTCACCGAGACCAAGGTGCCGGTCGAGCAGCTCGCGGTGGACGACCTCTTCGTCGTACGGCCGGGAGAGAAGATCGCGACCGACGGCGTCGTCGAGCGCGGCAGCTCCGCGGTCGACGCCTCGATGCTCACTGGCGAGTCGGTGCCGGTCGAGGTCGGCGAGGGCGACCCGGTGGTCGGCGCGACCGTCAACGCGGGCGGCCGGCTGGTCGTCCGCGCCACGCGGGTCGGCGGCGACACCCAGCTCGCCCAGATGGCGCGCCTGGTCGAGGACGCCCAGAACGGCAAGGCCCAGGTCCAGCGCCTGGCCGACCGGATCTCCGGCATCTTCGTGCCGATCGTCATCGTGCTCGCGGCCGGCACCCTCGGCTTCTGGCTCGGCACGGGCAACGGCCTCGCGGCGGCGTTCACGGCCGCGGTCGCCGTCCTCATCATCGCCTGCCCGTGCGCCCTGGGCCTCGCCACGCCGACCGCCCTCATGGTCGGCACCGGACGCGGCGCCCAGCTCGGCATCCTGATCAAGGGGCCCGAGGTGCTGGAGTCGACCCGGTCGGTCGACACCGTCGTGCTGGACAAGACCGGCACGGTCACCACCGGCAAGATGACGCTGCGCGACGTGATCGCGGGCGAGGGCGAGGACGCCGCCGAGGTCCTGCGGTACGCCGGCGCGCTCGAGGACGCCTCCGAGCACCCGATCGCCCGGGCCATCGCCGACGCCGCGCGCGAGCAGCACGGCGACCTGCCGGCGGTCGAGGACTTCGCCAACGTCGAGGGGCTCGGAGTCCAGGGCGTCCTGCTCGACGGCACGGATCCGGCGGAGGGGGCGAGCCACGCCGTCCTGGTCGGGCGACCGCGGCTGCTGGAGGAGTGGTCCCAGCACCTCTCCCCCGAACTGACCTCGGCGCTCGAGGACGCCCAGCGCACCGGCGGTACGGCGGTCGCGGTGGGCTGGGACGGGCGGGCCCGCGGGGTGGTCGTGGTCGCGGACGCGATCAAGCCGACCTCGGCCACCGCCATCGCCCAGCTGCGCGAGCTCGGCCTGCGGCCGGTCCTGCTGACCGGTGACAACGCCGTCGTGGCCCGGACCGTCGCCGCCGAGGTCGGCATCGACGAGGTCGACGTCATCGCCGACGTACTGCCGGCCGACAAGGTCGACGTCGTCAAGCGGCTGCAGGGCGAGGGCAAGGTCGTCGCCATGGTCGGCGACGGCGTCAACGACGCCGCCGCGCTCGCCCAGGCCGACCTCGGCCTGGCCATGGGCACCGGCACCGACGTGGCCATCGAGGCCAGCGATCTCACCCTGGTCCGCGGCGACCTGCAGGTCGCGGTCGACGCGATCCGGCTCTCCCGCCGGACCCTGGCCACGATCAAGGGCAACCTGTTCTGGGCCTTCGCCTACAACGTCGCCGCCCTGCCGCTGGCCGCCGCCGGACTGCTCAACCCGATGCTGGCCGGTGCCGCGATGGCGTTCTCGTCGGTGTTCGTGGTGTCCAACAGCCTGCGGCTGCGCAGGTTCAGGGCCACCGCCGCCTGAGCCTGGATCCGTGGAAGGGCGCCGTAGCGAGCGGCACCACAGGGGTGTGATGGCAAGGCGCAGACGCGAGGGCAGTCTGGTTGCACTGTTGAGCGGCTGCAACGCCGCCAGCACGCCGCTGTGGAGCCGCGTAGTAGGCGGCCTTCCACGGATCGAGGCTAAGCAGCGGAGCCCACGGTCCCGGTCGCCCCTCGGCGGCCGGGACCGTCGTCGTCCGGACGCGTGATAGCAAGTCCTCCGACACCGGACAGCGGCACCGGACGACCCGCGCCGCCCGGCCGCCCCGACCCACGGAGACCCCCATGAGCACCTCCCGGCCGACGATCGTCGACGCCCACGCCCACCTCTGGGATCCGGCCGCGAACCCCTGGTACCCGCGCCTGCACGCCTTCGCCGAGGCGACGGCGAGTCCGTGGCTGCTCGAGCGGCACCGGTACGCCGACTTCGCCGGGCATCACCCGACGGTCACCCTGGCCGGCCTAGTGCACGTGGCGGCGAGCTCGGCACCGCACGCCTATCTCGACGAGGCGCGCTGGCTGGCCGCGGAGCTCGACACCGCTCCCGTGCCGATCGTCTCGATCGGCACGGTCGACCCGGATCTCCCCGCCGCGGAGCTCGTCGCGCACCTGGACCGGCAGGCGGCGTACGACCACCTCCGCGGGATCCGGGTCTTCCCCGGACTCGAGCCGGACGCCCCCGCCACCGCGCCGATCCTGGACTGGCTGGCCGAGCGCGGGCTGGTCTTCGACCTGGTCGCCACTCCCGGATCACTGCCCGCCTGGGGGTCGGTCCTGGCCGCGCGGCCCGGCCTGCGGGTCGTGCTGGAGCACCTCGGCTCGCCGCAGGATCTCAGCCCCGGCGGGCACGCCACCTGGCGGGACGCGATGCGGATTGCGGCCGAGGGGACCGACTGGGTGTGCAAGTTCTCCGGTCTCGGCATGGTGCTGCCGAGTGTCACCGGCGCGACCCTCCGGCCCTGGCTGGAGGGCGCCGTCGCGGCGTGGGGCTGGGACCGGCTCCTCTTCGGCTCGAACATGCCGATCGACGCCCGTCGGGTCCGGCACCCGGACCTGCTGGCCGCGATCGTGCCGCTGGTCGGCGAGCTGGCGAGCGCCGCGGAGGGCGCCCGGTTCTTCGCGGACAACGCCCGCACGGCCTACGACCTCCCGGCCTGACCCGCCCGGACGGTCCTTCCCGCCGGCCCTTCCGGGAGGTCGTCAGGAATCGAGAAGCAGCGGGGTGCCGGCAGGCCTAGCGTCGGGGGCATGAACTCCATCGACACCCTCACCCTCGAGGTGGCCGACCCGGCCGCCGCCCGCGACTTCTACGCCCGCGCCTTCGGGCCGGACCTCCCTCTCGCCTTCCGCGCCGGCCAGTCGCCGACCGACGGCTTCCGCGGCTTCCACATCTCGCTGACCATGGCCCAGCCGGCCGACGTCGACGGGCTGGTCGCGAGCGCCCTGGACGCCGGCGCGACCACGATCAAGCCGGTCACCAAGTCCCTCTGGGGCTACGGCGGCGTACTCCGCGCACCCGACGGCGCGATCTGGAAGGTGGTCAGCTCGTCGAAGAAGAACACCCGTCCGGTCACCCGGGAGATCGAGAGCATCGTGCTGCTCCTCGGCGCGGACGACGTGGCGGCGAGCAAGCGCTTCTACGTCGAGCGCGGCTTCGGCGTCGCGAAGAGCTTCGGCAAGAAGTACGTCGAGTTCGAGCCCGGCGGGGGTGCGGTGACCCTCGGCCTGCTCAGCCGCAAGGCACTGGCCAAGGACGCCGGCGTCGCGATGGAGGGCAGCGGCTCGCACCGGATCACCCTGTCCGACGGCGGTGCCGCCGCGAGCGACCCCGACGGCTTCGCCTGGGAGCCCGCGCTCCCGGCTCAGCGCCAGGCGCCGGACACGACCTCGTCCAACGCCGCGTCGATCAACGCCAGCAACGACTGATCCTCGGCAGCCAGCCAACGACGGTAGGCGTACTCGGCCGCCGCGAGCACGACCTGGACGGCCACACCCGCCCGGACGTCGTCGTCGGGCACGCCCATCCGGCCGGCGGCGAGCGCGACCAGCGCGGCGCGGTCGTCGTCGGCGATCAGGACGACCCGTGCGGCCAGCTCCGGCGCGGTCCGCATCGCCGCCCGCCAGCGCCGCAGCTCCACGTCGGGCACCTCCGCGCTCCGCTCACGGATCACCGCGGCCAACGCCGGCGCGACCGGCTCGTCGTCCGGGCGGGCGGCGTACGTCGCGACGATCTCCGCGCTGCTCACGAGCAGCGGCTGGAGGAGCAGGTCCTCCTTGGCCGCGACATAGCGGAAGTAGGTGCTCGTCGAGACCCCCGCCGCCGCGGCGATCTCTTCGGTCGTGACCGCCGCGAACCCCCGCTCGGCGAACAGCGTCCAGGCCGCGTCCTGGATGTCGCGGCGCACCCGGATCCGGTTGCGCTCACGCAGGGTCAGGGCCACCCGGCGACCCTCCCACGTTGCGCGGCACCTCACAAGTTGACAGAAATTCTCATATTCGGAGAAATCTCCATGGGCCGAGGAGTTGACCGACGAGTTCTATCGCTCAACCTTCGCTTCGGACCTGGCGAGGTTCGCTTAGATGACTCCTAGGCCAACAAACTGCTCCAAAGCAAGGAAGGCCAGCAGGAAGAGGGCCAAGTCGCAGAGGCCCATCTGCACCCGGGGTCCTCCATCCCGTTGCGCCCGGCGACTTCGGTAGGCAGCAGGAAAGAACTTCCAGATCTGACCGCGCGACTTCACGCCGGCGACAAACACCAGTGCTGCGTATGCGAGATCCAAGGATATTGTTCCTCGATAACCTGCGCTACTAAGGAAGAGATAAGTGGCCAGGGGAGCGATGATGCCACCTACCGCATACCACAGAGCCTTGCGGGTCAAGAATGGAACCGACCTGACGACGAGGATCGTGAGCGCAATAACCGCGACCAGGTCGATCGCCACCCGGGCAACAGTGACGCTCAACAGGCTACCCTCTGCATCTAGTCGACCTTTACTCCGAGCACTTCAGCATAGTCTGGATATTTTTCCGCGAGGTACGTGCCTAATCTGGAACCCACCGATTCCTGCCGCCGGTGTCTCGACGATCAGTGTCAGCTGCACCGCAGAAGCACCCGACGACGGCACGCCAGCTAGTGGCGCGGATTTGAAGTTGTTGGACGGTTGGCCTTCTTGAGAATCTCGTCTGCGGTCTTGGTCCAGACGAAGGGGTGGGCGCGCTTGTTCCAGCCCTCGATGTAGGCGCGTAG
>NZ_JAVFWN010000014.1 GCF_030929495.1 Nocardioides sp. LHD-245 | reverse complement strand
AACGGGCACTCGCCGTCGTCGACCGTCACGTCAACGGCTATCTCGACCACGCGCGCCTGGGAACCGCCGCCTGAAACTCAAGACCGACGTCGGAGTTCTAGCGACCAAGGATCGCTAGGCGCCGCGGCTCTGTCCACCCGCTCATCTGATGGCTACCCTGCAAGAGGAGGGGTGACGTCTGGAGGAGAGATGGGACGGACCGGCAAGCCGGCTGACCTCGTCGGGCGCAACCTGCGCGCCCTGCACGGAGCCCTCGAGCACAGCGTCACCATCCAGATGTCCCGGCTCCAGGGGCTGATGGACGACCTCGTCGCCCGCGGCTCGCTGACCCGCGCCGAGGCCGACAGCCTCCTCGGCCAGCTGGTCAGCACGGGCAAGGCCTACTCCCAGGCGCTGCTGCAGGTGCTCGACACCGTCCGCGGCCAGGCGCCCCGACTGCCGCTCGTCCCCACCCAGCTCCTCCCGGCTCAGCTCCTCCCCGGGCGCCGGAAGCCCGCGCCGACGCCGACCCCCGAAGCGCCGCCCGACAACATCGAGACGCTCGTGGTCCCCGATCTCGACCGACTCACCGTCCCGCAGGTGAAGGCCCGCCTGACCGGGCTCGGTCCGGCCGACCTGCGGCGGGTCCAGGAGCGTGAGGTGGCCGGCAGGAACCGCAAGGGCGTTCTCGGCGAGATCGACCGGCTGCTGCGGTAGCCGTCGCTTCTTCCACGACAGGTGACCTGCGTCCCACCTGTAACGAATCCGCGCGCTCCGACGCTGTGAGGGGGGAAGCAGATCGGGAACGAGGAGTGTGGGCATCGTGCGGTTCGGGTGGGGTACGTCGGCGGTCGGTTGGGCTCGGGGAGTCGTGGTCACAGGCGTGGCGCTGCTCCTCGCCACGGCCCTGCTGGTGGTGGGACAGGGCGACGTGACGTCCGCCGACGCAGCCGTCCCGGCCGGTGTCGCCGCGAAGAAGGGGCCCGACCCGGCGTACGTCGTGAAGCCGGGGATCGTGTTCAACCACCCGTTCCGCAGCACGAAGAAGAAGACCAAGATCCAGCGCCGGATCATCAAGACGGTCAAGAATGTGCCGGCCGGCGAGACGATCCGCCTGATGACCTGGAACTTCGACTCGCCGAAGTACGCGAACGCCTTCATCAAGGCCCACAAGCGGGGTGTCTCGGTGCAGATCATCATGGCCCGGGGCCTGGCGAAGTCGCAGGGGCCGGGCCGCTCGTACCCGACCCTGCGCAATGCGCTGAAGAAGGGCAACGCGGACAGGCCGAAGGAGCTGCGCAGCTGGATCCGCACCTGCATGTCGACCTGCCGTGGCAAGGGTGGTGCGATGCACTCCAAGCTGATGCTGGTCAGCCGCTCCGGTGCGACCACGAACATCGCCATGCAGGGCTCGGGCAACTTCACCGGAGCCGCGGCCGTGCAGCAGTTCAACGACTGGACCACCGTCACCGAGAACCCGGGCCTCTACGACGGCTGGATGACGATGTGGAAGCAGGCGAAGAAGGACAAGAACGTCAAGCCGCTGCGCTTCACCGTGCCCAGCACCACCACGCCGGGCGCCACGATCACGACGATGTTCGCGCCGCACCGCAAGAAGACCGACCCGGCGCTCAAGGTGCTCAACAAGGTGCAGTGCACGGGCGCGTCCAACGTCCCGGGCGGCCGGACCAAGGTGCGGATCGCCAACGCCGTGTGGGGCGACCAGCGCGGCGTGAAGGTCGCGAAGAAGGTCCGGGCGCTGCACAACGCGGGGTGCGACGTGCGGATCGTGTTCATGATGATGCCGCTGAAGATCCGCAACATCCTGCGCGGCCTCCCGGCGAAGCAGATGGTCTACATCACCGGCGCGACGGCCAACAAGTTCAAGGACCGCTACGTCCACCTGAAGGGCCTGGCGGTCCAGGGGCACCTGGACGGCCGCGCCGACGGCAATGTCGTCCTGTCCAGCAGCGAGAACTGGACCCAGCTCGGCTGGCACTCCGATGAGCAGAACGTCATCTTCTGGGACGACCAGCCGATGGCGGCGAAGTACGCCGGCTGGGTGGACCTGATCTACCGCCAGGCGCCGCGCAACCTGAACAACTACGTGAACTCCGCCGACCCGAACGGCCGGTTCGTCCCTGGCACCGAGTTCCTCGGGCCCAAGGACTACCCGTTCCACGAGCTCGAGCTGAACTGATCGCGCCGCACGCCGCCCGGGGGTGGCCCGTCAGTGCTCGAGCGACGGGTCCCACCGGTTGGCGATCAGCTTGAAGCTCGGCGTGTCGTCGAGGGACGTCATCGCCTCGTAGATCCGCTCGTACTGCGTCGAGGCGATCCGCCACGCACCGTCGGTGTCACGCCGATAGGTGTCGACGTAGTAGCCGCCGCCCCGGATCTGTACCTTGAAGTCCGGCACGATCACGGTGTCCTCGAACGCCCACGATCCGGTCGCGGTGTCGCCGTCGACGTCGATCTCGGGGTGGTTGGCGATGTGGATCGTGATGATCGAGGGGCCGAGGTTCTTCTCCATGTACGTCACCACGTCGACCCGGTTGTCGAAGTGCAGCGGCTCGCCCATCGCCTGCGTGCCGTAGCGGGCGCTGACGTCCTCGGCGAGGCAGTCGGCGTACTCCTCCCACCTCTTCAGGTCGAGGGTGCGGAAGTAGCGGTGCTTGAGGCGCTTGATCTCCTCGATCGCGACAAGGTCCATGGTCGCACTGTAGAACGTGTTCTAGATCTGGTCGAGGGTGTCGGCGCCCGCTGGCAGCATCGGCAGGGTGGAGGGCGCGCGGGAGTTGCTGGAGGCGGAGCGGGACGAGGCGCGGCGACGACTGGCCGCGCTGACCGGCAGCTTCGCCGAGGTGGTCGCTGCGTCACGGGACACGAACGCCGACGACGAGCATGATCCGGAGGGCGCCACGATCGCGTTCGAGCGGTCCCAGCTCGCGACGCTGGTCGCGCAGGCGCGACGTCATCTGGCGGAGGTGGAGGCGGCACTGATCCGACTGGACAACGGCGTCTACGGGAGGTGCGAGGCGTGCGGCGCCCCGATCGATCCGGCCCGCCTCCAGGTGCGGCCCGCGGCCCGGACCTGTGTCGGCTGCTGAACGGCGCCGGCGAGGCCCGTCAGCGCGACAGCCGCTCCGGGAGCCCGAGCCGTGGGAACTGGTCGGCGTGGAAGGTGGTGATCTCGGAGATCGCGCCCCCGGTGACGCGCAGGACGTCGACGGTCAGCGGGAGGTGGGCGTCCTCCTCGTGCTGCCAGAGGTAGAAGGCGACGGCCGGCTGCCGGTTCGCGGAGGTGACGACGGTGCGCAGCGGGCCCAGGTCCGCGAAGCCGCTCGCGACCCAGTCGCCCACGACGGCGTCGCGGCCGACGTGCAGGCCGGGCGTGGGCGGCATCGAGCAGCGGATGTCCTCGCGCAGCAGCGCGGCCAGGCCGTCGACGTCCGTGGCGACGCCCGCCTCGACGTAGCGGCGTACCACCTCGCGGGCGCTCGGGTCCTCCGCACCGCCGGTCCACTCCCGCCGTTCGGCGGGCAGGTGCTCGCGCATCCCGGCGCGGGCACGCCGCAGTGCGCTGTTCACCGAGTCGACCGAGTCGCCGAGCAGCTCCGAGACGTCCTTGGCCGGCCAGCCGAGCACGTCGCGCAAGATCAGCGCGGCCCGCGGGCGCGGGGCGAGGTGCTGGACCGCGACCACGTAGGCCAGCTCGATCGTCTCCTGGGCGACGGCGACCGCCTCCGGCTCGTCCGCGCCGTCCGAGGGCAGCTCGTCGAGCAGCCGGTCCGGATAGGGCTGCAGCCAGTGCACCTCGCCGCCGACGGCCGCCCGCGGCCGGCGCCGGGCCAGCAGGTCCAGGCAGGCGTTGGTCGCGATGCGATACAGCCAGGCCCGGAAGGTGGCGCGGCCCTCGAAGGTCTCCCGCCGCCGCCAGGCACGCAGGAAGGTCTCCTGCACCGTGTCCTCGGCGTCCTCGAAGGATCCCAGCATCCGGTAGCAGTGCACATGCAGCTCGCGGCGGTGCGGCTCCGCCAGGTCCGAGAAGGTCGCCTCGTCGACCTCGCCCAGAGGGCCCCTGTCGCGCTCCTCGGCTCGTGCGTCCACGCTCATCACGTCATCCTTCCGTCTCGTCCTGTCACCGGTATGACGGCCGCGGTCCCGAGAACTGGTCACCCTGGAGCGGCGGCCTAGGCTGGGACGGTGAGCGACGTGCTGGACGAGGGGCCGTTCTTCCACGGCACGAAGGCCGATCTCCGGGCGGGGGACCTGCTGACGGCGGGCTACCGTTCGAACTACCGGCCCGAGGTCGTGATGAACCACATCTACTTCACGGCGCTGCCCGACGGTGCCGGGCTGGCCGCCGAGCTCGCGCCGGGCGATGCCGCGCCCCGCGTGTACGCCGTCGAGCCGACCGGTCTCTTCGAGAACGACCCGAACGTCACCGACAAGAAGTTCCCCGGCAATCCCACGCGGTCCTACCGCAGCCGGGAACCGCTCCGGGTCGTCGGCGAGGTGGCCGACTGGACCCGGCTCACGCCCGAGGCGCTGCAGACCTGGCGTGACCGGCTGGCGGTGCTGCGCGAGGACGAGCGCGGCGAGATCATCAACTGATCACGCCCCGTCGTACGCCGCCTGCAGCTCGGCTACGTCGATCCTGCCCATCTTCAGCATGGCGTTGCAGGCCGCCTGATTGGCGGGCGTCGTGTAGTCGCCGCACAGCTCCTCGAGCTCGACGGGGATGACCTGCCAGGAGACGCCGTACCTGTCCTTGCACCAGCCGCAGGGACCGGGTTCGCCGCCGTCGGCGGTGAGGATGTCCCAGTAGCGGTCGACCTCCTCCTGGCCGTTGACGCGGAGGTAGAAGGAGAACGCCTCATTGAGGTGGAACTCGGGGCCGGCATTGAGGCCGATGACCTCGTGGCCGGCGACGGTGAACTCGACGACCTCGGCGACCGAGGTGCCGGGCTCGGTCCAGGCGGTGACGACGCGACCGACCGACGATCCGGGGATGTGCTCGGCGTAGAAGCGGGCCGCCTCGACGGCCTTGTCGTTGCCGAACCACAGGTGGGTGCGTACTGAAACCATGGGAACTCCTCGGGTCCGAGGGCCCTCGGCGAGGACCGCTGCCCAGGACGACCGCCGGACCGCGGGAGATTCATCGTAGGGTCGTTGGATATCGAACAGATGTTCGATTACTGTCGAGGCATGGGCTGGCACAACCCACCGCTCCCGTGGCGGGAGCACGAGGCACTGATGTCCGGACGTCCCCTCGAGGCGCCGGTGTCGCGCCGGAAGCGGCCACGGGCCGAGCCCGACCGGGTGAGCCGACCGGAGGGAGCGGTGCCGTACGCCGAGCTGCACTGCCACAGCCACTTCAGCTTCCTCGACGGCGCCAGCTCACCCGGTGATCTGGTCAAGGAGGGGGTCCGGCTTGGTCTCGACGCGCTCGCGCTCACCGATCACGACGGCTTCGCCGGAGCGCCGCTGTTCGCGGAGGCGGGCACCGACTACGCCATGGCGACGGTCTACGGTGCCGAGCTGACCCTCGGTGTCCACCGATCCCAGAGCGGCATCCCCGACCCCGAGGGCAGTCACCTGCTGGTGCTGGCGCGCGGGGT
The DNA here is from genome assembly GCF_030929495.1 of Nocardioides sp. LHD-245. GTDB lineage: Bacteria > Actinomycetota > Actinomycetes > Propionibacteriales > Nocardioidaceae > Nocardioides. The sequence goes on along the minus strand of NZ_JAVFWN010000014.1, from coordinate 191,479 downwards.
GGAGGGCTACCACCGGCTCTCCGGGGCGATCACCGAGGCCGGGCTGCGCGCCCCGGAGAAGGGCAGTCCCGCCCACGACCTCGATGAGCTCGCGGAGCGGGGGAGAGGGCACTGGGCGGTGCTCACCGGGTGCCGCAAGGGCGCCGTCCGCCAGGCGCTGAGGTGCGCCGGCCCGGCTGCCGCCGTGCGCGAGCTCGACCTGCTGGTCGACCGGTTCGGGGGCGAGCACGTCGTCGTGGAGCTGGCGGTCAGCGACCATCCCGGCGGCGAGGAGGACAACGACCTGCTGGCCCGGATCGCCGACGACCGGGGGCTGCCGGTCGTGGCGACCGGCAACGTCCACTTCGCGACCCCCGAGAACCGCCGGCTGGCGGCGGCGATGGCGGCGGTGCGGGCGCGGCGCAGCATCGCCGATCTCGACGGCTGGCTCGACCTGTCCGGTGGCGCGCACCTGCGCAGCGGGGAGGAGATGCTGCGGCGGTTCGCGCACCGTCCGGACGCCGTACGCCGCTCCGTCGTCCTCGCGGGTGAGCTGGCGTTCGACCTGCGCAAGGCCTCGCCGCGGCTGCCGAAGCAGCGCATCCCGGAGGGGTGCACGGCGGGGGAGTACCTGCGTGAGCTGGTGGAGAAGGGCTTCGCCTGGCGCTATGACCACGAGCCGCACGCGGAGGAGGCGCGGCAGCGGATCGAGAGGGAGATGAAGGTGATCCTCGAGAAGGACTTCGCCGGGTATTTCATCATCGTCCACGACATCGTCGCCTTCGCCCGCAAGGAGAAGATCCTGTGCCAGGGCCGAGGCTCGGCGGCCAGCTCCGCGGTCTGCTACGCGCTCGGGATCACCGCCATCGACTCGGTCCGCTACAACCTGCCCTTCGAGAGGTTCATCTCCGCCCACCGCGAGGAGGAGCCGGACATCGACGTCGACTTCGACTCCGACCGGCGCGAGGAGGTGATCCAGTGGGTCTACGACACCTACGGCCGGCGCAACGCCGCGCAGGTGTGCAACGTGATCAGCTACCGGCCGCGGATGGCGATCCGCGACGCCGCGAAGGCACTGGGCTACTCCACGGGCCAGCAGGACGCCTGGTCCAAGCAGGTCGACGGCTGGGGGCGGGAGATCGACGAGGAGATCGGCGTACCGGCGCAGGTCCGGTCGCTGGCCGAGGAGCTGATGGGGGCGCCGCGCCACCTCGGGATCCACTCCGGCGGGATGGTCCTCACCGAGCGGCCGATCGGCGAGGTCTGCCCGATCGAGAAGGCGCGGATGGAGAACCGGACCGTGCTGCAGTGGGACAAGGACGGCTGCGAGTCGATGGGGCTGGTGAAGTTCGACCTGCTCGGGCTCGGCATGCTCGGCGCGCTCGACCACATGATCCGCCTCGTCGAGGTGCACCTCGGGACCCGCTGGGAGCTGGCGACCATCCCGAAGGAGGAGCCGGAGGTCTACGAGATGCTCGGCCGGGCCGACTCGATCGGTGTCTTCCAGGTCGAGTCCCGCGCCCAGATCGGCACCCTGCCGCGGCTCAAGCCCCAGGAGTTCTACGAGCTGGCCATCGAGATCGCGCTGATCCGGCCCGGGCCGATCCAGGGCGGCGCCGTGCATCCCTACATCCGGCGCAAGACCGGGCAGGAGCAGGGATGGCAGTACGACCACCCGTCGCTGGAGCCGATCCTCGAGCGCACGCTCGGCGTCCCCCTCTTCCAGGAGCAGCTGATGGAGATGGCCAAGACCCTGGGCGACTGCACGGCCGACGAGGCCGACCTGCTGCGCCGGGCGATGGGCTCCAAGCGCGGGATCGAGCGGATCGAGAAGGTCAAGGACAAGCTCTACGCCGGGATGAGGAAGCGCAAGATCACCGGTGGCAAGGCCGATGCGATCTATCACCGGATCCTCTCCTTCGCCGACTTCGGGTTCGCCGAGTCCCACGCGCTCAGCTTCGCGCTGCTCGTCTACGCCTCGTCGTGGTTCAAGCTGCACTACCCGGCGGCCTTCCTGGCCGGGCTGCTGCGCAACCAGCCGATGGGCTTCTACTCCCCGCAGTCCCTGATCGCCGACGCCCGCCGCCACGGCGTCGTCGTCCTGCCCCCCGATCTGGTCCGTTCCGGCGTCCAGGCCGGGTTGGAGCCGGGCGAGGCCACGACCTCTGGGGACCCGCTGCGGTACGACGGCGCGCTGACCGTGCGACTGGGGCTCGACACCGTGAAGGGGATCGGGAAGGACGTCGCGACCCGCATCGTGACCGAGCGCGCCGCGGCGCCGTACGCCGACATCCCCGATCTCTCCCGGCGCGCCGGGCTGACGCCGGTCCAGCTCGAGGCGCTGGCGACGGCGGGCGCGCTCGCCGGGTTCGGCCTGGACCGCCGGCAGGCGCTGTGGATGGCGGGCTATGCGGAGAGTGGTGAGCAGCTCCCGGGGAGCACGCCGGCGCCTGCGCCGCCGGAGCTGCCGGAGATGTCGGCCTGGGAGGTGACGCTGGCAGACCTGTGGGCGACCCGGGTCTCCACCGACGTCCACCCGGTGCAGCACTTCCGCGGGGCCCTGGCCGCGGCCGGCATCAAGTCGGTGGCGGATCTCCCGGCGACCGACGCCGGCCGGCGGGTGCACGTCGCCGGCCTGATCACCCACCGGCAGAGCCCGGGGACCGCCGGCGGGATCACCTTCCTCAACCTCGAGGACGAGACCGGCATGCTGAACGTGGTCTGCTCCACGGGGGTGATGAAGGTGTACCGCCAGGCGGCCCGCAATCGGATCGCGGTGGTGATCCGCGGCCAGGTGGAGCGTCAGGACGGCGTCACTAATCTGGTCGCCGACCGGATCGAGCCGCTGGAGTCGGTCCTGCCGGGGGTCGGGGCGGCGCTGCAGATCCGGCAGTCGTCGCGTGACTTCCGCTAGAGGGGACGTCGCTGTCGGCCTCCTTCCTGGGCCCGCCTACCCCCGGGGCCCGCGAACGACGTTCACGCCAGCGATCACCAGGCAGAACAATGCGACATAGATCGCTCGCGCATCGTCAGTCCAGAAACCGACACCCATCAGGGCGGCGGCGACCCACACGAGGGCGGGAATTGCAGCGACAGTCGATCGCATGGGTCCTCCTCCGGTCCGGACGCCTCGGATTCGTCGATTGGGCAGAGACTGCACGTTCTGGGGCCGAATTGTTGCGGTTTGGGACCAAACCGCAACGACCTCGGACCGTGATGCGATGTCGATCACCCGGATCGGCGACCAGCGCGCGGGTACTTCGGACAGGACAACGACCGACGACGAGAGGAGACGGCGATGGGTCTCGACGACAAGCTGAAGAACCAGGCTCAGGAGAAGATGGGCGAGGCCAAGGAGGCGGTGGGCAAGGCCACCGACGACGAGGACCTCGAGGCCGAGGGCAAGGTCGACAAGGCCAAGGGCAGCCTCAAGCAGGCCGGCGAGAAGGTGAAGGACGCCTTCAAGTAGGCCGCCAGTCGCGGAGGGATCCGGTGCCGCCGGGTCCCTCCGGTGTGTCCGGCGCCCGCGACATCCGGAGCAGCTCCGGACGCCCCGAACCACCCGTCGATTGGGCAGAGACTGCATGTCCGGGCCCCGAATTGTTGCGGTTTGGGACCAAACCGCAACAACCGGAGCCCCAACCGGGGATTGGCAGACTCCCTCCGGCGGCACGCCCGCCCCGGTTCGCCGGGGACGACGGGGAGCCGGTAGAGTCGGCGCCGTTCGACATCCTTTAACGAGCCGTCCTGTGAGGCGGAGAAGGAGGGTCATCCAGCCTTGCCTGCCCAGCAGACCCCGAAGGCTCACGATGGCACCGTCAGCGGTCGGGTCGTTCTCGACGCCGGTGACATCAGCCGGGCTTTGATCCGCATTTCCCACGAGATCCTCGAGCGCAACAAGGGCGCCGAGGATCTTCTGCTTCTCGGGCTCCACACCCGCGGCGTCCCGCTCGCCCGCCGACTGGCCGACAACATCGCCCAGGTCGAGGGGACGACGGTCGCGACAGGTGAGCTCGACGTCACCATGTACCGCGACGACCTGCGCTCCCACCCCACTCGGGCGCCGCACCGCACGCAGGTGCCGGCCGGCGGTGTCGACGGCAAGACCGTCGTGCTGGTCGACGACGTGCTCTACAGCGGGCGCACGATCCGGGCCGCGCTCGACGCGCTCTCGGACCTGGGCCGGCCGGCCGTCGTACGGCTGGCGGTGCTGGTGGACCGCGGTCACCGCGAGCTCCCGATCCGCGCCGACCACGTCGGCAAGAACCTGCCGACCGCCCGCAGCGAGCGGGTGAGCCTGCGGCTGGTCGAGACCGACGGCGAGGACGAGGTGCGGATCGCATGACCAGGCACCTCCTCAGCATCGACGACCTGAGCACAGCTGACATCGAGCAGATCTTCACCACCGCCGCCGAGATGCACGACGTGCAGCGGCGCGAGGTCAAGAAGCTGCCCGCGCTGCGCGGTCGCACCGTGATCAACCTGTTCTTCGAGGACTCCACCCGCACCCGCTCCAGCTTCGAGATCGCCGGCAAGTGGCTCTCGGCCGACGTCATCAACCTGTCCGCCAAGGGCAGCAGCGCGAGCAAGGGCGAGTCGCTGCGCGACACCGTGCTCACGGTGACGGCGATGGGCATCGACGGCCTCGTGGTCCGCCACGGCGCGAGCGGCGCGGCCGAGCAGATCAGCCGGTGGATCGACGTGCCGGTGATCAATGCCGGCGACGGCACCCACGAGCACCCCACCCAGGCGCTGCTCGACGGCTACACGCTCACCCGCAAGCTCGGCACCCTCGAGGGCAAGCACGTCGCGATCGTCGGCGACCTGACCCACAGCCGGGTGTTCCGCTCCAACGTCAAGAGCCTGGTCAAGCTCGGCGCCACGGTCACCGCCGTCGCTCCACCGACGCTCATGCCCGCGGGCGTGGGCGACTGGTCCAAGACGGCGGGCTTCGCGACGTCGTACGACCTCGACGCGGTGCTCCCCGAGGCCGACGCGGTGATGATGCTGCGGGTCCAGCGTGAGCGGATGAGCGGCGCGTTCTTCCCGACCGCGCGCGAGTACACGGTCGGCTACGGCCTGACCCGTGACCGGCTCGCGGTGTTGAAGCCGGGGACGCCGATCCTGCACCCGGGGCCGATGAACCGCGGCCTGGAGATCTCCGCGGACGCCGCCGACGCCCTCGACTCGGTCGTCCTCGACCAGGTCTCCGCCGGCGTCGCGGTCCGCATGTCCGTGCTCTACCACCTGCTCGCCGGCGAGGAGACCTCTGCATGAGCACCTTGATCAAGGGCGCCACCTTGCCCGACGGTACGACGACCGACGTCCTCGTCCAGGACGGCACCATCGCCGAGCTGGGCAAGGTCACCACCAAGGCGGAGCAGACCATCGACGCCGACGGCCTGCGCCTGCTGCCCGGCCTGGTCGACCTGCACACCCACCTGCGCGAGCCCGGCCGCGAGGACGCCGAGACGGTGCTCACCGGCTCGCGTGCGGCCGCGGTGGGCGGCTTCACCGCCGTCCTCGCGATGGCCAACACCAGCCCGGTGACCGACACCGCCGAGGCGGCCGAGCGGGTGCTCGACCTGGGCCGCGCGGCGGGCCTGGTCGACGTCCAGCCGGTCGGCGCCGTCACCAAGGGCCTGGCCGGCGAGGAGCTCGCCGAGCTCGGCCTGATGGCGCGCAGCCGCGCCAAGGTGCGGGTGTTCTCCGACGACGGCAGGTGCGTCCACGACCCACGGGTGATGCGCCGTGCGCTGGAGTACGTCAAGGCGTTCGGCGGCGTGGTCAGCCAGCACAGCCAGGACCCGTCGCTCGCCGGTCCGACCGCGTGCTGCCACGAGGGAGAGCTCTCGGGTCAGCTCGGCCTGCCCGGCTGGCCGGGCGTCGCCGAGGAGGTCATCGTCGCGCGCGACGTGATGCTCGCCCGCCACACCGGCAGCCGGGTCCACGTCGCGCACGTCTCGACCGCCGGCAGCGTCGAGGTGATCCGCTGGGCCAAGGCCCAGGCCGAACGCGATGGGCACTGGGACGTGACCGCCGAGGTGACCCCGCACCACCTGCTGCTCACCACCGACCTGCTCACCGGCTACGACCCGACGTTCAAGGTCAACCCGCCGCTGCGTCCCGACGATGACGTCCGGGCGCTGCGCGCGGCGCTGGCCGACGGCACCATCGACGCCGTGGCCACCGACCACGCGCCGCACGCGCGCCACGACAAGGAGCACGCCTTCGTCGATGCGGCGTTCGGCATGCTCGGCCTCGAGACGGCGCTGCCGGTCGTCACCACGGTGATGGTCGAGAACGGCCTGCTCGACTGGGCCGGCGTGGCCCGCGCGATGAGCGTCAACCCGGCCCGGATCGCCGGTCTGGACGACGCGCACGGCCGCCCGGTCGCCGTCGGCGAGCCCGCCAACCTGACTCTCGTCGACCCGGCCGCGCAGGTCGTGGTCGACCGCGCCGCCAGCGTCTCGCTGAGCCGCAACAACCCCTGGCACGACCGCAAGCTGACCGGTCGCATCGTCGCCACGCTGCTGCGCGGCACGCCGACCGTCCTGGAAGGAGCGCTCGCATGAGCACGCCCGCACTGCTCGTCCTCGAGGACGGCCGCACGTTCCACGGCGAGGCCTACGGCGCCGAGGGCGAGACCTTCGGCGAGGCCGTCTTCAACACCGGCATGACCGGCTACCAGGAGACGCTCACCGATCCGTCGTACCACCAGCAGGTCGTCGTCATGACCGCCCCGCACATCGGCAACACCGGCGTCAACGACGAGGACCCGGAGTCGAAGCGGATCTGGGTCGCCGGGTACGTCGTCCGCGAGCCCGCGCGCATCCCGAGCAACTGGCGCTCGCGCCGCTCGCTCGACGACGAGCTGAAGGCGCAGGGCGTCGTCGGCATCTCCGGCATCGACACCCGCGCGCTGACCCGCCACCTGCGCGAGCGCGGCGCGATGCGGGTCGGCATCTCCACCGTCGAGACCGATCCCGCCAAGCTGCTGGAGAAGGTCGAGGCGTCCGCCGAGATGAGCGGCGCGAACCTGTCCGAGGCGGTCTCGACCAGCGACGCCTACGTCGTGCCGGCCCAGGGGGAGAAGCGGTTCACCGTGGCCGCCCTCGACCTCGGCATCAAGGACATGACCCCGCAACGGATGAGCGAGCGCGGCATCGAGGTGCACGTGCTGCCTGCCACGGCGAGCATCGACGACGTCCTCGCCGTGCAGCCCGACGGACTGTTCTTCTCCAACGGCCCCGGCGACCCGGCCGCGACGACCGGCCAGGTCGAGCTGCTGCAGCAGGCCCTCGAGCAGGACCTGCCCTACTTCGGCATCTGCTTCGGCAACCAGCTCTTCGGCCGCGCGCTCGGCTTCGGCACCTACAAGCTGAAGTACGGCCACCGTGGCATCAACCAGCCGGTGATGGACCTGACCACCCGCAAGGTCGAGGTCACCGCGCACAACCACGGGTTCGCCGTCGACGCGCCGCGTGACACTCCGACCGAGACGCCGTACGGCGTCGCCACCGTGAGCCACGTCTGCCTCAACGACGACGTCGTCGAGGGACTGGAGCTGCGTGACGCCGACGGCAGGTTGAAGAGCTTCTCGGTCCAGTACCACCCCGAGGCCGCCGCCGGCCCGCACGACGCGGCGTACCTCTTCGACCGGTTCACGACCCTGCTTGAGGAGAACGCCTGATGCCGAAGCGTGAAGACATCAAGTCCGTCCTCGTCATCGGCTCCGGCCCGATCGTCATCGGCCAGGCCTGCGAGTTCGACTACTCCGGGACCCAGGCCTGCCGGGTGCTCAAGGAGGAGGGCCTGCGGGTCGTCCTGATCAACTCCAACCCGGCCACGATCATGACTGACCCGGAGTTCGCCGACGCGACGTACGTCGAGCCGATCACCCCGGAGTTCGTGGAGAAGGTCATCGCCAAGGAGCGCCCCGACGCGATCCTGCCGACCCTGGGCGGCCAGACCGCGCTCAACGCGGCCATCGCGGCCCACGAGAGCGGCGTGCTCGAGAAGTACGGCGTCGAGATGATCGGCGCCAGCTTCGAGGCGATCCACCGTGGCGAGAACCGCGAGCTGTTCAACGCGATCGTCGAGAAGGTCGGCGGCGAGGTCGCCCGGTCCTTCGTGTGCCACTCGATGGACGAGGTCGAGAAGGCCGCCGGCGAGCTCGGCTTCCCGGTCGTCGTCCGTCCGTCGTTCACCATGGGCGGCCTGGGCTCCGGCATCGCGTACGACGAGCAGGACCTGCACCGCATCGCCGGCGCGGGTCTGTCCGCCAGCCCGACCACCGAGGTGCTGATCGAGGAGTCGATCATCGGGTGGAAGGAGTACGAGCTGGAGGTGATGCGCGACAAGGCCGACAACGTCGTCATCATCTGCTCGATCGAGAACTTCGACCCGATGGGCGTGCACACCGGTGACTCGATCACCGTCGCGCCGGCGATGACGCTGACCGACCGCGAGTACCAGCACCTGCGCGACCTCGCCATCGGCATCATCCGCGAGGTCGGCGTCGACACCGGTGGCTGCAACATCCAGTACGCCGTGAACCCCGCCGACGGCCGGGTCATCGTCATCGAGATGAACCCCCGCGTCTCGCGCTCCTCGGCGCTGGCGTCCAAGGCGACCGGCTTCCCGATCGCCAAGATCGCGGCCAAGGTCGCCGTCGGCTACACGCTCGACGAGATCCCCAACGACATCACCAAGGAGACCCCGGCCTCCTTCGAGCCGAGCCTCGACTACGTCGTGGTGAAGGTGCCGCGGTTCGCGTTCGAGAAGTTCCCGACCGCCGACCCGACGCTGACCACCCACATGAAGTCGGTCGGCGAGGCGATGGCGATCGGGCGCAGCTTCACCGAGGCGCTCAACAAGGCGCTGCGCTCGCTCGAGAACAAGCACGCTCCCTTCGACTGGTCCTCGCCCGTCGGCGACAAGGCCACGCTCCTCGAGCAGGTGAAGGTCCCGCACGACGGGCGCCTGCAGGAGGTGATGCAGGCGATCCGCGCCGGCGCCACCCAGGACGAGGTCCACGACGCCACGAAGATCGACCCGTGGTTCGTCGACCAGCTGTTCCTCATCGACGAGATCGCCCAGCAGGTCGCCGCGACCGAGACCCTCGACGCCGGCGCGCTGCGCCTGGCCAAGCGGCACGGCTTCTCCGATGCCCAGATCGCGGCCATGCGCTCGTCCCAAGGGGGGAGCATGCGGGAGTCCGAGGTCCGGATCGCCCGGCAGACGCTCGGCGTGCGGCCGGTCTACAAGACCGTCGACACCTGCGCCGCGGAGTTCGCCGCGGCCACGCCGTACTACTACTCGTCCTACGACGAGGAGACCGAGGTCCAGCCGCGGGCCGAGGGCAAGGAGGCCGTGATCATCCTCGGCTCCGGGCCCAACCGGATCGGCCAGGGCATCGAGTTCGACTACTCGTGCGTCCATGCCAGCCTCGCGCTGGCCGAGGCCGGCTACGAGACGATCATGGTCAACTGCAACCCCGAGACCGTCTCGACCGACTACGACACCTCCGACCGGCTCTACTTCGAGCCGCTGACGCTCGAGGACGTGCTCGAGATCTACGAGGCGGAGAAGGCGGCCGGACCGATCGCCGGCGTCATCGCGACGCTCGGCGGCCAGACGCCGCTGGGCCTGGCCCAGGGCCTGCAGGACGCCGGCGTCCCGATCGTGGGCACCAGTCCCGAGGCGATCGACCTCGCCGAGGAGCGGGGGGCGTTCGGGCGCGTGCTCGCCGAGGCCGGCCTGGTCGCGCCCAAGCACGGCACCGCGGTGTCCTACGACGACGCCCAGGCGATCGCGCACTCCATCGGCTACCCGGTGCTGGTGCGGCCGTCGTACGTCCTCGGCGGTCGCGGGATGCAGATCGTCTACAGCGACGCCGCGTTGGAGGCCTATATCGCCGCGGCGACCGAGATCAGCCCGGACCGCCCGGTCCTGGTCGACCGGTTCATCGACGACGCGGTCGAGATCGACGTCGACGCGCTGTACGACGGCACCGATCTCTTCCTCGGCGGCGTGATGGAGCACATCGAGGAGGCCGGCATCCACTCCGGCGACTCGTCGTGCGCGCTGCCGCCGATCACCCTCGGCAACGCCGAGATCGCCCGGATCCGTGAGGCCACCACGGCCATCGCGAAGGGCGTCGGGGTGCGCGGCCTGATCAACATCCAGTTCGCCCTGGGCGCCGACGTGCTCTACGTCATCGAGGCCAACCCGCGAGCCTCCCGCACGGTCCCGTTCGTGTCCAAGGCGACCGGCACCCAGCTCGCCAAGGCCGCGGCCCGGCTGATGCTGGGGGAGTCCATCGTCGAGCTGCGCGCCGCCGGCGTGCTCCCCGCCGAGGGCGACGGCGGCACGCTGCCCGCCGACTCGCCGATCGCGGTCAAGGAGGCGGTGCTGCCGTTCAACCGGTTCCGCACCAAGGACGGCCAGTTCGTCGACACCGTGCTCGGTCCGGAGATGAAGTCGACCGGCGAGGTGATGGGCTTCGACGCCGACTTCGGCACGGCGTTCAGCAAGTCGCAGGCCGCGGCGTACGGCCCGCTGCCCACCTCGGGCAAGGTCTTCATCTCGATCGCCGACCGTGACAAGCGGACCATGGTGTTCCCGGCCCGGGTGCTCGTCGACTACGGCTTCGAGATCCTCGCCACCCAGGGCACCGCCGAGGTGCTGCGCCGCAACGGTGTCCAGGCGACCGTCGTCCGCAAGCACTTCGAGGGCACCGGGCCCGGCGGTGAGCCGACGGTCGTCCAGATGATCCTCGACGGCGAGATCGACCTGATCGTCAACACCCCGCACGGGTCGACCGGCGGCGGTGACTCCCGGGTCGACGGCTACGAGATCCGCTCGTCGGCGGTGCTGACCGGCACCCCGTGCATCACCACCGTGCAGGGCCTCGCCGCCGCCGTGCAGGGCATCGCCGCGGTGCGCGCGGGAGCGATCGGCGTGCGCTCGCTGCAGGAGTGGAACGCCGCCGCCGAGGCCGCCCGATGACGCTCTACGACCGGGTGTTCGAGCACCTCCTGGTCAAGCTGGACGCCGAGCGGGCGCACCACCTGACCTACGACGCGTTGCGGGCCGGTGGCCCGGTGCTCCGCCGGGCGCCCATCCCGGAGCGTGCGCCGGTGCGGGCGATGGGCCTCACCTTCCGCAACCGGCTCGGCCTCGCGCCCGGCTTCGACAAGAACGCCCAGGTCTACGACCGGATGGGGGCCTTCGGGTTCGGCCACGTCGAGATCGGCACCGTCACCGCGCTGGCCCAGCCCGGCAACCCCCGCCCACGGCTCTTCCGCCTGCCGCAGGACCGGGCGATCGTCAACCGGATGGGCTTCAACAACGACGGCGCCACCGCCGTCGCGGCGCGGCTGGCCAAGCGCCGGCGCGGCGATCTCGTGCTCGGCGTCAACATCGGCAAGTCCAAGGTCGTCCCCGACGACGACCAGGCGGCGGTCGAGGCCGACTACGAGACCTCGACCCGGCTGCTCGCCCCCCACGCGGACTATCTCGTGGTCAACGTCAGCTCGCCGAACACGCCCGGCCTGCGCAACCTGCAGGCCGTCGAGAAGCTGGCTCCGCTGCTGGAGCACGTGCGTCGTACGGCCGACGGGGTGAGGGCGACGCCGCTCCCGCTGCTGGTCAAGATCGCGCCCGACCTGTCCGACGACGACGTCCTGGCCGTCGCTGACATGGCGCTCGACCTCGGCCTCGCCGGGATCATCGCGACCAACACCACGATCTCCCGCGACGGTCTGCGCACGCCGGCCGCGCGGGTCGAGGAGGTCGGCGCGGGCGGCCTGTCCGGTGCCCCGCTGACCGAGCGTTCCACCGAGGTCCTGCGGCTGCTGCGCGGGCGGGTCGGCGACCGGCTGACCCTGATCGGAGTCGGCGGCATCGGCACGCCGGAGCAGGCGGCGGCGCGGGTCGCGGCCGGAGCGGACCTGGTACAGGCCTACAGCGCGCTGATCTACGGCGGCCCGATGTGGCCGCGCCGGATCCTCAGCGGCCTTAGCGACTGATCCGGCCTGGGGCTCACCCGACGTAGCGGTAGGCATCGCCGAGGCGCTTGAATGCCTGCTGCAGGCCAGGCGCGAGTTCGCGGTCGATCCTGCCGTTGCGGGCAGAGTCGACGACGATGCCGGCCGGTGCGGGCTCCACGGACTCGATCAGCCGGAGCCGGTCGGCCGTCGGCGGATGGCTGTCGTCGATGCTGCGCCGGTCCTCTGCCGCGTCCCGCCGGGCGGCCGCACGCTGCTCGGCGTCGATGGTGGCGACTCTGGCGGCGATCGCTTCGCCCAGGTCCGGTCGGCGGCCGTCGAGGGCGGCGCGCTGCGCCGCGGAGCCGACGCTGTCGGCGAGGAGGGATGTCTCGAGGCAGCCGACGGCGCCCTCGGTGCCGGCGACCACCGCAGAGGCGAGGTCGGCGTACAACTCCTGGCTCCGACTCGCTGCAGCGTTAACAGCGACGAGCAGCCGCAGGTAGCCGTTGACGATCCATCGTGGCGGAGCCATCACCGCCTGGACCAGGACCGGGGTGGAGTTCTCGAAGACCTCGGAGCCCACCGGGTCGAGCAGCTCTACCCAGCGGTGGAGAGTGCGGTAGCCACTGCCGACGTACTGCCCGCTGAGCAGGTCGCCGTGGGCCAGGTGGCCGAGCTCGTGGCCGAGTAGCGCGACTCGGGCCTGCGGTGAGAGCGCCACCCACAGGGGCGCGCCGAGGACGAGCTGGCGGTTGCGGAGCCCGCGTGGGGCGACGTAGGCGTTCAGGTGGGGATCGACCCGGATCTCGGACGGTGGGCGGGTGCCGAGGAGAGCGGCGACCTCAGCGACAAGGTCGGTGAGCGCGGGGGCCGTCGGTGGGGCGACGAGGACCGTGTCCGGCTCGGCTCGGCCGAGGACGTCCGGTCGCGTCACCCAGGCGACACCGAGCACGAACGCTGCCATGAGCCACTGCCACCAGCCGTCACCGCGGACCAGCAGGAGAATGCCGGTCACTGCGAGAACGACGCTGAGCAGATGCACGGGTGTGACCAGGACCGCGGCGAGAGCTCGCGCCGCGCGGCGCCGGCTGCCGGAACCGACCCGTTCGACGAGGCGGTTGTCCAGCGCCTGCGCCACCCGGGCATCGAGGCGTTGTGCGAAGGCGGAGGGAGCGGCCATAGCGGGATGCTAAGTGGGACGCGGCGGCCCTGTGCCGGTTTCGGATGGTCGGCTCATCTACGGTGTCCTCATGGCGTTCGGGGACTACCAGATCGAGCTGTACCTCGGTGCGCTCGGCGGGGTGCTCCCCGCCCATCCGTTCGACTACGCCGACCTGGAGGCCCGCGCCCTCGCCGCGCTGCCCCCCGAGCTGCGCACGTATGTCGCCGGTGGAGCCGGCGACGAGGCGACCCAGCGGGCCAATGTCGCGGCCTTCCAGCGCTACGCGCTGGTGCCGCGGATGCTGCGCGCGGCGGCCGAGCGCGACCTGTCCGTCGAGCTGTTCGGGCGGAGGCTGGCGAGTCCCCTGCTGCTGGCGCCGATCGGCGTCCTCGGCCTCTGCACGCCCGACCAGCACGGCGACGTCCACGGTGCGGAGGTGGCGGCGGCGACCGGCGTACCCCTCATCGGATCGACGCTGATGAGCGACCCGCTCGAGGACGTCGCGACCGCGGCGGGCGAGGCCGGGAAGTGGTTCCAGCTCTACACGCCGAAGAACCGCGACCTCGCCGCCAGCTTGGTGCAGCGCGCGGAGAAGGCCGGTTACGAGGCGATCGTGATCACCCTCGACACCTGGGTGCCCGGCTGGCGGCCACGCGACCTGGCCAGCGGCAACTTCCCACAGCTGCGCGGCAAGGCGCTCGCCAACTACACCTCCGACCCGGTGTTCCAGGAGATGACCGGCCCGGACCCCGACCCCGGCACGATCGTGATGACCTGGGTCGGCACGTTCGGCCACCCGGTCACCTGGGACGACCTGCCCTGGCTGCGCTCGCTCACCGGCCTGCCTATCGTGCTCAAGGGCATCTGCCACCCCGACGACGCCCGCCGCGCGCTCGACGAGGGAGTCGACGGCATCTACTGCTCCAACCACGGTGGCCGGCAGGCCAACGGCGGGGGAGCCGCTCTCGACTGGCTGCCCGACGTCGTGACCGCGGTCGACGGCCGCGCGCCGGTCGTCTTCGACTCCGGCGTGCGCACCGGCGCCGACGTCGTCAAGGCGCTCGCCCTCGGTGCCGACGCCGTCGCGATCGGCCGGCCCTACGCCTACGCCCTGGCCCTCGGCGGTGTCCCGGGCGCGGTCCACCAGGTCCGCGCCCTCCAGGCTGAGGCCGACCTGATCATGGCCGTCGACGGCTACCCGACCCTGGCCGACCTCGGCCCCGACGTCCTGCGGAGGATCCCCTCATGACCTTCGGCGCCCGGCTCCACGCCGCGATGGCCGACCGCGGCCCCTTCTGCGTCGGCATCGACCCGCACCCTGGCCTGCTCCGGGCCTGGGGGTACGACGACGACGTCGCCGGGCTCGAGCGGTTCGCCCTCGGCGCGGTCGAGGCGGTGGCGCCGCACTGCAGCGTCGTGAAGCCGCAGTCGGCCTTCTACGAGCGCTTCGGCAGCCGCGGTGTTGCGGTCCTGGAGCAGGTCATCGCCGCGGCTCGCTCCGCGGGCGCGCTGGTGCTGCTCGACATCAAGCGCGGCGACATCGGCTCGACGTCCCAGGCCTACGCCGACGCGTATCTCGACCCGGCCTCGCCGCTGGCCTGCGACGCGGTCACGGTCAGCCCGTTCCTCGGCTTCGGCTCCCTCCGGCCCTTCGTGGACACGGCGGTCAAGCACGACGCCGGCCTGTTCGTGCTCGCCGCGACGTCCAACCCCGAGGGGCCGGAGGTCCAGGAGGCCGTGGTCGTCGGCGGTCGCTCCGTGGCGGCGACGATGCTCGAGCACCTGCGTGAGCTCAACGCCGACGCCGATCCGCTCGGCTCCTTCGGCGCGGTCGTCGGCGCGACCCTCGCCACCGACCGCGGCCTGGACCTCGCGTTCAACGGCCCGATCCTGGCGCCCGGGTACGGCGAGCAGGGGGGCACCACCAGCGACCTCCGCCGGATCTTCGGGGCGCGTGCCGCGCAGGTGCTGGCCAGCTCGTCGCGAGGCGTGCTGCGGCTCGGCCCCGACCCGGTCGCGATGCGCGACGCGGTGCTGCGGACCAACGACGAGCTGCGCGGGCTGCAGGTTTGAGCCTGCGTCGTCGCCTGGGCCCGCTGCTGCTCCTGGTCGTCGCCGCGGCGCTCGTGGCGGGCTTCCTCCTGCTGCGCGGCGGTGAGGACGACCCGTTCGACGACTACTGCTCCGAGGTCGCCGACCGGCGCGAGGACGTCGGCGCCGCGCTGTCGGCAGGCGCGACGACCGGGTTGCTGCGTGCGCTGCCGAGCTTCGAGGCGCTGGCCGACAGGTCCCCGGACGACATCCGGGCCGACTGGCGGCTGGTGATCGCCCGGATCACCGAGCTCGAGGAGGCGCTCGCCGCCGCCGGCGTCGACCCGTCGACGTACCGCGTCGAGGCGCCGCCGGCCGGCCTCGCGGACGACGACCGGAAGGCGATCGAGGCGGCCGCCGTCCGGCTCGGATCGCCCGAGACCGCGACCGCGCTGGCGCGCGTCGAGCAGCAGGCACGCGACGTCTGCAAGACCCCCTTGAGCCTCTGAGCCCGGCGGGGGCCGGGCCGCGTTGCCGACCGGGAACCCCTGTGGCTAGATTGGCAGCCGGCTCGCACCCGGCCGACCGTCCGACCGAAGGATCTCTCACTCGTGGCCCTGCCTCCCCTGACCCCTGAACAGCGCCAGGCCGCCCTCGAGAAGGCAGCGGCCGCCCGTCGGGAGCGGGCGGAGGTCAAGAACCGGCTGAAGAACTCCGGCGCCTCCATCCGCGACGTGCTGCAGCAGGGACAGGTCAACGAGGTGATCGGCAAGATGAAGGTCCTCGACCTCCTCCAGTCGGTGCCCGGCCTGGGCAAGGTCCGTGCCCGTCAGGTGATGGAGCGGCTCGGGATCGCCGAGTCGCGCCGGGTCCGGGGGCTGGGCGCCAAGCAGGTCGCCGCGCTCGAGCGCGAGTTCGCCGACCAGTAATGCCCGCCAAGCTCTTCGTCCTCGCCGGGCCCACCGCGGTCGGCAAGGGCACGGTGGCTGCCGCGATGCGTGAGCAGCACCCGGAGATCTACCTGTCCGTCTCGAGCACCACCCGCCCACCGCGGCCCGGCGAGGTCGACGGGGTCCACTACCATTTCGTCTCCGCCGAGGAGTTCGACCGGATGGTCGCCGACGGCCAGATGCTCGAGTGGGCCGTGGTGCACGGGGTGCACCGCTACGGCACGCCGCGCGGGCCGGTCGACGCGGCCCTGGCCGCTGGCCGCCCTGCGCTGCTCGAGATCGACCTCCAAGGCGCCCGACAGGTCCGCGCCTCCATGCCGGAGGCGGTCTTCGTCTTCCTGAAGCCGCCGTCGTGGGAGGAACTGGTCCGTCGGCTCGTCGGCCGCGGCACCGAGGACGAGGAGGAGCGGGAGCGCCGGCTGGCCACCGCGCGCGACGAACTGGCCGCCGAGGCGGAGTTCGACGTGACCATCGTCAACCGTGAAGTTCACGCTGCCGTCGAGGACTTGGTAGCCTTGATGGTTGATCGATGATCAACCATCCGTTGATTCCGCACCGACCTCTGTGAGGCCCCTTCACGTGTCTGCCCCGAACATCGCCGCCGAGGGTGTCACCAACCCTCCCATCGACGACCTGCTGTCCAAGACCGACAGCAAGTACAAGCTGGTGCTCTACAGCGCCAAGCGCGCGCGGCAGATCAACGCCTACTACTCGCAGCTCGGCGAGGGCCTGCTCGAGTACGTCGGCCCCCTCGTGGAGACCCACGTCCAGGAGAAGCCGCTGTCGATCGCGCTGCGCGAGATCAACGAGGACCTGCTGACCTGCGAGGACATCGACCCCGCCGAGCTGGCTGCCGAGGCCGCCGCCGCGGCTGCTGCGGCGGCCGCCGAGGCCCCGGTCGCCGACGCCGAGTGATCTGACGGCGCCCATGTCCGGCCCCAGAGTGGTGCTCGGCGTCTCGGGAGGCATCGCCGCCTACAAGGCCTGCGAGCTGCTGCGGCGGCTCACCGAGTCCGGACACGACGTGACCGTCGTACCGACCGCGGCGGCGCTGGAGTTCGTCGGTGCGCCCACCTGGGCGGCGCTGTCGGGCAAGCCGGTGTCCGCCGAGGTCTGGGACGGTGTGCACGAGGTGCCGCACGTCCGGCTCGGCCAGACGGCCGACCTGGTCGTCGTCGCGCCGGCCACCGCCGACCTCCTGGCCAAGGCCGCTCACGGACTGGCCGACGACCTGCTCACCAACACGCTCCTGACCGCCCGGTGCCCGGTCGTGCTGGCGCCGGCCATGCACACCGAGATGTGGGAGCACGCGGCGACCGCGGCCAATGTGGCCACGCTCCGCTCGCGGGGCGTCCTGGTCATCGAGCCGGCCGAGGGCCGCCTCACCGGAGCCGACACCGGCAAGGGCCGGCTGCCCGACCCCGAGGAGATCTTCGAGGTCGCCCGCGACGTCCTCGCCCGTTCGGGTGCCGGCGGCGCCGGTCGCCCCGGCGTGGGCGTCCACGACCTGGCCGGGCGGCAGGTCGTCGTGTCCGCCGGTGGCACCCGCGAGTACCTCGACCCGGTCCGGTTCCTCGGCAACCGCTCGTCCGGCCGGCAGGGGTACGCCCTGGCCCGCGCCGCGGCGTCCCGCGGGGCCGAGGTCACCCTGATCGCTGCGAACGTCGACCTGACCGACCCGGCCGGCGTCAAGGTGGTCAGGGTCGGCTCGACCGCCGAGCTGCGCGACGCCGTACTGACGGCCACGGCGAGCGCCGACGCGGTCGTGATGGCCGCCGCGCCCGCCGACTTCCGCCCGACCGAGGCGTCGGAGGTGAAGATCAAGAAGGCCGACGACGGATCGGCCCCGTCGATCACGCTGCAGCAGAATCCCGACATCCTCAAGGAGATCTCGACCCACCGGGCGCGCCCGGAGGCCGTGATCGTCGGCTTCGCCGCCGAGACCGGCGACGCCACCGGCAGCGTGCTCGACCTGGCCCGCGCCAAGCTGGCCCGCAAGGGCTGCGACCTGCTCGTCGTCAACGACGTGAGTGGGGGAGCCGTCTTCGGCAGCACCGACAACGAGGCCGTGATCCTCGGCTCGGACGGCTCCGCGGTCGACGTACCCCACGGCACCAAGTCGGCCCTGGCCCACCTCATCTGGGACCAGGTCGTCACCCGCCTCACCTGACGACACGTACTGAGACCTCTCGGGCATCACCCCAGCCCGTCCGTATCGTTGGACCACCGCCCACCCGCCCCCCATCAGGAGTTCCCACCACCATGACCGGACGTCTGTTCACGTCGGAGTCGGTGACCGAGGGTCACCCGGACAAGATCGCCGACCAGATCAGCGACACCGTGCTCGACTATCTGCTCGAGCATGACCCCAAGAGCCGGGTCGCCGTCGAGACCCTGCTGACCACCGGCCTGGTCGTCGTCGCCGGTGAGGTGACCACCGAGGCCTACGCCCCGGTCGCCCAGCTGGTGCGCGAGAAGATCCTCGAGATCGGCTACGACTCCTCCGAGAAGGGCTTCGACGGCAACTCCTGTGGCGTGCAGGTGGCGATCGGCGCGCAGTCGGCCGACATCGCCCAGGGCGTCGACGACGCGTTCGAGGAGCGCGTCGACGGATCGGGCGACGAGCTCGACAGGCAGGGCGCGGGCGACCAGGGCCTGATGTTCGGCTACGCCTGCGACGACACCCCGGAGCTCTTCCCGCTGCCGATCAAGATCGCGCAGACGCTGGCCGAGCGGCTCACCGCGGTGCGCAAGGACGGCACGCTGCCCTACCTGCGCCCCGACGGCAAGACCCAGGTCACCATCGAGTACGACGAGGACGACCGTCCGGTGCGCGTCGACACCGTCGTGCTGTCGACCCAGCACGCCGAGGACGTCGACCAGGACACCCTGGCCAAGGACATCACGGTCAACGTGATCGAGCCGGTGCTCGAGCAGTTCGCCTCGTCGGTCCCCTCCGAGGGCCACCAGCTCTTCATCAACCCCACCGGCCGCTTCGTCGTCGGCGGTCCGATGGGCGACGCCGGCCTGACCGGTCGCAAGATCATCGTCGACACCTACGGCGGCATGGCGCGCCACGGTGGCGGCGCGTTCTCGGGCAAGGACCCGTCCAAGGTCGACCGCTCGGCCGCCTACGCCATGCGCTGGGTCGCCAAGAACATCGTTGCCGCGGGCCTCGCTCGCCGCGCCGAGGTCCAGGTCGCCTACGCGATCGGCGTCGCGAAGCCGGTCGGTGTCTTCGTCGAGACCTTCGGCACGGGCGTCGTCGCGGACGAGAAGATCCAGGAGGCGGTGCTGGAGGTCTTCGACCTGCGTCCCGCCGCGATCCTGCGCGATCTCGACCTGCGTCGCCCGATCTACGCCAAGACGGCCGCCTACGGTCACTTCGGCCGCGAGCTTCCCGAGTTCACCTGGGAGCGCACCGACCGCGCCGACGCGCTGAAGGCCGCCGCCGGTCTCTGATCCCCCGACGGGTCGGGGATAGATCGGACCCCGCTGGTAGAACTTCCGGCATGACCCCCACTCCCGACGAGCCGGCATTGGAGCTGCCCGGCCTCGTTCGGGACCGGGCGGCCGAGGGGCGGGCCAAGGCGGCCGCCACCCGGGCCCGGAAGGTCGCCGAGGCGCAGATCGCCGAGGTGGACCCGGTGGCCCGGGTCGTGCTCGACCTGCCGCTGGCCCACCTCGATCGGGTCTTCGACTACGCCGTCCCGGCCGCCATGGCCGAGGGGGCCGTGCCCGGCAGCCGGGTCAAGGCGCGCTTCGGCGGACAGGACGTCGACGGGTTCGTGCTCGCCCGCTCCGCCGCGTCCGACCACGAGGGCCGGCTGGCGCCGCTGAGGCGGCTGGTCAGCCCCGAGCCCGTCCTCAGCCCCGCCGTGGCGGCCCTGTGCGAGCGGGTCGCCGAGCGGTACGCCGGCGTCAGCGCCGACGTGCGTCGGCTCGCCGTCCCGCCCCGACACGCCACCACGGAGAAGGAGCCGACGCCGCCCGAGCCGCCCCTGACGTACGACGCCGGCGATGCCGAGCGCGCCTGGTCGGCCTATCCCGCGGCGGCTCCGTTCCTGGCTCACCTGCGCAGCGGGCATCCGCCCCGGGCGGTGTGGTCGGCCGGCCCGGGGGAGGACTGGCCGCTGCTGCTGGCCCACCTCGCCGGCTCGGCGCTGGCGGCCGGCCGCGGGAGCGTGCTGTGCCTACCCGACCACCGCGACGTCGCCCGCGTCGACGCCGCCCTCACCGCCGTGCTGGGCGAGGGCCACCACGTCGCCCTCCAGGCCGACGCCGGCCCCGCCGCGCGCTACCGCGAGTTCCTCGCGGTCAGTCGGGGCGAGCGGCGGATCGTCGTCGGCACCCGCTCCGCCGCCTTCGCCCCGGTCCGTGACCTCGGGCTGGTGGCGATGTGGGACGACGGCGACGACCTCCACGCCGAGCCGCGGGCGCCCTACCCGCATGTCCGCGAGATCCTGTTGCTGCGCGCCGAGCAGGAAGGCGCGGCGGCGCTGGTGGGCGGTTTCGCGCGGACCGTCGAGGCGCAGCACCTGCTCCGCACCGGCTGGGCGCGGGAGATCGCGCTGCCGCGGGCCGCGGTGCGCGAGCGGGCGCTGATCGGCATCAGCGGGGCGACCGATGTCGCGATCGCGCGCGACCCGAGCGCCGGGGCGGCTCGGGTGCCGCGGGAGGCGCACGACGCGCTGCGCTGGGGTCTGGCCCGGGGGCCGGCGCTGGTCCAGACGCCGCGCTCCGGCTACGCCCTGCGGCTGGCCTGCGAGCGCTGCCGGACCCCGGCGCGGTGCCGGGCGTGCGCGGGGCCGCTGGAGCTGACCGGGCCGACCACGCCGCCGCGCTGCCGCTGGTGCGCCACCGAGGCGCCCGGCTGGTCGTGCGGCGAGTGCGGCGCGACCGGGCTGCGGGCGCCGGTCGTCGGTGATGCCCGGACGGCCGACGAGCTGGGCCGCAGCTTCCCGAAGGTCCCGGTCGTGTCGTCCTCCGGCGACCAGGTCCGGGCCCGGGTAGGCCCCGAGCCGCGGATCGTGGTCGCGACGCCGGGCGCCGAGCCGGTCGCCGACGACGGGTACGCCGTCGTCCTCCTGCTCGACACCTGGTGGGCGCTGGGGCGCGACAGCATGCGTGCCCCGGAGGAGGCGCTGCGCCGCTGGTGCAACGCCGTCGGGCTGCTCGGCCCCGGTGGGCGCGCGCTGGCGGTGGGCGATCCGGCCGCGCCCGCGCTGCAGGCGCTGGTGCGCTGGGACTCGGCCGGGTTCGCCGTACGCGAGGCCGAGGAGCGGTGGGAGGCGCGGCTGCCGCCGGCGGCCCGACTGGCGACCGTGACCGGCCCGCCGGGCGCTCTCGACGACCTGCGCGCCCTGCTGGCGCTGCCCGAGTCCACCGAGGTCCTCGGCCCGGTCCCCACCCACGACCCCGACGTGGAGCGGCTGGTGCTGCGCGTCCCGCGAGCACTGGGCACCGAGCTGGCCCGGTCGCTGGCGGAGGCGCAGCGGCTGCGCTCGGCCCGCAAGCTGGAGCCGGTGCGGATCCAGGTCGATCCCTGGGAGCTGTGACCACCGGTGCGCCGATAGGCTGACGCGGTGGCGATCCGACCCATCCGACTCTTCGGCGACCCCGTCCTGCGCAAGCCCGCGATCGAGGTCGTCCATTTCGACGCCGAGCTGCGCCAGCTGGTCACCGACCTGACCGACACGATGCTCGACGCACCCGGCGCCGGGTTGGCCGCGCCCCAGATCGGCGTGGGTCTGCGGGTCTTCACCTGGTACGTCGACGGCGAGGTCGGCCACCTCGTCAACCCGGCGCTCCAGCTCTCCGACGAGACCCAGGACGGCCCCGAGGGCTGTCTGTCGCTGCCCGAGCTGACCTACGACTGCCTGCGCGCGCTGTCGGTGACGGCGACCGGCTTCGACATGCACGGCGAGCCGGTCACCATCGCGGGGTCCGACCTGCTCGCCCGCGCCATCCAGCACGAGACCGACCACCTGGACGGGATCCTGTTCATCGACCGCCTCGACGAGGCCGGTCGCAAGGCGGCCATGCGCGAGATCCGGGAGTCGGAGTGGTTCGGGCTGGAGAAGCCGACCATCAAGGTGTCTCCGCACGCGACCGGGGGCTTCGGCCGATGAGAGTCGTCTTCGCCGGCACCCCGGAGGTCGCGGTCCCCGCGCTCGACGCGATCGCCTCGTCGGCTCACGAGCTGGTCGGGGTGGTCACCCGTCCCGACGCCCCCGCCGGCCGCGGGCGCAAGCTCACGCCGAGCCCGGTGGCGCAGCGCGCGGGGGAGCTGGGTGTGCCCATCCTCAAGCCCGTACACCCGCGCGAGCCCGAGTTCCAGGAGGCGCTGCGGGCGCTGGAGCCGGACTGCTGCCCGGTCGTGGCCTATGGCGCGCTCATCCCGCGCAGTGCGCTCGACATCCCCCCGCACGGCTGGGTCAACCTGCACTTCTCGGTGCTGCCGGCCTGGCGCGGCGCCGCGCCGGTGCAGCACTCCATCTGGGGCGGCGACGAGTTCACCGGCGCGACGACCTTCCGCATCGTCGAGGCGCTCGATGCCGGCCCGACGTTCGGGGTGATGACCGAGCGGATCCGGCCGACCGACACCGCCGGCGACCTGCTCGGGCGGCTGGCCGAGGGCGGCTCCAGCCTGCTGGTCGCGACCCTCGACGGCATCGCCGACGGATCGCTCGAGGCGCGTGAGCAGCCGGCCGACGGGATCAGTCTGGCCCCCAAGATCAGCGTCGACGACGCCCGCGTCGACTGGAAGGAGCCGGCGGTCGGCGTCGACCGCCGGATCCGCGCGTGCACGCCCGGCCCCGGCGCCTGGACGACGCTCGACGGTGAGCGGGTCAAGCTCGGCCGGGTCGAGATCGTCCCCGGCAGCTCCGACGGCCCCGAGCTCACGCCCGGCGCGATCCGGGTCGGCAAGAGCGAGGTGCTGGTCGGCACGGGCAGCGACCCGGTCCGGCTGACCGAGGTCAAGGCGTTCGGGAAGAAGCAGATGAGTGCGGCCGACTGGGCGCGCGGCGTACGCCTCGCGGAGACCGCGACCTTTGAGTAGGCCACCGTCGAGCAGGCCGGCGAGGCGGGCGGTCGACCCCGCCCGACTGGCTGCCTTCGAGGTGTTGAAGGCGGTGCGCGTCGACGGCGGCTTCACCAACCTGCTGCTGCCCACCGTCCTCGCCCGGCACGGCCTGACCGGCCGCGACGCCGCCTTCGCGACGGAGCTCGCGTCGGGCACGATCCGCCGGCAGGGCACCTACGACGCCGTGCTGGCCGCGTGTGTGGACCGACCGCTGCGCAAGGTCGAGGCGAAGGTGCTCGACGCGCTGCGCCTCGGCGCCCACCAGCTGCTGGCGATGCGGGTGCCCACCCACGCGGCGATCGACACGACCGTCACGCTGGTCCGCGCCCAGGTCAACCAGGGCGCGGCCGGCTTCAGCAACGCCGTGCTGCGCAAGGTGGCGGCGCAGGACCTCGATGCCTGGCTGGCGCAGGTCGCGCCGGCCGACCTCGCCGTGGCCCACAGCCATCCGGCCTGGGTGGTCGCCGAGCTGGGGCGCGCGCTGGGTGACCGTGACGACGAGCTCCCCGCGCTGCTGGCCGCCGACAACGTGCCGCCGCGGGTCACCCTGGTGGCTCGGCCGGGGCGGGTCGAGCGCGAGGAGCTTCCCGGCACGCCGACCCCGTACTCGCCGTACGGCGTCGTGCTCGACGGAGGCGACCCGGCGGCGGTCCCCGCGGTCGCCGAGGGCCGGGCGGGGGTCCAGGACGAGGGCTCGCAGCTGGTCGCGCTGGCGCTCGCCGCGGCGACCGTCCAGGGACGCGACGAGCGCTGGGTCGACCTCTGCGCCGGTCCCGGCGGCAAGGCGTCGCTGCTGGCCGCCCTCGCCGCCGCCAGGGGCGCGACGGTGACCGGTGTGGAGCTGCACCACCACCGGGCCCGCCTCGTGGCCCGCGCCGCGGCCGGCGGTCCGGGCCTGGCGGGCGTCGTCCGCGCCGACGCGACGCGGGCCCCGTTCGCCGACGGCAGCGCCGACCGGATCCTGCTCGACGCGCCCTGCACCGGTCTCGGCGCCCTCCGCCGGCGCCCCGAGGCGCGCTGGCGGCGCACCCCCGCCGACCTGGCCGGGCTCGTGGCGCTCCAACGCGCACTGCTCGCCGAGGCGGCGCGGGTGCTGCGGCCGGGGGGAGCGCTGCTCTACGCGACCTGCTCGCCCGTGCTGGCCGAGACCGCCGACGTGGTGACCGCCGCACTCGCCGACCACACGGTGTCGTCGGGGCTACGCCTCGACGACGTGCGCGAGCACCTGCCCGGCGTACCGGACGCCGAAGGGCCGCTGCCCGGCACCGTCCAGCTGTGGCCGCACCGACACGAGACCGACGCGATGTTCCTCGCGCTGCTGCGCCGTACTTGATGGGTAGTTCCTGCGCTTGTTGGCCGTTGCAACCCCCAACAAGTGCATGAATCCCCGGCTGACCGGGGATTCAGGCAGTCAGGGAATGCCCCACGTTGGTTGACGGTTCAACCAGTCATGAAGAAGATCGGGTTCCTCTCGTTCGGCCACTGGACGCCGAGCCCGCACTCCCAGGTGCGGACCGCCTCCGACACCCTGCTCCAGTCGATCGACCTCGCGGTCGCCGCGGAGGAGCTCGGCGCGGACGGCGCGTACTTCCGCGTGCACCACTTCGCCCGGCAGCTCGCCAGCCCGTTCCCCCTGCTCGCCGCGATCGGGGCGCGGACCAGCCGGATCGAGATCGGCACCGGCGTGATCGACATGCGCTACGAGAACCCGATGTACTTCGCCGAGGACGCCGGCGCCGCCGACCTGATCTCGGGCGGCCGGCTGCAACTCGGCATCTCGCGCGGGTCACCCGAGCAGGTCGTCGACGGCTGGCGCTACTTCGGGTACGCGCCGGCGGAGGGCGAGACCGAGGCAGACATGGCCCGCCGGCACACCGAGGTCCTCCTCGAGGTGCTCAAGGGCGACGGCTTCGCCCAGCCCAGTCCGCGGCCGATGTTCGCCAACCCGCCGGGTCTGCTCCGACTGGAGCCGCACTCCGAGGGTCTGCGCGACCGGATCTGGTGGGGCGCCGCCTCCAACGGCACCGCCCGCTGGGCCGCCGAGCTCGGCATGAACCTGATGAGCTCGACCCTCAAGGAGGACGAGAGCGGCCAGCCGTTCCACGTCCAGCAGGCCGACCAGATCCGGGTGTTCCGCGAGGCCTGGGCCGCCGCCGGCCACGCGCACCAGGCGCGGGTGTCCGTCAGCCGCTCCATCTTCCCGCTCGTCTCCGACGAGGACCGGATGTACTTCGGCGGCCGTCCCGAGGACGACCAGGTCGGCCAGATCGACGACATGCGCGCGATCTTCGGCCGCTCGTACGCCGCGGAGCCGGACCAGCTCATCGAGCAGCTGCGCGGCGACGAGGCTGTCGCCGAGGCCGACACGCTCCTGCTGACGGTCCCCAACCAGCTGGGCGTCGACTACAACGCCCACGTCATCGAGTCGATCCTGACGCACGTGGCTCCGGGTCTCGGCTGGCGCTGAGGCGCGACGCGTCACGCCGATTGGGCACAAACCGCACGAATTCGGCCCGGATCGTTGCGGTTTGGGACCAAACCGCAACGTCCTGAAGTGCGTCCCGGCGGACTACGCCGTGGACAGGTCGGCGCCGGCGCCGACCTTGGCGAGGAACTGCCGGATGGTGTCACGGCTGCGACTCAGGCAGGCGATCCGCTTCTCCAGGCCGACCAGTTCCTGCGCGAGCAGGACGGCCACCTCGGCCGAGCAGGTGACCTGTTCTCGCGCACATGCCTCCTCGGCCTCGAGGAGCACCTTGACCAGCCGGGTCGGGACGCCGGCCTGGACCAGGCCGGCGATCCGCTCGATCCGCTCGACGTGCGCCTCACCGTAGGTCCGGTAGCCGTTGGGGAGGCGGTCCGCGCTGAGCAGCTCCTGCTGCTCGTAGTAGCGGATCAGCCGGGTCGGGACCCCGGTCCGCTCGGCCAGCTCGCCGATCCTCACGGCTGGGTCCATATCTGCGTCCTCATGTCTGCTGCCTCACATCCTCGTCGCCGGACCTTGACATTGACATCAGTGTGAAACTCTAGCGTCGAGGACATGACCTCCACCACCCCCGCCCCCGGACCATCCGCGACGCCGTCCGCAGCAGGTTCGGAGGGCCTGCCCTGGCCCGTCCTGCTCGTCCTCGGCGGCGCGACCCTCGTCATGGTGACCGGCGAGATGCTGCCCACCGCGGTCCTCGGCCCGACGAGCCGCGGGCTCGCCGTGTCCGAGTCCGCGGCCGGCCTGCTGGTCAGCATCTGGGCGGCCGTCGTCGTGGTGGCGAGCATCCCGCTGGTCCGGCTCACCCGGGGCCTGCCGCGTACCGGCGTGATCGTCGGGAGTCTGGCGGTGTTCGCGATCGCCGCCGCGGGCACGGCCCTTGCGCCGTCGTACGCCGCCGTGCTGGTCGCACGCACCCTGGGCGCCGCCGCGGTCGGTCTGCTCTGGTCGACGGTCAACGCACACGTGGCGGACCTCGTGCCCGACCGGCTGCTGGGCCGGGCGACCTCTGTCGTGCTCGGGGGCGCGACCCTCGGGATGGTCCTGGGGACGCCGGTCGGACGCCTGGTCGCGGACCTGGTCGGCTGGCGCGCGTCCTTCGGGGTGCTGGCTGGCGCGAGCCTGGCGGCGGCGGCGCTGGTGCTGCGTGTCGTCCCGACGTCACCCGCCCGGGGTGCCGACCACATCGCCGAGGACGCGCGCGGGGGCTCGCTGCGCCCGATGGTCGTGGTGACCGTCCTCGTGGCCCTGGTCCTGGTCGGCCACTACGGGGCCTACACGTACATCACGAGGCTGAGCGGACCGCCCGCGGCGGCCCTGCTGGTCTTCGGCCTGGCCTCGGCGGCCGGGGTCGTCCTCGCGGGGCGGGTGGACCGCACGGTGCGCGGTCTCGTGGCGGCCACGATCCTGACCGCGGTGGCGGTGCTGGCCGTCGGCAACCACGGCAGCCTGGGGCTCGTCGCGCTCTGGGGGATGGCGTCCGGCGCGCTCCCGCCACTCGCGCAGACGGTGATCCTGCGCCTCGGTGGACCGGGACACCGGGCCCTCGCGGGAGCGCTGATCCCGGTGCTGTTCAACGGCGGCATCGCCGTCGGCGCGGCGCTCGCGTCCGGTATCGTCGCGCGCTACGGCGTCGGCGGGCTCGGCCTGCCCGCCGCGGTGCTGATCGGGCTGGCGGCGCTCGGGCTGGCCGCTACGGCCGCTCCCAGTGGGGCGCGAAGGTCATCCCGGCCACGAACGCCGTCAGGTCGGCCGGGGACAGGCCGTCCTCCCCGCCCTGCAGCGTGACGAAGTAGTTGCCGTGCAGCGGGCTCATCCACAGCGCGGAGCCCTCCTTGTCGGCGCTGCCCTTCCAGTCGTCGTACGACGACCGGGGGCGGGCGACGACGGAGACGCCGAGCTCGCCGCGGGTGCACCAGGCCTTCTCGTCGATCGCGAAGTACTCGCAGGTCCAGCCGGGTGCGTCCACCACGACGGGGAAGGCGGGGCCGGTCGGGACGGCCGGCGCGACGGGGTCGGCGCCGGGCACGGTCACCGTCGCGGTGGCGGTGGGAGTGCTCGCCACGGCGTCGTCGCGGGCGGCCGTGCCGGGCCCGGACAGCACACCGGCAGCGACGGAGACGGCGGCCACCACGGCCACGCCCGCGGCGGTGCCGGACAGGGCCACCCGGCGACGGCGCCTCATCCGCTGGCCGGCGCCGAGGGAGGCGATGGCGAGATGCTCGAGGTCGGGCCGCTCGTCGCGGAGCCGTTCGCGCAGCGCGGGGCCGACGAGCGTGTCTAGCCGGTCGAGCCGGTCGGGTCGGTCGACGGGGTCGTGGTCGGTCATGGGAGGTTCCTCTCGGAGACGGGGGCGATCAGGGGGCGCAGCCGCAACAGGGCACGGCGCGCGCGGGTGCGCACGGCCGAGTCGGTGATTCCGAGCTCGGCGGCGGTGTCGGCGACGCTGCGGTCCTCCCAGTAGCGCAGGAGGAGCACGGCGCGGTCGAGCGGCGCGAGCCCGGTGAGCGCCGCGAGCAGGTCGACGCGCAGCTCCGGGTCGGCGCCGGGAGCGTGGGGAGGTCCGATCTCGGCGTCGCTCAGGTCGCGGGGCCGCTCGCCGTTGCGCCGCAGCCGCCGGTGGGACAGGAAGGTGTTGAGCAGGGTCGTGCGGGCGTAGGCGAGCGGGCTCTCGGCCGCCGTGACCCGGCGCCACCGGGTGAACACCTTGGCGTACGTCGCCTGGGTGAGGTCCTCGGCGAGGTGGTGGTCGCCGGTCAGCAGCATCGCCGCCTGGTGGAGCTGGGCGCCGGTCGCCCGCACGAAGGCGGTGAACTCCTCGGCCTGCCGATCGTCGGTCACACCCACCTGACGCTCCGAAGACCGTGGCGCGTGACAGGCGGGTTCACGAGCCCCTCAGTCCAGGACGTGCCGCAGGTAGCGCCGCGGGTCGTCGAGGTAGCGGCGCCAGTGCTGGACGAGCTCGAGCTCCTCCCACGTCGTACGGCGCAGCCCCCAGTCGCCGACCTCGAGGATCGTCGCGCCCGGCATCGCCGCGAGCACCGGCGAGTGGGTCGCGCAGAGCACCTGACCGCCCTCGCCGACGACCCGGTCCAGGACGGAGATCAGCCCGAGCGTGGAGGAGAAGGACAGCGCGGCCTCGGGCTCGTCCAGGCAGTAGAAGCCGGGGGAGTCGAAGCGGGTACGGAGCACCTCGAGGAAGGACTCGCCGTGGCTCATCTCGTGGTACGCCGAGTCCGGCTGCCGGGCCCACGGGTTCTGGTTGGCCTCGAGGAAGGTGTACCAGCCGTGCATCGTCTCGGCGCGCAGGAAGAACCCCCAGCGGCCCGCGCCCAGCCCGCGCTGGAGCCGCAGCGCGGCGTGCAGGGGTGACTCGGTCGCCCGGGTCGTGTGCCGTCCCTGGGCGGTCCCGCCCTCGGGCGACAGTCCGTAGGCCACGGCCACGGCCTCGACCAGTGTGGACTTGCCGGATCCGTTCTCACCGACGACGAAGGTCACGCCCTTGGCCAGCTCGAGTCCGTCGTGGATCACCTGTGCGACGGCCGGGATCGTCATCGGCCACTCGTCGGCGTCGAGCTCGTCGGGGTCGGCGGTGACCCGGACGACGGGCGGCTGGTCGAAGTCCACCCGCTCACGCTACGACTAGGTTGATCCGATGCAGACCTGGCAGCGCCGTTCGACCCGGATCGCGTACGAGAACCAGTGGATCCGGGTCCGCGAGGACGAGGTGACCCGGCCCGACGGCAGCGACGGGATCTACGGCGTCGTCCAGGTCAGGAACCCGGCCGTCTTCGTCGTCGCCCTCACCGACGCCGACGAGGTGGTTCTGGTCGAGGTCGACCGCTACACGACCGGCGACCGGTCGTCGCTGGAGGTGCCGGCCGGCGGCACGGACGGCGAGGACCCGCTGGTCGCGGCCCGGCGCGAGCTGCGCGAGGAGACCGGCCTCGCGGCGTCGGAGTGGCGGGAGCTCGGCCGGATGAACGCGCTCATCGGCGTCGCGGACGCACCCCAGGTGGTCTACCTCGCGCGCGGCCTCACCCATGTCGGCGACGACGCGATGCTCGAGGACGGCATCGTCGCGGTCCACCGGATGCCCCTCGGCGAGCTGCTCGCGCGCGTCGCTCGCGGCGAGATCGCCGACGACGCGACCCTGGCCGCGCTGCTCCTCGCGCTGGTCGCGCTCGGCCGCGTCGGCTGACCGGTACCCTCGACAGCCATGGCGTCCCCCGCGGTCGAGATCGAGGTCGAGAGCCGGGTCGTGCGAGTGAGCAACCCCGACCGGGTGTACTTCCCGGCCAATCCGATGTTGAAGGGCGGCGCCACCAAGCTCGATCTGGTCGAGTACTACCTCGCCGTCGGCGAGGGCATCGTCAACGCCCTGTGGGAGCGGCCGTGCATGCTGCACCGGTTCCCCAAGGGCCTCGACGGCGACAAGGTGCACCAGAAGCGCCTCCCCGCCGGCGCCCCGGACTGGGTGGAGACCGTCCAGCTGTTCTTCCCGCGCTGGAAGCGGACCGCCGACGAGCTGTGCGTGACCGAGCTGGCCTCGGTGATCTGGGCGGTGCAGATGTCGACGGTCGAGTTCCACCCCTGGAACAGCCGCCGCGGGGCGACCGAGCAGCCCGACGAGTGGCGGATCGACCTCGACCCGGGCCCCGCGTCGACGTACGACGACGTCCGCCGCGTCGCCCACGTCGCGCACGAGGTGCTCGACGAGCTGGGGGCCGTCGGGTACCCGAAGACCAGCGGCAGCAAGGGCCTGCACGTCTACGTCCGGATCCGGCCGGAGCACGACCACAAGGGCGTCCGCCGCGCGGCGCTCGCCTTCGCCCGTGAGGTCGAGCGACGGGTGCCCGAGCTGGTCACCACCACGTGGTGGAAGAAGGACCGTGACCCGGCCGCCGTGTTCGTGGACTACAACCAGAACGCCCGCGACCACACCATCGCCGCGGCGTACTCCGTGCGCGGCCTGCCGGACGCCCGGGTCTCGACGCCGATCCGGTGGGACGAGGTCGACGACGCCGATCCGCGCGACTTCACCATCCGCACCGTCCCGGCCCGGTTCGCGGAGCTGGGCGACCTGCACCACGACATCGACGACCACGCCTTCGACATCGCCCCGCTGATCGCCTGGGCCGACCGCGACGACCTGCCCGAGGAGCCGGCCGAGGAGTAGGGATCGCCTCACCCCGGGACCGGCCCGTCGCGGCGCGGATCGATCTCAGGCGATCAGGAGCTCGTCGAGCGCGGCCCGCAGCTCACGGGCATGGGCGTGCAGGATCACGGCGGCGAACCCGTTTCCCCGCGCGTCCTCGTGGTCGGCCTCGCGGTCCCAGGCCTCGGCCAGCCGTCGGACCTCTGCCCGAGGGTCCGTCGCTGCTGCGTGGTCGGCGCGCTTGCGAGCCTCACTGTTCATCATCGGCATCGTGTGCCTCCCCTGGAGACGTGGTGTTCCCACCCCCAGCATCGGCCGGTGGGCGCCACGGCGAAGCGGTATCGCGAGATCCGTGCGCCCTCACCCGCCGGCCGGGCGATCGTCGTCCCAGACGACGGCGCTGATCCGCCAGCCGGCGACGGTCCGCACGAGCTGGAGCGACTTGGTCCCGCCGCCGGTCGCGGCGGCCCCGTCCTGCCGCCATGACTTCGCGTAGGTGCACCAGACCTGGGCGATGTCCCCGAAGCGGTCGATCCGGGCGTCGAGCACCCACTCTCGGAACTCGTCCAGGGTGCCACCGCCGAGCAGCGCGACCCGGGGTGCGATGAAGGACTCGACGTCGTACGTCGCGGGCTCGCCTCCGGCGAGACCGACCAGCACCGCTTCGGGCAGCAGGACCGCGCGCAGGTCGGCGGCACGCTCCTCGGCGTGCGCTCCGCTGACGAAGGCGGCGAAGAAGCGGTCGACGACCGAGCGGACCGCTCGGTCGTCGGCGGACGGCGCGTGGTGGTCGGTGGGCACGGCCTCGATCATGCCCGAACCGCGGCCACCCCTAGACTGGCCGTCCGTGGGCCACATCCAGATCACCCCGTCGATCCTCAACTCCGACTTCACGCGGCTCGGGGAGGAGGTGGCCCGGATCCCGGGCGCCGATTGGGTGCACGTCGACGTGATGGACAACCACTTCGTGCCGAACCTGACCTTCGGCCCGGCGATGGTCGAGGCGCTGGCCCGGGTGAGCCCGGTGCCGCTGGACGCCCACCTGATGATCGACGACGCCGATCGCAACGCCCCCGCGTACGTCGAGGCGGGCTGCGGCTCGGTGACCTTCCATGTGGAGGCCGCCAAGGCCCCGGTCCGGCTCGCGCGGGAGATCCGCTCGGCCGGCGCTCGGGCGTCGATGGCGCTCAAGCCCGCGACCCCGATCGAGCCCTACGAGGATCTGTTGGCCGAGCTCGACATGGTGCTGATCATGACCGTCGAGCCCGGCTTCGGCGGCCAGCGGTTCCTCGACCTGTGCCTGCCCAAGATCCGTCGCGCCCGCGCGCTGATGGACAAGCACGGCGTCGAGACCTGGCTCCAGGTCGACGGCGGCGTCTCGCTGGAGACGATCGAGCGCTGCGCCGAGGCCGGGGCCGACGTCTTCGTCGCCGGCTCGGCGGTCTACTCCGCCCAGGACCCGGACGCGATGGTCGCCGCGCTGCGCGCGAAGGCCGAGGGCGCCCGATCCTGAGCCGAGCGTCCCGGCATCAGCCCTCGAGGGCCGCGTCGAGCGTGATCGGCACGCCGGTGAGTGCCTTGCTGACCGGGCAGCCGACCTTGGCCGCCCCGGCTGCGGCATCGAAGCCCGCGGCGTCGAGGCCGTCGACCTCGGCCCGGACGGTCAGCGTGATCCCCGTGAGCTGGAAGCCGCCGGCCGGGTCGGGCCCGAGCGTCACGTCGGCGGACACGTCGAGCGCGATCGGGGTCCCGCCGGCCTTGGCGATCTCGTTCGACAGCGACATCGCGTAGCACGCCGAATGGGCGGCGCCGATCAGCTCCTCGGGGCTGGTCGTGCCGTCGGCGTCGTCCGCGGCGCGCTTGGGGAACGAGACGTCGAAGGTGCCGGCGCCCGACGAGGTCAGCTCGACCTGGCCGGTGCCGTCCTGCAGGCCGCCGTTCCAGGCGGTACGTCCGGTGCGAGTGGGCATGGTGATCCTCTCGTGCGAGAACGGGTCCCAATTGGGCAGAGACTGCATGCCTCCGGTCGCAATTGTTGCGGTTTGGGACCAAACCGCAATGTCCAGCCGCCGTCAGGAGGGCGACAGCACGCAGTCGGCGAGGACGGGCGCACCGTCCCGCTCGCCTCCCTCGATCGTGGCGGAGCCGATGATCGCGTCCTCCTCGCGCCAGCCGGCGACCCGGATGGTCTCGCCGGGGAACACCACGCCGGCGAAGCGGCCCGCGAACCCGCCGACCCGGGCGGCGTCGCCGCCGAGCAGTCCGTCGGCGAGCTCGCGCAGCACGATGCCGTAGGAGCACAGGCCGTGCAGGATCGGGGCCGGGAAGCCCGCGGCCTTGGCGAAGCCGGGGTCGGCGTGCAGGGGGTTGCGGTCGCCGCAGAGCCGGTAGAGGAGGGCCTGCTGCGGCGTGACGGCGTAGGACGACACGTGGTCCGGCTCGCGCTCCGGGACGACCACCGCGGCCGCGGAGCCGCGGTCACCGCCCCAGCCGCCCTCGCCCTTGA
Source organism: Nocardioides sp. LHD-245 (assembly GCF_030929495.1). Taxonomy (GTDB): domain Bacteria; phylum Actinomycetota; class Actinomycetes; order Propionibacteriales; family Nocardioidaceae; genus Nocardioides. Next base: position 158,125 of record NZ_JAVFWN010000014.1, on the reverse strand, counting down.
CGAAGATCGACGAGCGCACCCGCCACAGCTCCTCGCCGGCGCCCTCGGACCCGGCGGTGGCGACGCCCTCCTGCCAGATGACGGCCGCCTTGCCCTTGTCCCAGATGTCGGTGATCGTCGTGCGCACGGTCGCGGTCCCGGACGTCGGGAGCGGGCCGGAGGTCGAGATCGACTGCGAGCCGTGGACGACCTGGGCCAGGTTGATGTCGCAGCCCGGCAGGTCCAGGGGCGGCGGGTCGGTCTCGTGGAAGGTCGGCGCGACGACGCCGAAGGACGGCAGCACCTGCAGGGCCGCGTCGTCGAGGGTGTACCGCAGCGTGGCGGGGGACAGGTTGTCGCCGGGGCGGGCGCCCGCCCCGATGCCGAGGTGGTAGAGCAGGACGTCGGACTCGGTCCAGGAGAAGGTGCGGGAGCCGAGGTCGGCCCCGATCGCGACGGACGGGTCGATAGGCATCAGCAGCCCCTCTCTTCGGCGGAGCCCTCCGCGGACGCGATGTCCTCGGCGGCGAGATACCCGAACACGATCGCAGGTCCGATCGTGCCGCCCGGCCCCGGGTAGGTGTTGCCCATGACGGCGGACGACACGTTGCCCGCGGCGTACAGGCCCGGGATGACCGAGCCGTCCTCGCGCAGCACCCGCGCGCGCTCGTCGGTCACCAGGCCGCCCTTCGTGCCGAGGTCGCCCGGCACGATCTTGACGGCGTAGAAGGGACCCTTCGCGATCGGGGCCAGCGAGCAGTTCGGCTTGACCGTCGGGTCGGAGTAGTACTTGTCGTAGGCCGACTCGCCGCGGTGGAAGTCCTCGTCGACGCCCGAGCGGGCGAAGCCGTTGAACCGCTCCACCGTGGCGTCGAGCGAGCCCTCGGGCAGCCCGACGGCGGCGGCGAGCTCGCCCAGCGTGTCGGCGCGGGTGACGACGCCCTCCTTGTACCAGCGCCCGGGGAACGGCTGGCGCCCGGCGACGCCGGCGAACAGGTAGCGGTTGCGGTAGGTCTGGTCGAAGATCATGTACGACGGCACGTGGTCGACACCGGTGGCCTGGCCGCGATAGATCTCGTGCGTCGCCTCGACGTACGGCAGCGCCTCGTTCATGTAGCGCGCGCCCGCGGAGTTCACGATGATCGAGCCGGGCAGGTTGCGCTCGGCCAGACAGAACCAGGCCCGGCCGGGCAGCGGGATGGTCGGGCCCCACCAGGCGTCGTCGAGCAGGTCGGTCGCCGCTCCGGCCGCCGTTCCGGCCAGCAGCCCGGCGCCGGTGTTGGACGCCGCTCCGGTCGACCAGGCCGACGAGGTCGGCTGGGGGAGGAACTTCTCGCGCAGCTCCTGGCTGTGCTCGAAGCCGCCCGAGCCCAGGACGACCCCGCGGGCGGCCCGGACCGTGCGGCGCTCGCCGTCGCGCTCCACGACGACACCGACGACCCGGCCGTCCTCGACGAGGAGGTCGAGCAGTGCCGTGTCGTACTCGACGGGCACCCCGGCGTCGGCGAGCCCCTTGCGCAGGCCGATCGCGATCGCGTTGCCCATCGCGAACATCTTCTTGCCGGTCACGATCGCCAGCAGCCGCTTCAGCATCACCTTGAGCATCGTCAGCGGGCCCCGGATCGTGCGCAGGCCGAGGCTGATCTTGCGGAAGTCGGCCTGGGTGACGATCAGGTTGGCGGGCGCCTTCGTGTAGGGCGGATGGAGGCGGTCGAGCTCGTCGCCGAGGAAGCGCGCGTCCATCGGCACCGGCTCGACACTGCGCCCCCGCGGCCGGCCGCCGGGGCGCTCCGGCAGGTAGTCGGCGTACTCGGGGACCCAGGTGAAGCGCAGCGGCGTCTTCTCCCGCAGGAAGTCGAGCACGTCGGGTCCACGGTCGAGGTAGGTGTCGCGACGGACCTTGGGCACCACGTCGCCGACGATCGCGTCGAGGTAGGTCTTCGCGGCCTCGCGGTCACCGGCCTCGACCTGGCCGGCCTCCTGCAGCGCGTAGTTGCCGGGGATCCACACGCCGCCGCCGGAGCGCGCCGTCGAGCCGCCGAAGTGCCCACTCGCCTCGACCAGGACGGTGTCGAGACCCTGGTGGGCGGCCGCGAGAGCTGCGGACATGCCGGCACCGCCGGCGCCGACCGCGACGACGTCGTAGGAGTCCTTCATGGCCAAAACTGTAACAGGTTCTACTATCCTTCCGCGTCGGCTTGCCCCAAAAGTAGAACCTGTTCTAATCTGGGTGCTCACCCACTCTGTCGCAGACACAGGAGCTCCCATGAACCAGGACTTCGCCCCCGAGGTGACCGCCGTCCTCGACGGCGTGCGTGACCTGCTCCCGACCTTCCGGGAGCGCGCGGAGGAGGGCGACCGGCTCCGGGTGATCCCGGACGCCTCGATCAAGGAGCTCGAGCAGACCGGCTTCTTCCGCCTCCTCCAGCCGAAGCGGTACGGCGGCATGGAGGCCGACCCGGTCGCCTTCTACACCGCCGTGCGCGACATCGCCTCGGCCGACGGCTCGACCGGCTGGGTGTCCAGCGTGGTCGGTGTCCACCCGTGGCAGGTCGCCCTCTTCGACGACCGTGCCCAGCAGGCCGTGTGGGGGGACGACGGGAGCGTGCGGCTCTCGTCGTCCTACGCGCCGACGGGCAAGGCGGTCGTGACCGAGGGCGGCTTCACGCTCTCGGGCAAGTGGAGCTTCTCGTCCGGCTCCGACCACTGCGCCTGGGTCCTGCTCGGCGGCCTCGTGTTCAACGCCGAGGGGCAGGTGGTCGACTTCCGCACCTTCATGGTCCCGCGCGAGAAGTACCAGGTCGTCGACGTCTGGAATGTCGTCGGTCTGCGCGGCACCGGGTCCAACGACATCGTGGTCGAGGAGACCTTCATCCCCGAGGAGTTCACGCTCTCGATGGGGGAGACCGGCCAGTGCAAGGGCCCCGGCCAGGCGGTCAACACCAGCGACCTCTACAAGCTGCCGTTCCACTCGATCTTCACCTCGACCATCGCCACGCCGATCATCGGGATGGCCAGGGGCGCGTACGCCGAGCACGTCGAGATGCAGCAGAAGCGGGTCCGGGCGGCCTACCTCGGCGAGAAGGCGTCGCTCGACCCGTTCGCCGCCGTCCGGATCGCGCGGTCGTCGTCGGAGATCGACGCGGCGTGGGCGCTGTTGATGAACAACGTCCGCGAGGAGCAGGCGCACGTGGCCCGCGGCGAGCAGATCCCGCTCGAGCTGCGGCTGCGCGTGCGGCGCGACCAGGTGCTCGGCACCGCCCGGGCGATCGAGGCGATCGACGCCCTGTTCGAGGCATCCGGCGGCCGGGCGCTCGCCGAGGGCACCTACCTCCAGCGGGCGTGGCGCGACGCCCACGCCGGCCGGGTGCACGCGGCCAACGACCCCGAGCGCGCGCTCCAGATGTACGGCGCCCAGCAGTTCGGCCACAAGGTCGACCCAGGGATGTACTGATGGCGGACTTCTCGAAGGAGGCGACGCGCCGGTCCGCGAAGGCCGGTGACATCACCCTCAACTACTACGAGGCCGGACCCGAGGGCGGCTCGACGGTCGGCGGCGGGCTTCCGTTCGTGCTCCTGCACGGCGGCGGCCCGGGCGCCTCGGCCTGGAGCAACTTCGGCTCGGCGCTGCCACGGTTCGCGGCGAGCTTCCGCACCCTGCTCGTCGACCAGCCGGGCTTCGGCGGGTCGGACAAGCCGGCGGTCGGGGCCAACTACTTCCGGCACTCCGCGTCGTACCTGCTGCGCTTCCTCGACGAACTGCAGATCGAGCGGATCCACCTGCTCGGCAACTCCCTGGGCGGCGGCACGGCGATGCGCTTCGCCCTGGAGCACCCCGACCGGGTCGGCCGGCTGGTCCTGATGGGTCCCGGTGGCCTGTCCCTGAACCTGCTCCACGCCGACCCGACCGAGGGCGTCCAACGGCTGATGGACTTCAGCATGAACCCCAGCCGCGAGGCGCTGCGGGCGTTCATCTCGACGATGGTCGTCAACCAGGCGCTGGTCACCGACGAGCTCGTCGAGGAGCGGTACGCCGACGCCACGGCGCCCGGCTCGCTCGAGGCGATGCGCTCGATGGGCGCGTCGTTCTGGAACCCGGAGTGGGCCGAGGACGGCATGCTCTGGCGCGAGGCGCACCGACTGCGCAAGCACACCCTGCTGACCTGGGGTCGCGAGGACCGAGTGAACCCGCTCGACGGCGCCCTGGTCGCCCTCAAGCAGATCCCCAAGGCGCAGCTGCACGTCTTCCCCAACTGCGGCCACTGGGCGCAGATCGAGGCGGCGGAGGAGTTCGCCGAGATCTGCACGGCCTTCCTGGCCCGCCACGAGGAGCGTTCATGACGATCGACATCAGGTCCATGGGCTACATCCGGGTCGCCAGCACCGACCTGGACGCCTGGAAGACCTTCGCCGGCAAGGTCCTCGGCCTCGCCGAGGGCCGCGGGCCCAACCCCGAGCACCAGTACTGGCGCATCGACGAGGTCTCCGCCCGGGTGGTCGTGTTCCCGAGCGACGTCGACCAGCTCGACTGCACCGGCTGGGAGCTCGCCGACCACCAGGCGCTGCAGGCCGCCCGCGAGCACCTGCAGAAGGCCGGCGTCGAGTTCGAGGAGGGCACCGCCGACGAGCTCGCCGAGCGCCGGGTCCAGGAGCTGGTCCGGTTCCGCGACCCGTGGGACAACGTCTTCGAGCTCTTCCACGGCATCACCTACGAGGCTCGGCCCGTCGTGACGCCGTACGCCGCCACGTTCGTCACCGCCGAGCAGGGCATGGGCCACATCGTCGTGCCGGTGCTCGACGACGTCGAGGCGCTGCGCTTCTACACCGAGGTGCTCGGCTTCCGGCTGCGCGACTCGATGAGCATGCCGGGCGAGTTCGTCGGCAAGGAGCCGGGCAGCAAGGTCTGGCTGCGCTTCCTCGGCGTCAACCCGCGCCACCACTCGCTGGCGTTCCTGCCGATGCCCAACCCGAGCAAGTGCGTGCACGTGATGCTCGAGGTCGACGAGCTCGACCACGTCGGCCGCGCGCTGGAGCGGGTCCGCAAGCACAAGGCGCCGCTGTCGGCGACCCTCGGTCGGCACATGAACGACGAGATGATCTCGTTCTACGTGAGGTCGCCCGGCGGCTTCGACGTCGAGTTCGGTACCGAGGGCATGACCGTCGACGATGCCCGCTGGGTCGCGCGCGAGTCCACCGCGGTGTCGTACTGGGGTCATGACTTCAGCGGCGGGCGCTGACGGGACGTCACGATGGGGGCCACTACCGTGGGAGCCGTGCCGGCAGAGAACCAGAACCCGTCGGGGGATGCCCTTCCCGAGGGGATCAGTCCCGACGCGCGGACGACGTGGCCGCACCCGGAGCTGATCCAGTCCTGGCTGGGTGACGCCGAGGTCGACTTCGAGCTGCGTCCGGGCGAAGAGGTCGCGGTCCACGACGACCCCGAGGCCCAGGCCGCGGCGCGCCGGTTCCGCGACGTGCTCGGCTGTTTCGCCTCCGGCATCGCCGTCATCACGACGATGAGCGACGGCGAGCCGGTGGGCCTGACCTGCCAGTCCTTCTCGAGCGTCTCGCTGGACCCGCCCCTGGTCACCTTCATCCCGGCCCGCTCGTCGCGCGCGTGGCCGCTGATCCAGCGTGCCGGGCGGTTCTGCGTCAACATCCTCGCCGCCGACCAGGAGCACGTCTCCGGCCAGATGGCGACCAAGGGCGTCGACAAGTTCGCCGGCATCGACTGGACCCCGGCGAAGGCGACCGGCTCACCCGTCATCGCCGGGACCCTCGCGCACCTGGACTGCACCATCCACGCGGTCTACGAGGGCGGCGACCACTTCATCGTGGTCGGCCGGGTCGAGCACCTCGAGGCCCACGCCGACGATGCCGCGGTCGTCGAGCCGTTGCTCTACTTCAAGGGGCGCTACCGCACCACCGACTCGTGACCTGCCCCGGCTCGGCACGTTGAGCCCCTGATCGAGGACGACGACACGGTCGGGGGATCGATGAGGATGCGCACGTCGCTCGGCACGGTCGTCGTGGCGGCCGCCCTGGTCGCCGGGCTCGTCGGCCTGCCGGCGGCGACCCCGGCCGCGGCGGGACCGACGCCGACGCCACGTGCCGGCCAGGACCCGGCACCGGTGGTGCGGGCCCTCGCGCCCGACGGGGTCCGCGACTTCTGGACCGCGAAGCGGATGCGGCAGGCCGTGCCGCTGGACCTCGACCCGACGGGGACGCCGCTCCCGGTGGCATCGGCGGTGTCGGGGGCGGCGGGTGCGCCGACGGCGCGGCGGGCCGCGGATCCGAGCCCGCGCAGCACCGGCAAGCTCTTCTTCAGCGAGGGCGCGTCGACCTATGTCTGCTCGGCCGCCGCGGTGAACACGCCGGAGCGGAACCTCGTGGTGACCGCCGGTCACTGCGTGAACTCCGGCGGCGTCTCCGGCTTCCTGGGCGGCTGCCGGGCCGGCACCTACTTCACGAACTTCCTGTTCGTCCCCGCCTACGACCACCGGGCGGCGCCCTACGGCTCGTGGGTCGGCACCCACGCGGTGACGCACAGCGAGTGGATCCAGCAGTGCGACGCGTTCGCCCGGGACCAGGCGATGGTCGCTGTGGCACCGCTGAACGGGCGCAACCTCGTCGACGTCGTCGGCGGCAACGGCCTGGCGTGGAACTACCCCGCCCGGGAGGACGGCGTGCGGATCGTGGGCTGGCCCGCCGAGCCGCCGTACGACGGGCAGTCCCGGCAGGAGTGCACCGGCTCGTCGACCCCGCTGCCGCAGAGCACCGACGCCCAGCTGTCGTGCCCGATGAACCAGGGCTCGAGCGGCGGCCCGTGGTTCCTGCGGATGGCGAGCGCCGACACCGGCTTCATCTGGGCGGTCACCTCCCGGCTGATCGAAGGGCGCTCGATACTGCTCGCGACCCCCTTCGACGCCTCCATCGAGTCGCTGCTCGCGGCGGCGCGGACCGCCGGCAGGCCGGTGGCGGCACGGCTCCTGGACGGCCGCCCCAAGAAGGGGCGCAAGCAGCGCGTCCGGCTGGCCGCGACGGCGAGCGCGGTGGGCTTCGGCGAGAGCTACCAGCTGGTGGCGAGCACCCGGCGGGTGCGCAAGGTCGTGCTCCAGGTCCGGACGGCTCCGGCCGGGCCCTGGCAGCGGGTCGCCACACTGCGGACGCGGGGAGGTGGCGCGGTGGTCACCGAGGCCGGGCCGCCGGGGACCCGCTGGTACCGGGTCAAGGTGAAGAAGGGCAGGAAGCACAGCAGGCCCGTCATGGTCACCGTGCTGCCGTGCCCGCTGCCGCTGGACCGCACGCCGGCGGTCGTGAGCGGCACCCGCTGCACGAGCCCGGTGGGCTGATCCCGGCCGGCACCGCGCGGCGGCCGTCAGAGTGTGATGGCCGCCCGGTGCCGGTGCGGCGCGCCGTACAGCTGCCCGAGGGCGTGCGCCCGCTTGAACACCAGATGGGCGTCGTGCTCCCAGGTGATCGCGATGCCGCCGTGCAGCTGGACGCACTCGCTCGCGGCCAGCGCCGCGGTCTCGAGGGCGTACGACGCGGCGGCGTGCGTCAGGAACGCGGCCTCCGCTGGATCCGCGGCGGGGTCGGCCAGGGCGTAGGCCGCGGCCCAGCAGGCGGAGCGGGACATCTCGACGCGCGCCAGCAGGTCGGCCATCCGGTGCTTGAGCGCCTGGAAGGACCCGATCGGGCGGCCGAACTGGACCCGCTCCTTGCTGTAGTCGACGGTCATCCGCAGCGCGCGGTCGGCGAGGCCCACCGCGAGGGCGGCGGCGGACGCGCTGCCGACCAGCTCGGCCCGGGCCAGCGCGGCGGCACCGTCGCCGATCACGGTGAGCTCGGCGGTGGACAGGTCGAGCCGGGCCAGCCGGACGCTCTGGTCCATCGACTCCACCCAGGTGGCGGTGGCGCCGGTCGCCTCGACCAGGTCGTCGCCGCGCACGGCGAGCACGATCGCCGCGCGGTCGCCGTCGAGCACCGGCTCGTCGGTGAGCGCGATCGTGGCGATCTCACCTGCCGCGACGCGGGGCAGCAGCCGTCGTCTGGCCTCGTCGTCGCCGCCGACGAGCAGCGCCTCGGTGGCGACCGTGGTCGCCAGGAGCGGGCTCGGGGCGAGGGTGCGGCCGACCTCCTCGAGCACCACGGCGGTCTCGAAGAAGCTCGCTCCGGCGCCGTCGTACTCCTCCGGCACGGCGAGGGCCGCGACGCCGATCTGCTCGCACAGCGTCGCCCACAGCGCCTCGTCGTGGCCGGTGGGCGAGATCGACGCCGCCCGGACCGCGGACGAGTCCGCGCGCTTGTCGAGCAGCCCGCGCACGGTCGCCGCCAGCTCGGCCTGCTCCTCGCTCAGGTCGAAGTGCATCAGGAGGTCCGCAGCGTCTCGAGGATGCGGGCCCGGTGGAAGGCGGGCGTGCCCCAGGCGGTGACGAGCGCCCGGATCCGGGTGATCCAGATGCTGAGGTCGAACTCCTGGGTGTAGCCGATCGCGCCATGCACCTGCAGGCCGGTGCGCGAGGCGAGATAGGCCGCGTCGGCGCAGGCCACCTTGGCGGCCGAGACCGACCGCGGGGTCGGGTCGAGCGCGGCGCCGAACACGAGCGGCCGCGCGAAGTCGAGGGCGATCCGCACGTCGGCGAGCTGGTGCTTGATCGCCTGGTAGGAGCCGATCTCGCGGCCGAACTGCCTGCGCTGCTTGACGTAGGTCACCGCGTCGGCGAGCACCCGCTCGCCGGCGCCGAGCAGCTGGGCGGAGGTCGCGAGCACCGCGAGGTCGAAGGCCTCCTGCGCGCGGTCGGCGGTGTCGTGCACCGGTCCGGGCGTGAGCGGGAACAGCCGCCGGGTCCGGTCCACGGACGCGCGGGGCTCGCCCGCGGTCGCCGTACGCACGCCGTCGCTGCCGGCGAGGTAGACGGTCTGCGCGACGTCGGCGTCGAGCGCGTACGGCGTGTGGGGCGGGACCGCGACCGTGACGACGGTGCCGGCGGCGACGGCTGCCCGGGCCTCGCCGGACAGCTCGGTGGCGAGATAGGCCGCGGCCTCGACCCAGGGGCCCGGCACGGCGTGGCGGCCCAGCGCCTCGAACGCGACGACCAGCTCGACCGGCGTCGCGCCCATGCCGTCGGCGTCCTCGGGGACGAGAAGGGCGGAGACGCCCTGATCGGCGAGACGCTGCCACAGCCGCAGCCCGGGGGCATGGTCGCCCTCGGCCCAGGCGCGAGCGACGGCCACGGGGTCGGCGGCGGCCAGCAGCGACTCCAGCGAGGCGGCGAAGTCCTGCTGGTCGGTGGTGAGCTCGAACCTCACTTCTGCACTCCCTTCGGCTCGCGCGGGAGTCCGAGGATCCGCTCGGCGACGATATTGCGCTGGATCTCGTTGGTGCCGGCGTAGATCGGGCCGGACAACGAGAAGGTGTAGCCGTCGAGCCAGGTGGACTCGACCTCGGCGTCGGGGCCGAGCAGGTCGAGAGCGGTCTCGTGGAGGGCGATGTCGAGCTCGCTCCACCAGACCTTGTTGACCGAGCCCGCCGCACCGACGTCGCCGCCCTCACGCAGCCTCGTCACGGTGCCCCACGTGTACAGGCGGTAGGCCTCGGCCCTGAGCCAGGCGTCGACGACCCGGTCGGCGGCGCGCGGATCCGGCCGCTCGTCGTACAGCGCGAGCAGTCGGTCGGCGGCGGCGGTGAACCGGCCGGGGGAGCGCAGCGAGAGGCCGCGCTCGTTGCCCGCGGTGCTCATCGCGACCCGCCAGCCGTCGCCGGGCTCGCCGAGCACGTCGGCGTCGGGGACGAAGACGTCGTCGAAGAAGACCTCGGCGAAGCCGGCCTCGCCGTCGAGCTGGGCGATCGGGCGCACGGTGACGCCCTCGGCGTCGAGCGGGAACAGGAAGTACGTCAGGCCGGCATGCTTCTGGGCCTCCGGGTCGCTGCGGAACAGGCCGAAGCCCCAGTGGGCCAGGGCAGCGCGGGAGCACCAGATCTTCTGGCCGTTGAGCACCCAGCCCCCGCGCGCGTCGTCGCGCCGCGCGGTCGACCTCAGTGAGGCGAGGTCGGAACCGGCCTCGGGCTCGCTCCAGCACTGGGCCCAGATCCGCTCGCCGGTGGCCATGCTCGGCAAGAAGCGGTCCTGCTGGTCGGTGGTGCCGTGCTCGAAGATGATCGGCGCGAGCAGGAAGATGCCGTTCTGGGAGACCCGGCCGGGCGCCCCGGCGCGGTAGTACTCCTCCTCGAAGACGACCCACTCGACCAGAGAGGCCTCGCGACCGTGGTAGGCCGCCGGCCAGGACACGACCGACCAGCGCGCCGCGGCGAGCTTCGCCTCCCACTCCTGGTGCAGCCGGAAGCCGTCCGGGGTGTCGAGGGAGGGCAGCGGCTCCGCCGGGACGTTGGCGGCCAGCCAGTTCCGGGCCTCGGCCTGGAAGGCCGACTCGGACTCGCTCAGTTGGAGATCCATGTCAGTTCTTGTTTCCTCATCGGCGGTGGAGTCGTCGTACGAGAAATGTAGGCGGGGCCGTCGCCCTAACCAAGCATTTGCTTGGTACAGTACCAGCCATGAACCTCACCGAGGGCCCGGAGGACCGCGCCTTCCGCTCCGAGATCCGGGAATGGCTGGGCGACCACCTGGCCGGTGACTGGGCCTCGCTGCGCGGCCTGGGCGGCCCCGGGCGCGAGCACCAGGCTCACGACGAGCGGCTCGCCTGGAACCGCCACCTCGCCGAGCACGGCTGGACGGCGGTCGGCTGGCCGGTCGAGCACGGCGGACGCGGTCTCTCGCTGTGGCAGCAGGTGATCTTCCACGAGGAGTACGCCCGGTCCGACGCACCCGCCGGCGTCAACCATCTCGGCGAGCAGCTGCTCGGCCCGACGCTCATCGCGTTCGGCACACCCGAGCAGCAGCGGCGGTTCCTGCCCGAGATCGTCGCGGTCCGCGAGCTGTGGGCGCAGGGCTACTCCGAGCCCGGCGCCGGCTCCGACCTCGCCAACGTCCAGACCCGGGCGCGCCTCGACGAGTCGGCCGGGGAGTGGGTGATCGACGGTCAGAAGGTGTGGACCTCGCTCGCGCACCTGTCCGACTGGTGCTTCGTCGTCGCCCGCACCGAGGGGGGCTCCACCCGCCACCACGGGCTCTCGTTCCTGCTCGTCCCGCTGCGCCAGGACGGGGTAGAGGTGCGCCCGATCGAGCAGCTGACCGGTGGCTCGGAGTTCAACGAGGTGTTCTTCAGCGGCGCCCGGACCGCGGCCGACCTCGTCGTCGGCGAGCCCGGCCGCGGCTGGGGCGTCGCGATGGGCCTGCTCGGCTTCGAGCGCGGTGTCTCGACGCTCGGTCAGACCGTCGGCTTCGCCCGCGAGCTCGACAGCGTGGTGACCCGGGCCAAGCAGAACGGCGCCATCGACGACCCGGTCGTCCGCGACCGGCTCGCGACGCTGAAGGCCGAGCTCGCCGTGATCCGCAGCTACGCCCTGCGCGCGCTCGCCCTCGTCGAAGGCGGCCAGGACTCGGCAGCGGGCGGGGGAGCGGGATCGATCTTCAAGCTCGCCTGGGCCGGCTGGCACCGGACACTGGGTGAGGTGGCGATGGACGTCGCCGGGCGCGACGGCCTGCTCGCGCGGGACTCCGGGACGCCGTACGACCTCGACGACCACCAGCGGCTCTTCCTCTTCTCGCGCGCCGACACGATCTACGGCGGCAGCGACGAGATCCAGCGCAACATCCTCGCCGAGCGGGTGCTCGGCCTTCCCCGCGAACCCAAGGGAGCCTGAATCCATGACTGCGATGCGACCCGAGCAGCCCACCCCGGACTACGTCCCCGGCCACGACCTGCTCGCCGGCAAGGTGGTCGTCGTGACCGCGGCCGCGGGCGCGGGCATCGGCGCGGCCGTCGTCCGCCGGGCACTCGAGGAGGGCGCGAAGGCGGTCGTCTTCAGCGACACCCACGCCCGCCGGCTGGCGGAGGCAGAGGAGACGCTGGCGGCGGAGTTCGGTGCCGAGCGGGTCCGCCCGCTGGTCTGCGACGTGACCCAGGAGGCCGACATCACGGCGCTGCTCGACGCCGCCGACGACCTCGGCGGCGTCGACATCATGATCAACAACGCGGGGCTCGGCGGGACCGACACGATCCTCGAGGTGACCGACGAGACCTGGAACCGGGTCATCGACATCACCCTCACCGGCACCATGCGGGCCACCCGCGCCGTCGGCCGGCGGTTCGTCGCCGCGGGCAAGAAGGGCGTCATCGTCAACAACGCCTCCGTCATCGGCTGGCGTGCGCAGGAGGGCCAGGCCCACTACGCCGCCGCGAAGGCGGGTGTCATGGCGCTGACGCGCTGCTCCGCCCTCGACCTCGCGCCCCACGGCATCCGGGTCAACGCGGTCTCGCCCAGCCTGGCGATGCACCCGTTCCTGGAGAAGGTGACCTCGCCCGAGCTGCTCGCCGAGCTCAAGCAGCGTGAGGCGTTCGGCCGGGCGGCGGCACCCTGGGAGGTCGCCAACGTGATGGTCTTCCTCGCCAGCGACTACTCGTCGTACCTGACGGGCGAGGTCATCTCCGTCAGCAGCCAGCACGCCTGAGCCCCTACCAACACAAGGAGACCTGATCATGGCCGAGGCCTTCATCGTCGATGCGGTGCGCACCGCCGTGGGCAAGCGCGGCGGCGCGCTGGCCGGCGTCCACTCCGCCGACCTGGCCGCCCACTCCCTCGGGGCGCTCGTCGAGCGCACCGGGATCGACGCGGGGGCCGTGGACGACGTCATCCTCGGCTGCTGCGACACCATCGGCTCGCAGGCCGGCGACATCGCCCGGACGGCGTGGCTGGTCGCGGGCCTGCCCGACCACGTCCCCGGCGTCACCATCGACCGCCAGTGCGGGTCCTCGCAGCAGGCCGTGCACTTCGCCGCACAAGGGGTCATGTCCGGCACCCAGGACCTCGTGGTCGCCGGTGGCGTGCAGAACATGAGCGCGATCCCGATCTCCGCTGCCATGTTGGTGGGCCAGCAGTACGGCTTCACCACCCCCTTCGCCGAGTCGCCGGGCTGGGTCAAGAGGTACGGCGACCAGGAGGTCAGCCAGTTCCGCGCGGCCGAGATGATCGCGGAGAAGTGGGACATCTCGCGCGCGGACATGGAGCGCTTCGCCCTCGCCTCGCACGAGCGGGCCCGCGCCGCGATCGATGCCGGGCGGTTCCGGGCCGAGATCGCGCCTCTCACACTGGATGACGGCACCGTCGTCGACACCGACCAGTGCCCGCGCGACACCTCGCTGGAGAAGATGGCCGGCCTCGAGCCGCTCGCTCCAGGGGGCCGGATCACCGCCGGCGTCGCCTCCCAGATCTGCGACGGCTCCGCCGCGATCCTGGTCGCCTCCGAGCAGGCGGTGAAGGACCACGGGCTCACTCCGCGGGCCCGGATCGTGCACCTCTCGGTCCGCGGTGACGACCCGGTCTGGATGCTGACCGGCCCGATCCCGGCGACCAAGCACGCCCTGGCCAGGTCCGGTCTGAGCATCGACGACATCGACGTCTTCGAGTGCAACGAGGCGTTCGCGTCCGTCGCGCTCGCCTGGATGAAGGAGACCGGCGCGCCGCACGAGAAGGTCAACGTCAACGGCGGCGGCATCGCCCTGGGGCACCCGATCGGCGCGACCGGTGCCCGCCTGATGACCACTTTGCTCGCCGAACTCGAGCGCACCGGGGGTCGCTACGGCCTGCAGACGATGTGCGAGGGCGGCGGGCAGGCCAACGTCACCATCATCGAGCGGCTCTGAGCGCGTGAGCTAGCTCCGACGGCGGCGCTCGGGCGCTGTCGGAGGCCGGTGCTTCGATGTGTCCATGATCGATCACCTCGGCATCAACTGCGCCGACCTCGACGCGGCCAAGTCCTTCTACGACTCCGTGCTGGCCCCGCTCGGCTACGGCCGGGTGATGGACTTCGGCGTCGCCTGCGGCTACGGAGTCGAGGGCGCCCCGGCGTTCTGGCTGAGCAGCTACGACGACATGCCGGCGACCCAGCGCGAGGTCCACGTCGCTTTCCGGGCGCCCGACGTCGCGGCCGTCCACGCCTTCCACGAGGCCGCTGTCGCGGTCGGCGCCGAGGTGCTCCACGCGCCGCGCCCCTTCCCGGAGTACCACCCCGGCTACTACGGCGTCTTCATGCGCGACCTCGACGGCAACAACATCGAGGCGGTCACGCACGACTACGTCGCCGAGGGCTGATGCCAGGCTCCGCGAGTGGTGGTCGCGAGGCCTGTGGAGAAGCTTGGAGTCGAACGGGTGTTCGAGTAGGATCGAGGCATGATCTCGGACCTCGCCGATGCCACCGCGGAGCAGTTGCTCCACGCGGCCGAAGACGGTGTGCGCACGCGGCGCTCGGCCGAGGTCGCCCAACTCGGACTGCTGCTCGCGTGGGCCGACCTGCATTCCGGGGATCCGCAGGACCAGCCCGGTGCGGTCCCGGTCCGGTACGGCGGCCCGCGACTCGTCACCCTCGGCGGGGACGGCACTCCTGGCGTTGCGGACCTCGCGCTGGTCGAGATGGCGATCGCCCGCCACGAGGGCGTGCTGGCCACCCGCAACGCGTTGGCCGACGTCCTGGACCTGCGTCACCGCCTCCCGACGGTGTGGGCCGGGGTCCAGGCTGGTCGGTGTGACGTGTGGGTCGTGCGCCGGGTCGCCCGGATGTCGCGCAGGCTCGACCGCGACCAGGCCTCGGTCGTCGACACGGCGGTCGCTGCCACGTTGGACGAGGCCCCATCGCGGATCCTCGCGATCGCCGAGGCCAAAGTCATCGAGGCTGACCCCGCCGCTCATGCCGAGCGGATCAAGGCCAACCGGGACAAGAAGGGCGTCTGGTACCCCCAGCCCCGGCCCGGTGACCAGGTCGACGCGGACGACAGCACCGCAGGCGTTGCCGCGATCTTCGCCCGCATCGACGAGGCCGACGCCGTGGCCCATCACGCCATGGTCGAGGACCTCGCCGCCGCGCTGGCCGCGCAGGCCCCCGACGTACCCGACGGCGACGAGTCGCCGGGCATGGACCACTGGCGGGCCGAGGCGTTCGCGATGCTCGCCGATCCCGCCGCCGTCCTCGCCTTCCTCCACGCCGGCGGTGAGAGCAACACGGGCGACGAGGACGAGTCGCCAACGTCAGCACCGGCACCCGCGGCGGCGGAGATCGTGGTCCACCTCAGCCACGACACCGACGGCGGCCTCGGTCCGATGGCCAGGGTCGAGCGACTCGGCCCGCGACTCCTCGACCAGGTCCGCGACCTCCTTGCTCGTCACACCCACGTCACCGTCACCCCGGTCATCGACCTGCACGCCGGCAGGTCGGTCAACGGCTACGAGTACCCCACCGACATCAGGCGACGCACCGAGCTGCGGGTCCTGGGCGACAGGTTCCCGCACGCCACCGGGCTGTTCGGCCGGGCTGGCCGCTCACCTGATCACGACCACACCGTGCCCTACGACGGTCATGGTCCGCCCGGTCAGACCGGTGACCACAACGACACCCCGCTGGCGCGCCATCACCACCGTGCCAAGACACACCTCGGCTACTCGGTGTTCCAACTCGGCCCGGACCGGTGGGTCTGGGGCACGCCCCACGGCCTGTACCGCCTCGTCACCGGCACGGGCACGACCGCTCTCAGCCAGACCGAGTACCACTTGCTCGCTGAGCGCGCGGTCGTCCTCGCCGACGACTACGCCGCCTGACAGCGGCGCGACGGCGGTGCCTCAGAGCACGGTCCACCAGATCCCGACGATGCCCGGGATCAGGCCGAGCAGGAGCCAGGGCGACTTCCAGGAGCGTCCGTTGATCGCCAGCGTGGCCGCGATGCCGCCGACCATGAAGGCGGCGGCGATCAGGTTGAGGCCGATCCGGGCGTCGGTCCGGTCGTCGGCGACGTGGTCGGCCGCGATCACGAAGCCGACGGAGAGGTGCAGGATCGTGGTGATCACCAGCACCGAGACGACCCGGCGCTGCACGCGCTGGAGGCGTTCGATGTCCTTCGGATCGGGCGCCTTGCGGGGAGCGTTCGGGTCCATCAGGTGACGCCGGCGCGTGGTCCCTGCGTTGCCGGGTCCGGTGGGCGTCGTCTCGTTCACACCGTCAGGATATCCAGTGGAACCGGCGGCTCCGGCACCGCATGCTGCTCCCATGGAGATCCACCCGTTCGGCCCTGACCACACCGAGGATCTCGCGGCCTGGACCGACCTGGTCAACGCGATCGGCGCGGTCGACGCCCCCTGGGAGCGCGCGATGACAACCGCGAGGGCCGATGCCCGGTGGCGCCACGGCTGGGACGGCGAGCCCGGGACGCCGTACCTCGCCCGCGTGGGCGAGGACGTCGTCGGCTGGGCCGCGATCTCGACCAGCGAGTACGACAACCTGCACCTGGCGTGGCTCGAGGTCGGTGTCCACCCCGACCACCGGCGCCGGGGCCACGGAACTGTGCTGCTCCACCGGCTCGAGGCCGAGGCGCGCAGTGCGGGTCGGACCAGCATCGCCGTCGACGCCTGGGAGTCCGAGGCCGCCGACGGCTTCGCCAAGGTGCACGGACTGGACCGGAGATCCGCCGAGATCAACCGCCGTCAGGTGCTCGCCGAGATCGACTGGGCCACGCTCGACCGCCGCTACGACGAGGCGCTGCCCCACGCCGCCGGCTACGTCCTGGAGCGCCGCCTCGGCCCGACCCCCGACGACGGCCTCGAGGCGCTCGCCGAGATGGCCTCGGCCATCAACGACGCGCCGACCGACGACCTCGACTACGAGGACGAGGTGTTCAGCGGTGAGCGGATGCGGGCCTACGAGACCGCTGTCGACGCGCACGGCGACCAGCTCTACCGGGTGGTGGCCCGCCACCTCGCGACCGGGGAGCTCGCGGCCCAGACCGTCGTCGCCGTCTCCCGGACCGAGCCGACCTGGGGTGACCAGCACGACACGTCCGTCACGCGGGCGCACCGCGGTCACCGTCTCGGCCTGCTGCTCAAGACCGACATGCTGCGCTGGCTGCGCGAGGCCGAGCCGGCGCTGGCCACCATCGACACCTGGAACGCCGAGTCCAACGACCGGATGATCGAGGTCAACGAGATCCTGGCCTACCGGGTCATGGGGCGGGCGTGGACCTACCAGCGGTCGTGCTGAGCCGTCACGAGTAGCGGTGGCTCTTGGCCGCGTGTCCCCGCTCGCGGGTGCAGGTGCGGCCGCTCATGTTGCGGTGGCCGCACAGACCGTCGTCGGCGTCGTCGGGGCTGTCGGCCCGCGCCGCGGGGGGCGTGGGCGCGGCAGGGGCCGCCTTGGCGGGCTTGGCCTTCCTCGGCGCCGGGGCCGTGCCGCCGGCACGGGCCTGGGCCTCGGCGTACCGGGCTTCGCGCATCGCGCGGACTGCGTCCATCTTGCTCATCGGCGGCTCACCCGACCGACCCTAGGGGAGTGGTCCGACAGGTGTCGCGGGTGGGGCTAGGCTCGACGCTTCCGACGACGTCAGGGGTTCACATGGTGGCGAGCCGATCCGCTCGCGAGCGCAAGGCGGCCGCGCAGGCCGGCCCGCTCGCGCGGGTGCGGATCGAGGTCGGTGCGCAGGAGCAGTTCGTCTACAAGGTCACCTGCACGGAGTGCACGGCGAAGGGGCACCGGCCGTGGTCGGCCTATCGCCCGGGCGCCGACAACGGGTTCATGGCCGCGATGGACCGCTGGGTCTTCCACCTCCGGGAGAAGCACCCGGCGAGCGACGCGCCGTGCCTGGAGTTCCTGGAGGCCGCCGAGCAGCGACTCCACGAGCGGCGCGCGCAGCAGGACGTGGCGAGGACGCGACCGGACTGACCGGCCGCGCCCTCGGGCAGGTCGTCAGACCAGGTACGACGACGCGCGCTTCAGTTCCGCGGCCGCCTGGACGACGATCCGCTCGATCAGCTCCTCGCACGACGGCAGGTCGTCGATCACACCGACGACCTGTCCGCTGGCGAGCACACCGGCGGAGGTGTCGCCCTCGACCAGGCCGGCGCGGAGCATGGTCGGCGTGTTGGCGGCGAGGGCCATCTGGCCGAGCGTGCGGCCCTGCGCCTTCTTCATGGCGCGGCCGTCCTTGAGCAAGCCGGTCCACGACATGCCGGAGGACCTCTTGAACTCCAGCGTGCGGCGCATCGTGGGGCTGAGCCGGCGTACGGCGGAGGTCTCCTCGAGCGATGCGACGAGGTCGGTGCGGAGCATCCGGTGGGGCATGCCGTCGACCTTGGCCGTGACGACCGTGTCGGTCAGCCCCTTCGACAGGTAGAGCTCCTTGACGGCGTCCGGGACGGCGGAGTCGCGGGTCAGCAGGAAGCGGGTGCCCATGCCGACTCCCGCCGCGCCGTACGACAGGGCCGCGGCGAGGCCACGTCCGTCGAAGAAGCCGCCCGCGGCGATGACCGGGATGTCCACGGCGTCGAGGACGGTCGGCAGCAGCAGGGTGGTCGGGACGGCGCCGGTGTGGCCGCCTCCCTCGCCGCCCTGGACCATCACCGCGTCCGCGCCCCAGCCGGCCACCTTCTTGGCGTGCTTGGCCGCGCCGATGGAGGGCATCACGACGATGTCGTGCTCCTTGAGCTTGGCGATCAGCTCCGGCTTGGGCGCGAGGGCGAAGGAGGCGACCTTGACGCCATGGTCGATGAGGAGCTGGCAGCGGTCACCCGCGTCGGCGGCGTCGGCGCGCAGGTTGACGCCGAACGGCTGGTCGGTACGGGCCTTGACCTCGATGATCGCCTGCTCCAGCTCGGCGAAGGTCATGGTCGCGGACGCGAGGATGCCGAGACCGCCGGCGTCGGCGGTGCCGGACACCAGGCGCGGCCCGGAGACCCAGCCCATCCCGGTCTGGACGACCGGGTGCGGGACTCCGACCAGGTCGGTGAACGCGGTGCGGAGCCGCTGCTCACGCATCCGGGACCTCCTTGAACCGCAGGCCCTTCGGGTCGATCATCTCGCGGATGAGGAGCAGCTCCTCGGTGGACGGCTCGCGTGTGGTGGGCACCTCGGCGGAGACCTCGAGCGCGAACCCGGTGGCGTCGACGACCTCGTCGACGCTCACCCCCGGGTGCACCGACACCAGCCGCATCGTGTCGTCGGGGCCGCCCAGGTCGAAGACCGCGAGGTTGCTGACGACCCGGTGGATGTCGTTGAAGCGGGACGCCGCGGACCCGGCCGCGCGCGCCCGCCGCGGACCGACGCCGGAGACGGTGTCGACCTGCTCGACGAACACGCGGGGGGAGTGCTTGGGGACCCAGTACGACGTCCGGTGGCCGACCGTGTTGCCGGGGGCGCCACGCGACCCGAGCAGCTGGCGCTTCGGCTGCGCGAACGGGCCGATCGCGGAGATGTTCTGGTTGCCCTCCCGGTCGACCTGGGTAGCGCCCATCATCACGTGCCGCTTGCCGTAGGCGATGACGTCGAAGACCCTGCGGAACGGGATCCAGCCCTCGATCACGTCCTTGCCACCGAGCGGCGGGGTGCCGCCGAGGAGGACGGACTCGCCGTCGCTGATCACCAGGTCGGGGTTGGAGGTCAGCTTCGCCAGCCGGACGCCGAGCGTCGGCAGCAGGCCCATCGGGCTGGCGAAGACCTCGCCGTCCTCGCTGAAGGCATCCGCGATCGCGGCGGCGCACACGTCCGCGCGGGTCGAGTCACTCATCGTGCGTTCTGCGCTCGCGCCACTCCCGCGCTCGCGGCCAGCGCCGCTGAGCTCGTTCCCCGCTCCATCGCTGCCGCTCACTTGGTCGTCTCCTCGGTGAAGGCCTGGACGGCGGCCTGGTACGACGCCTCGTCACCGGCCAGGAAGCGGTCGTGGAACGCGTGCCAGTCCTCGTCTGAGCCGGACGCGGCGGCGGCGTACGCGCGCTGGAACCTCTCGTCGCGCTCGTAGTCCGGCGTACAGGTGCTGAAATGGGCGCCGTTCGGCGTCTCCACGACGCCGGTCACCATCATCCGGCTGAGCAGCAGGCGCTGGACGGGTGTGTCGACGGTCAGGCCGGCGGTGTCGACGACCTGCTCGACGCTGACGTAGGTCTTGTCGGCCGCCATCGCGAAGAGGTCGTCGAAGTACGGGTCGGGCCCGAGGTACGACGCGTTGCCGTGCGGGTCCGCGCGGTTGAGGTGGACCAGCGCGGCGTCGAGCCGCAGCGCCGGGACGGCGACGAGCTCCTCGTGACCGTGCCCCTCGTCGTACGGGCTGGTGACGGTCGTGATCCAGGGGTTGTTGACCAGGACGTCGGAGCCCAGGCCGGCGCGCATCGGCAGGAACGGCAGCCGCTCGGCGGCGGCCTTGAGGCCGGTCTGGAACATGCCCTCGTCGAGCTCCACGATCTCGGGGATCGACGCGCTCTGGCGGGCGCGCTGGAAGTTCGGCTCGAGGGGGACCGAGTCGAGCGACACGAACGCGTAGACCAGCCGGCGGATCTTGCCGGCCCGGGCGAGGAGGCCGACGTCGGCGCCGCCCCAGCTGACGACGGTCAGGTCGGTGAGGTCGGAGTTGTAGAGCGCGCGGACCAGGGCCATCGGCTTGCGCCGGGGTCCCCAGCCGCCGATGCCGATCGTCATCCCGCTCTCCAGGCTGCCGATCACCTCATCGATGCTCATCCGCTTGTCGCGCGGCTTGCGGCTCACTGGGCTGCTCCCTTGCTCTTGTCGGTGCCGACACTGTGCTCGTTGGCCTTGTGCGTTCCTGCGAAGTCGTCGCGCAGCTCGTCGCTGACGCCCATCAGGTTGAGCTCGAAGGTGAAGCCCTGCTCCCAGCGGTACGACTTGTTGACGTCGATCGGGTCGATCCCGTTGAGCGCCTCCTTGGCGGCCCGGATCACCCGGGTGTCCTTGGCGGCGATCTCGCCGGCGACCTTCAGGGCGGCGTCGTCGAGCCGGTCGCGGGGGACCACCTCGAGGACGGAGCCGAACTGGACGAGGTCCTTGGCGGGGATGGTGCGCGCGGTGAAGTAGAGCGTGCGCATCATGTGCTGCGGGACCAGGCGTGCCATGTGGGTCGCCGCCCCGAGTGCGCCCTGGTTGACCTCGGGGACGCCGAAGTAGGCGTCGTCGCTGGCGACGATCACATCGGCGTTGCCGACCAGGCCGACGCCGCCGCCGACGCAGAAGCCGTTGACGGCCGCCACCACGGGGACCGCGCACTCGTAGACGGCCTTGAAGGCGGCGAAGCAGCCCTTGTTGGCGCCGAGGAGCGCGTCGAAGCCGGTCGTGTGCTGCATCTCCTTGATGTCGACGCCCGCATTGAACCCCTTGCCCTCGGCGCGCAGGACGACGACCTTCGTGTCCAGGTCGACGCCCGCCGCGTCGAGAGCGGCGGCCACGTCGTACCAGCCCTGCACGGTGAGGGCGTTGACCGGGGGAGCGTTCATCGTGACGACGCGGATCCCGTCCGGCCGCAGCACGCTGGTGACTGTCATGCCGCCACCATACCAAGCACTTGCTTGGTAGCATACGTCCGTCCCGCGTCCGCGTGGACGCCACGACATGGCAGAGGAGACCGAAGTGAGCAGGTTGCTGGAGGGGCGGGTCGCCATCGTGACCGGTGCCGGACGAGGGATCGGGCGCGCCCACGCGCTGGAGCTCGCCCGCCACGGTGCCCGGGTGGTCGTCAACGACTTCGGCGTGTCCCTCGCGGGCGAGGGCACCACCGAGACCCCGGCCCACGAGGTCGTCGCCGAGATCGAGGCGATGGGCGGCGAGGCGGTCGTCAACGGCGCCGACGTCGCCGACTTCGCCGCGGCCGAGGCCATGGTCCGGCAGGCGATCGACGTGTACGGCGGCCTCGACATCCTCGTCAACAACGCCGGCTTCGTTCGCGACCGGATGCTCGTCAACACCAGCGAGGACGAGTGGGACTCCGTCGTCCGCGTCCACCTGAAGGGCCACTTCGCGCCGCTGCGGCACGCCGGCGCCTACTGGCGGGCCGAGGCCAAGGAGGGGCGCCAGCGCGCGGCCCGGGTCGTCAACACCTCGTCCGGCGCCGGCCTCCAGGGCTCGATCGGCCAGGCGACGTACTCCGCGGCCAAGGCGGGCATCGCCGGCCTCACCCTCGTCGCCGCCGCCGAGATGGGCAGGTACGGCGTCACGGTGAACGCGATCGCGCCCGTGGCCCGGACCCGGATGACCGAGGGTGCCTTCGACACCTCGGCCATGGCCCTGCCCGAGGACAACTCGCCGATCGTCGCCTGGCTGGCCTCCGAGGAGGCGGGGGATGTCACCGGCCGGGTCGTGGAGATCGACGGGTCGGTGATCACCGTCGAGAACGGCTGGAGCCACGGCGCCTCCCACGACAACGGCGTCCGCTGGGAGGCTGCACAGGTGGGTCCCGCCTTGCGGGAGCTGTTCGCCGCGGGTCCGGCGCCCGAGCCGGTCTACGGCGCCTCCTGAACGACTCCGCGGAGGCCGATTCGGGAAGCCCGGGCGGCTGCGGTAGTGTTCCGTTCGCTCCGGCGGTGACGCCGAACGGGGCATCGGGCTGTAGCGCAGCTTGGTAGCGCACCTGACTGGGGGTCAGGGGGTCGCAGGTTCAAATCCTGTCAGCCCGACCGAAGGACGAAGCCCTCGCGGGCCTGCATCAGTGCAGGTCAGCGAGGGTTTCTTCGTTCTCTCCGACAAGAGCCGGTGGAGTGGTCGACCTGGGGCCGGGCCGGCTCGGGCCCACGGATCGCCCTGGGGGACGTGCGGTTCGTGCGCTATCCTGATAGTGCACGAACTGCATGGAAGGGGGCGACGATGACGACCGTGGACGACCTCATCAGGAGCGACCGGACCATCCGGGCGAGCGCGAGCGCGCTGGGCTTCGCGCTCGCGTCGGTGGAGACCTATGCCGAGCCCGCCCTGGCCCGGGCGGTCCAGGCCGAGCAGAACCTGTACGACCGCATCGCCGAGGAGTTCGGGCTGCTGACCCCGGGCGAGGCCGGCCAGCGGCTCGGCTCGCGCTCCCGGGCACCGCGCAATCTCGCGGCCCAGGCACGCAAGGCGGGTCGGCTGCTGGCGATCAAGCGCGGCAGCCATGTCCTCTATCCCGGATTCCAGTTCGGCGAGGACGGGCAGCCGTTGCCGGTCATCGCGGCCCTGGTCGAGCTCGGCAGCCGCCACGAGCGATCCGAGACGGGCATCGTGCAGTGGCTGTGCGGGCCGACCACCTACCTTGACGGAAGGCGTCCGGTCGATCTGATCCGGTCCGCTCCGGGCGACGTGCTGACGATCGCCGAAAGGGCGTGGGGCGTCGAGTGGTGACGCCGGCACCACCGGATGCGTTCGATCCCGCCGTCGCTCGCATCGAGGCGGGCGAGCGGCTGTACCGGGTGCACAGCAACACCCGCGGCGCGCTCGAGTTCAACCCCGGCGTGGGCTCGCCGACCCGGTTCGCCTTCTTCGAGGACGAGGCCGGAGGCACGGTGCCGGTGCTCTACGCCGCGGCCGCACAGGAGGGAGCGGTGGCGGAGACCCTGCTCCACGACGTCCCGGTGGGTGGCGGCCTGCTCGGGTATGACGACTATGCGTCGAAGGTCATGAGCCGGATCGTGGTGTCCCGGCGGTTGAGGGTGGCGATGCTGCATGGCCTGGGCCTGCGCCGGCTCAGTCTGACCGCGGGCCAGGTCACCTCGTCTCCCGCGTCCACGTACGCCGGCACCGTGGCCTGGGCGAAGGCGGCGCATGACGCGGGGCTCGACGGCCTCGTCTGGATGTCGCGTCAGTGCAACGATGCCAGGGCCTACGTGTTCTTCGGTGATCGCTGCGGAGACGCGTTCACCGTCGATGGTGGCTTCGGCCGGACCTTCGCGACCGGTGTCGACCTGATGTGGCTCATCGAGCTGTGTGCTCCGCTGCGGGTCGACGTCCTGACTCCGCCGTCATCATGACCTCCGAGGTCATGGGCGCCGCGACCTCCGCTGCCTAGGCTGCGGGCATGACCGCGTTGGTGGAGAGCCCCCCGGTGGGTCCGTTGCTCCGTTCGTGGCGGGAGCGCCGCCGGTTCAGCCAGCAGGAGCTGTCGAACCGATCGACCGTGTCCACCCGGCACCTCAGTCGGGTGGAGACCGGGCGGGCGCACCCGACGCCGGACATGATCCTGCACCTCGCCGAGAACCTGGAGGTCCCGCTGCGCGAGCGCAACCGCCTACTGCTGGCGGCGGGCTACGCGCCGCGCTACTCCGAGCACTCTCTGGACGACGGCTCGCTCGCGGTGGTCATGGAGGGCCTGCGCCGGCTGCTCGACGCGCACCTGCCCTACCCGGCCCTGCTGCTCGACGACTACTGGGACGTCGTCGACGCCAACGCCGCGATCGCGCCCTTCCTGGCCGACTGCTCGCCGGAGCTGCTGGAGCCGCCGATCAACGTCGTGCGGCTGTGCCTGCGCGAGGACGGACTGGCGAGCCGGATCGACAACCTCGACCTGTGGACCGGTCACCTCTACCACCGAGCCGTCGGGCGGGCCGAGCGCACCCACGACCCGCGCCACCACGCGCTGGTCGCCGAGATCGTCGAGCTCGCGGGCGGCGTACCCCGGCTGGACCCGCTCACGAGCGGTCCGGTGCTCACCATGGAGCTGCGGTACGACGACCGGGTGCTGCGCATGTTCAGCACGTCCGCGCAGCTGACGACCGCGACCGACGCCGCCCTGGAGGGGCTCGCGCTGGAGACCTTCCTCCCCGCGGACGAGGAGACCCGCGCCTTCTTCACGGCCTGAGGACAGGCACTAGGTTCGACTCGTGCAGACCACCCAGATCCGCCTCGCCGCCCGCCCCGTGGGAGAGCCGGCCGACAGCGACTTCGCCTTCGTCACCGAGGACCTTCCCGCGCTCGCGGACGGTCAGGTGCTGCTCCGCACGGTCTACCTCTCCCTCGACCCCTACATGCGCGGCCGGATGAGCGAGGCCCGGTCGTACGCCGAGCCGGTGCCGCTCGGCGGCGTCATGGTCGGCCAGACCGTGTGCGAGGTGGTGGAGAGCCGCTCCGAGCGCCGCGCCGTCGGCGACATCGTGCTGGCCTACACGGGCTGGCAGACGCATGCCGTCGCGGACGCCCGGCACACCCGCAGGCTGGATCCGGCCGAGGCGCCGGTGTCGACCGCGCTGGGCGTGCTCGGCATGCCCGGGTTCACGGCGTACGCGGGACTCCTGGAGATCGGACGCCCGCAGCCCGGGGAGACGGTGGTGGTGGCCGCCGCGACCGGACCGGTCGGCTCGGCCGTCGGGCAGATCGCGCAGCTCAAGGGCGCGCGCTCGGTCGGCATCGCGGGCGGCGCGGAGAAGGTCCGCGCCCTGACCGAGGACTTCGGCTTCGACGTCGCACTCGACCACCGCTCGCCGACCTTCCGCGACGACCTGGCCGCGGCGACGCCGGACGGCATCGACGTCTACTTCGAGAACGTGGGCGGCGCGGTCGCCGATGCTGTGAACCGCCGCCTCAACCCGTACGCGCGGATCCCGGTCTGCGGGCTGGTCGCCGACTACAACGCGACCGAGGCGCCGCCGGGGCCCGACCGACTCCCGGCCTACCTGCGCCGGGTGCTGACCCTGAGTCTGACCGTGCGCGGCTTCATCCAGAGCGAGTTCGAGCCGACCCTGACCGAGCCCTTCCGGCGCGACATGGCCGCGTGGGTGCGCGAGGGCCGGGTCCGCTACCGCGAGGACGTCGTCGAGGGCTTCGAGAGCGTCCCGGACGCCTTCCGCGGCCTGCTCGTCGGCCGCAACTTCGGCAAGCTGCTGGTCCGGGTGGGCGACGACCCGACCCGATGATCGCCGACCCCCTTGCGATAGCTGTTACCAGCGGTAGCATCTAGGCATGGGTGGCATCGGTGTGGACCAGACGGACTACCAGGACCTGCTGCGGACACTGTCCGAGGCATCGGTCGAGCACCACTTCGACGCCTTCGTCGATGTGCCCTGGGACGATCCGGCCTACGCGATCGATCCGACGGACCCGCGCTGGATCCTCCCGGACGTCGACCCGCTCGGGCGCACCGAGTGGTACCGCTCGCTGCCGCTCGACCGGCAGATCGAGGTCGGCTTCTATCGCCAGACCAATGTCGTCAAGGTGGGCCTGCAGTTCGAGCAGGTGCTGATCGCCGGGCTGATGATGTACTGCCTCAGCCTGCCCAACGGGCGCGCCGAGTTCCGCTACTCGACGCATGAGGCGACCGAGGAGTGCCACCACACCCAGATGTTCCAGGAGTTCGTGAACCGGACCGGCCTGGATGTCCCCGGCGCGCACAGCCTCTTCCGGGCGCTCGGTCCCTTCCTCCCGTTCGCCGCCAAGCACCTGCCCTTCATCTTCTTCATCGGCGTGCTGGGCGGCGAGGAGCCGATCGACTATGTGCAGAAGGTGATGCTGCGCTCCGGAGCTCCGATGCATCCTCTGCTGGAGCGGATCAGCCAGATCCATGTGGCCGAGGAGGCCCGGCACATCGGCTTCGCGCACCAGTTCCTCGAGCACCGCGCGCCCGGTCTCAACCTCGTCCAGCGCGGTGTCGCCTCAGTGCTCATGCCGGTCCTGATGCGCGTGCTGTGCGACGCGATCGCCGTCCCCGGGCCGAAGGCGGTGCGCGAGATGGGGATCCCCAAGGACGTCGTGCGCGAGGTCTGGTGGGGGAGCCCCGAGTCGCGGAAGTTCCTGCGCGACATGTTCGGCGACGTGCGGATGCTGGCCGAGGAGACGGGACTGATGAACCCCGTCTCGCGACGGATCTGGCGCGCACTCGGCATCGCGGGACGTCCCAACCGGTTCCGCAGCGAGCCGGCGCCGGCGGCGGACTGAGAACAACCGCCCCGTTATTCTCATTTAGTGAGGCTAACTGAGAATACGAGTAGCCTGATCGCATGACCACCGGTGCCCGCGACTCGGCGTCCCGCCTCGCGGTTCCCGCGCACGGTTCCCGTGAGGTCGCCTGGCGGCAGGCCCACCGCGGCGGCACGGCGGACGACCGGAGGCTGCGCGCGGTCGTGACCTCGGTCCCGCCGGAGATCGCCGAGCTCGACCTGCTGGTGCCGGCGGCGCTGGCGGCGGAATGCGACGAGGCGGTCCGTGCGATCGCGGCTCTCGACGCGACCCGCGGTGACCACCTCCGCCCGCTGGCGACGCTGCTGTTGCGGGCCGAGTCGGTCGCATCGTCGAAGATCGAGCACGAGGAGGCGTCGATCGAGGACTACGCCCGAGCTCTCCACGGAAGCCGGGCCAATGCGTCGGCCACGTCGATGGTGGCGGCAGGAGGAGCGGTCGATCATCTGCTGGACGGCGCGATCGACGTCGACGGCATCACCGGGGCGCACCGGTTGCTGATGAGCGCCGATCCGAGCGAGGCGGCGTACGCCGGGCGCTGGCGGGACATGCAGAACTGGATCGGCGGTTCGAACCACTCGCCGCGAGGAGCGCTCTACGTGCCGCCTCCGGCGGCGCTGGTCGAGCCCCTGATGGCCGACCTGGTCCGCTTCGCGACCCGGGTGGACGTGCCTGTCGTCCTCCAGGCCGCGGTGGCCCATGCCCAGTTCGAGTCGATCCACCCGTTCACCGACGGCAACGGCAGGATCGGCCGTGCGGTGGCCGCGGCGGTCGTCCGGTACCGGGGCGTCGCCCGGCATGTCGTGATCCCGACGGCGTCGGCGCTCGTCGCCCGGCGCGAGCGGTACTTCGCCGCCCTCGACGCTTACCGGGCCGGTGACGCCTGGCCGGTCGTGTCGGCCTTCGCGCGGTCGGCCCGGATCGCCGCCGAGGAGGCCCACCGGACGGCAGACCTCCTGGCCGCGATGCCGGCGCGCTGGCATGAGCGGGCCGGCCGCCCCAGGGCCGGTACGGCGGCCGCGCGCCTCGTCGACGACCTCGTGGCCGAGCCGATCTTCACGACCGAGGACGTCGAGCACCGCCTCCGTATGCCGGGGGCGAGCGCCTATCGTGCGGTCGAGCGGCTGGTGTCGGCCGGGATCGTGCGGCCGTTGACGGACCGCACGCGCGGCCAGGTCTGGGGTGCCGGCGACGTGCTCGACGAGTTGGACGACCTCGGTGTCCGGATCGGCGATCGGGCTCGCCGGGACCGGCTCTGACGGCTGGCGCTGGGCCGGTTCAGCCCGAGTCTGCGTCGCGTCGGTCCCCGGCGTCGGTGAGGCTGCGCCGCATGTCGACCACCCACTGCTTGTAGGCGACATGCGAGGCCCGCAGTGCGTCGCCGGGCCAGTCGTCGGGCAGCAGGGCCGCGGGCAGCACCGGATCGGTCAGCAGGTGCCGCCCCGAGGTGGCGCACGCGGTGAACCGGAGCACGGGATCGTCGGTGTCCGTCGCGGCGAGCAGCCGGCGCGCGGTCGTCGCCCAGGCGTCGAGGTCCCACAGGCGGGCCGTCAGCGCGGTGGGCCCGGTGTCGGGGGCGGCGCCGGTGAACCGCTCGCACACGGCGCCGACGGCGTCCGGCAAGGTCAGGTGGAGGTTGGCCGGGCGGGTCCAGACCCCCTCGCGGAGCTCGGCGAGCCGGAGCTCGGCGAGGCTCGTGCGCAGGTCGGCCCGGTCGCCGGCGGTACGCCCCGCGGTCGTCACGACGACCAGATCCCACGAGCCGTCCCAGTCCCGGAGCGAGGGATGGGCCGCCTCCTCCTGGCGCCGCTGCCGCGCGGCGAGGCGTTCGGAGAGCCGGTAGCCGCCCTCTGCGTCCCGAACGACGTCGCCGGCAGTGGTCATCCGCGACAGTGCGACCCGCACGGTGGCCTCGGCGAAGCCCACCACGGAGGCGGCCGCCACGAGTTCCCGGGTGCTCAACCGGGGGACCTCGGCGCCCAGTAGCAGGGTGAGCAGGGCGGACCGGGTGGTGACGGGCTTGAGGTCGGGAGCGGTCATGACAGCGAGCATGTTACAGAAGCGCGACAGTTGGAGCGCTGGTGTTGTGACCTATCTCTAACGCTCTTGGCGCGGCTGTAGCAATTGTGTAACGGTGCCGCCATGACTGAGCAGCGACTTGCGGGGCGGACCCTGATGATGTCCGGCGGCAGCCGGGGGATCGGGCTGGCGATCGGGCTGGCGGCGGCGCGGGAGGGCGCGAACGTCGTGCTCCTGGCGAAGACCGACCTCCCGGACCCGCGGCTGCCGGGCACGGTCCACACCGCCGCCGCCGAGATCGAGGCCGCGGGCGGCCAGGCGCTCGCCGTCGTCGGAGACGTGCGCGACGAGGAGTCCGTGGCGGACGCCGTCGCCCGCGCGGTAGAGCGCTTCGGCGGGATCGACCTCTGCGTCAACAACGCCTCGGCGATCGCCCTGGACAGCACCGAGGCGCTGCCGGTCAAGCGTTTCGACCTGATGACCCAGATCCAGCTGCGCGGCACCTACCTGCTGACCCGCGCCTGCCTGCCCCACCTGCGGGTGAGCCGGAACCCGCACATCCTCTCGCTGAGCCCGCCGATCAACCTGGCGCCGGAGTGGCTGGGCAAGCACCCGGCGTACACGCTGGCGAAGTACGGCATGTCGCTGCTGACCCTCGGCTGGGCGGCGGAGTACGCCGAGGCGGGAGTCGCGGCCAACTGCCTGTGGCCGGAGACCCTGATCGCCACCTCCGCCGTGCAGAACCTGCTCGGCGGCGACACGGCCATGCAGCGGGCGCGAAGGCCGGAGATCATGGCCGACGCCGCGGTCGAGGTCCTGGCCCGGCCGTCCCGCGCGTTCACCGGCAACGCGGTCCTCGATGTGGAGGTGCTCCGCCAGGCGGGCGTCACCGACCTGTCGTCGTACGGGGGCACGGGTGAGCTGGAGTACGACATCTTCGTGGACGCGCCCCAGTAGGAGAGCGCGAGCCGCAGCCGGGTGTGGCGGCGCACGGAGATACTCAGCCGCGATGGCGAGTGGATCGTCCGCTTCCGGCTCAGCGGGAGTTGAGAGCGCGCTCGGTGCCGAGGCGGGCCCGGGCCGCGGCCAAGGTGCCGGCGTCGCGGGAGCCCGGGGCGGCGTGGCCGGCCTGGGCTGCTCCCTTCCAGGTGCCGCGGATGCCGTGGTCGCGCTGCATGCGTCCGAAGTAGTCGACGACCTCCACCTCCCGCGCCCGGAGCGCGAGCTCGGTCGACGTGGGGCCCGCGGTCACCGGGGCGTCGGCGGCGATCGCCGAGGCCCTCGCCTCGGCGCGCGCGGCGGCGAGCCGCTCGCCGATGTGATCGGCCCACGCCTCGTAGAACGCCGCCCGGGCGGTCGAGCCGTGCACCGGCCGCAGCTCCCAGCGGCGACGGCGGGCGTCCCACACCTCGCGCTGGTCGGCCTTGTGGGCGCCCGAGCGCAGGTGGGCGTCGCCGTCGGCGACCATCTGGGTGACCAGCGTGGCGTAGAGCGCCTGCACGACCGCGATGTCGGAGGGGAAGCCGTAGAGCGTGACCCTGGTGTTGCTGGTGTAGATCGCCACGCGCACCTCGTTGGCCCGCGCGATCTCCAGGAGGAGCCGGACGTAGCGCGCCAGCGACCGTTTGCCGGACTCGCCGATCAGCACCGTCTCCCAGGTCGGGTCCTCACGGCTCTCCTCGGCCCCGGCGGTGGCTCGGGCGACGGCCAGCGCGATCTGGTGGCGGGTGGCCAGCGACTGGGCCTTCGCGAAGAACGCCTCGCGCTCGGCGGCGTTGGACGTGCGCTCCGCCTGACGCAGCAGCCGTCCGATCCGGAGCAGGGTGCGGTCCTCGCCGTCGACGCCGGTGTCGAGGCCGTGCAGCCGGTAGGCCGTGTGGAGGAGGTCGGCCTGCACCGGCCGGCCGATGTCCTCGAGCAGTCGCAGGAAGGTCGTGCGGAAGGACGAGCCGTGTCCCTCGGCCCCGGCCAGGTGATGGGCGACCTCGTGCAGGACGACCGCCGCCCGCAGCGACCAGGCGCCCCCGACCTCGCGGGGCGGGATCGCGACGACGCCGCGGGCGGGCAGCTCGTCGTACTCGTAGTGGGCGCGGGTGTGGCCCCGTCGCGCACGGACCACCAACGGCACCCCGGCGAGGTCGAGACCGGCGCCGTCGTCGTACCTGCTGCCGGTGGCGACGAGGTGGGCCAGCACGCGGTCGACGAACTCCTGGACGTGGGCCGGGTCGGTGAACCGCGGCTCGGTCTCGGGCTCGAACGCCTGCAGGGCGGGACCGACTTGGACCCGCAGCGGCTCGCCCGGCGTGCGCGCCGCCTCGTCCAGCCAGCCGGCGAACAGGTCCTCGGCGGCGTAGACCTCGCGGGTGTCGGGCATGCTCCCAGCCTGTCAGGCCGCCCCGACAGTTCCCTCCTGCAGCCTGCCCTGGAGCCGGTCGCGCAGCGCGACGAGGTCGGTGATCGCCTCGACGAAGCGCACCGTGCTGTCGCCGACGCCGTTGTCGTCGAAGTAGTGGTGGCGCATCGCGGCCCTGGCGATCCGGTGCTCGTCGTGGTCGAGCCGATCGGCGATCAGCTCGGTGAGCCCGGCCAGGCCGTCGGCGTCGACGACGTCGGCACAGCGGCTGACCGGGACCTCGCGGCGCAGCCGATCGGCGTCGTGGTGCCGGTCGGTGATGAGGATCGGCTTGTCCGTCCGGAGGTAGAGCCAGTCCAGGCCGACCGAGGACACGTCGGTCACCATCGCGTCGCAGCCCGGGAAGACCGCGAGGATGTCGCCGTGCCAGATCGCGGCGTGTCCGGCGTCCGGCTCGCGCTCGGCGGCCCGCTCGACCAGGTCGAGGATGGCCTGGTGCGCCTCGCGGATCGCCGGGGTCTGACTCGTGGTCACCTTCGGGTGCGGCTTGTAGACCAGGCGGGCGTCGGGCACCGCCAGGATCGCGCGGGCGATCTCGACACCGAAGACATCGACCGATGTGTAGTCGTTGTAGTCGGCGTCGCCCTCCCAGGTCGGTGCGTAGAGGACCGTCCGGCGCTCGCTCGTCGGCAGCAGGGGAGCGGGGTGGAGGTCCAGCTGCGGCCGGCCGATGCGGACCAGGCGGGACTCGTCGAGCTCCATGAGCGCGGCGCGGTGCCGCTGCACGGCGGCCTCGCCGGCGACGAAGACCCGGTCGTAGGCCTTGGCGTTGTTGGACACCATCGACTGCTTGTCGCTCTCGCCGTGGTTGATGTGCACGTGCAGCATCCGCCCGTCGAGCAGCGAGTTGAAGTTGAGCATGGAGTTGTTGCAGTAGACGACGACCTTGGCGTCGAGCTCGTCGTACGTCGCGGCGAGGTCGGCGAAGCCGGGAGCGAGGAGCACGGGCAGCGAGGTGCGCTCCTCCACGATCGCGCGGGTCTGCGGGTCGCGGGTCAGGATGCCGACAGGATGACTGTCATCGAGCCTCTCCAGCACCGGGATCCACTGGAGGAGCTGGTAGACCCGGGTCGGGTCGTCGGCGAAATAGGCGATGACGGGCTTCTGCACTCCCGGATTTTACGGCCCCGGGAGCGGGGCGGACGAACCGGCGGAGCCCCGCGGAGGTTGCAGTTGGGTAACCTCGCCCGGTGCTCGATCTCCGGCGCCCGCTCCGCCGCCTCCTGAACCGATCCGTCCATGCCGCGTGGCGGTGGGCCGAGCACCAGGGAGACGTGGCGCCGGGCACCGCTCTGGCCGACGGATTCGGCGCGTTCGGGCCGGGTGCCTGCCTCGCCTTCCCTCTCTCGGCGGTCGTCAACGCCTCCGCGATCCACGTCGGCAGGGACACCCTGATCGGGAAGTACGCGACCCTCTCGGTGGGCTACGGCCCGACCCAGGTCGTCCTCCCCGCGCGCGGGCTGGTCATCGGCGAGCGCTGCGTCCTCGGCGCCCGGGTGTGCATCACCGCCCACGAGTCGATCGAGATCGGCGACGACGTGTGGTTCGGGCAGGACGTGTTCGTCTCGGACGCCAGCCACGGCTACGAGGACCCCGACGTGCCGATCGGCCGTCAGTTCGGCGCGCACCGGCCGGTGCGGATCGGCTCGGGCTCGTGGATCGGGCACGGTGCGATGGTCCTGCCGGGCACCACGATCGGGCGCAATGTCGTGGTCGCGGCCGGCTCGGTCGTGCGCGGCGACGTCCCCGACCACGCGGTCGTCGGCGGCGTGCCCGCGAGGCTGATTCGACGGCTGGACGCCGGCGGGCGCTGGGCCCGCGCGAGCGGCGCGGCGTCCGGGTAGTCTGGACGCTCCCGAGCTGATCGACTGGTACCGAACCGTGGGCAGGAGCCGCAGAACCCGATGACCGCCTGGCTACTGCTGGGGCTCGCCATCCTCCTGGTGCTCGCGTGCGGCCTGTTCGTCGCGGCCGAGTTCGCCTTCGTCACCGTCGACCGCGGCCAGGTCGACCGCGCGGCCGCGGGCGGTGACGCCGCCGCCGCCGGAGTGCAGAAGGCGTTGCGCTCGCTGTCGACCCAGCTCTCGGGGGCGCAGGTCGGCATCACGATCACCAACCTCGCGATCGGCTTCCTCGCCGAGCCCGCGATCGCCGAGCTGCTCCGCGACCCCCTCGCCGGAGCCGGCGTGGCCGACAGCGCGGTGCGCCCGGTCGCCGTCGGGCTCGGCCTGACCGTGAGCACCCTGCTGACCATGCTCATCGGCGAGTTGGTGCCCAAGAACGTGGCGATCGCACTGCCGCTGACCACGGCCCGCCTCACCCAGCGCCCGATGCGGGCCTTCACGGCGGTGTGCCGCGGACCGATCCGGATCCTCAACGGCAGCGCCAACGCGATCGTGCGCCGGCTCGGCGTCGAGCCGCAGGAGGAGCTCCGCTCCGCCCGGAGCTCCACCGAGCTCGCCTCGCTCATCCAGCACTCCGCCGACGAGGGGACGCTCGACGCCGAGACCGCCGAGCTGATGGAGCGCTCCGTCGAGTTCGGCACCCGCACCGCCGGCGAGATCATGACGCCCCGGGTCCGGACCCGCTCCCTCGAGGTCAACGACCGGGCCAGCGCGGTCATCGCCCTGGCCCGCGAGTCCGGCAACTCCCGCTTCCCGGTCCTCGACGACTCCGATGCCGTCGTCGGCACCGTCCACGTCAAGAACGCCGTCGCGCTGCCGCTCCACGAGCGGGCGACCACCAAGGTCAAGCACCTGATGGCCAAGCCGATCCTGGTGCCCGACTCGCTGCGCCTCGACCCGCTGCTCGCACTGTTGCGCGCCGACGGCTTCCAGATGGCGATCGTCCTCGACGAGTACGGCGACCACGCGGGGATCGTGACGCTCGAGGACGTCATCGAGGAGATCGTGGGAGACATCGCCGACGAGCACGACCGGCTGGGCAACCGCGGCCGGCTGCGCCGCGACGGCACCTGGTCGCTGTCGGGTCTCCTGCGCCCCGACGAGGTCGAGGACCTCACGGAGGTCCAGCTCCCGGAGAGCGAGGACTACGACACGGTCGCCGGGCTCGTGCTCAAGCTGCTCGGCCGGATCCCGCAGAGCGGCGACTCCGCCGTCGTACCCCTGCCGGCGACGGGCGAGGACGACGACGAGCCGCTGCGCCGCGCGGTGCTGACGGTCGACCACATGGACGGGCGGCGGATCGACCGGCTCTCGATGCGGCTCGAGGAGGTCGGGACCGATGGGTGACCTCGGTGGCGTCCTGCTCGCGGTGGTCCTGCTGGCCGCCAACGCCTTCTTCGTCGGCGCGGAGTTCGCCCTGATCTCGGCCCGGCGCAGTCAGATCGAGCCGCGCGCCCAGGCCGGCTCGCGGATGGCGCGGATCACGCTGAGCGCGATGGAGCGGGTCTCGGAGATGATGGCGGGCGCCCAGCTCGGCATCACCATCTGCTCGCTGGGCCTCGGCGCCGTCGGCGAGCCCGCGCTCGCCCACCTCATCGAGCCGCTCTTCCACGAGCTGGGCGTCCCCGAGGAGTGGCTGCACCCGGTCGCCTTCGTGATCGCGATGACCGTCGTGGTCTTCCTCCACGTGGTGCTCGGCGAGATGGTCCCCAAGAACATCGCCATCGCCGGGCCGGACCGGGCGGCGCTGATCCTCGGCCCGCCCATGCTCGGCATCGTCACCGTGCTGCGGCCGATCATCGCGGGCATCAACGCGATCGCCAACGCCATCCTGCGCCTGCTGCGGATCGAGCCGAAGGACGAGGTCGGCAGCACCTACACCCGCGAGGAGGTCGCCGCGCTCGTCGAGGAGTCGCACGGCGAGGGCCTGTTGGCCGCGGCTGAGTACGACCGGCTGTCCTTCGCCCTCGGGTTCACCGAGAAGACGGTCGGCGAGGTGATGATGCGGCCCGACACGCTCGCGACCGTCGTACGCGGGTCCACCGGGGCCGACGTGGAGGCGTTGTGCGCCGCCACCGGCTTCAGCCGCTTCCCCGTGGTCTCCGCGGGGGAGGAGGCCGAGCTGCTCGGCTACCTCCACATCAAGGACGTGCTGGAGCCCGTGGAGGAGCGGCGGCAGCGCCCGGTCGCCGACCGGTGGATCCGGCCGTTCGCGACGGTGACCCGGGACGCGCTTCTGCACGACGCGCTCGAGGTGCTGCAGCGCCGGGGCGCCCACATGGCGCGCGTCGTCGACCCCGACGGCACCACCCTCGGGGTCGCCGCCCTCGAGGACGTGATCGAGGAGCTGGTCGGCGAGATCCGCGACGCGGCCCACTCCGAGGAGTCGTCGAGCCTGTGACCCCGCCCGCGACTAGAGTGTCGCCCGTGGCTGCTCACCGGGTGTTGACGCTGCCCAACCTGATCAGCTTCGTGCGGGTGCTCGGCGTCCCCCTGTTCCTGTGGCTGGTGCTCGGCCCCGAGGCCGACGTGCTGGCCCTGGTCGTCCTCATGCTCTCGGGCGTCACCGACTTCCTCGACGGCTGGCTGGCCCGGCGACTCGACCAGACCTCCGAGCTCGGCGAGCTGCTGGACCCGATCGCCGATCGTCTCTACATCCTGGCCGTCGTCGTCGGTCTGGCGATGCGCGACATCATCCCGTGGTGGGTTGCGCTGTGCCTGCCGCTGCGCGACCTGCTCCTGTGGGGTCTGGTGCCGTTGCTGCGGACCCGCGGCTACAGCGCGCTGCCGGTGCAC
The DNA here is from genome assembly GCF_030929495.1 of Nocardioides sp. LHD-245. Classification (GTDB taxonomy): domain Bacteria; phylum Actinomycetota; class Actinomycetes; order Propionibacteriales; family Nocardioidaceae; genus Nocardioides. The sequence goes on along the minus strand of NZ_JAVFWN010000014.1, from coordinate 122,228 downwards.
TTCCTCGGCAAGGCCGCCACCTTCAACCTGCTCTACGCCTTCCCGCTGCTGCTGCTCGGCGACGGCGACGGGACGGTCGCCACCCTGGCCCAGGTCTTCGGCTGGGCGTTCGCCCTGTGGGGGATCGGCCTGTACTGGTGGGCCGGCGTGCTCTATGCCTGGCAGGTGCGCACGCTGCTCGTCACGACGGAGCGGCGCACCCATGCCTGACACCCTCGACCGGGCCCGCACCCCCCTGCTGACGCTGATCACGCAGGAGGCGGTCGACCGCGACTACCAGGTCGCGGCGGCGCGGGCCTCCGGCGCGGGCGAGCGCGGGCCCCAGCGCGGCTACCGCGTCGCTGTGGTCCTCGTGGTCGGCCTCTTCGCGATGCTGGTGACGGTCGCCGCCGTGCAGACCTCGCAGAACGCCGACGTCGACGACGCGAGCCGGGCCAGCCTGATCGAGCGGGTCGACGCCCGCCGAGCGACCGTGCGCCGGCTCCAGGTCGAGCTCGCCGCGCTCCGCTCCGCCAACGCGGTCGCCGAGGACACGCTGCGCTCGCTCGGCCGCCGGTACGCCGACCTGCAGGCCCGCCGCGCCCAGCTCGGCTCCCTCACGGGCTTCGAGCCGGTGACCGGGCCCGGCGTCAAGATCACCGTCGACAACCCGGCGTACGCCGGCGCGAACGAGAAGCTGCGCGACTCCGATCTCGCGATGCTCGTCGACGGTCTGTGGGACGCCGGCGCGGAGGCGATCTCCGTCAACGGCCAGCGGCTCAACCCCCGGGGCGGGATCACCAACGTCGGCGAGGCGATCGAGGTCAACGGTGTGGGCGTCGCCCCGCCGCTCACCGTCCTGGCGATCGGCGACCCCCGGACCCTCAGGTCGTACTTCGTCGAGACCCAGGCCGGTCAGCGCTTCCTGGCGCTGAGCAACCAGTACGGGTTCGAGCAGAAGACGGTGGATGTCGACGAGCTCCACCTGCCTGCCGCGCCCGGTGGGCTGCGCCAGCTACGGTCGGCGGTGCACGTACCCGACCGACCCCAGAGCCGTGGAGGTGAGATGCCGTGATCGCGGTGCTCGGACTCGTCGTGGGCGTGGTCCTCGGCTTCGTGTTCCAGCCCGACGTCCCGCGCTCGGTCGAGCCCTATCTCCCGATCGCGGTCGTCGCCGCGCTCGACGCGGTGTTCGGGGCCCTGCGCGCCTATCTCGACGGGATCTTCGACGACAAGGTGTTCGTCGTGTCCTTCCTGAGCAATGTCGTGATCGCGGCGGGCATCGTCTACCTCGGCGACCGGCTCGGCGTCGGTGGTCAGCTGTCCACCGGCGTCATCGTCGTGCTCGGGATCCGGATCTTCACCAACGTGGCGGCGATCCGCCGACATGTCTTCCATGCCTGACCCGACCCTGCCGGCCCCCGATACGGAACCGCCGGCGACACCGGCCACGCCGACCGACCGTCTGCGGGCGGCCCTGCTGCGCCCGTCGCGCCGGCAGCTGGTCGCCGCGGTGCTGCTGGCGCTGCTCGGCTTCGGCGCGGTCACCCAGGTCCGGCTGACCGGGGTCGATGACGACTACACCGGCCTGCGGGAGCAGGAGCTGATCGACCTGCTCGACGGCCTGGCCGGCACCCGGCAGCGCACCGAGGCCGAGATCGACCGGCTCGAGGAGGTCGCCGGGGGCCTGCGCGACGACTCGACCAAGCGACAGACGGCGATCGACCAGGCCGAGGACGAGGTCGACAACCTCAACATCCTCGCCGGGCTGGTGCCGGTGACCGGACCCGGCCTGCGGGTGCGGATCACCGAGGACGACGGCCGGGTGCGGCTGGCGTCGCTGCTCGACACGATCCAGGAGCTGCGCACGGTGGGGGCGGAGGCGATCGCGGTCAACGGCAGTGTGCGGGTGGTGGCGCAGACGTCCTTCGCCGAGACCAACGGCGGCTTCGAGATCGACGGGGAGCGGGTGGAGGGTCCCTACGTGATCGAGGCGATCGGCGAGCCGGGCGTCCTCGCGGGCGCCATCAACTTCTCCCTCGGACCGCGCAAGCAGCTCGAGGACGACGGCGCCACCGTCGAGGTCGAGGAGCGGCGCACGATCGACATCGAGGCCGTCGTCCGGCGCGACCAGCCTTCGCATGCGGTCCCGGATCAGGGGCAGTAGCCTTCGGCCATGACCAACCCCGCGGACCTGAAGTACACCGCCGAGCACGAGTGGCTGCGGCAGCCCGGCGACGTCGCCGGCTCGGTGCGGGTCGGGATCACCGACTACGCCCAGGATGCGCTCGGCGACATCGTCTACGTCTCGCTCCCGGAGGTCGGCGCCGCCGTCACCGCCGGCGATGCCTGCGGCGAGCTGGAGTCGACCAAGTCGGTCAGCGACGTCTACGCGCCCGTCACCGGCGAGGTCGTCTCCGTCAACGAGGCCCTCGACGCCACGCCCGAGCTGGTCAACAACGACCCGTACGGCGCCGGCTGGCTCTTCGAGATCGTCCCGGCGTCGGCCCAGGACCTCGACGGACTGCTCGACGCCGCCGCCTACGAGGCCCAGCTCGACACCTGATCCGGTAGGTTCGAGACAGACTCACCGTGAGGAGCTCCTGATGCCGTTCTGCACCGCCTGTGGTCGGCAGAACCCCGATGACGCCCGCTTCTGCTCGCAGTGCGGGAACCGCCTGGTCGCGCCCGACCCGGCGCCGGTGACCGACGCCACCGCCACGATCCAGTTCGGTGGCGGCGCGGGCGTCGAGACCTCCGACCGGGCGCTGAGCCCGGTCGACGCCGCGGCGGTCGACGCCCTGCCGGTCGGGCACGCTCTGCTCGTCGTCCAGAAGGGCCCGGGCTCCGGCAGCCGCTTCCTCCTCGACGCCGACGAGGTGAGCGCCGGACGGCACCCCGAGAGCGGCATCTTCCTCGACGACGTCACGGTCTCGCGCCGGCACGCGCTGTTCCGCCGCGACGGAGACACCTTCACCGTCGAGGACGCGGGCAGCCTCAACGGCACCTACGTCAACCGGGACCGGATCGAGAAGGTCCAGCTCAAGGACAGCGACGAGGTCCAGGTCGGCAAGTACCGGCTGGTCTTCTTCGCGGGGCACGAAAGCGTCTGATGACGGCTGCCGTCGCTCGGGGGGAGCGGGAGCCACGGCTCAACATCGGGCAGGTGCTCGACCGGTTGCGGGTGGACTTCGAGGACATCAGCATCCCGAAGATCCGGTTCCTGGAGGCCGAGGGCCTCGTCAAGCCGGAGCGCACGCCGTCCGGCTACCGGAAGTTCGCCGAGTCCGACATCGAGCGGCTGCGCTACATCCTGCGGATGCAGCGCGACCACTATCTGCCGCTCAAGGTGATCGGTGAGCATCTCGACGCCATGGACCGCGGCCTGGCCCCGCCGGAGCCGGAGCCCGTGATGCCCACCGTGCCCACCGTCGCGCTGGGGTCCGACGGGCTGCCGGCGCCGGAGTCGTTCCGCCGTACCGACCGGTTGCGGCTCTCGCGCAAGGAGCTGGTCAAGGTGGCCGACATCGACGAGGACCTCCTGGGCCAGCTGGAGTCCTTCGCATTGATCAGCCCGTCGCCGACCGGGCATTACGACACGGACGCGCTCGTGATCGCCCAGACCGCCCGCGAGCTGGCCGACTACGGCATCGAGCCCCGGCACCTGCGCGCCTTCCGCAGCGCGGCCGATCGCGAGGTCGGCCTGATCCAGCAGGTCGTCACGCCCCGCAAGGGCCGCGACGCCGCCGCGAGCGCGCGCGCGGAGGAGGCGGTCAGCGAGATCGCCGCCCTGTCCGTGCGGTTGCACGCGACGCTGGTGAAGGCCGGACTGCGGCGCATCTGAGCCGCCGAATTCGACGCAGTAGGCTGGACGCATGCGCGAGGTCGACGTGATGGGTGTCCGGGTGGAGATGCCCTCCAACCAGCCGATCGTGCTGCTGCGGGAGGTCGGGGGCGAGCGCTACCTCCCGATCTGGATCGGCGCCGTCGAGGCGACCGCGATCGCGTTCGCCCAGCAGGGGGTGGTGCCGCCCCGGCCGCTGACCCACGACCTGATGCGCGACGTGCTCACCGCGACCGGCAACGAGCTGAGCGAGGTGCGGATCACCGACGTCCGCGACGGCGTCTTCTACGCGACCCTGGTCTTCGCCTCCGGCGTCGAGGTGAGCGCGCGCCCCTCGGACTCGATCGCCCTCGCGCTGCGGACCGGCACCACGATCTACTGCGCAGACGACGTGCTCGCCGAGGCGGGGCTGGCGGCGCCCGCCGAGGAGGAGGACGAGGTCGAGGCGTTCCGCGAGTTCCTCGACCACGTCTCACCGGAGGACTTCGGCTCCGAGGGGTGAGCATCGAGGGCGTGGTCGCGACGGCTCAGTCTCAGCCTCAGGGTGAGGGTTTTCGCGACACGCCCGGCCATGTCTTTGACCGGCCCGACACCCGCGCCGTACCTTGAAGAGTCGAAGTACAGCAGTGCAGCGCCACGCCCGGCGTCCGACCCGTTGAGCCCAGTGGAGGCCCCGTGAACGAGCAGCAGCCCGAGAAGGTCGGTCAGGACGCGACCGCGGCGACGGCTGCCGCCGAGGAGCAGGGCCTGCTGTTCACCGATGACGTCTCCCCGCTGCCCAGCGACCTCGGCTACCGCGGCCCGACGGCGTGCAACGCGGCCGGCATCACCTACCGCCAGCTCGACTACTGGGCCCGCACCGGCCTGATCGAGCCGAGTGTCCGTGGCGCCAAGGGCTCGGGCTCGCAGCGCCTCTACAGCTTCCGCGACATCTTGATCCTCAAGATCATCAAGCGGCTCCTCGACGCCGGCATCTCGCTGCAGAACATCCGCACGGCGGTCAGCCACCTGCGCGAGCGCGGCACCGACGACCTCACCCAGGTCACGCTGATGAGCGACGGCGCCTCGGTCTACGAGTGCACCAGCAACGACGAGGTCATCGACCTCCTCCAGGGTGGCCAGGGCGTCTTCGGCATCGCGATCGGCGGGGTGTGGCGCGAGATCGAGGGCTCGCTCGCCCAGCTGCCGAGCGAGCACGCCAACGAGGCCGAGCAGGACGCGCCGGTCGCCGGCGACGAGCTCGCCGCCCGCCGTGCCGCCCGCAACGTGGGGTAGCCTGTCTCTGCTGTTTGATGCTGCACGGGAGAGTCAGGCCCCGTGCCTGCGCCGAAGGGGCAATCCCTCCCCGGAACCTCTCAGGCGCCAGGACCGTGCGGAGCAGGCAACTCTGGAGGTGCGACGGTGCGCCGACAGAGGGGGAGGGCTCGATTGTCTTCGAACCCTGAGGAAGCCTGCCTGCCATGAACGCACCCGTCGGCCCTGCCCCTTTCGTCCGGCGTCACATCGGCCCTGACGACGCTCAGGTCGAGGTCATGCTCGGCCGCCTCGGCTACCCGTCCCTCGACGCGCTGATGGAAGCTGCCGTCCCCAAGTCGATCCGGTCCGCCGAGCCGCTGGGCCTGCCCGCCGGCGTCGACGAGGAGACGGCCGCCGCCGAGCTCCGCGCCCTGGCGGGGGCCAACGTCCCCGGCGAGTCGATGATCGGTCTCGGCTATCACGCGACCGTCACGCCCGCGGTGATCCGGCGCAACGTTCTCGAGGACCCGAGCTGGTACACCGCCTACACGCCGTACCAGCCGGAGATCTCGCAGGGCCGCCTCGAGGCCCTGATCAACTTCCAGACCATGGTCGCCGACCTGGCCGGTCTCCACACCGCCGGCTCCTCGCTGCTCGACGAGGGCACCGCGGCGGCCGAGGCGGTCGCGCTCGCGCACCGGGCCAACCGCAAGGCGGCCGGCCCGTTCGTCGTCGATGCCGACGCCCTGCCGCAGACCATCGACGTCGTCCGCACCCGGTGCGAGGGTCTCGGCATCGAGATCCTCGTGGCCGACCTCGCGGACGGCCTCCCGGAGGGCCCGGTCGCCGGTGTGCTCGTCCAGTACCCCGGCGCGTCCGGCCGCGTCGCCGACATCAAGCCGGTCATCGACGCCGTGCATGAGCACGGCGGACTGGCCGTCGTCGCCGCCGACCTGCTCGCCCTCACGCTGCTGGAGGCACCCGGCACGCTCGGCGCCGACGTCGTCGTCGGCTCGGCCCAGCGGTTCGGCGTCCCGCTCTTCTACGGCGGACCTCACGCCGGCTTCATGGCGGTGCGCGAGGGCCTGGAGCGCCAGCTCCCCGGCCGACTCGTCGGCGTCTCGGTCGACGCGGAGGGCCGCCCGGCGTATCGCCTCGCGCTGCAGACCCGCGAGCAGCACATCCGTCGCGACAAGGCGACGTCCAACATCTGCACCGCCCAGGTGCTGCTCGCCGTGACCGCGGGCATGTACGCCGTCTACCACGGCCCCGAAGGGCTCAAGGGGATCGCGACGCAGGTCAACGCGACCGCCTCCCTGCTCGCCGACCGGCTGCGCGCGGCGGGCGTGACGATCGTTCACGACGCCTTCTTCGACACGGTCCTCACCGAGGTCCCCGGGCGGGCGGCCGAGGTCGTCGCCGCGGCCCGCGAGCGCGACGTCCACCTGCGCCTGGTCGATGCCGACCGGGTCGCGATCAGCGTGGGGGAGAGCGGCGGCAACGCGGTCGACGCGGTGCTCGAGGCGTTCGGCGCCGAGCCGGTGGGCAACGGCGGCTGGTCCGCCGCGAGCGCGCTGCCGGGCGACCTGGAGCGGACCACCGACTTCCTGACCCACCCGGTCTTCACCACCCACCACAGCGAGACCTCGATGCTGCGCTACCTCGCGCGGCTCTCGAACCGCGACTACGCGCTCGACCGCGGGATGATCCCGCTCGGCTCGTGCACGATGAAGCTCAACGCGACCACCGAGATGGAGCCCATCTCGCTCACCGGCTTCGCCGACCTCCACCCCTTCGCCCCCGCGGCCGACGCCGACGGCTATCGGCGGCTGATCGACCAGCTCGAGGGCTGGCTCGCCGACGTCACCGGCTACGACCGCGTGTCCATCCAGCCCAATGCCGGCGCCCAGGGTGAGTACGCCGGCATGCTGGCCATCCGCAACTACCACCGCGCCAACGGCCAGGGTCAGCGCGACGTCTGCCTGATCCCGTCCTCGGCGCACGGCACCAACCCGGCCTCGGCCGTGATGGCCGGCATGAAGGTCGTCGTGGTCAAGGCCAACGACGACGGCACCGTCGACCTCGACGACCTGCGGGCCAAGTGCGAGCAGCACGCCGAGACGCTCGCCGCGATCATGGTGACCTACCCGTCGACGCACGGCGTCTACGAGGAGACGATCACCGAGCTGTGCGACCTCGTCCACGAGCACGGCGGCCAGGTCTACATCGACGGCGCGAACTTCAACGCCCTGCTCGGCTACGCCGCGCCCGGCAGGTTCGGCGGCGACGTCTCGCACCTCAACCTGCACAAGACGTTCTGCATCCCGCACGGCGGCGGCGGCCCCGGGGTCGGCCCGGTCGCGGTGCGCGCCCACCTGGCGCCGTACCTGCCGACGCACCCGCTGCACCCCGACGCGACCCGGCGGGCGGGCACCGGCGCGATCAGCGCGGCGCCGTTCGGCTCGGCCGGCATCCTGCCCATCTCCTGGGCCTACATCCGGATGATGGGCGGCGAGGGCCTGACCCGCGCCACGGCCGTCGCGGTGCTGTCGGCCAACTACGTCGCCGCTCGGCTCGGCGAGCACTTCCCGGTGCTCTACCGCGGCGAGTCCGGGCTGGTCGCCCACGAGTGCATCCTCGACCTGCGCGGCATCACCGCACAGACCGGCGTCTCCGTCGACGACGTTGCGAAGCGGCTCATCGACTACGGCTTCCACGCGCCGACCATGTCCTTCCCCGTGGCCGGCACGCTCATGGTGGAGCCGACCGAGTCCGAGGACCTGGCCGAGGTGGACCGGTTCTGCGACGCGATGATCGCCATCAAGGGCGAGATCGACGGGGTCGCCGCCGGGGAGTGGGACGTCGACGCGTCGCCGCTGCGCCACGCGCCGCACACCGCTCGCGCGATGGTCGGCGACTGGGACCGGGCCTACTCCCGCGAGGTCGCCGTCTTCCCCGCGGGCATCTCGCCCGACAAGTACTGGCCGCCGGTCGCCCGGATCGACCAGGCCTACGGCGACCGCAACCTGGTCTGCGCCTGCCCGCCGATCGACGCCTACGCCGACTGACGCCGTGGACCGACCGGCCGTGACGTCGTACGACGACGCGTTGGCGTCGTTGCAGGCCGCGGGTCGGCTGCCGTCGGTCGCGGCGGCGGTGGCTCGCGGCGGTGTGCCGGCCTGGCAGGGCTGCGTGAGCGTGCTGCCGGACCGCGAGGTGACCAGCGCCTCGGCGTACCGGATCGGGTCGATCACCAAGACCCTGACCGCGGTGCTCGTCCTGCAGCTGCGTGACGAGGGACGGCTCGACCTCGACGACCCGGTCGGGCGGTTCGTGCCGGAGACCGGCTACGCCGCGACGACGGTGCGTGCGCTGCTGGCCCACACGGGCGGGCTGCAGAGCGAGCCGTCGGGCGCGTGGTGGGAGCGGGTCGACGGCGGCTCCTTCGCGGAGCTGATGGCCGCGAACGACGGCACCGGCCGGGTCGCGGCGGCAGGGGAGTACTTCCACTACTCCAACCTCGGGTTCGCCCTGCTGGGCGAGCTCGTCGCGCGGCTGCGCGGCGCCCCGTGGTGGGAGGTCGTGCGGGCGCGGCTCCTCGGCCCGCTCGCCATGTCGGCCACGTCGTACCATCCGCCGGCCGACCACGCACCGGGGCGCAGCGTCGACCACTTCGCCCACACACTGAGCGCCGAGCCGCACACCGACACCGGGGCGATGGCACCCGCCGGACAGCTGTGGAGCACGACCGGCGACCTGCTCCGCTGGGCGGACTTCCTGGTGACCGGGCACCCCGACGTGCTGCCCGCCGCCACCCTCGCCGCGATGGTCGAGTCCACCACGGACACCGAGGACTACGGACTGGGGCTCCGGCGGCTCACCGTCGGAGGCCGCACCCTCGTCGGCCATACCGGCTCGATGCCGGGCTTCCAGGCGTCGCTCTTCGTCGACCCGGTGACGCGCGACGCCGTGGTCGCCCTGGCGGACGCCACCACCGGGCTGGGTACCGAGGAGCTGCCGGGGCGGTTCCTGGGCTTCGCCGCTGCCGACGTCCGGCCCGCGGTCACGCTGTGGCGGCCGTCCCCGCGTCCGGTGCCGCCGCGGGTCGCCGAGATCCTCGGCGTCTGGTTCTGGGGCAACACCGCCCTCGGCGTCGAGTGGGTCCACGGCGAGCTGTGGGTCCGTGACCTGCGCAGCGGCGCCCTCGAGGACCGGTTCGGCCCGCTGGGCGACGGCTACGTCGGGATCGAGGGCTATCACCGTGGTGAGACCCTCCACCTGCGCCGCCGTCCCGACGGCACCGTGGGCCACCTGGAGTGCGCGACCTTCGTCTGGACCCGCGCACCCTACGACCCGCGGGCGCCGATCCCCGGGGGCGCTGCCGAGCAGGTCTGAGCGGCGGGGCATGATGCTGCCGTGAGCGAGAACGCGTTCCAGTTCGCCTGGTTCCAGCAGTCCCCGGCCGGCTTCGACCCGCTGCCGCTCGCGCAGAGCCTGTGGCGCGCCGACCAGATGCACGGCGTCGCGGTGAGCGGGCTGCTGGCCCGGGCCCTCGAGCAGGCCGTGACCGAGGCGGGGCGGACCGAGCTGGTGCCGGCGCGCTACCACGTCGACCTGTTCCGGCCGGCGCGGATGATCACCACGACCGCCTCCGCTCGCGTCGTGCGCGAGGGCCCGCGTCTCGTCCTCCTGGCCGCCGTCGTCGAGCAGGACGGCGAGGTCGTCGCCCGGGCCGGCGCCACCTTCTTGGCGCCGTCGGCCGACGCCCCCGGCGAGGTCTGGTCGGCGCCGGGGGAGCGTCCGGTCCCACCGCCGGCCGAGGTCCTTCCGCCTCCCGGTGAGCACCACGTCCCGATCTTCGCCAGTGCAGCCGGCTGGTCCGACAACTTCGCCGACCACCAGAACACCGGGCGGCACCAGACCTGGCAGACCGCGATCCCGATCGTCGCCGGCGAGGAGTGCACGCCGTTCCAGGCCGTGGCCTCCATCGCCGACGCCACCAGCATGGTCACCAACTGGGGTGCACGCGGCGTCGAGCACATCAACACCGACATCGACCTCGCCCTGTGCCGGCTCCCCGACAGCAACCGGCTCGGCCTGCGGGCGGCCGATCACCTCGCGGCGGACGGGATCGCCGTGGGCACCGCGGAGGTGTTCGACAGCAGCGGCAGCCTCGGCACCGCCACGGTCACCTCGCTGGCCAACACCCGGCGTACGGTCGACCTCTCGGGCGGCGTGGAGCCGCGCGGGGCCGTCTGAGCTCTCAGACTGCTTGGGTGTCGTCGACGACCTCGGCGTCGACAGCCACGTCGAAGTCGAACGTGAGCTCGTCGCGGTCGAGGTCGGCGAGCGCGGCGAACTCGCCCGAGGCGAGCGCCTTGGGCGACTCCTCGATCTCCTTGGGTGCCGGGATGCCGGCGACCGGGTCGGCGGCGTTGAGCTTGCGTGCGGCGGGCAGGACGGAGCGCTCCAGGGAGCCGGTGAAGGCGTTGTAGTCCTTCACGCTGCGCTGCAGGGAGCGCCCCAGCTTGTCGACGTGCTCGGAGAGCTTCAGGATCCGGCGGTAGAGCACCTGGCCGAGCTCGAAGAGCACCTGGGCGTCCTCGGTCAGCGCCTCCTGCTTCCAGGTGAAGGCGACCGTCTTGAGCATGCTCCACAGGTTGGTGGGCGTGGCCAGCACGATGCCGCTGCCGAAGGCGTGCTCCATCAGCGACGGGTCGACCTCGAGAGCGGCGTTGAGGAGCTGCTCGTTGGGGATGAACGCGACGGTGAACTCGGGGCTGACGTTGAGGCCGGTCCAGTACCCCTTGCGCGCGAGCGTGTCGACGTGGCCGCGGACCTTGCGGGCGTGGTCGTCGAGGAATCGCTGGCGGGTCTCGGGCTCGATGCCCTCGCGCTGGGCGTCCATGAAGGCGTTATAGGGCACCTTGGCGTCGATCGCCATCTGCTTGCCGCCGGGCAGGTTGATCACCATGTCGGGCCGGCGGTGGCCCGAGTCGGCCTCGACGGAGTGCTGGAGCTCGAAGTCGACCCGGTTGAGCAGGCCCGCGGTCTCGACGAGGGTGCGCAGCTGGGTCTCGCCCCAGGCGCCGCGGACCGCGTTGTTCTTGAGCACCGAGGCGAGGGTGTCGGCGGCCTTGCGGGAGTCCTCGACCGAGCGCTGGGTGTGCTTGATCTGGGTGGCGAGCTCGGTGTGCTGCTGGACACGTGCCTTCTCGAGGTCGTCGACCTTGCGCTGCATGGCGCGCAGGTGCTCGACGACCGGGGTGAGCGTCTTGAGCACCTGGGTCTGGCCGGTCTCGTTGCGCTCCCGGTCCAGCTGGGCCTGGCGCTGCTGCTCGACCAGGGTCCGGTAGCGGGCCCGGGCGTCGTCGACGGCGTCACGCAGCTCCTCGACCGTCGCGAGGGCGCCCGTCAGCTCGGCCTGCACGGCCGCGCGGGCGGCCGCCTCCTCGGCGCGGGCCGCGCCGGTGCGGGACTCGCCCTGCAGTTGGACCCGCTGCACCTCGTGGCGCAGCTCGGAGAGCGCGGCCTCGTGCTCGGCGCGCAGGCCCGCGAGGGCCGCCTCGTGGCGGGCCTCGACGACCTCGGGCGCCTCCTCGGGCGCGACCTCGGCGGTGGCCGGGAGGGTCGCCTGGCGCACCAGCCAGCCGACCCCCGCGCCGAGCAGGAGACCGACGAGGAGGGCGAGGAGGAGGGCCATGGGAGCAGTCAAACAGGAGGGCCCGACAGAACGCCGCGGGGCACGCCGGTTCAGGCGTACCGGACGGTCCGCTCGTCCTTCGTCCAGCCGTAGAGCGCCAGCCCGCCGGACTCGGCCAGCCGGACCGAGAGGCCGGTGGGCGCCCCGACCGCGACCAGGGCGCCGACGCCGCTGGCGACGGCCTTCTGCACCAGCTCGAAGCCGGCGCGGCCGCTGACGACCAGCACCGCCGCGGCCGTCGGCTCGCCGGCGAGGAGCCGAGCGCCGACGACCTTGTCGACGGCGTTGTGCCGACCGACGTCCTCGCGGACGGCGAGCAGGGTGCCGTCGACCGCAAACAGTCCGGCGGCGTGGGCGCCGCCCGTGCGGTCGAACAGCTCCTGCCGCGGCCGCATCAGGCCGGGCAGGCGGCGTACCAGGCCGGGGGAGGGGAGCGGTCCGGACCACGGCGCCGTCGCCCGCCGGGCCAGCACCTCGTCGACCTCGTCGGATCCGCACACCCCGCAGGCGGCCGAGCCGGCGCTGAGCGCGTCGAGCTGGCTCGGCACCCGGACCGGTACGGCGTCCAGGGTCACGGTCACGACGTTGAACTCCTGCTCCGGGCGCAGCTCCACGTCGGTGCAGTAGGCGACCCCGGCGGCCCGGCCGAGGCCCTCGTGGTGCACCCAGCCGGCGGCGAGCTCGAAGTCGTGGCCCGGCGTGCGCAGGGTCGTCCAGACCCGTCGGGCCGGGGCGCCCGGCCAGGCCAGCCGGATCTCCAGCGGCTCCTCGGTCAGCACCCGGTCCTCGTGCCGGCGCACGTCGTCGCCGAGGTGCTCCTCGACACGGAGCCGGGTCGTCGGCCCCGGCCGGCGCGCCCTCACCCCGGTCACAGCACGGCCCGGCGCCGGCGCAGCTCGTCGAGGCGGTCGGCCAGCCGGCGTCGTACGGCGCCCGGGAGTTCCCGCTCGAGGGCGGCGACGGCCGCGGCCTCGGTCGCGTCGTCGAGATGGGTGATCGGGAAGTACGCCTCGACGACGTCGCCCTGCACCCAGCCCTGGTGCGCCTCGACGATCGCGTCGAGCTGGTCGAAGTAGGCCGCGGCGAAGGCAGCGGTGACGTCGAGCTGCGCGGCCTGCCACATCCCGACGCCCGCCGCCTTGACCTCGTAGTTGGGCACGGAGACCTGTCCGGTGGCGCGCACCCAGGCGAACTCCTTGGCCGCTGCGGTCGGGAGCGAGGCCACCGCGCGGGCGTGGTGGACCGTCGTCGCGCCGGTGCGCTCCGCATCGAGGGCGGCGTCGAGCGCCGCGCGGTCGGTGGCACCGAGCTCGGCCAGTCGGCGCCGGGCCTTCCAGCGCAGGTCGCTGTCGCCGACGATGCCGTCGGGCAGGTCCTCGCCGGCGGCCCAGCGTGTGAGGTCGTCGGCGTTCGCGCTCGACAGGACGGTCGCGCGGAAGGCCGAGAGCTGCACCTCGGAGCCCACGTCCGCCCGCTCGGCCGCGTCGCGGACAGCCGCGTGGAAGCGCTCGGTGGTGCCGGCCGGGGAGATCGGCAGCACCGTGTCGAGGACCCACGGCAGCAGGTTGCGCACGCCGTCGGCGGTGTCCTCCACCGGCGGCGCGGTCGCGAGGAGCTCGGCGACCTGGGCGGGGGCGAGGGCGCCTTCGAACAGGCCGAGGCGGATGCTGTTCCACATCGTCGCGCGCAGCCGGGGATCGGTCATCGCCGGCGCGAGTGCGGGCAGCGCGGCCATGGTGAGGTGGTCGGGCGGGCTCACGGCCCAGGTGGTCTCGGCGGCGTCGAGCAGCGTGGGGGCGCCGCCGACGTCGATGGGCGTGGTCGGCCCGTCGACGACGAACGCTCGACGGCTCCAGCCGTCGGCCCCGTGGACGGCGATCTCGATCTCGTGGCGCCGGTCGGCGGGATGGGCCGCGGGGGAGGTGCGCCGGACCACGCCGGCCGCGCGGTCGAGGTCGAGCCGGTCGGCTCCCGGCGTCAGCAGCCAGTCCTTCACGAAGCCGTCGAGCGAGGCACCGCCGGCGGCCCTCTCCCAGCTCGCGAACAGGTCGTGCATCGTCGCATTGCCGAACCGGTGCAGGTCGAAGTGCTCGCGGACCCCGCCGAGGAAGGCGTCGTCGCCGAGCCGGTGGGCCAGCTGTCGCAGGACGTTGGACCCACGGGCGTAGGAGATGCCGTCGAAGTCCTGCAGGGCCGACAGCGCGTCGGGTGCGGCGTTGCCCGCGACCGGGTGTGTCGTGGGCCGCTGGTCGGCCGTGATGCCCCAGGTGCGGCGGGCGTAGGAGTCGTGGACCGGCGCGTCGGCGTACTCGGTGGCGTCGGTGATGACGCGCAGCCCCATGTACTCGGCGAAGGACTCGTTGAGCCACAGGTCGTCCCACCAGGCCGGCGTCACGATGTTGCCGAACCACTGGTGGGCCATCTCGTGGGCGATGAGGTTCGCGCGGAAGCTCCGGTCGGCACGGGTGGCGCTGGACTCGAACAGCAGCGGGTCGCGGATCGTGACGCACCCGGGGTTCTCCATGGCGCCGGCATTGAACTCCGGCACGAACGCCTGGTGGTAGTCGCCGAACGGGTAGCGGACGCCGAACAGCCGGTGCAGCTCGTCGAACGACTGCCGGGTGAGCGTCAGCAGCTCACCGGCCTCGCGGTCGAGCGTCGCGGCCAGGCTCTGCCGGGCGCTGAGGCCGAGCGGGATGCCGTCGTGCTCGTCGTCGACCAGGTGGTAGGGACCGGCTACGACGGTCACGAAGTACGTCGCCAGCGGCGGCGTCGGCCCGAGCTCCCAGCGGGTGACGTCACCCTCGCCGCCGATCTCGCGCGCGGGGGCGTTGCCGCGGACCAGCCAGTCGGACGGCGCGGTGACCCGCATCGTGTACGGCGCCTTGAGGTCGGGCTGGTCGAAGCACGCGAAGACCGAGGGTGCGGCGTCCATGAAGGACATGCCGTAGACGTAGGCGCGCCCGTCGGCCGGGTCGACCGAGCGGTGCAGTCCCTCGCCGTCGTTGCGGAAGCCCATCGTCGCCTCGACGACGAGCTCATGGTCGCCGGCGCCCAGGTCGAGCGCCACCCGACCGTCGGACGGCAGGTCCAGGTCGAGTGCCTGCCCCTCGAGCCGGATCGCGTGGACCGCGCGCGCCTTCAGGTCGACGAAGGTCGTCGCGCGCTCGCTGCGGAACCGGATCGTGGTGAGTGCGCGGAAGGTCTCCTCGCTCTGCGACAGGTCCAGCTCGACGTCGTACGACGTCACGGCGAGCACGCTCGCCCGGTGCTCTGCTTCCGCGCGGGTGAGGCTCATCCAGTCAGCCTAGAACGCACGCCGGCCGGTGGTGGATGTGGGAGGGTTCGGGCCATGCGCGCGTGGACCCAGGTGCCGCCCCAGCAGGGTCGGCGGTTCGTCATCACCGGCTCCAACGGCGGCCTCGGCCTGGAGACCGCCCGCATCCTCGGCTCCCGCGGGGCGGAGGTCGTGCTGGCCTGCCGCAGCGTCGCGAAGGGCGCGGCCGCGGCGCGCACCGTCCCGGGCGTCGACAAGGGCCGGGTCGAGGTGCGTCAGGTCGACGTGAGCGACCTGACGTCGGTACGCGCCTTCGCCGCCGGCCTGGTCGCCGACGGGCGTCCGGTCGACGTCCTGGTCAACAACGCCGGCGTGCTCGGTGTCCCGCATGCGGTGACCCCCGAGGGCGTCGAGATGCACTTCGCGACCAACTACCTCGGTCACTTCCTGCTCACCCAGGCGCTGCTGCCGATCCTCACCGACCGGGTGGTCGTGGTGAGCTCGCGGGAGCACCGCTCGGGCCGGATTGACCTCGACGACCTCGGCTGGCGTCGTCGTCCGTACCGCCCGTTCCAGGCGTACGGCGACTCGAAGCTCGCCGACCTGCTGTTCATGCGCGAGCTCGACCGGAGGTTCCGCGCCGAGCGGATGCCGCTGCGCGCGGTCGCGGCTCACCCGGGCGCGTCGGCCACCGCGATCACCAGCGGCTCGGGCAATCCGGTGGTGACGGCGGTCGGGCACTATGGACAGAGGCTCGTCGGCATGCCGGCCTGGCGCGGCGCGCTCTGCACCGTCTACGCCGCCACGATGGCCGTGCCGAGCGGCACCTACATCGGCCCGCACGGGCGCTCCGAGCTGTGGGGCTGGCCCGCGCCGGCCCGGATGTCGCGGAAGGCCGACGACGAGGTGCTGGCGCGGGCGCTGTGGGACCGGTCGGTCGAGCTGACCGGCGCCCTCGACCTCGGGACGCCTACCCGATCGTGATGCTCTCGAAGGTCACCGGGGTGTTGGGGCGGCCGCCGCCGCTCTGGGCCCAGTAGCCGTCGTTGCCGCTGGCGGTCGCCTCCTTGAGCTTCTTGACCGACGCCTCGTCGAGGTGACCCCACACCGTGTAGTCGGGCGGGAACTGGGAGTCGCCGAAGACGATGAAGAACTGGCCGCCGCCGCTGTGCGGCTGGCCGGTGTTGGCCATCGCGAGCGTGCCGGCCGGATAGGTCTCGGTGCCGTCGACCTCGTCGGGGATGGTGTAGCCGGGGCCGCCGGTCCCCGTCTTCGCGTCCGCTTCGGCGGCCTTCGGGTCGAAGTACGGGTCGCCGCACTGCAGGAACTCGAAGCCCGGGTCGTTGCCCTGGCGGTGGCACGACGTGTCGTCGTAGTAGCCCTGCTTGGCCAGCGACGCGAAGGACTCGACCGTGCAGGGTGCCTTCGCGGCGTCGAGGGTGATCGTCAGCTCGCCGATGGACGTCTTCAGCACGGCGGGGACGTCGCCGGAGTACTGCGGATCCGTGGGCGGCAGGTCGACCGGCCGCGCGGCCTCGCCGTCCTCCTCCCAGTCGCACTGACCGCCGGCGGCGTCCGCAGTGCTGTCCGTCGTCGTCGTGTCCGCGGACGGCGTCGTCGACGCGCCCTTGTCGGGGTCCTCCGCGGTCGAGTCGTCGCCGCAGGCGGACAGGGTGGCGAGCAGCAGCAGGGCCGGGACACCGGCGAGCAGGCGAGAGCGCATGGGGCGCATCGTACGCAGCCGACCTGAGGACTCACCGGGATCTGACAAAGTGGGGCCATGATCCTCGAGCACGCCGTCCTGCCCGTCGTACCCGGGCGGGAGGAGGAGTTCGAGGCGGCGTTCGCGCAGGCGCGTCCGATCATCGCGGCGATGCCGGGCTTCCGCGGTCTCGCGCTGCGACGCTCCGTCGAGACGCCGAGCCACTATCTGCTGCTGGTCGAGTGGGACACGCTGGAGGACCACACCGTCGGCTTCCGAGGCTCGCCCGACTATCAGCGGTGGCGAGAGCTGCTGCACCGGTTCTACGAGCCGTTCCCCGTGGTCGAGCACTACGTCGACGTACCCCGGTAGGTCCGGTCGGCTCCCCGGCGATGGCAGGGTGGAGCCATGGACGACGACGCCCTGATCATCGACCGTCAGCCACTGCCCGCCGGCATCCCCGAGCGGCTCGCCGCGCAACTGCGGTTCGTCGCGGAGGCCGACAAGCTCAAGACCGTGCTGCGGGCGTCACCGCTCGCGGCCGCCGACCGGCGTGAGAACGACGCCGAGCACTCGTGGCACCTGGCGCTGATGGTCGTGCTGCTCGCCGAGTACGCCGACGAGCCGATCGATGTCGGGCACGCGATCAAGCTCGTGGTGATCCACGACCTGGTCGAGATCTACGCGGGGGACAGTCCGGTGTTCGTGCCCGGGGCTGCCGACGACCAGCAGGAGCGTGAGGCAGCGGCCGCCGACCGGCTGTTCGGATTGCTGCCGCTGGACCAGGCGGAGGAGCTGCGCGCGCTGTGGGACGAGTTCGAGGCCGGCGCCACGCCCGAGGCACGGTTCGGCAAGGCGATGGACCGGTTGGAGCCGATGCTCCTGAACTGGCTCGCCGGCGGCGGGACGTGGGGGATGACCGGCGCCTCGGAGGCCACCGTGCGCGCCCGCGAGGCGGGGGTGGTCGCCGCCTCGACGTCGCTGGGCGACGCGACCGGCCTGCTCGTCGAGGAGGGGCTGCGGCGCGGATGGATCCGGCCATGAGCACCCCGGAGCGCTGGACGCGGGCGACCGTCCACCCCGACATGTGGCTCGACGCCGACGACGATCCGCGTGAGATCGACGGACCGAGCGCGGTGGGGGAGCGGGCCACACTCCTGGAGTACCTGCGCAACTATCGCCTGACCCTGCTCCTCAAGTGCGAGGGCCTCGACGCCGAGCAGCTCGCCCGGCGCTCGGTCCCACCGTCCTCGATGTCGCTGCTCGGCCTGCTCCGGCACCTCGCGGAGGTCGAGCGCGACTGGCGCAACTGGGTCACCACGGGCGACCCCGAGCCCGGCCTGTACGGCGAGCCCGACGGCGACTTCGACGGCGCGGCCGGCAGTGATGAGCTGGTCGCCGCGGCCTATGCGGACCTGGCTCGGGAGCAGGCGGCGACCGACGACGCGCTCGCCGCGCGCGACGACCTGGGGGAGGAGGTCGGGACCCAGCCGATCGCCGTCCGCGACCTGATGGTGCACCGGATCGAGGAGTACGCGCGCCACTGCGGCCACGCCGACCTGCTGCGGGAGTGCGTCGACGGACGGGTCGGCCAGTAGCCGGCGTCGACGGGCCCGGGTGACCTGGTCCGGGAGTGACGACGGGTCCGACTAGCCTCAGCGGCGTGAGCGCGACGATCAAGGCCGCAGGGCTGACGGCCGGGCACGGGGCGACGGCACTGTTCTCCGGGCTGGACCTGGTGATCGCACCACGCGACGTCATCGGTCTGGTCGGTCCCAACGGGGCCGGCAAGTCGACGCTGTTGCGGACGCTGGCGGGTGAGCTGCGGCCCGAGGCCGGCACGGTCACGGTCACGCCGACGTCGGCCACGATCGGGTACCTGCCCCAGGAGACCGAGCGCCGCCCGGGTGAGACCGTGCGGGAGTTCCTCGCCCGCCGTACCGGTGTCGCGGCGGCGCAGGCCCGCTTCGACGCCGCGACGGCCCGGCTCGAGGCGGGGGCGCAGGGCTCCGACGACGAGTACGCCGACGCACTGGAACGCTGGCTCGCGCTGGGCGCGCCCGATCTGGACGAGCGCGCCGAGGCCATCGCCGCCGACGTGGGCCTAGCCGTCGACCTCGACCAGTCGATCACCTCGCTGTCGGGCGGACAGGCGGCCCGCGCCGGACTGGCCAGCCTGCTGCTGTCGCGCTACGACGTGTTCCTGCTCGACGAGCCGACCAACGACCTGGACCTCGATGGTCTCGACCGGCTGGAGCGCTTCGTCGCCGACCTCGGCGTCGCGGCGGTCATCGTGAGCCACGACCGTGAGTTCCTCGCTCGCACCGTCAACCGGATCGTCGAGCTCGACCTCCACCAGCACGCCATCAACGTCTACGGCGGCGGCTACGAGGCGTGGCTCCAGGAGCGCGAGATCGCCCGCCGCCATGCGCGCGAGGCCTACGCCGAGTACGCCGACACGGTGGCCGGCCTGCAGGCGCGGGCGAGCATGCAGCGCGGCTGGGCGGCCCAGGGCGTGCGCAACGCCCGGCGCAATATCAACAACGAGCCCGACAAGTCGGTGCGCAAGTACCGCGTCGAGTCCAGCGAGAAGCAGGCCGCCAAGGTGCGCCAGTCCGAGCGGGCCCTCGAACGCCTGGAGGAGGTCGCGGAGCCCCGCAAGGAATGGGAGCTGCGGATGGAGATCGCCGCCGCGCCACGCTCGGGGGCCGTGACCGCCGCGCTCCGGGAGGCCGTCGTACGGCGCGGCGACTTCACGCTCGGGCCGGTGACGCTGGAGATCGGCTGGGCAGAGAGGGTGGCGATCACCGGCGCCAACGGCGCCGGCAAGTCGACCCTGCTGGCGGCGCTCCTGGGCCGGATCGAGCTTGCCGGGGGAGAGGCGTACCTCGGGCCGGGCGTGGTCGCGGGCGAGGTCGACCAGGCGCGGCGCCTGTTCGAGGGCGACGAACCGCTGGTCGACGCCTTCCAGCGGCACGTACCCGACCTCGCGCCGGAGCCGGTGCGCACCCTGCTGGCCAAGTTCGGGCTGAAGTCCGACCACGTCATGAGGTCGGCGGCCACCCTGTCGCCGGGCGAGCGGACCCGCGGAGCGTTGGCACTCCTGCAGGCCAGGGGAGTGAACCTACTGGTCCTCGACGAGCCCACCAACCATCTCGACCTGCCTGCGATCGAGCAGCTCGAGGCAGCGCTCGCCGGCTTCCCGGGCACGCTCCTCCTGGTCACCCACGACCGCCGGATGCGCACCGCGGTGTCGACCAGCCGTGAGCTGCACGTCGAGGGGGGCCGGGTCACCGAACGGTGACCTCGACGACGGTCGCCTCTCGTCGTCCCAGCCCCAAACTGCAACTTAATGGTTGCGTATGCGTTCCGTGTGTGCAACCATCTGATTGCAGTTAACCGATGGACGATTCCTTGAGGAGAGCAGTCATGAGGAGTGAGAGCGTGGACACGATCGAGGCGGTCAGCATCACCCGCAGCGTCGAGATCGAGGCCTCTGTCGCCCAGGTCTGGGCGGCAGTCACCCGGAGCGAGCTGATCGCCCGCTGGTTCGGTGACCAGTGCGAGCTCGACGTGCGGCCCGGCGGCCGGGGTCGGTTCGGTTGGACCGAGCACGGCGTGTCGTTCCCGGTGGAGGTGATCGAGATCGACGAGCCGTCTCGGATCGGCTTCCACTGGGCCAACGAGGCGGGCGACGACCTGTCCGCGGGCAACCGGACGACGGTGGTGTTCGAGCTCGAGGAGATCGCCGGGGGGACCCGGCTCACCGTGACCGAGACCGGTTTCGACCTGCTGGCGGGTGACGCCGACTTCCGGACGTCGTCGTGGGCGAGCAACTCCGAGGGGTGGCGGGCCGAGCTGGCCGAGCTGGTCGCATTCGCGCCCACGGTCGACCTCGCGGCATGAGCGCTCCTGCCCAGGTGATGGCCGTGTGCGCGGCACTCGGTGACGAGACGCGGTGGCAGATCCTGGAGCGGCTCGGCCGGGCCGACCTCTCCGCCTCGGCGCTGGCCGAGATCCTGCCGCTCAGCCGGCAGGCCATCGCCAAGCATCTCGTCGCGTTGGAGGCCGTCGGCCTGGTCGAGTCCCACCGAGCCGGCCGGGAGCTGCGCTTCAGGGCGCTCGGTGCCGAGCTCAGCGCCACCGCGCGTGTCCTGGAGGACATCGGAGCGGCCTGGGACCGCCGCCTCGCCGCCATCAAGATGGTCGCCGAGTCGCTGGGCGAAGGGGAGTGACCGAGGATTTCGCCGCCGGCATGGCAGGGTGCGGTGTATGAGCGACAACTCCGGGGAGCCCGCTGTCGGGTCGGAGTCCGGCCTGGCGGACGACGCCTTCTCGCCCAAGTGGGCCGACGATAACCGTCCGCGCATCCCCCGCGTGGCCGGTGAGCGTGAGGCGCTCGCGGCATATCTGGACTACTACCGGGCGACGGTGGAGATGAAGTGTCGCGGCCTGACTCCGGAACAGGCGCGGGCCAGGTCCATGCCGCCATCGACGTTGTCGCTCCAAGGCCTGGTCCGCCACCTCGCCGGGTGTGAACGCTGGTGGTTCCAGCAGAACTTCGAGCGACGCGATGTGCCCTACCTCTTCTTCACGGACGAGAATCCCAACCTCGACTTCGACCTGCCGACGGATGCCGACTTCGTCGCCGACCTGGAGACCTGGCGCCACGAGTGCGCCGTCTCCCGCGAGATCCTTGGCGCCCACGAGCTCGACGACACCGCCCGTCCACTGGATTGGTACGAAGATGTCGACCTGCGCTGGTTGGTGCTCCGAATGATCACCGAGTATGCCCAGCACTGCGGACACGCCGACCTGCTGCGCGAGGGGATCGACGGGAGGATCGGAACCTGATTTCCGCAGGTCGGGCCGGGGTTCGGCCGCGCCGAGCGGGGAGTGGGGTCGGGGAGACACCGGTGATTCATCCGGTGCATCACCCAGACTGGAGAATGACACAACCGTTACCGGCGGCCGTCTTGCGGTAATGCCGCTTTGCGGCTCCGCGGCACTGTCGACGGCGAGCTGCGGTGTCGGTGGCGCCGCGTCGGCGACCGCGACGTGTTCAAGGAGCCGTAGGCCGGACCGGCCGAAACGCCTCAGATTCTCCGGGCCACGTCGGAGCAGACAAAGCTCGCCGCGGCTGAATGGTTCGGCGAAGTGGACCCCCGCGGTTGGTCGGCACCTCCAGAGAGGCAGTGGTTCAGGATGTGCGGAGTGCTTCGTCTGTGCAGTACGCCGACGTAACATGACATAATGTCACTTATCGGCGATTACTCACCCGGGAGTTGCAGCACGCCTCCCGAAGCCCCTCGTACGGCTCACCGGCACGTGGGCGGCCGCCGGATCACGGGTGTCAGCCGATTCGCTTGGCGGTGAACTCCTTCGTGGCGCGGCACCGGTCGGGGCCGCTGTAGCGGAAGGTCGCCTTGACCTTCTTGCCGGACGCCCGTCCGCCCAGGGTGGCGGAGTAGAGGTCGCCCCGGTCGGTGACATCGACGATGCCGGACTTCGGGAGCTTGAACGTCGGCATGTCGTACCAGTTCGTGGTGTACGTGAACGGGTTCGGGTAACCGCCGCACGTCGTCTGGGTCCGGACCCGGAAGCCGACCACCTTGTTGCCCTTGACGCGGAAGGTCACGCTCTTGTCCTTGCTGCGGTACGTCCCGGCGCGCAGCCGAGACGGCGCCTGAGCCGGCTTCACCTTCGCGTTGGCCGTCGCCCGCGCCACACCGCTGAGGACTGTGACCACCAGCTTGGTCTTGCGCTTCTTCTTGAGCTTGACGGTCAGCTTCGCGGTGCCGGTGGAGCCGGGGTAGATGTCGTACGGCACTGTCGCGCTCTTCACTTTGAGACCCTTGCCCCTCCCCTGCACGACCACCTGGCTCGCGATCCCCTGACCGGTGTTGCGAACGTCGACGTCGATCTTCGTCCAGACGCCGGGCACCAGGTTGAGCTTCGGCTTGCCGAGCAGGGTGGTCGAGTCCACCTGGAGCGCCGGCTGGGCGTGCTCGGGGACGAGAGTGCCGAACAGGTAGTCGTACCGAGTGCCCGAGCCGACCAACTCGACGGCGGCGCAGTCGTAGTCGTCGTCCAGGTACACGCCGCTCCAGTCAAGGACGTACGTCGTCGGTCCGGTGCGCTGCCACTCAACATCGGTGTCTCCGACGGTCGGCGTCGCGTACGCGGGTCCGTCGCAGCCGCCGGGGACGCTCTCGCCGACGGTGAGTCGGAGTGTCGCCTGGTCGGCGCCAGTAGTCGGCGAGCCCGCAAGCACGACTGTCGCTGTGGCGCGGTTCTGGTCGAAGACGAGGCGAACGCTGGTCTGCACCAGTTGGCGGGCGGCGTTGTCGGTGGCCGGCGGTTCGACCCTCTTCAGGATCCCGGATGCGGCGATCACCTTCCCGTCAGCGCGTGCGGCAGGTGCCGCGGCTACCGATCCGGCGAGCGCGATGCCCGCGACGGAGATCAACGAGGTGAGGAGTCGAGCACGCATGCCCAGTTTCCTATCGCACGCTGCCCGTGCTTAAACCCCGATGTCGAGGAGAGTCCCTGGAAGCGGTGGGTTTGCGGGCCGAACTGCCGTGTTCGAACTCCTGGAGGCGCTCTCCGCGCGGGCATCGCTCAGCAGCGAACCTCAGACTGCTCGGTCATCACCCATTGTCCGCCGGACGGGACCATGTCGACCGTGCCGCACTTCCCGCTACTGACGTACTCGACCCACAGCTCGGCGTGGCTCGGACCCTGTTCCCTGGTGTCCACGACGACCTCGGCGTCCGTCCCGGCGGCCTTGAACAGTGCGGCGCTCAGCTCGGTGAGCTCCTCGCAGCTCGACACGCTGGCCAGGCCGCTGGTCGCCAGCTCGGCGATCATCTTCTCGACCAGGCCGGACGTCAGGTAGGTGCAGGCCAGGGCGGCGTCAGGCTTCCGGCTCGCGACCAGCCAGGCACGAAAGCTCTCCTCCGGACTCTGGGTGGCCCCGGACCGATCCGTCGTGGGCTCTGCAGAGGACTCCGTCGAGGGCGATGCTGTGGCGTCCGGGTCCGGGCCGCCATCGGCGCCGTCGCCGTCCTGGGTGTCGCCACAGGCGGCAGTGCCGACCAGCATGAAGACCGCCAGGGCTGCCTGTGTAGGGCGGCTCGTAGGTTGTGACACCCGGAACCTGGACTGTTGACGAAGGCGCACCATGCCGGCTGACGCTATCGAACGCGCCCGATCGGGCGACGCGTCAGGGGGACGGTGCGATGATCGAGGTCCTCGACCAGGTGAGCCACTTTCAAAGAGCGTGCCGCCGCCGGTACCTGGTCAGGACCACGCCGTTGGAGAACACCCGGGTCTCGACCAGGTCGAGGTGCACCCGGTCGTCCAGGACCGTGAAGAACGGCGTGCCGCCGCCGACCAGGACCGGCGCGGTGGCGAGCACGTACTCGTCGATCAGTCCGGCCCGCATGGCCGTCGCGGCCAGCGTGGCGCCGGCGATGTCCATCGGGCCGCCGTCCTCGGCCTTGAGCCGGGTGATCTCGGCGACCGCGTCGCCGGTGACCAGACGGCTGTTCCAGTCCACCGTACGGGTCGTCGAGGAGAACACCGCCTTGGGCATGGCGCGCCAGCGACGGGCGTACTCGCGCTCCGCCTCGGTGGCGTCGGGCTGTTGGTCGGCTGTCGGCCAGTGCGAGCTCATCGTGTCCCAGAGCCTGCGCCCGTACAGCGCCAGACTCGTCGCGGCGACCCGATCGGACCACCACTGGAACAGCTCGTCACTCGGTACGCTCCAACCGAGATCGTCGCCGGGTGCGGCGACGTAGCCGTCCAGACTCACGTTCATGGCGAAGGTCAGCTTCCGCACGGTGTGCTCCTTCCTGGGGTCACCCGAGAGGACCGGCCGGGCGCCGCGAACTCATCGGTCGTGCTCCCCTGCTGTCGCCGCCGGCCACGGCGGCTCGAACCGGCGGACGTAGTCACGGGCCCGGGGGCGCGGGTCGTCGTGGTACTGGTGCGGCATCCGGTGGCGGTGCTGTCGGCAGAAGGTCGCCAGGTCGGTGGTGATCTCGACGCGCTCGATCGCGTGGCCGGCGAAGTCCTGGTTCACGCCGACGAGGGCGTCCGCCGGGTGCCAGCCGCTGTGGTCGAACGCCCAGGCGCCCCAGGTCGCGAAGGCGTGGAACACCTGCTCGGCGCCGGTGGCGCGCAGCGCCGCGATGCCGATCGGCTCGCTCGGGTGCAGCTCGCGACAGGTCCACGCCAGGATGTGGCACGCCCCCGAGGCGAAGAACGCGCGGTCCGGTCGTGACCAGGAGAGCCAGGGGCTCGCCCGCTGGGCCCGGGTGCGTCGGTAGGCCCCGGCGGCGTGAAGGTCCACGAGGTCGGACTGTACGGCGTGCGCGGCTCTCCCCCGGCTCAGCCACATCGCCGGCGCTCGGCTCAGCGACCCGGCGCTCCCCCGGCCACGCGCGCGTCGACGTCGCGCACCAGCTCGTCGTAGCTGTCGAAGTCGCCGATGTGGGCCCACCGGATCCGGCCGTCGACGACCAGCACGGTCGACGGCACGCCGTTGAAGGGGACGACGTCGGCCAGTGCCTCCGCAAGGTGGCCGTCCCGGTCGCGGAAGTTCGGGTACGACACCCCGAACTCGTCGAGAGCGGCGCGGGCACTGTCGTCGTCGAGGTCCCGGGAGACCCCGACGACCGGGACCCGGCCCGTGCCGGCCAGGCGCTGGAGCATCGGCATCTCGTCGCGGCAGGGACCGCAGGTGGACGCCCAGAAGTTCACCAGCACGGTGCCGCTGGCGGGCAGGTCGTCCGGGGAGGAGTCGACAGGGGTCACGCTCGGCAGCTGCGGCCACGGGACGCCGTCGACCTCGCGCCAGCCCAGCAGGTCGCTCGCGCCCGGCCGGTCGGCGGGGTCTCCGGCGCCGCGCTCCGCCCGGAGCCACCCGGCTCCGCCGGCGAGGATCGCGAGCAGCGCGATCGTCATGACGAGAGGGCGCCGCACTCGGCCATCGTACGTACCCGGCCTGCTCTGCCCGCGCCGGGAGCGGAACCGGCGCGTGGTGCCGGTAACACCGGGAGGGAGCCGGACACTACTAGGACATGAGCACCTCCGATGACGCCGAGTTCAGCGAGGCGTGGCGCCGCGACGGCCCACGCGTCGCGGCCTACGTACGCCGCCACGTGCCGCCCGACGACGTTCAGGACGTCGTCGCCGAGACCTTCGTGCAGGCCTGGCGCCGTTGGGACGACGTGCCGCGCCCGCCGATCGCCTGGCTGATCGCGGCGGCCCGCAGGGTCGTCGGCAACAGCCGGCGCTCCACCCGCCGGCGCACGGCGCTGCACGACCGATTGCGGCTGCTCGACGCCGCGGCGCGCACCGGTGAGGATGCCGGCCTGCTCGCGACCGATCGGATGGCCGCCCTCGAGGCGCTCGCGGCGCTGCCCGACGACCAGCGCGAGGCGCTGCTGCTGGTCGCGTGGGACGGCCTGACGCCCGACGCCGCGGCCGATGTCCTCGGAATCCGGCCGGGCACCTTCCGGGTCCGCGCCCACCGCGCTCGCGCCGCCCTGCATGACCTCACGTCCCCGGCGGAGCCACGCACCGCCCGCCCGCACCGACCCCTGACCGAAGGTGGCCTCCGATGACCGACCCGATCACTGCCCTCGCCCCCGCTCCCCTCCCCCTCGATCCGGACTGGTCCGAGGCGGCGCTCGCCCGGATCCTCGCCGAGGACCGGGACCCCCTCGTCACCTCCACCGACGCCCGGGTACGGCGCCGCCGCGCCCGCCGTCGTACCGCCATCGGGCTGGGCCTGGCGTTCTCGACCGTGGGCGCCGCCACGGCCGTCGCGATCGGTGGTCCGACCGAGGTCGTGTCCAGCGTGATCGAGGACTTCGCCCACCAGCCGAACACGACCGGCAACGGCCTCGGGAAGCTCGACGAGCCCGCGCTGGTCGCGCAGTTCGACACCGGCCACGGCGTGTTCGCCTTCTGGGTGGCGACCTCCTCGACCGGGAAGGTCTGCTACGCGATGAGCGACGGCGTCTGGGACGGCACCGGCACGCCGACGAAGCAGGAACTCGAGTACGGCTGCGGCGGAACGATCTGGGCCGGGGACGACGTCCCGCCCCAGGAGCTGACCTCCCCTGAGCAGTTCGGCGGCTACTTCACCGACAGCGAGCCGATCCTGTACGGCATCTCGCCGTGGCCGAGCGCCACCCAGGTGCGGGTCCGGGCGCCCGGAGTCGACCGGATGCTGCCCGTGCGGCCGGACTCGCACGGGTACGGCACCGCGCTGCCCGAGGCGGTCGGAGTGCCGCAGGTGACGCTGAGCTTCCTCGACGCCCGCGGCCGGGTCCTCGGCGAGAAGGTCTGGGTCGCCCCCGTCGGATAGCCGACAGACCGGCAGTGCGTACGTGAGGGCGACCCGGTGGGTGCCGTCGTCGTCGATCGTCAGGGACCCGTGCCCCGTGATCCCGGCGAGGCTACCGAGCGGCGCCGACCGGCGGCTTGAAGGAAACCGACACGCCCCTCACCGGCCGCCCGCCACGTCGAGCACCGCACCGGTCGTGTACGACGACGCGTCGTCCAGCAGCCAGCAGATGGCCGCGGCTGCCTCGGCGGTGGTGCCGGGGCGGCCCATCGGCACCGCCGGCGCGAGCCGGGCGAGCCGGGTCGGCTCGCCGTTGCGAGCGTGGATCTCGGTGTCGATGAGTCCGAGGCGCACACTGTTGACCCGGATCCCCTGCTCGGCGGTCTCGACGGCCAGCCCGCGGGTGACGGCGTCGAGGGCCGCCTTCGACGCGGCGTAGTCGACATACTCGCCGGGCGCGCCGAGCACGGCAGCGCGGGAGGACACGTTGACCACGGCGCCGCCCGCTCCCCCTCGATCGGTCGACATCCGGAGCACTGCCTCCCGGGAGCAGAGCAGCGAGCCGAGCACGTTGACCTCGAGGACCCGCCGGATCCGGTCGGCACGGAGCTCGGCGACGGTGGCGGTCGGCGCCACGATCCCGGCGTTGTTGACCAGACCGCGCAGCGGGCCCGCGTCGTCGGGCAGGGCGGCGAAGGCGCTCTCGACGGCGGACTCGTCGCTCACGTCGAGCGCGATCGCGTCGGCCCATGCCCCGGATGCCCGGCAGTCCCCGACCACGACACGGGCGGCGGCGTCATCGGAGTGATAGGTCAGGAGCACGTTCCACGCCGAGCCCGCCAGCATCCGCGCCGTCGCCGCGCCGATCCCCCGGCTGCCGCCCGTCACCACCGCCAGACGTCGTTGCATGCCGCGACGCTACCGAGCCCTCAGTCGAGGCAGAACTCGTTGCCCTCCGGGTCGGCCAGCACCAGGTGCCCCGCGCCCATCGGCGGCGCGGGCTCGTGCCGGGCCAGCCGGGTCGCGCCGAGCGCCACGAGGCGGTCGCACTCGGCCTCGAGGGCGGCCATCCGCTCCTCCCCCGCCAGACCGGGCGCGGCCCGGACGTCGAGGTGCACGCGGTTCTTGACGGACTTGCTCTCGGGAACCTGCTGGAAGAACACGCGTGGCCCGGAGCCGTCGGGATCCTCGATCGCCGAGCGGGTGTTGCGCGCCGCCTCCGGCACCCCGATCCGCTCGAGGAACGAGTCCCATGCGGCGAGCGGGTCAGCGCCGGGAGCGAGCGGGACGCCGGGCGGCCCGGGGTGGACGTAGCCCAGGACGTCGCGCCAGAACGAGGACAGGGCGCGTGGGTCGTGACAGTCGAAGGTGATCTGGAGGTCGCGGCTCATACCTGACTTCTATCGGGCGGCACCGACACTCCTCGCCACTCCCAAGGTATAGCGCAGAGGGGGCCTTGCCGCAAGGCCCCCTGGAGCGGGCAGAATCCCGGTCTCCGACCGGCCCGACACGTCACGAAACCCGCATGGGAGCTGATGAATTGACCGACGCGACGACCCGCGCGTTCGACCTGCAGGACCACCCCGCCAAAGACACCCCCGCGCTCGTGGCCGATGACGAGGCCCACTTCGCGGCGATCGGTGCCAGCCTCGAGCGCACCGTGGCCGAGCTCGAGGAACGCCTCGCCGACGTACGCCGGCAGCCGGGCGGGACCGGGCAGGAGGCGATGGACCGCGACCTCGAGGTGCACCGGCTCAGCGGCCGACTCAAGGCGCTGCGCCGCTATCGCCTCGACCTGTGCCTGGGCCGGATGGTGGCGGCCGACGGCGAGACCGTCCACGTCGGTCGCTTCGGCCTGACCGACGCCGACGGTCGGCGGCTGCTCGTCGACTGGCGCTCCCCCGCCGCCGAGCCCTTCTTCGGCGCGACCCACGGCAACCCGATGGGCCTGGCCAGCCGGCGTCGCTACCGGTGGACCGACGGCAGGGTGAGCGACTACTGGGACGAGGTGTTCACCGCCGACGCACTGGACGCCGCCGCGGGCAACGCCGCCCTCGATGACCAGTCCGCCTTCGTCGCGAGCCTCGGCAACAGCCGCTCGGCGCGGATGCGCGACGTGCTCGCCACGATCCAGGCCGATCAGGATGCCATCGTCCGGGCCGGGTCCCGCGGGACGCTCGTGGTCGACGGCGGTCCCGGCACCGGCAAGACGGTGGTCGCGCTGCACCGCGCCGCCTACCTCCTGTACGCCGACCCGCGGCTCGGCGACGGGCGCGGGGGCGTGCTCTTCGTCGGCCCCCACCAGCCCTATCTCGCGTACGTCGGCGACGTGCTGCCGAGCCTCGGGGAGGAGGGCGTGCGCACCTGTACGGTCCACGACCTCGTCGCGGAGGGCCGGAGCGCCGTCGCGGAGAGCGACCCCGAGGCGGCCCGGCTCAAGGCCGACGTGAGGATGGTCGGCGCGATCGAGCCCGCGGTCCGGCTCTACGAGGAGCCGCCGACCGAGGGCATGGTGGTCGAGACGGATTGGTCGGAGGTGTGGCTCGGTGCGGGTGACTGGGCCGAGGCCTTCGGCGCTCCCGACCCGGGCACGCCGCACAACGAGGCGCGCGACCAGGTCTGGGAGGCGCTGCTCGACATCCTCGTCGACAAGCACGAGGCCGTCGACGCGTCGGAGGAGCAACTGCGTCGCTCCCTGCGCCGCAACGGCGAGCTCGCGGAGGCGCTCACCCGGGCCTGGCCGATGATCGAGCCCACCGACCTGGTGGGCGATCTGTGGGAGGTGCCCGCCTACCTGCGCCACTGCGCGCCCTGGCTCTCCCCCGATGAGGTCCGCGCGCTGCGGCGTACCGGGCCGCAGGCGTGGACCGTCGCGGACCTGCCACTCCTCGACCTGGCGCGGGCCCGGCTGGGCGACCCGGACGCCGCGCGGGCCCGGCGACGGCAGGAGGCCGAGGCGGCGGCGGAGCGGGAGGAGATGGATCGCGTCGTGGACCATCTGGTCGCCTCCGACGACTCCGACCTGATGATCATGTCGATGCTCCGCGGCGCCGACCTGCGCGGCGCGCTCGCCGGCGGCTCCGAGGTGTCGGCGGCCGATCCCGGTCGCTACGCCGGGCCGTTCGCGCACGTCGTGGTCGACGAGGCCCAGGAGCTCACCGACGCGGAGTGGCAGATGCTGCTGCGCCGCTGCCCGTCGCGCAGCTTCACCGTGGTGGGCGACCGTGCCCAGGCCCGCCACGGCTTCGTCGAGACCTGGGCCGAGCGCCTGGAGCGGGTCGGCCTGCGCGACGTCGAGCTGGCCTCGCTCACTGTCAACTACCGCACCCCCGCCGAGGTGATGGCCGCCGCCGCGCCCGTGGTCCGGGAGGTCCTGCCCGACGCCAACGTGCCCACGTCGATCCGGAGCACCGGCGTGCCCGTCCAATACGACGACCGCGCGCGCCTCGCCACGATCGTCGCGGAATGGCTGGCTGAGCATGACGAGGGCGTCGCCGCCGTCATCGGCGACCCGGGCTTCGCCGCCACCGCACGGGTCCGGTCGCTGAGCCCCGCGCACGCCAAGGGCCTGGAGTTCGACCTGGTCGTGCTCGTGGCGCCGGACCGCTTCGGCACCGGGATCGAGGGCGCCGTCGACCGCTACGTCGCGATGACCCGGGCCACCCAGCGCCTGGTGGTGCTCAGCTGAGCCAGGTGCCCGCGCGCAGGATCGTGCGGCCGGCGATCTCGTTGGACTCCCGCCAGGCCTGGATCCGCTCGGGCCGGAGCACGAGGAACACATAGCCCGCCAGACCGCGCGGGTCCCAGTCGGCCTGGCCGGCGTAGGCCGCCCCCAGCGCCGGGTCCTCGTCGACGGGCACCGACCGGTCGAGGACGACGTCGACCATGACGACATCGCGGGTCGGGCCGACCCCCAGGCGCGCCACGCCCGAGGCGATCAGGTTGCGTGCCGTGATCGAGCCGCCCTCCACCGCGATCACGACCCGCTCCCCCACCCAGGCGAGGGACACCGGCACGAGATGGGGTACGCCGGCGGCGGACGCCGTCGCGACCCAGACATCGATCTCCGGCGTGGCCAGCAGCGCCCGGGCGTCGGCCTGCCGGGTGGCGCGGTCGCGGGCGGGGGGCGGGTCGTACACGGGCACGGCAGCAGCCTAGGGGCGTCGGCGCACTCAGCCCGCCTGGTTGATGCGGACGTGGTTGCCGGCCGGGTCGCGGAACGCGCAGTCGCGCACGCCGTACGGCTGGTCGATCGGCTCCTGGATGACCTCGGCGCCGGTGGCCTGGATCCGCTCGAAGGTGCTGTCGAGGTCGGGGGTGCTGAGGACGAGGGTGGCGTAGGTGCCCTTCGCCATCATCTCGGCGATGACCTTCTTCTCGTCCTCGGTGATGCCCGGGTCCGCGGCGGGCGGGCAGAGCACGACGGACGGGGTCTGCCGGCCCTTCGGCGCCACGGTGAGCCACCGCATGTCGCCGTACCCGACGTCATTGAGGAGCTCGAAGCCGAGCACGTCGCGGTAGAAGGCGAGCGAGGCCTCCGGATCGGTCTGCGGGAGGAAGCTGTGCTGAATGCTGATGTCCATGTCGCTCACGCTAACGGCGCCTCGAACCGCGGTGCTTCTCGATTCCTGACCGATGCCGGCGCGTCCGGGCTGGTCTGCGCGCCGCCGCGCCGCACCGGCCGGGTGACCTTCTTAGTCACGCACGACGGCGGCTCGGCCGCGCCCTCCTCGGGCTCCGGGGCGTCGTCGCGGTAGGCGCTCGGTGGCACGCCGACCAGCTCGGTGAACCGGGTGCTGAACGTGCCGAGCGACGAGAAGCCGACCTCGAAGCAGATGTCGGTGACGCTCAGGTCGCCGCGACGCAGCAGGGCCATCGCCCGCTCGATCCGCCGCGTCATCAGGTAGGAGTACGGCGGCTCGCCGTAGGCCTTCTTGAACTCGCGGCTCAGATGCCCGGCCGACATGTGCACGTCGCGCGCCAGCGCCTCGACGTCGAGCGGGCGGGCGTACTCGCGGTCGATCCGGTCACGCACCCGGCGCAGCAGCGTGAGGGTGCGCAAGCGTTCAGGATCGAGGGTGCTCACGCCCCCATCATGTACTCCGCATCATGTTCTCCGCCGGCGGCCCGGGGTGTGAGTAGGGTCGCGGGCATGGCCCGCCGGATCGAGCTGTCCGCACCCCTCGGCGTCCGCTGGGAGCCCGACGACGCTCTCGGCGTGGGCGCCCTGGTGCTCGGCGGCTCGAGCGGCCGCGTCGACGAGCAGCGGGCCCGGCTGCTCGCGGAGCAGGGTGTGCTCGCCGAGTCCATCCAGTGGTTCGGTGGCCCCGAGCAGCACGACGGACCGTGGGAGATCCCGCTCGAGACCTTCGCCGCCCGCGCCGAGGCGCTCGCCACCGACTGCGACCGGGTGGTCCTCGTCGGGCTCTCCTTCGGTGCCGAGGCCGCGCTCGCCACGGCCTCGCTCACCGAGGCGCCGGTCGACGGGGTCGCCGCGTTCGCGCCAAGTGACATCGTGTGGGCGGGTGTCGCCGGCGACGGGAGGCAGACGTCCCATTGGACGCTCGACGGGGCGCCGGTGCCGTTCGTGCGGTTCGTTCCGTGGAAGCCGCGCACCGACCCACCCGCGTACCGCGACCTCTATGTACGCTCCCGGGCCGCCGCTCCCGAGGAGGTCGCCGCCGCCAGCCTCCCGGTCGAGCGGATCCCGGACGTGTTGCTCGTGGCCGGCGACGACGACCAGGTGTGGCCGTCCCGGGAGCAGGCCGAGGAGATCGTGCTCCGGCGGGCCCGGCACGGGTGTGCCACCGCGCTCGTCGCCGATCCGGAGGCCGGCCACCGCGTCGTGCTGCCGGGCGAGGCCGTCGTCGAGGCGGGTCAGCGGATGCGCCGCGGGGGCACGGAGGACGCGAACCGCCGGCTCGGGACCGCCGCCTGGCCCGCCCTGCTCGACCTCGTAGGGTCGCGCGCATGAGCGCCCAGCCCCCTCCGCCCCCGCCCGGGTACCTCCGCGTCAATGTCCAGGGCAACCGGATGCTCACCATGATCACGCCGAGTGTGCAGGTCAACGGCTATCCGGTCGCGGCCCGGTTCGGGCCGAACGTCATCACGATGCCGCCGGGTGTCCACACGGTCTCCGCCCACGCCCAGTGGATGTGGCGCTACGGGCACGCGAGTCAGCAGGTCCAGCTGGCGCCCGGACAGACCGTCGACGTCTACTACGCCGCCCCCGTGCTCACCTTCGTCGGCGGTGCGATGGGGTTCACCAAGCAGCGGGCGCCCGGCATGCTCGCCTTCGTGCTCCTGCTCGTCGTGCTCCTGCTGATCGTCGTGGGCCTGCCGCTGGCCGTGATCCTGGCCTCGGCGTGAGCGACGCCCCGAGGACGGCACGCACCCGGTCCTGGTGGGGCTGGGGAACGGAGGCGGGCCGGCTCACCGCGGCCGAGACCGCCGACCTGGTGACCCGGGTGGCCGGGCTGCTGCCGGACCACGACCTGACCGACCACGCTCCCCCCGACCCGCGCGCGCTCGGCGTACCGGAGCCCCGGGTCGCGCCGCCCGCCTCCCTGGCCGGGCTCTGCTCGACCGACCCGGTCGACCGGCTGGCCCACGCCCGCGGCAAGGCGTTCCGCGACGTCGTGCGGAACCTGCAGGGCGACACCGCGCACGTGCCGGACCTCGTCGTCCGGCCGCGCACCGAGCAGGACGTCGTCGACGTGCTCGACTGGTGTACGTCGAGCGGTACGCCCGTGGTGCCGTACGGCGGCGGCAGCTCGGTCGTCGGCGGCGTCGAGCCGCGCTTCGAGGGGCCTGCGGTCACCCTCGATATGGCACGGCTCGACCGCGTGCTCGAGGTGGACCCGGTGAGCCGCGCCGCCCGGGTCCAGGCGGGCGCCTACGGTCCGGCGCTGGAGGATCAGCTACGTCCGCACGGCCTGACCCTGCGCCACTTCCCGCAGTCCTTCGAGTTCTCCACGCTCGGCGGCTGGCTCGCGACCCGCGCCGGTGGCCACTTCGCGACACTCGCCACGCACATCGACGACCTCACCGAGTCGATGCGGGTGGTCTCCCCCGCGGGCGTGGGCGAGTCGCGCCGGCTGCCCGGATCCGGAGCCGGGCCCTCGCCCGACCGGATGTTCCTCGGTTCGGAGGGTGCGCTCGGCGTGATCACCGAGGCGTGGATGCGACTCCAGCAGCGCCCGGCCTGGCAGCGGACCGCGACCACCACCTTCGCGTCGTACGATGCCGCCGTGGCCGCGAGCCGGGCGATCGCCCAGGCCGGCCTCTACCCGGCCAACTGCCGCCTGCTCGATCCCGCGGAGGCGATGATCAACGCCGGCACGGCGGTCGGCGGCGGGCTGCTCATCATCGCCTTCGAGTCCGCCGATCACCCGGTCGACGCGTGGCTGGACCGGGCACTCGAGCTGGTGACGGACCACGGCGGCGAGGTGCTCGCGACTCGCGACCGCTCCGCCGGCGATCCGGGCCACGGCGACGACGACGCCTCACGGGCCTGGCGCTCGGCCTTCATCCGGATGCCCTACCAGCGCGACGAGCTGGCCCGTCGCTCGATGATCGTCGAGACCTTCGAGACCGCGTGCACCTGGGACGCCTTCCCCACCTTCCACGCGGCCGTCACCGCCGCGGCGCAGGAGGCGATCGCGAAGGTCTGTGGCGGCCAGGGGGTGGTGACCTGCCGGTTCACCCACGTCTACCCCGACGGCCCCGCTCCCTACTACGGCGTCTACGCCGGCGGCCGCTGGGGCAGCACCCGGGCGCAGTGGGACGAGATCAAGGCCGCCGTCTCGGCCGCGATCGTCGACCACGACGGCACGATCACCCATCACCACGCGGTCGGGCGCGACCACCGCCCCGGGTACGACGCGCAGCGCCCCGAGCCCTTCGCCGCTGCCCTGCGGGCGGCGAAGGCGGCCCTGGACCCGGCCGGCATCCTCAATCCGGGCGTGCTCGTCAGCCCGCGCTGACCCAGCCCACGCTGCGCTCCCACAGCTCGGCGGCCAGCTCGTCGGTGACCACGCGCGACGGCTGCTTCTCCCGCCGGTCGTCGTAGTAGCGCCCGCTCTGGTGCGCGATCTCGGGCGAGGTCGCGCAGTACAGCGACGTCCGGGCTCCCTCCGCCGGTGACTTCATGAACAGCTTCATGAGGTGGCGCATCCCGAACGGCACCTCGCGCCACACGTCCGACGCGATCGCCCCCGGGTGCAGCGAGTACGTCGTCACGCCCGTGCCCTCCAGTCGCCGGCCGAGCTCACGCGCGTGGAGCACGTTGGCGAGCTTCGAGACGCAGTACTCGTCGAAGGCGGTGCGGGTGACCGAGGGCCGCCGGACCGCGTCCCAGTCGATGCCCGGCGCCCGGTAGTGGCCGGTGCTCGCGACGATGACGATTCGCCCGGGGCCGGTCGCGGCGAGGTGGTCGCGGAGCAGCTCGGTGAGCAGGAACGGCCCCACGTGGTTGGTGCCGAAGGCCAGCTCGAAACCGCTGGCACTCATCCCCCGCCTGCCGGCCAGGCCGGCGTTGTTGACCAGCACGTCGAGTCGCTCGCCGGAGTCGAGGAAGGTGGCCGCGGCGGCCCGTACGGAGCCCAGGTCACCGAGGTCGAGCGGCAGGAAGTCGAGGTCGGCGTTGCCCGTCTCGGCCGCGATCTCGCGGATCGCCGCGCGGGTCCGCTCCTCGGAGCGCCCGGCGAGCACGACTCGGGCGCCACGGCCGGCGAGGCCGCGCACGGTCTCC
Organism: Nocardioides sp. LHD-245; assembly: GCF_030929495.1. GTDB lineage: Bacteria > Actinomycetota > Actinomycetes > Propionibacteriales > Nocardioidaceae > Nocardioides. The sequence continues at coordinate 86,375 of NZ_JAVFWN010000014.1, read as the reverse complement.
TTGCCGATGCCCGTGTTGGCCCCGGTCACCAGGAAGGTCATGCCGTCGAGATCGCCCATGGGGCCGATCCTCTCGCCCGTCGGTGTGCGGCGTCGTCCTCCCCCGGTCGGAAAGCCGTCCGGGACGGATGTGACTCGCATCACCCTTGGGATGTGACCTGCGTCATGCGAGGGTGGGATCCATGAGTCTTCTCGCCCTCGTGATCGTGCTGGCGGTCGTGTTGCTGTTCGTCCTGGGCATCGCGGCGCTGTTCGGCGTCGTCCTGGTCGCCGGTCGGTCGAGCCGGCGCGCGCAGGTGCGCGGGACCGGCCCTCAGTCGATCGCCTGACCCAGCACCGCGCCCACATGGGCGCGGACGCCCGCGTCGCCGGTGATCGTCAACCGCTCCTCGTCGCCGCGATGCCACAGCCAGGCGTCGAGGTCGCCCGCCGTGCCGGCGACGACGAGATCGGCGGGCACCCCCGGGTCGGCGACGACGTGCTGGTCGGGCTCGCCGCTGCGCTCGGTGCCCTCTGGCGTGGTGCCCGAGAAGGTGCCGACCTGGACCCACACCGACGTGCCGGTGTCGCTGGCACGGAACTCGGCGTACTGCTCGCGGGGCTCGAACCGGCCCCACGGCGGCAGACCGCCGTACATCACGTCGAGGATCTCGTCGATCCCGTCGGTGGCCAGCGCGGGTGGCAGGGCCGTGACCCGGTCGGCCGTCAGCTCCGCGTCGAGGCGGTGGATGAGGGCCTCGTGGGCCTGGCGCCGGGCCAGGTGGCCGACGTTCTGGTGGTCGGGCAGGCCCGACCAGAACCACGCGGCGTCGGCGGGGTCGGCGGAGCCGAGCGCGTCGACGAAGGCGGCGTGGGTGGCGCGGAAGACGGCCAGCAGCTCGTCGTACGTCGACGGGCGGGTGGGCTCGACATAGCCCTCGGGTGCCGCGGGTCGGTGCCGGACGACGTGCTCCCAGGAGTGCTGGACCTCGGTGAGGTGCCACAGCAGGTCGGCCGCGTCCCAGTCGGGGCACGACGGGACGCGGGCATCGGGCCGGCAGCCCTCGAGTACCGAGACGAACCGGGCCGACTCGGCGCGGATGTGGTCGAGATGGGCGGTGTGGTCGAGACGGGTCATGGTCGCCACGCTAGGTCGCGACGTCGACATCCGCGCGGTGTCACGGCCGCAGCAGCACCTTGATCGCCCGGCGCTCGTCCATGGCGCGGTAGCCGTCGGCCACCTCGGCGAGGGGCAGGGCGAGATCGAAGACCCGGCCCGGCTCGATACGGCGCTCCTGGACCGCCGTCAGCAGCTCGGGGAGGTAGCGGCGCACCGGCGCGATGCCGCCGCGCAGCCCGATGTTCCTCTCGAACAGGGTGCGCACGGGCAGCTCGATGCCGTGCGGCACCCCCACGAAGCCGACGCCGCCGCCCGGGCGGGCGACGCCGATCGCGGTGGTCATCGCGTCGTTGGTGCCGACGCACTCCAGGACCGCGTCGGCGCCGATGCCGTCGGTGAGCTCGCGCACCTCGGCGACTCCCTCCTCGCCGCGGGCGGCGACGACATGGGTCGCACCGAAGGCGCGGGCGAGCTCCTGGCGGGGCTCGTGGCGCGACATCGCGATGATCCGCTCCGCGCCGAGCATCGAGGCGGCGATGACGCCGCACAGCCCCACCGCGCCGTCGCCGACCACGACGGCCGTGTCACCGGGCTTCACGCCGGCCGCGACGGCGGCGTGCCAGCCGGTCGGCATCACGTCGCTGAGCGCCAGCAGCGAGGCGAGCAGCGCGTCGTCGTCCGCGGGGGCCTCGGTGCGGACCAGGCTCCCATCGGCCTGCCCGACCCGGGCGTACTCCGCCTGCCCGCTGGTCGTGCCGCCGAGGTTGACGCACGCGGAGTGGACGCCGGCGCGGCAGTGGGCGCAGGTGTTGTCGCAGTGGCAGAACGGGACGACGACGAAGTCGCCGGCACGGATGTCGCGGACCTCGCTGCCGACCTCCTCCACGACGCCCACGCACTCGTGCCCGATCGTGGCTCCGGGACGGATCCGGTTCTCGCCGCGGTAGGGCCACAGGTCGGATCCGCAGATGCAGCCGGCCGTCACCTTGACGATGGCGTCGGTGGGCCTCTTGAGCTGGGGATCCGGGACCTCTTCGAACCGGATGTCACCCGCGGCGTGGATCGTGGTCGCGTGCATGTGAGGATCCTCGCAGACCTTCCCTGGGGCGGCAGCCCGCCGTGGCGACTTGCGCTATCTCATATGTGAGTTACCGTCGAGGCATGACGCTCGACGTGCCCCACGAAGACTACAAGGGCCGGATCGGCAACCTGATCCGCGACGCCCGCAAGCACCGCGGGCTCACCCAGGCCCAGCTCGCCGAACGCCTCGGCACCAGCCAGAGCGCGATCAATCGCATCGAGAAGGGCCACCAGAACCTATCCCTGGAGATGCTCGCCAGGATCGGCGCCGCGCTGGACTCCGAGATCGTCGCGCTCGGTGCCGGACCCACCCATCTGCGGGTCAAGGGCCCGACCGCGCTGTCCGGCAGCATCGACGTCAAGACCTCGAAGAACGCCGGCGTCGCGCTGCTGTGCGCGGCACTGCTCAACCGGGGCCGCACCACCCTGCGCAAGGTGGCGCGGATCGAGGAGGTCAACCGGCTGCTCGAGGTGCTGACGAGCATCGGCGTGCAGACGCGCTGGATCAACGCGGACAACGACCTCGAGATCATCCCGCCCAAGGACATCGACCTCACCCGGATCGACGAGGAGGCCGCGCGGCGGACCCGCTCGGTCATCATGTTCCTCGGCCCCCTGCTCCACCGGGCCGACACCTTCGAGCTGCCGTACGCCGGGGGCTGCAACCTCGGCACCCGCACGGTCGAGCCACACATGTCGGCGCTGCGGCCGTTCGGCCTGGAGGTGAAGGCCACCGACGGCTGGTACCACGCGCAGCTCAACCGGGCGATCGTCCCCGGCCGACCGATCGTGCTCACCGAGCGCGGCGACACGGTGACCGAGAACGCGCTGATGGCAGCCGCCCTGCACCCGGGCACCACCGTCATCCGCAACGCCTCGTCCAACTACATGGTCCAGGACCTGTGCTTCTACCTGCAGGCGCTCGGCGTCGAGGTCGAGGGCATCGGCACGACGACACTCACCGTCACCGGCCGCGAGACCATCGACGTCGACGTCGACTACTCCCCCAGCGAGGACCCGATCGAGGCGATGTCGCTGCTCGCCGCGGCGATCGTCACCCGTTCCGAGATCACCATCCGGCGCGCGCCGATCGAGTTCCTGGAGATCGAGCTCGCGGTCCTGGAGGAGATGGGCTTCCGCTACGACCGCTCCGAGGAGTACCTCGCGGCCAACGGACGCACCCGGCTCGTCGACATCACGACCCACCCCTCGGACCTCGTCGCGCCGCGCGACAAGATCCACCCGATGCCCTTCCCGGGCCTCAACATCGACAACCTGCCCTTCTTCGCGGTCATCGCCGCCGTGGCCGAGGGCACGACGTACCTCAACGACTGGGTCTACGACAACCGGGCGATCTACCTCACCGAGCTCAACAAGCTCGGCGGGCGGGTCACCCTGCTCGACCCCCACCGGGTGCAGATCGACGGCCCCACGTCATGGACCGGCACCGAGCTGGTCTGCCCGCCGGCCCTGCGGCCCGCCGTCGTCGTCCTGCTCGCCATGCTGGCGAGCAAGGGCACCTCGGTGCTGCGCAGCACCTACGTCATCCACCGCGGCTACGAGGACCTCGCCGAGCGACTCAGCGACCTCGGTGCCGAGATCGAGACGTTCAGAGACATCTAGGGCCGTGACCTACCTCGAGCCGGGCCGGGTGCTGGCGTTCGCGCACCGTGGCGGCGCCTACCATCCCGAGATCGAGGGTCTCGAGAACACCCTGGCCGCCTTCCGGCACGCCGCGGCCCTGGGCTACGACTACCTCGAGACCGACGTCCACGTGACCGCCGACGGCGTCCTGCTCGCCTTCCACGACGACGTGCTGGACCGGGTCACCGACCGGCAGGGCGCCGTGGGGCGGCTCACCCTGGCCGACGTACGCCGGGCCCGGATCGCCGGCCGCGAGCAGGTGCCGACGCTGGTCGAGCTCCTCGACGCCTTCCCCGACGCCCGGTTCAACATCGACCTCAAGTCCGACGGAGCCGTGACCGCGCTGGCCGACCTGGTCCGGGAGCGCGATCTGTGGGACCGCCTGCTCGTGGCGTCGTTCTCCCGCCGGCGGATCCGGCGGTTCCGGGAGCTCACCGGCGACCGGGTGCCCACCGCGGCCGACCCCTGGCAGATCGTGGCCTTCCGGCTCTCCCCCAGCACCCGGCTCGCCCGGCTGCTCGCCGGCCGTGGCTTCGCCGCCTTCCAGGTCCCGCACCGCCGGCGCGGGTTCACCGTGACCACCGCCGGTCTGGTCCGCCGGGCGCACGCCGCCGGTCTCCAGGTCCACGTCTGGACCATCGACGACCCGGCCGAGATGACCACCCTGCTCGACCGCGGGGTCGACGGGCTCTTCACGGACCGCACCGACCTGCTCAAGGATGTCCTCCTGGCGCGCGGCCAGTGGCGGTCGGCGCAGGGAGGGGCGACAGCATGAGCGAGGCGAGCGGCATCGCGGACCTGGGACCGCTGAACCGGGCCCGGGAGCAGCGCGCCTGGTACTTCACGGACTGGGCCGCCTCGGCCTTCCAGACCACCGTGGCGGGCGTCCTGTTCGCGCCCTATCTCATCTCGGTCGCCGAGAACGCCGTCGGCGAGCACGGTCGGATCCATGTCCTCGGACTCGCGATCGCGCCGGGCTCGCTGCCGTCGTACGTCATCACGATCTCGACCCTGCTCAGCGCCCTGATCTTCCCGATCGTCGGCGCCCTCGCCGACCGCACCGCCCGCAAGCCGGACCTGCTCGTCGGCCTGTCCTGGGTGGGTGCGACCGCAGCCGGCCTGCTGTTCTTCATGAGTGGCGAGAACTGGCTGTTCGGCAGCATCGCGTTCATGGTCGCCAACCTCGCCGCGGGGGCGGCGATCGTCGTCAGCGACTCGGTCCTGCCGCTGATCTCGACGGAGGCCGAACGCGACCGGACGTCGTCGGTCGGCTGGGCCTACGGGTACGCCGGCGGCGGGCTGCTGCTCGCCGTCAACTTCCTCGTCGTCACCTTCCACGAGGCGCTCGGACTCGACAAGGAGATGGCCGTGCGCCTCTCGCTGCTGTCGGCGGCGGTGTGGTGGGCGGCGTTCATGATCATCCCGTGGCGCGGCATCAAGCAGCACCAGCCGGCCGCCGTGGAGGACGTCGAGGGCGGCCTGCTGAGCCGTTCCTTCGGCCAGCTCGCGGCCACGCTGAAGGATCTGCGCAACTATCCGGTCGCCCTGACCTTCCTGGTCGCCTACCTGTTCTTCAACGACGGCATCCAGACCGTCATCGCTTCCGCGTCGACGTTCGGCATCGAGGAGCTGGACTTCGAGGAGGGCACGGTCCTCGGCACCTACCTGCTGGTCCAGTTCGTCGCGATGTTCGGCGCGATCGCCTTCGGCCGCGCGGCCGCGCGCTTTGGCGCCAAGAAGGTGATCCTCGGCGGCATCGTGGGCTGGATGGGCATCGTCACCGTCGCGCTCGTGGTGCCGAAGGGACAGCTGGTGCCGTTCCTCGTCCTCGGCGTCGCGATCGGCGTCGTCCTGGGCGGCACCCAGGCGCTCGCGCGGTCGTACTTCTCGCTGTTCATCCCCCGCGGCAAGGAGGCGGAGTACTTCAGCCTCTACCACGCCATGGACCGGGGCACCTCCTGGTTCGGGACGCTGACCTTCGGGCTGGTCTACCAGCTCACCGACTCCTACCGGCCGGCGATCTTCGCCCTGATCGCGTTCTTCGTCCTCGGCGGCCTGCTGCTCCTGCGCGTCGACACCGAGCGCGGCATCCGCGACGCCGGCAATGCCCGCCCCGCGGTCATCTGAGCCGGGATTGGAACCTTTTACCGCCGGGTAGCGTTAAAGGGTTCGAGGACGAGACACGGGAGGTGGGGTCTGATGGCAGAGCGCACACTGCGCGGTGCCCGACTGGGGGGCCAGTCCTTCGAGGACGAGCGCGGGATCGAGTTCGCTGCCCGACAGCAGGTCGGCTACAAGTGCCCGCACGGCCACGAGTTCGAGATCACGATGTCGATCGAGGCCGACGTGCCGGCCGTCTGGGAGTGCCCGCGCTGCGGCCTCGAGGCGGAGTCGACCGCCGGCATCGAGCGTGAGGTGAAGGCCGAGAAGCCACAGCGCACCCACTGGGACATGCTGCTCGAGCGTCGCTCGGAGAAGGAGCTCGAGGAGATCCTCACCGAGCGGCTCGAGCTGCTCCGCGGGGGCGAGATCGGTCCGGCGCACCTGCACCGCGCCAACGCCCGCAAGAAGAAGCCCGCGAAGGCCTGAGCGACGCGGGGGCTCACTCCCCCTCGTCGATGACCTCGCCCCGGACCACGGTCGGTCCGGGGCGAGTGCCGTTTCCGGGGGCCATCGGCGCCGTACGACGGGTCACCTGCCGGCCGGCGTAGGCCATCAGCAGGCCGCGGAACAACGGCCGGGTGACGGGCACGATGAGCAGGATGCCGAGCACGTCGGTGACGAAGCCCGGGCTGAGCAGGAAGGCGCCGCCGAGCACCACCAGGACGCCGTCCGCGAGCTCGCGAGCCGGTAGGCGGCCGGTCTCCACCCGCTCCCGCAGCGCGAGCCAGGCCCGCCTTCCCTCGCGCTTGATCAGCCAGGCACCGACGATGCTGTCGAGGACGAGGAGCAGGATCGTCCACCAGGGACCGATCACCTGGCCGACCTGGATGAGGACGACGATCTCGAGGACCGGCATCACCACGAAGGCGAGGAACAGCAGCACCGCGGCGCGGCGGCGCGACCTCCGGCTCATCCGGTCCTCCCCCTCGTCGGCGTCATCAGGTGTGCTGCACCTGGCGCTCCGGCGCGTCCCGCCGCCGGTGCTTCATCTGGGTCCAGCGCTCGCGCAGCCCCCACCAGGTGATCCGCCTGAGGGACTCCAAGGCGACCTGCCCGCTCATCTTCGACTCGCCGCGGACCCGCTCGACGAACTCGATGGGGACCTCGCGCACGGTCAGGCCGGCGTGGAGGGTGCGGGTGACCAGGTCGGTCTGGAAGACGTAGCCGGTGGACTCGACCTCGTCGAGGCGGATCTTCTCCAGCGTGGAGCGGCGGAAGAGCCGGAACCCGGCGGTGGCGTCGCGGACCCGGATGCCGAGCAGCAGCCGGACGTAGAGGTTGCCGCCCCGGGAGAGGACCTCGCGCTCCCACGGCCAGTTGACCACCGACCCGCCGGGGACCCAGCGCGAGCCGATCACCAGGTCGGCGTCCAGGAGGCCGTCGAGCAGCCGCTGGAGCTGTTCGGGCTGGTGGGAGCCGTCGGCATCCATCTCGCCGATGACGTCGTACCCCTCCGCGAGAGCCCAGGCGAAGCCGGCGAGATAGGCGGCCCCGAGCCCCTCCTTGGCGGTGCGGTGGAGGACATGGATCTGGCTATCGGCGAGCGCGAGCCGGTCGGCGAGGGCCCCGGTGCCGTCGGGCGAGCCGTCGTCGACCACGAGGATGTCGAGGTGGGGCTGGGCGGTGCGGACGCGATCGACGATCCAGTCGATGTTCTCGGCCTCGTTGTAGGTCGGGATGACCATCACCGCGCGGCCCAGCGTGGAGAGCTGGTCAGACAACGGGTGCCTCACTCGGGGTCGGGGACGGCGCAGGCGGCTCCACGGGAGGATCCACCTGCGCAGGGCCATCGAACTCTTGCCTTCGACGGTACGCGACGGCACCTGACACGAGAGCACCGAGCGTCAGGAGGGTGAACAACCGGGCCGGCCACGGACCCAGCCACATGGCGGGGGTGAGCGCCGTGCTCAGGCCGACCCTCTCGACGAGCACGTCCGTCGTGCGCGGCGTCGCGGAGGCGACCACCGTGCCGTCGGGCGCGATGACGCCGGTCTGACCGTTCGTCGAGGCGACCGCGAGCCAGCGCCCGGCCTCGATCGCGCGCAGCCGGGTGATCGCGAACTGCTGCTCGATCTGGTGGGTGAAGATGAAGCTCGCGTTGCTGGTCTGGACCACGAGCAGCTCGGCGCCGTCGCGGACCTGCGGCGGCATCACGTCGTCGTAGGCCACGTCGAAGCAGATGGCGTCGCCCACCCGGACGCCGGCGACCCGCAGCGGCTCGGTGCGGGTGCCGCTCTTCATGTCCCGGGTGATCAGCGCCAGCTTGCCGAACTCGGGGTTCCAGAGGTCACGCATCGGGATGTACTCGCCGTAGGGCACGGGGTGGTGCTTGGTGTAGCGGTCCCCCGGTCCGGTGACCGGGTCCCAGACGATGCCCTGGTTGAGGACGTGCTTCGGCCCGGCGCCCACGATCCCGCCCACCACCACCGGCACCTGGACGGCCGCGACGGCCTCCCGGATGCCGGTGTTGACCCGACCGGGCTCGAAGGGGTCCACGGCGGTGGAGTTCTCCGGCCACAGCACGAAGTCCGGCCGTGGCACCCGCCCGGCGGCGACGTCGGCGGCCAGCCGGACCGTCGCGTCGACGTGGTTGCGGGTCACGCCCTCGTGGTCCCACAGGATGTCGTTGCCCGGTCCCGGGACGTCGCCCTGCACGACCGCCACCGTCGTGCTGCCGGTCTCGGGGACGTCGTACGGCGCCACAGCGGGGGTCACCAGCACCGCCAGGACGCCGACCGTCGCGGCGGCCCAGGCCCGCCGCCGCTCGCCGGCCAGCGCCGCCTCGGCGAGCCGGGCCAGGAAGAACCCTGCGAGCGCCAGCAGGAAGGAGAGGCCGGTCAGGCCGACGTAGGCGACCGCCGGGGCCACGGGGGTGTCGATCGCGGCGAACGAGAGCCGGCCCCACGGCATGCCGCTGAACGGCCAGCCGCTGCGCACCGTCTCCATCGTGGTCCAGGCCGCTGCCAGCCACAGCGGCCAGAGCGGCAGCCGCCGCAGTAGGGGCACGGCGAGGCCCAGCAGGCCGTAGAAGAGCGCCTCGATGGTGGACAGGGCCAGCCAGGCGTCCGACCCGATCGAGCCCCGCATCCAGGAGATGTGGCTGAAGTAGTAGACGACGCCGAAGACGAGACCGACCAGCCCCGCCCGGCGTACGGCGAGGTCGCGGGTGGCGAGCGCGTAGCAGGCGACGCCGAACGGCAGTAGCCACGGGAGGGCCACGGGCTCGAAGGACGCGGTGAGCAGCGCGCCACCGACGACCGCGAGAAGAAGACGCTGCACCACGGCGCCGAGCCTAGCCGCGCCCGGCCGGGCCGCGGCGTCCGGGAGGCACCGGCGCTCGCGCCGTCAGGCGCGGAAGGACTCGGGTCGCCTTCGGACCATCCCGGCGGCCGACTGGCTGCCGCCGCCCGCGACGTTGTCTAGGGAGATCCGAGTCCTTCCGGCTCGCCCCCGAGGAGCGAACCGACCTCCGCGAACCGTCCCCGTGCGGAGCTGGTGCTACTCCGCCGACATACGGCCACTCGGACGTCGGTCCGCCGGCCACGACCTGCACGGGCGAACGTCTCCGTACTTTGGTGAGCGCCAACCGTCCTGTCAACCGGCCGCTGACCTGCGGTGATACGCGTTCTCGCAGGTCAGGGCGGGACGCCGTGGCGGCAAGAAAACTGGAAAAATCGGTCCGCTCCCGGCGTGTCGCGTGGCGACGCGCCGGAGGCGGTGTCGGTCAGTGCCCGACCGGCCGGTTCTCGTAGTAGGTCGAGAGCACGATCGTGGTGCGGGTCGACACGTTGGCCGCCGAGCGGATCCGGCCGAGCAGCAGCTCGAGCTCGGCCGGCGTCTCGGTGCGCACCTTCAGCAGGTAGGACTCCTCGCCCGCGACCGACCAGCACGACTCGATCTCCGGGAGCCCGATGAGGCGATCGGGACAGTCGTCGGGCTGGGATGGGTCGATCGGCCGGATCGCGATGAACGCCGTCAGGGGCACGCCGATCTCGGCGTAGTTGACGGTGGCGCCGTAGCCGAGGATGAGGCCGCGCTGCTCCAGGCGCTTGACGCGCTGGTGCACGGCCGAGGTGGACAGTCCCGTCGCGCGCCCGAGGTCGGTGTAGGACATCCGCCCGTCCTTGGCCAGGAGCTCCAGGATCTGCCGGTCGATGGCCTCGACCGCTGGATGGCTGCTCTGACTCACGGCGCCACCCTAATAGGCTGCGCCATGATGACTGAGCGCCTTCTACTCCTCGATACGGCCAGCCTCTACTTCCGCGCCTACTTCGGCTCCCCGGAGATGCTCGCGCCGGACGGCACGAACGTGAATGCCGTGCGCGGGCTGCTCGGCTACATCTCCCAGCTCGTCGACCAGTACCGGCCCACGCATCTGGCCTGCTGCTGGGACGACGACTGGCGTCCCCAGTGGCGGGTGGACCTGATCCCGACGTACAAGGCGCACCGCGTCGTCGAGGAGGTCCCGGACGCTCCGGTCGCCGAAGGCAGCGGGGAGCGAAGCGACCGACGCTACGTCGAGGAGGTCCCCGACCCGCTGGAGCTGCAGGTCCCGGTCATCCGCGACGTCCTCGCGGCGTTCGGCATCGCCGTGGTCGGGGCGCCCGGCTACGAGGCCGACGACGTCATCGGCACCCTCGCCACCGGTGCCGGCATGCCGGTCGATGTCGTGACCGGCGACCGCGACCTGTTCCAGCTCGTCGACGACGCCGCCTCTGTGCGGGTGCTGTACGTCGGCAAGGGCGTCGGGCGCCACGAGCGGGTCGACGAGTCCTGGGTGCTGGAGAAGTACGGCGTGCGCGCCGACCAGTACGCCGACTTCGCCACCCTCCGCGGGGATGCCTCCGACGGCCTGCCCGGCGTGAAGGGCGTCGGAGAGAAGACCGCGGCCAGCATGCTGCAGAAGTACGGCGACCTGGCCGGCATCGTCGCCGCCGTCGACGACCGCGCGAGCGACCTCGGCCCGGGGCCGCGGGCCAAGATCAGGGAGGCTGCGGGCTACCTGGCCGTGGCTCCGACGGTCGTGGCCGTGGCCCGCGACATCGACCTCCCGCGCGACCACCTCGCGCTCCCCCGCACGCCCGCCGATCCCGAGGCCCTCGCCGCCCTGGTCGAGCGGTGGTCGCTGAGCTCGCCGGTCGAGCGGCTCACGGGGGTGCTGGCCTCGTCTTCTGCGGGCTGACGCGTTGCGGTTTGGTCCCAAACCGCGTGCGACACGCCGAGGAGGCATGCGGTTTGTGCCCGATCGTGCGTGTCGACGCCGTCTCGGCGGCCCCGGGCCGACGCCCCGGCCCCGGACTAGCCGGTGGCGACGATCCCCCGCCGCAGCAGCTTGACCAGCTGCCGCGCGGCGTCGCGGACCGGCGTACCGGCGGCGGCGTCGGAGATCTGGCCGGCGAAGTCGATGAGCTGTTTCATCTGGCGCACGAAGTCGCCCGCGGTCTGGTCGTTGCGGGTGATCACCTCGTCGAGCTCCTGGCCCTCCGCCCAGCGCCACGCGGTCCACGCGAAGCCGGCGTCGGGGCGGCGCAGGAAGTCGAGGCGGTGGTCGCGCTCCAGGCGCTCCAGGTCTCCCCACAGCCGCGTCATCGCCTCGATCGTGGTGGCGATAACGCCCCCGGGGACGCTCGGCGGGCCGTCCTCGGGGCGGCGGGCCTCGTAGACGAGCGCGGACAGCACGGCGCCGAGCTGGGACGGCGTCAGCTCGTCCCACAGACCCAGCCGCAACGACTCGGCGGCGACCAGGTCGAGCTCGGAGTAGATCCGCATCAGGCTGCGGCCCCGCTCGGTGACCTCGTCGCCTTCGAGGTAGTCGAGCGCCTCCAGGACCTCGCAGACCCGGTCGAAGGTCCGCGCGACGGTGTTGGTGCGCCGCTCGATGCGCTGGGCGAGGACGTCGGTGTCCTTCCGCAGCTTGGCGTGCCGCTCGGCCCAGCGCGCGTGGTCCTCGCGCTCCGCGCAGCCGTGGCAGGGATGCTCGCGGATCCGGGCCCGCAGCGCCCGGATCTCGCTCGCGACGGCCTCGTCGACCGGACCGCGCTCCGCCGGGGGTCGGGTGACGGAGAGCGGCAGCGCGCGGACCGCCTCGCGGACCTGTTGGGCGATGTCCTTGCGCTGGTGCGGGTTGCGGGCGTCGACCCGCTTGGGCAGCCGGATGTGGGCAACCGGCTCCACCGGTGTCGGGAAGTCCAGCATCGCCAGCCGGCGCCCCTGGCGCTCGGCGGTGATCACGAGGGGACGGTGGCCGTGCTCGGACAGGCCCGGGTCGACGACGACGGCCGGCCCCGCGAACTTGCCGACGGGCACGACGATGATGTCACCCGGTGTGAGCCGCTCCAGCGACGCGAGAGCCTCGCCGCGCCGGTCCTGCCGTCGCGACCTGCTCGACTCCTTCTCCAGCTCCGAGACCTGCCGGCGCAGCGCGGCGTACTCCATGAAGTCCCCGAGATGGCACCGGGCGGACTCGGCGTAGCCCTCGAGCGCGTCCTCGGCCTTGCGCTGCTGGCGGGCGAGCCCGACCACGGCCCGGTCGGCCTGGAACTGCGCGAACGACTGCTCCAGCAGCTCACGCGCCTGGTGGCGGCCGTAGGAGTGCACCAGGTTGACGGCCATGTTGTACGACGGCCGGAAGCTGCTCCGCAGCGGGTAGGTGCGCGTGGAGGCGAGACCGGCGAGCTCGCGCGGGTTCATCCCCGGCTGCCAGAGCACGACGGCGTGGCCCTCGATGTCGAGGCCACGGCGCCCGGCGCGGCCGGTGAGCTGGGTGTACTCGCCCGGTGTGATGTCGGCGTGCGTCTCGCCGTTCCACTTGCTCAGCTTCTCCAGCACGACGGTGCGGGCCGGCATGTTGATGCCGAGGGCGAGGGTCTCGGTCGCGAAGACGATCTTGATCAGCCCGCGCAGGTAGAGCGCCTCGACGCACTCCTTGAACGCCGGCAGCATGCCGGCGTGGTGCGCGGCGACGCCGCGGGAGGCGGCGTCGAGGAAGTCGTGGTAGCGGAGCACCTGGAGGTCGGCCGACGGCAGCCCGCCGAGCGCCTGCTCGACGTACGCGATGACCTCATCGCGCTCCTCGGACGTCGTCAGCCTCAGGTTGGCGTCGAGGCACTGCTGCACGGCCGCGTCGCAGCCGGCGCGGCTGAAGATGAAGTCGATGGCGGGCAGCAGGTTGTCGCGCTGCAGCCGCTCGACCACGTCGAGGCGGCCGGGGATCCAGATCCGGCGACCGTTGCCGACGTTGCGACTGCCCGCTCCACCGGGGCGCGAGCCCTTGGCGGTGCGATGGCCCTTGAGCCGCGTGGAGGCCCAGTCGTCGCGCGCCAGCTTCATCAGCTCGTCGTTGACCGGAGCGCCCTCCCGGACGAACCCCGCGGCCGCGTCGACATCGGTGGACGCGAACAGGTCGAGCAGCCGGCGGCCGACCATCACGTGCTGGAACAGCGGCACCGGGCGGCGCTCGGCGACGATCGTGCGCGTCGAGCCGCGCACCGTCTCGAGCCACTCGCCGAACTCCTCCGCGTTGGAGACGGTCGCGGACAAGGAGATCACCGACACCGACTCGGGCAGGTGGATGATGACCTCCTCCCAGACCGCGCCGCGGGAGCGGTCGGCGAGGTAGTGCACCTCGTCCATCACCACGAAACCGAGGCCGACGAGCGTGCGGGAGCGCGCGTAGAGCATGTTGCGCAGCACCTCGGTGGTCATCACGACCACCGGCGCCTCGCCGTTGATCGTGGTGTCACCGGTCAGCAGGCCGACCCGGTCGGCGCCGTACCGCTCGACGAGGTCGTGGTACTTCTGGTTGGACAGCGCCTTGATCGGCGTCGTGTAGAAGCACTTGCGGTCGGTCTCGAGCGCGAGGTGGACGGCGAACTCCCCCACCACGGTCTTGCCGGCGCCCGTCGGGGCCGCGACCAGCACACCGTCGCCGGCCTCGACCGCCTTGCAGCCCTCGACCTGGAAGCCGTCGAGCTCGAAGGGGAAGCCGGCGGCGAAGTCGCGGAAGACGGGGTGTCCCCGGTCCTTGCGGTACGACGCGTAGCGCTCGGCGGGACTCTGCTGCTCGGCGTCGCTCTCGTGGGCGCTCATGCCATCACCCGCACGGCACCGGGGACCACGTCGACGGTCAGCGGCAGCGGCCCGAAGCGCTCGCCGTCGGCGTACCCGACGATGCCGGGGCTGGCGATCGTCACCCGCCGGACGCGGTGCCGCTCGTACTGCGGATGGCTCACGTGTCTCCCGTCGAAGAGCTTGGGGAAGGTCCGCACCAGCTGCACCCGGCTGACCGGCTTGATGAGGACCACGTCGAGGAGGCCGTCGTCGAGCTGCGCTCCGTGGGTGATGCGCAGACCGCCGCCGAAGGAGGGGCCGTTGCCGACGGCCACCAGCATCGCCTCCAGGCGGCGCTCGACGCCGTCGAGCTCCAGGACGTACGGCAGCGGCTCGAAGACCCGCAGCTCGGCGAGCGTGGCCAGGTTGTAGCGCATCTGACCCCGGGGCCAGCGCATCTGGTTGGCGCGCTCGTTGACGATCGCGTCGAAGCCCGCGGCGAGCACGCCACCGAAGTAGCGATCGCCGATCCGGGCCAGGTCGATGGTGCGCGGCGAGGCCTGCGTGATGCGGGTCGCGGCTGCGGCGCCGTGGCCCAGCGGCAGGTCGAAGTAGCGGGCGAAGTCGTTGCCGGTGCCCGCCGGGAGGATCCCGATCGGCACCTCGGTGCCGGCCGCGGCCTGCAGACCGATGTTGACCATGCCGTCGCCGCCGCACAGGACCAGGACGTCGGGCTCCTCCGCCACCGCGAGCCGGGCGAGGTCGAGCGACTCGCCGGCGTCGCGACCGGTCAGGGCGGTCGTGCGCCAGCCGGCGCCGTGGAAGCGCGGCAACGCCTCGTCGCGCATCCGGGCACCGCGCCCCTTCCCCGCGGTGGGGTTGGTGAGGACGATCGCGCGCGGCATCAGATCGGGCTTGGCTCGTCGGGCGAGAGACCGGCGTTGATCGCCTTCCGGTCGCGGCGCCGGTCGTTGAAGCGTGCGATCACCTCGGAGACGAGGAAGAGCACCACCATCGGCACCGCCATGAAGCTCATCGTGAACGGGTCGCCCGAGGGCGTGATGACGGCGGCGAAGATGAACGTCCCGACGATCATCCAGGGCCGGTGGGCGCCGAGCGTCTTGCCCTTGAGCACGCCGGCCATGTTGAGCAGGACCACGAAGACCGGGATCTCGAAGGCGATGCCGAAGCCGAGCAGGGTCCGACTGAAGAAGGTGAGGTAGTCGTTGAACTCGACCAGGTTGGTCAGCTCGTCGGGGTTGAGCCCGATCAGGATCTCGAGGCCCTTCGGCAGGGTGACGTAGCCCAGCACGATGCCGACGACGAACAGCGGACCCGCGATGACCGCGAAGATCCCCGTCCACCGCTTCTCGCTCGCGTGCAGGCCCGGGAGGATGAAGGCCCAGATCTGGTAGAGCCAGACCGGGCTGGAGCCCACCAGCGCCGCGAGGCCGCACAGCTTGAGGTACAGCAGGAAGCCGCCGGCCGGCCCCGAGGTCGTCGCCTCGCTGGACCCGGCCGGCAGCTTCGCCTGGGCGTCGAGGTAGGGCTCGAGCACCAACTGGAAGAGCTGGTCGAAGAAGAACAGCGCGATCGCGAACGCGAGCACCACCGCGAAGCCCGCCTTGAGGATGCGCGCGCGCAGCTCCCGAAGGTGGTCGGACAGCGCCATCCGGCCGTCGTCGCCGACGGGATGGACGGGCTTTCCGATGAAGAGCTTGAAGAGACCCGTGAACGCCAAGGTCAGGCGTTGTTCTCGCGGCGCTCGTCGACGATCTCGCCCTCGGTCACGTCATCGAGGTGAGCCTCGTCGGCAGGGGGGAGCTCCCCGGTCGACTTAGGCGCGGACGGGGACTTCTTGTCGTCGTCGCGCAGGCCTTTGGTCTCGGCCTTGAAGATCCGCAGTGCCTGTCCCGTGCCGCGCGCGAGGTCGGGCAGCTTGGCTGCCCCGAAGACCAGGATCACGATCGCCAGGATGATGAGCCACTCGGCTCCCTGGGGCATTCCGATCAGGGGAATCATCGGCGGGACCAACTCTCGATCATCGGTTTCGACTGTCGCTGGCCATGCTACGCCCCTCTCAGCGGTAGAGGCTGAGGGTCTCCCGTGCGCGAGCGGTGAACGTGTCGGTGAATTCTGCGGGTCGGACCACGGTGGCGTGCGGCGCGAGGCGCAGCAGCAGCCGGGTCAGCCACCGCCGGTCGACCACGACGAGGTCGACCTCCGCCGATCCGTCGGCGGCGGGACGCACCTCCCGCACCGGGTAGTAGTCGGTCGCCCACCGTGCCTGCGGGTCGAGGCGCAGCGTGACGACCGTGGCGTCCGGCACGGCGTCGTCGGTGAACAGCCCGTCGCTCAGGTCCCGCGGCGCCCGCGGCGTCGTCGTCGGTGCGCTCGGCAGCAACTCGGCCTTCGTGATCCGGTCCAGCCGGAACAGCCGGTCACCGCCCGCCCGGTGACAGTGTGCGTCGAGGTAGGAGAAGACCCCGTGGGCGACCACGCCGTACGGGTCGACGATCCGCTCGGACTCCTCGTCGCGCGACGGCACGAAGTAGAGCAGCCGCAGCTGCCGCCGGGAGGCCACCGCCTCGTCGGCGAGTGCGGTCAGCTGGGCGACCACGACCTGCTGGGCGTCGCGCGGCGACGGCGTGATCTCCACGCGCGGCGCTCCGGCGGCCGCCTCCAGCTTTGCGAGCACCCGGTCGACCAGCTCGGGCGTGGCACCCGCCGAGGCGGTGTCCCGGAGCATCCGGAGCGCCACGATCATCGCCGACGCCTCCGTCGCGCTGAGCCGCAGCGGTCGGGCGAGGTAGTCGGCGTTCTCGATCCGGATCACGCCCTCGGTCACCGGGCTTCCCGCCTCCGTGACGATCGCGTCGAGGTCGACGTCGATCAGGTCGTCGGGCAGGCCGCCCGGGAGACCACACATGAAGAGGACCTTGAGATCCTGCACGACCTGCTGGGGCGTCGTACCCAGGAGCGTCGCGGCCTCCTCCAGGCGGACCCCGTCGCGGTGGTGCAGGAACGGCACCAGGGTCAACAGCCGGGCGACCTGGTCGCGGGCGCCGGGCGCCGGCGTACGGCTCACGAGATCGCTCCTCCCGCCTCTCGATTGGGCACAAACTGCAGCCTGTTCCGGCGTGTCGTTGCGGTTTGGGACCAAACCGCAACAGCATCGCCGGTCACGGCACGGCCTGCGTCAGCCGCGCAACGACCTGCTCGCGGACGTCGACGGGCTCGAGCAGGACCACGTCCGGACCGTGCGAGAGCACCTCGTCGGCCAACCCCTGGGTGGGACGCTCCAGGACGATGCGGTCCCAGCCGGTCCGGTCGTCGGGCCCGGGTACGCCGACCTCGACCCGCGCGGCCGCCCGCCGCAGGCCGTGGCCGGCACCGTCCCGGACCAGCAGGACGGCGGTCGTGTGCGGGATCGGTGGTGCCATCCGCCGCGCGATCTCGCGAACGTCGGTCTCGGCCGGCACGTCGTACGCGCCGGGCGGCCCGACGAGCCGGACCTCGCCCCGGACCCGGGACAGCCGGAAGACGCGCTCGGCCTGCCGGTCGGCGTCGTGGCCGACGAGGTACCACCGCCCGGAGTACCGCACCACGCCCCAGGGCTGGACCCGCCGCCGCATCGGTGCGTCGGAGTCGGGACGTTGGTAGTCGAACTCGATCGCGTTGCGCTCGCAGACGGCGATCCAGCAGCGCTCGAAGGCGGGCTCCTCCGCGGTCAGCAGCGGGCGGGCGATCTCGAGTGCGTCCAGATCGACGTCGATGCCGGACGCGGTCAGCTTGCGGACGGCGTCCGTCGTGGCCTGCGCCATGGTCGCGTGCTGCCACACCCGGGAGGCGATGCCGACGACCGCGGCCTCCTCGGGCGTCAGCTCCACGTCGGGGAGCGCGAAGGCCTCCGGTGGGATCCGGTAGCCGACCTCGTCCTCGAAGAACGGGTCGATCGTCGCCACCTCGACGGGGACGCCGAGACTGCGCAGCTCCTCCTTGTCGCGCTCGAACATCTTCTCGAACGCGTCCAGGCGCGAGTCCGGGTACAGCAACTCACGGATCCGCTCCTTGGCGATCGGTCTGCGCTGCACCAGGAGCATGATCAGCAGGTTGAGCAGGCGCTCACTTTTCGGTGCTGGCATCCGTACTCGGCTCGGGGGCGTTCTCGGGAGTCGTCTCGGGAGTCGTCTCGGGCGCGGGAGTCTGTTCGGGGGTCGGCTCCGGCTTCGGCTTGGTGTCGGCTGCATCGAGGATGTCGACGACGAAGTAGAGCGTCGAGTCGGCCGGGATGTCCTCGCCCTGCCCCTCCTTGCCGTACCCGAGCTTCGGCGGGATCTGGAGCAGGACACGGCTGCCGACCGGCAGGCCGACCAGCGCCTTCGACCAGCCCTTGACGACCGAGGCGTCCTTGCCGCCCACGACCGCCTCGAGGCCCCGTCCGTCGGCGTAGCTGGAGTCGAACGGCTTCTCGCCGTCCGGGATCTGGCCGAGATAGCTGACCAGGATCGTCTGGCCCTTCGCGACCACCGGGCCGGTGCCCTCGGTCAGCGTCGCCACCTCGAGCTTGCCGCTCGGCTTCGGCGCGTCCGCGAAGTCCAGGCTGGCCGGCAGTCCGGCCTCCTCGACGATCTTCGGCGCCCAGCCGGGAGCGGCCGCCTCGGTGCCCTCGGGTCCGGCGATGCCGACGATGTCGGCGACGAACAGCAGGCCGTCCTCGTTGCCGATGTCGAGCCCGGCGAGCAGGATGGCCGCCTGGCTGCCGAGGTAGCCGCCGAAGACGACATCACTGCCGACCGTGACGGCGATCCGGCTGCCGACCTTCTGGCCCGCCTCGATCTCGTCGGCGAAGCCGAGGGAGAGCAGATCGGTGAGGGTCTGCGGCTCCTTCTCGGCGCCGACCTTGACCAGCGTGCTGAGCGAGGTGGCGTCGTGGCTGCTGTAGTTGACCTTGTGGGTCCAGCCGTCGGCGAGCGTGAACTCGACCCGGACGACGTCGTCCTTCTTCAGCTCGGCGCCGTCACCCTCGGTGAGGACCTCGGCCTGGGGCTTCCCGGCGGTCATGACCGACTTCCAGTCCAGCTTCGGGGCCTCGCCGACCGGACCGCTGATCGTGACCGCGTCGAGGCCCTTGGCCTCGTCGGAATCGGATCCGCCGCAGGCGGCCAGAGCCAGGCTCGCGGGCAGCAGGGTCGACAAGAGCAACAGGGAGGGACGTCGCAGGCGCATCAGCACGCGCAAACCCTACCGACTACCAGGTAGGCGCGTGTCACATGCCGTCGATCAGACGCTGTACCCGCTCGTCGTACGCCCGGAACGGGTCCTTGCAGAGGACGGTCCGCTGGGCCTGGTCGTTGAGCTTGAGGTGCACCCAGTCGACCGTGAAGTCACGGCGGCGCTCCTGGGCCCGGCGGATGAACTCGCCGCGCAGCCGGGCGCGGGTGTTCTGCGGCGGCACCGACTTCGCCTCGAAGATCTTGAGGTCGGAGGTCACCCGAGCGACGGCGCCGCGCTTCTCCAGCAGGTAGTAGAGGCCCCGGTTGCGGTGGATGTCGTGGTAGGCGAGATCGAGCTGTGCCACCCGCGGGTGGCTGAGCGGCAGGCCGTGCTTGGCCCGGTAGCGGTCGATCAGCTTCCACTTGATGACCCAGTCGATCTCGCGGTCGACCAGACCGAGATCGTCCGACTCGACGGCCTTGAGACCGCGCTCCCACAGGTCGAGGGCGCGTTCGATGACCGGCGTGGAGATCCCGCGCCGGTCGACGAAGTCGCGTGCCTTGGAGAGGTACTCCCCCTGGATCTCCAGCGCGCTGGCCTCCCTGCCGTTGGCCAGACGCACCTTCCGCTGACCCGTGACGTCGTGGGAGATCTCGCGGATCGCCCGGATCGGGTTCTCCATCGTGAGGTCGCGCATCACCACACCCTCCTCGATCATCCGCAGCACGAGGTCACAGCTCGCCACCTTGAGCATGGTGGTCGTCTCGCTCATGTTGGAGTCGCCGACGATCACATGCAGCCGGCGGTACTTCTCCGCGTCCGCGTGGGGCTCGTCGCGGGTGTTGATGATCGGCCGGCTCCGGGTCGTCGCGCTGCTCACGCCCTCCCAGATGTGCTCGGCGCGCTGGCTCACCGAGTAGGTCGTCCCCCGCGGGGTCTGCGTCACCTTCCCCGCGCCGACGATGATCTGCCGGGTCACCAGGAACGGGATCAGTACGTCGGCGAGCCGGCTGAACTCCCCGGCGCGGCTGACGAGGTAGTTCTCGTGACAGCCGTAGGAGTTGCCGGCCGAGTCGGTGTTGTTCTTGAACAGGTAGATCTCGCCGGCGATCCCCTCGTCGTGGAGCCGCTGCTCGGCATCGAGCAGCAGCCCCTCGAGGACCCGCTCCCCCGCCTTGTCGTGCGTCACCAGCTCGGCGATGTCGTCACACTCCGGCGTCGCGTACTCCGGATGGCTGCCGACGTCGAGGTAGAGGCGGGCGCCGTTGCGCAGAAAGACGTTGCTGCTGCGCCCCCAGCTGACCACCTTGCGGAACAGGTAGCGTGCCACCTCGTCGGGACTCAGCCTCCGCTGCCCCCGGAACGTGCACGTCACGCCGTACTCGTTCTCGATCCCGAAGATCCGACGGTCCATGAAGGCACATTACTGCTGTGTTGGGCATCGCGGCGGTCGATGCGGGGTCGGTCGTTGCGGTTTGGTCCCAAACCGCAACATTCCGGGCCAGACTCATGCGGTTCTTGCCCAATCGAGGGGGTTCGTCGATCGGTACCAGCGATTCATCACCCGCGATCGGCCCGTCTCCGAATAGAGGGAATCGCCGACCAGGGCCCGCCAGGCCCGGAGCCTGGCGGCCTTGTGGGGGCGGTCGAGCAGGCGGTCGAGCTCGTGCATGAGGATGGCCGGATGGTTGAGCAGGTCGTCCAGGGTATAGCCGCGTCGGACGTACGACGTGCGGGTGAGCGCGCGCTCGCGACGCAAGTCACGTCGATGAACGGCCTTGTCGCGGTGCACCGCGCCGTCGTACTCGTGGAGGCTCGTCGTTCCGACGACGAGTAGGTCGGCACGACAGACGAAGACCCCGTCGTCGTCGAAGATGTCGACCTGCGACTCGGTCGGCACGTCCAGAACCTGGTGGAACCGGTGCAGAAGCGTCTCGCCGGCCGACTCGGCCCGCTTGGTGCGGCTGTGCCACACGGCCCGTAGGCGTCGGGTTCCCGGCCGCTTCAACGCCAGAACCCTCTCGATATCGCTGTTGTTGACATGCCCGAGCCGCGCGGCCGAGTCGACCATGATGGCGAGATCGAGATCCCCGAGGTCTCGTGCGGCTCGTAGCAGGATCTCTGCCGGCTCGTCGACGGGCAGGCCGTGGACGACGCGGACCTTCGAGTCGTGGACCAGCCGCGAGCAGATCATGCCGGGCCGCCGGGGACGCTTCGCTCCTCGTACGGCGGCGAAGTGCGGGACCTGTTCCGGCAGCGCGGGCAGCTGCCACCCGAGGAGCCGCGCGCCCGTCACGTGAGTGAAGACGGCATCGGCAGGAAGCACCATACGCAACGCGCTCAGGTCGCGGAGGAAGTTCTCCCACGGCTCGAGCTCCGTAGTCTCCAACCGATACAGACCGTGCGCGACACGCTGATGCCCAGCTGTGCGCACTTCACCACGGATGGCGCCGTCCGGCCCGAACTGCATGACGCCCAGACTCGACGTCCGACCGGCCAGGATCAAGCCTCATCTGTCTGCCTGTGGATAGACCCCCGAGGGACTGCCGGGACCGGCCTCCCCAAGGCTCATCGATTGGGCAGAAACCACGTGCCCAGCCCTGATATTGATGCGGTTTGGGACCAAACCGCATCAATATCAGCACCCAGGAGGCTACAGCGGCGGGGCGACGGGAGGCTCGTCGGCACTGCCGGACTCGGGGGCGTCGCCCACCGGGGTCTCGGAGCTGTGCTGCTCGGGAGCCGTCTCGGCCGGGCCGCGGTCTCCGATCAGCTCGGCGACTCGGGCGGGGAGGATGCGGCGGAACTTCCGGGGCTGCGCGCGCGTGCGGTCGAGGACGGCGACCTCGAGGTCCTCGATGGGGATGACCCGGTCCTGCACCTGGCCGCCGTCGGAGGAGCGGCCCAGCGCCGCGACGGCGACCTGGAGGGCCGCGTCGAGGGACGCCCCGTCGGTGTAGTGCTCCTTGAGGTACGCCGAGACGGTGTCGGCGTCGCCGCCCATGACCGCGAAGCCGTGCTCATCGGCCACCCGGCCCTCGTAGGTGAGCCGGTAGATCTGGTCGTCGGCGGCGGTGGCGCCGACCTCGGCGACGAAGATCTCGACCTCGTAGGGCTTCTCGCCGCCCGAGGAGAAGATCGTGCCGAGGGTCTGGGCATAGGCGTTGGCGAGGCCGCGGCCGGTGACGTCGCGCCGGTCGTAGGAGTAGCCGCGCATGTCGGCGAGCCGGACCCCGGCGATGCGGAGGTTCTCGAACTCGTTGTAGCGGCCGACGGCGGCGAACGCGAGCCGGTCGTAGAGCTCGGAGACCTTGTGCAGGGCCTGCGAGGGGTTCTCGGTGACGAGGAGGACGCCGTCGGCGTACTGCACCGCCGCGAGGGACCGGCCGCGGGCGATGCCCTTGCGGGCGAAGTCCGCCCGGTCCTTCATCAGCTGCTCGGGCGAGACGTAGAAGGGGGTGCTCATCTCAGGCCTCCTCCCCCGCGCCGGGCAGGGGTGCGAGCGGTCCGTCGGGTCGGGCCATCCGGGCGCCCACGACCTGGTCGGCGAGCGCGCCGATGGCGGCCTCGTCGAGCTGGACGGCGCCGTCGGCGGTCACGACCCACACGATCGGGAAGATCCGGCGGGTCAGGTCGGGTCCGCCGGTGGCGGAGTCGTCGTCGGCGGCGTCGTAGAGCGCCTGGAGACACACCCGGACCGCGTCGTCGGAGGACAGCCCCTCGTGCCACAGCTTCTTCAGGGCGCCGCGGGCGAACAGGGAGCCGGAGCCGACGGTGAAGAAGGACGCCTCCTCGTGGCGGCCGCCGGTGACGTCGTATCCGAAGATCCGTCCGGTGCCGCTGTCGACGTCGTACCCGGCGAACATGGGTACGACGGCCAGGCCCTGCATCGCCATGCCGAGATTGGCGCGGATGAGTGCCGAGAGCCGGTTGGCCTTGCCGTCGAGCGAGAGCAGCGAGCCCTCGATCTTCTCGTAGTGCTCGAGCTCGACCTGGAACAGGCGGACCATCTCGACCGCGAGCCCGGCGGTGCCGGCGATGCCGACCACGGAGTACTCGTCGGCGGGGAAGACCTTCTGGATGTCGCGCTGGGCGATCACGTTGCCCATGGTGGCGCGGCGGTCACCGGCCATCACGAGGCCGCCGGGGAAGGTGACCGCGACGATGGTGGTGCCGTGCGGCGCGAGGTCGCCCGCGGCGCCGGGACTGCCCGCGGGCAGCGACCGGCGGGCCGGCAACAGGTCGGGGGCATTCTCGGCGAGGAAGTCGCTGAAGGAGGAGGTCCCCGGGCGCAGGAAGGCACCCGGGATGCGCGCGTCGTTCATCGGGGACTACTCGCCACCCTTCTGGATGAACGACTTCACGAAGTCCTCGGCGTTGGTCTCGAGCACGTCGTCGATCTCGTCGAGGATCGCGTCGACGTCGTCGTCGAGGGCCTCCTTGCGCTCGGCCACCTCGGACTCGGGAGCGACCTCGGTCGTCTCCTCCGCCTCGTCGGACTTGCGCGGCTGCTTCTGCTCCTGGGCCATGGCTCCAGCCTATCCACCTAGCGGCTGAGCGCGCGGACGAGTTCGTCAGCCGTCGCGCACCGCTCGATCAGCTCCCCGACGTGCGCCTTGCTGCCCCGCAGCGGATCGATCGTGGGAACGCGCTGGAGCGACTCGCGTCCGGGCAGGTCGAAGATCACCGAGTCCCAGGACGCGGCGGCGATGTCGGCGGCGTACTTCTCCAGGCAGCGGCCGCGGAAGTAGGCGCGGGTCTCCTCGGGCGGGTTCGTCATCGCCCGGTCGACGTCGTCGTCGGTGAGCAGCCGCTGGATCCGCCCCGCGCCGACGAGGCGGTGGTAGAGCCCCTTCTCGGGCCGGATGTCGGAGTACTGGTAGTCGATGAGCTGCAGCTTCGCGTCGTCCCAGGCCAGGCCGTCGCGCGAGCGGTACTGCTCGATCAGCCTGAGCTTGGCGACCCAGTCGAGCTGGTCGGCCAGCGACATCGGGTCGGACTCGAGACGGGTGAGCACGTCCTCCCAACGGGCCAGTACGTCGACCGTCTGGGCGTCGGCATCGACGCCGTAGCGGTCCTCGACGTACTTCTTCGCGAGGTCGAGGTACTCGAGCTGCAGCTGGATACCGGTCAGCCTCCGCCCGTCGGCCATGGTGACCGTCTGGCGCAACGTCGGGTCGTGGGACACGGCCCGCAGCGCCGCGACCGGCGTATCGACGGCCAGGTCGCGGCCGATGAAGCGGTCCTCGATCATCGCGAGGACCAGTGAGGTCGTGCCGACCTTGAGGTAGGTCGCGATCTCGGCCAGGTTGGCGTCGCCGATGATGACGTGCAGGCGGCGGTACTTCTCCGGGTCGGCGTGCGGCTCGTCGCGCGTGTTGATGATCGGCCGCTTCAGCGTGGTCTCGAGCCCGACCTCGACCTCGAAGAAGTCGGCACGCTGGCTGATCTGGAAGCCGTGGTCGCGCCCGTCCTGGCCCTTGCCGACCCGGCCCGCGCCGCAGAAGACCTGTCGGCTCACGAAGAAGGGGGTCAGGTGCCGGACGATGTCGGCGAACGGGGTCGAGCGGCGCATGAGGTAGTTCTCGTGCGCGCCGTACGAGGCGCCCTTGTTGTCGGTGTTGTTCTTGTAGAGAACGATCGACGGGTTGCCGGGCAGCTGCTGTGCGCGCCGGGCGGCGTCGAGCATGACCTGCTCCCCCGCCTTGTCCCAGCGGACGATGTCGAGCGGGCTGACGACCTCCGGGGTGGAGTACTCCGGGTGGGCGTGGTCGACGTAGAGCCGGGCACCGTTGGTGAGGATGACGTTGGCGAGGCCGAGATCCTCGTCGGTGAGCTGGGTCGGGTCGGCGATCTGCCGCGACATGTCGAAGCCGCGGGCGTCGCGCAGCGGCGACTCCTCCTCGAAGTCCCAGCGCGCGCGACGGGCTCGCACGGTGGCCGTGGCGTACGCGTTGACGACCTGCGACGACGCCACCATCGGGTTGGCGGTCGGCTGGCCCTGGACCGAGATGCCGTACTCCACCTCGGTGCCCATCACGCGGCGCACGCTCATGCGTCCAGCCTACGGGTACGCCGACGCTCCGGCATCGGTACGCCGCGTGCGGGTACCTCCTCGGGCATGCACGACCACCCGGCTTTGGACCGACTCGCCCGGGCCGGCCGGGTCGCCTACGGACTTGTCTACGGGCTGGTCGCCTGGCTGGCCGCCGCGCTCGCCCTCGGCGACCGGCAGGGCACCCCGTCGGGGCAGGGTGCCTTCCAGCAGCTGGCCGAGGACCCCGTCGGTCGGGTGACCCTCTGGCTGGTCGCCGCCGGCCTGGCCGGGCTCGCCGTCGATCAGGCGGTCCGCGTCGTCCGTGGGCCGGACGGGTCGGACGGGCCGGACGGGGCGGACCGGTGGGCCGTCCGGGCGGGCTGCGGCGGGCGCACCGTCGTCCTGGGCCTCCTGACCGTGCTCGCGGTCCGCTCGGCACTCGGCGACGGGGGCGGCGGACGGCGTACGCCCCAGGGCGTGACGGTCGCGCTGCTCGATCTGCCGGTCGGGCCGGCGATCGTCGTCGCGCTCGGCGTCGGCATCGTCGGCGTCGGCGCGATCAGCGCCGTCAAGGGGCTCGGCGACGGGTGGCGCGACGACCTCGAGGTGGACGGGCAGACCGGAGCCACGGGCACCGTGATCTCAGTGCTGGCCCGGGCCGGCTACCTGAGCCGGGGCGCGGCCTTCGCCGTGATCGGCGTGCTGTTCGCGTGGGCGGGCGTGACTCACGACCCGAGCAGGTCGGGCGGCCTGGACCAGGCGGTCGTGAGGTTCCGCGACGAGCCGTACGGCCGCGGCGTGATCCTGGTCGTCGCGGTCGGGCTGGCCTGCTACGGCGCCTACCACGTCGCCCGCGCGTGGTACCTGCGCGGGCGGTGACGCAACGGGCCCCGCACCGAGTGGTGCGGGGCCCGTTCGCGTCAGGGGTCAGCGACCCTTGGCGACCTTCACCGCGGCGGTGACGCCGAGCGCGACGAGGGCGACGATGATGAGCTTCTTGACCACGGGGGGCTCCTGTCGGAAGGGGGACGTTCGGGGACGTGGCCCACCCTAGCGAGGGGGCCAAGCGGGCCTCAGAGGTACTGCCCCGTGTCGTTGACCGTATCGATCGAGCGGCCCGGCTCGGTGCCCTGCTTGCCGGTGATGAGGGTGCGGATGAACACGATCCGCTCGCCCTTCTTGCCGGAGATTCGCGCCCAGTCGTCGGGGTTGGTCGTGTTGGGCAGGTCCTCGTTCTCCTTGAACTCGTCGACGCAGGCCTGGAGCAGGTGCGAGACCCGCAGGCCCTTCTGCTCGTGCTCGAGGAAGTCCTTGATGGCCATCTTCTTCGACCGGTCGACGATGTTCTGGATCATCGCGCCGGAGTTGAAGTCCTTGAAGTACAGGACCTCCTTGTCGCCGTTGGCGTAGGTCACCTCCAGGAACCGGTTCTCCTCGGTCTCGGAGTACATCCGCTCGACGGCGGCGCGGATCATGCCGGACACGGTCGCCTGCCGGTCGCCGCCGAACTCGGCGAGGTCGTCGGTGTGCAGAGGCAGGTTGGCGGTGAGGTACTTGCTGAAGATGTCGCGCGCGGACTCGGCGTCCGGACGCTCGATCTTGATCTTCACGTCGAGCCGACCGGGGCGCAGGATCGCCGGGTCGATCATGTCCTCGCGGTTGGACGCACCGATGACCAGCACGTTCTCCAGCAGCTCGACGCCGTCGATCTCGCTGAGCAGCTGCGGGACGATGGTGTTCTCGACGTCGGAGGAGACGCCGGAGCCGCGGGTGCGGAAGAGCGAGTCCATCTCGTCGAAGAACACGATGACCGGCGTACCGGTGCTCGCCTTCTCACGGGCCCGCTGGAAGACCAGCCGGATGTGGCGCTCGGTCTCGCCGACGTACTTGTTGAGGAGCTCGGGGCCCTTGATGTTGAGGAAGTACGACTTCCCCTCCTGGCCGGTCTTGGCGGCGACCTTCTTGGCCAGCGAGTTGGCGACCGCCTTGGCGATGAGCGTCTTGCCGCAGCCCGGGGGGCCGTAGAGCAGGATGCCCTTGGGCGGCTTGAGCTCGTGCTCGGCGAACAGCTCGGGGTAGAGGTACGGCAGCTCGACGGCGTCTTGGATCATCTCGATCTGGTTGCCCAGGCCGCCGATGGTCTCGTAGGTGATGTCGGGCACCTCTTCGAGGACCAGCTCCTCGACCTCCGACTTCGGCACCCGCTCGTAGACGTAGCCGGCACGCGAGTCGAGGAGCAGCGAGTCGCCCGCGCGGAGGGTCTCCCCGAGCAGCGGGTCGGCGAGACGGACCACGCGCTCCTCGTCGGCGTTGGCGATGACCAGGACCCGCTCACCGTCGGCCAGCAGCTCCTTGAACATGACGACCTCGCCGACGGTCTCGTAGGCGAAGGCGGCGACGACGTTGAGCGCCTCGTTGAGCATGACCTCCTGGCCGCGGCGCAGCTCGTCGAGCTCGACGGCGGGGCTGACCGTCACCCGGAGCTTGCGGCCGCCGGTGAAGACGTCGACGGTGTCGTCCTCGTTGCGCTGCAGGAAGGTCCCGAAGCCCGCCGGCGGCTGTGCCAGCCGGTCGACCTCCTCCTTGAGCTTGAGGATCTGGTCCCGGGCGTCGCGCAGGGTCCCCGCGAGACGCTCGTTCTGGGCCGTGACCGCGGCGAGGGATCGCTGCGCCTCGGCCAACCGGGACTCCAGCGACCGGGCGGCCCCGGTCGGGGTGTCGACCAGGCGGCGGCGCAGGTCGTGGATCTCCTCCTCGAGGTAACGCACCTGGTCCTCGAGCTCCTCACGACTCGGGGAACGGTGTCCGCCTGTCGTGCCTTCTCCCATGCTCGTCATGGCACACCTCCTGGAAACGACCCTACTCGTGAGGGTGTTACAGGCGAGTGATTAATGCGGTTTGGTCCCAAACCGCATGTTTCGGGCCGGAATTCATGCGGTTTGGGACCAAACCGCAACGTCCGGAGCCTCAGTCGGCAGCCGGGGTCTCGGGGACACCGGGCGGACGGGGACCGGTGTAGTCGGGCCCGTAGGCGCCGGGAGCGGGACGCCGCTTCTTGAGCGGGGCACGCTCCCCTGGAGCCATCCGGCGAGCGGTCACCAAGAACGCGGTGTGACCGATCATCTTGTGCCCCGGGCGCACGGCGAGCCCCTCGACGTGCCAGTCCCGCACCAGCGACTCCCACGGGGCCGGCTCGGTGAAGCCGCCGTGGACCCGGACCGCCTCGACGAACTTGGAGAGCTGGGTGGTCGTGGCGACGTACGCGCACACGATGCCGCCGGGGAGCAGCGCGTCGGCGGCGGCTTCGAGGCAGTCCCAGGGAGCGAGCATGTCGAGGATGATCCGGTCACAGCGCTCCCCCGACGCCGGGAGCTCCTCGGCGAGGTCACCGAGGGTGAGTGCCCAGGCGGGGTGGTCGCCGCCGAAGAACTGGGTGACGTTGCGCCGGGCGACGTCGGCGAACTCCTCGCGACGCTCGTACGACGACACTCGGCCGTGGGGTCCCACCGCACGCAGCAGCGAGCAGGTGAGGGCGCCGGAGCCGACGCCGGCCTCGACGACATGGGCGCCGGGGAAGATGTCGGCCATGGCGATGATCTGGGCGGAGTCCTTCGGGTAGACCACGGCCGCGCCGCGCGGCATGGAGACGACGAACTCGGAGAGCAACGGGCGGAAGACGAGGTACTCGCCGCCCACCGACGAGGTGACGGCGAAGCCCTCCTCACGGCCGATCAGCTCGTCGTGCTCGAGGTGGCCCTTGTTGGAGAAGAACCGCTTGCCGGGGACGAGCTCGAAGTTGTGCTTGCGACCCTTGCCGTCGACGAGCCGGACCCACTCACCGGCCCGTAGCGGCCCGCGGTGGACGCCTGACCAGGCGTCGGGGGAAACGTCGCCGGAGTGGCTGAGAGGCGCATCGGTCACCGGCGCAATCTATCGGCACCGGCCAGCTCACCGTCGTACGGCCCGGATCAGGTCGGCCGCGGAGAGCACGCCGTACACGCGACCGTCGTCGTCGAGCAGGACGTACTCGGAGGCCGGCGTGGTCCGGACGGTGTCGAGGAGCGCGGCGCCGGTGATCCGCATCGACACCGTCAGCCCGGGCTCGAGCGTGCGCGCGACCGTCGACACGGCCACCCACGGTGTCCGCTCAGCCGGTACGGCGCGCGCGGCGCTCTCGTCGACCACGCCCACCGGGCGGCCGTCGGTGGTCGTCGTGATGATGCTGCCGGCACTGGCCTCCAGCGCCCGGCGCATCGCCTCCGCCAGGGGGAGGTCGCCCGGTACCGCCAGCGCCCGGCGGGCCAGGTCGCTGGCGACGACGCCGCTGAACTGGCGGGTGATGCCGGCCACCGTCAGCGCCTGGCTGGCGCCCGTCCACAGGAACAAGGCGACGACGAGCAGCACGAGGGGGTTGAACACGGCACCGTCGAGCGACCACCACAGGGCCGCGAGGCCGACGAGGACCGCGACGCCGCGTCCGGTCCAGGCGGCGACCGCCGTCCCGGTGTGGACCTGGCCGGTGAGAGCCCAGACGCCCGCCTTCAGGACCCGGCCGCCGTCGAGCGGGAGGCCGGGGACCAGGTTGAGGACGCCGATCATCAGGTTGGCCCCGGCGAGGCCCTCGATGACGAGGAGCAGCAGGCCGCTCGGCGTGACGAACCACAGCCCGAGCGCCGCCGCGCCCACGGCGAGCGAGGTGAGCGGACCGACCACGGCGATCCAGAACTCCTGCCGCGGCCGACGGGCCTCCCCCTCGATCGCGGTCGCGCCGCCCAGGAAGTGGAGGGTGATGGAGTGCACCGTGAAGCCGAACCGTCGGGCCACGATGGCGTGGGAGGCCTCGTGGAGCAGCACGGCCAGGTAGAGCGCGATCGCGAAGGCGACGCCGACGACGTACTTCCAGCCGCCCAGACCGGGCTGGACCTGGTCGACGCGCGGTCCCATGATCAGCGCGATCAGCCCGGCGATCAGGAACCACGAGCTAGACACCAACACGTCGCTGCCCGCGATCCGCCCGATCCGGAACATCCCCCGGGGCAGCGGCGCGCGCGCGGGGGCGGGACGGTGAGGGCCGGACACGTACCGAGGCTATCCGGGATCCGGCTGGGTCCTGGCGCCGGTGGCCTCCGGCCGGTTGTCGGAGGCCTGGCCTACTGTCGCTCCCATGACGACCACCTCCGCCGCAGCCGGCATCGAGCCGGCCGACCCGTCCGAGCGCGGTGGCACCCGCGTCGACGGCGTCGACGTGCTGGGTGCGCTCTCGCCGTCGCGGGTCGGCGACTTCTTGAACTGCCCCCTGCTCTACCGGTTCCGCAGCATCGACCGGCTCCCGGAGCCGCCGTCCCCGCCCGCCGTGCGCGGCACGGTCATCCACCGGGTGCTGGAGCAGCTCTTCGACCTGCCCGCCGCCGAGCGCACCCCCGAGCAGGCCGACGCACTGCTCGCCCCGGCGTGGGAGGAGCTCCAGGAGATCGAGCCCGCCGTGGTCTCGATGTTCCCCGTCGATGGTCCCGAGATCGCCGAGTGGCTGGCGTCGTGCCACGACACCCTCGCCAAGTACTTCGACCTCGAGGACCCGACCCGGCTCGAGCCCGCCGAGCGCGAGCTGTACGTCGAGACGCTGACCGACGCCAAGCTGCTCCTGCGCGGCGTCATCGACCGGGTCGACGTCGCTCCCGACGGCGCGATCCGGATCTGCGACTACAAGACGGGCCCCTCCCCCCACGAGATGTTCGAGGGCAAGGCGCTGTTCCAGCTGAAGTTCTATGCGCTCGTCCTGTGGCGGATGCGCGGCGTGGTGCCGCGCATGCTCCAGCTGGTCTACCTCGGCAACAGCGAGGTGCTGCGCTACGAGCCCGACGAGCGGGACCTCCTGGCCACCGAGCGCAAGGTGCTGGCGGTCTGGGACGCGATCCGGGCGGCGACGGAGCGCAAGGAGTTCGAGGCGCGCAAGGGCGCGGGCTGCCGGTGGTGCGTCCACCAGGCGATCTGCCCGGCGTACGGCGGCACCCCGCCTCCCTACCCCGAGCCCCGGGAGCCGCGGGAGCCGGTCAGCCCGGTCGTCGGCGCAGTGAGCCCAGCTCCGCCGGAGTGACCCCCTCGAGGGTCGTCCGGAAGGCCCGGCCCGGTCCCGGCGGCACCGGCACGTGGTTGGGGACGACGAGCACCCGGCAGCCCGCCGCCTCCGCCGAGGTGGCGCCGGTCGGCGAGTCCTCGACGGCCACGCAGTCGGCCGGGTCGACGCCGAGCGCGGCGGCCGCGGTGAGATAGGCCTCCGGGTGCGGCTTGCCGTTGTCGACCATGTCGCCGGTGACGATCACCCGGAACGTCTCGGGCGGCAGGTGCTCGAGGATCGGGGCGACGAAGCGCTGGTAGGACATTGTCACCAGGGCGCACGGCACGCCCGCCTCGTGGAGGGCGAGGAGCAGCTCGCGGGAGCCCGGGCACCACGGCACGGCGTGCCGCACTTGGGCGACGACGCCGTCGAGGAGCATCTCGACGACCTCCTCGGCGGACTGGGCGAGGCCCAGCTTGGCCCTGATGTACTCCCCCGACACGAGCAGGTCGTTGCCGACCAGGTGCATCGCGTCCGCGTGGGTCCAGGTGCCGCCGTACTCCTCGGCGATGGCCTCCTCGGTCGCCATCCAGTAGGGCTCGGTGTCGACGAGAGTTCCGTCCATGTCCCACAGGACGGCGGCGGGGAGGGTCACGGTGCCAGGCTAGGAGGCGGAGCGCCCGCTCAGCTCATCCGCGGCGGCCGTCAGCCGCCGGACCGCCTCGGTCATCAGCGCCGGATCGAAGGTGAACGGGAGCCGGAGGTGGTCGTCCCAGGCGCCGGAGGGATCGGTCTCCCGGCCCGGCGTGACCTCGACTCCGTGCCGCAAGGCGACCCGGGCGAGCACCGCGGCGTCGTACCCGGGCAGCCGGATCCACAGCGCGGTGCCGCCCTCGGGCACCCGCCAGCTCCAGTCCGGGAGGTGCTCGCCCAGGAGCGCGGTGGCGTGCGCGAGGCGCTCGAGCGCCGCCGCGGTCCGGTCCTCGGTGAGCGTGGGCAGGACGGGCAGCAGCCGGGTGGCCACCGCCTGGTCGAGCAGCGGGGTGCCCATGTCGGCGTTGGCCTTGAGGTAGCCGAGGCGGTCGATGTCGGCCGCGCTCGCGCGGACCCAGCCGAGGCGCAGGCCGGCCCACAGCGACTTCGACAGGGAGCCGACGGTGAAGACCCGCCCGGTCCGCGGGGCGTACGCCGCGATCGGTGGCGGGAGGGCGCCGTCGACGACCAGGGGCGTCGAGTAGCCGTGGTCCTCGACGACGGGGACGCCGTGCTCGGCCGCGACCCGGGCCACCACGCGACGGCGCGCATCCGACATCAGGAGCCCGGTCGGGTTGTGGAAGGTCGGCATCACGAACAGCGCCGACACGGGCTCGCTGGCCAGTGCCGCGCGCAGCCGGTCGACCTGCGGCCCCTCGTCGTCGAGACCGACGCCGATCATCCGCGCACCGACCGCGCTGAAGGTGTCGAAGCAACCGGGCCAGCTGGGCGACTCGACGGCGACCGTCGCACCCCGCTCGAGCAGCAGTTGCGCGACGAGGGACAGCGCCTGCTGGGTCCCGGTCGTGACCAGGACCTCGTCGGGCGTCGTCGGGAGCCCCAGACGGGTGTGGTGCTCCGCGAGCGCCACCCGCAGCGCCGGCAGA
This sequence comes from Nocardioides sp. LHD-245, assembly GCF_030929495.1. Taxonomy (GTDB): domain Bacteria; phylum Actinomycetota; class Actinomycetes; order Propionibacteriales; family Nocardioidaceae; genus Nocardioides. Next base: position 53,392 of record NZ_JAVFWN010000014.1, on the reverse strand, counting down.
CCGCGCGGGGTGTAGCCGATCTCGTCGAGCAGCGTCGGCAGATCCTCCTCGACCACGTCCGCGACGGCCGAGGCGATCCGCGGGTCTCCGGGCTCGACGGCGTGCCTCATGGAGATGAGGCCGTCCGGCGTCTCGTCGAACCGCCGCAGGGACTCCGCCGAGAGACCCCGCCGGAGCCGGCGCGTCACCGCCGCCGGCGCCCGGTCGGCGGGCGTGGCCACCCGGCTGCCGCTGCCCTGCCGGCTCTCCACCAGGCCACGGCCCCGCAGCTCGTCGTACGCCGCCACCACGGTCGCCCGGCTCAGGTGCAGCGCATGGGCGAGGTCGCGCTCGGACGGCAGCCGGTCGCCCGCCACGAGCTCCCCCGCGCTGATCGCGTCGGCCACGGCCGTGGCGAGCCGGCGGTAGAGCGCGCCGCCCGTCGACATCCGGTCTCCCAGCACGCGGACCAGCTCGTCGGGGTCGCGAAAACGATCCACTTGCGCCTCCATTGGCCCGGGCCCGACAGGGCGGTCGGCGACCACGCTAGGGGAAGTCCCCGCAGCCGCCCGAAACGGAGCTCCTCATGAGTCTGGCCCTCGAGCCCGCGCAGCTGGTCGCCTTCGCCGCGGCCTCCGTGGTCCTGGTCGGCATGCCCGGCCCGAACGTCCTGTACATCACCACCCGCGGCATGGCGCACGGCGTCCGGGCCGGGGTGGTGTCCGCCCTCGGCGTCGAGACCGGCACCGCCGGGTACGCCGTCGCCACGGCGCTGGGGCTCTCGGCGCTGATCGCCGCCAGCCCGACCGCCTTCGCGGTGATCCGCTACCTCGGGGCGGCGTACCTCGTCCACCTCGCGGTCCGCGAGCTGGCCCGGCGCCGGGCCGGAGCCGGCGACCCGTCCGTCGGGTCACCGCCGGCGTTGGGCCGGGTGTACGCCGACGGCCTCCTGATGAACCTGCTCAACCCGAAGGTCGCACTGTTCTTCCTGGCCTTCCTGCCCCAGTTCCTGACGCCCGGCGCGACGGGGGTCGCCGCCCAGGCGGAGGTCCTCGCGCTCGGCATCGTCACGGTGCTCGTCGCCTTGCTCGTCGACCTCACCTACGCCGTGTCGGCCGGTCTGCTCGGCCGTCGGGTGCGGCGGCGCGCCCGCGAGCGGAACCGGACCGTGCGGCACCCGCGGCTACGGCGGCTCCCCGTCGCCGGGGTCTACGTGGCGATCGCCGCGGCCGCGGTCACGACCGGTGCGTGACCCGTCCACCCGAGTCGGGGTCAGCCGGGCGGGGGACCCAGGATCTCCTGGCCGCCGGCGGCCGCCGCGGCCGCCAGCGCCGCCATGGTGATCTGCCACCCGTCCGGTCGCGGGTCGGTGACGCGACGGCCGGCACCGCGGAAGAAGCCCTCCATGCCGCTCGGCGTGCAGATGGTGAGCAGGTCGACCTCCGGTGCGTCGAAGCGGTAGGCGTGGGGGACGTCGCGCGGCAGGAACAGGACACCGCCCTCCCCGACCTCGTGCTGCTCCTCTCCGACCCAGAAGGTGCCGTGGCCCTTCAGGACGACGAACATCTCATCCTCGTTGCGGTGCAGGTGCAGCGGCGACGCCGAGCCGGCGCCGAGGCGGCTGCGGACCACCGTGACCTGGTTCCCGGTCTGCGAGCCGTCGAGCAGGATCTGCAGCTCCTTGCCGTCGATCCACTCGAGTCGGTCGTGATCGGCGGCCTGGGCGATGTAGGCGAGACTTATCGGACGCTCCCTCGGACGGGACACCGGTAGTTGACCTACCGACTGTCTAACCAATATGTCGACGGTAGGCTCCGGGGATGGCCGACGTCAAGAAGCGCACCTACCACTCGCCGCTGCGCACCGGCCAGGCCGAGGCCTCGAGGGCCGCGGTTCTCCGAGCGGCCCACGAGCTCTTCGTCGACCAGGGGTACGGCGCCACCACGATCGCGCAGGTCGCGACCCTGGCCGGCGTCAGCAAGCCGACCGTGTTCGCCGCGGTCGGCAACAAGGCGACGCTGCTCAAGGTGGTCCGCGACGTCGCCATGGCCGGCGACGACGACCCTCGCACGGTCACCGAGCGGGCCGACGTGGCCGCGATCGCCCGCGCCGGAGACCTCGGCCGAGCCGTCGAGCTCACCGCTGCGCACATCGCGGCGGTCAACGCGCGCTACCACGACGTGCACGAGGTGATCCGCGGCGCGTCGGGTACCGATCCCGTGGTGGCCGAGCTGTGGGAGACGGCCGAGGCCGAGCGCCACGTCGGTGCCGGCCACCTCCTCGCCCGGCTGCACGCGGCCCCCGCCCTGCCGCCGCAGCACGCCCAGGACCGGCTCTGGCTGCTGATGGCGCCCGACAACTACCACCGCCTGGTCGCGCAGCGGGGCTGGACCCGCAGCGCCTACCAGCGGTGGCTGACTGCGGAGATCGGCGCCCTCCTCGACGCGTGAGGCTCAGTCGTCCGGGTCGTAGCCCAGGTTCGGGGACAGCCACTTCTCCGTCTCTGTGACACTCCAGCCCTTCCGGGCGGCGTAGTCCTCGATCTGGTCGCGGCCGAGACGGCCGACGACGAAGTACTGCGCCTCGGGGTGGCTGTAGTAGAGACCGGAGACCGACGCGCCGGGCCACATCGCCATCGACTCCGTCAGCTCGATGCCGGTCGACGCCTGGACGTCGAGCAGCTCCCAGATGGTGCGCTTCTCGGTGTGGTCCGGGCAGGCGGGATAGCCGGGCGCGGGCCGGATGCCGGTGTACTTCTCGGCGATCAGGTCCTCGTTGGTCAGCTGCTCCTCCGGGACGTGCGCCCAGAACTCGGTGCGCACCCGCTGGTGCAGGCGCTCAGCGAAGGCCTCGGCCAGGCGGTCGGCGAGGGCCTCGAGCAGGATGGCGGAGTAGTCGTCGAGCTCCTCCTTGAACGCCATGATCCGCTCGGTGGTGCCGATGCCGGCCGTGACCGCGAACGCGCCCACCCAGTCGCCGCCGCCCGGAGCCAGGTCGGCGCCGACAGGTGCGACGTAGTCGGCCAGCGAGCGGTTCGGGACGCCCTGGCGGTGCTGGCCCTGCTGGCGCAGCTGGTGCAGCGTGGTGCGTACGGCGGAGCGGGACTCGTCGGCGTACACGACGACGTCCTCGCCGTTGCTCGCCGCCGGGAACAGGCCGTAGACGCCGTTGGCGGTCAGCCACTTCTCCTCGACCAGCCGGTCGAGCATGACCTGCGCGTCGTCGTACAGCTTGCGGGCGGCCTCGCCGTGCGTCGGGCTGTTGAGGATGTCGGGGAACTTGCCCTTCATCTCCCACGCGTTGAAGAACGGCTGCCAGTCGACATAGTCGCGCAGCTCGGTGAGGTCGTAGTCGGCGAGCACGTGCACGCCGGGCGACCTCGGCTGCGGCGGGGCGTACCCGGCCCAGTCGATCGGCGACTTGTTGTCCTGTGCGTCGGCGAAGGACAGCTGCGGGCGCTCGGACTTCTGCGAGTGGCGGGCCCGCAGCGCGTCGTAGTCGGCCTTGGTCGCCTCCAGCAGGGCAGGGCGCTGGCGGTCGTCGAGGAGGGCGGCCGCGGTCGGGACCGACCGGGAGGCGTCCTTGACCCAGACCACCGGGCCGTCGTACTTCCTGTCGATCTTGACCGCCGTGTGGGCCCGCGAGGTCGTCGCGCCACCGATGAGCAGCGGGATCTCGAGCCCGAGGCGCTGCATCTCGGTCGCGAACCCGACCATCTCGTCGAGGCTCGGCGTGATCAGGCCGGACAGGCCGATGATGTCGGCGCCGACCTCCTTGGCCGTGTCGAGGATCTTCTGCGCCGGCACCATCACGCCGAGGTCGATGACCTCGTAGTTGTTGCACGAGAGCACGACGCCGACGATGTTCTTGCCGATGTCATGGACGTCGCCCTTGACGGTCGCGAGCACGATCGTGCCGTTGGTGTCCTTCTGGCTGGCCAGCTCGGGGTTGGCGGCCTTCTCCTCCTCGATGAAGGGGATCAGGTACGCCACGGCCTTCTTCATCACCCGCGCCGACTTCACGACCTGCGGGAGGAACATCTTGCCGGCACCGAAGAGGTCGCCCACGACGTTCATGCCGTCCATCAGCGGACCCTCGATCACCTCGATCGGGCGGCCGCCGCGCGCCGCGATCTCCTGGCGCAGCTCCTCGGTGTCGGCCTCGACGAAGCCGTCCAAGCCCTTCACCAGGGCATGGGTGATCCGCTCGCCGACCGGCAGTGCGCGCCACTTCTCCTCGGCCGCCTCGACGACCTCACCGGACCCCCGGTGCCGCTCGGCGAGCTCGAGCAGGCGCTCGGTGGCGGCCAGCGAGTCGTCGGTGCGGTTGAGCACGACATCCTCGATCGCGTCGCGCAGGTCGGGGTCGATGGTGTCGTAGGGCACCAACGCACCGGCGTTGACGATCCCCATGTCTAGGCCCGCCTCGATCGCGTGGAACAGGAAGACGGCATGGATCGCCTCGCGCACCGCATTGTTGCCGCGGAAGCTGAAGGACACGTTGGAGATGCCGCCGGACACCTTCGCGCCCGGCAGGTTCTGCTTGATCCAGCGCGTGCCCTCGATGAAGTCGAGGCCGTACGTCGCGTGCTCCTCGATGCCCGTGGCGACCGCGAACACGTTGGGGTCGAAGATGATGTCCTCGGCCGGGAAGCCGACCTGGTCGACCAGGATCCGGTAGGCGCGCTCGCAGATCGCCTTGCGGCGCTCGAGGTTGTCGGCCTGGCCGTCCTCGTCGAAGGCCATCACGACCGCGGCGGCGCCGTACTTCTTGCACAGTCGCGCCTGCTCGACGAACTTCTCCTCGCCCTCCTTCATGGAGATCGAGTTGACGATCGGCTTGCCCTGGACGCAGCGCAGGCCGGCCTCGATGACCTCCCACTTCGAGGAGTCGATCATCAGCGGCACGCGGCTGATGTCGGGCTCGCTGGCGATCAGCTTGACGAAGCGGTCCATCGCGGCGACGCCGTCGATCATGCCCTCGTCCATGTTGACGTCGATGACCTGGGCGCCGGCCTCGACCTGCTGGGCGGCGACGGACAGCGCGGTGTCGTAGTCGCCGTCCTTGATCAGGTTGCGGAAGCGCGCCGAGCCGGTGATGTTGGTCCGCTCACCGACGTTGACGAACAGGCTGTCGTCGGTGATGGTGAACGGCTCGAGGCCGGAGAGCCGCATCGCCGGCTGATGGGTCACCGGCTGACGGACCGCGCGGCCCTCCATCTGCCGTGCGATCTCGGCGATGTGGTCGGGCGTGGTGCCGCAGCAGCCGCCGACGACGTTGAGGAAGCCCGCCTCGGCGAACTCGACCAGCACCGCGGCGGTGTCGCCCGGTGCCTCGTCGTACTCGCCGAACGCGTTGGGCAGTCCGGCGTTCGGGTACACCGACACGAAGGAGTCGGCGAGCCGTGACAGCTCGGCGACGTAGGGCCGCATCTCCTTGGCGCCCAGCGCGCAGTTGAGGCCCACGGCCAGCGGCTGCGCGTGGCGGACCGAGTCCCAGAACGCCTCGGTGACCTGGCCGGACAGGGTGCGGCCGGACGCGTCGGTGATGGTGCCGGAGATGACGACCGGCCAGCGCCGGCCGGCCTCCTCGAACAGCGTCTCGACCGCGAAGATCGCGGCCTTGGCGTTGAGGGTGTCGAAGATCGTCTCGATGAACAGCAGGTCCGCGCCACCGTCGACCAGGCCGCGGGCGGCGTCGAGGTAGGCGTCGACCAGCTGCTCGTAGGAGACGTTGCGCGCGCTCGGGTCGTTGACGTCGGGACTGATCGACGCCGTCCGCGTCGTGGGCCCGAGCGCGCCGGCGACGTACCGCTTGCGTCCGGTCTCGGCGGTGACCTCGTCGGCGATCCGCCGGGCCAGGCGGGTCGCCTCGAGGTTGAGCTCGTGGGAGAGCTCCGCCATGCCGTAGTCGCTGAGCGAGATCGCGTTGCAGTTGAAGGTGTTGGTCTCGATGATGTCGGCGCCGGCGTCGAGGTACTCGCGGTGGATGCCGGCGATGATCTCGGGCTGGGTGATCGACAGCAGGTCGTTGTTGCCGATCAGGTCGCTGGGCCACTCCTCGCGGTCGGCGAAGCGCTCGCCGCGGTAGCCGGCCTCGTCGGGGCGGTCGCGCTGGATGGCGGTGCCCATGGCGCCGTCGAGGATGACGATCCGCTCGCCCAGCAGCTGCGTGAGCTCGTCGGTCGCGTCGGGCTGCCATGCGGCGCTGTGCGGCCTGTCCTGAGCCATGAAAACCATCCTTCCAGAGTATGGAAGGCGCCCTTGGTGTCTCGGCCGAGCGTGGCGGACGGGCCGGTGGATGGCTCGTCCGTTGCAACGCCTCTCGACTGCTGCTGATGTTACCCACGTTCGGCTGACTAGGCTGGCATGGTGATGGAGATCGAGACGATCCCCGAGCTGGTCCGGCCCGTGGTGATCGCAGCGTTCGAGGGATGGAACGACGCCGCCGAGTCGGCGACAGCGGTCGTGGACCACCTGATGAGGGCCTGGGACGCCAAGGTCGTCGCGGCGATCGACCCCGAGGAGTACTACGACTTCCAGGTCAACCGACCGACCGTCGGCATCGACGAGAACGGGTTCCGCAAGCTGACCTGGCCGAGCACCCACATCGCGGTGGCCTCTCCCCCCGACCTGGATCGCGACGTGATCCTGGTGCGCGGGATCGAGCCCAACATGCGCTGGCGCCAGTTCACCGACGAGATCCTCGAGACCATCGCCGACCTCGGCACCGAGCTGTTCGTCACCATCGGCGCCCTCCTGTCCGACAGCCCGCACACCCGACCGATCCCGGTGTCCGGCTCAGCGACCGAGGCCCACCTGATGGACCGGCTGGTGCTCGAGCAGTCGACGTACGAGGGGCCGACCGGCATCGTCGGCGTACTCCAGGACGCCTGCGCCCGGGTCGACATCCCCGCGGTGTCCTACTGGGCCGCCGTCCCCCATTACGTCGCCCAGCCCCCCTGCCCGAAGGCGACCCTCGCGCTGCTCTCCCGGCTCGAGGACCTGCTGGAGATCCCCGTCCCCCTCGGCGACCTCCCCGACGAGGCCCGGGCCTGGGAGCGCGGGGTCGACGAGCTGGCCGAGGAGGACGAGGACATCGCGGAGTACGTCCGCTCGCTGGAGGAGTCACGAGACACCGCCGACCTGCCCGAGGCGTCCGGCGAGGCGATCGCCCGGGAGTTCGAGCGGTACCTCAAGCGCCGCGGCGACGGGGACTGAACGGGGCCGCGCCTGCGGGCCTCGGGCTCTGCGGTTTGGTCCCAAACCGCACGTTTTCGGGCCGATCAGATGCAGTTTCTGCCCAATCGCAACCTGTTCCACCCGCCACGGCACGCCCGTACGACGCCCGGTCGCGCCGCCCGGAGACTAGAGCGCGAGCCCCAGTGCAGCGTCGAGCACCGGCAGCAGAGTGACCGCCGCGTTGGTGTCGCTGGTGTCCGCGAGGCCGTCCGTGCCGAGGGTGGCGGCGACCCAGGCGTCGACGGCGGCCGTGGCGCGCGGGGCATCCAGGTCGTCGGCCAGGGCGGCGAGGATCTCCTCGACCACGGGCGCGGCGGGCGCGCCCGCACCGAGTGCCAGCGCTCGGCGCCAGGCCGCGACGTCGTCGACGGCCTGCCACAGGTGGGCGTCGGTCCACTCCCAGTCGCCGCGGTAGTGGTGGCGCAGCAGCGCCAGCCGGATCGCCATCGGGTCGATGTCGCTGTTGCGCAGCGCGGAGACGAAGACCAGGTTGCCGAGCGACTTCGACATCTTCTCGCCGTCGTAGGCGACCATCCCGGCGTGCGTGTACACCTTCGCGAAGGGCTCACCCGTCGCCACCTGGACGTGGCCGGCGCACATCTCGTGGTGCGGGAAGACCAGGTCGCTGCCGCCGGCCTGGACGTCGAACGCGCCACCGAGGTGGGTCAGCGCGATCGCGGCGCACTCGATGTGCCATCCGGGTCGGCCGCGGCCGAACGGGCTCTCCCAGGCGGGCTCGCCGTCGCGCTCGCCGCGCCACACGACGCAGTCGAGCGGGTCCTTCTTGCCCGGCCGGTCCGGGTCGCCGCCGCGCTCGCCGAAGAAGCGGAGCATCGTGTCGCGGTCGTAGTTGGACTCCGCGCCGAAGGCGGGGTCCGCGGTGACCGAGAAGTAGAGATCCTGATCGACGCGGTAGACGGATCCGGCGGCGTCGAGGCGCTCGATGAGCTCGATGACCAGCGGGATCGACTCGACCGCCCCGACGTAGGCGACCGGAGGGAGGACGCGGAGCGCCTCCATGTCCTTGCGGAACAGCTCGGTCTCGCGCTCGGCGAGCTCGACCCAGTCGACGCCCACCTTGTCGGCCCGCTCCAGCAGCGGGTCGTCGACGTCGGTGACGTTCTGGACGTAGCTCACCTCGTGGCCCGCGTTGCGCCAGGCCCGGTTGAGCAGGTCGAACGCCACATAGGTGTTGGCATGGCCGATGTGCGTGGCGTCGTACGGCGTGATGCCGCAGACGTAGAGGCGTGCGGCACCGTCCGGCCGACTCTCGACCCTGCCGCCGGAGGCGGTGTCGTGGAGGACGACCTGGGGGCCGGAGACCGGGAGCACCGGGAGGCCCGGTGCGTTCCATGCGCGCATGCCTCGATGTTAGGGGTTGGCTCTAGAAGGGCGGCCAGGGGATCGCCGGCCAGCTGCCGGACGGGCCGGGGAGCTCGCCTGCGGCCAGCAGCCGTTCGGTACGCCGCTCCAGCGCGCGGATCTCGTGTTCGGCGAGATGGGCGCCGAGCCGCTCGCCGAGGTCGCCGCGGAGCGCGGACAGCACGACGGCCACCACCTCGGTCTCCTCGGTCGTCAACGGCGTCCCGGCCCAGCCCCACAGAACCGTCCGCAGCTTGGCCTCGTGGTGGAACGCGACGCCGTGGTCGACGCCGTACCGGTGCCCGCCCGGCATGGCCAGGACATGCCCGCCCTTGCGGTCGGCGTTGTTGACCAGGACGTCGTAGACCGCCATCCGGCGCAGCATGAGGGAGTCCTCGTGCACGAGGGTCACCGGGTGGTCGCGCTCATCGAGCCCCTCGACGACCTCGAGCCAGCCCGCCGGCGACTCGCCGGAGCGGACCAGGTCCACGGCACTGTCGTCGGGGTCGACCTCCTGCCACTCCTGGACCATGCCGGGACCGTGCGGTCCCTCACCCCACCAGGTGCGCGGCACCAGGTTCCAGCCGGTGGCCTCCGAGACCAGATAGGCGCTGACCTCGCGGTCGGCCAGCGTGCCGTCCGGGAAGTCCCACAGCGGCCGCTCCCCCGCCACCGGCTTGTAGACCACCTCGCGACCGTCGAGCTCGGCGAGGAAGGTCGCGTTGGAGGCCGGCATGATCCGACCCTTGAGGATCATGGCTCGCGGCGCTTGAACCCGTTGGCCCGCACGCACAGATGACCCTCGGGGTCGATCGGGTGGCCGCAGAAGGGGCAGCTGGGCCGGCCGGCGCCGACGACGTGCTCGGCGCGCCGGACGAACGCCCGGGCCTGTCCCGGCTCCAGGCGGACGAGGAGCAGCTCGGCGGGATCCTCGCCGTCGGTCAGCTCGACCGGCTCCTCGCCGACGGGGAACACCTCGACCACGACCCGCTCGTCGTCGGGATCCCACGACAGGGTCATCGTGCCCGCGCGGAACTCCTCCTCGATGGGCAGCTCGAGCGGCTGGTCGTCGGCGAGCCCGAACGGCGTCATCGCGGGTACGACGGCCCGCGCCCGGCCGTCGGCGATCACCTCGTCGAGCAGCTCGTCGATCCGCTCGGCGAGCGCCGCGACCTGCTGCTTCTCCAGGGCGACCGACACCAACCGCGCGCCGGCCCGCGCCTGGAGGAAGAAGCTGCGGCTGCCGGGCTCGCCGACGGTGCCGGCGACGAAGCGCTCGGGCGGGTCGAATCCGTGCACGATCGGCATGCCCCCGAGCCTATCGACGCACGGTCAGGCCGGTCCGGCGCCACCGCCGACGACCGCTCCGCGAGACCGCGAACGGCGCCTGCCGGGCTTCGGAGCCAGCCAGGACAGGTCGCCGTCGTGGGTGTTGCTGGCGAGCACGTAGGGCCGGTCGGGGGCATACCGGATGATCGACACCGATGCCGGGTCGACATTGATCCGCTGGAACAGGTCGAGGTGCATGCCCAGCGCGTCGGCCAGCAGCGACTTGATGATGTCGCCGTGGCTGACCGCCACCCATACCGCGTCGGGACCGTGGTCGCGGGTCACGGCGGCGTCGAGGCGTCGTACGGCGGCCACCGCGCGATGCTGCATGGTCACCATCGACTCGCCGCCGGGGAACACCGCCGCCGACGGCTGGCGCTGGACGGTCTTCCAGAGCGGTTCGCGGACCAGGTCCTTGATCGGACGGCCCTGCCACTCGCCGTAGTCGCATTCCGCGAGTCCCTTCTCGGTGACCGCCCTGGTCGTCGGGTGCCCGGCGTGACGCTGACCGGAGGCGACCGCGCGGGCGGTCTGCCGGCACCGCTCCTGCGGGCTGGTGACCAGCACGGCGACCGGCAGGGCGGCGATCCGGGTCGCGGCCCGCTCCGCCTGCTGGACGCCCACCTCGTCGAGCTGGACGCCGGGTGTCCGGCCGGCGAGCAGGCCGGAGGCGTTCGCGGTGGTCCGGCCGTGGCGGACCAGCAGCAGGGTGGCCATGGCGAGGAGCCTAGCCACCGACGCGACGCGCGCCCCGGCGGGAGCGGATCTGCCACGATGTCTGCGTACGACCTCCTCAACCCGCACTCGGGAGCGCGGTGTGAACAGATCGCTCGTCGGCTCACCGACGCCTCATGCCGTCGGCGTCCTCGCCCTGACCGTCCTGGTCCTCCTGCTCGCGGGCCTTCCTCCGGTCCCCTCCGCGAGCGGCAAGCCGTGGCCCGAGCCGCCGCCCCGTGCCCGGCAGGGCCGGACGCCCACGCTCGACGTGGTGCCGATCGCCGACGGCACGGCGCGCGTCACGGGCGGCGCCCGGCAGCGCCGGGTGACCGTCCAGGCCCGATGGGGCGGGAAGTGGAAGCGCGTCGCCAAGGTGCGGGTGCGCCACGGCCGCTTCGCCACGAAGGTGGCGCTCCGGGCGACCCGGGCCGGGCAGGTCCGCGTCGTAGCCGGCCGGTGGCGAAGCAGACCGAAGACGCTTCCGCGCGTCCTGGCGGGCCAGATCTGGCAGTCCGGGGCCGCCGCTGGCGGCGCCGAGCAGGCCACCGGGCCCTCCGACGCCTGCGGGCCGCAGCCGCGCCGGGCAGACGGCACGTACTGGTCGTGCACGTTCGTGGACGACTTCTCGGGCGCGGACCTGGACCGGACCCGCTGGGCGCCCCAGACCGTCTTCAGCAGCGGCGACAAGCTCGGCCGCTATGCCTGCTACCGGGACCACCCGGACAACATCTCCGTGTCCGGTGGTGCCCTGCACCTCACGCTGCGGCGCGAGGACAAGCCGATCCTCTGCCTGCGCAACGGGCTGCTACCGACGCCCTACTCGTCGGGGATGGTGTCGACGCACCGCCTGTTCAGCCAGCGGTACGGGCGGTTCGAGGCGCGCTACGCCAACACCGGAACCGTCGTACCCGGCCTGCAGGAGACGTTCTGGCTGTGGCCCGACGACCGGTACCAGAAGCCGCTCGACCTGTGGCCGGCCGCCGGCGAGATCGACGTCGCCGAGACCTACTCGCAGCACCCCGACCTCGCGATCCCCTTCCTCCACTACACCCGCAACGACAACGGCGGGCCGGTCCCCGGCCGCAACACGGCGTGGAACTGCCGGGCGCTGCGCGGCGGCTACAACACCTACACCCTGGAGTGGACGCCGACGCGCCTCGAGATCCTCGTCAACGGCACCTCGTGCCTGGTCAACACCTCCGGCGACCAGGCCTTCCAGAAGCCCTACATCGTGGCGCTGACGATGCTGCTCGGCGCGTCGGGCAACAAGGCGAGCGACGCCACGCCGATGCCGGCCACGATGTCGATCGACTACGTGCGGGCGTGGCAGTGACCCCACTGAGCGCGGCTGGCCCCCCGTCGCCGACGGTGGGGCTAGCGTGATCCCGTGATCGTCGACAGCGCCGTCTACCGGCACGGCGCCCGCCTCCCGGTGGACTGCCACCTGCACGACTATGCCGCGCTGCGGGCCGCGGCCAGCGATGAGCACGACTTCGTCTGGGTCGGGCTCTACGAGCCCAGCCACGTCGAGCTCGGCGAGATCGCCACTGCCTTCGACCTCCACCCCCTCGCGGTCGAGGACGCGGTCGTCGCGCACCAGCGTCCCAAGCTGGAGACCTACGAGAACAGCCTCTTCCTCGTCCTCAAGACCCTCTGGTACGTCGACGAGGACGACGCCGTGGAGACCGGCGAGATCAACGTCTTCATCGGCACCGACTTCGTCATCACCGTCCGGCACGGCCGGGGCTCGGCCCTCAGCGACGCCCGCCACGACCTCGAGAAGAAGCAGGCCGTCCTCGACCACGGACCCTCCGCGGTCGTCTACGCCGTCTGCGACGCCGTCGTCGACGGCTACACCGCGGTCGTCGCCGAGCTCCAGATCGACGTCGACGAGGTCGAGGCCTCCGTCTTCTCCGACCGGCGAACCCAGGACGGCGACCGGATCTACGTCCTCAAGCGGGAGCTGTCCGAGGTACGCCGGGCGGTCCTCCCCCTCCGCGAGCCGATGCGGCGCTTCGCCACCGGCACCGTCGACCTCGTCGAGGCGGCGTCGGCACCCTTCTTCCGCGACGTCAGCGACCACCTCGCCCAGGCGTCGGAGGAGATGGACACCCTCGACGGACTCCTGTCGACCGCGTTCGACGCTCATGTGTCCCGGATCGCGATGCAACAGAACGACGACATGAGGAAGATCTCCGCCGGTGCCGCGCTCGTCGTGGTGCCCACGCTGATCGCCGGGGTCTACGGCATGAACTTCACCCACATGCCCGAGCTCGGCTGGACCTTCGGGTACCCGTTCGCGATCGCGCTGATGGTGTCGTCGATGGCCGGGTTGTGGGTGTTCTTCAAGAAGTCCGGCTGGTTCTGAGACCGGTCCGGGTGCTCCTCGGGTGCTCTGAGTTGTTGCGGTTTGGTCCCAAACCGCAACAAATCGGCCCCAGAGCGTGCAGTCTCTGCCCAATCGACGACTGGTCAGACCACCATCAGGAACTGAGCACGCCGGCACCGAGCAGGATCAGCACCGCCGCGCCGAGCAGGACCCGGTAGACCACGAACGGCGTGTACGACTTCGTGCTGACCCAGCGCAGCAGCCACGCGATGGCGGCGTACCCGACGACGAAGGACACGATCGTGGCGGTGATGGTCGGCCCCCAGCCGTAGTCGGCCTCGCCGGCGTGGGGCGTGCCGACGTCGCCGATCTCCTTGAGCTCGAAGAGCCCGGCACCGACGACGGCCGGGATGGCGAGGAGGAACGCGAACCGGGTGGCGGCCTCGCGCTCGTAGCCGAGGAAGCGGCCCATCGACAGCGTCGCGCCGGAGCGGGAGACGCCGGGGATGAGGGCCATCGCCTGGGCACCGCCCATGAGGACCGCGTCGCGCAGCCGCATCTGCTTGATCGCCTTCTCGTTGCGTCCGATCCGGTCCGCGAGGCCGAGGACCAGGCCGAGGACGATCAGGGTGCAGCCGATGATCCACAGGTTGCGGAAGTCGCGCTCGATGAGGTCCTTGAGCAGCACGCCGAGGACCACGATCGGGAGCGAGCCGACGATGATGTACCAGCCCATCCGCGCGTCGAGGGCGCCGCGGTACTCCGGCTTGAACAGCGACAGCACCCAGGCGCGAGCGATCCGCCAGATGTCCTTGCGGAAGTACACGAGCACGGCGAGCTCGGTGCCGATCTGGATCACCGCGGTGAAGGCCGCGCCGGGGTCGCCCCAGCCGAACAGGTCGGGGAAGATCCGCAGGTGCGCGCTGCTGGAGATCGGGAGGAACTCGGTCAGTCCCTGGAGCACGCCGAGGAACACTGCCTGCAGGAAGTCCGCCACGACGCGCCATCCTAGGGAGTCGCTGGTCACGCGCGTCATCGGCGGTCATCGGCGTGCCCGGCGCGCCGCGCTCGGCCGGCCGGATACCTTGTGCCCCATGCAGCAGCGGTACGTCGGCGCCAGCGGCCTCCAGGTGTCGCGCCTCGCCCTCGGCACGATGACGTGGGGCAAGGACACCGACGAACACGAGGCACGCGATCAGCTCACGGCGTTCGTCGAGGCCGGCGGGACGACCGTCGACACCGCCGCGGGCTACACCGACGGGCGCTCGGAGGCGCTGCTCGGGAGCCTGCTCGGCGATGTCGTACGTCGTGAGGAGGTGGTTGTCGCCACCAAGGCGGGGATCTGGCGGCGTGGGTCGGAGCGACTCACCGACACGTCCCGCGGCGCCATGCTGCGCGGTCTCGACACGTCGCTGAAGCGCCTCGGCACCGACCACGTCGACCTGTGGCAGGTCCACATCTGGAGCGACGACGTACCGCTCGAGGAGACCCTGGGCGCGCTCGACCACGCGGTCGCGACCGGCCGGGCGACCTATGTCGGCATCTCGAACTTCAACGGCTGGCAGACTGCCCGCGCCGCGACCCTGCAGGAGGCGGTCGCGGGGCGCGCCCGGATCGTGTCGACCCAGATGGAGTACTCCCTGGTCAACCGGCGGATCGAGCGCGAGGTGCTGCCCGCGGTCGAGGCGCTCGGCCTCGGCCTCTTCCCCTGGTCGCCGCTGGGGCGGGGCGTGCTCACCGGCAAGTACCGCACCGGCACACCGTCCGACTCGCGCGCCGCCTCGCCCGTCTTCGCGGGCTTCGTCGACGCCTATCTCGACGAGCACAGCCGCGGCATCGTCGAGGCGGTGGCCCGGGCGGCCGACGGCCTGGGCTGGACCCCGCTGGAGGTCGCGCTGGTGTGGGTCCGCGACTCCCCCGGCGTCACCGCCCCGGTCGTGGGGGCGCGCACCGCCGCCCAGCTCGCCGGCGCGCTCGGCTCGGAGGCCAAGACGCTGCCCCCGGAGATCCGCGCGGCCCTGGACGACGTGTCCGGAGGTGCCGCGTGACCCACTCCTTGCTGCGTCCCGGTCTGATGCGCGGACTCGGACGTGGGGTCGAGTGGGAGTTCGACCGGGTGACCTTCGACCGCGAGTTCTCCCGCAACATGGTCGCCAAGCTGCTCGTCGAGCGGGCCGAGCACGGGGGCTGGGAGCTGGACCGGGTCCAGATCGGGCCGGACGGCAAGCGCCGGGTGGTGCTGCGGCGCAAGATCATCCGGGCCGTCCGCACCGCCTGAGCACCGGCGCGTCCCCAGCACCAGGGCGCGGGTGTCCAGCGCAACGGCACCGTCATCGAGTTGAAACACGCACTACCTAGGTTCGCGATTTCTCGGGTATCCATCACCCCAGGTAGGAGCAACCTTCGATGACGCTGATCAGCGCGCCCTTGTGGCGCCTGCTGGCGCTGGCGCTGGCGGTGAGCACGCTCGGCGTGCCCGCCGCCGTGGCCGCAGCCCCCCAGCCGCAGACCGCGGCGCCCACCGCCGAGCTGCCCGATCCGCTGGATCGTGGCAGTTACACGCCGGCAACCATCCAGGAGGCCAAGCTCGGCCTCGCCGACCTGCAGGAGCCCGCGTCCGACGGCGCCGCAGCTGCGGCCGGCACGTCCCGGGCCGCCGAGCAGCTGGAGATCCGCGGCGCCCTCTACTACCCCCAGGATCGGACCGAGCCGTCCCCGGTCATCATCCTGGTGCACGGCAACCACGGCTCCTGCGACCTCGGACAGGACTCGGCGACCGCCTCGTGCTCGCAGTTCAAGCGCAACGAGGCGGGCTACGCCTACCTCGGCGAGAACCTCGCGACCTGGGGCTACACCACTTTCTCGGTCTCGCAGGACCAGCTGATGATGCGTCAGGACGGGCCCAAGGGTAAGGGTATGCACCAGCGTCGCAAGCTCATCGCCGCGGCCCTCGACGCGCTCAGCGCGGCCAACGAGGCCGGCGGCCTGCCCGCCGACGAGCACACCACGATCGGGACCACCCTGGTCGGCAAGCTGGACATGACCCGGATCGGGCTGATGGGCCACTCCCGGGGCGGTGATGCGGTCACCAGCTTCATCGACTACAACCGGATCCGCACCGACGGCCCGCGCTACCCCCTGCGCGGCGTGATCTCCCTGGCCCCGGTCGACTACGAGCGCAAGGCGCCCTACGGCACGCCGTACCTGTCCATCCTGCCGTGGTGCGACGGCGACGTCTCGAACCTGCAGGGTGCCCGGTTCTTCGAGCGCAGCCAGTACATCAACGCCGACGACCCGTTCCCGCGGATCCAGTCCTCCCAGCTGGGCGCGAACCACAACTGGTACAACACCGTCTGGTTCGCCGACGGCCAGGACGGCGGCAACGTCACGGACGCCGCATGCGGCAACTCCGAGCCCAGCAACCCGGACAACGTGCAGCCGAACAACCTGCGGCTCAGCGGGGCGGCGAGCTACGGCAACGACGACGACGAGCCGTGGTCGTACGTCGTCGACAACTCCGACACCTACAACCCGCTGGTCAACACCAAGATCTCCGGCGACCCGGCCCGGATGGGCGACCAGGAGAAGATCGGCCTGGCCACGATGGGCGCCTTCTTCCGCCGGTACGTCGGCGGTGAGGGCGCGTTCGAGCCGTACCTGACCGGTGAGCTGTCGGACACCCCGACCCACCAGCAGATCCCGGCGTCGGCCTGCCCGACGAGCGTGTCGGGCACCCGGATCGACTGCGCGGAGTACGTCTCGAACAGCTACTTCCCGGCGGCCGGCGAGCGGATCGACGTTATCCGTCCCGAGATCACCAACCCGCTGGGACTCAACGCCCTCGGCGGGTCGTTGAGCGGCCGCGGCTTCGTCAACCCCTATCCGGCCGAGGGCGGTGTCTCGCCCCTGCCGACGACCACGACCGGCGGCTACGACTGGTGCAACCCGGAGCCGGACGACTTCGCGCCCGCGCAGCTCGGCAAGGGCAGCCAGCCCACCGGCGCCAAGGCCTGCCCGCTGCCGGGGAAGGCGGCGCTGGGCGGCCAGAACGGCACCCGGGAGAACGCGCCGGTCAACCACTCCTACGGTCGCCAGCTCGCGCTGGCCTGGGAGTCGGGCAGCGACGCCGTCCTGACCGCCGACGTCCCGGCCGCCTCCGCCGACCTCAGTGGACTCAAGGCCCTCGCCCTCGGTGCGGACGTCAACTTCTTCGACGCCCGCAACCCGGGTGCGGACTCCGAGGAGCGGACCTACGACCCGTCGTCGACCACGCAGGACTTCGAGATCGTGCTCGTCGACGCCGCGGGCCACGAGGCGGTCGTCAACGCCGGCGACCCGCGGTGGGGCAACGCCCTGCACATGTCGACGGGCACACAGACCGCGCGGACCCATATCGTGCTCGACCAGATCCGGGTGCCGCTCACCGAGTTCGCCGCGCAGGGCGTCGACCTGACCGCGATCGACACGCTGGAGCTCCGGTTCGGTGGCGAGGGCCTGCCGCAGTCCGGCTCGATCCAGCTCGCCGACGTCCGGTTCCAGGAGGCGGCCACGGACGCTCCGCTGGTCCTCTCCGACGGCATCGACGTCGACCAGGGTGCCGGGCACGGCCCGCCCGCGTCGGGTCCGGACCCGGCGGAGTTCCTCGCCGAGACGGACAACGCGCCCGGCAACGTGTCGCTGGTCGACACGGTCGGCAAGGCCGCGTCCAACACCGCCTGGGTGGTCGACGACGACCGCGCGCAGTGCCCCGACGCCAACTACACGTCGATCCAGACCGCGGTGGACTTCGCGTCCCCCTGGGACACCATCGTGGTCTGCGAGGGCGTCTACGAGGAGTCCTCGACGCCGGTCTCCGGCCCCGGCAATCCGGTCGCGACCGGAGCGACCAACGGCCTGACCATCACCAAGCCGCTGCGGATCAAGGGCGCGGGCGCCCATAAGGTCACCATCAAGCCCGACCCGACGGTCGGCGACCTGGCCGGCCTCACGCCCTACCTGCGCGACGGCGGTGGCAACGTCATCACCGTCTCCCGGCAATCCCTCGGCTCCACCGACACCAACGAGATGTTCGTGGACATCTCGGGCGTCACGGTGACGTCCGGCGACACGTGGGCCGAGGCGGGCATCGCCTTCTTCGGCGCGGCGGGCCGGGTCTCGCAGAGCAAGGTCGGACCGCTACGGACGGCGAGCGACGCCGGTGAGCTGGCGGAGCACCCGCACGGCTGGGGCGTCGTGAAGACCGGTGTCATCCAGGGCGCCGGCCCCGGCACGGTCGAGTCGGAGGTCACCGTGGCCGACAGCCTGGTCACGGGCTACCAGTCGGGCGGCATCCTCTTCGATGGTGCCAAGGGCGTCGACGGAGGACCCGCGAACACGACGCGGACCGGGATCATCCAGAACGGCTACGTCCTCGACACCGCCGTGACCGGTACGCCGGGCAGCACCTTCCCGCAGACCGGCGTGAAGTTCACCAGCGGCATGCAGGGATTCGTCAAGGGCAGCCGGATCACCGGCAACTACTACAAGCCCGACCCGACGGCGTCGTACGGAATCCTGCTGGCCGACGGCGGCACCGAGGGCTCGCTGTCCGGCGAGTCCAGCATCGTCACCGGTAACGGCTGGGCGGTCTACAACGGCACGGCGGACCTGTCCGGCGTCCGCAGCGACGCGCCGTTCGCCCTGCGGACGAGCTACGTCGGCACCGGCGCCCCTGTCGCCGGCGGTCCCTCCGACCCGGCCAACGGGCTGGAGGCGATCTCGGGCGACGGGTCGGTGACGCTCGTGTCGCGGCAGTCGACGATGCCGACCGGCATCCCGACCGGTCCCCGCACGACGAACGACGCGGCGCCGACCGCGGCGCTCCTCGATCCCGGCAGCGGCGTCACGGTGAAGGTCGGCGAGACGCTGAGCCCGCTCGCCCTGGGCCGAGACGACCATGCGGTCCGCTCGGCCAGCCTCCTCGTCGACGGCCACGTCGTGGAGACGGTGACCCAGGCGCCGTACCTCTTCCGCTGGACGCCGACCGCGAAGCAGGCCGGCACGAGCGTGAAGCTCTCGACGAGGGTGACCGACTCCGCGGGTAAGGCGACGACGTCGTCGCCCGTCACGGTGGCGGTCAGCAAGGACCTCATCACGCCGACCGCGGCCGTGGTGGGCTTGGCGAACAACAAGAAGAAGGGCAAGGTCACGGTCGCCGTCGCGGTCAATACCCTCGGCACCCTGACGCTCACCGGCCCGAAGATCGCCACGACGTCGGCCACCACCGACGGAGCCGAGACCGTGACCCTCGTCGTCAAGGCGAAGGGGAAGCTGAAGCGGAAGCTGATGCGCACGGGCAAGGCCAAGGTCCCGGTGACCCTCACCTTCACCAGCGCCGGCGGCACGGTCACCGCGACACAGGTGGTGAAGTTGGTCAGGAAGAAGCAGTGAGCAGCTGACGGACCGGCCCGAGGGGCGAGGCACGGCTCGGGCCGTGTCTCGCCCCTCGGGCCTCGTGGCGGGCGGCGCTCAGGCTCAGCGTGGGTGCCAGGCTCCGCGGCCCGTATCGAGATCAGGCGTGGTCCAGGAACCTGTCCATCACCCGCGCACCGAACTCCAGCGCGTCGACCGGGACCCGCTCGTCGACCCCGTGGAAGAGCGCGGTGAAGTCGAGGTCGTCGGGAAGCCGCAGCGGCGCGAAGCCGTAGGAGCGCACGCCGAGCGCCAGGAAGTGCTTGGCGTCGGTGCCTCCGCTCATCAGGTACGGCGCGACCAGGGCCTCGGGGTCCTCCGCCAGGAGGCTGCGGGTCATCGCGTCGACCAGCGCGCCGTCGTACGGCGTCTCCCAGGGCGGCTGCTTGGAGAGGAAGTCGATGTCGATGCCCTCGCCGGTGAGCTCGGCCAGGGTGGCGAAGAACTCGTCCTCGAAGCCGGGCAGGAAGCGGCCGTCGACGTGGGCGGTGGCGTCGGTGGGGATGACGTTGACCTTGTAGCCGGCCGTGAGCATGGTCGGGTTGGTCGAGTTGCGGAGCACGGCGCCGAGCATCCGGGCGGCGTCGCCGAACTCCTCGACGAGCGCGGGCGCGTTCTCGGGCGTCGCCTCGACGCCGGCGAGCTCGCCGACCGTCGCGAGCAGGGTCCGCATGGTCGGGGTGAGCCGGACCGGCCAGTCGTAGGCACCGATCCGAGCGACCGCCGACGCCAACCGGGTCACCGCGTTGTCGTCGTTCATCATCGAGCCGTGGCCGGCGCGTCCGCGTGCGCTGAGCCGCATCCAGGCCATGCCCTTCTCGGCGGCCTCGATGAGGTAGAGCCGGCGGCCGCGGACCGTCGTGCTGAAGCCGCCGACCTCGCCGACGGCCTCGGTGCAGCCCTCGAACCACTCGGCGTGGTTCTCGACCAGCAGCTGCGCGCCGTGGTGCCCGCCGGCCTCCTCGTCCGCGGTGAAGCAGAGCACGATCTCCCGCTCGGGGACCCGCCCGGCCCGCTGGCGCGCGCGCACCACCGAGAGCAGCATCGCGTCGAAGTCCTTCATGTCGACCGCGCCGCGGCCCCACACGTAGCCGTCCTGGATCTCGCCGCTGAAGGGAGGGACGGTCCAGTCCTCCGCCGCGGCCGGTACGACGTCGAGGTGGCCGTGCAGCAGCAGTGCTCCCCGGTCGGCGCCGGTGCCCGTACCCCCGCCGCCCCAGCGCGCCACGACGTTCGCGCGGCCGGGTGCCGTCTCGATCACCTCGGCCGCGATGCCCACCTCGTCGAGGAGCGTGGCCACGTACTCGGCCGCCTTCCGCTCGCCCGTGCTCTCGTCGTCGCCGTAGTTGGAGGTGTCGATCCGGATCAGGTCGCGGCACAGGTCGACGACTTCGCCGGCGACATCGGGAGTGGTGGTGTCGGCCATGCGGTCATCGTCCCACGCAGGTCCACGCACTAGCGTGCTGCCCGTGGTCCCTCCCGACTGGAAGCAGTACACCCCCGACGACACGCCCGACCGGGAGTCGTCCGGTGGCCCCGGAAGGCCGAGGCCGTACCAGCCGCCGAAGCCCGCGACGAAGATCCGTTCACTGGATGAGCGCACCGTGCGCAGGAGGGGCGGGCCGCCGGTGGGGCTGGCGGTGGGAGGTGTGGTCGCGGTGGCCGGCGCGACCGCGCTGATCTTCGCGCTCGCGGGTGGGTCCGACGGCGACCGGCCGGCCGGGGGCGAGCCCCAGACGGACACCGGGTTCGCCGCGCTGGTCGCCGCGCTGCGGGAGGAGACGGGCGGCACCGTCGTCAGGAACGTGACGATCTATCCCGACTACGCCGTGGTCGACGTCCCCTACCGGCAGGACGATCCGACCGACGAGCGGGAGCTCAGCTACTACTGGAACGGGGACCTCGACGAGCCGAGCAAGGGCACCGGGACGGAGGCGGTCTTCGACCTGACCCAGGTCGACGCCGCGGTGCTCGACGGGCTGTGCCAGCACGCCGAGGCGCTGTTGGAGGACGCCGAGGAGTGCTACCTCTACATCAGCAAGCCGGATCCCGAGGACCCGACGCCCGGCTGGATCACGGCCGGCGTGAGGAACGACTTCAACCAGAGCGCCTACGTCGACTTCGACCTGGCGGGCAACGTGCTCGAGGAGCACCCGCCCTCCTGAGCCCGGTCAGCCCGGCGGAGTGGTGACGTCGGCGACGGTCGCGCCGAGCGCGGCGACGAGCGCCTCCCCGTCGACGGTCAGCGCGACGCCGTACCCACCGCCGCCGAGCGACACGGTGCCGGAGACGCGGGCATCGGCGATCACCGGGAGCGGGGTGGCGGATCCCAGCGGCGTGATGGCGCCACGGACGTACCCGGTCACCGCCCGCGCCGCGTCGGCCGACGGCATCGAGATCCGGTTGACGCCGAGCAGGGCGCGCAGCTGCGGCCAGGCGATCTCCCGGTCGCCCGGCACCAGGACGAAGCGGTGGTCGCCCTCCGCGACCCGCACGACCATCGTCTTCACGATCTGCCTCGGCTCGATGCCCCGCGCCGCGGCCGCTTCCTCCAGCGAGCCGACCGGTCCGTGCCGGGTGACCTCGAAGGACAGGCCGAGCTGCTCGGCCGCGGCGATCGCGCGGGCGGACTGGTCGGTCGGGTCGGCCTGGTCGGACGGAGCAGACTGCTTGGGCACACCCTCAATCTAAGCCGCGGAGCCCGGGAGGCAGCCGCTAGCATCGAGACTCCCCCGGTCCGTCCCGCGGCTCCCCCGGCCGTGCCGGCGCCCGGGCCGACTCGCGACGGAGCCTGCGTGCCGACGATCGACCCCCGACGCCTCCTCGTCCTGCGCGCCTTCGTGCTGTCCGACTCGGTCACCGCGACGGCGGCGGCCCTGCACCTGACCCCGTCCGCGGTGTCGCAACAGCTCGCCGCGCTCGAGCGCGAGGTCGGACATGCTCTCGTCGTACGCACGGGCCGCAAGCTGGCGCTGACCCCCGCCGGCCGGATCCTCGCCGAGCACGCCGAGGAGATCAGCTCGCGGCTGAAGCTCGCGGAGGCCGACCTCGCGGCGCACGCCGGCGGCGTCCTGGGCCAGCTGCGGATCGGAGCCTTCCCGACCGCGATCAGCTGGGTCGTCGCGCCCGCCATCGTCGAGCTGCGTCGCCAGGCGCCGGGCGTCGACGTCACGGTCGTCGACGCCGAGGCGCACATGAGCCACCGGATGCTGATGCGCGGCGACATCGACGTGACCGTGAGTCTGGAGTACGAGTCCGATCCCGAGCGCGACTCCCCGGACATCGCGAAGTTCCCGCTCTACATCGAGCGGTTCAAGGCCGTCCTGCCCCACACGCACCCGCTGGCGGGTGAGGAGGGGATCGAGCTCACCCAGCTCAGCGGCGAGGGCTGGATCATGCCCTCGCCCGGCAACCCGTGCCGCACGATGGTGCTGCAGGCGTGTGCCGAGGTGGGATTCCATCCCCCGATCGCGCACGTCTCCGACGACTACCGGGCCGCGGTGGCACTGGTCGCCGCCGAGGCCGGGATCTGCCTGGCTCCGGAGTCCGCGCTGTCGGCGCGTGACGCCGAGTGGGTGACGATCCTGCCCACCCGCGGCATCGCGCCGCTCCGCAAGGTGATCATGACGACGCGACGCGACAACCAGGGGCACCCGGTCGTCCGCGCCGGGCTGGACGCGATGCGGGCCGCGCTCGCCGAGCCGGACTCGGAGATCTACGGCCCGCTGGCGCGGTCCGACACGTTCAGCGTGGAGTGACCGCCCGGGCGGAGGGCGCGTTCTCGCGGAGGAAGGCGTCCACGTGGCGGTGGTACTCCTCCGGCTTGTCGCGGCGCACGCAGTGGTGCGCGCCCTCGATGACCACGACGTCGAAGCCGGGTGCGACCGCGGTGAGCCGCTCACGCGAATGCTTGTCGACGATGACGTCGCCGGTCCCGGTCACCAGCAGTGCGGGCACGCCGGCCGGACCGACCGTGATCTGCCGCGCCGTCGGCGTCCAGATCCGGCGCTTCTCGTGCAACCGCTGCTCCATGTAGTCGGTGTCGACCGCCTTCATCGCCTCGGCGAGCGGGAGCAGCTCCTGCTCGGGCCAGTGGGGCTTGAGCTCGCGCTGCAGGTCGACGAGCTCCTCGACGGTGGACGTGTCGACCTCGTCGAAGGGGTCCCGCTCCCGCTGATCGGCGGGGACGCTGAGCCACGGGTTGGGTCCTGCCTCCGGCACCCACCACGGGGGGTCCTCCAGGACGACGCCCGCGACGAGGTGCGGTGCGTCGGCGGCCACGAACGCGGCGATCCGCGCGCCCATGGAGTGCCCGACCACCAGCGTCTTGCGCCCGGTGTCCGCCAGCAGGTCGCCGAGGATGTCGATCGCGTCCTGCACCATCACGTCGGTCGACGGCACGCCCTCGTGGTCGGGACGGCGGCCGGGCGACTTCCCGTGACCCCGGGCGTCCGGCGCGACGATGTGGAAGTCGCCGCCCCAGCGGTCGACGGCGTCGCCGTAGCACTCTCCGGACTCCACGGCGCCGTGCAGGATGAGGATGGCGGGCGCATCGGCTGCGTCCCGCCCGTACGTCCGGACGAACAGGTCGGTTCCCACGTCTCTTCTCTCTATCGGTGTGTCATGTGCAGATCGTGGCACGGCTCGTCGGCGCCGTGCAGCGCTCCGGGCTGGTCAGCTCGGCAGCTCGGCCTCCGGCGTGGCCGCCACCAGTGCCTGGGTGCACGGGTGCTGCGGCGCACGGAAGATCTCCTCCGACGGACCGGTCTCCACGATCCGCCCCCGCTGCATGACCGCGACCCGGTCGCTGTAGAGCCGGATCACCGCCAGGTCGTGGCTGACGTGCAGGAACGAGATCCCCTGGTCCCGCTGGAGGTCCGCGAGCAGGTTGAGGATCTGGGCACGTACGCTGACGTCGAGGGCGGACGTCGGCTCGTCGGCGATGATGAGCTCCGGCTTCAGCGCGAGCGCACGCGCCACGGCGACGCGCTGGAGCTGGCCGCCGGACGCCTCGTGCGGGTAGCGCCCCAGGTAGTCGGGGCCGAGGCCGACCGACTCCAGCAGCGCGACCAGCTCCGCGGTCGACGTCGTCTCGCCGTGTGCGCGGAAGACGTTCTCCAGGGTCTGGCGCACGGTCTGCCGCGGGTTGAGCGAGGCGAGCGGGTTCTGGAAGACCATCGCCACGTTGCGCCGGAGCCGGCGCAGCCCCCGCCGGCCGAGGGCGGCGACGTCCTGCCCGTCCGTACGCACCGTGCCCGAGGTCGGCGCCACGAGGCCGTT
Source organism: Nocardioides sp. LHD-245 (assembly GCF_030929495.1). Taxonomy (GTDB): domain Bacteria; phylum Actinomycetota; class Actinomycetes; order Propionibacteriales; family Nocardioidaceae; genus Nocardioides. The sequence continues at coordinate 28,705 of NZ_JAVFWN010000014.1, read as the reverse complement.
GGCCATCCGTGCGAGGGTCGACTTGCCCGAGCCGGACTCGCCGACCAGGCCGAGCGCCTCGCCGCGCTCCACACGCAGCGAGACGCCGTCGACCGCCAGGAACCCGTGTCGGCCGCGCCCGAAGCCGCCCGGCTTGCGGTAGCGCTTGCTCACCTCGGTCATCTCCAGGATCGGCGCGCTCACCGGGCGGCCTCCTGCGGCGACGGCAGTCTGTCGAGGTGGCAGGCGGCACGGTGCGCTCCGCCGGCGGAGCTGGTCGGGCGGGGCGCGGGCAGCGGCACCTCGGCCACGCACCGCTCGCCGACCTGATCGGCCAGACCGCACCGTGGCGCGAAGGCGCAGCCGGGGCCCGCGTCGCGCAGCGATGTCGGCGCGCCCGGGATGGCGCGCAGCCGGGTCCGCTCCCCCGCCGTGCCGAGCCTGGCGTCGAGCCGCGGCGTCGCGGCGCGGAGGCCGGCCGTGTACGGGTGGGCCGGCTCCTCGAAGATGTCGCGCAGGCTGCCGTACTCGGCCTCCCGACCGGCGTACAGGACCAGGACGTCGTCGGCCGCGCTCGCCACGACCCCGAAATCGTGGCTGATGAGCAGCATCGCCATGCCGTACTCCTCCTGCAGCTCGCGCAGGAGGCCCAGGATCTGGGCCTGCACGGTCACGTCGAGCGCGGTCGTCGGCTCGTCGGCGATGAGCAGCGCCGGTCGGTTGACCAACGCCATCGCGATCACCGCCCGCTGTCGCATGCCGCCCGAGAACTCGTGCGGGAAGCGGCGTACGGCGTCCGCCGGCTCGGGGATCCCCACCCGCTCCAGCATCTGCACCGCCCGCGCCCGCGCGGCCCGGCGGGAGACCGACGGGCCGTGGAGCCGCAGTGCCTGCGCGATGTGGGCGCCGATGTCGAGGTACGGGCTGAGCGCCGACATCGAGTCCTGGAACACCATCGCCACGTCGGCCCCCCGGGCCCGGCGCAGGTCCCGCTCGTCGGCCGCGAGCATGTCCCGGCCCGCGACGAGGATCCGGCCCCGGGCGCTCGCGCCGCGCGGGAGCAGCCGCATGATCGCGCGTCCGGTGATGGTCTTGCCCGAGCCCGACTCCCCCACGACGGCCAGCGTGCGGCCGCCGTCGAGCGTGACCGAGAGGTCGCGCACGACGTCGAACGAGGTCGCGCCGGTGGAGAACGAGATGGTCAGGTCGTCGACCTGGAGCACGGGGTCAGGCACGGCGGATCCTGGGGTCGAGAAGTGGCAGGGCGAGATCGACGAGCAGGTTGCCGACGATGATGAGGAAGGCCGAGAAGAGGGTCACGCCGACCACGATGCTCAGGTCGGCCTCGTTGACGCCGGACAGCAGCAGGTCGCCGAGGCCGTGCAGGCTGAACACCTTCTCCGCGATCACCGAGCCGCCGAGCAGCGCGGTGACGTCGAGCGCGAACATCGCACTGATCGGCACCATCACGCCGCGGACGGCGTGGCGGTTGACCTGTCGTGGCGAGGCGCCGCGCGCCGTCATCGCGACCAGGTGATCGGCCGACAGCTCGTTGAGGAGCTGGGTCCGGGTGACCCGGATGTAGCCGGCGGCGAGGATGAACGACAGCACCATCCACGGCCCGACCAGGTGCCAGGCCCAGCCGGCGGGCGACTCCGAGAACGGCACGAATCCGGAGAACGGCAGCACGTTGAGCATGAAGCCGAACACCTGCACGACGAGCAGTCCGACGAGGAAGGTCGGCACCGAGAGACCGAACATGGCGAACCCCGTCGAGAACCGGTCGACGATCCCACCCTTGCGGATCGCCGACAGTGCGCCGAGCCCGATGCCGACGACGAGACACAGCACCGCCGCGCCCAGCGCCAGCGACAGGGTCACCGGCAGCCGCTCTGCGATCAGCGAGGTGACGTCGCTGCGGTTCGGGAAGGAGTAGCCGAAGCACGGGGCGGCGCACTCGACCTGCTGCGCACCCTCGCCGTAGGTGCGGCCGACGAAGAGTCCCTTCACGAACTCGCCGTACTGCCACACCACGCTCTGATCGGTCTGCATGTAGGCGCTGACCTTGGCCTTCGTCTCCGCCGGGCACGGCTTGCCGCACATGGCCCGGGCCGGGTCCTTCGAGGCGCCGAAGAAGAGGGCGATCGTCACGAAGGCGATCGCGAGGAGCATGAACACCGCGGTGACCATGCGACGGGCGACATAGGTGATCATGCGGCATCCTCCGTGCGCACGTCGAGGACGTCGCGGAGCGCGTCGCCGGCGAGTGTGGCGCCGAAGACGATCAGGAACACCACGGCGCCGGGGAAGAGCATGTACCAGACGTCCGCGCCGCTGTAGATCCACGGCAGGGAGTCGGAGAGCAGCTTGCCGAGATCGGGTACGTCGCCCCGCAGGCCGACGCCCAGGAACGAGAGGCCGGCGACCACGCTGACGTTGCCGGGCAACGACATCGCGAACAGCACGACGACCAGCCCGAACAGGTGCGGCAGCATCTCGCGGCGGATGATCTGGCCGGGCGGAGCACCGGTCGCCCGCGCGGCCTCGACGAAGGCGCGGGCGTTGACGGCGCTCGCCTGCGCGCCGATGATCCGGGCCGGGACGGTCCACCCGAAGAAGGCCAGCACCAGGACCAGCACGACGCCCCGGGGCAGCTCCGGCGGCACGATCGCCATGATCGCGATCACGAACATCAGGCCCGGGAAGCCGAACATGAAGTCGATCAACCGGCCGGCGAGGGCGTTGACCCAGCCGCCGAAGTAGCCCATGGCTGTGCCGAGGATCGCCGCGACGACGATCGACAGGATGCTCGCGCCGAACGCGATGAACAGCGACGAGCGGATGCCGTAGACGATCTGGGCGAACAGGTCGACGCCGGTCACCGGGACGACCCCGAGCCAGTGGTCGGCGCTGACGCCGCCGAACGCGCCGATCGGCCGGCCGCCGTCCGGCGCGAGCAGGTCGGTGTGGAAGGTGTGCGGATCCTGGCCCTCGAGTCGCACGAGCAGCGGAGCGCACAGCCCCGCCACCATCGGCACGACCAGCATGACCAGGCCGGCGACACCGGACCTCTTGCGGAGGAAGCGGCGGAGGACCGACGTACGCCGGCCCTCCGCCTGGTGCATCTCAGCGATCGACACCGACGACCAGCTCGTTCGCGAACGGCGGGTAGGCGGGCATGAAGTAGTTCATGATCTTCGAGCCGGCCAGGGCCTGCGTGCGCTGGACGAGGATGGGCACGATCGGAGCGTCCTCCATGATCTGGCGGTCGATCGCGGCCCACATCTCGGCGGCCTTGTCGAGGTCCGGCTCCGAGATCGCGGCGTCGATCGCGGCGTCCACGTCGGGATTGGAGTACTGCGACGCGTTGCCACCCCCGTCGCCGATCTCGCTGGACGCGAACAGCGGCTGGATGGTGCTCATGCCGCTCGGGAAGTCGGCTCCCCAACCGCTCGTCGTCAGGTCGTAGTCACCGTCGGCGGACGAGATCAGCTCGTACCAGCCATCGCCGTCGAGTCCGTTGAGCTCGACGTCGATGCCGACCCGCTTGAGGGAGTTCTTGATGCTCTGGGCCTCCTTCTCCTCGATCGCGCTGACATCGGTGGGATAGGTGAGGCTGAGCTTGAGGTCGGTCACGCCGGCCTCGGCCAGCAGGCTTTTCGCCTTCTCGACGTCGCCGGTCTCACCGCCGTCGTAGAGGTTGTAGTCGGTCGCGCCCGGGATGCCCTCGGTCATGATCGATGCCGTGATCTGCCCGCCGAACTTCGGTCCGCCGTACACGCTCTGGACCTCGGCCTTGTTGATCGCGTAGTTGATCGCCTGCCGCACCCGGACGTCGGAGAGGCCGGGGCGCGTCACGTTCATCGCGAGGTAGCGGAAGTAGCCCGACGGGCCGTTGGCCATCCGGTCCGAGATCGACGGGTCGGACTCGATGCGCTGGAACTGGGACGGCGAGATCAGCGCGTTGCTGATCGCGCTCTGGTCCTCGCCCTTGTCGTCGATGAGGCGCTGGACGATCGTGTCGTTGTTCAGGCCCATGTCGAGGACGATCTTGTCCGGGCCGGCGAGGCGCGCCTGGTCGGTGTCGGCACTCCAGTTCGGGTTGCGCTCGAGCACGGCCTGGGTGCCCTTGCTGAAGCTCGTCACCATGTACGGCCCGCTGGCGACCGGGTTCTCGCCGTAGGTCTCGGGCTCGGTGTCGGCGGCCTTCGGCACGGGCGCGAAGGCCGGCATGCTGACGATCCAGGGCCAGTTGCCGAACGGACGGCTGAGGTGGAAGACGATCTTGTGGTCGTCGACGACCTCGATGGAGTCGAGCTCCTTGCCGTCGTACGGACCGTCGTAGTCGGGCCCGCCCTCGAGCAGCGTCTTGTGGTAGCCCAGGCCGCCCTGGAACATCGGCGCGAAGGATCGCTCGATGCCGTACTTGACGTCCTGCGCGGTGATCGGGCTGCCGTCGGAGAACTCCAGGCCCTCCTGGAGCGTGAACGTCCAGGTCTTGCCGCCGTCCTCCGTCGTACCGGTGTCGGTGGCGAGATCGGGGACCAGGACCGTGTCCTTGTCGGGGAAGGTCTGCCACGACGTGAGCCCGCGGTGCACCCACCGCAGCCGGCTGGTCGGCACCATCTGCGCGTTGGCCGTCTCGAAGGTCTCGGTCGCCCGGCGCGAGAGGTAGTGCAGGGTCCCGCCCTGGGGCACGGACTCCAACGCCGAGGTGCTCTTGTCCTTGTCCTTGGTGGAGTCGCCGGACGACGAGTTGGCATTGCAGCCCGCCACCGCGAGGGCCAGGACGAGGGCGAGCCCGACGGGCACGACTCTCCGGGATCGATTCGCCATAGATCGCGCTTCCTGTAAGGCGGTCCCGATCCGATCGGGCCGCGGCTTTGGATCTCAGGAAGGGAGTCTGTGGGCGTCCGCCGTCACGCGTCCATCGAGGAGTTCTGCACCGGAACTTTAAGAAGAACTGAAAGATCAAGGTCCCTGCGTGCGCGACGACCACGATAGCGGCAGCGATCGCCGGAGAGAAGACCGCGAGCGTGCACCTGCGCTACACGACGCAGCGGACGCGCGAAAGCCCCGACGCTCTGCCGTGCAGCGCGTCGGGGCCCGGCCTCGGTGTCCGAGGACCGAAGGGCGGCTTCGTCAGGAGAGCTTGAGCCCTGCGGACCAGTAGCCGCTGAGGGCCGTGGCGCTGTCGAGCCCTGCCGTCACGTTGGACCGCACGACCAGGATGACCTGCGTCTGGTCGACCAGCGGAATGGCGAGGCCGGTCGTGGTGCAGCTCAAGACCGTGCCGATAGCGAGGATCCCGGTGAGGCTGGGTGCCAGCGTGCAGGTCGCGCCGGGGACCGGCGTGAACACGTTGTCGGGGGTCGTGGACGCCCAGAGCTGGACCTCGGCGGTCAGAGTGGTGCCGATCAGCGACATCGCGACGTTGTTGGTGAAGTAGCCGTCGATGCCGTTGAGGGTGCGGTCGCCGGTGATCGGCTGGGCCAGGCCCGCGATCGCGGAGGCCGTCGCGTCGATCGTGCCCCCGGCGATCGAGACACCGCTGACGGAGCCGGTGCCGTTGATCGGCAGCACCGTGGCGGTGTTGCCGATCCCACCGAGGACGGTGGTCGTGACCGCCGGCGTCGTGCCGCTGCTGCTCGACAGCATGGCCCCGGAGCCGGCAGGACCGGTCGGGCCGACGGCTCCGGTGGCTCCGTCGGCTCCCGTGGGACCGGTCGGGCCGACGGCGCCGGTGGGTCCGACGGGGCCGGTCGGGCCGGTCGGGCCGGTCGCACCGGCCAGGCCGATGCCTCCGGTCGCGCCGGTGGCCCCGGTCTCGCCCGTGGCTCCCGTCGCGCCCGTCGGCCCCGCGGGGCCGGTCGGTCCGATGCCGCCTGTCGCCCCGGTGGCGCCGGTGGCACCCGCGGCTCCCGTCGCGCCTGTGGCACCGGTAGCGCCGGCCGCGCCCGTGGCACCGGTAGCGCCCGTGGCGCCGACCGAGCCGGACGGACCACTGGCCCCCGCCTCGCCCTGCGGCCCGCGATTGCGGTCGAGGCCGCGGGTCCAGCGGATGTGATCCTCGCCGGGGCGGCAGCGCTTGACGTTCTTGACGATCCGGATCTTGCCGGTCTTGACGCTGAAGCACGCGCTGATGACGCGGGTCTCAGGCTTCGTCCGGTCGGCGGCCTGGGCCGCGCCTCCGGTGCCGATGAGCGCCGCCGTGGCCAGCGTCGCGAGGGACAGGGAGGCGATGGCGCGGGGCCGGAAAGTAGTCACGCCAGGACGCTAACGGCCGGTCCGACCCCGTGGTCGCGAATCGGCGAAACTAGGGACCCAGGTCCCGTGCCCTCGGTCAGTCGTACGACGGCGCCTCGACGTCCGCCATCGACGGGTCGAGCTCGACCCCGGTCGCCAGGTGCTCCTCGGCCTCCTCGGTCTCGCCCAGGTGCAGGAGGGCGAACCCGAGCCGCATGTGCGCGGCGGCCATCTCCGGATCGGCGGCAACGGCCCGCCGGTAGAGCTCGACCGACGCGTCGAGATCGGTGGTCTCGAGCACGATGCCCTTGTTGTAGAGCGCCGGGGCGAAGGCAGGATCGGTGGCCAGCGCCGCGTCGTACCGCTCGATCGCCACGTCCTGCTTCCCGGCCTCCTGGGCCAGTAGCCCGAGGTTGTAGTGGGCGTAGACGTTGTCCGGATCGAGCTCCAGCACGTTCTCGAAAGTGGCCCGGGCCTTGACGTCGTCACCCGCGTCGAGCTGCTGCAAGCCGGTCTGGACCAGCCTGTCGGCGGCCGACAGAGTCGCCGACGACTCGGCGGTCGGAGCCGGCTTGTCGTCGCCGTCGCCGCTGCATCCGGCGACGAGGACGACGGTGAGCAGAGCGAGGGCGGCGAGCGCGGGACGAGGCACGCCGATCAGTGTAGGGAGGCCTGCTCTCGGGCGAAGGCCAGGTTCTGCTCGACCCGGGCTCGCTCGTCGACCGGGAGCGCAGGGTCGGCGAGCAGGGCCTGGGCGAGCGCGGCGGACTCGTCGTACCTGCCCACCCAGTAGCTCGAGACCGCCAGCTCGTCGCGGGCCCGCCAGCCGTAGGCGCCGGAGCTCACGAAGAGGATGTCCTCGGTCGGTCCGAGCTCGACCGCCCTCGTCGCGAAGACGTGGGCCAGATGGTGGCGGCCCCGCTCGCGCAGGTGCCGAGCCAGCTCCACCAGCGTCTCGGCGCGCCCGGGACGACGCTCGTACGCCGTCAGGTAGGCCGTGAGCACGTCGTGGTCGTCGTCCCCGAGACGCTCGCGCAGCACCGCAACCTGCAGCAACGAGTACCAGACCTCCTCCTCCCAGCCGCCCAGGGCCGCCCGACGCTCGTAGGCCGCCACCGCCTCCCGGTGCCGGCCGAGGTCGCGCAGGGTCTGGGCCAGGTAGAAGCGGTAGCGGACGTTGTCGGGCTCGTCGGCGATACCGCGCTCGAGCAGGGCGAGGTCCCGCTCGAACTTCACCTCCCGGCTGGCCCCCTCCGCGTGATCGCGGAACCAGGCTCCGCCGAGGAGCGGCCGGACCGCCTCGCCGACGTCGAGGTACTCGTGCGTGACGCCGACGTACCGGGCGGGTGCGTCGACCCGCACGAGCCGGACGTTGGCGTAGTCGAGGCCGCTGGCCCGCTGCTCGAGGAGGTAGGCGTCGGCGGTCAGCGCGGCACGGAACGCGGGATCCTCGACCACCAGCTCCATGTCCGCGTCGCACAGCAGCAGGTAGTCCGCGCCCTCGGCCGCGGCCGTGTCCCGTGCTGCCGCGAGCGAGTCGTTGCGCGCCTGCGCGAAGTCGTCGAATCGCCCGTGGGTCAACCGCCCCGGGAGGCCCTGCCGGTCGAAGAACGACGTGATGATCTCCGCCGTGTCGTCCGACGATCCGGTGTCGTGGATCGCCCAGGCGTCGATCCAGGGAGCAGCGGCCGCCAGGCAGCGCTCGATGATGGCGGCCTCGTCCTTGACGATCATGGTGAGGCACAGCCGGGCGCGGGTATCGGTCACGCGAGGAGTCTAGGAAGGTGCTGTAACGCGGAACGTCTGGTGCCCGAGGGCACTCGGAGATAGTGCCCACTTTGTCTCGTGACCTGGCGGCGGGCGCCTGATCCTTCCCCAGGACGCGCCGAACTACGACGGCCAGCAAGCCTGACCTCAGGCAAGGACATCCGCACAAACAGTTGCGGTTGCCGCGTTCCTGAAGCAGCCGCTTCCACCCGCACTCCCTACGAGCGCCACCGTGGCGCGGGCGAGATATGTGCGCCCAGGCCGTCAAGGTCATTCATGGTCGCGAAGCGGCCCAGGTTGCGTACCCGAAGGACGTCGGCTGGGACTGACAACGCAGCATCACGGTCCACGGCGCTCCGAACTGACCTCCCGAAAGGTGCAGCCGGACTCTCGTTCGGACACTAGTCGCAGCGTTCCACACACGCTTGCTCCTGCCACGCAGCGTCGGGTCGCGATGTGGATCGGGCATTCCGACGAAGTCATCTACCTCGACTCGCTCGCCAACGGGGTCATCGACTTCTACGTCACGAGGAAGTGTATGGCGGGAAGCCGCCCCGCAACGCTCACTGCCACTGCCCTTCTACACAGACCCGAAATCCGTGACGTTTGAACGTGAACAGGCTCCAGCACGGTCGACGTCCCTTCTCCCAGGGACGCACCCAGAGAATCTTCGCCTGACCCCACCGTGCCGTTGCTGGTACAAAGTCGGGCCTCTCAGGGATGCCGCTGTCAGGCTTGGTCCCGCAGTTGCTTCTCCGGTCGATGTAGACGGTGAGCACGCGGTTTCGGGCATGCCTCTTGCTCAGCCACGCGGGCATGCAGTCGCCCTTCCGAAAGACGCGCCGCAAACAGGCGTCTGGGTGGGCCGAACCGGCGAGGCGGAAGGGACTTCCGCAGCGCGATCCCTGAGGAACTACCTGAGCGATGGCCTTCACGCTGTCACAGGGCACCGACGGCACGTCCTCTGCGTAGGCGTTGGTGTAATAGGCACGCACACAGTCGCCGAACCCCGGAGCACGGCTGCCGCCCCGCTGTGTGGAATCCCGACCCTGCTCAGCGTTGGTTCGCTTCAGATCGGCCAATTCGTAGCCCGTCGCAAGTCCGAGCAGCAGGGCAAGTACCCCAGCGCCGACAACGGCGGTCGCGACCTGCCGCCCCCGACCGAACCGACGCGGATAGGGACGCGGAGATAGCCCATGCTGGCGCCGCTTCGCCTCCTCCAAGATGCCGTCTGCAATCCTGTGCGCCCGTTGCAGTTCCCAACGACGCTTGGCGGAACCGCGGCTGATGAGCCAGAGCAGAATGGCCGCGCCGCCGACGGTCGCAACGGCACCTGCCCCGACGAGAATGTGGGATGCCCTCGTCAATGCCTCAACATGGTCCTCAGCCCTCATACCCTGGGCGCCTCGTGCTCTTCCAACCTTGTGTCAGGTCGTTGACTTGTTGCAACAGGATCTCCGGCGGCACGTTCTCGTAGCCGTTTGCCAGACTCCAACGCCGAATCGCCTCAAGAACGGCAAGCGTCAAGGTCGCTAGCGGATCCGCGCCCCCGTCCGTAACGGCATCATCGACGATCCCCTGATCGTTGGGGCGGGTAGTGGCTCCACTCTCGACAGGTGTTGATACTGACTTCGGAGCCGTGCCTCGGTTTGTCAAGGTCGGATCGACGACCTCGGGTGCCCGGTCGGCCGCTGCGGGTGGCGACGGGACGGGCGAATACCCGCCGGCCCCCTGGTGTTTGCTCTTTCGACCGAACATCAGCGAACTGCGCGCAGGTAGTCGCGAATGTTGTCAGCGAGTTCGCGAGAGGCTTCCGTCGCAGCCTTGAAGAACACGTCGTACGACGGCGTGCCCCGCCGCGTCTCGGCGTCGTCGAACAACTCTCGCAGCCCGCGGAACTGTTGGCGATGAAGGACGAGGAGACCTTCGGCGATCTCGTACGACCGGATCTGTTCCAGCTGGACCCGAAGCAATTCGCGTTGGGTGTCCTGCTCGATCCCGTAGGAGCGGATCTGGGAGTACACGGTGTTGGCTGCGTTCACGACGGAGGCGATCGCAGACGAGGCGGCTTGGACGACGACGAGTTCACTGCCGGTCATGACCGGAGCGTAGGGCCTTCGACAGCAGGCGTGAGTAAAGTTCCGATAACGACAAGCCAACGAATGCAGGGTTCTCCCGGTTTCGACGAATTGTCCGAAGTCGCATGTGATCTGTCAGGACTCAACGAGGACCAGTTTCCAAGCACGTCCTGCGGCACGTGATATCCCCTCCGGCCCAAAGCCACCAGGGGGGAACGAGAGCGGCCCCACCACCCACCTCGACAATGAGGGGGGGCAGAGGCCGTCCGCAAGGAGAAGCCGAACGAGGCTCTCTGGACGGCCGTCCTGGCTTTCGCCTTCTTGCGGCGCTCTTCTCGGCGCCGAAGACGACATTGCTGGCAGCCGCAGCGTTGTGCCCCTGGGCAGCGGTTCGGCCTGAGCCGGGGCTGACGTCGAACCTGTGCCCGAGAACGTGCCGGTCCACGTCCCGGTCCCGTCGACGAGCGCCTGCGCAGCACCCACGCCAGCCTCCTGCTGGCCTCGGGCGAACAGATCAAGGTCGTCGCTGGGCGGCTCGGGTACCCGAGCCTCGTGGGACGTGAGCACGCGACCCGGCGGTGTCGGTCAGCCGCAATCCGTGACCCGCCGCACACCTCGCCACCGGCGTATCTGTCGGGCATCAGGAGGCGTCCTGAGGCGCGAATGGCAACGGCCCCGAGCCTCTGACCTACAGAAACTCGGGGCCTTGCTGGTGTCCGAGGGGGGACTTGAACCCCCACGCCCTAATACGGGCACTAGCACCTCAAGCTAGCGCGTCTGCCAATTCCGCCACCCGGACGAGTGCGGAGAAACCGTAGCAAAGGCCGGGCCCGGACACCGCATCGGCACCCCCTTTCCGGCACCACCATGACCTCCCGGGTCATGGTCGTCGAGGCCCGGGGCGAACAGGATCGCTCCATGGAAGCCGACCGCGATCGCCGCACCGCCCGTCTCGACAGCCTCTCCCTGCTGGCCTGGGGCCGGATCGGCCTGGGACTGGCGTCCCTCGTCGCGCCGACAGGGACCGCTCGCGGCTTCGGCATCGCGCCCACGCCGGAGATCGGCTACCTGACCCGGATCTACGGCGGCCGGGCGATCGCTCTGGGGACGGCGTACCTGCTGGCCGGCGAGGCTGAGCGCGGCCGGCTCCAGCTGCTGTCGCTGGGGGTCGACCTCTCCGACACCGCGACCGGTATCGGGCACCTGATCCGCCGCGACAGCCGGCCGCGGGCGATGGTCCTGGTCACCGCGCTGACCGGCGCGTACGCCGCTGTCGGGGCGCGGCGCGCGCTGCGGCGACACGCCCGACGCCTTGAAGGACGACCCCCCACCTGCAACGGTGGGGAAGGTCTCTGACCACGAACCGAGAAGGCACGCCATGCTCACCCTCACCGAGAACGCCTGCACGATCGTCAAGCAGATGACCGACGCCCCCGACGTCCCCGACTCCGCGGGACTGCGGATCACCCAGGCCGAGGCCGGCTTCGCCGTGTCCGCGGCCGAACAGGCCGAACCCGGCGACCAGGTCGTCGAGCAGGGCGGCGCCACCGTCTACCTCGACGAGGGCTCCGCCCAGCAGCTCGACACGATGGTGCTCGACGCGGGCGTCGACGACACCGGGACCCTCCAGTTCGGTCTGGTCGCCCAACCCTAGATGCACGACTGACGGGCTCGCTCTGGGATCGTGGGCGCATGCAGGAGCTGCGTGTCGCCTTCGTTCCCGGAGTGACCCCCGACAAGTGGGCCCGGGCCTGGCGGGAGCGCAATCCGCGGATCCGGCTCGACCTCCTCCCCGTCGAGGAGCAGCGTCAGCGCGCCGTCCTCGACGAGGGCGCCGCCGACATGGCGCTGGTCCGGCTGCCGGTCGACCTCGACCGCCCGACCGCCCTCCACTGCGTGCGCCTGTACGACGAGGTGCCGGTCGTCGTGGCGGGCCGGGAGCACTTCGTGGCGGCTGCCGACGGCGACACGCCCATCCCCCTGGCCGACCTCGCGGACGAGCAGCTGGTGCTGCCCCATCCGTCGGGCTGGACGCCGGCGGTCGAGCAGCTGTCCTTCCCCGAGATGACGGTGAAGGACGCGATCGAGGTCGCCGCCTCCGGCAGCGGGATCGTCATCGTGCCGATGTCGCTGGCGCGACTGCACCACCGCAAGGACGTCGTCCACCGGCCGGTCGAGCTCGACCCGACCACGGTGGCCCTCGTCTGGCTCCGCGATGCCGACAGCCCGGTCCACCAGGACTTCGTCGGCGTCGTCCGCGGGCGCCGGGCGTCCAGCAGCCGCTGACGGTCGGGTCAGCCGAGGTGGCGCGCCGCCCACTCCCCCAGGACCCGGGCGCTGCGATCGACCAGGGCGACCCACTCCATCGCGCCCTCGTCGGCGTTGTCGGAGACGTGCTTGACCATCCGCAGCGGGACGCCGAACTCCTGCGCGACGTACGCGACGGCATAGCCCTCCATGTCGACCAGCTGAGCCCGCTCGCCGAGCCGCGTCCGCACCGACGGGTCGTTGACGAAGACATCGCCGGTGGCGAGCACGGTGGCGCTCTCCCCGATCACGAGCCGGTCGCGCGGGTCGTACCCGAGTGCGCGGATCGCGTCGCCGTTGATGTCGTGGTTGAGCACGGTCCCGATCTCGTGGAGCCCGTGCTCGCCGTCGAGCCCGTCGTGCAGCGCCCCGGCGGTGCCGAGGTTGACGACGACCAGGTCGGCCAGATCGGACCGGCCGGCGAGATGGCGGGTCAGCGCGGTCGCGGCAGCGGTCTTGCCGATGCCGGTGACGACCACGTCGATCCCGGCAGGGACGTAGGCGACCTCGGAGCGGGCGGCGGCGACGATGAGCGGACGGGGCACGGCGGTCACCCTAGCCCCGGCCCGCGGCGTCCCGAGCGGGCAGGATGGCGGGCGTGAACTCACCCTCCGCGCCGGTCGTCGCGCGCGCCCCCGGCCGGGTCAACCTGATCGGCGAGCACACCGACTACAACGGAGGACTGTGCCTGCCGTTCGCGATCGGCCTGGCCACCATCGCCGCGGTCCGGCCCCGGGGCGACGACCAGCTGCGGGTCACCAGCCGCGAGGCCGTGCCGGGCGATCCCCACTGGCAGGAGTACGTCGTCGGCGTGCTCGCCGAGCTGCGCCGGATCGGCTGGGAGGTGCCGGGCCTCGACATCGACCTCGTCTCCACGCTGCCGCTCGGCGGCGGCCTGGCCAGCTCGGCCGCGCTGGAGTGCGCGGTGGCGACCGCGATCGCCGGGCTGCTCGGCGTACCTCTCGACGGGGCGGGGCGTCGCCTCCTCGCCGAGGCCTGCCGGCGGGCGGAGACCGAGCACGTCGGCGCCCCCACCGGGGGCATGGACCAGCTCGCCGCCATGCTCGGCTCGGACGGGCACGCGCTGCTCATCGACTTCGCCGACCCCGACTCCCCCGTGACGGCCCCGGTGTCGTTCCCGGTGGCCGAGGACGGGCTCGTCCTGCTGGTCACCGACACGCGGGTGCGGCACGTGCTGGCCGACGGCGACGGCGGCTACGCCCAGCGGCGACGGGAGTACGCGCGCGGCCACCCCCGGCGGCGCCGGCACGTCGTGACCGAGAATGCCCGGGTCCGGGACGCGGTGGACGCGATCGGGGCCCGGGCCTGGGCGCGCCTCGGCGCGCTGATGACCGCCTCGCACGCCTCGCTGCGCGACGACTACGAGGTGAGCGTCCCGCAGCTCGACCAGGTCGTCGACACCGGGCTCGAGGCCGGAGCGCTCGGCGCGCGGATGACCGGAGGAGGGTTCGGCGGCTGCGCCCTCACCCTGGTCGCCGCGGACCGCGCGGGCGTCGTACGGGAGGCGGTGGATGCGGCGTACGCCGAGCGGGGCTGGGCCCCTCCCCGGCACCACCTCGTCGAGCCCGGGCCCGGCGCGGAGGTGCTCCGCGGGATCGGGTGAGATGTTGCGGTTTGGTCCCAAACCGCAACGATTCGGGCCGGGAACCTGCAGTCTCTGCCCAATTGAGACACGTTCCACCCCGGAATCGCCGAGGCCCGCCCCACCCTCCGGCAGGAACGGGCCTCGCAGCGATCGAGCCGTCAGCTCACTTCAGCTCAGCGCTCGACAGGCCCAGGATCCGGCGCGCGACGATGAGCTGCTGAATCTGCTGGGTGCCCTCGAAGATGTCGAGGATCTTGGAGTCGCGGGCCCACTTCTCGAGCAGCTCCTCCTCGCTGTAGCCGATCGAGGCGCACAGCTCGACACAGGACAGCGTGACGTCGGAGCCGACCCGGCCGGCCTTCGCCTTGGCCATCGAGGCCTCCAGCGAGTTGGGCTTGCGGTTGTCGGCCATCCACGCGGCCTGGAGGGTGAGCAGGCGCCCGGCCTCCCAGTCGGACTCGAGCTGGAGGAACTTGGCCGCCGCGGCGTGCTGCAGGATCGCCGGTCGGTCGTAGTCGACCTCGATGCCGGCCTCCTTGAGCAGGTCACGGGTCAGGTCGAGCGAGGCCCGGGCGCAGCCGACCGCCATCGCGGCGACGAGCGGCCGGGTGTTGTCGAAGGTCGCCATCGCGCCGGCGAAGCCCTGCTCGACGTTGACCTCCGGCGAGCCGAGGAGGTTGTCCTTCGGCACGCGAGCGTCGGTGAAGGTGATCACCGCGGTGTCGGAGGCCCGGATGCCGAGCTTCTCCTCCAGCCGCTCGACCTTGACCCCGGGCGTGTCCTTCTCGACCACGAACGACTTGATCGCAGCCCGGCCGAGGGACTTGTCGAGGGTCGCCCAGACGACGATGCAGTCGGAGCGCTCGCCGGAGGTGACGAAGATCTTCTCGCCGTTGATGACGTACTCGTCGCCGTCGAGGACGGCGGTGGTCGAGATCGCGGCGGAGTCGGAGCCGAAGGACGGCTCGGTGATCGCCATCGACGCCCACCGGCCCTTGAACCGCTCGAGCTGCTCGTCGTTGGCGACCGAGGCGATCGCGGAGTTGCCGAGGCCCTGGCGGGGCATCGAGAGCAGCAGCCCGGTGTCGCCCCAGCACATCTCGGCGACCGAGGTCACCGAGGCCAGGTTGGCGCCGTTCTTGACGGTCTTCTTGTCCGAGTCGTCGCTGTCGCGTCGTACGCCGGTCGCCCCCGCGCCCTCGCTCGCGCCGGACTCGGAGAGCCCGTCGATCATCGCCGCGAGCATGTCGAGCTCCTTGGGGTACTCGTGCTCGGCGATGTCGTACTTGCGGGAGATCGGTCGCAGCATGTTCATCGCGACCTGGTGGGCCTGATCGACCAGCGCCCGGTGCTTCTTGGGCACCTCGAGGTTGATGGCCATCAGACCAGCACCGTTCCTTCCATGATTCCGATGGCCCGCAGGTCGCGGTACCACCGCTCGACCGGATGCTCCTTGACGAACCCGTGGCCACCGAGCAGCTGGACGCCGTCGAGGCCGATCTGCATGCCCTTGTCGGTGCACGCCTTGCGGGCGAGGGCGACCTCGCGGGAGAAGTCCTTGCCGGCCGCGGCGCGGGAGGCGGCGCGGTAGGTCAGCAGTCGCATGCCCTGCAGCTCGATCGCGATGTTCGCGACCATGAAGGCCACCGACTGACGGTGCGCGATCGGCTCGCCGAAGGCCTCGCGGCCCTGGACGTACGGCGTGACGTAGTCGAGCACGGCCTGGCCGGTGCCGACCGCGAGGGCGCACCAGGCGAGGCGGGAGAGGCGCACGCACTCGGTGTACGTCGACCCGTCGGTCTCGCCCAGCACCGCGTCGGCGGGAACGGTGACGTCCTCGAGGACCAGCGTGGTCATCGACGCGGCCCGCACGCCCATCGCGGGGTCGCCCGCGATGGCGAGGCCCGTGGCGCCGGACTCGACGAGGAAGAGCACCGGCTTGCCGTCGAGGCTCGCCCCGACGACGAAGAGCTCGGCGTGGTCGCCGCGGGCGACCAGGCTCTTGGCGCCGTTGAGGACGAAGCCAGCACCGTCGTCGCTCCGCCTGGCGGTGGTCGAGGGGCTGAACACGTCGAAGAGCACGGTGGGCTCGTTGAGCGCCAGGGCCGCGGCCGGCACCGACCCGTCCTCGGCGCTGAACGCCGGCAGGTAGGTCTGCTGCTGGGCGTCGGTGCCCCACAGGCCGATCGCGGTCGCCACCGAGCCGGGCGCCAGCGTCGCCACCGCCAAACCCATGTCGCCCTTGGCGAGCGCCTCGGCGACCAGGGTGCCGGCCATCGCGGAACGCTCCTCGGACACGCCGCCGAGGCTCTCGGGCAGGCCGAGGATCGGCAGGCCGATGTCGAGGCTGGCCTTGAGCAGGTCGTCGGGCGCAGCACAGGTCTTGTCGGCCTCGGCCGCGGCGGGTCGGACGACCTCGTCGGCGAACTCGGTGACGACGTCGACGAGCATCTGCTCGTCCTCGCCGGGCGTGAGGTCGAAGACACCGCTCGCGGCAGCATGCTTCGGCCGGGCACCTGGCTGACCGCCCTTGCCTGCCTTGGCGAAGGTCCGGCTGGCGGTGGTCATCGTCTTGAAGCCGGTCCGGGTGACGGAGAAGACCGCCTGCTCGGTCGGCTTGCGGAGGCGGACCTTGTCGAGGAGGTCGGTCTGGGCGAGCCGGTTGAGGCCGGCGACGAGGTAGCCGATGGGATCCCGGCTCTCGCTGCTCGGGACCCCATGCTTCCCGCCCGGCTTGAGGTTGCTGATCAAGGACATGCGGTAACTGTAACCGTGAGTTACACACCGCGCTACACCTGAGTCGCATATCGACCGAATCGGCCGTCCGTGATCCTCGCCCCTACGATGCGCGGCATGGAGGACCAGACCCCGCACGCGCCGTACGGACCCCTGCCCCGCAACGGGAGCGTGCGGGCGATGACGCGCTGGGGAACCCCGGTCATGCACCGGCCCCAGGCCCGGGTCGAGGTGTACGACGACGCCCTGCGCTCCCTCGCCGCCGACATGGTCGCCACCATGTACGCCGCCGACGGCGTGGGCCTCGCCGCGTGCCAGATCGGCGAGGACGTCGCGATGTTCGTCTTCGACTGCCCCGACGAGGAGGGGCGGCGGGTGGTCGGCGTGGTCTGCAATCCCACGCTCGTGGACCCCGAGGACGTCGAGCGGCGGCTCGACGACAGCCCCGAGGGCTGTCTGTCCTACCCCGGCGCCTTCGTCGACTGCGCCCGGCCCGACTACGCCGTGGTCGAGGGCACCGGGCTCGACGGCAGCCGGGTCCGGTTCGAGGGCGACGGGCTGCTCGCGAAGTGCCTCCAGCACGAGACGGACCACACCCTCGGCACGGTGTTCGGCGACCGGATCTCGGCCAAGGCGATGAAGAAGCTGCGCAAGCAGCACGACGCGGCCGTCGACGACTACCCCGCCGAGTGGCCCACCTGAGGAACGGACCGAGCCCGGGTGCCCGGCGCCGGGTTCTGGGCTAGGTTGCCCGCATGTCCGTCGACGCCGAGCTCGCTCCCCTGCTCCAGCTGATCGAAGCAGGGACCCCGCTGCACACCCTGACGCCCGCCGCGGCGCGGGACTCGTTCCGCAAGCTGACCGTGGACTTCCGCCCGCCCGGGAGCCTCGCCGAGGTGGCCTCCGTCGAGGACGCCACGGTCGCCGGCGCGGTCGGCCCGCTGGCAGCCCGGGTCTACCGGCCGTCCGCCGGGGGTCCGGTGCCGACCGTGGTCCTGCTCCACGGCGGCGGCTTCGTGATCGGCGATCTCGACACGCATGCGGCGATGGCGCGGGCGATCTGCGCCGGAGCCGAAGCCGTGGTGGTCGCGGTCGACTACCGGCTCGCGCCCGAGGCGAAGTTCCCCGCCGCGGCCGAGGACGCGATCGCCGCGGTGCGCGACGTGCAGTCCCGGATCGCGGAGTACGGCGGCAGCGACGTGCTCGCCGTGGCCGGCGACTCCGCCGGCGGCAACCTGTCCGCGGTCGCGGCCCAGCACGTCCCCGGCATCGCGGCCCAGCTGCTCGTCTACCCGGCGACCGACGTGCTCGGCAGCTACGCCTCACGCGACGAGAACGCGACCGGCTACTTCCTCGACCAGCCGACCCTGATCTGGTTCATCGGTCACTACGCCGACACCGCCGACGACCTCGCCGACCCGAAGATCTCGCCCCTGCACGGCAACCTCGCCGGGCAGCCGCCGGCGGTCGTCGTCACCGCCGAGCTCGACCCGCTGCGCGACGAGGGCATCGCCTACGCCGAGGCCCTCGCCGCCGCGGGCGTCGAGGTGCACCAGACGACGTACCCGGGGCTGATCCATGGGTTCTTCGACATGGGTCCCTGGTCGGCCGCGTGCCAGCGGGCGATCGACGAGACGATCGCCCGCTTCGCCACGCTGCTGCGGCGCTGAGCGTCGCTCAGGAGCGGGCCGCGTGGCTCGGTAGGACGCAGGCCGCGTCCAGGCCGAGCACCCGGTTGAGTCGGCCGAAGGACAGCCAGGAGCCCAGGCACATCGACAGCTCGACGATCTCGCGGTCGGTGTAGTGGGCACGGATCCGCTGCCAGAAGCCGTCGTCGATGCCGTGGTGGTCGAGGGCGTAGCGCTCGGCGTACTCGGCGGCGAGACGGGTGCGCTCGTCGAAGTCGGCGGTGGTGCGCCACTCCTCGACCGCGCGGTCGAAGGTCTCCTCGACCTTCTGCCCGTCCCGCTCGGTGCGCCAGTCCTGGCAGAACAGGCAGCCGTTGATCTGGGCGATCCGGAGCCGGGCGGCCTCGAACTCGCGCAGGCCGAGCGTGCTGTGCTCGTAGACGCTCATCGCCAGCGTCGCTGCCGCGGGGCCGATGCCGGGCACCAGCTCGCCCCAGACGTAGCCGATCGGGTCCTTGCCCTCGGGGATCTCGATGAACATGCTCACGCCTCCTCGGCGGTCCGCAGGTAGACGCTGGGCTGGAGCGGCACGTCGAGGCCGTCGTAGAGGCCGGGTGTGGCGGTGCGCAGCCATGGGATCGCGTTGACCAGCCGGTTGGCCGCGGTCGCGTTGCCGCCGGCCGCCCGGTTGCCGCCCTCGTCGGTGGCCTCGACGTTGATCTCGATCCGCGGGCGGCCCTCGATGATGACGCGGTGGGCACCGTCGCCGCCGTCGGCCGGCATCGGCCAGTCGGTGGCGCAGCCGGCGGTGATCCGGGTGACGTGCTCGATGACGATCCGCGGCTCGCCGCCGACGATGCCCTGCACCTCGAACCGCAGGGCGCCCTGGGTGCCCGCCTCGAACTCCCCCAGCGCGGTCGTGACGGTCGCGTCGAGCGCCCGCCGGTCGAGCGTCTCGCGCAGCTCGTCGATCTCGACGCCGAGCGCGCGGGCGATCAGCCGGACCTGCCCGCCCCAGACCATCGAGGGGATCCCGGCCGCCACCATCGGCGGCTCGTAGTCCATCGGCTGGCCCATGCCCACGATGTAGCGGACCGAGTCCTCGGCGTCGTACGTCGAATAGTCGAAGATCTCCTGACAGCGGACCTGGTCGATCTCCGAGGCCAGGCCGCTGACCAGCGCCGGCAGCAGGTCGTTGCCCCAGCCCGGGTCGATGCCGCTGACGAACAGCGCGCTCCCACCGTCGGCGCACGCCTTCTCCAGCGGGTCGCGCAGCTCGGCAGGCGCGCTGCGGTGGTCGTAGAGCGCGTAGACGGAGGGCGTCACGACCACGGCCCCGCCGGCGAGCGCGCGGGCGATGTCGATGACCGCGTCGTCGGGTCGCAGCTCGCCCGACGCGGCGTAGGCCACCGCACCCGTGCCGTCGAGGGTCGCGAGGGCCGCCTCGACGTCGTCCGTCGCCGCCACGCCGAGGGTCCGGCCGAGCTCGGCCAGGTCACCCGCGTCGCGCCCGACCTTGGCCGGGTCGTTGACGATCACCGCCGCGAGGCTCAGCCCGGGGTGCGCCGCGACCGCCCGGATGGACGCGCGGCCCATGTTGCCGGTGCCCCAGACCACGACCGGGACGGTTGGGTAGAACGTGTTCTCATCCGCCATGGAGGGGACATTAGGGCGCTGGGCGTCCGAGCGGTAGTGCGACAGCGTGTCCGATTTCGCGAGCGGTCAGCGGCGGGCGGTGACGTAGCAGGCCACGGCGGTCGCGGCGGCCACGTTGAGCGAGTCGACGCCGTGCTCGATGGTGCGGGCCATCGGGATGATGGCGCGTCGGTCGGCGGACTGCTCCCAGCGCGGGGACAGGCCGTGGCCCTCGGAGCCGAGGACGAGGGCGACCTTGTCCTGGCCGGCCACCGCCTCCTCGATGGGTACGGCGTCCGGGGCGAGCGTGAGCGCGACGGTGGTGAAGCCGCGGCGGGTGAGGTCCGGCAGAGCCTCGGACCAGTCGGGGAGGCGGGTCCAGGGCAGCGCGAAGACCGCGCCCATCGCGACCTTGATGGCGCGCCGGTAGAGCGGGTCGGCGCAGCGGGGTGCCAGCAGGACGGCGTCGAAGCCCAGGGCGGCTCCGGAGCGCAGGATGGCGCCCACGTTGGTGTGGTCGACGATGTCCTCGAGCACCAGGACCGAGCGAGCCTCGGCCAGCACCTCGTCCAGGGAGGGCAGCGGACGGCGCCGGAGGGAGGCGAGGGCGCCGCGGTGGACGTGGAAGCCGGTGACCTCCTCAGCCAGGTCCTCCGAGACGACGAAACAGGGGACGTCGGAGCGGTCGAGGACGTCGGCCAGACCGTCGAGCCAGCGGGGCGCCATCAGGAAGGAGCGCGGCGCGAAGCCGGCCTCCACCGCACGCCGGACGACCTTCTCCCCCTCGGCGAGGAACAGGCCGTGCTCGGCCTCCAGGTGCTTGCGGAGCTCGACGTCGCGCAGGTCCCGGTAGTCGCCCAGCCGCGGGTCGGCAGGGTCGGTGATCTCGACCAGCTCGGCCACGGTCGCCCGCTCAGGCCGGGTCGGCGTCGGGGAAGGCGTCGGCGAAGGCGTCGGGATGGGCGACGGCCACCACCTCGCCGACCACGATGATCGCCGGCGGCTTGACGGACTCCTCCGCCAGGCGGCCGGCCAGGGTGCCGAGCGTCGCGAGCACGGTCCGCTGGGTCGGCATGGTGCCGTCGCAGACGACGGCGACGGGCGTCGAGGCGGGGCGGCCACCGGCGACGAGGGCGGCGGCGATGTGCGGCGCGTTCTCGACGCCCATCATCACCACGACGGTGCCTCGCATCCGGGCCAGCGCGTCGTAGTCGACCAGCGACTCCGGATGACCGGGCGGCAGGTGCCCCGAGACGACCGTGAACTCGTGCGTGACGCCACGGTGGGTCACCGGGATGCCGGCGATGCCCGGCACCGACACGGGCGAGGTGAGGCCGGGGATCACGGTCACCGGTACGCCGGCGGCGCGGCAGGCGATGATCTCCTCGAAGCCGCGGCCGAAGACGAAGTTGTCGCCGCCCTTGAAGCGGACCACGCGCTTTCCGGCGAGCGCCCGCTCCACGATGATCCGGTTGATCTCCTCCTGCTGCGCCGAGCGCCCCCGGGGCAGCTTCGCGACGTCGACCAGCTCCACGTCGCTCGGCAGGTCGCCGAGGAGCTCGCGCGGGGCGAGCCGGTCGGCCACGACCACGTCGGCAGCCATCAGCGCCTTGCGCCCGGCGATCGATATCAGCTCCGGGTCGCCGGGCCCGCCGCCCACGAGGGTCACGCCGGGCGTACGGTCCCGGTGGTGCGGGGCGGCGATGGTGCCGTCCCGCAGACCGGCCACGATCTCGTCGCGCACCGAGGCCGAACGGCGAGGATCGCGGTTGCCGACCACCGCCACGGTGATCCCGGCCTCGCGGCCGACCGCCGGCGTCCACGCCGTACCGAGGGTGGCGTCGTCGGAGCGCACGCAGAACACCCGCTGCCGCTCGCACAGCGCGGACACGTGGTCGTTGACGACGCGGTCGTCGGTGACCGCGATGACGTACCACGCCGCATCCAGGTCGGCGTCCGCGAACGCCCGCTCGTGCCAGGTGATCTCCCCCGAGCCGACCAGACCCTCGATCGCCGGTGTCACCACCGGCGACACGACGTGCACGTCGGCGCCGACCGCGATCAACTGCGGCACCCGCCGCTGGGCGACCTGGCCACCACCGACGACAAGCACGCGGCGCCCGGCGAGGCGCAGACCAGAGGGGTACGGGGGGAACTCGCTCACACACCCATTCTCCCGGCATCCGGCGGGCCACCCCCACGACGGGACCAGCACCCGGACTAGCGTGGTGACATGAGTCTCGATCGACCCGTCGCCCCGGACCCCTACGCGCTGCTGCCCGTCGTGCCGTCGTTCTCCGTCACGAGCGACGACCTCACCGACGGCCAGCCGCTGAAGGACGACCAGGTCGCCGCGCACGGCAACACGTCACCGCAGCTGTCCTGGTCGGGTGCGCCAGAGGGCACGAAGTCCTATGTCATCACCTGCTTCGACCCGGATGCCCCGACCCCGAGCGGCTTCTGGCACTGGGTCCTGGTCGACCTCCCCGGCGACGTGACCTCGCTGCCCACGGGGGCCGGCGCCGCCGGCGCGGCGCTGCCCGGCACGGCGTTCATGTGCCGCAACGACGGCGGCCCGAAGGCGTTCATGGGCGCCGCCCCGCCTCCGGGCGACCAGGTGCACCGCTACCAGTTCGTGGTGCACGCCGTGGGCGAGGAGACCCTCGGCGTCGACTCGGACGTCTCGGCGGCGGTGGTGTCGTTCAACCTGGCGTTCAAGACCCTCGGGCGCGCGATCCTCACCGGCACCTACCGCCACTGAGTTTTTTTGGGCCGAGCGTGTCGCCTGTCGGAGGCTGCGCGTGGACCCTCCGGGCCCACGCTTGCCTCCGACGCGCTGCGCGCGGGCGCCACGCTGCCGGCCTACAGACCCACGCTTGCCTCCGACGCGCTGCGCGCGGGCGCCACGCTGCCGGCCTACAGACCCATGCTCTTGGCGATGATCAGCTTCATCACCTCCGACGTGCCGCCGTAGATCCGGTTGACCCGGTTGTCGGCGTACAGGCGGGCGATGGGGTACTCGTTCATGTAGCCGTAGCCCCCGTGGAGCTGGAGGCAGCGATCAATCACGCGCGAGGCGACCTCGGTGCAGAACAGCTTGGCCGAGGCCGCCTCGACCGCGGTCAGCTGGCCGAGGTCGTGCGCCTCGAGGGCACGGTCGGCGACGGCCTGGGCGGCGTCGACCTCGGCCTGACAGGCGGCGAGCTCGAACTTGGTGTTCTGGAAGTGGGCCACCGGCTGGCCGAAGACCTTGCGCTCCTCGACGTACTGCGTCGTGAAGCGGACGGCGGCGGCCGCCTGGGCGTAGGCGCCGAAGGCGATGCCGAGGCGCTCCTGCGGGAGGTTCTGGCCGAGATAGCCGAAGCCCTCGTTCTCCTCGCCGAGCAGGTCCTCGGCCGGGACCCGGACGTCGGAGAAGGACAGCTCGGCGGTGTCGGAGGTGCGCAGGCCGATCTTGTCGAGCTTGCGACCCACCGTGTAGCCGTCGGACGTCGTGTCGACGACGAACAGCGAGATGCCGAAGCGGCGGTTGTTCTCCAGCGGCGGCGAGGTGCGGGCGCAGACGATCACGCGGTCGGCGTGCACGCCGCCGGTGATGAACGTCTTGGCGCCGTTGAGGACATAGCCGTCCCCGTCGCGCTTGGCGGTCGTGGTCATGCCGGCGAGGTCCGAGCCGGTGCCCGGCTCGGTCATCGCGATCGCGAACATCGTCTCGCCGGTGACGAACCCGGGCAGCCAGCGCTTCTTCTGCTCCTCGGTGGCCAGCTTGAGGATGTACGGCAGGCACAGCGCGACGTGCGTGCTCGAGCCACCGAAGCTGACGCCGGCGCGCGACATCTCCTCGTACTGGACCGCGGCGAACTTGAACGACTCGATCCCCGCGCCGCCGTACTCCTCGGGCACCTCGATGCCGAAGGTGCCGAGCTCGCCGAGCTTCAGGTAGAAGTCGCGCGGGACGATCCCCTGCTCGAACCACTCCTGGTAGTGCGGCACCACCTCGGCCTCGATGAACGAGCGGATGGTCTGGCGGAAGGACTCGTGGTCCTCGTCGAAGACAGTGCGGCGCATGGTGTTCCTCTCACGACGGCGGGCTCCCCCATCATGACACCAGCACTGTCACGGTCAGCGGACGGCGTCGCCGCTCGCCTCGCGGAGCAGCTGCTCGAACGGCGTCGGGGCCGCGAACTCGTCGGCGACGGTACGCCGGGCGGGGGCTGCCGGCCGCGCCGCGGGTGCGCTGCCGAGCTGGGCCGCGAGCTCACCCGCCGCCCGCTCGACCCGCTTGTCGAGGGAGCCGTCGTCGGTGGCGCCGAAGTCCTCGCTGGCCGCGAAGACCCCGGTGGGCAGCACGACCGCGCGCAGGTAGGCGAACAGCGGTCGCAGCGCGTGGTCCAGCACGAGGCTGTGCCGCGCCGTGCCCGCCGTGGCGGCGACCACCACGGGCTTCCCGTCGAGCAGGCCGGGCTCCAAGACGTCGAAGAAGGTCTTGAAGAGCCCGGAGTACGACGCGGAGAAGACCGGCGTGACCACGACCAGGCCGTCGGCGTGCCGCACGGCCTCGATCGCGCGCTCCAGCTCGCCCGTCGGGAACCCGGTCAGCAGGTGGTCGGCCAGGGCGTGGGCGAGCGGGCGCAGCTCGATCTGCTCGACGTGCGCCTCGTGGCCGCGGGCGCCCACCGCGCGGGCGACGGCATCGCCGAGCTTGTCGGCGAGCAGCTTGGTCGAGGACGGGACGGACAGTCCCGCCGAGACGACGACGACCTCGGTCATCGGGCGTCGACCTCCTCGCGGTCGGTGGTGCCGGTCATGGTGTCCTCGGCGTGGACGGTCACGTCCTTCGCGCCGCCGGCCGCCGCGACGAGCGAGGCGTGGGTGGGCGCGTCGGGTACGTCGGCCGGGCGGCCCTCCGCGAAGCCCTTGCGCATGTCCGGCAGGATCTCGCCGAGCAGGTCAAGCTGCTCGAGGACCGTCTTCAGCGGCAGGCCCGCGTGGTCGACCAGGAACAGCTGACGCTGGTAGTGGCCGGCGTACTCCCGGAACGACAGGGTGCGCTCCAGCACCTGCTGGGGTGAGCCGACGGTCAGCGGCGTGTGCTCGGTGAACTCCTCCAACGAGGGGCCGTGGCCGTAGACCGGCGCGTTGTCGAAGTAGGGCCGGAACCGCCGGACCGCCTCCTGGCTGTCCTTGTGCATGAAGATCTGGCCACCGAGGCCGACGATCGCCTGGTCCGCGCGACCGTGGCCGTAGTGCTCGAAGCGCTCACGGTAGAGGTCGACCATCTGTGCGGCGTGCGAGGCCGGCCAGAAGATGTGGTTGTGGAAGTAGCCGTCGCCGTAGTAGGCCGCCTGCTCCGCGATCTCGGGGCTGCGGATCGACCCGTGCCACACGAACGGCGCGACGCCGTCCAGCGGCCGCGGGGTCGAGGTGTAGCCCTGCAGCGGGGTCCGGAACCGGCCCTCCCAGTCGACGACGTCCTCGCTCCACAGCCGGCGGAGCAGCGCGTAGTTCTCGGCGGCGAGGTTGATGCCCTGGCGGATGTCCTTGCCGAACCAGGGGTAGACCGGGCCGGTGTTGCCCCGGCCCATCATCAGGTCGACCCGACCGTCGGTGAGGTGCTGGATCTTCGCGTAGTCCTCCGCGATGAGCACCGGATCGGTCGTCGTGATCAGCGTCGTGGCGGTCGAGAGGATGATGCTCTCGGTCTGGGCACCGATGTAGGCGAGGGTCGCGGTCGGGTTGGACGCGACGAACGGGGGGTTGTGGTGCTCGCCGGTCGCGAACACGTCGAGGCCGATCTCCTCGGCCTTCTTCGCGATCGCGACGGTCGCCTTGATCCGCTCGTACTCCGACGGCGTCCGCCCGGTGGTCGGGTCGGTGGTGACGTCGCCGACGGTGAAGATCCCGATCTGCATGGTCCGCTCCTCGGTGGTGATGTGCTGTCACCCGGCCCAACAGGTGACATGTCAACCATATTCCCTCGGGTGGGACGGGTCAGGACCGGGCCAGCACCAGCACCGCCCGGTCGTCGTCGCCACGCTCGACGCCGTCGATGATCCGGTGAGCCGCGCCCTCCCACCCCGCGAGGTACGACGCCCGGGCGGCCTGCCGGAGCCAGGCGATCCCCGCGTCGATGTCGACGGCGCGCGACTCGACGACCCCGTCGGTGTAGAACAGCAGGGCGTCCCCAGGGTCGAGCACACCGGCACTCTCGTAGACCTCCGGAGTCTCGCTGACGCCCAGGGCGGTGCCGCGCGCGTTGTCGATGCGCCAGTCCCGCGTCACCGTCGACCACACCAGGGCGGGCGGATGTCCGGCGCTGCGGATGAGATAGGCGCCGGTCGCGAGATCGAGGTCGAGCTGGACGGCGGTCGCGATGCTCTCCCCCGACGGCTGGGCCAGCAGGTACGCATTGGCATCCGGCAGCAGCTCAGCGGCCGGCACGACCCGGATCAGGCTCTCCAGGGCGCCGGCGAACTGGAGCGCCGCCGGCACGGCGGTCTCGCCGCTTCCGCACACGTCGACGAGGACGGTGTGCAGTCGGCCGGCGGCCACGTCGAGGTCGCTGACGACGAAGTCGCCGCCGTACGCGTAGCCCTCGGCGGCGATCATCGCCGACTGATGTCGCCAGCCGTCCGGGAGCTCCGGCATCCGGCCGCGGGCCAGCAGCCTCTCGCGGAGCCGGGCCCAGGCATCGTCCATCGGCACAGCGTACGGTCGGCCACCCGCCCTCCTTAGACTCTGGGCGTGAGCGACACGAGGACCGTCGACATCCTGGGTGCCCCCTGGACCGCGGAGACCATCCCGCTGGCCGACGACTTCGAGGGCGAGGTCGTCGCCACACTGGTCCACCGCCCCGCCGCGGAGCCGACCGGAGCCGCCACCCTCCATGTCCACGGCTTCTCCGACTACTTCTTCCACGCGGCGTACGGCGAGTGGTGGCTGGAGCGCGACCACGCCATGTACGGCCTCGACCTGCGCAAGTACGGCCGGTCGCTGCGGCCCCACCAGTCGGCCACCTATGTCGCGGACCTCACCGACTACTTCGCCGAGCTGGATGCCGCGTGGGAGCGGATCACCGGCCGCGACGGCCACCGACGGGTCGTGCTCTCGGGCCATTCCACCGGCGGTCTGGTGGTGGCCCTGTGGGCCGACGACCGGCGGCCCCCGGAGCTCGCCGGCCTGGTGCTCAACTCTCCGTGGCTGGACCTGCAGGGCAAGGCCTGGATGCGCACGCCCGTGGCGAACCGCGTGATCGACCAGGCCGGGCGCCGCCGGCCGCTGCAGGTCTTCCCCCGCGACGTGAGCGGCTACTACGGCCGCAGCCTGCACCGCGACCACCAGGGCGAGTGGGACTTCGACCTCCGGTGGAAGCCGGTCGACTCGTTCCCGGTGCGCCTCGGCTGGCTGCGGGCGGTGCGCCGGGGGCATGCCCGGCTGCAGGCCGGGCTCGACGTGCCGGCGCCGGTGCTGGTGCTCTCCTCGGACCGCTCGGGCCATCCCACCGGCATGGACGAGGAGGTCTTCTCGACCGACATCGTCCTCGATGTCGAGCAGATCCGGCGCTGGTCGGTCGCCGTCGGCCGGCACGTCACCTATGCCGCCGTACCAGGGGCGGTGCACGACGTGGTGCTCTCACGGGCCGAGCCCCGGGCTCGTGCGTACGACGAGATCGACCGGTGGCTGAGGACCTACGTCCGTCGGGCCTGACCGCGCCGCGGCCGGGTCAGTCGCAGCGGTAGACGCCGTCCGAGCGGGTGTAGCAGTCGTCGACAGTGTTCTCGGCCCAGACGCCGAGGGCGATGAAGCCCACGACGAGCGCGATGAACAGCGCGAAGCCGAGCCACCCGACGATGATGCCGGCCAGCGCCAGTCCCCCGCCCTGCTCGTTGCTCCGCCGGATCTGGCCCTTGGCGACGTGACCGAGGATGGCGCCGACGAACCCGGTGAATCCGGCGCACACCACCAGCGACACGATGCTCACCACGAGTGAGGCGATCGCCATGCCGTTGGTCGCCGGAGGCGGGGCGTACCCGAACGGCTGCGTCGGCTGGCCGTAGGGCGCGCCGTACGGCTGGCCCGGAGGCTGGCCGCCGTAGGGCGGTTGGCCGGACGGCTGGCCGTACGGCTGGTACGGGTCGTTGCCGGAGGGCGGAGTCGTCATGGAGGAAGGATCCCACGCCGCCACCCGCCGGAGCACTATGGTCTGCGCATGGCTGTTCGCTTCCAGATGGATCCCGTGACCGGACTCTCGCTCGGGCGCATCGTGCTCGGCGTCGGCGCGTTCGCCGCGCCCTCGACCACCGCCCGCGTGTTCGGCCTCGACCCGGCCGCGAATCCGCAACTGGACTACATGGGCCGGATGTTCGGGGCGCGGGAGATCGCGCTCGGCGCGGTGACCCTCGTGTCCCGGGGCGCCCTGCGGCGCAACCTGACCGTCGTCGGCGTCGCCGTCGACGGGGCCGACCTCGCCAACGGCGTGATCGAGCTCGGCCGGCCCCACGTCACGAAGCTCGCCAGCGGGATGCTCGTCGGCGCCGCGGCCGGTGCCGTCGGCTCGGGACTGCTCGCGCTCGCCCGTGGCCGGCGCCGCCGCAAGCAGGCCGCCTGATTCCCTATGGGGGATGGGCTTGTCAAGCGGTTTGTTTGTTGACGTTGCTCGACGTGGCCGTTGAGGATTGTGGGTGGGGAAGGTCGCCCCGTCGTGATTGTCCGGTTGGGACTTT
>NZ_JAVFWN010000013.1 GCF_030929495.1 Nocardioides sp. LHD-245 | reverse complement strand
CCGTCAAGAAGGTCGTTCACCGTCACCGTCTCAGCCATCACCCCAGCGTGCGCTCACCCGGGCGACCACGCCAACCCCAGGACTCGGCGGTCAGAGGCGAAGCCTCACTGGATGATTGACTCCAAGGGATCGTGCGAGACCTTGGAATCAATCATCTGGCCGGGGCCTCAGGGACGTCGTCGCGGCTGCGGCGGGAGCGCGACGACCGCCTCGCCGGAGAAGACGACGGCACCGTCCTGGTTGGTGGTCGTGACCGCCAACCGCGCCTGTCCGTCCTCGACGGCGACCACCGCGGCACGCGCCGTGAGGGTGTCGCCGGGCCAGACCTGGGCGACGAAGCGGCCACCGAACCGGCGCAGTGCGGCGATCCCGAACACATCGGTGACCACGCGTCCGGTCATGCCCATGGTCAGCATGCCGTGCGCGAAGACGCCAGGGAATCCGGCCACCTCGGTGGCATAGGTCGCGTCGGTGTGCAGCGGGTTGAAGTCGCCGGAGGCACCGGCGTACTGGACGATCCGGGTGCGGGTCAGGTCCTCGACGAGGAGCTGCTCGAAGACCTGTCCCACCGCGACGGTCGGGGCGGCGTTCGTCACCGGGTCGCCTCCGGGGAGTCGTCCGGTTCGGGGGTGCGCTCGGTCCGCACGCCGACGAGTCGCGACGTGACGACGACCTCACCGGCCTCGTCGCGGAACTCGGTGATCGTCTCGAAGAACGAGAGCCGGCCGCCCCGGCGCCCCTCCTTCTCCCACGTCGCGCCCTCCCGGGTCAGGGGGGTCAGCACCTCGCCGACGAGCACGGGGCGCCGGTAGTCGAAGTGCTGCTCGGCGTAGAGCACGCCGGCGGCGGGATCGACGTCGGACGGACCGAAGCCGGTCGGCGCGCCCCCCGAGCCGTACCACCGCCGGCCCGGCTGCGGCCGCAGCGGGTAGTCGGGGTCGGCGTGGGCGCCGGCCATCACGAAGGTGGGCGGTGCCGCGGGTGCGGAGAGCCCGGCGGCCGATGCGGCGGCGGGCTCGGCGTACACCGGGCTGGTGTCGTCGATGGCGCGAGCGAAGGTCAGCACGTGGAGGGCCTCCACGGGGAATGGCCGGTCGGTCATCGGACGGCCTCTGACAGGGTGGGGGACGGGCTCAGCAGGCGGGCGAGGTTGGCGACGGCGGGGCCGACGAGCTCCTGGAACGCGCCGATCGCGGCACGACGCGCGGCACGGTCCACGCCCGCGGCGGCCCACGTCGAGGCGAGGTCGAGGCGACAGCCGGCCAGCCAGTCCCGCACCACCGGATGGCTCGCCCAGGCGGCCTGGTTGGCGGTCGTGGCGAGCTGCCCGGCGACCCAGTCGGAGACGCTGTCGGTCATCGGCGCGACCCGTGTCAGCGCCGCTCGCTCCGCCGGGTCGACGGCAGCCTCGAGCTGGCCGATGAGTGCGGCGCTGAAGGTCGGCTGGTACTGCCGGACGGTCTGGAGCGCGATCCGCCCGGGGCTGAAGACCGGCTGGACGACGCCGAGGTTCCTGCCCAGTCCCGCGGCGGTGCAGTCGACGGCCAGGGTCCCCGGCGGCACGGCGTGGCTGCCGGCGTCGAGCACCAGCCGGCCCGGCTCGACGGCCGTGACCCTGCTGCCGTGCACGACGTCACGCACCGACCTGGCCACCTCCGCCTCGACCGCGCTCACGGTCGCGCCGTGGAACATGGTCGGGGTCAGCGCGCGGTCGAGCCGCGGCCATGGCGTCGTACTGCCGGGCCAGCGCGTCGGCGGTGGCGGCCATGAAGGCCGCCCCCGGGCTGGAACAGGTCGCGTCCGTAGAGCCAGGCCTCGCGCGGCCGCACCCAGGTGATCTGCTCGGGCCGGGCGCCGTTGACGAGCAGCCAGGTCACCACGTCGAGGGCGGTCTTCCCGGCGCCGAGTACGGCGAAGTGGTCGTGACGCGGCGCGGTCCGGGCCAGGCTGTTGGGAGGCACGCAGACGGCACCGTCCGCGACCAGGAAGGACGGCTCGTGGGTGAGCGGGATGGTCGCCTCCAGGAGCGTGGCGTCCACGACGGTGGTCGCCTCGACCTCGGTGCTCTCGCCGGAGAGCAGTGAGACCGCCCTGCCCTCCCGGTACTCCGAGAGCGGCAGGTAGGTGACCCGTCCCGACGGCAGCAGGGTCTCGCGCAGGAACCGGTGGAAGTGGTCGGTCACCTCGACGCCCGAGGCGAGCGGGGTGAATCCGCGGTTCGGCCCCGACTCCTCGACGTCAAGGCTGCCGAAGGGCTGCGACGGGACGCCGTACATCCAGCCGGGCTGGTGCAGCCGGACGAAGGAGTAGGCGTCGTTCCAGTGGCCTCCGGGGGCGTCGCGGCGGTCCACGATCGTGAAGGTGGCGTCGGTTCCGGCGAAGACGGTGTCCACGAACGCCAGCGCCGTCGCTCCGGCGCCGATGACGAGGTAGTCGGTGCGCACGCCGCCGAACCTAGGAGGTCCGCGGCCGGCCTTCGGGGCGCGGTTCCGGCGCCCGGAACGGTCCCGGCCGGGCCCGCCCGGTCCGGTCTAGGTTCGGCGGACCGTCTGGGACCGAGCACGAGGGAGACCTATGGGCACCGACCGCGGACCGCTCGCCGGGATAAGGGTCGTCGAGCTGGGCATCTGGGTCGCCGCGCCCTCCGGCGCCGCGATCCTCGCCGACTGGGGCGCCGACGTCGTCAAGATCGAGCCGCCCGGCGGCGACCCGCTGCGGCAGATCAGGTTCGCGATCGGCGGCGAGGTCGAGCACTGCCCCTACTTCGAGCCCGAGAACCGCGGCAAGCGCAGCGTCGTGCTCGACCTGCGCTCCGACGAGGACCTGGCCGCCGCGCTGGCGCTGATCGCGACTGCGGACGTCTTCGTGACCAACCTGCGCGTCGCCGCGCTGACCAAGTACGGCCTCGACCACGAGAGCCTGCTGGCGCGCCACCCGCGGCTGGTCTACGCCCTCGTCACCGGCTACGGCCTCGCCGGGCCGGACGCATCGGCCGGGGCCTACGACATGGGGGCCTATTGGGCGCGCGGCGGGATCGCGGAGCTGCTTCGCTCCGAGGACGGGGACACTCCGATCCAGCGCAGCGGGATGGGCGACCACCTCACCGGTCTCGGGGTCGCGGGCATGGTCTCGGCCGCCCTGATGGCCCGCGAGCGCACCGGCTCCGGGCAGCTCGTCACGACGTCGCTGACCCGGATGGCGGCGTGGCAGATCAGCACCGACTACAACCTGCGGCTGATGCTCGACCGACCCGCGCCGCGCACCGACCGGCGCAGCGAGGCCAGCCCGGTCTGGAACAACTACCGGGCCGGCGACGGCAAGGGGTTCTGGCTCATCGGGGTCGAGGCGGACCGGCACTGGCCGGTGCTCGCGCACATGGTGGGCCGCGCGGAGTGGGCCGACGACCCCGCGCTCGCGACCCGGGCCCAGCGCGAGGCGCGCGCGGCCGAGCTGATCGCGGAGCTGGACGCGATCTTCGCGACCCGGACCCGCGCGGAGTGGGCCGAAGTCTTCGACGCCGACCCGAACTTCTTCTGGGCGCCGGTCAACGACGTCGACGACGCCCTCGCCGACCCGCAGACCCATGCCGCCGGCGTGGTCGTGGAGGTGGCGACCGCGGGCGGCCCGATCCAGATGGTCGACAACCCGATCGCGTTCGGCGGCACCCCCGCCGGTCCCTACCGCGGCGCGCCGGGGCTGGGCGAGCACACCGACGAGGTGCTGGCCGAGCTCGGTCGCGCACCGGTGGCCGACGGAGCGAGACCATGAACCCCCTGCGGTACGACGGCCGGGTGGCCCTGGTCACCGGCGCCGGCGCGGGCCTGGGCCGGGCCCACGCCTGGGAGCTGGCTCTGCGCGGCGCCCGGGTCGCCGTCAACGACATCGCGGTGGCCGACGACGGCACGCCGCTGGCCACGCTCCTCGCCGAGGAGCTGCGCCGCGCGGGCCACGAGTCGCTGGCGCTGCCCGGCGACGTCGGGCGCGAGGACGAGGCCACCGCCCTGGTCGAACGGACCGTCGACGCCTGGGGGCGCATCGACGTGCTCGTCAACAACGCGGGCCACGGCCGGCCCTCCCGGGCCCAGGACACCAGCACCGAGCTGCTCCGCGAGATCCTCGAGGTCCACCTGTTCGGGATGTTCTGGACCCAGCGGGCCGCCCTGGCGCACATGCGCGAGCAGGACTACGGCCGCATCGTCAACACCGGCTCGGCCGTCGGCGCCTTCGGGGCGCCGGACACCTTCGGCTACGCCACGGCCAAGGCGGCCGTCCACGGCATGACCCGGGCCGCCAGCCTCGACAACCGCGACCGCGACATCCGCGTCAACGCGGTGGCCCCGGTCGCGCGCAGCGGGCTGGCCCGGGCCTACTTCGACACTCAGCCGCAGCTCGACACGAGCCGGCTCGACCCCTCCTTCTGCGCACCGGTCGTGGCCTACCTGGGCCACGAGTCGTGCCGTCTCGACGGCCAGCTCGTCGCCGTCGGGGGCGGACGTGCCGCTCGCGTCGTCGTCGGCGCGACCCCCGGACTCGCCGACCCGCAGCTGACCGCGGAGTCGGTGGCGGAGCATCTCGACGTCGTGCTCGACACCGCGGGCCTGCGCCTGCTCGACGCCTCCGTGGAGCAGTACGAGCTGCTGCCCCGCTTCGACACCACCCCGACAGGAGCCGTCCGATGACGACCCACACCACCACCTCCGCGACCGGCTCGACCGAGCTGCCGCTCACGCTCGACGAGGTCACCCCGGCCTGGCTGAGCGGCGCGTTGGGCACCGCGTTCGCCGGCGTCCGGGTCGGCGCGGTCACCCGGCAGGGCGAGCGCGCGGGCACCTCCACGTCGGCGACCTTCGTCCTCGACTACGAGGACGACGGCGGGCACGCCGACCTGCCGCGCTCGGTCTACATCAAGGGCGGCTTCGACGAGGTCATGCGGCGCCGGGTCTGGGTCGCGCTCATCCAGGAGGCGCGCTTCTTCGCCGAGCTGGCGCCCGACGTGCCCATCAACATCCCCCGCTCCTACTTCAGCGGCGTCGACGAGGCGGTCGGCCAGGGCGTGGTGATCCTCGAGGACATGGCTCCGCGGGGCGTGGAGTTCGGCCACATCACCCGGGACCGGGGTCCGGACACGGTCGCCCGGGTCATCGAGCTGCAGGCTCGGCTGCACGCGAGGTTCTGGAACAGTCCCCGCCTCGACGCGTACGCCGACTGGGGGCAGCCGCAGCGGGTCTTCCTCAGGTACCTGTTGCGGGAGAAGAGCTGGGACGACGTCCTCACGCGGGCGTACGGCGACCGCATCCTCGACATCTTCCCTGACCGGGACTTCGCGCTGCGGGCGCTGGAGCGCTGCTGGGAGCTCGACGACGCTCTGCCGCGGACCCTGCTGCACGGCGACCCGCACTCCGGCAACCAGTTCTTCGAGGCCGACGGGGCTCCCGGCTTCAACGACTGGCAGTGCACCTTCCCCGGCGCCCCGGGCCACGACCACGCGGAGATGCTGGTGTCCTCGCTGTCCGTCGAGGAGCGTCGCGCCCACGAGCGGGACCTGATCGCCCACTACCGCGAGGTCCTGGTCGCCGAGGGGGTCGCGGACGCCCCCAGCCTGGACGAGCTGTTCCTGAGCTATCGGCAGAACCAGGCGCACAACATGGTCCAGTCGGTCTTCAACCCCTACGACATGCAGACCCAGGAGGTCACCGACACCTCGGCCGGTCGCACGCTGGCCGCGGCCGCCGATCTCGACCTGATCGGGGCGCTGGCGCTGTGAGCGACTACGACGTCGTCGTGGTCGGCGCCGGTCTCGCCGGCAACGCGGCCGCGCTGACCGCCGCCGAGGCGGGCGCCTCGGTGCTGCTGCTGGAGAAGGGCGAGCGCTACGGCGGCACATCGGTGAAGGCCGGCGGCGGCCTGGTCTTCGCCGGCACCGATCTGCAGACCGCGGCGGGGGTGAGCGACAACGGCGAGCGGCTCCGGGAGGCACTGCTGGCCACCGGCCGCGGGCAGAACGACCCCGACACGGTGCAGGCCTATCTCGACCACCAGCTCGACACCTACGCCTGGATGCGGGAGCGCGGCGTCGTCTTCGACTACCACGCCGACCTGCAGCCGCCCCACCTCAACCGGCTGCACGGCACCGCGCCGGGCCAGGCCACCGACGCGCTCCACACCCGGGCCCTGGCGCACCCCGATGTCACCTACCGGCCGCGATGCCGCGCGCTGCGGTTGCGGCGCGGAGGCGACGGCCGGGTCGACGGCGTCTCGGTCGTGGCCGCCGACGCCGATCGGGGCGAGGAGACCGTCGGGGCGCGGCGGGGCGTGGTGCTGGCCTCCGGGGGGTTCGCCCGCAGCGACGCCTTGGTCCGGACCTTCGCACCGCAGTGGCTCGAGGCGACCCGGATGGGCGGCGCGGACAACACCGGCGACGGCCTGACGATGGCCTGGGCGCTGGGCGCCGGGTTGGCGGACATGGCCCAGGTGGAGGCGTCCTTCGGGGCCTCCGTCCCCAACTTCCCCGACCTGGACGACACCGGCGGAGCGGAGCCGAAGCTGCTCTACGCGAACGCCCAGGGTGCCGTCATCGTCAACCGCGAGGCCCGCCGCTTCGTCAACGAGGCCCTCAACTACAAGCAGATCAGCGGGGTCTGTGCCCGCCAGACCGACGGCCTGGCCTTCCAGGTCTTCGACCAGCGGATCATGGACCGCTCCCTGCCCCATCCGCTGCCCTCGGACTTCAAGGGCGCGCTGGCCGAGGGCCGGGTGCTGGCCGCCGACACGCTCGCCGGGCTGGCAGCGCTGACCGGGCTCGACGAGGCGGCCCTGACCGCCACCCTCGCCGCCTACAACTCCTACGTCGAGGCCGGCGAGGACCCGGACTTCGGCCGGCCGGTGACCGCCTTCGACGACGGCCGGATCGCCGTCGCGCCGTTCTACGCCTACCCCTGCCGCAACGGGCTGACCACCACGTACTGCGGGCTCACGGTGGACCGCTCGCTGCGCGTGCTGGACGTGTTCGGCGAGCCGATCGAGGGTCTCTACGCGGCGGGCGAGGTGGTGGGCGGGTTCCATGGCGCCGCCTACTACAGCGGCACCGGGCTGGGGAAGGCGGCCGTGCTGGGCCGCGGCGCGGGGCTGGCGGTCGCCGGCTGATCACCACGGCCGGCCGCCGTTGACGACGAGCACCTCCCCGGTCGTGTACGACGCCTCGTCGGAGATCAGGTAGCGGGCCGCGCCGACCATCTCCTCGGGTCGGCCGATCCGCCCCAGCGGCACCGACGGCAGCAGCGCCGCCTGGGCGGGGTGGTGCGCCTGCCCGTCCGGCGACACCAGCCCGGGGCACAGTGCGTTGACGCGTACCCGCGGCGCCAGCTCGACCGCGAGCTGGCGCGTCATCATCCACAGCGCGGCCTTGCTGACGCCGTACGCGCCGATGCCCGGCGAGGGCAGGAAGCCGGACCCGGAGACGACGTTGAGGATGCTGGCTCCGGCCTGCTCCCGCAGTCGCGGCAGCAGCGCCCGGCTGAGCCGGAACGGCGCCAGCAGGTTGGCCGCGAGCACGGCCTCCCACACGGCGTCGTGCTGCTCCAGCAGGGGGCCGACGGTGTCCCCGCTGGCGGCGGCGTTGTTGACCAGTGCGTCGATGCGTGGCAGGGCGGCGGCCTGCGCGGCGACCTGGTCGACGCCCTCCGCGGTGGCGACGTCGGCGACGCAGGCGACCACCTCGCGGGCCGTCTCCGCGCGGATCTCCGCGGCTGTCGACTCGAGCGCCTCCCGTCCCCGAGCGACCAGGAGCAGGTCTGCTCCCGCTCGGGCGAGACCCGCCGCGAGAGCGGCCCCGATATTGCGGCTGGCGCCGGTGATCACGACGACCTTCCCGGCAAGGACTGGCTCCATGCCGGCACCCTGCGGCGGCGGACGGCGCCGTTCCCAGCGCCCTTTCCAATGCTCGGAACCTCGGCTGTCGCGGCATCGGCGCGGCCCCGATGATCGGCCGAGTGACTACTGACGCATCGTCGGCGCCCGCGCCGGTGGCCATCGTCGCCGGCGGCGCCCGCGGCATCGGGCGCGCCGTCGCGCTGCGGCTGGCCGAGCGAGGGGCGCGGGTGGCCGTGCTCGACATCGACCTGGCGGCCGCGGCGGCGTACGGCGAGGAGCTGACCGCGCCGAGCGTGGCCGAGGAGCTCGTCGCGCGGGCCGGCGAGGGATGGGCACTGCAGGTGGACCTGACCGACCCCGGGGCCGCCGCCGAGGCGGTCGGGACCGTGGTCGAGCGGTGGGGCAGGCTCGACGCCCTGGTCGTCACCGCCGGGGGCGCCGTCACTCCCTACGACCGCAGCCGCGCCAGCGTCACCACCGACGAGGACCTGACCACGCTGCTCGACGTGAACGTGCGCGCGGTCGTCAACTGCTGCCGCGCTGCGGTCCCCCACCTGCGGGCCACCGGGGGCGGCGCCATCGTCACCACCGGCAGCTCGGCCGGGCTGGAGAGCGCGCCCGACGGGTCCGTCGCCGGCTACGGCATGAGCAAGGCCGCCGTGCAGCACTACACCCGCTCCCTGGCCCGCGAGGTCGGGCAGTGGGGCATCCGGGTCAACTGCATCGCGCCCGGCGTGATCCGCACGTCCCGGGTGCTCGCCCAGTCGCGGGCGACCGGCTTCGTCGACGACGCGGCGGCCGCGGCGATCCCGCTGCGCCGGCAGGGCGAGCCGGAGGACATCGCCGACGTGGCCGAGTTCCTGACCGGGCCGCTCTCGAGCTATGTCAGCGGTCAGGTCATCGCCGTCAGCGGCGGGGCCGTGACACCATGAGCGCGCTGCTGCCGGCCGGCCTGCTCCAGGGTCGCCATGTGTTCGTCAGCGGGGGCGGCAGTGGCGTGAACCTCGCCATCGCCCGTGCCTGCGCCGGGCTCGGCGCGAGCATCTCGATCTGCGGCCGCACCGAGGGGCGGCTGCAGGAGGCTGCGGCCGAGCTGCGAGCACTCGGCGCCGACGTCGCCCATGCGGTGGCCGACGTCCGCGACGCGGAGGCCGTCCAGGCGGCGCTCACGACGGCGGCCGCCGCCCTCGGGCCGGTCGACGGCGTCGTGTGCGGAGCCGCCGGGAGCTTCCTGGCCCCCGCCGAGCGGCTCTCCAGCAACGGCTTCCGCGCCGTGATGGACATCGACCTGCTCGGTGCCTTCCACTGCGCCCATGCCGCGTTCGACCAGCTGCGGGAGACCCGCGGCGCACTGCTGTTCGTCTCCGGCGGCCAGGCGGTCGCGCCCTTCCAGCACCAGGCGCACGTCTCGGCCGCCAAGGCCGGGGTCGACGCGCTGATGAGGTCCCTCGCGGTCGAGTGGGGGCCGGTCGGGATCCGGGCCAACTCCATCCTTCCCGGCCCGGTCACCGGCACCGAGGGGATGCGCCGGCTCACGGAGACCGCCGAGCCCGAGGTCTGGGCGGAGATGGTGCCGCTGGGCCGGTTCGCCGATCCCGCCGAGGTCGGACGGATGGCGGCGGTGCTGCTGTCGCCGATCGCGTCGTTCGTCAACGGCGCCGTCGTGACGGTCGACGGCGGGATGGCGCTGACCGGGCCGCAGCCCTTCAACCGCGCGGTGCTGGCCGCGGCCGCGCAGGAGGGACGCTGAGATGACCCACGTCCGATACGAGGTCGCCGACCACGTCGCGGTGATCACGCTCGACCGGCCCGAGGCCCTCAACGCCTTCACCGACACCATGGAGGAGGAGCTGGTCGCCTGCTTCGACCGCTCCGACGCCGACGACGACGTCCGGGTCGTGGTCCTCACCGGGGCCGGGCGGGCCTTCTGCGCCGGCATGGACCTCTCCCCGGGCGAGGAGCCGGAGGCGGGGGCGTCGCCGTTCGCCGCCTGGCGCGCCAGCCCGACCGCGCCCGCCGGCACCCAGTACGACGTGCCCGGCGAGGACCTGCCGGTGCGCCGCGACGGCGGAGGGCGGGTGACGCTGCGGATCTTCGAGTCCGCCAAGCCGGTCATCGCCGCGATCAACGGGCATGCCGTGGGCGTGGGCATCACCATGACGCTCCCCTGCGACCTGCGGATCATGGCGGACGACGCGAGGTTCGCGTTCCCGTTCACCCGGCGCGGCTTCGTCACCGAGTCCTGCTCCTCGTGGTTCCTCCCGCGGCTGGTGCCGATGCAACGCGCCCTGCACTGGGTGCTGACCGGCGCGACGCAGCCGGCCGCCGAGGCACTCGAGGCGGGCCTGGTGCTCAGCCTGCACCCGGCGGCCGAGGTGCTGGACGTGGCGCTGGTCATCGCCCGCGACATCGCCGCCAACGCCGCACCCGTCTCGGCGTCCCTGTCGCGACAGCTGATGTGGCGGATGCTCTCCGCCGCGCACCCGATGACCGCCCACCAGCTGGAGACCGCCGCGCTCAACGTCTGCGGCGTGTCCCCGGACGCCGACGAGGGCGTGGCGTCCTTCCTGGAGAAGCGGCCGCCGGCCTTCTCGGGACGGGTCAGCGGCGCACCCGGCGTCCTGCGCGACCTGCCGCGGCCGGCGTACACGCCCCCGGACCGCCTGCGCTGACCCCCAGCTCGAACGGATCAACCGAACCGACCAGGAGTACCACCATGACCTCTGCCGTCATCGTCGACGTCGTCCGGACCGCCTCCGGCAAGGGCAAGCCCGGCGGCGCGCTCTCCGGCGTCCATCCCGCCGACCTGCTCGCCACCGTGCTGCGCGCCCTGGTCGAACGCAACGGGCTCGATCCCGTGCTGGTCGACGACGTGATCGCCGGGTGCGTGGGCCAGTCCGGGGACCAAGCCATGAACATCGCCCGGACGGCGACCCTGGTCGCCGGCTTCCCGGAGTCGGTGCCGGCCACGACTCTGGACCGGCAGTGTGGCTCGAGCCAGCAGGCCGCCCACTTCGCGGCCCAGGGCGTCCTCGCCGGCGCCTACGACATCGTCATCGCCGGCGGCGTGGAGTCGATGAGCCGGGTGCCGATGTTCTCCTCCACCCAGGGCGGCGACCCGCTCGGGCCGCTGGCGGCCCGCTATCCCGACCTGCCCAACCAGGGCATCGGCGCCGAACTGATCGCGGGCCGGTGGGGCTTCGACCGCGCCGGACTCGACGAGTTCGCGGCGGAGTCGCATCGGCGCGCCGCCGCCACGGCCGCGGCGGGCGGGTTCGACACCGAGATCGTGCCGGTGACGCTGCCCGACCACACGGTCCACGCCGCCGACGAGACGGTGCGCGCCTCGACGACCACCGAGGGCCTGGGCGGGCTGCAGCCCTCGTTCCGGAGCGAGGAGTGGGGGGCGCGGTACCCCGAGATCGGCTGGTCGATCACGCCGGGCAACTCCTCGCCGCTCACCGACGGGGCCTCGGCCGCGCTCATCATGAGCGAGGAGGCGGCCGGCCGCCTGAGGCTCACGCCGCGAGCCCGGTTCCACTCCTTCGCCGTCGCGGGCAGCGATCCGGAGATCATGCTGACCGGGCCGCTGCCGGCCACGCGGCAGGTGCTCGAGCGGGGCGGCCTGACGATCGAGGACGTCGACGCCTACGAGGTCAACGAGGCGTTCGCGTCGGTGCCGCTGCTCTGGCTGCGGGAGTTCGGCGCCGACCCGGCCCGGCTCAACCCGCGGGGCGGGGCGATCGCGCTGGGCCATCCGCTGGGCGGGTCGGGCACGCGGCTGCTGACCACTCTGGTCAACCAGCTCGAGGCCTCCGGGGGCCGCTACGGCCTGCAGACCATGTGCGAGGGCGGCGGGATGGCCAACGCCACCGTGATCGAGCGGCTCGGCTGACCCGGCGGGACCGGCACCGGTGACCCGCCGCCCGAGCGCGGGTCACCGGGCGACGTGCAGCCGCGCCGAGCCGTCCGGCTCCACCACGAGCTCGGGGCGCACCACCTGCGGGAGCCGGGAGCCGGCCGCCGCCATCACGTCCGCCGTGGTCGGGTGGGCCGCCACGTCGCCGGTGTTGATGTACGTCGGCGGCAGCATCGCCAGCTCCTGCCGCTCCACCGCCGCCACCGCGCCGGCAGCGGACAGCCAGGTGACGTCCTCGGACTCCGTCGAGACGTCCCGGGTGGACTGTCCGGCCGGGAGGACGGCCACGAAGAACCGGGTGTCGAACCGGCGCGGCTCCCAGTCGGGGGTGATCCAGTGCGCCCAGAACCGCAGCAGGTCCGAGCGCAGCACCAGCCCGCGCCGGGCGAGCAGGTCGGTCAAGGAAAGCTCGCGGGCCTCCAGGGCCCGCCGGTCGGCCTCCCAGTCCTCCCCCGTGGTGTCGGAGACGACCGAGTCGGGCGTCGGGCCCGCGAAGAGCACGCCCGACTCCTCGAAGGTCTCGCGGATCGCGGCGCACACGAGGGCGCGGGCGACCTCCTCCTCGCAGCGCAGCGCCGCCGCCCACGCCGCGACCGAGGGGCCGGCCCAGCCGACCTCGGCGTCGAAGTCCCGCGGGTCGACGCCTCCGCCCGGGAAGACGCAGAACCCGCCGGCGAACGCCATCGCGGCGTGGCGCCGGAGCAGGTAGACCTCCGGGCCGTCGCTCCCGTCGCGCAGCAGGATCACCGAGGAGGCGTCTCGTGGGTCGACCGGCACGCGACGTTCGTCGGCGAAGCGTCGCACCTCGTCGACGAGAGCCTGCGGAACGGCGGCCAGCGGGTCCATGTCGTCTCGCCTCAGTCCCGGCCGAGCGCAGGCAGCGGCGCCGCGCCGGTACGGCGGACGATCGCCTCGGCCACCGCGTCCGGCTCGTTCTCGGGCAGCCAGTGGTTCGCGCCGGCGAGCTCCACGTACTCGTAGTCGCCCACGACGAACTCCTGGCACTTCGCGGCGCCGGCGCGCCCGAGCGCCGGGTCCTCGTCGCTCCACAGGTAGGTGGTGGGGACGGTGACGGGCGGCAGCGCGACGAAGGTCGGGAAGTCGATGGCGCGGTACCAGTTGAGTGCCGCGGTGAGCGCTCCGGCCCGGGTGATGACAGCGGTGTGCTCGGCCACCATCGCGGCGTCCTCGATGCCGCCGTACATGATCTCGTGCGGACGGCCGGTCTTGCCCAGCAGGACGTGCTCGGCCTTGCCGGGGGTGCGGAAGAGGTGGACGTACTCCGAGCGCCGGCGCTGGTCCTCGTCCTCGGCGATCGCCCAGGCGTAGGCGGCGAGGTGCGGCACCGAGAGCGCGGTCAGGGTCGCGACCCGGTCGGGATGGCGCGCCGCGACATGCCAGGCGACCGCGGCTCCCCAGTCGTGGCCCACGAGATGGAACCGGGGCGCCCCCCAGGCCTCGGCCAGGGCCAGGACGTCCTCGGTGAGCCGTTCGACGGCGTACGCCTCGACGCCCTCGGGGCGGGCGCCGTCGGAGTAGCCGCGCTGGTTTGGCGCCAGCGTCGCCATACCCGCCTGACGGAGGCGGCGGGCCACCGGCCGCCACGACGCCGCCGACTCGGGGAAGCCGTGGAGCAGCACGACCGGCTCCCCGGCCCCGCCCTCCTCGCAGTCGAAGACATGGCCACCCGCCTGGATCTGTCGCATCCGTCCACGGTAGGGAGGCGGCGGGTGGGCGGCCCCGCGCGGGTTCCGGCGCCTGGAACGGGTTCCGGCGCGTGGAACGTGCCGACCTCGGTACCCGCGGTGGCATCGACGATCACCGGTGTCGGACGGGCCACCACGGAGGAGAACCATGAGCAGCTACGACCCGGTCGCGGTCGCCGAGAGCATCGCCACCCGCCTGTGGACCGAGCACGACCGGGAGGCGATCGAGGAGGTCTTCACCGACGACGTCGTCTACCGCGACGTCGCCTGGGGCTACACCTTCACCGGCCGCGACGGGGTGCGCGACTATGTCGACAAGGTGCTCGGCGGCATCCCCGACTTCACCGAGACGATCGAGGACGTGCTCGACATCCGCCCGGGCACGGTGGTGGCGCGCTGGCGCTACTCCGGCACCTTCTCCTCACCGCGGATCACCCAGGCGTTCGACCTGCCGGGCACCTCGGTCATCACCGTCCGCGAGGACGGGCTGGTGAGCAGCAATGTGGACTACTACAGCGCGAACGCCTTCCTCGCCGCGCTCGACTGGGCCTATCCCACTGTCGAGTCCCTCGCGACCCGCGAGCGCTGAGCTGACCACGCCCCCGCTCCCGTACGAGCCCGCGCCCGAGCCCACGCCCGAGTCGAGCCCGGTCGCGTCCTCGCAGGCCATCGCGCTGGTCCTGGGCGTCATCATCGGCCTGAGCGGGACCGGCAGCGCCGCGACCGCCGTGGCGCTGCCGGAGCTCGCCGCGGACGTCGGATTCGACCCCGACCGCGGGGTCTGGGTGTTGACCGCCTATGCGCTGACCCTGGCCGTGACCACCGCCCTCTACGGCCGGGTCGCGGACCGCTCGGGGGTACGCGGACCACTCACCCTCGGCGTGGCGCTGCTGAGCCTCGGAGCGCTGCTGGCCGTGCTGGCACCGAGCTTCGAGCTGCTGATCGCGGCCCGGCTGCTCCAGGGCTGCGGCGCCGGAGCCGCGCCGGTGGTCACCCTGGCCGCGCTCCGGGCCGTCTATCCCCCGCAGGCGATGCCGCGGGCCCTGGCCACCTGGGCCGCCTCGGGCGTCGTCTTCACCGCCGCCGGGCCGGTGCTGGGCGGGCTGGCGACGCAGCTGTTCGGCTGGCGGGCGGCGGTCCTGGTTCCGGCACTGGCCGCCCTGGCCCTGGCGCCGATCCGGCAGCGCCTGCCCACCGGCGGCAGCGGCGGGCGGCTCGACTACCTGGGCGCGCTCTGGGTGGTCGCGGCCGCGGCGGGTCTCGTGCTGCTGGTGCAGTCGGCGAGCCTCGGCCCCGCGGCCACGGGGGCCGGCGTCGCGCTGCTGGCCCTCGCGCTGCCGCTGGTGGCCCGCCAGATACGACGGCGACCGGACGGGTTCGTGCCCCGGGCGGCGATCCGGGAGCCGGTGGTGCTGCGCAACTCGATCGCCGGGAGCGTCATCCACGGCTCGTGGTATGGACTCATCGTCACCATCCCGACGTTCCTAGCCGCGCGGGGCTGGGACCCGATCCCGATCGGCCTGGCCATGCTGCCCGGGGCGCTGCTGGGCGCGTTCTGCGGGCGCATCGTCGCCTACGCGATCGACCGGCTCGGCGGCACCCGCTCGATGTCGGCCTCTGCCCTGCTGTGCTTCGGCGCCCTCACCCTCGCCGCGATCGGCTGCGCCACCGGGGCCGTCCCGCTCCTGGTCGTCGCCATGGCCGTGGTCTACCTGGCCATGACGCTGGGGCAGCCCGCACTGGGCGCGTCGGTCGTGGCCGCCGTACCCGCGGCGACGACGGGCATCGCGATCGGGGTGTCCACGCTCCTCTTCCTCAACGGCGGCGGGATCGGCTCGGCAATCGCGGGCCTCGCCCCGGTCCTCGGCCCGGCCGGCGCGCTCGGCCTGCTCGCCGGCCTGTGCCTGGCCTCGAGCGTCTTCCTGGCCCAGGCTGCGAGGACAGGTCAGGGGTTGACCAAGCATCAGCCCCCTGGACAAGTCCGGCCCTCAGATTGCTAGTCGTGATCTGACGGGCGGTCGTCCTCCGAGTGCACAGGTCGCGATCGACGTGTCGTTCTGCCGCCGTTTTCGGTCGTCGGCGACATCTGCTGCAATGGTCGCGGTGCGAAAACTCGAGTCACTCGTTGCACATCCTCGATACGGACCGGGAGCAGCGCAGAGTCAGCAAAGACCCAGCCGGAGTGCGTCAGCTCGCTGGGTCGCACGCTCCCGGCGGTAGCAGCACCGTCAACAGGGCCTGTCCTTGCCCTTCCAATGACCCAGTGCCGGTCGGTCACGAGCACCTGTCCCCAGACAGCCGAAGCCGCCGGGTGAGTGTCGAACGACCTAGCCCTCACGGATCGTCATCGAGACGATCTCGTCGCCCGCCACGGCGAAGGTGAAGCGGCTCAGGCCGTTGGCGTGGTTGCTGCGCCAGTCGCCGACCACGACGACCTCGCCGGCTGCTGCGGTCACCGACTGGACCGTCAGGGTGCCCTCGGCGCCGATCAGCTCCTTGGCGCTCCAGCCGTCGATGGCCGCGCGGCCGCGGAAGACGCGACCCCAGTCGTCGACGTAGCCGTCGGCGGTGAAGCAGTCCAGGAAGGCGTCCTCGTCGTGTCCGTTGACG
Source organism: Nocardioides sp. LHD-245 (assembly GCF_030929495.1). Classification (GTDB taxonomy): domain Bacteria; phylum Actinomycetota; class Actinomycetes; order Propionibacteriales; family Nocardioidaceae; genus Nocardioides. The sequence continues at coordinate 188,278 of NZ_JAVFWN010000013.1, read as the reverse complement.
GCGGCGACGAGGGTGGCGACGGGCTCGGGGATCTCGGTGGTCATGGCTTCTCCTCTGATCTCAGTTCGTGATGGGCGCGGGACACCATCCTGCTCAACGGGTGGTGTAGCCGCCGTTGGCGAAGATGGTCTGGCCGGTGATCCACCAGCCCTCGGTGGCCAGGAAGCGCACGATCGGGGCGATGTCCTCGATCTGGGTGAGCTGGTTGCCCATGGCCTGCGACTTGTGGAAGGCAACGCGCTCGGGCGTCTCCTGGCCGTAGAAGAAGGGCGTGTCCATGGGACCGGGGGCGATCGAGTTCACCGAGATCCCACGGGCGGCGAACTCCTTGGCCGCGGCGCGGGTGAAGTGCTCGACCGGCGACTTGCCGCCGGCGTACGTCGAGTAGCCGTCGGTGAACGCGGCCAGCAGCGAGGTGACGATGGTGACCACCTTGCCGTTGTCGGCGAGCTGGCGACCGGCCTCGCGCAGGAAGAAGTACGCCGACTTCGCGTTCACGTCGAGCATGTCGTCGTACTCGGCCTCGGTGGTGTCGACCATCGGCTTGCGCAGCACCTTGCCGACCGTGTTGACCGCGACGTCGATCGGGCCGAGCGCGGCGGCCGCCTCGGCGAACAGTCGCTCGACGGTCTCGACCTTCGTCAGGTCGCCGGTGAGCAGGACGCCCTTGCCGCCAGCGGCCTGGACCGCGGCAAGGGTCTCGTCGGCCGCGGGGCGGGTGGCCGCGGAGTTGTAGTGGATCGCGACGTTCGCGCCGGACTCGGCCGCCTGGCGGCTGATCAGCCCACCGAGGTTCTTGGCGCCGGCGGCGACGAGGACGTTCTTGCCTTCGAGAGTGGGGACGGGCATGAGCCTCTTCCTTCTGTCGTATCGATACACACTCCATGTATCGGTCTTCAAGAAGTACTGTATCGATGTGACAGCAGAACGCAAGAGCGATACACGGCAGGAGCTCCTCGAGGCCGCGGCGACCCTGATCAGCGAGGCGCCGGGCCAGGACGTGCCGCTGCGGGCGATCTGCGACCGGGTCGGCGTGAAGCTGCCGACGCTCTACCACTTCTTCGGCAGCAAGGACGGGCTGCTCGCGGCGGTGATCGAGTACGGCTTCGCCAGCTACCTGGCCCTCAAGCAGGCGACCGAGCCGACCGGCGACCCGATCGACGACATCCGGCGCGGCTGGGACGCACACGTCCGCTTCGGCCTCGACAACGCCGGCTTCTACGCGCTGATGTACGGCCAGGTCACCCCCCAGCGGCGGCCGGACGCCGCCGCCGCTCCGTACGCCGCACTGCTCCGGCTGTGCCAGGAGGCCGAGGCGCAGGGCCGGCTGGCCGTGCCGGCCGCGGCCGCGGCCGATCACGTGCTGGCGGCCAATGTCGGCGTGACGCTGTTCCTCATCACCGCCGAGGACCCCGACCTCGCCCTGGCCGACCAGATCCGCGACGCCACCGTCGCGGCGATCACCGGTCTGCCCGGCACGTCGCCCGGCGAGGCGGACGACGGGGCAGCCCTGGCCCAGCGGCTGCTCCACTCCCTCGCCGGCGCCGACGAAGCGCTCGGCGAGGTCGAGACCGCCCTGCTGCGCAAGTGGCTCGGACGGCTGGCGGGGACCGGGTCGGCCTAGCCTGCTCAGCCGGTGCGAAGCACCTCGTGGCGGACGGCCGCCAGGCGCCGCCACATGTCCCATGCGCGGGCGACCTGTCCGGCATTGGTCTCGGCCGCGGCGCGCCCCTCGCCGACCGTGAGCTGGACGACGTCCGCGAGCGGCAGGCTCCGCAGCTGGAGCGCGGCGTTCTCCTCGGCGTACACGGCGCGGTAGACGGCGAGCGGGAGCGAGGGAGCGACGGCGACCGAGCCGTGCCCGCGCATCAGCGCGAAGGGCGCCTCTCCCAGCGACGCGGCCAGGGACGCACCCAGCGCGGCGTCGCGCACCAGCAGGTCGGTGGCGTCGCCGGCCGGGTCCCGGATCTCGAAGCGCGCGATGCCGTCGGCCAGGAAGCCCGCCATGTGGAAGAGCGGGACCAGTGGAGTCGACGACAGTCCGAACGGGATGACCGAGGCCGAGTGACTGTGCACGACGGCCTGGACGTCGGGCCGGGCGCGGTAGATCTCAGCGTGGATGAACCGCTCCAGGTACGACGGCGCGGGGTCGTTCGTGGCGCCGTCGAGGTCGTACTCCTGGACGTCGTCGGAGGTGACGAGCACCGGCGCCATGTTGCGGGCCAGCAGGAACCGGTCGGGCCGCTCGGCACAGCGGACGCTCACGTGCCCGAACGCGTCGAGCACGCCCCGGTCGAAGAGGATGTGGTTGGCCTCGGTGAGCTGGGTGCGCAGGTCGTCGGTCATCGGTTCTCCTCGGGGAAGGCCGCACCGGCGGCGCGGAGCAGGTCGACCAGATCGGTGTCCGTGGTCGGGCGCAGGTTGTTGTCGCGGAACGGGTTGCGGGCGCTGGCCTCGAGCATCCGCGCCCCGTCGACCGAGCCGGCGGGGAGGCCGAGCTCGGCGAAGGAGGCGACCAGCCCCAGCTCCTCGTACAGCGCCTCGACGAGGGGCAGCAGCGCACGCGCCTCGGGGGCGAGCAGGGGTGCGTTGAACCGGGCGACGTGCGGCAGCAGGACGGCGTTCTGAAGGCCGTGCGGCACCGGCACCGACGGCGATGACGACAGCGCGTGGACCAGGGCGAGACCGCTGTTGCCGCACGCCATGTTGGCCGCGCAGCTCGCCTCGAGCAGTTCCTGGAGCACCTCGTCGTTGGCGCCCGCGGCACTGCTGCCGTCGGCGGCGCCCGCCGCCGCGGCCGGCAGCCGCTCGACGATCGAGCGGGCCGCCTGGATCGCGGTGGCGGCGGTGAAGTAGCTCGCGCCCCGGGCCCACAGCGCCTCCAGCGCGTGCGAGAGCGCGTCGAGAGCCGAGTGGAGGAGCGGGTTGCGCGGCAGCGTGCGCAGCACGGTGGCGTCGAGCACGGCCGCCCGCGGGGCACACAGCTCCCCGCGGACGACGATCTCGTTGTCCCGCCCGGCCTCGTGGAGCACGAGGGCGTTGGAGACCTCGCTGCCGCTGCCGGCCGTCGTCGGTACGGCGATCGTCGGGGCGGGCTGCTCGCCCACCTTGTCGCGGCCCTCGTAGGCGTCGATCCGCTGGTCGTTGGTCAACCGGATCCCGACCGCCTTGCCGACGCCGAGCGCCGAGCCGCCGCCGATGGCGAGGACGCAGCGGGCGCCCGCCGCCCGGGCCTGGGCGGCCGCCTGCTCGACCACCTCGATATCGGGGTCCGGGGCGACCAGGGTGCGGCTGACGACGATCGCCTCCGGCGCTTGGGCGAGCACCCGGTCGAGGACCCCGGCCTCGGCGAGCGCGGTGTCGGCGACGACGGCGACCTCGCGGTGGCCGAAGCCGGCGAGGAGCGCGTCGAGGTGCGCCAGGCTGCCGAGCCCGGTGACCACCTCGGTGCGGACCGCGTACCGAGGGAACGCCGTGGTCACGTCAGCTCCGAGGTGATCAGGTCGGCCGCGCCGGTACGGCACACGCTCGACTCCAGCAGCCGGGCGCAGGCCGGGCAGACGTACTCGCGCAGCTCCAGCTCCTCGTGCAGCCGCAGCAGCGGCCCGTGCGCCTCCGCGGGGACCGTGCGCCGGTGCGCCGCCCGCTTCCAGTCCGGGCCCGCCCCCAGGTCGTGACCGCACGAGCAGCGCACGTGACCGTTCGCCGCGACCCGGAGGTCGGGCGTGAGGCAGCGTCCCTCGCCGCCGTCGACGGCTCCGGTGTCGGCCACGGGCGCCGAGCCCAGCCGCTCGGTCCGGATCGCGCTCCGTCGCGCCGCGGTCGCGGTCGCGTCCACGGCGAACGCGTCGTCGAGCACCACGCCGTAGATGTGCGCGGCGGTGGCCCGGGTGACCTGCCGGGTGGCGACGTCGTGGGCGACCAGCCCGGGCTCACGGTCGATCGGGTCGCCGTACCCACCGCCGCCCTGGAAGCTGTAGGACACGGCGTCCCCGCGGCGCAGGGTGAAGAAGCCGGGCTTGGCGTTCATGATCTCCCGCTCGCCCACCCACGTCGCGTGGTCGGCGGCGGAGTGCACCCGGCCCACCGGCGAGGCGCCGTCGACCCGGTGCAGCAGCTCGTTGCGGTTGCACGAGCCCTCCATGCCGCCGAAGATGCCGGCGCTGTTGGGCACCTCGACGCCGTGCCCGACGAGCATCGCCTGCAGCTGGTCGGTCCCGTGCGGCGTGAGGGCGAGGCCCACGGTCGAGCCGCCGCGCTGACGGCCGGGCCCCGACGAGTCGGGCACGATCCCCCGGTAGAGGAAGAGGATCTGGCCGTCCGCCTCGTGGGACTCGACGTTGGCGATCGCCGGGCGGGGCACGCAGAAGTCCCCGGAGGCGGTCAGTCCGTCGTGGTCGCGATAGGCGCCGCCACCGCCCGCGGTGGAGTCGAGCAGGAAGTTCCCGTAGGGATCACCGTCGGGGTACAACCCGCTGAGCACCATGACGGTCATCGAGCCCTTGGTCACACCGGCCCCGTGGCGAGCCACCTCGGGCGCGGTGGTGACGAGTCGCGACAGCGCGCTGAACGACACGTTCGTCACCACCCAGACCGCCGAGACCGTGGCGCTGGAGACCGGGGCCGGCCAGGTCGCGTTGGCGACCGTGCCCTGGGGTGCGGTGATCGACACCGGCCGCAGGAGGCCCTCGTTCCAGCGCAGGTTGGGCGCCAGGGTCGGCAGCAGCGCGGTGAAGACGCCTGCGACCAGCCCCGAGTAGGTGCAGTTGATGAAGCCGGGCGCCTGCTCCGACGTACCGGTGAAGTCGAAGTCCAGGGAGTCCCCGGTCTTCGTCACGGTCAGCCGGAACTCGTAGAGCCTGTTCTCGTGGCCGTCGTGCTCGATCCAGTCGACGGCACGGAAGACGCCGTCGGGAAGGGCGCTCAGCACCTGGCGCAGCTCGCGCTCGGAGTGGTCGAGCTCGTGCCCCATCACGTCGAGGACCGTCTCGAGGCCGTAGCGCTCGAAGAGCTCGGTGAGCCGGCCGGCCGCGACGTTGTTGGCCGCGATCATCGCCTTGAAGTCGAGACCGACGGTCGTGGGCATCCGGGTCATCCCCATGAGCATCGACCACAGGTCGTTGCGGATCTCGCCACCCTCGACGAGCTTGATGCCCGGCAGGAGCATGGCCTCCTCCTGGATGCCGCGCGCGCCGAGGCTCCAGCTGCCGAAGTTCATCCCGCCCACGTCGATCTGGTGCGCGCAGGCGCCGACCCAGGCGACCCGACGTCCCTCGGCGAACACCGGTGCCACGAAGGTGACGTCCATCTGGTGCAGCGCGCCCTTGTAGGGATCGTTCAGCACGAACATGTCGCCCTCGGAGATCCCCGGGTTCTCCTCGCAGTCCGCGATGATGTTGCGGACCACGCTGGCCATCGAGCCCGAGTGGAAGAGCACCTGGGGGCCCATCGTCACGACCGAGCCGTCACCGAGGTAGATGCCGACGTTGAAGTCGGTGGCCTCGGTCACGACCGGCGACCCCGAGACGTTCTTGAGGGTGGTTGCCTGCTCCTCGGTGATCGCCGAGAGCTTGTTGCGGATGACCTCGAAGGTGATCGGGTCGAGGGTGATGGTGCTCATGCGCCTGCTCCTGTCTGGGGCGTGATCAGCAGGTTGCCGATCGCGTCGACGTGGACCCGCTGGCCGTGGGCGACGTAGACGGTGGTGGTCGGGTGCTCGACGACGACCGGACCGTCGAGCCGGCTGTCGGGCTGCATCTCGTCCCAGTCGGTGACGGCCGCGTCGAGCCAGCTGCCCGCGCGGACGTCGAAGACCGGACGGGTCCGGGCACGGGTCGCCGGGGTGGGCTCGAACGCCCGGAAGGACGGCTTGACCGTCCGGCCGATGCCGGCCACTCGGAAGGTGGTCAGCTCGATGCCGGCCTCGCGGAATCCGGAGCCCTTGCCGTAGGTCTCCTCGTAGGTGCGCTCGAAGAGCAGCACCAGGTCGTGCAGGCAGTCGGGGTCGGCGAGGTCACCGGCCACGGGAATGATCAGCTCGTGGGTCTGGCTGCGGTAGCGCATGTCGACCGAGCGGACGACCACGGTGTCGGCCTCGGCGACGTCGTCCCCGGCGAGCTTGGCCAGCACCTCCTCCTCGAGCTCCTTGAAGATCGCCTCGACGTGGGACCTGTCGAACTCCTCCCACGGTGCCGCGCTGGCCCGCGAGCTGCGCAGCGACTCCGAGCGCTCGGCCCCATGGTGGATGTCGGCGCTCAGGGCGCCGTAGGCGCTGTGCGCCATCGACGTCGCGGGTACGACGATCGACGCGACGCCGAGCTCGGCACCGAAGCCCGCGCAGTGCATGGGACCGGCACCGCCGTACGCGTAGAGGACGAAGTCGCGCGGGTCGTGACCCCGACCTACGGTCAGCTCACGCAGGGTGTCGGCCATGCGGGCATCGACGATCTCGCGGACGCCGGCGGCCGCCTCGACCACGCTGATGCCCAGCGGCTCGGCGATCTGGGTGCGGATCGCCTCCTCCGCCGCCGCCTTGTCGATCGCCATGCGGCCGCCGAGGAAGTTGTCGGGGTCGATGACGCCGAGGGCGACGTCCGCGTCGGTGACGGTCACCTGGGTGCCGCCACGCCGATAGCAGACCGGCCCGGGGTAGGAACCGGCACTGGCCGGGCCGACGCGGAGCTTGCCGTTGACGACGGTCGCGATCGATCCGCCACCGGCGCCGATCGCGGTGATGTCGACCATCGGCGTGGCGACGTGGTACTTCGCGACCTCGGTGACCGCCTTGACCACCGGCTTGCCGTCGACGACCAGGCCGACGTCGAAGCTCGTGCCGCCCATGTCGGACGTGATGATGTTGCGGTGGCCCAGCTGGGCCGCCAGGTGGTGCGAGCCGAGGACGCCACCGGTGGGGCCGCTGCCGAGCAGCAGCACACCGCGCTGGGCGGCGTCACGGGCGTTCATCACGCCGCCGATGCTGTTGAGGACGCTGAACCGGCCGGCCAGGCCCTCGGTGCGCAGGCGTGCCTCGAGGCTCTCGAGGTAGCGCTCGACGACGGGCCCCAGATAGCTGTTGAGGACGGTGGTCGCGGTGCGCTCGTACTCACCGAGGACCGGGTTCACCTCGCTCGAGAGGCTGACGTACGCCGACGGGCCGGCCAACTCGCGGACGATCTCGCCGATCCGCTGCTCGTGCGCGGGGTTGCGGAAGGACCAGAGCAGGCAGACCGCGAAGGACCTGATGCCCGCGTCGACGAGGCGCTGGACCTCGGAGCGGACCGCCGCCTCGTCGAGGGGTACGACGACCTGCCCCGCGTGGTCGACCCGCTCGGGCACCTCGGCGATCAGATCGCGCGGCACGATCGGGTCGGGGTAGGACCGCTCGCTGAAGTCGCCGAGCCTCTCGACCGGCACGCCGGCCGTGAAGCCCATGAGGCGCTGGATGATGAGCGTGTCGCCGAACCCCTGCGTGGTGATCAGCCCGGTCGGCCGGCCGCGGCGCTCGATGAGAGCGTTGGTCGCCTGGGTGGTGCCGTGGCCGAAGGTCACCACCTTGCCGAGCAGCTCACGCACACTCTCGCCGCGGTGCTCCGCGACCAGGGCGAGGGCGTCGAACACGCCGACGTCGAGAGAGTCCGGCGTGGTGGGCGCCTTGGTGGCGTAGACGCCGCCCTCGGCATCCATCACCACGATGTCGGTGAAGGTGCCGCCGGTGTCGACGCCGATGTAGAGGTCCGGGCTGGTGCCGGTCCCAGTGTCGTGTTGAGTGGTCATGGTGGTACCTCGGATTTCCTTCGATTCCTAGTTCAGCGCAGGGAGGCCGGTTCGGGGAGGGGTTCGACCCCCGAGCGGTAGGCGGCGGTGGTGAGCGACTCGGGGCCGAGCGCGTCGCCGGCGAGCTCGGCGACGATCCGGCCGGCGCCGACGACGAGCACCCGGTCGCAGAGGTGGGCGAGGTCGTCGTACTCGACGCTGACGATGACGGCGGCCATGCCGTCGGCCGCGGCGTCCGCGAGCAGCTTGAATATCTCGGCCTTGGCACCGACGTCGACGGCCTGGGTGGGCTCGTGGACGACGAGCACCCGTGGCCGGGTCGACATCCACTTGCCGATGACGACCTTCTGCTGGTTGCCGCCGCTGAGGTTGCCGGTGATCGCGGTGGCGTCGGTGGGCGAGACGGCATAGTCGCGCACCACCCCGTCGGCCAGGCGGTGCTCGGCGCGGGCGCTGAGACCTGCCCACCTCCGGAACTGCCGCAGATGCGGCAGCCCGACGTTGCCGGTCACCGACACGGACGTGGCGAGCGCGCGCCGCTTGCGATCGGCCGGCACGAGCGCGATCCCGGCCTGCACCCGGGCACGTACCGGCGTCCTCGCCACCTCGATCGCGCGGCCGGCGATGGTCAGCTCGCCGCGGGCACCGGATCGGGGGTCCACGAGGAGGTAGGGCACGTCCTCGAAACCGGAGCCCGGGAGCCCGGTGATGCCCAGCACCTCCCCTGCCGCGACGGAGAACGAGACTCCCCGCACGGCGCCACCGCTCAGGTTGCCGACCTCCAGCACGGGGGCGCCGGTCGCGCCGTCGCGCTCGGGGTAGTAGGCCTCGATCGCGCGGCCCACGATCTGCTCGACCAGCCGGTCGTGGTCGAGCTCGGCGACGGACGTGTCGGCGACGATCCGGCCGCTGCGCAGCACCGCCACGCGGTCCGCGGTCGCGAGGATCTCCTCGAGCCGGTGCCCGATGAGCAGCACGCCGACACCGCGGCCGCGGGCCAGAGCACGCACCCAGTCCAGCATCTCGGCGGCATCGTCGCGTCCCAGCGCCGCGGTGGGCTCGTCGAGGATCAGCGCCCGTAGGCCCGTGTCGCTCTCGGATCCGGCCGCCCGGGCGATCGCGATCTTGGCCGCGTCGGCCAGTGTCAGCCGCCCCGCGTCGTCGCGGACGTCGACGGCGATGCCGTGCTCGTCCAGGAAGGCCTGGGCCCGGCGCCGCTCGGCCGGCCAGTCCAGCCGACCGAGGGATCCGGTGCCGAGCCGGTCGGTGAGGAGGTTCTCCAGCACCGAGACGCCGGCGACCATCCGCGACTCCTGGTGGACGAACCGGACGCCGGCGGCCCGGGCCTGCCCGGGATGGATGTGCCCCTCCATGGCCTGGTCGCCGAAGCGGATCCGTGACCCGCGATCGGGCTCGTGGTACCCGCTGAGGATCTTGACCAGCGTGGACTTGCCACTGCCGTTGGCGCCGACGAGGGCGGTCACCTCACCGGCCCGGACGTCGAGGTCGACGCCCTGGAGCACCGGGACCCCCGGCACGTACGACTTGCGCACGTCGCGCAGCTCGATGACCGCCCCCATCGGACTCACCGCTCCCAGAGACCGGCGAACAGGTCGGCGTAGGCGCCGCTGCCCGCGTACCACGAACCGTCGTCGGCCGCCTCGGCCGCGAGGTCGAGGTCGCCGATATTGTCCGCGTCGAAGATCCGCACGGGTGCGACGACGCCGCTCAGGGTCTCCTCGCCGGCCATCGCCCGCAACAGCTGGTCCGCCTCGAGCCACGCCAGCGCGTCGAGGTCGATGCCGACCATCGCCTTGATCGGGGAGCCCTTCTCCAGCTCCTGCAGGAACGGCAGGTTGCCGTTGACGGTGACGACCTTGAGATCGCTGCGACCGGCCTGTGCGATCGCCGGGTTGGTGAACTGGGTCATCGGGTCGAACGCCGGAACGACATAGGTGATCTCCGGGTTCCTCACGAGCTCGGAGCTGGTGGTCGTGCCGAGGTCGTTGGCCCAGTTGGCGAGCGTGACGCCCTTGACCGTGAGCGAGCAGTCCGGGCAGGTCTCGGCGATCCGCGCCTCGAACGCCTCCTGCTCCGAGACCGAGCCGACGACGTCGGGGGTCGTCAGGAAGAGCACGTCGGCCTTGCCGCCGGAGTCCTTGACGATCCAGTCGGCGGCGAGCTCACCGGTGAGGCCGAAGGGCTGGCTGGTCTGGCCGGCCAGGCCGGCGGCGAGGTCGGTCGTGGTCACGTCGACCGCGGCGCCGGAGAGGACGGGGATGCCCGCCTTCTCGGCGGCCGTGAGGGACTCGGCGTACGTCGCCGGTTCGGGGCCGTCGACCTGGATCGCATCCGCCCCTTGGGCGATGCCCTGCTGGATGCAGGCGTTGGCGTCGACCGGATTGCCCTTGCCGTCACAGGTCGTGACCTCGACGCCGACGCTGTCGAGCGCCTCGGTGAGGTTGCGGCCGATGCTGGCGAGGAACGGGTTGCCGGCGTACTGCGTCACCCACCAGACGGTCTTGCCGCGCAGGGCGCTGACGTCGAAGGCCGGGCCGTCGTACGACGCCTCCGCGGGGCCGGTGTGCGCCGCGACGTTGTCGGCGACGGCCTGCGGCACGTCGCCGCCTCCGCCGCCGGACGCGGTCTCGGCCGGCGTCGTGCAGGCGGCCAAGGCTGCGGCCAGGCCGGCGGCGGACAGCGCCGCGACGATCCTGCTGGTGCGACCGGGGCTCCGTGGTGCTGAGGACATCGACTTCTCCTTGGGGTTCGAGGATGAGGGGGAGCCCGAGCTCACGGCCGCCCCGCCGACGGGGCGGCCATCGCGGCGAGCCGCGAGACGGTGACGGCGACGACCACAGCGGCGCCGTAGAAGACGTCGCGGATCCAGGGGTCGAGACCGACGAGCACGAGTCCGCTGATCCCGGTCGCGAGGAAGATGACGGCGATCATGGTGCCGATCGGGTTGGACGTGCCGGGCTCGACGACGGCGGAGCCGAGGAAGGCCGCGGCGAAGGCGGGCAGCAGCAGGGTCTGGAGCGACGTGGGTTGGAGTCCCCCGGCGATGCCGATGACGACGATGCCCGCGGCGCCGGCGAGGAAGGCGGTGCCGACGAAGCTGAGCACCTTGATCCGGGCGACGGGGAGGCCCGAGAGGCGGGCCACCTCGGCGTTCTTGCCGACGAAGACCGCGCCCCGGCCGAACACCGTGTGGCGGTAGACGAACCACATCACGATGCCCACCCCGATCGCGAGGTAGAACGCGGTGTTGACCCGTGCCAACTGGGTGTTGAGCAGGTTCCCCAGGTCGGGCGAGACTCCGCTGATGGTGAGGGAGTCGCTCAGCCAGACCGAGAGGCCGACCAGCAGCGTGCCCATGCCGAGGGTGACGATGATGCTCTCGACGCCGACCTTGACGGCCAGGAAGGCGTTGACCAGCCCGACCGCCACGGCGGCGCCCAGGCCGCAGGCCACCGCCAGCCACACGTTGAGGCCCTCGACCGCGTTCAGCTGGGCCGCGACCGTGGCCGCCATGGTCATGGTCCCGGCGATGGAGAGATCGATCTCGCCGGTGACCAGGGTCGGCACCAGCGCCAGCGCGAGCAGGAGCAGAACCGCCTGCGAGCTGAGCAGCGAGGTGATGTTGGCGGCGGTGGGGAAGCTGTCCGGGGCGAGTACCGCGAACACGGCGATCTCGATCGCCCAGACCGCGACGATGCCGTAGCGGTAGCCGAGCGAGCGCCAGCGGACGGCGGGACGACGTGGCCGCGCCACGCTCGGGACGCCTTGGCCGGGCCGCTGCAGGGTGTCGGTCATCGAGCTTCCTTCCTGGGCACGGGCGGTCGTCCACCCGTGGCGGTGGGTCCCGAGAGGGCGCTCTCGGTGCGGTTCGGGGACAGCGACCAGTCGGCCGGCCCTTCGAGTGACGCCCGTCACGCCTTGTTCCTCAACTGTGTTGCGTTGCAGAAACAAGGACCAGATACTTCTGAGATGCAGAAGCCGGAGAAGGCGCGCGAGGTGCCGGCCTACATGGTGTCCTCCGTCGATCGAGCACTGCGGCTGATCCAGATGCTGCGCGACCACGGCGAGCTGCGACTGCGGACGGCCGCCCGCGATCTCGAGGTCGCCGAGTCGACCGTCCACCGCCTGATGTCGATGCTCGTCTTCCACGGGTTCGCCGTGCAGGACGAATCGAAGGCCTACCGCCCGGGACCGGCCCTGGGCGTCGGCCCGGTCGGGCTCTCGTGGACACGACAGCTGCGCGACGTCGCCGTTCCGCACCTGGAGCTGCTGTCCAATCGCACGGGTGAGACGGCCAACCTCGTGGTGCGCGTCGGCACCAAGATCCACTTCCTGTTCAGCCAGGAGGGCAACCGGACTCTGCGCATCGTCTCGCGGATGGGCGCGGTGCTGCCGGCCAGCACGTCGGCCGGCGGCAAGGCCCTCCTCGCCGACCTGCCGGACGACACGCTGCGCCAGCTCTACCGGAGCCCGGGCGCGGCGGCGATGGGCGACGCCCTCAGCGACCAGCAGCTCAGCGTGCTGATGCGCGAGGTCAGGGCCTGCCGGCGCAACGGCTTCGCCACCACCAACCAGCAGACCGAGAAGGGGGTCAGCGCGGTCGCCGTACCCCTGCGCGACGGCACGGGTCGCGCCATCGCCTCGATGTCGATCTCGGCACCCTCCGCCCGGTTCGCCGAGCTCCTGGCGCCGGAGTCGATCCAGCTGATCATGGCCAGCCAGCACGACCTGCAGCTGGACGTGGCCGCTCTGGGCCTCTGAGGGCCCAGCGAGGCCGGGGACCCGCCGGGAGCGGTCACGTCATGATGTTGATGACCTTCTCCTCGGTGTAGGACAACAGCTCCTCGAGGCACTCCTCCTTGCCGCCGACGCCCGAGGCCTTCACGCCGCCGTACGGGACGTTGGGGAAGTGCTGGGTCGAGCCGTTGACCCACACGAAGCCGGCCTCCAGGGCGCGCGCGACACGCACCGCGCGGTCCAGGTCCTTGGTCCACACGCTGCCGGTCAGGCCGTACTCGACGCCGTTGGCGATCGCGACCGCCTCCTCCTCGGTGTCGAAGGGGATCACCGAGAGCAACGGCCCGAAGACCTCCTCGCGCGCGATCCGCGCCCCCGGGCTGACATCGACCAGCACGGTCGGGGCCACGAAGAGCGCGTCCTCGAACTCCGGACCGTCGGGCCGCCCTCCGCCCGTGCGGACCACGGCACCTTCGGCGAGCGCGATGTCGACGTAGGACATGGCCTTGTCGAACTGGGTGCGGTTGATCATCGTCCCCTGCTCGGAGCTCTCGTCGAGTGGATCACCGATGGTGCGCGCCTCGACCAGCTCGATGACGCGCTCGACCAGCCTGTCGTGCAGGGAGCGGTGCACGAGCAACCGGGAGTTGGACCCGCAGGACTGTCCGGACCAGGTGAAGTTCATGCCGGCGACCGCGCCGGCCGCTGCCTTCTCCAGGTCGGCATCGTCGAAGACGACCATCGCGTTCTTGCCGCCGAGCTCGAGCGTGACGTGCTTGACGCCGCTCTCGGCGGCAGCGCGCTGGATCGCCCGGCCGGTCGGCTCGGAGCCGATGAAGCCGATCCTGCGCACCGCCGGGTGCCGCACCAGCCGGTCCGGCACCGCGGGCCCGTCGCCGACGACGACGTTGACCACGCCGGGAGGGAACACCTCGTCGGCCAGCTCGGCCAGGCGCAGCGTCGAGAGCGGCGCCGCCTCCGGCGGCTTGGCGATCACCGGGTTCCCGGCCACCAGCGGCGCGACCATCCGGCAGGCGAACATCAACGGGTGGTTGTAGGGGAAGATCTTCGCGACCACGCCGACCGGCTCGCGCACGGTGAGATGCAGGTTCTCGCTCGCCGGGATGGTCGCGCCCTTCATCTCCAGCGCGAACCCGGCGTACATGCGCATCTGGCCGAGTGCGATCTCGACGTCGAAGCGGGCGTTCGAGATCGGCGAGCCCGCGTCGATCGTGTCGAGAAGCGCCAACTCCTCGCCGTGCTCCTCGACCAGGTCCGCGAAGCGGCGGACGAGAGCGGCGCGTTCCAGGGCCGGCGTGGCCCGCCAGCCGGGCAGTGCGGCTTCGGCCGCCGCAACCGCGCGGTCGACGTCGGCCAGCGACGCGTCGGGGACGTCGACGATCGGCTGCTGCGTGAACGGATCGCTCACCGTGAACCTCGCCCCGGCCTCGGCCGGGACCAGCTCGCCACCGATCAGCAGCCGCCAGTCGCGCTCGACCAGCGTGGCGATCTCGGCGGCGCGGGCAGCTCGGGCAGTGGTGCCGCTCTCGGCGACGGTGATCGATCGGTTCATCTCTTCCTCCACGGGCCGGCGCCGGACCGGGTGCCCGCCGCCATCCCCACTCTCGCGTAGAGCAGAATCCGAAGTGGAGCACTTTCCCCATCGCAGAAGTTCGGCACTACCGAGCCGAGCCGACCTCGACACCGGAGAGCGGTACGACCGGGAACATCGGGGGCTCGTCCTCCGGCACCAGCGCGGTCGGACCGTAGACCCAGTCGGTGTAGCTGTAGTCGTGCACGTCGCGCCCCCGCAGCAGCGCGTTGCGCTGCTCGCGCGCGAGCCCGTCGAGGTGCCACAGCTCGCCCCACGCCCGAGCGGTGCTGACCACCCGCCGGCAGTGCTCGGGCCGGACCGCCTCGTAGGCAGCCAGGGCCGCGTCCCAGTCCACCTCGCCCCGGGCGCCGCGGAGCCCGGCGACGTGCTCGGAGAGCACCCAGCCGTCCTCGATCGCCATGATCGCGCCCTGCGCCATGTACTGGAGTGGCGGGTGCGCCGCGTCGCCGAGGAGCGCTATCCGGCCGTGGACCCAGGTCAGGATCGGGTCCCGGTCGTACATCCGCCACCACTTGTCACGCCACATGTGCGGGATGCCGTCCCGGACGGCGGCACACGTGCCGTCGAAGGCGGCGTCGAGCTCGTCGGGCGTGCCCCAGTCGTCCTCGCCGGCGCGTGCCTTCGGCGACTCGAAGACGGCGACCTGGTTGAGCAGCTCGCCGCCGCGCAGGCCGTAGTGCACGAAGTGGCAGCCCGGCCCGACGTACACGACGACCTCGGACAGGTCGACCGGGCGGCCGGCGGTCTCGGCCACCGGCACCGTGCCGCGGTAGGCGACATAGGCCGACGACACCGGCTCGTCGTCCACGAGCAGGGCGCGGGCCACCGAGTGCAGGCCGTCGGCCGCGATGACGACCGGTGCCTCCTGCGTCGTACCGTCGGCGAGGGTGACCCGCGCTCCGCCTGCAGTCTTCTCGTAGGCCGTGACGTGGGCGTCGGTCACGAGGTCCACCCCGACTCGCTCACAGGCGCGCAGGAACAGGCTGTGCAGATCGCTGCGGTGGATCACGAGATAGGGGAAGCCGTAGCGCCGTTCCAGGCCGACCAGGTCGAGACGGGTCAGCTCGGTCGCGTCGACGGCGTCGCGCATCACCATGGCCGTGGGTACGACGCCCAGTGCCTTGGCCTCGTCGAGGAGGCCGTAGTCGTCGAGGATGCGCGTGCAGTTGGGCGCCAGCTGGATGCCCGCACCGACTTCGCCGAAGGCGGGTGCCTGCTCCAGCACGCGCACGGACAGGCCGATCCGGGTCAGGGCGAAGGCGGTGCTCAGACCGCCGATGCCGCCACCGACGACGATCGCGTCGAGAGTCATCAGGTCCTCCTCACAGCCACGGACCGAGGTCCGGGGCGTCGGTCAGGGTGTGCGGGCGCCCAGCCAGCCAGGCGGCCACCTCGGGGAGCGGTCCCGTGACGTGCGGGACGTCGCCGCGCTTGGCGGTGACGTCGGTGACCAGCGCGTCCAGGAAGTCGGCGGGCAGGTCGGCGAAGGCGATGCCGGTGTCGAGGTCGACGGCGTGCACCAGCACTTCGCGGGCCCGCAGCCAGGGGATCTCGGTCGCCGGAAGCGACCGGCCCTGGACGGTGCGGACCTCATGGCTCCACCGGTCCTCGGTCAGTCCGGCGAGACCGCCGGCGAGGGCCGTGGCCGAGCGCCGCTCCCAGGCGGCGAGGTCGGCTCCGGACAGGAGCGCACCGCGCGCGATGCCCGCGGCGCGCTCGTCGGGCGAGGCGTACATCGGCGTCTCCACACCGGTCGCCGCCCAGGTGACCAGGTGGGCGAGGGCCTCGGCGTTGCCGGCGAGGTGGGCGACCAGATGCCGGCGGGTCCAGCCGGGGAGCAGCGTGGCCGCCCCGAAGCCGTCCTCGTCGAGCCCGGCCACCGCGTCGGCCACGAGCTGCTCACCGAGGGCCATCCAGCGGCGCGCGTCGTCAGCGCTGTGGCCCATCACGCGTCCTCGACGATGCGGTTGACGCAGGACCCGAGGCCGTCGATCGCGGTGACCACGGTCTGGCCCGGCGCGAGGTGGACCTTCGGGTCCCGGGCGTGGCCGACGCCGGCCGGCGTACCGGTGGCGATCAGGTCGCCGGGCCGCAGCCGGGTCAGTGTCGAGACGTACTGCACCAACGCGACCGGGTCGAAGAGCAGCGTCGCGGTGTCGTCACGCTGCATCACCTGCCCGTCGACGGTCGTGCTCACCTCGAGCGCCGGCCGGAGGCCGCCGGGCAGCTCGTCGGGGGTGACGAGGTAGGGGCCGACCGGGGTGGTCGCGTCCCAGGCCTTGCCCTGCGTCCACTCGACGGTGCGGAACTGCCAGTCGCGCACGGAGATGTCGTTCATGATCGTGAAGCCGGCGACCGCGGCGGCCGCCTCGGCCTCGCTCGCCCGGCGCACCTCGGTGCCGACCACCACGACCAGCTCGACCTCCCAGTCGAGCGCGTCGGTCTCCGCCGGCTTCGCGATGTCGTCGTGAGCGCCGACCAGGGAGTCGGCGAACTTCACGAACAGCGTCGGGTACGACGGCAGCTCGCGGCCCATCTCCTTGATGTGGTTCGTGTAGTTGTGGCCGACGCAGATCACCTTCGCCGGGTGCGGTACGACGGGCGCGAAGTCCGCGTCCTCGACCGGGTGGGTCACGGCGTCGGCCGGCACGGGCGGCGAGCCCGCGGCGAGGTAGGCGCCCACGTCGGCGTACCCGAGGTCGACGTGGACGTCGCCGTCGAGCCGCACGGCGCGGGTGCCGGCGGGGGTGCGGAGGGTGGCGAGCCTGGTCATCGGGCGTCCTTCCGGGTGCGGTCGAGCTGGAGCGCCTCGAACACGGGCGCGTCGCTGAAGCGGAAGAGGTCGAGCGAGCCGGAGTCGGAGTCCGTCGTCCCTGCCTCGGAGCGGGCGGAGAACGGGAGCCAGGAAGGCACGACGAAGAGGTCGCCGCGGCTCACCGACCAGGTGTGGTCGCCGACGGTGACCGTGCCGGAGCCGTCGAAGACCTGGTAGACGCTGGATCCGGTCTCGCGCACCGGCGCGGTCTCGGCGCCGCGCGCGACGCGGTGCATCTCGGCGCGGATCGTCGGCAGGACGTCGCGTCCGGTGGCGGGGTCGGTGTAGCGGACGGCGGCGTGCCCGGGCTCGACGGTGCCACCGAAGCCCTCGCGCTCGACGGCGAGCTGGTCGGCCAGTGCGCGATCGGTGTGCTCCCACTTGTAGGCCAGCAAGGGTGAGCCCGGCGTCAGCTCACCCACGCCGACCGGCCGCAGACCGGGGTGTCCCCAGAGCCGCTCGGAGCGGGAGCGCTCGGGCGTGATCCGCTCGGCATCGCCGATCTCGTCGCGGCCGAACTCGAAGAACTGCGCCTCGGTGGCGTACTGGAACGGGATGTCGAGGCCGTCGATCCAGGCCATCGGGCGATCGGTCGCGTTGTGGTGCGCGTGCCAGTTCCAGCCGGCCTGGGGCAGGAAGTCGCCGCGGTTCATGGGCACCGCGTCGCCGCCGACGACGGTCCACACCCCGGAGCCCTCGACCACGAAGCGGAAGGCGTGCTGGGTGTGCCGGTGCTCCGGCGCGTCCTCGCCGGGCATGAGGTACTGGATCGCGGCCCACAGGGTCGGTGTGGCGAAGGGCCGCCCGCCGAGCCCCGGGTTGGCCAGCGCGATCGCGCGGCGCTCGCCCCCTCGGCCGACCGGCACCAGCTCGCCGGCCTGCGCCGCGAGCCGGACCAGGTGGTCCCACTCCCAGCGATGCGGCGTCGCCCCCGAGCGGGGGTGCGCCGGCATCAGGTCGCCGATCTCGGTCCAGAGGGGGACCAGGAGCTCCCTCTCGAAGCCGCGGTAGAGCCGGTCGAGGTCAGGGCTGACAGCGGGTTGGTCCGGGGCTGCCACCGCGGTCAGCCGGACGGGATGGTCGGTTCGGGTCATGCGAGGACCGTGCACCCTTGACCGCACAACAGAACACATGATTCTGTGATGCAGAACGGGAGAACGAGGATCGGCGATGGACAAGACGCCCAAGGACCGGCCCGTCTACGCGGTGGCGAGCGTGGATCACGCCCTGCTGCTGGCCACCGTCCTTCAGCTGGAGGGCCGATTGACGGTCGCCGAGGCAGCGGCCCGGCTCGGCGTAGCGCGCTCGACCGCCCATCGCCTGCTCCAGATGCTGGTGTACCGCGACTTCGCCGCGCAGGCCGCCGACAAGTCCTACCGGGCCGGCCCGGTCCTCGAGCTGGCCGCGCACTCACGCTCCGACACCGCCCGCCTGCGCGCCGCGGCGCTACCAGCGCTCGAGCGCCTTGCCGAGGTCGTGCAGGAGTCGGCCAACGTCGCGATCCGGGTCGGGGCCACAGCGCGGTTCATCGCCTCGGTCGAGTCACCGCAGTCCTTGCGGGTCGGCACCCGCGAGGGCATGGTCTTCCCGGCGCACCGCACGACGGCCGGCCTCCTCCTGCTGTCCGAGCTGGACGCCGGCGAGCTCGCGGCGGTCATCGAGACCGCGGGGACAGGGCAGAGCGACGTCCCGGACCTCCCCCGACTCGTCCGCGAGCTCGAGCTGATCCGCCGGCAGGGCTTCGCCGTCAATCGTGAGGAGTCGGAGCGCGGGGTGACCGCGATCGGCGTACCCGTCCGCAACGCCGACCGCAGGACGGTCGCGGGCATCTCCCTCTCCATGCCCTCGGTGCGCTACGACCCGCAGCAACTGCTCCGGCTCGTGGACGTCCTCCAACGAGCCGGCCGGTCGATCGAGGCCGACCTGCGGCAAGCAGTGCCATGACACCGAGTTCCACCACTACTCGCTCACGATCGGGTAGCCGCCGGCCGGGATGGTGCCCAGATCGGCGAACGGGCACGAGATGTGCGTCGGCGGCCGTCGAACTCGACGGGTCGCTCGTCGGGCCGCGGGAGCCGGTTGCGGCGGCCTGTAGAAACTTCTTGGAAGATCTCTCCGTCGAAGGTGTCGAAACTCGCCGAGCGTCCCGACGTCAGGGTGAGATGCAGGTTCCGCACCACCCGATGCCCAGGAGGCTCCGATGAAGTACATGCTGCTGCTCCGCCACGAACCCACCGCCGGTCCCGCAGAGGGTACGCCCGAGTTCGACGCCGAGATGACCAGCTGGGGCGAGGTGATGGGCGAACTCGGCCGATCCGGATCGATGATCGCCGCCCACGGCCTCGACACGGAGGCGACCGCCACGACGGTGCGCATCCGCAACGGCGAGTCCCTGGTCTCCGATGGGCCTTTCGCGGAGACGAAGGAGGCGTTCTTCAGCTACATCATCATCGACGTCGCCGACCTCGACGCCGCCCTGGTCTGGGCGAGGAAGATGCCCAACGTGACGTACGGCTCCGTCGAGGTCCGGCCGCTGTCCAGCCACGAGCAGGACGGGTGACCGAGGCCGTCGAGGCTGCCGAGGCGATCGAGCGGGCGTACCGCGAGGAGTGGACCCCGCTCCTCGCGACGCTCGCCGGCCAGCTCGGCGGCGACGTCGGGCTGGCCGAGGACGCGGCGGCCGAGGCGTTCGCCGCCGCGGTGGCCGAGTGGCCCGGCCGGGGCGTTCCGTCGCGGCCGGGCGCGTGGCTCACCACGGTCGCCCGCCGCCGGGCGATCGACCGGTTGCGACGGGAGGCCACCCGGTCGGCGGCGCTCGACCGCATGGAGACGCTGATGAGGGACGACGACACGACCGAGCCCGAGCCGGCCGACCGCAGCGGGGTGGCCGACGACCGGCTGCGGCTGATGTTCACCTGCTGCCACCCCGCGCTCGCGCTGGAGGCCCGGGTCGCGCTGACCCTCCGGGCCCTCGGCGGGCTCGAGGTCTCCGAGGTCGCCCGCGCGTTCTTGACAACCGAGACCACGATGTACCAACGCCTGGTCCGGGCGAAACGGAAGATCAAGGCTGCCGGGATCCCCTACCGGGTTCCTGACGCCGACGAGCTCCCCGAGCGGGTGCACGGCATCCTGCACGTGATCCACCTCGTCTACACCGAGGGCCACGTCGCCAGCACGGGCGACGACCTCGTACGGGTCGACCTGTGCCAGGAGGCGATCCGCCTCTGCCGGCTGGTCGTCGAGTTGCTGCCGACGGACACCGAGGCGCTCGGACTGCTCGCGTTCCTGCTGCTGACCGACGCCCGGCGTACGGCCCGGACCGATGGCCGCGGCCTGCCGGTCGCGCTGGAGGATCAGGACCGCGGCCACTGGGACCAGGCCCTGATCGCCGAAGGTACGGCGATCCTCGGGCGCGCGCTCGGACTCGGGGCGCCGGGACCGTTCCAGGTGCAGGCGGCGATCGCGGCGCTGCACGCCGAAGCGCCCCATTGGGACGCGACCGACTGGACCCAGATCGCCGCCCTGTACGGCGAGCTGTCCGCCATGGCGCCATCGCCCGTGGTCACCATCAACCGGGCAGCTGCGCTGGCGATGGCCGACGGACCGCATGTCGGCCTCGCCCTGCTCGCCGGCATCGACGTTGACGGCCGGGTCGACCGCTACCAGCCGTGGCATGCCACCCGGGCCGAGCTGCTGGCCCGGGCCGGTGATGCCGAGGGTGCGGAGATCGCCTACCGCAGGGCGGTCGAGCTCACCGCGAGCGCCGCCGAGCGCGAGGCGCTCGAGGCTCGGCGCCGGCGCATCCTCGGCTCCTGACGAGGACACTCGCGACGTCCGCCAGGGCGCGTCAGCGGAACTCGACGAGCGTCAGGCCGTCACGCTCCGCGGTGGCCGCCGCCTCGGCCCGCGCCGCGACGCCCAGCTTGGCGAAGATGCGCTCGACGCAGTGCGCGACCGTCCGCTCGCTGAGGTCCAGGCGGCGGGCGATCGAGAAGTTCGGCAGCCCGGCGCCGAGCAGGGTCAGCACCTCCAGCTCGCGCCAGGTCAGCCGGTGGGGCAGCGGCTCGTCGCGCACGGTGACCACCGTCCCACCGGGCACGACCTCGATCCACACACTGCGGGCGGCACCCTCACGGTCCCGCCATCGCTGCATCCGCCGCAGCGACCGGCCGACCTGCTCAGCCCGGCCGGCGAGCAGCCGGGCCAGCCCGACGATCTCGGAGTCCGGGTCACCGGACAGCGGCTCGATCGAGTCGTCGTACCGGACCAGGACGGAGGGTCCGTCCACGCGCCCCGGAGGAGAGGACGTCGACCGCCGCGCGCACAGGGCGGCGACGATCGACCGCGAGCGGCGCATCAGGTCCATCGCGGCGTCGGTCGGGAACGAGCGCGCCTCCGTGCTCATGTGCAGGTCGCCGGCGTGCTCGCCCGCGTCCGTCTCCAGGCGCACCGACACCCCACCGCGGAAGCCCGCCGGGACCAGCAGGTCGCGCGCGAGCTCGGTGGCCGCGTAGTCGAACTCGAGGTCGCGCCAGCACCGCAGCGGACGCACCGGATCCCGCAGGATCGCCTGGTAGGCCAGGTCCTGGATCGCGAACTCGCTGCTGGCGACCGCGTCGACGAGCTCCGCGGCGTAGCCGGACGAGGCCAGCACCTCGGCGTCCTGACCCGGCCCCGCGGGCCGGGTCAGGACGGCAGCGGACGCGTTGCCGACCTGGAGCAACAGGTCGAGCACCTGCTCGTGCCGCCTCGTCGGGTCCGCGACGGAGATCTCCGCCAGCCGGAACCCGACCTCCTCCGGGAGCAGCATCCGCTCGGTCATGTCCTGCCGCCTTCGCTGTAGGGCGCCTAGTATCGCCGCTCAGCCCCGGCCCGTCACCAGGTCGTCACCGGCTCGCATGGATCTCCGGCAGCCGGTCCGCCCACGGCAGCGCGACCTCCAGCTGGGCGGCCAGGCCGATCAGCGTCGACTCCCGGCACAGGCCCGCGGCGAGCTGGACCCCGATCGGGAGGCCCTCGCGGGTCGTGGCCAGCGGCAGGCTGATCGCCGGCGACCCGGTGAGGTTGTGCAGCGGCGTGAAGGAGGCGACGTCGAAGATCCGCCGGGTCCACTCCTCGTGACCGAGCTCCGGGTCGTCGGCATCCAGGTAGCCCAGCGGCAGCGGCGGGGTGTTGGTGGTCGGCGTGAGCAGCACGTCGTACGAACCGAAGAACTCTCCGGCGGTGCGACTGATCGAGGTCACGATGGCCGACGCCTCGGCCATGTCGAGGACCGTCAGGACCCGGCCGTACTCGTAGCCGGCCAGCACCGAGGCCTCCAGGGTGTCGGGCCCCGGCTTGACGCCGGAGACCTGGCTCACCGCGTGCACGGACTCGGCGACGAAGCCCGCCCAGTAGCGGTAGTGAGCCAGCATGAACTCGTCCCAGCTGAACCGTGGCGCGGCCTGCTCGACCCGGTGGCCCAGGCCCTCGAGCGTCCGCGCGACGTGGTGGACGGCATCCGCCACCTCCGGGTCGACGTGCGTCCCCGCCCAGGACTCCGTGTGCACGGCGATCCGCAGCGGGCGGGACTCGCCGGCCAGCTCCTCCCGGAAGGGGCGCGGCGGGTCGGGCAGGCGGTACTTGTCGCCGGGCGCCCACCCGGCGACCTCGTCCAGCACCAGTGCGGCGTCCCGGACGGAGCGGGTCACGACGAACTCCGCCAGGAAGCCGTAGAGGCCCTCCTGCATGTCCGGAGCCAGCGAGACACGACCGGTGGTCGGCTTGAGGCCGACCAGACCGTTGAACGCCGCCGGGATCCGGATCGACCCGCCGCCGTCGTTGGCATGGGCGATCGGTACCGCACCAGCGGCGACCAGCGCCCCGGAGCCGCCGCTGGAGCCGCCCGCCGACCGACTCGGGTCCCACGGGTTGCGGGTCGACCCGTGAACGACCGGCTCGGTGTTGGCGTTGTAGCCCATCTCGGGGCTCGTCGTCAGTGCGACGGTCGCCAGCCCGGCCTTGCGGAACCTGCTCATCAGCTCGGTGTCGTGTCCGTGCGTCACGCCGCGGTCGCCGGTGATGCGGCTGCCCATCCGGGTCGGCACCCCGGCGGCATGACAGACCAGGTCCTTGAGCCCGAAGGGCACCCCGCCGAACAGGCCGTCGGCGGCGTACGACAGCGGCTCGGCGAAGGGCGGGGCAGCCGTGGCGTTGATCCGCGGGTTCACCCGCTCGATCGCCTCCCCCGCCGCCGCCTGCACCTCGGCAGCGGTGACCTGGCCGGACCTGATCAGCTGCGCGAGCTCGTATCCGTCCAGCACTGCGTACTCGTCGACGTTCATCTGCGCTCCTCGTGGTCGGTGACGTTCCTGGACCGTAGGCGCCGACCCGGGCCCGGCGGCAGAGGGCAGAACTGCCCCCTTGCCGGGCCGATCTCACGTTCGGGTCGCCGCGAGCGTCTACAGCCTGTGAGAAGGAGACAGCGATGACAGGCCGCCGCCGCGGGCAGACTGTTCCGGTGACGAGGGAGGTGTGGTGAAGGAGCCGTTCGAGCGGGTCGTCGCGCGGCACGGGCCGACCGTGCTGCGGGTATGCCGGGTACTGCTCGGCCCTCATGACGTCGACGACGCGTGGTCGGAGACCTTCCTCGCGGCACTGCGGGCCTATCCCGACCTGCCCGCCGACGCGAACGTCGAGGCCTGGCTGGTCACGATCGCCCACCGCAAGGCCGTCGATCACCTCCGCGCCACCCGGCGGCGGCCGCTCCCCGTCGAAGAGCCGCCCCCGGCCGGTGGCGACATCACGCCAGGACCCGAGGCCGGCATCGACGACGCCGAGTTGTGGGACGCCGTGCGCGGGCTGCCGGACAAGCAGCGCCAGGCCGTCGCCTACCACTACGTCGCCGGCCTGCCGTACGCCGAGGTCGCCGCGATCCTCGGCGGCACCACCGACGCCGCGCGCCGGGCCGCGGCCGACGGCATCAAGAACCTCAGAAGGACCTATCCGGGCACGATCACGGAAGGAGCCCGAACATGAACGACACCGAGCACCTCGACACCGAGCACCTCGACCGACTGCTGTCGGCCCCCGCCGACGCCGACCTCCTCGAGCGCCTGCACGACCGGCTCACCGGGCAGGCCGCGGCGCAGGACCTCCTCGACGTCGCCTACACCACCGTCGACTCCCCCGTGGGCCGGCTGCTCCTGGCCGTCACCCCGCGGGGCCTGGCCCGCGTGGCGTACGCCCGCGAGGACCACGACGCCGTCCTCGACATCCTCGCGCACCGGCTGAGCCCACGGATCCTGCACGCTCCCGCCCGCCTGGACCGGGTGGCCCGCGAGCTCGACGAGTACTTCGCCGGGCGGCGCCGTACCTTCGACCTCGACCTCGACCTGTCCCTGTCCCACGGCTTCCGCCAGGTCGTGCAGCGCCACCTGCCGGAGATCGGCTACGGCCAGACCCGCAGCTATCGCGAGGTCGCCGAGCTCGTCGGCAACGCCAAGGCGGTGCGAGCGGTGGGCACGGCCTGCGCCACCAATCCCCTGCCCGTCGTGGTGCCCTGCCACCGGGTGCTGCGCGCCGACGGCAGCCTGGGCGGCTACGTCGGCGGGGCCGAGGCCAAGTCGGCGCTGCTGCGGCTGGAGGCGGCATGACCGCCACGGCGCAGACCCGGGCACAGCGGGTGGACGGGGCCGACTGGGCCGCGGTCGCCGCCGACCTCGACCGGGACGGCGGCGCCCTGCTGCCGCAGCTCCTCACGCCCGACGAGACCGCGGCGATCCGCGGCCTCTACGACCACGACGAGCTCTTCCGCAGCACCGTCGACATGGGCCGGCACCGGTTCGGCTCCGGCGAGTACCGCTACCTCCACACGCCCTATCCGGCGCCCGTCGAGGAGCTCAAGCAGGCCCTCTACCCCCGTCTGTTGCCGATCGCCCGCGACTGGTGGGCCCGCCTGGGCCGGCCCGCGCCGTGGCCGGACACCCTCGACGCGTGGCTCGACCAGTGTCATGACGCTGGGCAGACCCGGTCGACGTCGATCCTGCTGCGCTACCGCGAGGGCGACTGGAACGCCCTGCACCGCGACCTGTACGGCGACCTGGTGTTCCCGCTGCAGGTCGTGGTCAACCTCAACGAGCCCGGCGCCGACCACACCGGCGGCGAGTTCCTGCTCGTCGAGCAGCGCCCCAGGGCCCAGTCACGGGGGACGGCCACCCTGCTGCCGCACGGCCACGGCTACGTGTTCACCACCCGCGACCGGCCGGTGCGCTCGGCCCGCGGCTGGTCCGCCGCGCCGGTCCGTCACGGTGTGTCCGCGATCCGCAGCGGGGAGCGGCACACGCTGGCCCTGGTCTTCCACGACGCGGCCTGACCCGGCCGGCCTGGGCCGCCACGGATCCGCTGCTGCGCGGACTGCTACGACACCTGGCCAGGCTGAGCCGCCTCTCTTCCCGGCCACGCTGCCCACCTAGAGTGGGCGCATGGACGCCGGGCCGCTCGCAGCGACGGTCGAGACCGACCGCGACGGCCGGATGACCGTGCGGCCGGCCGGCGCCCTCGCCGGGCTCCCCCGCCTGGCCGACCACCTGCGTGCCGCGGCGACGACCCCGGCGATCGGCGAGGTCCGCTTCGTGTGGCTGGAGCCGGGGGCGGCCGGGGCGAGGCGGGGTGCGAGCACCGTGGCGATCGGGCCGAGCCGGGCAGACGGCCGGCGTACCGTGCACATCGACGGCGCCGGCCCCGACACCCTCGCCGGGCTCAACCGCCGCGAGCTCCAGGTCCTGACCCTGATCGCGGCTGGGCTGTCGAACCCCGAGATCGCCGAGCGGCTGGTGGTCGGGCGGCGCACCGTGGCCACCCATGTGGAGCACCTGCTGGCCAAGCTGGAGGTGTCCGGCCGGTCCGCGGCGGCAGCACTCGGCCAGGAGCTCGGGCTGCTCACCCTTCCCATCCCCGGCGGGGACCTGAGCGGGTGCGCTCCTCTCGGCCCCGTCCGGCTGGAGGCCGCGGCGCGCGGCCTCCCACTGCGGTCCGCCACCCCGCCCCACAGGCCGGTACGACGCGTGCGGCCGCTCCGCATCGGCGCCGTCCTCCCGGTCAACGCCGACTGCGCCGACGACGCCCGTCAGATGCGACGGGGAAGCCAGCTGGCCGTCGCGGGCCTCAACGCGGCCGGCGGAGTGCGTGGCCGCCCGGTGGAGGAGGTCGCCGTCCTGGCCGACATCACCTCGACGGCGTCGATGCAGCAGGCGATGGAGCGGCTGATGGGCGAGGACGTCGACGCGGTCTCCTTCCCCTACACCTACCGCCGCTCACCGGCGGACCTCGCCGCCATCTTCGCGGCGGCGGCCGATACCGGCTGTCCGGTGCTGCACCACTCGACCTCGGCCTCCGCGGCGCAGGTGGTGCGGGACGATCCGGGACGGTTCGGCAGCGTCTTCCAGCTGAGCGGGCCGCAGACGATCTACGGCCACGGGTTCCTGCGGACGCTGGACCTGCTGTCCGGCACCGGTCGGTGGCACCCGCGCTCGCGGCGGCTCCTGGTCGTCGACAACGCCGACGCCGACCTGCTGACCTTCCCCGAGAAGGCCGCGGAGGCGGCCCTGCGCGGCGGATGGGACCTCACCGTCGAGGCGATCGACACGATGCGCCCGGACTGGCCCACAGTCGTGGCACGCATCGCCGCCGTCGACCCGGCCGCGGTGATGCTCGCGTGCTTCTCCGGTCCCGAGACCTCGGCCTTCCTGCGGCTGCTGCCCCGACCCCACGACCTCCTGGTCTACGCGCTCTACGCCCCCTCGATCGGCGGTGTGTGCGAGTCCCTCGGCGCGGCCGCCGACGGCGTGGTCTGGGCGACCGTGACCGGCCAGTACGACGACCACCTCGGACGTCGGTTCGCCCACCGCTTCGCCCGCGCGTTCGGCGAGCGGGCCGGTCACTCCAGCGCCGGCGTGCACTTCGACGCGGTCGGCCTGCTGGCCCAGGCGTGGACGCAGAGCGAGTCGCCCGGCAGGTTCTCCGAGGTGGTCGGCCGGCTGCGCACGCTGACCCACCGCGGGGTCAACGGCCCCTACCAGCTCGGCTCCACCGACCAGACCAACCGCGTCTACCCCGACAGCGCGGTCGACCCGTCGCTGGGCGCGGCCCACCTGGTGTTCCAGGTCCAGCACGGGCAGCACCGGATCATCGCGCCGTCGCCGTACGCCACGGCGCGGTTCCAGCCGCCGCCGTCCGGCTGAGCCGCGGCGGCCTCAGTCGGTCCGGGCCTGCCAGGCGCCGACCGCGTCGGTGACCGTGCTGAACACGGCGTCGTGCTCCTTGGCCCGGTGGATCATCCGCTCGAGCACCTTGATCCGGCTGCCGCGCCCGATCGACTGCGGGTGGAAGGTGTGCGTGAACACCCCGTGCGGCACCTCCTCGGCCATGAAGTCGAGGTCCGACAGCCAGCGCCGGGTCAGCCCCTCGACGTCCGTCGACGCGGGCATCACCATCGGCGGCATGAGGGCGAACTCGAGGAACGGGAAGTCGTCGAGCGTCCACGACACCGGGACCTCGACCAGGTCCAGCTCCGGGCCGAAGGTGATGCCGTCGGTACTGATCACGTCACCCGTGCGGCAGCGGTACATCTCGAAGTCCCGGGCCATCATGCTGCTGTCGTACCGGAAGCCGTACTCGGCGAGCAGGCGCGTGGAGTTGGCGGACAGGTCGAAGGCCGGCGAGCGATAGCCGTCGGGACGCACGCCGAGCACCCGGTCGAGGGCGTCGAGCCCACGCTCGAGCACCCGGCGCTCAGCGGTCTCGTCGAGCGTCGTCGGCCCCTCGTGTGCATAGCCGTGGTGGCCGATCTCGTGTCCGGCGTCCCGGATCCGCTTGCAGACGTCGGGATAGGTGTCGACGTCGAGGCCCGGGATGTACCAGGTGCTGGTCACGCCCTCGCGCTCCAGCAGGTCCAGGATCCGGGGCGTCGCGACGTTGGCGGCGAACTCGCCGCGCGAGACGTAGGTGGGCGTGGCCAGGCCCAGGGTCCCCAGCCAGACGGAGATGGCGTCGAAGTCGAAGGTCAGGCAGACGGTCGGTCGCATGGGTGCTCCTCGGGTGTCGAAGGGATCAGGCGTGGAGGTGGGAGGGCCAGGCGCGGTAGCGCTCCACGCGCCGGCGACGGTCCTGGTACGTCGTGGTCGCGCCCGACTCCCGCAGGGTCGCCAGCAGGGCGAGGTCGAGGTCCGCCACGGCGACGCCGTCGACGTCCGCGGGGGTCTCGGCGATGACGCCGTCGTCCGGCAGCGGTGCGTCGCAGGGGCCGAGGATCGCGCTGGTCGCATACGCACCCGGCCACACGCCCCGCGGCGGTCCGGCCACGCCCGAGTGCACCGTGTACACCTGGTTCTCGATCGCACGCGCGGCCAGGGAGTGACGCACCCGCCAGAATCCGGCCCGGGTCAGGGTGAGCGAGGGACAGAGCAGGATCTGGGCTCCCTGCTCGACCAGTGAGCTCGCGCACTCGGGGATCTGCGACTCGTAGCAGATCACGATGCCGACCTTGCCGAACGGGAGGTCGACGACCGCCATCTCGTCCCCCTCGACGACGTCGAGGGTGTGCTCGAGCGGGAACAGATGTGTCTTCGCGTGCTCGTGCACCACCGCCCCGGTGGGGTCGTGGAGGACGGCGACATTGCGGTAGCCGCCCTCGCCGGTGGGGACCAGGTGACTGCCGGCGAGGAGGTACTGCCCACGAGCCGCGGCCTCCTGGGCCATCAGCTCGCGGAAGTCGTCGGCGTACCCGGCCGTCGCCAGCACGGGCGCCAGGTCGGTGGCGCCGGACCACGAGGGCTCCGCCGTCATCAGCTCGAAGGTGACCGCCTCCGGCAGCACGACGAGGTCCGCACCCCGCGCCTCGTCCAGCACCTCGCGGAGGTGGGCGGCGAAGTCGGCGAAGCCGGACACCTCTCGGAACTCGACGTTACAGGTGGCGACGCGGACCATGCGGGGCTCCTTCGGTGGCGGGAAGCCCCGAACCTAGCGAGCCCCACTCGGGCCGGGATCGGTCATCTGACCGATCCCGCGCGGACCGATCCGGCCCGACAGACAACCGATCCGTCCCGGCAGGCAACCGATCCGGCCGCGCGGGCGTCTTCTCCTATGTGCTGTGGATTGCCGGCGGGGTCATGTGGGTCATCGTGCTGCTGCTCGCGGGGGTGGCGATCGCCCGACGCTGAGCGCCCGGCCCGGGCCCGGACGACGCAGGAGCCCGTGCCGGGGACTCCCGGCACGGGCTCCTGCGTTCGGGCGCTCGGCCCCGCGGGCTACGCCAACTGGTTGCGGCGGACGAGGACCAGGCCGGCGCCGGCGAGCACCAGCAGGACGCCGAGCGGCATCAGCCAGCCGTCGGGACCGCCGGTGTTCGGCAGGCCGGTGGCCTGCTCGCTGTCGACCGCGCCGGGCGTGTCGTCGTCGGACTTCTTCGGCGGCGACGTCTCCTCGACTCCACCGACCTCGCACACCACGCCGGAGTCGGCCGGAGCCGTGGCGGGGTAGGTGTAGGTCGGGTGGTCGCCGACGAACATCTTGCCGAGCTTGGCGATCAACTGGATCACGCCGTTGACGACCGAGACCGAGTAGTCGGCGGTCTCCACCGGTGGGATCCAGGCGGCGTTGCCGGGGCCGCACGGGTCACTGGGCGCCAGCGCCGGGGCGACCAGGCACGCCGGGTCGTTGTCGGCCGGGAGGTTGTAGACGTGCAGCGTCACGCCGCCGGGGAACACGTTGTTGCCCGTCGCGGTGAGCGTCAGCGACCCGTCGCCCGGGTCGACGGACGACGTCCACGGCCCCGCCGGCACGGTGCCGAACGCGACGTTGTTCGGACCACAGGGATTGACCGTGGGCACCACCGGCGGCTGCACGACGGTCGGGCAGGCGGCCACGTTGCTCTCCACCGGCGCGCCGTAGACGTAGGTCGGCGACGGTCCGGGGAACGTGAAGCCCGCGTTGGCGGTCAACGTGACCTGACCGGCGGCCGGGGTGTTCATCGCCACCGTGTACGCCGCGGTGTCACCGGGATCGATCCAGGCGGCGTTCCCGGCACCGCAGGGGTCGTCCATCAGGAGGACGGGTGGCGTGATCAGCGTGTCGGTGTTGCCGCAGTTCTGGTTGACCGGGTCCGGGTCCACCGGCGGCGGCGGGCTCGTGTAGCTCGTCAGCCCCGCAGGCGTGTTCGACGGGAAGAGGTAGCCGGGCTGGGCGGTGAAGGTGATCGACCCGTTCGGGTTCCGCACCCACGTGTACGCCGGCGACGCGGCCGGGTCGGCCCAGCTGGTGTTGTTGGCACCGCACGGGTTGAGCAGCGTCAGCGTCGGCGGGTTCACCATCGTCGGGCAGGCGGAGTTCGGTACCTGACCGGGGATCTCGTTGTCGTCGAGATAGCGGATCACGATCGAGTCGTGCGCGTCGGCGAAGGCGAAGGAGGGGAAGCCCATCGCGGGCGTCCAGTCCTTCAGCGAGTTCACCGACGGGACGATGACGTGGTGGGAGTAGCCGCCCGGCGTGCTGACGTACTTGCACACGACGACCTTCTTCGTGTTCACCGCCTGCGGCACGACGGCGGTCGGCGCGTTGCCGGCCTTCGCGGCCGCCTGGACGGCGGTGTACTCCGCGGCCGGGGTGGTCTGCTCGGAGGGCGCGGCGTCGGCCGGCGCCTCGTCGGCCTTCTCCGTGGCGTTCTCGTCGACGGCTGCGCCCGGCTCCTGCTCGGGCGCCTCCTCGGCCTTCGGGTCCGCGTGCTCGTCGGCCTTCTCGTCGGTCCCGTTCCCGGTGTCCGGGGCCTCCGGCTCCGTGGGCGGCTGCTCCGTGTCGGGCTCGGGCTTCGGCTCGGGCTCAGGCGCGGGCTTCGGCTCGGGCTTCGGCTCGGGCTTCGGCTCGGGCGCGGGCTCCGCCTGGGGCTCGGCCGGGGTCTCCGGCGACGAGGCCGTCTGGGTCGGCTCGGCGCCCGGGCCCGGGTCGGCAGCGTCGTCGGCGAGAGCCGGGCCGGCGAAGGCGGCGCTGGCCAGCACGAGGACCGGCAGTGCGAGTGCGATGATGTGCCGCCGCCGGCGGGCCGTGACGGCCTGCTCCGGCTCGGCGTGACGCCGGGAACGGCGCTGAGATCTGGACATGGTCGGGTACCCCCCAATGCGTCGCGCCGAGGGGTGCCGCGACAGCTGCAAAGTGTCGAGTCGGGCGGTCCTGCGACCGAGGGCGTCGGCCCAGCGCTCGCGCCCCACCGCGAACCCCGTCCGACAAGTCCTCCTCCGAGCGCCCACGCCTCCCGAGACGGAGGGGACGAACGAGGCCCACCCCGCAGCGTAGGGAGGACCAAAGTCCCTGGCGCAGGGATTCCGGTTAAATGTCCATCCCGGACGGAAGATTTAACCTTCGGGCCGAGTCTCGCCGCATGATCCGACGATGGATCGCCAGATCTGCGGTCAGCGCAGGACGGCCAGCGCCGCGCCGTACCCCTCCGGGACGACCACGTCGCGCACCGTCCACGACCCCAGGCTGCGGCTCGACGCGTCGTCGGTGCCGAGGTAGTCCAGGTGGGGGTCGCGGCCCAGCCCGATGCCGATGCCCTTGAGGTAGGCCTCGGTCCGCGACCATGCCCGGGTGAACCGGACCGTGGCGCGACCGCCGTCGAGGGTGCCCTGTGCGGCCGCCTCGATCTCCTCGGACTCACGCGGGTGCAGCAGCTTCGCGAGCGCGACCGGGTCGTCGGGATGCCGCTCGACGTCGACGCCGACCGCCACGTCGGCCACCGCCACGAGCACCTGGCCCGGCGTGTGGCTCAGCGAGAACTCCACCCCGGCGCCCTCGGCGCGCGGCCGGCCGTGCGGTTCGCCGCACCCGGGACAGGGGTGCCGGCCCCACACCACCTTCTCCGGCGGGGTGTCGGTCGCCGCACCCACGACCAGCCGGGCCGCGGCGTGGGCGATCTCGTAGGCACGCCGCAGCTCCGCGCGGACGTACGACGACGCCTGCTGCCGCTCGCTCTCATCGAGCCAGTCGCGGGCGACCTCGAGCTCCGCGTCGCCGACGGTGGCCGTCGGGACGCGCCAGATCCCGGGTCCGCCCTCGGGGCGGAGCACCGAGGTGTTGAGGAAGGAGTCGAGGACGGCCGGAGTCACCGGCTCCGCCTCGCGGTCCGGAACCGCCTGCGCCACGTCGCGAGTCATCGCTCCCGAGGCTAACAAGCCGCCCGTCAGGGTGTGTCGCCCCGGTCACGTTCGGCCGCCCGGCGGGCCTTGCCGATCGCGTCCTCGACCACCGAGTTGAGCCGCGACCCGTTCGGCCAGCCGTCGTAGTGGCAGGCCAGGATGACCAGCTCGCGCAGCGCCTCGGCGTCGAGCTCGCCGTTGGCGAGGGCTGCGGGGACCTGGATGCCGAGGACGTCGTTCGCGCGCTGTCCGACGAGCAGGCCGATGAGGAACAGCCGCCGGTCGCGGTCGCTGAGCCCCGGCCGCTGCCAGATGTCGCCGAACAGGTGGTCGGCGGTGTAGCGGAAGAAGTCACCCTCGCCGTCGGCCATGTCGAAGCCGTAGACCTGCTCCATCTTGCGCAGGCCCGTGGCTCGCAACTCCGGCAGGTCGTCGAACTTGTCGGCGGGCGCCGTCACCGCAGGACCTCCCGGAGGTCGACGACGACACCGCCGTGGTCGCCGATGACGATCTCGGCCACCGGCTCGCGATCGTCGAGGTGGGCCTCGGTCTCCCACGCACCGTCGACGTTGAGGAGAGCGTCGATGGTGCGCAGGTCGGGGTCGACGATCCAGTACCGCTCGACACCGCCCTCGGCGTACTCCATCGGCTTGCGGATCGTGTCCTCGGCGCGGGTGCTCGGCGAGAGCACCTCCGCGACGAGCAGCGGCATGACGGTCCGGAAGGTCTCGTCGGTGCGGCTCTCGGCCATCATCACGTCGGGGCCGCGCAGCCGGTTGCGGGGCAGCCAGAGGCCGCCTTCAGTCCCGATGTCCAGGTCCGGGAAGGCGCGGCCGAGCAGCATGATGAGACGCGCGGCCGCCGACGCATGCCGCGCAGCGGTCGGCGGCATCACCAGCACCTCGCCGTCGACCCACTCGGTGCGCGGCCACTCGGGGAGTCGCTCGTACTCCTCCCAGGACATCCGCAGCCGCTGCACGGTGTCGACCGGCACTTCGAGCATGGGCGCTCCTGACAGGCGTGGGGACACATCGACCTTCCTCTCATTGTGACCCCCGTCCAGGGTCGAGGAAAGCGTCACCGATCTCTCCGCTCGCCGCTCGCGTCCTCCACAGGCAGGCCGAGGCCGGGCCCGAGACGCTCGATCGCCAGCTCCGCCAGCGGTACGTCGACCCCGAGCTCGTCCGCGAGGGCGACCGCGAAGCCCAGGTCCTTCTCCCCCAGCGTCCGGACGTGGTCGAAGACTCCGTGCCAGAAGTCGTCCGGTGCGATCGGGTCCGTCGTGGGGCGGTGCATGATCGCGCCCGGGCCGCCGGTGACCGTGTCGGTGTGCCGGACGACGTCGCCGAGCGCGATCAGGTCGAGACCGGCGGCCTCGGCGAGCCGCTGGGCCTCGGTGACGGCGGTGAAGGCGACGAAGTGGATCAGGTTGCGGGCCAGCTTCATCCGGGTGCCGGCTCCGACCGGGCCGGCGTGGACCACCTTGCTGCCCATCGCCTCGAGCGCGGGCCGGGCGGTCGCGAACGCATCCTCGGCACCGCCGACCATGATCGCCAGGCTGCCGTCCGCCGCACCCATCGGTCCTCCGCTGACCGGCGCGTCGAGCACCGGGTGCCCGGCGGCCGCCAGCTCGCCCGGGGTCGTGGGGCCGACCGTCGAGTGGATCACCAGCACCGTCGCCGGCGACAGCTCGGCCGCGACCGAGCGGACCTGGTCGTCGTCGCGCACCATCACACACACGACGTCGGCGTCCAGCTCCCCCACCGAGCCGACGGCACGCGCCCCGGCGGCGGCCAGCTCGGCGACGGGCGCCGGCGCGACGTCGTACACCTGGAGGTCGATCCCCTCCGCCGCCGCCAGCCGGAGTGCCATCGGCTTGCCGATGTTGCCGAGGCCCACGAATCCCACCCTGAGCGCGCGGGTCATAGCCGGAAGGTCTGGCCGCCGTCGACCGCCAGGATCTGGCCGGTCACCCACGACGCGTCGTCGGACAGCAGGTAGAGCAGCGCGCCGACCATGTCGTCGACCGAGCCCATCCGCTTGATGGCGAGGGAGTTGCGCACGATGTCCTTGGCGGCGTCGCCGGCCTGGGTGCGGGTGGCCTCGGTGTCGGTGGGGCCGGGCGCGATGGCATTGACCCGGATCCGCTGGCCGCCGAGCTCGTGGGCGAGCTGCTGGGTGAGGCTGTTGACGCCCGCCTTCGCGAGGCCGTAGAAGCCGGAGTAGAGGTACGCCGCCGTCGAGCTCTGGTTGACGATCGCTCCCCCGCCGCGCTTGGCGATCTCCGGGTAGACCGCGCGCGTCATCACCAGCGCGCCGTCGAGGTTCACCGCCATGAACCTCTTGTAGTAGTCCCACTCGACGCTGATCAGCAGGTTGAACTCCATCGCCCCGTAGATCGCGGCGTTGTTGACGAGGTGGTCGATGCCGCCCAGCTCCTCGACCGTCCTTGCGACGAGCGCGTCGGCCGACTCGGCCGAGGAGACGTCACAGGGCACGAAGATCGCGCGACCGCCGTCGGCCTCGATGGACGCGGCGACCTTCGCACCGGCCTCCTCGTTGAGATCGGCGACGACGACCGCGGCGCCCTCCTTCGCCAGCGCCCGCGCGTAGGCCTCGCCGATGCCCTGCGCCGCGCCGGTCACGACGACGACCTTGTTCTCGAACCGCATCCTCACTCCAGTCACTCTGGTGCGCATGAATCCCCGGCTGACCGGGGATTCATGCACTTGTTGGGGGTTGCAACGGCCGACAAGTACCGGAATCCCCGGTCGACCGGGGATTCATGCAGCGCCCTCACGCCGGCTCCGCGATCGTCTTGGTCTCCAGGTACTCCTCGAACCCGGCGACGCCCATCTCCCGGCCGATGCCGGACTGCTTGTAGCCGCCGAACGGCGCATCCGGGCTGAACCAGACCCCGCCGTTGACGGCGAGGGTGCCGGTCCGGATCCGCGCCGCCACCGCCTTGGCCCGCTCCAGCGAGCCGGAGTCGACGGAACCCGAGAGCCCGTACGCCGAGTCGTTGGCGATCCGCACCGCGTCGTCGTCGCCGTCGTGGGCGATCACCACGAGCACCGGGCCGAAGATCTCCTCCTGCGCCAGCCGCGAGGAGTTGTCCAGGCCGGCCACGACGGTGGGCTGCACCCAGTAGCCGGGCCGGTCGATGACCGAGCCGCCGGTCGCGAAGGTGCCGCCCTCGGCGCGCGCCACGTCGAAGTACGCCGCCACCCGGTCCCGCTGCGTGGCCGAGATGACCGGTCCGCAGATCGCGCCCGGGTCACGCGGATCGCGAGCACCGATCGACTCCATGGTCTGCGCGGCCACGGCGACCGCCTCGTCGTACCGGTCGCGCGGGACGATCAGCCGGGTCGTGATGGCGCAGCCCTGCCCGGCGTGGATGCACGCGGCGAAGGCGGTCGCACCCGCGACGGCGGCGACGTCCGCGTCGTCGAGGGCGATCGCGGCGGACTTGCCGCCGAGCTCGAGGAAGACCTTCTTCAGCGTCGGCGCGGCCGCCGCCATGATCGCCCTGCCGACGGCGGTCGAGCCGGTGAAGGACACCATGTCGACGCGTGGGTCGGTGGACAGCAGGGAGGCGACCTCGTTGGACCGGGGCGTCACGACGTTGAAGACGCCCGGCGGGATGTCGGTGTGCTCGGCGACCAGGCGGCCCAGCTCGGCGGCCACCCACGGGGTGTCGGGCGCGGGCTTGAGGACCACGGTGCAGCCCGCGGCCAGCGCCGGACCGACCTTGGCGAGGTTGATCTGGGTCGGCACGTTCCACGGCGTGATCGCCGCGACCACGCCGACCGGCTCCCGGCGCACGGTACGACGCGAGCGGATCCCCATCGGTGAGGCGATCCCCAGGTCCGTCTCGAACTCGTAGGCCTCGACCAGGTCGGTGACCCAGGCCAGGCCGTCGACGGGGACGTCGAAGCCGGCGGCGCCCATCATGAAGCCGGGCATGCCGACCTCGGCCGTGGTCAGCGCGCGGAAGGCGTCGGCGTTCTCCAGCAGCGCCGCATGCAGCTGGCGCAGGCAGCGGACCCGCAGCTCCCGGTCGGTCGACCAGTCACCCCGGTCGAAGGCGCGCCGGGCGGCGGCGATCGCGGCGTCGACGTCGGCCGGCGTGCCATCCGGAGCGACACCGATCTCCTCGCCGGTCGCGGGATCGAGGATCGGGTACGTCGCCCCGTCGGCCGCGGCGACCAGCTTGCCGTCGATCAGCTGCTGGGCGGCGGGAGGCAGCGCGCTCACGACGTCGGCTCCGGGGCGGATGCCTGGGTGACGTAGCGCCCCGCCTCGACCGGCGGCGGCCACACCGTCGAGGGCAGGTCCTTCAGGCGGTAGTGCCCGGGCACGTCGTGGCCGGTGACGGACATCCGCCTGAGCAGCGTGTCGGGCGCCTTGCCGGCCTCGACGATCGACAGGAAGGTGTGCGCCGTGGACGGCAGGTCGAACCAGTCGCGCTGCCAGGCGATCTTGACCTGGCCGGCGTCGGCGCCGGAGGTCTGCCGCTCGACGCCGAACCACGAGCCGCCGATCCCGAGGATCTCGTACTCCGCGCCGGTGTCGTCGAGGATGCCGGAGCGCTGCTTCCAGAAGCCGACGATCATCGACTTCTGCTCGTCGATCATCGTGCAGACGTAGTCGTAGTGCCAGCCGTCCAGGCCGTCCATCTCGATGCCGATCGCCCAGTCCCGGATCTGGTCGCGGCCGACGGCCATGAAGTGCTCGTCGGGGTGGTACATCCAGCCGTAGGTCGCGTCCTCGGCGAACCACTCGGCCATCACCCGCCAGTCGCCGCTCTCCTCGGCACGGCGGTTGACGTCGAGCCAGGTCTCCCAGAACTCCTCGATCTCGGCCCGGGTCAGCGGTGCGGTCGGGTCAGTCATCAGTCCTCCTCGATGGACAGGGCGAAGGCGGGGCAGTACTTCACGGCGGCGGCGACGTCGGGGCGCCGCTCCTCGGCCGGGTGCTCGTGGAGCACGACGACCACGTCGGCGTCGGCGTCGAACCCGAAGACGTCGGGGGCCTCGCCCTGGCAGAGCTGGTGCCCCTGGCACAGGCCGGTGTCGGCGACGACCCTCATGACGCCTCCCCGGCCCGGCGGCGGTAGCGCACGCGCGCGGGCTGGGCCAGCTGGATGACCATCTTCGTGAAGTCGTCGCGGTACGAGTCAAGCGGCTGCACCGGCTCGAAGGTGAAGTCGCGCAGGATCACCGAGAAGATCGCCTTCAGCTGCATCATGGCGAAGGCGTTGCCGACGCACCGGTGCTTGCCGGCACCGAACGGGATCCAGGTCCAGCGGTTCTGCAGGTCCTCCTGGCGCGGGTCGACATACCGGCCGGGGTCGAACTCGTCGGCCTTCGGGAAGTCCTCCTCGATCCGGTTGGACACCCGCGGCGAGGCGGCGAGCACGGTGCCGGCCGGGATGGTGCGGCCGAGCAGGTCGAAGTCCTCCTGCACGAGCCGCATCAGGATGACCAGCGGCGGGTGCAGCCGGAGGGTCTCCTTGAGCGCCGCCTCCAGCACGGGGATCGACCGCAGCGCCTGGAAGGACACCTCCGGCGCTGCGCCGTGGGAGTCCGGGGCATAGAGCCCGTCGAGCTCGGCGACGACCGACTCCATCACGTCGGGGTGACGGAGCAGCTCGATCATCGCCCAGGAGGCCGTGCCCGACGACGTGTGGTGACCGGCGAACATCATCGAGATGAAGATGCCGGTGACCATCTCGGCGTCGTACCCGACGGCGACGAGGACGTCGAGCAGATCCCTGTCCTGCTTGGGGATCCCACCCTCGATCGACTCGGCCCGGGCGACTCGGGCGGCGATGATCGCCTGCACCTTCGCGACCAGCTCCTCGCGGGCCTGGTCGCGGATCCGGAAGCTCTCGATGTCGGCGTAGGGGTCGACGTACGCGATGGCGTCGGTGCCGTGCTCGAGGCGGTGGTAGATCTCGGCGAACGACCCGTCGAGCTGGTCGCGGAACGGCTTGCCGATCAGGCAGGACGAGGTCGTGTAGATGGTGAGCTCGGCGAAGAAGTCGAGCAGGTCGATCTCGCCCTCGTCGCCCCAGTCGGCCACCATCCGCCGGATCTCGGCCTCGATCGTCCGCGCGTGCCCGCGCATCATCTCGCCCCGCAGCGCCTGGTTCTTCAGCATCTGCTGGCGTTCCTCGGGCGAGGCGTCGAAGACCACGCCCCTGCCGAAGATCGGCGTCATGAACGGGTACGCCGCCGCCTGGTCGAGCACGTCCTCGGGCGCCCGGAAGAACGCCTCGTTGGCCTCGGCGCCGGTGACGAGCACGACCTGTTTGTCGGCGAGGCGGAACCGGCCGACGTCGCCGCACTCCTCGCGGACCCGGTGGAAGAGGGCGATCGGGTCGACCCGCATCTCGGGCAGGTGGCCGGTGCCCTTGATGATCGCGGGCACCTCGGCGCCCTGGTCGTCGATGGCGGTCGAGACCTCGGGGACGTCGGCGAGCGTCACGGCCGGCCCTCCTTCGCGATAGGGGCTTCGGGGTTCACGTCGACCGGGCTGAGGTGCACGCCACGGGGCGCGCTGACGACCGTCGTGATGGCGTCGGCGATGGCAGTCGCCTTGAGGAAGTGGGGGTGCCGGGCGTGGCCCCACTTGACCCACTCGGTGAGGACCTTCGCACCGGCATCGGCGTCCCAGTCGGAGCCCATCTCCGACCAGGTCGGGCCGGGTCGCACGACCGAAGCCCGCACGCCGGAGCCCTCGAGTTCCATCTGCAGCGCCTCGACCAGCCCCTCCAGGCCGGACTTCGTGGCGCTGTAGCCGCGCATGAAAGGGCGTGCCCGCAGGGCGGTGTCGGAGGAGACGAAGACGAGATCGCCGCGCTGCCGCTCCGCCATGCCGGTCCCGAAGGCGCGCACGAGCCGGTGCGCGCCGAGCACGTTGACGTCGAACTCCGCGGCGAGCTGCTCCGTGGTCGCGTCGAGGATCGCGCCGGGCGCGAGCAGGCCGGCGTTGCTGACCACGACCTCGATGTCGCCGAGCGCCGCGGCCGCGGCCGCGGCGAACTTCTCGACCGAATCGGTGGAGGCCACGTCGAGCGGGTGCACGAAGGCCTCACCCCCGGCGTGGCGGATCCCGTCGGCCAGCTCCTCGAGGCGATCGACGCGACGAGCGCCCAGCGCGACCGGGAAGCCCGCTGCGGCAAGGGACTTCGCCGTCTCGGCGCCGATCCCCGACGAGGCTCCGGCGACGACGGCGGGCCGGCGGTCGGGGTGGACGGGCTTGCGCGACGCGGCCATCAGGCCCCCCTCGTCGTGAACGTGACCGGCAGTGACGCGAAGCCCCGCACGCTGGTGGAGTGCACCCGGACCGCGCGGTCGGCGTGGACCTCGAAGCCGGCGACCCGGCGGACCAGCTCCTCGAGCACCACCCGCGCCTCGAGCCGGGCCAGGTTGGCGCCCAGGCAGAAGTGCCGTCCGGTGCCGAAGCTGAGGATCCGCGAGAGCTCGGCCCGGTCTCGGTGGACGTCGAAGACCGTCGGGTCCGTGAACACGCGCTCGTCGCGGTTGGCGCTGCCCAGCAGCACCAGCGCCTTCGCG
The DNA here is from genome assembly GCF_030929495.1 of Nocardioides sp. LHD-245. GTDB lineage: Bacteria > Actinomycetota > Actinomycetes > Propionibacteriales > Nocardioidaceae > Nocardioides. The sequence continues at coordinate 148,570 of NZ_JAVFWN010000013.1, read as the reverse complement.
CCCGCGGGGATGCGGACGCCACCGACCTCGACCTCCTCGACGACATAGCGCGCGAGCATCTGGCTCGACGTGTCGTGGCGCAGCGTCTCCTCGATCCACGCCGGCACCAGGGCGGGATCGGCGAGCACCTGCGCCCGCTGCTCGGGGTGGGCCGAGAGGTGGAAGAGCGCGTTGCCCAGGAGCTTGGTGGTGGTCTCGTTGCCCGCCACGACCATGAGGAACAGGAAGGCCATGATCTCGCCGTCGGTGAGCCGATCGCCGTCCACCTCGGTCGCGACCAGCGCCGAGGTGAGGTCGTCGGTCGACGTCCGTCGGCGCTGCCTCACCATCGCGCCGTAGTAGTCGAAGAGCGCGAAGGACGCCTCCATGCCGGCCTGCGGGACGTCGCGGACGCCGTCCTCGCGGTGCACGACGAGGTCCGCGAGGCGGCGTACCTCGTCGCGGTCGGACTCCGGCACGCCCATCATCTCGGAGATGACGTCCATCGGGAGCAGGCCGGCGAAGTCGGCGATCCAGTCGGCCTCGCCGTGCTCGGCGTTCGCGTGGAAGGTGCGCTCCAGGTAGCGCTCGGTGAGCGCCTGCACCTCGGGCGTCAGCTCGCGGACCCGGCGCGGGGTGAACGCCGCCGACACCAGCTTGCGGATCCGCGACTGCTCCGCACCGTCGAGGCCGAGGAAGCTCATCACCCGGTGGGCCTCGGGGTTCCACGCCGACGCGTCGAGCGAGACACCCATCCGGTTGGAGAAGACGGCGTCGTCGCGCAGCACGTCGAAGACGTCCTGGTGGCGGGAGACGACCCAGATGTCGTCGGCGGGCGCGTGGAAGACCGGCGCCTCGTCGCGCAGCCGCCGGTACGTCGGGTAGGGGTCCTCGTGGAAGGCGTAGTCGTAGGGGTCGAAGACCAGCTCCCCGCCGGTGGTCGAGTCCGTCGAGACCGTCATCAGTTGCCTCGCAGGATCACGTCGACGGCGGCGACCAGCCGCTCGGCGATCTCGTCGTAGGTCATCAGGCCCATGCCGGCCTGGAGCAGGGCACCGGAGAAGGTGAGCACCAGGACCTCCAGCACGCCGGGGTCCGCGGGCCGCCCGGGCTCGGCGAGGGCGGTCTCGAAGCGGGCCAGGAACGCCGCCCCGATCTTGAGCCGCAGCCGGGCGACATCAGGGTCGGTGCCGAGCAGTGCGGGGGTCACCGCCGCGGCCAGCTCGGGCTCCTCGACGATCCGCGCCGTGAGGGCCCGCATGGTCGCCTGCAGCCGCTCGACCGGCGTACCCGCGGCGGTCTGGACGGCCTCGGCCGCGGTGAGGTGGCGCCAGAACAGCTCGGCGAAGAGGTGGTTCTTGGAGGCGAGATAGGTGTACGCCGTCGCCGGCGAGACTCCCGCCCGCTGCGCGACCGTGCGGACCGTCAGCGACTCGTGGCCGACCGCCCGCAGCTCCTCGAGACCCGCGACGAGCAGCCTCTCCACCGTCTCGGCCTGCCGGGGGTTCAACCCCTGGCGCGGCGTCTCGAACACCTGACTGGACACCTGTCCAACATAGGAGACGTTCCTGGTCCGCGCAAGACATTTCTTAGAACTCGTTCTAGTTTTGGCGTATGCGCAACGGGATCGTCCTCTTCACCTCCGACCGCGGCATCACGCCGGCCCGCCTGGCCCAGGCGGCCGAGGAGCGGGGCTTCGACACCATCTACGTGCCGGAGCACACCCACATCCCGGTCCGCCGGGACGCCCTCCACCCCACCGGCGGCGAGGAGCTGCCCGACGACCGCTACCTGCGCACGCTCGACCCCTGGGTCTCGCTCGCCACCTGCGCCGCCGTCACCACCCGGATCGGCCTGTCCACCGCGGTCGCGCTGCCGGTGGAGTCCGACCCGATCACGCTCGCCAAGACCCTGGCCACCCTCGACCACCTCTCCGGCGGGCGGGTCACCGTCGGCGCGGGATTCGGCTGGAACACCGACGAGCTCACCGACCACCACGTCCCGGCCGCGAAGCGCCGCACCGTGCTGGCGGAGTACCTCGGCGCGATGCGGGCGCTGTGGACGCAGGAGGAGGCGTCGTACGACGGCGAGTTCGTCTCGTTCGGCCCGAGCTGGGCCTACCCGAAGCCCCCACAGGGCCGGATCCCCGTGATCATCGGTGCCGGAGCCGGCCCGAAGACGATGAAGTGGATCGCCACCCACGCCGACGGCTGGATGACCACGCCGACCTCGACCGGCGTCGCCGCGAGTGCCGAGCTGCTGCGCAAGGAGTGGGCCGAGGCCGGACGCGAGGGCGAGCCGGACGTGCGGGTGCTGGTCGCGAAGCGCCCCGCCGAGGAGGACTTCGCCGACTGGATGGCCGCCGGCGCCTCCGAGCTGATCTGGGGCGTCCCTGACTCCGACGAGGACAAGGTGCTGGCCTACCTCGACAAGATGGCGGCCCGGCTGGGGCTCTCGTGAACGTCGTACCGGACATTCCTGCTCCGAATTCGGATGAATCGCGACAGAATCGTCCGGTACGACGCAGCCGGTACGCCGACCTGAGCCGCGCCGAGCTCGCGGTGCTGGTCCCCGAGCTGCTGCTCGTGGGCCAGCTGATCGACCGCTCCGGGATGGCCTGGTGCATCTCCGCCTTCGGACGCGAGGAGATGCTGCGGATCGCGATCGAGGAGTGGGCCGCAGCCAGCCCGATCTACACGCGCCGGATGCAGCAGGCGCTGGGCTACGCGCCCGACGTACCCGGCCGGGGCGACGTCGTCACGATCTTCAAGGGGCTGCAGCTCGACATCGGCGCTCCCCCGCAGTTCATGGACTTCCGCTACACCGTGCACGATCCGTGGCACGGCGAGTTCCGGCTCGACCACTGCGGCGCGCTGATGGACGTCGAGCCGATGGGCGAGGACTACGTACGCGGCATGTGCCACGACATCGAGGACCCGACCTTCGACGCGACCGCGCTCGCGACGAACCCGCACGCCCAGGTGCGCCCGATCCACCGGCCGCCGCGGCTCCCCGACCACCAGGGTCCGCACTGCGCCTGGACGGTGCGGATCGACGACTCCCACCCGGCGCCGGAGCCCGTCCCGGCGCTCGCGGTCAACCAGCGGTCCCGGGCCGCGACCCTCGAGCTCGCCCCGGTCGACCCCACCGACGAGGGCCTCGCCGACTACGCCGGGCCGCTCCTGTCCGACCTCGACTTCACCGCCTTCTCCCACTCCGCCCTGGTCCGCATCGCCGACGAGGTCTGCCTCCAGATGCACCTGCTCGACCGCGCGTTCGCGCTCGCCGTCGCCGAGCGCACCGAGACCGACGGCGAGCTGGAGCGGATCCGGCGCAAGCAGCTCGTCGGCGTGGCCGGCATCGGCGCCGAGCGCCTCGCCCGCGCCCTGGGCCTGGATCGCGAGCCCGACCCGGTGGCGGCGGCCACGCGGCTGCTCGCCGTGCACCCGCTGCTCAACCCCGCGGCGTACGTCGACGCGTCGGTCGCCGACGGCACGCTGGTCGTGCACCTCTCCCCCGCCCACGAGGACCGGGCCTGGATCGCCCTGTGCGGGCCCGCCTGGACCGCGGCCCTGCAGGCCGTGGTCCGCGCCCTCGACCCCCACCTCGACGTCGAGGTCGCCCCGCTCCCGGACGAGGACGGGTGGCGGGCGCGCGTCGTACGCAACGACCAGCCGGCCCCCGAGGCCGACGAGGTCGCCGTCACCCGGTTCAGCACCGGCGCGTCCTTCGCCTTCCAACCGCGGCGCTCGATCCCGATCACTCCGATAACCAGCGCCGAGCGCTGAGGGAAGTCTCGGTTCATTCTCGGTGAACGGCCGGTGACGCCCCGCCTGAGCGCGCCAAAAGGGTCACCAAGAGTTAGCTCGGCGCTGCTAGCTTCCGGCCGTCTCGCAGTTCCCCGGACACCCCTGTGCGCCGGGGACTGCGTGCTGTCTCGGGAGTCGTACCGCAGCCCCATGCCCGCACGCCGTCGCCCCGCGACGGCTTCGAGAGGACCTCCATGACCTCCTCAGACCGACAGCCCCGCTCCCGCTGGCGCGCGCCCAAGCGGCCCGCCATCGTGGTCGGCGGCCTCGCCCTCGCGATCGCCGCCGGCGCCGGCATCGTGTACGCCGCCGGGGGACTCGCCCCGCCGGCGGTCGACCCGAAGACCGTGCACGCACCGCTCGTCGTACCCGACCGGATCGTGCTGACCCCCACCCAGGAGCCGAGCACGTCGCAGAGCGTCTCGTGGCGCACCTCCGCCGCGGTCACCGCCCCGCAGGTCGAACTCACCCTCGCCGGTACGGGAGTCGCGAAGAAGACCAGCACCGTCGCCGCCACCTCGACGACCTTCACCGCCGACCTCGGCTACGACGTGGGCCACCACTCGGCGACGCTGACCGGCCTCACTCCCGACACGACCTACCTCTACCGGGTCGGCGACGGCACGACGTGGAGCGAGTGGCTGGAGTTCGAGACCGCCGCCGCCGAGGACGAGCCGTTCTCGTTCATCATGCAGGGCGACGCGCAGAACGACATCAAGTCCTATGTGTCGCGGACCTTCCGCGCGGCCTACGAGGCCCGGCCGTACGCGAAGGCGGTCCTGCACGCGGGCGACCTGATCGACACCGACGACTCAGATGCCGAGTGGGGCGAGTGGTTCGGCGCCGCGGGCTGGTCCAACGGCTCGATGAACGTGATCGCGGCCGCCGGCAACCACGAGTACTACCCGGGTCCCGAGCTCGCCGAGCACTGGGGCGCGCAGTTCGAGTACCCGCGCAACGGGCCGACGGCCACCGACCGGATCACCCAGCTGTACGCCGAGAACGTCTACTACACCGACTACCAGGGCGTGCGCTTCATCGCGCTCAACAGCAACTTCCCCGGGGACCCGGAGGCCTTCGCGGCGCAGACCGCCTGGCTGGAGTCGGTGCTGGCTGACAACCCCAACGAGTGGACGGTCGTGACCTTCCATCACCCCGTGTTCGCGGTCAGCTCGGGTCGCAACAACGCCGCGATCCGGGACGCCTGGCTGCCGCTCTTCGAGCAGTACGACGTCGACCTGGTCGCCCAGGGCCACGACCACGCCTACGGCCGGGGCAACCTGGTCGCCAACGAGTCGGGGCTGCCGGCCGGCGCGAGCGCCGCCGACAGCCACACCGGCCCGGTCTACCTGATCTCCGTCGCCGGCCCGAAGTACTACGTGCTCGACCCGACCGACGACAACAACTGGACCCAGAACGGCGCGCACCTACGCACCTCCCTGGCCAACACCCAGCTCTACCAGCTCGTCGACGTGAGCGACGGCGAGATGCACGTCGAGAGCTGGAACGTCTCCGGCGAGATGGTGGACGCCTTCACCATCGCCAAGGACACGGACGGCACCAAGCTCGTCACGACCGAGGACACCCCGCGCGCCTCCGGTCCCGGCTCGAAGCGCGACGGCATCGGACGCCCGGACCTGCCCGAGGCCGCCGTACCCAGCGCCGACCCGACCGAGAACCCCACCGAGAACCCCACCACGCCGAACCCGTCGCCGCAGCCGGGCACACCTGCCGCGCCCGCGCCGGCCGTCGCGACGGTGAAGCTCAAGAAGCTGCCCAAGCAGGTCCGGCCCGGCGTCCGGGCCAAGGTGCGGGTCGTCGTCGACGTCCCCGGCGTCGCCACCCCCGGCGCCCCCGTCACGCTGGTGATCGACGGTCGCACGGTCAAGGTCAAGCAGCTGCGCGACGCCGCCGACGGGCGGCTCACGTTCCGCCTGCCCCGACTCGCTGCCGGCAGGCACAAGGTCCGGGTGGTCTATGCCGGAACCACCGCGGTGACCTCCGCGAAGGTCACCAAGACGGTGGTGAGCAAGCGATGAGCGTGCCCACCCCCTCCTCCACCGACAGCACCCTCGTTCCGAGAGGACGACGCATGTTCGAGTCCCTGCGCCGGCGTAGCCGCCGGCCGATCGGCGCCCTGGTGGCGTCGGCCGTGCTGGCCGGCGCCGCCCCGACGCTGGCCGCGGTCGCCGTACCCGGCCTGGCGCCGACCGCCGCGGCCGCCGCGGCGGACCCCGCCGTCACCTATCAGCCCAGCGTGGTCCCGGACCGGATCACGCTCACGCCCACCGACGACCCGAAGACCAGCCAGAACGTCGTGTGGCGTACGTCGACCGCCGTCCGGGAGGCGAAGGCCGAGCTCCGGGTGGCCTCCAGCCTGACCTACCAGAACGACCAGCGGGTCTTCGTCTCCGAGCGAGACACCGAGGTGACGACCGACCTCGGCTACACGGAGACCTTCCACAGCGCTCGGATGACCGGCCTGGAGCCAGGTACGACGTACCAGTACCGGGTCGGCGACGGCACGAACTGGAGTGAGTGGCAGCACTTCACGACCGAGTCGGCCACCGACGACCCGTTCGAGTTCATCTACTTCGGCGACATCCAGAACGGCATCAAGTCGCAGGCCTCGCGGGTCGTCCGCAACGCCTTCCGCGACGCGCCGCAGGCGCGGATGGTGCTGCAGGCCGGCGATCTCGTCGACGACCACGACAGCGACGAGCAGTGGGGCGAGGTCTACGAGGCCACCAGCTACGGCCTGGGCACCAAGCAGTTCATGATGGCCCCGGGCAACCACGAGTACGAGGGCGCCGAGCTGTCGGAGCAGTTCTCGGCCCAGTTCACCTACCCCGACAACGGGCCGTCCGGCACCGGCGCGGCGTACGACATGCTCGACGGCACCGTCTACGCGACCGACTACCAGGGCGTGCGCTTCATCGCGCTCAACAGCAACGCCAGCGCGGCCGAGCCGCTGGCCATCCAGACGGCCTGGCTGGAGGAGCAGCTGAAGGACAACCCCAACCAGTGGACGGTGGTCTTCTTCCACCACCCGGTCTTCTCCCTCGACGAGGGCCGCAACAACCGCGCGGTGCGGGAGGCCTGGCTGCCCGTCTTCGAGGAGTACGGCGTCGACCTGGTCCTGCAGGGCCACGACCACGGCTACGGCCGCGGCAACACCGACGCCGCGGAGCAGCACCTGCCGAAGAGCTGGGACGCCGACCTGTCGTACGACGGCCCGGTCTATGTCGTCTCCAATGTCGGCGAGAAGCAGTACACCCCGGGCCCGCGGGTGTGGGACGCGAACGGCGCGCACCTGCGCCGGATGGGCGGCGGCCTGCAGCTCTACCAGCTCGTGACCGTCGAGGACGGCCGGCTGCGCTACGAGTCGCGCACCGCCGACGGCAAGTACTACGACGGCCTGACCATCGTGAAGAACGAGCACGGCAAGGCGGTCACCGACGACGCCGAGCCGCAGGTGATCGACCCGACCGACCCGGGTCCGTGCCTGGGCTGTGAGAACCCCGAGAACCCCGAGAATCCGGAGAACCCCGGCAACCCGGGCGGGACCTTCGAGTACCGCCACGAGAAGGACCTCCGCTCGGTGGATCCGGCGGCGGTGCGGCTGCCCGCCGGCGTGGCGTTCTCCCAGGAACGCGACACCCTCTTCCTCGGCGACCAGAACGGTCGCAACATCTGGGAGATCGACCCCGCGACCGACGAGGTCGTCAACTCGATGACCCTCCCGGAGAACATCCGCGACCTCGGCATCGACGACACCAACCAACTGCTCTACGTCGGCCAGCAGAACAAGAACTGGGTCGTCGTCTCCCTCGCCGAAGCCACCTACGGCCAGGTCGTCCGCGGCCCCTACGCCATCAGCGAGTCCAACCGCTCCCTCGACATCGACCCCACCCTCGGCTACGTCTACGCAGCCATCCCCTCCCGCGGAGTCGAGGTCTTCGACGCCACCACCGGAGCCTCCATCGGCACCGTCAACGGCACCGTCGGCGCCTACTACGTCGCCGCCGACCCCGAAGGCGGCAAACTCGCCGTCGCCTACTTCGAAGACACCGACACCATCAAGAACGTCGAGATCTTCAACGCCGCAGGCGGCTTCGCCAAGGTCTGGGACACCACCACCCGACCCAACGCCCGCCAGGTCGACATCGACTCCGAACACGGCCTCGTCTACGTCGGCTTCACCGGCACCGACAACGCCTCCGGCGGCTTCGCCGTCTACGACCTCACCGACGGCGACCTCCTCGTCGACAAGATCGGCAAGGACTACGGCAAGGACGGCTACGGCATCGCCATCGACGAGGAGCTCCAACGCGTCTTCGTCGCCAACCGCGACCACCGCCTCAACCCACCCGGCGACGAACTCACCCCCGTCGCCGTCACCGTCAGCCGCCGCGTCGTACCGGACACCCCGGACTACGGTGTGCTCGGCCAGCTGGAGTCGGTCGATGACGTGACCGCGCAGCTGCCCGCCGGCGTGGCGTTCTCCCAGGAACGCGACACCCTCTTCCTCGGCGACCAGAACAGTCGCAACATCTGGGAGATCGACCCCGCCACCGACGAGGTCCTCCACACGATGACCCTCCCGGAGAACATCCGCGACCTCGGCATCGACGACACCAACCAACTGCTCTACGTCGGCCAGCAGAACAAGAACTGGGTCGTCGTCTCCCTCGCCGAAGCCACCTACGGCCAGGTCGTCCGCGGCCCCTACGCCATCAGCGAGTCCAACCGCTCCCTCGACATCGACCCCACCCTCGGCTACGTCTACGCAGCCATCCCCTCCCGCGGAGTCGAGGTCTTCGACGCCACCACCGGAGCCTCCATCGGCACCGTCAACGGCACCGTCGGCGCCTACTACGTCGCCGCCGACCCCAAGAACGGCAAACTCGCCGTCGCCTACTTCGAAGACACCGACACGATCAAGAACGTCGAGATCTTCGACGCGGCCAACGGCTTCGCCAAGGTCTGGGACACCACCACCCGACCCAACGCCCGCCAGGTCGACATCGACTCCGAACACGGCCTCGTCTACGTCGGCTTCACCGGCACCGACAACGCCTCCGGCGGCTTCGCCGTCTACGACCTCGCCGACGGCGACCTCCTCGTCGACAAGATCGGCAAGCAGTACGGCAAGGACGGCTACGGCATCGCCATCGACGAAGAGCTCCAACGCGTCTTCGTCGCCAACCGCGACCACCGCCTCAACCCACCCGGCGACGAACTCACCCCCGTCGCCGTCACCGTCAGCCAGCGCCTCGTCGACGGCGAGCTGCCCGGTCCGGTGCCCGGCGACGGGACGGGAGGGCCGGTCGACCCGGTCGATCCCGAGCCGGGCGACGGTGACTACGTCGCCACCCCGCTGGCCGTGCTGCCCGACGGTGCCGACACGGAGGTCGACGACAGGCCGGTCGGCTCGGTCGTCGACCCGGCGACCGGGCACCTGTTCGTCGGCAACGAGATGCGGCCGGCGCGGGTGCGAGTCGTCGACCCGGCCACCGACACCACGGTGCGGGTGCTCGCGCTGAGCATCCCGGGTCCGGTCGACGGCGTCCCGGGCGACATCGCCCTGGACGAGGGCGTCCGCGACGTGGCGCTCGACAGCGAGGCCGGCGAGCTCTACGTCGCCCTCGGCGCCCGGTGGGTCGTGGTCGACAGCACCACCGGCGCGCTGAAGCGCGGACCGTTCGGCTTCGACGCCAACGTCCGCGGCATGGACGTCGACCTCGAGCGTGGCCGGGTGTTCGGCGCGACCCGCAACGCGGGCTTCGTCGTGATGGACGCGACGACCGGTGCGATGCTGCAGACCGTGCCGATCGCCGACGCCGCCTGGCGCAGCCACGGGGTCGCCTACGACGCCGTGGACGACCGGCTCTACGTGTCCAACAGCGACAGCGCGGCCGCCACGGTCGGGCTGCGGGTGTTCGACGGCGCGACGTACGCCGAGGTGGCCCAGGCCGCCCGGACGGCGCCGATGTGGCGCTCGGTCGCGGTCGACCCGGAGCTCGGGCGGGTCTACCTGGGCGAGCAGAACGAGAACTTCGACGCCAGTGGCGTCACCGTCCTCGACGCCGGCCACCTCAGCGAGGTGGCCCGGCTGTCCGCGCACAAGTTCGGCAACAAGGTCTACGGCGTCTCCGTGGACCCGGTCCGGCACCGGGTCTATGTCTCGGCCCGCGACCGGTACCCGGCCGGGCTGATCATGCTGACGCTCGAGTAGTCGAGCACGCTGGCACGAGGCCCCCGGTCGGACGACCGGGGGCCTCGTGCCGTTCCGTCACAGCGACGTCGCTGAGAGGATTGCCGTGCTCACCGAGGACCATCCGGTCCTTGAGCCTCCGAGGAGGGCCCGATGACCGCTGCCGACCGACGCGAGATCCACGAGACCGTGCTCCGCTACTGCCGGGCGGTCGACCGTCTCGACTTCGACGGGGTCCGAGCCGTGTACGCCGAGGACGGGGTCGACCACCACACGGGGTTCAGCGGCCCGGCCGACGACTACGTCGCCTGGCTGCGCGGGCTCCTTCCCGCGCTCGACGGCACCATGCACCTGGTCGCCAACCACCTCGCCGAGGTCGACGGCGACCACGCGGTCGCGGAGACCTACGGGACCGCGGTGCACTGGGGCACGCCAGGTGGCGACCCGCGGAAGAACTTCACGTCGGGCTTCCGCTATGTCGACCACTTCGTCCGCACCGACGCCGGTTGGCGGATCCGGGAGCGCTTCGCGGTGCGGGAGTGGACCCGCGACGACAGCGGCCGGATGCTCGCCCCGGAGGGCGACGGCCCCCGCGGGCGGCGCGACCAGCAGGACCCGTTCGCGGTCCTGCGGCGCTCAGTGCTCGGTCACTGAGTCACCTCCGCGGCGGCGCGGGCGATCGCGGCGTCCTGCTCGGCGGTGCCGCCGCTGACGCCGACCGCACCGATCACGACCTCGGCGGCCCGGACCGGCTCGCCCCCGCCCAGGGGGGTGAACCCGGGCACGGTGCCGACGGCGGCGGCGAACGAAGGCTCGGCGCGGCCGCGCTCCTCCCACAGCAGAGTGGGCATCCCCAGCGCCGCGGCGGTGAGCGCCTTGCCCCGGGCAGCGGCGGCGACGAGCCCGGGTACGCCGTCCATCCGGGCGCTCGCGACCGGCTCCCCGGCAGCATCGGTGACCACGACGGCGGCCGCGACCTGGAGGTGCTCCGCCTCGGCCAGGGCGCGCCGGAGCACCGCCGTCGCCTCGGCGAGGGTGATCACCGCTTGCTGCCGGGGCACGCCGACCGCCTCAGCGGCCGCGCTCGGCGCGCACGGAGCCGGTCCCGCCGGTCACTCGGAGCTCTCCCCTACGTACGCCCACGCCTCGACCTCGAGCAGCATCCGCGGGTCGAGCAGGGCGGAGACGACGACAGTGGTGCTCGCCGGGGCGCCGTCGACGGGGAACACCTCCCCCTTCGCCTTGCTGTACGACGAGAAGTGCGCCGCGTCCGTGAGATAGCAGACGAGCTTGGTGACCTGCGCCAGCGTCGCGCCCGCCTCGGCGAGGGCGAGCCCGATGTTCTCGAAGCACTGCCGGGCCTGCTCGTAGGGATCGTCGGTGCCGATCCGTGCCGAGGCGTCGAGTGCCACCTGGCCGGAGAGGACGACGAAGTCGCCGCTGCGCACGGCCTGCGACATCCCGTCGAAGCGCAGGTGCGGCGGGTTGTAGCCCCTCACGGCATGCCCGCGGACGCGGCGGTGCTGACGTCGATCGTCGTCCCGCTGACGTAACGGGCATCGTCGGAGACCAGGTAGAGCACGGCCTTCGAGATGTCCTCGGGCGCCACCCAGGGCACCCCCATCGGGCTCATCGCGGCGTACGCCGGCTCGACCTGCTCGCGCGTCGGGGCGTCGAGGTCGGGGCAGAAGAGCCCGTAGAGCGCGTCGTTGTGGACCATCGCGGTGTCGACGGTGGCCGGGCAGACGGCATTGACGGTGATGCCCGACGAGGCCGCCTCCAGGGCGAGCGTCTTGACCAGGCCGATCACGCCCCACTTGGCGGCGACGTAGTGGGCGAGGTTGGGATTGCCCATCCGTCCGCCCATCGACGAGGTGGCCACGATCCGGCCGCGTCCCTGGCGGAGCATCGGGCGGACCGCGGCGCGCATCGTCTTGAAGACCCCGGTCAGGTCGACGCCGATCATCTCGTCCCAGGCGGCGTCGTCGAGGTCCCAGAACTTCGCGAAGCCGCAGACACCGGCGTTGGCGACGGCGATGTCGAGCGTCCCGAACCTGTCGACCGCGTCGGTGACGACCGCCTCGATCGCATCGGTGTCGCGGACGTCGCAGCGCACCGTGTGGCAGGCGACGCCGAGCGCCTCGACCTGCGCCTTGGTCGCGGCGAGGTCCTCGGGGGTGGCGAGGGGGTACGGGATGGTCGCGAGGTCCGCGCACAGGTCGACCGCGACCACGTTCGCCCCCTCCGCGGCGAGGGTCAGGGCGTGCGAGCGCCCCTGCCCGCGCGCGGCACCGGTGATCAGTGCGGTCCTGCCGTCGAGCTTGCCCATGTCGTTCTCCTTCTCTGGTGGTCGGTACGACGAGCGGAGGCGATCAGCCGTCCGCACGCACCGAGAGCTTGCGGAGCTTGGTGAGGACGACGGCGAGGATGAGCGCGCCGCCCTGGAAGGTGGAGATCACCCAGAACGGGATCCCCTGCAGCTGCAGGCCGTTGATGCCGATGGCGAGGATCGCCAGGCCGACCAGCAGGCCCGGGACGTTGAACCGGCCCGGCTTGATCATCGTCGAGCCGAGGAAGGCCGCGGCGTACGACGGCAGGAGGTACTGCGCGCCGACGTCGGGCTGCCCCGTCCCGATCCGGGAGGTGTAGACGAGACCGGCGAGCGAGGCGCAGAAGCCCGACACGACGAACGCCAGCACCAGGATCCGGTGGGTCGGCACGCCCGCCAGCCGGGACTGCTCGCGGCCGAAGCCGGTGGCGTAGATCATCCGGCCCAGCGGGGTCATCTCCAGCACATAGAAGACGATCAGCGCGAGGACGACGACCAGCACGATGGGGTTCGGGATGCCGAACAGCTCGCCGCGACCGAGGTCGGTGAAGGCCGTCGGGATGTCGCGTGAGACCACCTGGCCGTTGGCCACCAGCTGCGAGATGCCCAGAAAGATCGAGCCGGAGCCGAGCGTGACGATGAACGGGTCGATGCTCAGCCGCACCACCAGCAGCGCGTTGACCAGGCCGGCGCTCGCGCCGACCGCCAGCGTGATCAGGATGGCGAGCGGCACCGGCATCGAGCCGGCCGTCTGCTGGAAGGTCCAGGCCGACGTGATCACCGACAGCGTGAGCACGCCGCCGATCGAGATGTCGAAGACACCCGCGGCGAGCGGGAAGAGCAGGCCCAGTGCGACTACCGCGGTGATGGTCTGGTTGTTCACGACCGCCAGCAGGTTGCTGCTGGTCAGGAAGACCCCGGGCGAGGCGATCGTGAACGCCACGATCATCGCCACCAGCAGCAGCGGACCGGCCCAGCGGTCGAGCAGGTCGAGGCCGATCCGGCCCGCCCGGCGCTCGGCGTGACGAGCCGGCGCCACCTCCTCAGCCGGCTGCGTAGCAGAGCTCAACGATTCGCTCACGGGTGATCTCCTTGTCGGTCAGTTCGTCGGCGACGACTCCGTCGCGCAGCACCAGGACGCGGTCGCAGGTGGCGGCGAGGTCGTCGGTGTCGGAGGAGCACAGGAGGACGGCGGTGCCCTCGTTGCGTGCGGCCTCGACGAGGAGGCGCAGGATCTCGGCGGTGCCGCCGACGTCCACGCCGTGGGTGGGCTCCTCCAGGACCAGCACGCGGGGTGCGGTGCGCAGGAGGCGTGCCACATAGGCCTTCTGGGCGTTGCCGCCGCTGAGCAGCTCGATCGGGCGCCGCACGTCGGGCGGCCGGATCCGGTAGCGCTCGACCAGGGCGACCGCCTCCGCGCGCTCCTCGCCGTGCCGGAACCGCCCGCCGCGCCAGTACGGCGACAGGTCGGCGATCGTGATGTTCTCGGCGACCGTCATCCCGGTGATCCGCTTCTGGTCGCGCTCCCCCGGCAGCACCGCGACGCCGAGCCGCCGCAGTGCGCGCACCCCGGGACGGGCCACCGGCGCGCCGGCGACCGCGACGGTTCCGCCGCGCAGCGGCGCCCGGCCCTGGAGCAGCCGGACCACCTCGTGCACACCGGACCCGGCGAGACCGGCCACGCCGAGCACCTCGCCCTCGCGCAGGGTCAGGCTGGCACCGGCGAGCTCGCGCCCGGCGACGACGTCGTCGAGGGTGAGCACCGCGGCACCCGCCGTACGTCCGGCAGCGCGATCGGTCGCGTGCACCGCCGCGACCTCGCTGCCCGCGATCACCCGGGCGAGGTCCTCGCGGGTGAGTGCCGAGACGCTCTCCTGGAGCACCACCTCGCCGTCGCGCAGCACGGTCACCCGGTCCGCGAGGTCGATGACCTCCTCCAGGCGGTGAGTCACGTAGACGACCCCGACGCCGCGGGCGGCGAGCGTGCGGACCAGCCGGAACAGGTGCTGCACCTGCTCCTCCGGCAACGCGGCCGAGGCCTCGTCGAGGACGAGCACCCGGATCGCGTCCGGGTCGTCGATCGCCCGGGCGACCGCGACCTCGGTCCGCTCCACGGCCGAGAGTCCGGCCACCTCCGCGTCGGGGTCGAGGTGCCCGAGACCGAGGTCGTCGAGCCGGGCGCGGGCCGCCGACCGCTCGCCGCGCCAGCGGATGGCGCCGAGCGTGCCGGCGCGATAGGTGCCGACGCCGAGCCGGAGGTTCTCCAGCACCGAGAGCTCGTCGACCAGTCCGATGTCCTGGTGGATGATGCGGACGCCGGCCCGGCTGACCGCCACCCCGTCGCCGAACCGCAGTCGCGATCCGGCGACGGAGCAGCGTCCGTCATCGGGCTGGTGGAAGCCGGAGAGCACCTTGATCAGGGTCGACTTCCCGGAGCCGTTGTGGCCCAGCAGGGCGTGGATCTCGCCGCGTGCGACGGTGAAGTCGACACCGTCGAGGGCGCGCTGCCCGGGGAACGTCTTGACGATCCCGTGCAACTCCAGGGCTGCCGCGTCGTCCGTGGTCATCGTGGTCTCCGCTCTCGTCACCCCGGAATCAGCTGACGCCCCAGAGCGCCTGGAACTGGTCGCGGAAGCCGTCCGCGCCCTCGTAGGTGCCGCTCTCGGGCGCGCTGTCCTGGGTCATCAGCAGCTGAGTCGGGTTCTCGATGTTGTCCGGGATGGTCTGCCCGGCCTTGAGCCGCAGCGCCGCGTCGACGACGGTCCAACCGTTCTCGTAGACCCCGGAGGCCACGTCGGCCTTGATGATGTCGCCCTGGCGGACCAGCGCGAGCGTGGGCTCGTCACCGTCGAAGGTGCCGACGGAGATGCCGTCCTCCTTGCCCGACTGGCGTACGGCGTCCGCCGCCATCACCCCGGAGAAGCCGGGTGTGCTGACCACCCAGTTGAGCTGCGGGTTCGACTGGATCTTGGCCTGCAGCGCGGGCGGCAGGTCGGTCTGCGCGGTCGCGACGCTGAACCGGTCGACGCTCACCGTGCAGCTCGGGCACTTGTCGAGCGCGGCCTTGACGCCGTCGGCGCGCTGGCCGTTGCACTGGTAGACGGTGTCGGCGAAGATCGCGACGTTCGCCTTGCCGCTCGACTCGGACACGATGTAGCTCCCGAGCAGCTCGCCCTCGATCTGGCAGACGTTGCCGACCTCGACGGTGTTCCCCTTCTCGGGGTCCGGGAGCTGCGCGGTGAACTGGCCGATCACCGGGATCTTCAGCTCGTGCGCCTCGGCGTATGCCTCCGACGCGTCGGCCGAGGGCCGGGCGTTGTTGACGATGACGTCGGGCTTGGCGTTGACCGCCTGGCTCATGCAGTTCTGGAACGACGCGACGTCGCTCTTGGCGTCGCAGACCTCCAGGTCGAAGCCGAGCGCCTCGGTCGCCTGGCGCACGCCCTCGACCTGGGCCACGCAGCCCGGGATCGACTGGTCGCAGCCCACGAAGTAGACGGTCATGGACGCCGGCGGCTCGACCGGGCCGAGCGCCTTGACGGCGATCTCGGTCGGGACCTTCACGGCCGTCTCGGCTGCGGCCTTGGCCTCGTCCAGCCACGGTCCGCTCGCCGCGGCGCCGTCGTCTCCGCCGTCGGTGTCGGAGCTGCTGCCGCAGCCGGCGAGCGCCACGGTGGCGGCGACCACCAGAGCGGCGACCGCGGCGCGCCGGCGGCGCGCGCGGTGGGGGTTGTTGGGAAGCACGGGCATTCCTCTCGTTGGGGTCGGTTGTCGGGGTCGTTCGGGCGCCCGAGCTCCGTCCCCGGCGCGGGTGCCGGGGACTGCAGGTGGTCGGTAGGCCGCCGGGCCTGCCGGTCAGTGGTGTGGCGGGGTCAGCGCGCGTGCGCGACGATCGCCTCGCCGAGGGCCTTGATGCCGCGCTCGAGCTCGTGGTCGGGCGCGTGGCTGTAGGCCAGGCGCAGGTAGCCCTGGCCCGCCTCCTGGCCGAGGAACTTCTCGCCGGGACGGCAGAAGACGCCGTTCATCGCGGCCTCGTGCTGGGCCTTCTCCCAGTCGACGTTGTCGGCGATCCTGAGCCAGAGGTAGTAGCCGCCGTCGGGTACCTCGAAACTGACCAGCCCGCCGCAGTGCTCGCGCACCGCCGCGACGGCGAGGTCGCGCTTGCGCCGGTAGACCGCGTTGGCCCGCTCGATGTGCGGGTCGAGCAGCCCCTCCTGGAGGTACTGGGCGAGCATCCGGCAGATCCACTGGCTGACCCCGAGGTCCTGGCGGACCGACGCGAGCGCGTGGATCAGCGGCTCCGGAGCGGTGATCCAGCCGATCCGCAGCGCGGGGGCGAGCACCTTGGAGAAGCCGTGGCTCTGGATCACCCGGCCGTTGGTGTCCATGCTCAGCAGCGACGGGACCGGGTCGCCGCCGTAGCGCAGGTCGGCATAGATCGAGTCCTCGAGGATGACGAAGTCGTACTCCTCGGCGACCTCCAGCAGCCGGCGGCGGCGGTCCTCGGGCATCACGACGCAGGTCGGCAGCTGGAAGGTCGGGATGACGTAGAGCAGCTTGGGGGTGACGCCGTCGCGGCGCATCTCCTCGAGCCGCTCGACCAGCGACTCGATGACCAGGCCGTGCTCGTCGATCTCGACGGTGCGCAGGTCGGCGCCACGCATCTGCATGAAGCGCATGGCGTACGGGAACGTCGCCTTCTCGACGAGGACGCCGTCGCCGGGGTTGACCAGCGCGTTGACCGCGAGCGCGATGGCCTGCACCGAGCCGGAGGTGAGGATCAGGTTGTCGGCG
Source organism: Nocardioides sp. LHD-245 (assembly GCF_030929495.1). Taxonomy (GTDB): domain Bacteria; phylum Actinomycetota; class Actinomycetes; order Propionibacteriales; family Nocardioidaceae; genus Nocardioides. Next base: position 131,442 of record NZ_JAVFWN010000013.1, on the reverse strand, counting down.
CCGAGGCCGCGGACGTCCTGGGTCTTGGAGATCCACGCGGCGACCTCCTCGCGCAGCCCGGTGTGGCCCAGCATCAGCTCGATGTACGACGGCAGGTAGACGATCTGGTCGGTCTCCTCCTCGTAGCCGAACGAGATGTACTCCAGCGCGCGGCCGCCGTCGCGGTCGAGGACCTCGCCCATCAGCCGTCGGAAGTCGTCGAGAGGGAAGGTCTCCTCCGCCGCGATGCCCTGGTCGAAGTTGAAGGTGACCTGGGCCGGCGGGTCGGGGAAGAACAGGGCCGGGCCGCCGGCGGCGAGGTCGGAGAGCTTGTCGGTCGGGTCGAAGGTCACGGGGGGCTCCTTGGTGGTCGTCGGGCGAGGTGCGGTGTGGGGCGGCGCGTCAGGCGCTGTGGAAGGCGTTCCAGCCACCGGCGACGTCGAGCGCCGTACCGGTGATGTAGCGGGCCTCGTCGGAGGCGAGGAAGAGGACGGCCTCGGTCGTGTCGCCGACCTCGATCCACGGCACGGCCATCGGGTTGAGGGTGGCGAAGGTGGCGCGCACGTCGTCGGTCGTGGGCGCGGCCAGGTCGGGGCGGAACAGGCCGTAGGTGAGATCGTTGTGGCACATGTCGGTCGACACCGACATCGGCGAGAACGCGTTGACCGTCACGCCGTAGGGGGCCAGCTCGATCGCGACGGACTTCACGAGTCCGATCACACCCCACTTGGACGCCGCGTAGTTGGCATTGTTGGGACCGCCTTCGCGACCGACCGACGAGGCGGTCGCGACGATCCGCCCCGAGCGCTGCTCGGCCATCACCGGCGCGACCGCGCGGATGCTGGCCGCCACTCCCCCGAGGTTGACGTCCACCACGTCGCGCCACACGTCGTCGGCCATCTCCCGGACCGCGCCGAAGGCGGCGATGCCGGCGTTGGCGAGCAGCACGTCGACCCGCCCGAACCGCTCGACGGTGGCCGCGACGACGTCGCGCATCTGCTCGGGGCTGCGGGTGTCGGCCTTGAGCGTCAGGCAGGGCGCGCCGAGCGACTCGACGATGCGTGCGGTCTCGTCGAGCTCCTCGGGCGTGCCCATCCGCGACGCGCACGGGATCTGCGCGGCGATGTCGACCAGCACGACGTTGGCGCCCCGCTGGGCGAGCGCGATCGCGTGGGAGCGGCCCTGCCCCTTGGCGGCGCCGGTGACCAGGGCGGTCCGGCCGTCGAAGTTCCTCATCGTTCTCTCTCCTCGTCCTCGGGGTGCGGGCGGCTCACGCCGTGTTGGTGGCGGCCAGGCCGGCCGAGACGTCGACGACCGCGCCGGTCCGGTCGAGGCCGGGCTCCGCGACGAGCTGCTCGACGGCGCGGACGACCGCGTCGACGTCGACATAGGTCGCGCTGCTGGGGTGGCGCACACGCAGCGCGTGCTCGGCGGCGGCGCGGTCGGGACCGGCCACCGCCTGCGAGCCGTCGCGGCCGGCCTGCAGCACCGCCCAGTACGACGGGTCGTCGCTCATCGCGGTGTCCATCACCCCGGGGCACACCACCCCGACCGCGATGCCGTGCTCGGCGACCTCGTGGGCCAGCGACTTGGCCAGGCCGATCTGCGCCCAGGCGGCGGCCGCGTAGTGGCTCAGCCCGAAGGCACCGCGGCGTCCCTCCTCGGCGGCGATGACGACGATCCGGCCGCGGCCCGACTCCTCGAGGTGGGCCAGGGTCTCCCGCAGCACGTGGTAGGTGCCATGCAGGTTGGTGTCGACCACGGCGTCCCAGGCCGCGTCGCTCATCGTGGCCGCGGTCGCGGCCGTGCGGACCCCGGCCGCGCAGACGACGACGTCGAGCCCGCCGAGCGCGGCGACGGTGGCGGGCAGGGCGGCGCGCACCTGCGCGACCTCGCGGACGTCGACCGCGGCGACGTGCCCGGTCGGGCCGACCACGGTCCGGGCCGCGTCGAGCTCGGCCGCGCCGGACAGGGGGTAGTCGAGCGCCATCGCGCCGGGCGCGTCCCACACCGCGACCCGCGCGCCGGCCGCGGCGAACGACGCGGCGACGGCGGCACCGAGGCCGCGGGCACCGCCGGTGACGAGCACTCGGCGGCCGTCGTACGGCGTTGAATTTCCGTTCATGTGGGTAGTCCTACCGTGTCGTCCGAGAGTGTGTCAAGGGACACAATGGGTCGATCCGAGCATGCGGAATCCCCCCTTTCAGGCGCTACCTGATCCCTCGACGCTCGACGCCACGGCGGGTGACGAGGAATTCAGATACTCTGAATTGCCATTCATTCGTGGCATCGAACTCGCACACTGGCTAGCCTTCGGGCAGTCCGACCGACCATCCACGTCCCCGAGAGGCGGCCCAGTGACCCTCCCTCCGACCCGGCAGGCGCTGGTCGACGCTGCCGTCGACGTCTTCACCGAGAAGGGCCTGCACGGCGCCCGGGTGATCGACGTGACCAAGCGTGCCGGCGTGGCGGCAGGGAGCTTCTACACCTACTTCGACACCAAGGAGGGGCTCTTCCTCGAGGTCGTCGAGCAGTCCCGCCAAGGGCTGGCCGCCCAGGTCCCCCGGGCCCGGTTCTCCGATGCCGAGGGGGCCCGCGCCTGGTTGCGCGAGGTGGTCCGTCTCCAGGTCGCCCGGCTCGCCGAGGGCGCCGCGACGTGGCGGATGATCAACGCCGCCGCGCTCGGCAACGTCCAGGTCGCCACCGCCCTCCGCGACCAGCCCGACCCGCTGACCCGCACGCTCACCGACGAGCTCGGCTTCTGGGCCGAGCAGGGCTGGATCGACCCAGGCGTCGCCGGCGACGTCGTGGTCGACGCGCTGATCGCGCTCACCGAGCAGGCCGTGCAGCAGTGGTGCGCCGGGCCCGAGCGACCCGACCTCGAGGAGGCCACTGCGGTGATCACCGGCGCCTGGACCTCGATCCTGCGGATGACCCCGGACGCCGGCGTCCGATGACCACCGAGCGGACTCCCCAGACCACCCAGGCCCACCGGACCCGCGGCGCCCTGCTCCGCGCCGGACGCCGCGTCCTGGAGCGGAAGGGCCTGCACAAGACCCGGGTCTCGGACATCACCAAGGAGGCCGGGGTCGCCGCCGGCACGTTCTACCTGCACTTCGAGAACAAGGACGACCTCTTCCGGCAGCTGCTGATCACCGTGGAGGACGAGGTCTACGGCGAGCTCGTGCCGAGCCGGTCGGGCGGATCGGTCGACCCGGCCCACCGGATCCGCGAGACCAACCTGCTCTACCTCAGCTCGTTCAAGCGGAACGCGGGCTTCTGGAAGAGCGTCGAGGCGGCCGCCCTCGGCCAGCCCGACCTCCCCGATGTCCTGGCCGAGCGGAACCGCTACTACCGCAGCCGCACCGAGCGCGCGATCGCCCGCTGGCAGGCCGCCGGCGAGGTCTCACCCGACGTCGACCCCGCCACGGCCGCCTTCGTGCTCGGCGCGATGACCGAGCGGCTCGCCTACATCTGGTACGTCTTCGGGCACCGCGAGGACGTCGACACCGCTGCCGACGACCTCACCCGGCTCTGGCTCAACTACCTCGGGATCGAGTGACGGCCCGACACCTTCGCGCGCGGTCGACTCCGCCTCACCCGGGAGCGAGGCCCTTCTCGATCGCCGCGACCACCTTCGGGCGCAGATCGCGGGCGGCGATCACCTCGTCGACCGAGCCGACCTCGACGGCTCGGTGGATGTCGTGGACGCCGTCGAACTCGGCGGCGACCTCGGCGATCTTGTCCGCGCGCAGCTGGGCCCGCAGGTCTGCCAGCTCGACGACCAGCCCGCCGCGCTCACCGTCGACACCGGCGTCGGCGCCGGTCCCGGCCAGGGAGTCGATCCGCTCCTGCAGCGCGGCGACCCGGGGGTCGGCCGCGGCCCGCTTGGCCACCTCGGCGGCGAACACGACGGCCGCGGCGGGAGCGCCCCCGAGGACCGAGGCGTAGGAGCCCTCGATCGCGAGCACGGTCATCTCCGGGTTGAGCCGCTTGGAGAACACCACGAACGCGCCGCCGTGGTAGCGCGAGATCACGCAGAACACGATCGGGCCGCGGAAGTTGACGATCGCGCGACCGATCTCGGCGCCGTACTCCAGCTGCAGGTTGCGCATCGACTCCGGGGAGCCGTCGAAGCCGGACAGGTTGGCCAGCACGACCAGCGGCCGGTTGCCGGAGGCGGCGTTGATCGCGCGGGCCACCTTCTTCGACGACCGCGGGAAGAGGGTGCCCGCGGTGTAGGTGTCCGGGCCGTCGGTGGGCGGGAAACCGGCCCGGGGCACGGGCTTCGACTCGATGCCGACCAGGCTGACCGGGTAGCCGCCGATCCGGGTGTCGACGACCACCGCGGTGTCGGCGTCGGCCATGCCGGCCCACCGCTCGAGCAGGTCGTGGTCGGCATCCGCGAGCGCCCGCATCACGGTGCGGATGTCGAAGGGCCGCTTGCGGTCGGGGTTGTGCTCGGCCGAGAAGATCTCGCCCACGGTGGCGAAGTCGCCGGGATGCGGGTGGGTGGTGATGTCGCGGTCGACCGGGTCGGTCGACGGCGCACGCCGCGGTCCGGCCTCGCCGGGGACGACATAGGTGTGGTCGTAGTGCGCCATCAGGACACCGAACGCACCGGCCAGGTCGGGCACCCAGTACTGCGCCTGGCCGTTCGGTCCCATCACCCGGTCGTAGCCGCCGATGCCGTGGTTGTCCTCGGCCGAGACACCGCCGGAGAAGTCCAGCGACTGCTTGCCGGTCAGCACCATCGCGCTGTCCGGCGTCATGACCAGGATGCCCTTGGTGTGCATCAGCATGGTGGCCTCGGCGTTCCAGTACGGCTGGGCGCCGACGTTGATCCCCGCGACGACGATGTTGATCTCGCCGCCGTCCTGGGTGAACTGCACGATCCGGCGCAGCGCCGCGGCCACCCAGTCCATGTTCTCGGTGCCGCTCTCCATGGAGATCCGGGCACCGGCCGAGACCGCGAACCACTCGACCGGGACACCCATGGTCTCCGCGAGGTCGATGGCCGCGATCACCCGGGCGCACTCGGGCTCCGAGAGGGCGCCGAGGGACTTCAGCGGGTCGCCGCACAGCACCACGCGGGTGACGCCCTCGGGGTGCAGGGGGGTCGGGGTGGTGACGACCGCGACGATCATGCCGGCGGTGTTCTGGCCCGGCGCGCGGTCGACGGGGACCAGGGCCCCGGACGGGTCCAGGTCGTGCTCGACGACGGTGCCGCCGCCGGCGAGCACCGGCTGCAGCTCGTAGGGGTAGACCAGACCCCGGCGACGGGCGCGCAGCACCTTGCCGGCGTACTCGTCCAGCGGGGCGAGCGGCTCGGTCGGCGGCTCGATGACGTCGGCGACGACGCCTGCCCCGGGCTTGGCGTGGAAGCGGATCGCCACCGGCGTCGGGGTGCCGTCGGGTCCGGCCACCCGGCCCTCGGCGAGCACCTCCTCGATCCCGGCGCCCTCACTGAGCGGCGTGATCTTGCCCTGCAGTGCCGTGAGCTGGTCGAGGTCGGCCTCGACCAGCGGCCACACCGTCACCCACACGTGGTTGACGTCGAGCTTGGTGCCCTCGCGGCCACGGGCGGTGCGTACCCGGCGGATCGCCTCCAGGCAGTTCTCGACGGCACGCTCGGCGTGCGGAAGCCCGATCACCCGCCCCTCGTCGTCGCGTACGACGGCGAGCTGGCGCACCTGCGCAGCGGCCACCAGGCGCCGGTCGGCGGGGTTGGCCCGGGCGACGCACTCGTAGAGGAGGACGTCGTCGGGCGCGGCGAGCCGGGTCACGTCGAACTCGCGCAGCCGCCACAGGTTGAGCCGGCGACCGACCATCGGGTGCATGCCGCGGATCAGCGTGTCCTCGGCGAGAGCGCCCTGGCCCTTCTCGTCGGGGCGGAACGTGAAGTAGTCGACCGGCTGCGGCGCGGCCGGGCAGACCGCCACCGACACCCGGCGGGCGCGGCGGGCGAACTCCTGGCCGGCGAGCATCCGGGCCACCTCGGCCGAGGCCGCGTCGGGATCGGCCGGGGCGTCGGGCCAGCGCAGGTAGATCTCCACCACCGAGTGACCGGGGTCGTGGTCGGTGGTCAGCGCCGAGGCGATGGCGACGCCGAGGGGGCCGTCGGGGTCGGCGAGCTCGGTCACGTCGGCGAGTGTGGAGACGACGCGGGTCGCGCCCTTCTGGTCGGTGGCGTACTCGGCGAACACGACCGGGCGCCCGCCGTGCTGGTCCGGGTCGGTGACCGTCAGGTCGTGCAGGTGGTACTCCAGGTAGTGCCGGCGGATCAGCACCTCGAGCAGCGGTTCCCGGGCGGGAAGGCCGTCGACGAGCCGGTCGCGGAGGAAGCCGACCAGCTGCTCCGGGATCGCGGTGAGCGCGGCGATCCGGGCGTCCCGGTCGGCGGCGTCCCCGTCGGCGGCCCCCGGGTCGGCCAGGGCGGCGACCTCGGCGGCCACGCCCTCGAGGACCACGCGTCGCTCGTCGTCGACCAGCGGCTGGTCGAACCAGCCGAACCGGATCGAGCGGGCCAGGTCGCCCACGACGGCGAACCGGAGCTGGGTGGCGCGCACCATCCGCTCCAGCAGGGCGCGGGCGGCCGGGCGGTCCTCGGCCGCCGGCGGCGGGGCGCTCAGCCACCGCTGCAGGACGCCGACCGCGACCTCGACGTCGGAGGCGTGCTGCTGGGCCAGGAAGATCCGGAAGACGGCCCGCTCCAGCTCCGGCGTGCGCTCCAGGTCGGTGACGCCGTAGTGCGCGAGCACCCGCAGCAGCTTGTCGCGGAAGTGGTCCGGGAGGGCCCCCCGATCAGGGTCCAGGCTGCGCAGATAGGTGTGGAAGTGCTCCCGTGAGCTGTGCACGCGCAGCTCGGCCGGCGGCTCGTCGCCCGCCGGACGGTTGCGACTCAGCTCGGCGACGTCGGTGAACAGCGACAGCAGCGCCATCTCGGCCCGCAGCGTCTGCGCCGACCCGCCCTGGTCGCGGCTCGCCAGGTAGTCGGCCAGCAGCGCGGGGCGCCGGTCGGCGTCGATGTCGTACCCGAGCAGCTGGCTGCCCAGGTCGGCCAGCTGCTCGGCGTTGCGCCCGGCGGCCGCGACCGGCTCGGGCACCGGCAGGTCCAGGTCGACCTGCCCGGGGGCCGTGCCCTGCTGCTCGTCGCCGGCGTCGCCGGTCGGGTCGAGACGCACCAGCGGGGCGCCGGTCTCGACCTGGCTGCCGACCCGGACCAGGAGCTCCTTGACCCGGCCGGTGAACGGCGCGTGCAGCGCCGTCTCCATCTTCATCGACTCCAGCACCAGCACCGGGTGCCCGGCGGCGACCTCGTCGCCGACGGCGACCGGGGTGGAGACGACGAGCGCGGGCGCGGGCGAGCGCACCATGCCGCCCTCGTCGCGGCTGATCCGGTGCATGACGTCGTCGACCTCGACCAGCTGGACCGGGCCGTGGCTGGCGGTCACCAGCCGGAACCGGTGACCGTCGACCGTGAGCCGGCCGTGCACCTCGTCGATGCGGTCCAGTGTCGCCGTGAGCGTGCGGACCTCCCCGGCAGCACCGCCGCCGGCGACGGTGACCTGGTAGCGGGCGGGGCCGGTCTGCCGCACCGTCAGGGCGTACGTCGCCCCGCGCAGCTTGAGCTCGATGGTGCGGGAGGGGTCGTGCTGCACCTGCGGCCGGCCACCCTGGGAGGTCTGCAGCAGACGCGCGATCTCGGAGCGCTCCTCCTCGTCGTACGCCTCGATCGCGGCGGCGACGAGTGCCACCCCGGCGTGCCGGGCGGCCTGCAGGCGGCCCTCTCCCCGGACCCGGTCGATCCAGCCGGTGTCGGCCCAGACGGGGGCGCCGGTGGTGACCTCGGGCTGGTCGAGGAGATCGAGGATGAAGCTCTTGTTGGTCGCTCCGCCGTCGATGACCACGGTGGTCTCGCCCATCGCGCGGCGCAGGCGGGCCAGCGCCTGCTCGCGGTCGGCGCCCCAGGCGATCACCTTCGCGATCATCGAGTCGAAGTCGGCCGGGATGGTGTCGCCCTCGGCGACCCCGGTGTCGACCCGGATGCCCGGGCCCGCGGGGAACTCGAGCCGGCTGATCCGGCCCGGGGCCGGGGCGAAGTCGCGGTCGGGGTCCTCGGCGTTGAGCCGGGCCTCCACGGCGTGGCCGCGCTCGGCGGGCCGCTCGCCGGTCAGCGGGAGCCCGCGCGCCACCTGGATCTGCAGGGCGACCAGGTCGGTGCCGGTCACCTCCTCGGTGATCGGGTGCTCGACCTGGAGGCGGGTGTTGACCTCGAGGAAGGCGAAGGTCCGCTCGCCCGGGTGGTAGAGGAACTCGACGGTGCCGGCGCCGGCGTACCCGACCGCGTTGGCGAGCCGCTCGGCGGCGGCCTTGAGGTCGGCCGTCTGGGCATCGCCCAGGAGCGGTGAGGCGGACTCCTCGATGACCTTCTGGTTGCGGCGCTGCACCGAGCAGTCGCGGACACCGATCGCCCAGGCGGTGCCCTGACCGTCGGCGATCACCTGGACCTCGACGTGACGGGCGTCGGTGACCAGCTTCTCCAGGAAGACCACGCCGCTGCCGAACGCCCGCTGCGCCTCGTCGCGGGTCCGCTGGTAGGCGTCGGTCAGGTCGGCGTCGGAGCTGACCTTGCGGATGCCGCGCCCGCCGCCGCCGGCGGTGGCCTTGAGCATCAGCGGGTAGCCGACCTTCTCGGCGCTGGCCAGCGCCTCCTCCAGGCTGTCGACGCTGCCGCCGCTCCAGGGCGCGACCGGCACGCCCACCTCCTCGGCGATCAGCTTGGAGCCGATCTTGTCGCCGAGCTTGCGCATCGCATCGGCGCTGGGGCCGATGAAGGTGACGCCCAGCCGCTCGCACAGCTCCGCGAAGGCCGGGTCCTCGGCCACGAAGCCCCAGCCGACCCAGGCCGCGTCGGCCCCGGTCTCGGTCAGCGCCCGCTCCAGCGCGGCGTGGTCGAGGTACGGGCGGTCGGCCGCCGCCCCGAGGAGGTGGGCCTCGTCCGCCTCCCGGACGAACGCCGACCCGGCGTCGACGTCGGTGTGGAGCGCGATGGTGCGGATCTGCCCGATCTCGCTCGTGTGGCGGGCATTGAGGTCGCGTACGGCGTGGATCAGCCGCATGGCCGCTTCCCCGCGGTTGACGATGGCGATTCGAGAGACCACTGGCACGGTTTCGACCCTTCCATCTCGCGCCGGGCCGGTGACAGTGGAGAACCCACAGGCTTGACGGCAAAACGTTGTGGGCACCGTCCAGCGTCGCCGAAAAAGCGCAAGGTTGGGAACGGTAGGCACTCACATCTCTGTGTCCCTACGATCACGCCATGACAGCCTCGGGCCCGCCCGCCGACGACGCGACCCTCGTCGCGGGCGTCCTCGCCGGCGACCGTCAGGCGTTCGCGGGGGTCTACGAGCGGTACGCCGACCGCCTGCACGACTTCGCGTACTCGATGCTCCGCAACCGGGAGGAGGCGGCGGACTGCGTCGCGGACGCCTTCGTGGTGATGGCGGAGAAGGTCGGCCAGCTGCGGGACCCGGCGCGACTGCGGCCCTGGCTGTACGCGGTCGTGCGCAACGAGTGCCTGCGGACGCTGCGCGGGCGGGCACGCGAGGCACACGACGACGAATGGCTCGAGGCGATGCCTGACCAGGGCAGCGGCCCCGAGCAGCAGGTCGCCGACGCGGCCGGCCGGGACGAGCTGCGCGAGCTGGTCTGGGCGGCGATCGAGGGCCTCAACGACCGCGACCGCGCGCTCCTCGACCTGCACCTGCGCCAGGGTCTCGACGGCGCCGAGCTGGCCGCGGCGATGGACGTGACCACCCAGAACTCCTACGTCATGCTCAGCCGGGCTCGCGACCAGGTCGAGCGGTCGCTCGGCGCCCTCCTCGTCGCCCGCCGCGGCAGCGAGCTGTGCGGCGAGCTGTCCGCGATCCTCGGCGACTGGGACGGCCGGTTCTCACCGCTGATCCGCAAGCGGGTCGCACGGCACATCGACGGCTGCGAGACCTGCGAGACCCGGCGCCGGCTCATGGTCAGCCCGCTCGCCCTGCTCGCCGGCGTACCCGCCTTCGCCGCTCCTGCCGCGCTCCGCGACCGGGTGCTCGACGACGAGAGGCTGGTGGCCTACTACGCCGACGACCCGGCGCTGCCGCCTCCCGCCCCCGGCGGCGGTACGTCGAAGCGCCCGCTGCTCCTCGTCGGCCTGGTCGTGCTGCTGCTGGCTCTCGGCGGCGCCGCCGTCCTCACCTGGTGGCCCGAGGACACCGCGCCCGCGGTGGCCACCGACCCGGTGACCGACAGCCCGGCACCCACGGCAACGGCCCCGGCCGCCACCGCCCCGGCTCCCGCGACGACGCCCACCGAGCCGGCGCCCCCCACGCCGAGTGCGCCGGCCTCCCCGACGTCGACGCCCACGACCGAGACGACCGTCACCGCGCCGGGCGACCTGCGCGTCTCGACCCGCACCCTCCGGCTCGGCACGAAGTCCGCCGGCACCGTGCGACTGAGCAACGCCGGCGGCAGCGCCCTGGACTACACCGTCAAACCGCGGGTGGCCTGGCTGTCGGTCTCCCGGGGAGCCGGGTCGCTGGCTGCCGGCGCCGACGCGGGCCTGACCATCACCGCCGACCGGTCGAGCCTCGGCGAGGGCAGCAGCACCGGCACGGTCGCCGTCTCCTGGTCCGGCGGCACCGTCGTCCTGCAGGTCCAGGTCGTCGTCGACCGGCCGCCCGTCATCGGCGGGATCTCCGTCGGCGGCCCCACCGACTGCTCCGGACGGAGCCTGACCACGACCGTCGCCGACGCCTCCGGCGTGCAGTCGGTGCGGGTCGCCTGGTCGGGCCCCAGCGGCACCGGGCAGGAGCCGATGACGGCCTCCGGCGGTTCCTGGACCGCCACCATCGGGCCCTTCCCCGTCGGCGGCACCGTGACGGCCACGGTCACCGCCGTCGACAAGGCCGGGCAGACCGCGACCCGCTCCACGAGCTTCGACGTCGACCCCTGCCCCGGCTGAGCGCTCCGCTGTAACACGCCGTCCACCCGACTACCCGTCGGCTGTCAGCAGATTCAGGCCGCTCAGCGGCCACTTTCTGCTGAGATGTGACGCCCAGTCAGGTGGACAACGTGTTACAGCGCCGCCGCCGACCAGCCCGATCAACCCGGCCAACCGACCCGGTCAGCCCGTCAGACGCGGCATGCCGCAGTCCACCGGCTCCACCGCGCTCACCGTGCCGCCGGCGAGATCGGCGCCGAGCGCGTCGAGCAGCGGGGCGAGCAGCCACCTGTCGAGATTGTTCTTGAGCGGGTTGACCACCCCCTGGAGCACCAGGTCGACGACCCACTGCAGCAGGCTCGGGATGCCGAGGAACGCCAGCAGGTCGGACAGCGGGCCGAGGCCGCCGAGCAGCTTCAGGCTGTTGACGGACAGGAACAGGTCCGGGAGGCCGAGACCGCCCTGCCGGATCGGCACGCTGACGTCGTAGTCCTCGTCGACGATGTCGAGGCGCTCCTCGCGGGTGGGCCGGTTCGGGTTCGCCCCGCTCGCCAGGACCACGGTGCCGCTGACGACCTCGACGCCGTCCCACCCCGGGATGCCCATGCCCAGCAGGGAGACGCTCAGCTTCGGCGAGGTGGGGTCGTCGGCGCGCTGGCCGAGGCGTACGTCGACTCCGAGCAGGCCGCTGTCGACCAGCATCCCGACCCGCTTGCCCGCGGGCAGGCACTCGACCGCGGTGACGGTCGCGCTGGCGTCGGCGAGGGTGAGCCGGATCGAGAGCGGGACCCGTACGGCGACGAGGCCGAGGTCGAGCGCGAGCGCGTCGCCGCTGAGGTCGATCTCGATCTGCGAGCTCTCCGCCCTCACACAGTCGACGACGGGCTTCTGCCCGACCTTCACCGAGGCCTTCAGGTCGACCAGGCTGGTGCCGTCGGGCCCCAGGGGCAGCGGCAGCCGCACGGACCACGGGAGCTTGATGACATTGGTGCCGTTGGCGATCGCCAGCGATCCGGCGACCAGGTCGAACAGGTTGAGATCGAGGTTCGCCGCGGCGTCGTCCGCGGTCGCGAGCCGGACCAGGTCGCTCAGCTGGATCCCGACAGCCGGGAGGTTCGCCTGGATGCCGTTGTGGACGTTGCGCAGCAGGTCGATCTCCGCCAGCCGGCCGCTCTGCCGCTCCAAGGTGTGGATCGCGGCGAGCATCAGCTCGGAGAGACCCACCGCGACGCCGGCCACCTCGGTGAAGGACGCCGCCGAGATGTCCGCGCTGACCAGCGGGTCGAGCTCCTCGATCAGGTCGAGCAGGTTGAGCTCGACGCCGGCGAGCCCTGCCTCCGGGTCGAGCACGGCGAGCGCCAGGTCGGAGCCGAGCAGGTTCCCGAGGAGCGGGGCCAGCAGCCAGGAGCGCTGGGTGTCCAGCTGGGCGGCGTACGAGCCGACCCTCAGGCAGGCACCGGCTCGCGCGGAGGCCACGGCCGTCCGGGTCGAGCGGCCCTGGTCGACCCCGGTGAACGCACCGAACGCGAAGGCGACCTCCGAGCGGGCGATCACCCGCACCCCGCCGGGGATCTCGGCGGCCGCCGCGGGTCGCCAGGCGCCGTCGTGGAGGGATACCAGCTCCCAGGTCACAGAGGACGCCCGCACCTCCCCGCCGACCAGCTGGTCGTTGCGGCGCAGGCTGGCCTCCTTGGCGGCGTCGATCACCGCGCGATCGGCGGCGGCATACTCCCCTGCCCGCTTGCCGGTCAGCTCGCGGGCCAGGTCGAGCGCGACGACGTCGACGACCGCCTGCAGGTCACGGCGCAGCACCCGCTGGAGGCCGAGGTCGACGGCGAACGCCGTGCAGACCATCGCCACCGACAGGAACAGTGCGACGAGCAGGGCGCTGGCTCCCCGTTCGGACATACGTGTGCTCCCGCGCCCCATCGGCGGGCCCCCTCTCCCCGGACCCGCGCGGTCGTCGCCCCCGCCGGCGCCGCGCAGCCATCTCCCCATGGCGCGCCCCCGAACGCCGCGAGCAGCGTACCGAAGCAGATGCTTGGTCGACCAACCCCGGGGGCCGGACAGCGGGATCGGTCAGCGCCGCTCGAACACGATCCCGGCCCGCTGCAGCCGGGCCAGCAGGGCCTCCCCCATCGCCGTGGCCGTGGTGACCTGCCCGGCCACGTTGGGGTTGTCGTCGAGGGCCAGGCAGAGCGCCGACTCGGCCAGCATCTTGGCGGTCTCGGTGTAGCCGGGATCACCGCCGGAGACGCGGGTGCGGACCTTCGTCCCCGCGGTCTCGGCGACGAAGTCGACGGTGAACCAGGACTTCTCGCGGCGGCTCGGCGACGGGCCCTCGCCCTGGGGCACCCGCTTGAGCAGTGCGTTGCGCAGCGGCGGGACCTGGGCGGCCAGGGTCAGACCGGTGACACCGACGGCGCCGCCGGCGGCGTACCGCAGGGTCTTGGTGCCGGCGTAGTGGGAGTAGCTGAACGCCGGCCCGTACGACGCCAGGTGGGCGCCGCTGCGGGCGACGACGAACGGGTCGATGGTGGGCAGCGGGAGCAGCCAGTAGCCGAGGTCGTGGTCGCGGCGGGGCCGTCCCGCCGTGGCCCGGGAGCGGCGGCCCTCCGGCCGGGGCTCGAGCCGACGGCGCGCGGTCGAGGCCTCCTTCATCTGCCGGGCGCGCGAGAAGGCGGTGAGCGCGGAGTGGAAGGTGCCGCCGGAGAACCCGGCCCTGCTGCGCACCACGCCCCGCATCGTGACCGGCGTGGTGATCTCCCCACCGACCTCCTTCGCCAGCTCCTGGATGGTGAAGTACGCGCCCAGGTCGTGCGGGATCGAGTCGAAGCCGCAGGAGTGCACCAGCCGCGCGCCGGAGCCCTCGGCGGCGGCGTTGTGCTCGACATAGGTCCGGTCGACGAACTCCGGCTCGCCGGTGAGGTCGACGTAGTCGGTGCCCGCCGCGGCGCAGGCGGCCACCAGCGGGCCGCCGTGCTCGACGTAGGGCCCGACCGTGGTCGCGACCACCTGCGTCGTCGCGACCACCTCGGCCAGCGCCTCGGCGTCGGTCGCGTCGGCGACCAGCAGCGGCAGGTCGGCGAGGTGCTCACGGGACGCGGCGAGATGGTCGCGGACCGCCGCCAGCCGCTGCTCGCTGCGGCCGGCCAGCGCCCAGCGCAGCCCGGGCGGCGCGTGCTCGGCGAGGTAGTCGGCGGTCAGTCCCCCGGTGAAGCCGGTGGCTCCGAACAGGACGACGTCGTAGGGGCGCGCGCTGTCTGCCATGCCCCCACTCTTCCACCGGCCCCGAACCCGATGGAACCCTTCGGGCCCCGGGCTCCGTCATAGGTTCAGCACAGCGAGGAGACCTTGTGGAACCCGACACCGAGGCCGATCACCAGTCGGCGTACGCCGACTACGTCCAGCAGAGCTGGCCGAGCCTGGTCCGTGCCGCCGTCTTCCTCGGCGCCCGGCCGCACGAGGCGGAGGACCTGGCGCAGACGACACTGGTTCGCTGCTACACCGGCTGGAGCCGGGTCAGCAGCGCGGAGAACCGCGACGCGTACGTCTACCGGATGCTGGTCAACTGCCTGCGCGACAGCCGCCGCACCCGGTGGTGGAAGGACCGGCAGTACGACGCCCCGGTCGACGGGCCGCGGACGGCGGAGCCCGACACGGCGGACCGGGTGGCACTGGCCGACGCCGTCCACCGCGCGCTGGGCGCTCTGACCAAGCCCAACCGGGAGGTCGTGGTGCTGCGGTACTTCGTGCAGCTCACCGAACGCCAGACCGCCGAGGCCCTCGGCATCCCGGCCGGGACGGTGAAGAGCCGGCTCTCCCGCGCGCTGGCCCACCTCGCCGCCGACGACCACCTGCTCGACCTCACCGGACGGAGACCGTCATGACCGACCTCGAGAACCTCTGGGACGACTACCCCACCGACCCGGCACCGGTCGGCGCGATCCTCGCCGCGACCGCGAAGGAGCGCCGCCGGCGTCGCCGGCTCGTCCTCCGGCCCGTGCTGACCGCGGGCGCCGCGACCGCCCTGGCCGGCGCGTTCGTCGCCGGCAGCCTGGCCGGCGGCCCCGGCGCCGGACCAGGCGCCGGCCCGGCCGGGCCCGACCGGCTGCCGCGCCACGTCGCCTTCCAGGCCGACCTGGAGGCGGCGGCGTCGTGCGACGACCTGCTGGCGTCGTACGTCCGGCGTGGGCTGGACGTCGTCGGGCCGTGGGGCTGGGGCGGCGGCATGGGGCTCTATGCGGAGGGCCTGAGCTCAGGCGTGATGAGCGACCGGTTGGAGCGGAACGACCTGATCCCGGCGGACGGGGCGACCGGCACGGCCGCCTCCGCCCCGCAGGCCGAGCGGCAGACGAACAGCGAGACCGGCACCAACGTGCAGGAGGCCGGCGTCGACGAGCCGGACACCGTCAAGACCGACGGCAGCCTGATGGTCGTCGAGCGGGATGACCGGATCGACGTGTACGACGTGACCGGCTCCTCGACCGTCAAGCTCTCCTCGCTCGACCTCCCCGGCATCGACGCTCCCGAGCTCCTGCTGGCCGGCGACACGGTGGTCGCGATCGGCGACGTGAAGGGACCCACCGGCAAGGCCGGGATCCGCGGCACCCGGGTGCTGACCGTGTCACTCGCCGACCCGGCCGCGCCCGAGGTCGTCGACGACGTCCGGTACGACGCCGCGCGGTTCTCGGCGCGCCAGCACGGCGACACCGTCCGCCTGGTCCTCGCCAACGGCCTGCCCGACCTCGACTTCGTGCAGCCCACCGGCAAGCGCAGCCCCGATGAGGCGCTGACGCACAACCGGCAGGTCGTCGAGGACAGCACTCTCGCGGACTGGCTCCCGACGGTCGCCGTGGATGACGGCAAGGCGGGGCAGCTGCTCGACTGCCGCGACGTCGCGCTCCCCTCCGACGACCTCGCCCTCGGCACCACCAGCGTCATCGGCTTCGACACCGGCGACGCCGGCACCCTCGACGCGATCGGGCTGGCCGGGCTGACCGACATCGCCTACGAGTCCGCCGACCACCTCTACCTGGCCGCCGCGGGCGGCGGCTGGGGCTGCCTCGAGTGGTGCGGCGCCCCGGCGACCGGCACGCCGCGGTTCGTGCCGGGGCGCGGGGATGGCGGGTCGTCGTACCTCTTCGACTTCGCTCTGGACGGCCCTCGGGCCACCCATGTCGCCTCGGGCGAGGTGGAGGGCGCGATCCGCGACCGCTGGTCGCTGGACGAGGCGGGCGGCGTGCTCCGGGTCGCCGTGGGCCCCACCAGCGAGACCGGCAACTTCAGCTCGGTGCTGACCCTCGATCGGCAGGGCCAGGACCTGGTCGAGCGCGGCCGTCTCGACGGGCTCGGGCGCAACGAGGAGATCCAGTCGGTGCGCTGGTTCGACGACCTCGCGATCGTGGTGACCTTCCGCCGGGTCGACCCGCTCTACGCCGTCGACCTCACCGACACCGCCGCCCCCCGCCTGCTCAGCGAGCTCAAGATCCCCGGCTTCTCCTCCTATCTCCACCCGCTCGGCCGGGCCCGCCTGATCGGCGTCGGCGAGGGGCCGCAGGGCCCCGGCGGACGCGGCGGCTGGGGCGCCCAGATCGGGCTCTTCGACGTCCGCGACACCACGAAGGTGACCCGCCTCGACGTCGTCGGCTACGGCCGGCGGACCGAGGCCCTCGCCGGCGCCGACCCCCGCGCGTTCACCTGGCTCCCCGAGCAGCGCACGGTGCTGACCGTCGTCCAGAAGCAGGGCAGCCGCCGGGTCGGCTACCTCTCGGTCGTCAAGCTCGCCGGCGGCGAGCTACACGAGCGCCGGGTCCAGGTGGAGTACGGCGTCGACGTCGACCGGGTCCGGACCGTCCCCCTGCCCGACGGGCGGGTGGTGCTGGTGACCGGGGAGGACGCGCAGTTCTTCGAGCTGTGATCGGTCTGGGCCGCGATCGGCGCTCCGGCGTACGGTTGGAGTCATGTGCCGCAACATCCGTCCGCTCAACAACTTCGAGCCCCCGGCGACGCGGGACGAGGTGACCGCGGCGGCGCTCCAGTTCGTCCGCAAGGTCAGCGGAACCGCGAAGCCCAGCCAGGCCAACCAAGAGGTCTTCGACCGGGCCGTGGCGGAGATCGCCCACATCACCCAGCACCTGCTCGACGACCTGGTGACGACGGCTCCGCCGAAGAGCCGGGAGGCCGAGGCCGAGAAGGCGCGCGCGCGTGCGCGGCTCCGCTACGGCTGATCGCCGGATCGCCGCCGCCTTCGACGCCGTCGCGCGTGAGGGCTTCCTGCCACCTGACCAGCGGGCGTACGCCGCCGTGGACCGCGCCCTGCCCCTGGGGTACGGCGTCACGAACTCCCAGCCCTCGACGGTGCGGGCCATGCTGACCCTGCTCGGCGTCGAGCCCGGCCACCGGGTGCTCGACGTGGGCTGCGGGTCCGGGTGGTCGACCGCCCTGCTCGCCCGCCTGACCGGGCGGAGCGGGCTCGTCGTGGGGGTCGAGCTGGTGCCCGAGGTGCTCGCGATGGCCCGGGCCCGGCTCGCCCGGAGCCCCGGGGTCGAGCTGCATCGCGCCGATCCGGCCGTGCTCGGCTGGCCGGCCGCGGCGCCGTACGACCGGGTGCTGGTGTCGGCCGACGCCGATGCCCTGCCCAACGCCCTGGTCCGGCAGCTGCGGCCCGGCGGCGTGCTGGTCGGGCCGGTGGCCGGGGAGATGCTGCGGGTCGAGCGGCACGGCCGCTACGTGTTCGTCCCGTTGCGTACCCTGGACCGGTGACCCTCGTCGGCCAGCGGCCCGGGCAGCGCCCACGCGAGCGCTCCGACCAGCGGGCCGCGCTCGACCTGTGTGCGTCCCGACCACTCGTGCTGCTGACCGGAGCCGGACTCTCCACCGACTCGGGCATCCCGGACTATCGCGGGCCCGGGGCGCCCGCACGGATGCCGATGACCTATCAGGAGTTCGTGTCGGGTCCCGCCGCCCAGCAGCGGTACTGGGCACGCAGCCACCTCGGCTGGTCCCGGATGCGGCGCGCCGAGCCCAACTCCGGGCACCGTGCCGTCGCGGCACTCGGCGCCGAGTTGGTCATCACCCAGAACGTCGACGGCCTGCACGAGGCCGCGGGGACTCCCGCCCTGGTCGCGCTGCACGGCCGGATCGCCGACGTGGTCTGCCTCGCCTGCCGCCGGACGACGCCGCGGAGCGTGCTGCAGCGGCGACTCGAGGACGCCAATCCCGGCTGGGCTGCACGCCACGTCGCCGTCGCGGCCCGCCCCGACGGCGACGTCGACCTCGACGAGACCCACGACTTCGCGGTCCCGGCCTGCACCGACTGCGGCGGCCCGCTCAAGCCGGACGTGGTGTTCTTCGGCGAGAACGTCCCCAAGCCCCGCGTGGAGCGCTGCTACGCCGCGGTCGAGGCGCTCGCCGACGGCCCCGACGGCGGCGGCACGCTGGTCGTCGCCGGCTCCAGCCTCACCGTGATGAGCGGCCTGCGGTTCGTCCGCCGCGCGGCGCAGCGGGGCGTGGCGGTGGTCGTGGTCAACCGTGGCCCGACCCGCGGCGACGATCTGGCGACGTACAAGGTGGAGGCCGGGGTCGGCGAGTGGCTCACCGGGCTGGCGGCGGCGCGGGGCTCTCGGTTTCATCACGTGATGTAGGCCGGCCATCGCTTCTGTAGCGGAGTCCCGCTACAGAAGCTCCCGCTCACCTACATCACGTGATGAACCTGGAGGCCCCGCGCCACCTGCTCCTACAACCGCTTGACGAAGATGTGATCGGCCGCCTCGGGGAAGATCTCGGCCGTCTCGCCACCGGAGCCGACGAGTACGCCGTCGGCCGTGGCCTGGATGGTGATGGTCTTGTCGGGCAGCGCGCCGACCCGGCGCATGGCGCTCATCAGCGCGTCGTCCTTCTGCATCTCCTCGGAGATGCGGCGGACCACGGCACGCGAGCTCTCGGCACCAGCGGCCTTCGAGAGCGGCTCGACGTCGGACATGAAGTTCTCGCCGACGGCGTTCTGGCCGAGCTCGGCGAGCCCCGGGATCGGGTTGCCGTAGGGCGACTCGGTCGGGTGACCGAGCAGCTCGATGAGCCGGCGCTCCACGGTCTCGGACATCACGTGCTCCCAGCGGCACGCCTCCTCGTGCACCAGCTCCCATTCGAGGCCGATCACGTCGGTGAGCAGGCGCTCGGCGAGGCGGTGCTTGCGCATGACCCGGGTGGCGAGGCGCTGGCCCTCCTCGGTCAGCTCGAGGTGGCGGTCGCCCTCGACGGTCAGCAGGCCGTCGCGCTCCATCCGGGCCACCGTCTGCGACACCGTCGGCCCGCTCTGGTGCAGGCGCTCGGCGATGCGCGCCCGCAGCGGGATGATGCCCTCCTCGATCAGCTCGTAGATCGTGCGGAGATACATCTCGGTGGTGTCGATGAGATCGCTCACCCCTCTATTCTGACCCATTAAGAGAAAGGGCGCACACCACCGCCCTGCCATGCTGGCCCGGTGACCTCCCTGCCTCCGCTGATCGTGCCGCACCGCTTCAACGGGCCCCCGCGCTCGGGCAACGGCGGCTGGACGTCGGGCGCGCTCGCCACGACGCTCCCCGCCCAAGGACTCGGCACCGCCGTCACGGTGACCTTGCGGCAGCCGCCGCCGCTCGACGTCCCGATGCCCGTGCTCCCGACCGCCGCCGGCGCCACCCTGACCCACGACGGCCAGGTCGTCGCCGAGGCCGTGTACGCCGAGGCGCGGCCGGTGCCGGTGGCGCCGGTCCCGGCGACGGTGGCGGCCGAGGCGGAGGCCCGCTATCCCGGGCACCAGGTCCATCCGTTCCCGAGCTGCTACGTGTGCGGCCCCGACCGGCGCGTCGGCGACGGCCTGCGGATCTTCCCCGGATCCGTGGGCGGGGAGCGGGTGGCCGCCTCCTGGACGCCGTACGAGAGTGCGGTGCCGGTCGCCTGGGCCGCCCTCGACTGCCCGGGCGGCTGGTCCAGCGACCTCGAGGGCCGCCCCTCGGTGCTGGGCCGGATGACGGCCGAGGTCCGCAGCCTGCCGCGCACGTCGGAGCGGTATGTCGTCGTCGGCGAGCAACGCGGTCTCGACGGCCGCCGGACGTTCACCGCCGCGACGCTCTACGGCCCCGACGACGAGGTGGTCGCCACGGCCGAGCACGTGTGGTTCACCGTCGACCCGCGGGACTTCCGGTGACGGCGCCCGCGCCCGGGCACCCCTGGTGGCGCGACGCGGTCGTCTACCAGGTCTACGTCCGCAGCTTCGCCGACGGCCTACCCGCCGACGGCGAGGGGGGCGAGGGGGGCGACGGCGCGGCGGGCGACGGGATCGGCGACCTTCCGGGCATCACGTCCCGGCTCCCCTACCTGCGCGACCTCGGGGTCGACGCGCTGTGGATCACCCCGTTCTACACCTCGCCACAGAAGGACCACGGGTACGACGTCGCCGACTACACCGACGTGGACCCGCTGTTCGGCAGCCTGGCCGACGTGGACCGGCTGCTGGAGACCGCCCACGGTCTCGGCCTGCGGGTCATCGTCGACCTGGTCCCCAACCACACCTCCGACCAGCACGCCTGGTTCCGGGAGGCGCTCGCCGCAGGGCCCGGCTCGCCCGCACGGGCCCGCTACGTCTTCCGGCCCGGCCGCGGGAAGGACGGTGCCGAGCCACCCAACAACTGGCACTCGATCTTCGGCGGACCCGCGTGGACCCGGCTGCCCGACGGCACCTGGTACCTACACCTGTTCGACTCGTCCCAGCCCGACCTCGACTGGCGCAATCCCGAGGTCGGGGACATGTTCGAGGACGTGCTGCGGTTCTGGCTCGACCGCGGCGTCGACGGCTTCCGGGTCGACGTGGCGCACGGCCTCTACAAGGAGGCCACGCTGCGTGACCAGAAGCGCCCGGAGAAGCCGGCGAAGGCGGCCGGGTCGATGGTCGAGCGGGTCCTCAACGACGAGCCGATGTGGGACCAGCCCGAGGTCCACGACGTCTACCGCCGCTGGCGCCGGGTCCTCGACTCCTACCCCGGCGACCGGATGGCCGTCGCGGAGGCGTGGACCCAGACCGCGGCGTCCATGGCCCGGTTCATCCGCCCCGACGAGCTGCACCAGGCCTTCAACTTCGGCTGGCTCGGCACGCCCTGGTCGGCGAAGGCGTTCGCCCAGGTCATCAACGACTCCATCGCCGCGGTCGCGGCCGCCTCGTCGGCGCCGACCTGGGTGCTGTCCAACCACGACGTCGAGCGGCACCCGACGAGGTACGGCGGCGGGCCGGTCGGGCTCGCCCGGGCCCGCGCCGCGACGCTGACCATGCTGGCCCTCCCCGGCTCGGCGTACCTCTACCAGGGCGAGGAGCTCGGCCTGGAGCAGGTCGACGTCCCACCCGAGGCGCGCCAGGACCCGTCGTGGCTGCGTCAACCGGGGGCAACCGGCCAGCCCGGCCGGGACGGTTGCCGGGTCCCGCTGCCCTGGTCGGGCGACCGGCCGCCGTACGGCTTCGGCGGCCCGGCCGGGGCCCAACCGTGGATCCCCCAGCCCGACGACTGGGCGGCGCTGAGTGTCGAGGCCGAGCTGGCCGACCCCGACTCGACGCTGGCGTTCTACCGGCGGGCCCTCGCCCTACGGCGCGCGGTCTTCGCCGGGGCGGACGAGACCACCCACGCCGTCGCCGACGACGACCTGCTGGTCGTCCTGCGGGGCGACGTGGCGGTCGTCCTCAACGCCAGCACCGAGCCGGCGCCCCTGCCGGCGGGCGAGATCCTGATCAGCAGCGGCCCGGTGGCCGACGGCCAGCTGCCGCCGGACACCGCCGCCTGGATCCGCTGACCAGACTGCGATAGTCCCGGCCCAAAAGCTCCGTCCGCCGCCGGTTTCTGGTGCTTTTGGGCCGGGACTATCGCAACGGGGCCGAGGGTCAGCGGTCGGCGGGGATCCCGAGCGCGTCGTTGTAGCGCCGCAGCGATGCCGCGAACTCGCCCAGCTCCTCGGCGGCCCAGTCCCCCAGCTGCTCGGCGAGCAGTTGACGCCGCTGGGCGGCGACGGCGTCGAGCCGCACGGCGCCGTCGGCGCTCACACTGAGCAGGGTCGCCCGACCGTCCTCGGGGTCCGGCGAGCGGTCGACCAGGCCGAGGTCGATCAGGTGCTGCACCTGCCGGCTGATCGCCGCCTTGTCGATCTCGAACACCGCGCACATCGCCGAGGCCCGCAGCGGTCCGTGGTCGCGGACGTAGCCGAGCATCAGGTACGACGACGGCATCAGCTCCGGGTGCACGGCCCGGGCCCGCTCACCGATCACCCGGCGGACCCGCCGGATCAGCACGCCGACCTCGGTCTCGAGGTCCGCCAGCGCATCGGTGCGGGTCAGCGTGGTCGTCATCGTCGATCAACCCGGCGGGCATCGGCCTTGCGGACGTCGCCGCCCTCGACCTCGAAGGCCGGGTAGTCGGCCGGCTCGCCGGCCGCGACCAGGGCGGCCTCCACCTCGGACTCGGCGACCGTCGGGGCGGTCGCGCCGTTGGTCGTGCGCAACGGGACCTCCTTGATGAACAGGATGCACAGGAACGCGACCACCGCGAAGGGCGCGGCGACCAGGAACAGGTGGCCCACGGCGTCGCCGAAGGAGGACTCGTAGATCGACCGGATCGGCCCCGGGAGGTCGGACAGCTTGGGGATGTCCCCGGTGGAGTGCTCCATGGCGGTGAGCTGCTCCTGGCTGATCTTGCCGGCCTTCGCCAGGCTGGTGATGCCGTCCTTGACCCCGCTGCTGACCTGGTGCGCGAGCACGGCGCCCAGCGCGGCCACGCCGGCGGAGCCGCCGATCGACCGGAACATCGCGACGACCGAGCTGGCCGCACCGAGGTCCTCCATCGCGACGTTGTTCTGCACCGAGAGCACCAGGTTCTGCATGGTCGCGCCGAGCCCGATGCCGGTCAGCGCCATGTAGCCGCCGATCACCCACAGCGAGGTGGTGGCGTCGATGGTGCCGAGCAGGGAGATGCCGGCGATGACGAACAGCATGCCACCGACCAACCACCGCTTCCACAGACCGGTGCGGGTGATCACCCGGCCGCTGACGATGCTCGAGACGAGCAGGCCGCCGACCATCGAGACCGACATCAGGCCGGCCTCGGTCGGGCTCATGCCGCGGGCGAGCTGGAAGTACTGGCTCAGGTAGACGGTCGCACCGAACATCGCGACGCCGATCATCACCGAGGCGGCGGTGGCCAAGGTGGTGGTGCGGTCGCGGAACAGGCGCAGCGGGATGACCGGCTCGGAGGCGACCCGCGCCTCGACCCAGAGCGCGCCGCCGATCAGCACCAGGCTGCCCACGACCAGCGCCGCCGACGTACCGGAGATCCAGTCGAAGTTGGTGCCGGCGAGGCTGACCCAGACCAGGATCAGGCTGATGCCGGCCATGATCAGGGTGGCGCCCAGGTAGTCGATCCTCACGTCGCGCTTGATCGTCGGCAGGTGCAGGGTCTTCTGCAGCACGACGAACGCGATCGCGGCGATCGGGATGCCGACGATGAAGCAGCCGCGCCAGCCCATCGGGCTGTCCACGATCAGGCCGCCGAGCAGCGGTCCACTGACCGTGGCGGTGGCGAAGACGGCGCCGATGTAGCCGCTGTAGCGGCCCCGCTCACGCGGGGACACCATCGACGCGATCACGACCTGGACCAGCGCGGTCAGGCCGCCGACGCCGAGGCCCTGGAATGCACGGGCGCCGATCAGCACGCCCATGTTGGGCGCCACCGCGGCGACGACGGAGCCCGCCGAGAAGATGACCAGGGCCACCTGCACGAGGAGCTTCTTGCTGAACAGGTCGGCGAGCTTGCCCCAGATCGGGGTGGTCGCCGTCATCGTCAGGAGGGTCGCGACCACGACCCAGGTGTAGCCGGTCTGGCTGCCCTGGAGGTCGGTCACGATCGCGGGGAGGGCGTTGCTCACCACGGTGCTGGAGAGCATCGCCACGAACATCGCGAGCAGCAGCCCGGTGAGGGCCTCCATGATCTCGCGGTGGGTCATCTGGCCCGGTTCGGCGGTAGCCGACGGAGCTGTCGTCATCGAGTCGTCATCTCATCTCGTCATCACTCGAATAGTTGTCGTAGATCAACCATATGACCGTTGGTTGATCTACGACAACATTCTGTGACGTGGGAGACACGGGGCGGTGGGCGCCGGGGACGCCGAAGCCGCCGGGAGCGAGAAAAGCAGCGACCCGCAGGTGTGGCCCCGGGACGGGACCCCGCCCGGTGGATGGTCCGGGCTCACCTGCGGGTCGGGTGGCTGCGTTGGATTCGCGCGCAGCCTTCAGAACGGCTGGGCTGCTAGCGAGCAGCCACCTCACGCATCCGATGAGAAATCATTCTTCGGACCACCTCCTTTCCCGTGTGCGACAACGGTAGGTCGGTCGACGGCCGCGCACAACGGGATTTTGTCGAGCGGTCCGGCGCGGGCCCGATCGGCGCGACCTCGCACCGCGCCTGTGACCGAGCCGACGTCGGCGGACGGAATGTGGAGCGGCCCGGTGTCCTTCGACCTGACATGTCCGAGCCGAGCCCTCTCATCGAGGCCCCGAAGTCCCGCCTGCCCCTCGTCATCGGAGCGGTGGTGGTGGCGCTGGCCGTGATCGCCGCCGCTGTCCTCCTGCTCACCCGCGACGGCGACGACACCCGCCGCGCGACCGAGGGCGACCAAGCGGCGGGGCTCTCGCAGGACGACCCGGTCAAGGTCGTGCTGGGCACCGTCGGCGCCAGCGACCCCTACTGGACGACCTTCGAGGACGCGGCGCGCGAGGCCGGGATCGAGCTGGAGATCCGCGACTTCGCGGAGTACCCGCTGCCGAACCCCGCGCTCGCCGAGGGGGAGCTGGATGCCAACCAGTTCCAGCACATCGTCTACCTGGCCGAGTACAACGTCGCCAACGACGACGACCTGGTCCCGCTCGGCGCGACCGCGATCTATCCGCTCGGCCTCTACTCCGACAAGTACGACGACGTCGCCGACATCCCCGACGGCGCGACCGTGATCGTGCCAGACGACGACTCGAACCAGGCCCGCGGCCTGCTCGTGCTCCAGTCGGCCGGCCTGATCGAGCTTGCCGGCGGCGGCTCGATCCTCTCCACCGTCGCCGACGTCGACGAGTCGGCGTCCCGGGTGAAGGTCGAGGCGCTCCAGGCCGACCTCACCCCGACCTCGCTGCCCGACGTCGCCGCGGCCATCGTCAACAACGACTTCGTGGAGGACGCCGGGCTGTCGTTCGACGACGCCATCGCCGTCGACGACGCGAGCGACCCGACGGCCGTGCCGTATGTCAACATCTTCGCCGTCCGGGCGGAGGACAAGGACAACCCGGCGCTGCTGCGGCTGGTCGAGGTCTACCAGCGGACGCAGGCCGTCCTGGACGGCGTCGACGCGGCCGCCGGCGGCACCGCCGAGTTCGTCACCCTCGGCCAGGCGGAGCTCGAGCAGAGCCTGCACGAGGTCGAGAAGCAGATCCGCGACCAGCAGTGACCGCTCCCCTCGTCGAGCTGCGCGGCGTCGTCAAGGAGTTCCCCGGCGCCCGCCGCGGCGACCCCGCGAACCGCGCGGTCGACGGCGTCGACCTCAGCGTCGAGCCCGGTGAGATCTTCGCGATCATCGGCTACTCCGGGGCCGGCAAGTCGACCCTGGTCCGGCTGGTCAACGCCCTCGAGCCGGTGACCTCGGGCAGCGTGGTGGTCGACGGCGTCGAGGTCACCACGCTGCCCGAGAAGGGGCTGCGCGAGCTGCGGCTCGGCATCGGCATGGTGTTCCAGCAGTTCAACCTGATGGAGTCGCGCACCGTCTGGGGCAACCTCGCGTTCCCGCTCAGCGTCGCCGGCCGGTCCCGCGCCGAGCAGCAGCGGCGGATCTCCGAGCTGCTCCACTTCGTCGGCCTGGCCGACAAGGCGCACGCCCGGGTCGGTGAGCTGTCCGGCGGCCAGAAGCAGCGGGTGGGCATCGCCCGCGCCCTGGCCACCGAGCCGCGGCTACTGCTGGCCGACGAGGCCACCAGCGCCCTCGACCCCGACACGACGCGCGACGTGCTCGACCTGCTCGCGCGGGTCAACCGCGAGCTCGGCATCACGATCCTGCTCATCACCCACGAGATGGACGTCGTACGCCGCATCGCCCACCGGGTCGCGGTGATGGAGGACGGCCGGGTGGTCGAGCAGGGCCCGACGGTCGACCTCTTCGCCGATCCGCGGCACCCGGTGACCCGGCGGTTCGTCGGCACCGTGGTCGACGACCTGCCCGACGCCGACACGCTCGCCGCGCTCCGCGCGCGGCACCCGGGACGCTTCGTCCGCCTCGCCCTCCGCGGTCACGAGGTGCGCCAGTCCGAGGTGTTCGCGACCCTCCTGCGTCACGACGTGGCCTTCGAGCTGGTCTATGGCGGCATCGAGGAGGTGCAGGGCACCACCTTCGGCAACCTCACCCTCGCCCTCACCGGCGATGCCGCGGCGATCGACCGGGCGCTGGCCGAGGTCGGGGCCCTGGTGACCTGGACGGAGGTGGCGTGATGACCGGACTCGCGACCGCATTCGGGATCGACACCCGGCTCGGCGACCTGCAACCGGAGTTCTGGCAGGCGGCGGGCGAGACCCTGCTGATGGCCACCACCGCCCTGGTGCTGGGCGGCCTGCTCGGCCTCGCCCTCGGGCTGGGCCTGTACCTGACCCGCAAGGGCGGGCTCTACGCCCACCGCCCGGCGTACGTCGTCCTCAATGTCGTGGTGAACTTCTTCCGCCCGATCCCATTCGTCATCTTCGTCGCGGCCCTGCAGCCGCTGGCGCGGGTCGTCGTCGGCACCGGCATCGGGACGCCTGCCGCGACCTTCGCGATCGTCGTCGCCGCGACCTTCGGCATCAGCCGGATCGTCGAGCAGAACCTGGTCACCGTGAGCCCCGGCGTGATCGAGGCGGCCCGCGCGATGGGGGCCAGTCGCTCGCGGATCACGTTCGGCGTGCTGGTGCCCGAGGCGCTCGGTCCGCTGGTGCTCGGCTACACGTTCGCGTTCGTCGCGATCGTCGACATGACCGCGATCGCCGGCGTCGTGGCCGGCGGCGGGCTCGGCTCGTTCGCCCAGCGCTTCGGCTTCCGGCAGTTCGACGACGTCGTCATGTGGGCCTCGATCCTCGCCCTCGTCGCGTTCGTGATGGTCATCCAGCTCGGCGGCAACCTGCTCGCCCGCAAGGTGCTGCGCCGCTGACGGTGCCGCCACGCAACGACCGATTTCGTCCCCGCGGGACCGCATCGGCGACAAATTCGGTTGGTGCGTCGCGAACCGGGTAGGCGCAGAGCATGACGAGCCCGCTCACCCGGCGTACCTCGACCCTCGCCCTGCTGCTCACCCTCGGCCTCACCGCGCTCGCGGGCTGCGGCTCCGACGAGCCCGACAGGAGCGCCCCGGCCGCGCCGTCCGCCCCGGGATCGTCGACGCCGGCCACCGCGGCCCCCGCGTCCGAGCAGCCGACCCCGCCGGCACCGGCCACCGACCTGCCGGCGCTCGTCATCCGGCCGGGCGCGATCGGCGACGCCCGGGTCGGGATGACCCGGGCGGAGTGGGAGGCGACCGGCTTGTTCGCCGACGGCGCGGCGATCTGCGAGAGCGAGCTGATCCACTGGAAGGACGACCCCGACGGCGCGGGGCTGCGGGCGCTGACCGACGAGGACGCGACCATCACCCAGCTCTGGGTGACCGCGTCCGGACCGGTGACGGCGCACGGCGACCTCCAGGTCGGCTCGACGTACGCCGAGCTCGCGGCGGCGTTCCCCGGCCTCACCGAGCCGGTCGATGACGGCTACGACCAGGCGTCGGTGTACCCGCCGGGCGAGGAGGACGGGCTCCCCTACCTCGGCTTCCTGCTCGACGCCCCGCCCGACGAGGTCACCGCCGCGACACCGATCGCCGCCATCGCGGTGACCGGCGGCGAGCCGGCGTACTTCCAGTTCGACTGCTGACCGGACCGGGCCGGACGACCGGCGGGTGCTAGGCGATGTCGAGCGGCAGCAACGATCCCGGCAGCGACACGGTCGGGCAGGCCGTCCAGTCGGTCCGGTCGGTCGGGCACGGGGTGCTGCGCTCACGGATCACCTGGACACTGCCGGCGGACGGCGTCCAGGACAGGTCGAAGGGCCGGTTCGGCTCCCCGGTGTCGCCGGCCCAGGCCATCGCTCCGCCGACCTGGAAGCGGGTCCGGGTGTCTCCTGCCGCGACCAGCCGGTGCCAGGAGCCGTCGTACGTCCAGGTCTGGTAGCTGCCGCCGCTCTCCCCGCTCCGGACGACGAACTGGACCACCACCCGCCCGCCGACCTTGTCCAGTGCGCTGATCCGCCAGCTCCGGGAGTAGCCCGGCGGCGTGCCGTAGTCGGCGGCGATCTCGCCGGTGGCCGGGTCGAGCTCGACGACCTTCTGCTCGACCGAGCAGCCGCCGCAGTCCTCGTCCTCGCCGTTGTCCTGCATGATCGCCAGCAGCGCGGAGCCGTCGAGGCTGGCCCAGAGTCGCACCAGGGGCTCGTTGCGCAGCGCCTGGGTGACCTGGTCCCCCTCGATCCGGAACAGGCCGTGATCGGTCAACGTGTCGTCCTCGCTGTTGACGCCCCACTCGACGAAGGTCACCCCGCCCAGCGTGTAGGGCCGGCCGTGCAGGTGGAACTCCGCATCGAGGCCGCCGATCTGGTCGCTCTCGGCCTCCGCCGCGGGAACGTCGATCCTGCGGACGTCGCCCAGCGCGGCGTCGTACACGAGGACCCGGGCCGGATGCTCGGTCCGGGTCGTGGTCAGCGCCTCCGGGGTGAGGCCGAACTCGCCGACGGGCACCCGGCCGGACACCGGGGCCCCGGTGTCCGGGTCCAGCACGAAGGCGTCGAACCCGTCGACCACGACCGCCCGGCCGTCCGCCCGCCAGGCCACCTCGGCGGCACCCGCCAGCCGGGTGGTGTGCGCGGGAGTGTGGACGAGGGTGTGCTGCCGGCCGATGAGGACCTGCTCGACGTACGCCGGCCCGGCCACCGGCACCACGTCGGCGCCCGGGAGACCGGGATCGAACACCGGGTCACCGCCGGACCCGACGGGGCCGCACCCCCCGAGGTGGACGACGCCCAGCACCACGAGAACGAGCCGCCTGACGAGTGTCATGGAGGCACACCTGCCCGATCACACCCGCCTCACACGGCGGCCGCGGCGAACTGCGCGGCGTGCAGCCGGGCGAACGCGCCGTCCCGCCCGAGCAGCTCGGCGTGGGAGCCCTGCTCGACGATCCGGCCGTGCTCCATCACCAAAATCAGGTCGGCGTCGCGGATCGTGGAGAGCCGGTGCGCGATCACGAAGGACGTCCGGTCGGTGCGCAGCGCCGCCATCGCCTGCTGCAGCAGCAGCTCGGTGCGGGTGTCGACCGACGAGGTGGCCTCGTCGAGGATCAGCAGCGCCGGCTGGGCCAAGAACGCCCGGGCGATGGTGATCAGCTGCCGCTCGCCGGCCGACAGGTTGGACCCCTCGTCGTCGACCAACGTGTCGTAGCCCTCGGGCAACGAGTGCACGAACCGGTCGACGTACGTCGCCCGCGCGGCCTCGCGGATCTCCTCCTCCGTCGCGTCGGGGCGTCCGTAGGCGATGTTGTCGCGGATCGTGCCCTCGAACAGCCAGGTGTCCTGGAGCACCATGCCGATCCGGCTGCGCAGGTCGGCGCGGCTCATCGTCGCGATGTCGGTCCCGTCGAGCAGGATCCGGCCCCGGTCGAGCTCGTAGAACCTCATGATCAGGTTGACCAGCGTCGTCTTCCCGGCGCCGGTCGGGCCGACGATCGCGACCATCTGGCCCGGGTGGGCGACCAGCGAGAGGTCCTCGATCAGCGGCTCGTCGGCGTCGTAGGAGAACGACACGTCCGAGAACTGCACCTCGCCGTTCACCACGGCCGAGCGTGTCGCATACGTCGCTTGCCGCCCGGCCGGGCGGACCTCCACCGGATCGACCTCCTCCTCGGCGTCGAGCAGCTCGAAGACCCGCTCGGCCGAGGCCACGCCGGACTGCAGCAGGTTGGCCATCGACGCGATCTGGGTGATCGGCTGGGTGAAGGTCCGCGAGTACTGGATGAACGCCTGCACCTCACCGAGGGAGAGCGATCCGGACGCGACCCGCAGGCCGCCGACCACGGCGACGACGACATAGTTGAGGTTGCCGATCAGCATCATCATCGGCATCACGAGGCCGCTGATGAACTGGGCGCGGTACGACGACTGGTAGAGCTCCTCGTTGGCGGCGTCGAACTCCTCCTCGACCGCCTGGCGCCGGCCGAACACCGTGACCAGGGCGTGCCCGGAGATGGACTCCTCCACCTGCGCGTTGAGCCGGCCGGTCTGTCGCCACTGGTTGATGAACTGGGACTGCGAGCGCTTCATGATCCGGCTCGTGGCGAACATGGCGATCGGCACCGACACCAGCGAGATGACCGCGAGCAGCGGGGAGACCCAGAACATCGCACCGAGCACGCCGACGACCATCAGCAGCGAGGTGAGCAGCTGGCTCATCGTCTGCTGGAGGTTCTGGGCCACGTTGTCGATGTCGTTGGTGACCCGGCTGAGCAGCTCACCGCGCGGCTGCTTGTCGAAGTACGCCAGCGGCAGCCGGTGGACCTTCTCCTCGACATCGGTGCGCATCTGCCGCACCGTCGCCTGGACGATGTCGTTGACCAGATAGCCCTGCAGCCAGCCGAGCACCTGCCCGCCGAGGTAGACGAGCAGGGTGATCAGCAGGATGTGGCCGACCTTGTCGAAGTCGACGCCCTGACCGGGGACGATGTCGAGACCGCGCAGGAAGTCGGCGAAGCCGCCGTCACCCGCGGCCTCGGCGTTCGCGACGGCGTCGGCCTTGGTGCTGCCCTCGGGGAGCCGTCCGCCGATGAAGCCGTTGAACACCTCGTCGGTCGCCCGGCCGAGCAGCCAGGGTCCGACCACGACGGACGCGACGCTGCCGATGCCGAGCAGGAGGACCGCGACCGCGCGGCCCCGCGCCGGCCGCAGCCGCGCGATCAGCCGCCGGGCGGAGCTGCCGAAGTCGTCGGCCTTCTGGCCGACCATGCCGCCCATCGGACCGCGCCCGGGCCCGCCCTGCTGGACGATCCGCTCGGTCTGCTTCATGGTGCCGCCGGCCTTCTTGGCGTCGCTCATGCGAACACCCCCTCTCCCTTGATGCCTTGCGAGGCGGCGATCTCCTGGTACGTCGGGTTGTCCCGCATCAGGTCGTCGTGGGTGCCCTGGCCGACGACCTCGCCGTCCTCGAGCACGAGGATCACGTCGGCGTCGCGGATGGTCGCGATCCGCTGCGCGACGATGAGGACCGTCGCGTCGCGGGTGACCGGCTTGAGGGCCGCCCGCAGCCGCGCGTCGGTCGCGACGTCCAGCGCCGAGAAGGCGTCGTCGAACAGGAAGATCTCCGGTCGCCGGACGAGCGCCCGGGCGATGGCGAGGCGCTGTCGCTGACCGCCGGAGACCGTCGTACCGCCCTGGGCGACGGAGGTGTCGAGCTGCTCGGGCATCGCGCGGACGAAGTCGGCGCCCTGCGCGATCTCGAGCGCCGCCCACAGCTCGTCGTCGGTGGCCTCGGGGCGGCCGTAGCGCAGGTTGGACGCGATCGTGCCGGAGAACAGGAAGGCCCGCTGGGGCACCAGCCCGATCCGCGACCAGAGCAGCTCGGGCTCCAGGTCGCGCACGTCGACGCCGTCGACCCGGACCACGCCCTCGGTCGCGTCGAGCAGTCGCGGCACCAGGTTGACCAGCGTGGTCTTGCCGGCGCCGGTCGAGCCGATGACGGCGACCGTCTGGCCCGGCCTGGCGGAGAAGGTGACGTCGCGCAGCACCGGCGCCTCGGCACCGGGATAGGTGAGGCCGACCCCTTCGACGTCGAGATGGCCGGCGACGGCGACCTCGGTGACCGGGCGTGCCGGCGGGACGACGCTGGTGCTGGTGCCGAGCACCTCGCCGATCCGGTCCGCGCTGACCGAGGCCCGCGGGATCATCATCAGCATGAAGGTGCCCATCATCACCGACATCAGGATCTGCATCAGGTAGGACAGGAAGGCGGTCAGCGCACCGACCTCCATCTGACCGCCGTCGACCCGATGGCCGCCGAACCAGATCACGCCGACGCTCGCGGCGTTGGACACGGCCATCACGAGCGGGAACATGACCGCCATCCAGCGACCGGCGCGCAACGAGACCTCGGTCAGGTCGTCGTTGGCCCGCTCGAAGCGCTGCACCTCCTGGGGCTCGCGGACGAACGCGCGCACCACCCGGATGCCGGAGATCTGCTCGCGCATCACCCGGTTGACGTCGTCGAGCCGCTCCTGGACCTGCCGGAAGGCGGGCACCATGCGGGACACGACGAGGCCGATGCAGACGAAGAGCACGGGGACGACGGCGACGACCAGCCAGGACAGGCCGAGGTCCTCGCGCATCGCCATGATCACGCCGCCGACCATCATGATCGGGATGGTCACCGCCATCAGGCACGTCATCATCGCCAGCATCTGCACCTGCTGGACGTCGTTGGTGGCGCGGGTGATCAGCGACGGGGCGCCGAAGGTGGAGACCTCGCGGGCCGAGAAGCTGCCGATCCGGCCGAACAGCGCCTTGCGCAGGTCGCGTCCGAACGCCATCGCGGTCTGACCGCCGAACCAGGCCGACGCCATCGAGCAGGCGGCCTGGACCAGGGCGATGACGAGCATGACGCCGCCGACCTTCACGACGTAGCCGGTGTCGCCGCGGGCGACGCCCTTGTCGATGATGTCGGCGTTGAGGCTGGGCAGGTAGAGCATGGCGGCGGTGCCGGTGAACTGCAGCACGACGATGGCGGCCAGCCAGCCCTTGTAGGGGCGCAGGTAGTCGCGCAGGAGCGGGGCGAGCATCAGTGCGGGTCCTTTCTCAGAACGCCGTTCAGGACGGTGTCGACGATCTCGACGGGGGTGAGCAGGTCACCGTCGGCGATCTCCTCGTGGGACGCGGCGAAGGTCAGCAGCCGCCAGACGTGGAGCACCCGGTCCGGACCACGGTCGAAGCGGTCGAGGTCGGGGGCGATGAGCAGGTAGAGCCGGTCCTGCACCTCCGCGAGGCCCTCCTTGATCTCGGGCCGCTCGGCGAGATGGTCCGGTGGGCCGACGAAGCCCATGGACCTCATCAGGCCGAAGATCGCCAGGAACCGCTGCTGGAGGACCGCGGTCATCGCTATCATCCGCTCGCGCAGTGGCAGCGCCAGGTCGATCTCGTCCAGCCGACGCAGCACGGCACCCGGCTCGAAGCACCGGGCGATGGTCGTGTCGATCAGGTCGTCCTTGGAGTCGAAGACCCGGAAGATCGTGCCCTCCGCGACGCCGGCTGTCTCGGCGATCAGCCGCGTGGTCACCCGCCGGCCGTGCTCGTAGAGCAGCGGCCGGGTCGCCCGGATGAGCATCTCCCGGCGGTCGTCGGGCGACAGCGGTGCGGCGCGGGGTGGCATGCCGGACACCATAAATGAGTGAGTACTCACTCACAAGTTCTTTTCCGGCGGCCGGGTCGCCGGAGGAGGAGATGCGGCACCACGCGACGGTCCGTAGGGTCCGGTCCATGAGCTACGTCTTCGTCATGGTGCGTCGTGTCCGGGCAGCGGACGCGACGGGACTGGGGATGGCACCCACTCCGGCCTGACTGGGCGCGGCGTCTCGTCGCCGACAGCCCCGTCGCCGCGGGCGACCTGGTCCTCGACGTCGGCGCCGGGCACGGTGCCCTGACCGGACCGCTGGTCGACACCGGCGCCCGGGTCATCGCCGTCGAGCTGCATCCGGGCCGGGCCGCCGCCCTCCGGGAGCGGTACGCCGAGCGCGGGGTGCGCGTGGTCCAGGGCGACCTGCGCGACCTGCGTCTGCCCTCCCGGCCGTTCCGGGTCGTCGCCAGCCCGCCGTACTCCCAGTCCACGCCCCTGGTCCGCCTGCTGCTCGGCACCGACCGACTGCTGTCGGCCGATCTCGTGCTGCAGTCCGCGACCGCCCGGCGGCTCGCCGCGGCGCCGCCCCGTGCCCGGCACGCCCGCCGCTACCGGCTCCGGGTCGAGCGATCCGTGCCGCGCGCCGCGTTCCGGCCGCCGCCGCGGGTGGACTCGGTGGTGCTGCGGATCGAGCGGTGAGGCCGACGGCGACCGGAACGGCGCTGCGACGCTCAGCCGCCGAGGGCGGCGGTCAGGTCGCTGCCGGGCAACACCGGGACCCGCAGCCGGGCGCCGTCGGGGCCGCCGACCCGGATCGTGTGGAGGGCGGGCAGCGACAGCGGCGAGAACAGGGACGTCCCGACGATCTGGATCCGCAGCCGGTGGCCGGCCCGGAAGA
The DNA here is from genome assembly GCF_030929495.1 of Nocardioides sp. LHD-245. GTDB lineage: Bacteria > Actinomycetota > Actinomycetes > Propionibacteriales > Nocardioidaceae > Nocardioides. The sequence continues at coordinate 97,104 of NZ_JAVFWN010000013.1, read as the reverse complement.
CGTTGCCGACCGGCCACAGCTCGACCTGGTAGCGCCGGATCTTCCCCACCGTGGCCCGGTCCACGGTGCCGTAGTCGCCGTAGGGCTGCACCACCGCGCCGCCGGCGTCGGTCAGGGACCGGCCCGGGACGAGGTCCGGATAGCTCGTCGACAGCCGGCCGACCGTCAACGGGTGCGAGGAGCCGTCGGGGGCGACGTCGGAGAGGATCGCCCAGATCCCCGAGCCCGGCGTCGTGGTCGCCAGCGGCAGGTCGAGGGCGAGCGGACCCGCCAGCGCCACGTCGGCGGACAGCGCGTCGGTCGTGTAGGTCAGGCCGGTCAGCTTCTCGACGGCCACCGCGTTCGTACGGCCGAGGAAGGGCAGCGCCCCGGTGAGGGCCTTCGCGCCCCCGGCCTCCAGCAGCGACCAGGTCGGGACGTCGGACATGGTCGGCAGGGTCGGCAGGGTCAGGTAGGACTCCTTCCGCGCGGCGGCCGGGGGCTCCGTCGTCAGCCGCTTGCCCCCACCGAGTGCGAGTTCGGTCCAAGTGGTGCCCGGGACCGGCCAGTCGGCGGCCTCCCGGACCGTGTACTGGCCGTCGAGGTACGCCGCCCGGTCGCCGTGGGCGAGCAGCAGCCGGACCGCGGGCCGGCTCTCGATGTCGTTGTCGACACCGCGCAGGTAGTGGTCGAGCCAGGCCCGCGCCTCGCCGACGCCGCCGTCGGTGCCGGCCGGCGTACCGTCGTGGCCGCCCTCCATGACCAGGTGGGCCCCGTCGTCGCGCAGCGCCTGGAAGGCCTGGAACACACCACGCGACTCGACGTCGTAGAAGCCGTTGAGCATGAGCACCGGGATGTCGTTGGCGTCGCCGCGCCAGCCGCGCTCGGCCCACCAGGAGTCGAGGCTGGGATGGGCCAGGACGCCGAGGCCGCTGGCGAACAGCCCGCCGACCACGCCGAGAGAGGGCGCCGGGTCGCGCCGCAGCCGGTCGACCCCTTGGAGCAGGGCGGGGGCACCGATCATGCCGATCACACCGGCACCGGGGACGAGGTTGAGGATGCCGCCGGGCACGAGCAGGTCGCGGTAGAGCTCGTGGGTGCCCGAGCGCAGGATCGCCGCCTTCACACACGGCAGCCGCTGGTGCCAGGAGTTGTAGAGCACGATCGCACTGGCGGAGAAGCCGTTGACGGCCAGGTCACCGTCGCTGAACGGCTGCGTGCACGCCCACTGCAGCACCTCGACCACGTCGCGCTGGCTCCGGGGACCGAGAGCGTCGAAGGACCCGTCGCTGTCGCCGGTGCCGCGGATCTGGACCAGGAGGAAGTTGTAGTCCGGCGTCACCTCGAGCGTCTGGCTGTCGTCGCCGTACGGCGAGAACTCCACCACCGTGGGCTTGGCCGTCACCGGTCCGACGCTGGTCAGGGTCGTCTGCAGCTCGACGCCGTCGGAGGTGGTGAACCGCTGGTCGACGGCCACCCGCGCGGGTGGCGCCGGCTCGTCGGCACCGGCCGGGCGCGGCCAGGAGGACAGCCCCGTCACGGCGAGGCTGAGGGCGACGAGCAGTCTGGTGAGGGTTCGCGGTCCCATGTGAGCACAACGACACGGCCACTCCTGGGCTATGTCGTCGCGACCGACACACAATGGAGGCATGGCACGCGTCGCTCTGGTCCTCGGCTCCGGCGGCGCCCGCGGGTACGCCCACCTCGGCGCGGTCCAGGAGCTCCGCGACCGCGGTCACGAGATCGTCGCGATCTCGGGTACGTCGATGGGCGCCGTCGTGGGCGGTCTGGTCGCCGCCGGCAAGGACGACGAGTTCGCCGCCTGGGCCTCGACGCTGACCGGCCGCCGCGTGGTCCGGCTGGCCGACCCCACCTGGACGGGTGGCGGCGCCGCCACCGCCGAGCGGCTGATGGCCACGCTCGACGAGATCGTCGGCGACGTCACCATCGAGTCGCTGCCGATCCCCTACACCGCGGTCGCCACGGACCTGGCGGCCCGCCGCGAGGTGTGGTTCCAGCGCGGCCCGCTGATCCCCGCGATGCGCGCGTCCTTCGCCATCCCCGGCCTGTTCACGCCCGCCCTGGTCGACGGCCGGGTCCTCGTCGACGGCGGCCTGCTCAACCCGCTGCCGCTCGAGCCCACCGCCGCCGCGGCCGCCGACTTCACGGTCGCCGTCTCGCTCCAGGGCCCGCGCGAGCCGCACGAGCCGACCTCCCCCGCCCGCGGCTTCTCGGTGCGCCGGGCGGAGTGGGCGGCCGACCTGCGCCGCCGGTTCCGCCGGGGCGAGGAGGAGCTGGCCGAGGACGCCTCCGCACCGGCCGCACCCGAGGCCCCGGCCGAGGCGCCACCGGCCGACGCGGTCGACGTACGACCGGACGTGCGGACCTCGGAGGTCGTGTCGCTGTCCTTCGACGCGATGCAGAGCCTGATCACCCGCTACCGCCTGGCCGCGCTGCCGCCCGACGTCCTGGTCACCATCCCGCTCAGCGCCGCCCGGACCATCGACTTCCACCGCGCCGCCGAGCTGCTCGACCTCGGCCGCACCCTGACGAAGACCGCGCTGGACGACGCCGGGCGCTGACCGGCCGGACGGAACGCGGACCGGAGTGTCCGATTCCGCCCCGCGCGGCCGGATCACGAGGCAGGATGCGCCCATGGACATGGGGGTCCACCCGGACGAGCGCGCGCTGCTGGAGGCCTTGATCGCCGCAGCGGCTCCCGACCCGCTGCCCGCGGACCAGGCGATCCCGCTGCTGTGCCGGGTCGAGGAGACCGAGGTGGCGGACCTCGGCCGGCTGGCCTACCGCGCCCTGACCGGCGTCGATCCGGGAACGGCCGGCACCCCGCCCTCACCGGCCGAGCTGGTCCCCGGGTTCCCGTCCTTCGCCGCCGAGGTCATCCAGCGGGCGATCGCGGGCCCCGAGGAGCGCCGCCCCACGATCCAGGGGCTGCTGGTCGTCCTCGAGACCGTCGGTCCCGCCCTCTGGCCTACCAGCGGCCGGCCGCATGTCGTCATCGGCGAAGATGGGCCCGTGCCCGCCGACGACCCCGCAGCCTCCGACGACCTCGCGCGCGCCGAGGAGCGGCAGCGCGTGCACGCCGAGTTCCGGTCGCTGCTGATCCCCACCCGCGAGGTGCCCCGGTTCGACCCGCTCTTCGACACCCTCTCCGACCCGCTGGGCGACCCGGTGCCGGAGGACGACGCGGAGCCTGACGCGGAGGGTGCGGCGGAGCCCGACGTGGAGGGGGCCGCGGGCCCCGCCGTGGAGGCGCCGGAGGAGTCCGCGGACGAGAGCGCCGGCGAGCCCCTCGACGAGCACGACGCCTTCCGGCGGGTGGTGGCGACCGGACACACGGTGCCGCGCTTCGACCCGCTCGACGGCGCGGGCGACGTCCCAGGGCTCGGCACCGAGATCGTCCGTCGGCGCCGCAGCAAGCGCCGCCGCTCCGCGAGCCACAGCACCCGCCCCCGGCCGGTCGCTCCCGCAGCCGAGGACGTCGAGGCGATCGAGGACGAGCTCGAGGTCCTCGATCCCGACGACATCGAGTTCGAGATCGCCGAGCCGGCGCCCGACGTACCCGACGACGTCCAGCCCGAGATCGTCGAGCCGACGCCCGCCCGACCCGAGGTCGAGCCGGAGGCCGTCACCCCGGCACCGGCCCGCGCCCCCGCCGGCGGCGCCGACAAGCGCGAGACCCTGATCCTGGTCGCGGTGGTCGCGGTGCTGATCCTGCTCGGCGCGATCTACGCGGCGGCGCAGAAGTCCGACCGGCCCCACGACAGCGGCACCCCTCAGGGCGCGAGCCTGGTGACCTCCCAGCCGGTGGCGGTGCGGGCGTAGCGCAGCCGGTCGTGCATCCGGCCGGGGCGCCCCTGCCAGAACTCGAAGGACACCGGCTGGACGCGGTAGCCGCCCCAGACCGGCGGGACCGGCACGTCCACCCCGGCGAAACGCTCCTCGGCCTCGCCGTAGCGCCGGTCGAGCTCCGCCCGGCCGTCGACCACCCGGGACTGCGGTGAGGCCCAGGCGCCGAGCTGGGCGCCGCGGGGGCGCGAGCCGAAGTACGCCGCCACCTGCTCCGCCGCGAGCGGATACGCCGTCCCCTCGACCCGGACCTGGCGCTCCAGCGGGTGCCACGGGAAGAGCAGCGCGCAGCGCGGCTCGGCACCCAGCGCGGCGCCCTTGCGCGAGCCGGTGTTGGTGAAGAACGTGAACCCGTCGTCGGGGCCCTCGGCGGCGACGCCCTTGAGCAGCACCATCCGCGCCGACGGCGCCCCGTCGGGATCCACGGTCGCCACGACCATCGCGTTCGGCTCGTGCACACCGGCGGCAGCCGCGTCGTCGAACCAGCGCTGCCACAGCGGCCACGGCGCATCGGGGACGTCGACCTCGGCGAGCCCGCGGTCGCCGTACTCCCTGCGCAGCGCGGCCAGGTCGGAGGACGGGGTCGGGTCGAGGGCCATGGACCCACCTTAGGGACCGCCTCTGTGGAGCCGTGGGGCAGAATGCCGGGTGGCCCGCGGGTCGCCCGGCTCGGACGCACCTGCACTCATCGCTTCGAAGGAGTTCGCCGATGCCCGAGGTACACCACGGACTGGAGGGCGTCATCGCCTTCGAGACCCAGATCGCGGAGCCCGACAAGGAAGGCTCGGCCCTGCGCTACCGCGGTGTCGACATCGAGGATCTGGTCGGCCGGGTGCCCTTCGAGAAGGTCTGGGGCCTGCTCATCGACGGCTCCTTCAGCCCCGGCCTGCCGCCGGCGGAGGCGTTCAGCCTCCCCGTGCACACTGGCGACGTCCGTGTCGACGTCCAGGCGGCGATCGCCATGCTCGCGCCGGCGTTCGGCTTCGGCCAGACCTACGACATCACCGACGAGCAGGCCCGCGCGGACCTCGCCCGGGTCGCCGTGATGGTCCTGTCGTACGCCGGTCAGTCGGCGCGCGACCTCCACCTGCCCGTCGTACCCCAGAAGACCGTCGACGAGGGCAAGACCCTCGCCGAGAAGTTCCTCATCCGCTGGCGCGGCGAGGCGGACCCCAAGCACGCCCACGCCATCGACGCCTACTGGTCCTCGGCCGCCGAGCACGGCATGAACGCCTCCACCTTCACCGCGCGCGTCATCACCTCGACCGGCGCCGACGTCGCCGCCGCGTTCTCGGGCGCCATCGGGGCGATGAGCGGCCCCCTGCACGGCGGCGCGCCCTCGCGGGTGCTGCACATGATCGAGGAGGTCGAGAAGAGCGGCGACGCCGAGGGCTACGTCAAGGGCCTGCTCGACTCCGGCGAGCGGCTGATGGGCTTCGGCCACCGCGTCTATCGCGCCGAGGACCCGCGCGCCCGGGTGCTGCGCCGGACCGCGCGTGAGCTCGACGCCCCGCGCTACGAGGTCGCCGAGGCGCTGGAGAAGGCCGCCCTGGCCGAGCTCCGGGCCCGCCGTCCCGACCGGGTGCTGGAGACCAACGTCGAGTTCTGGGCGGCGATCGTCCTCGACTTCGCCGAGGTCCCGGCCAACATGTTCACCTCGATGTTCACCTGCGCCCGCACCGGCGGCTGGTCGGCCCACATCCTGGAGCAGAAGCGGACCGGTCGCCTGATCCGCCCCTCGGCGATCTACACCGGCCCGGCCGCCCGCCCTGCCAGCGACATCGAGGGCTGGGACGCCGCCTGGGGCCAGTGAGCACGGGGCCGGTCTGATTTCGTCGTACCGGACATATCGGTCGTGATCTCGCTGAATTCACGACCCGGATGTCCGGCACGACGCGTCTCAGAGCCGCCCTGCGTACCAGGAGAGCCGGCCGCGCGCACCCGCCCGGGTGAGCGAGATGTGCACGTGGTCGCGGTGCCGCAGGGTGCGGGAGCACTCGCGCTTCGTGGGGCAGGCCGCGTTGAGGTACGGCGCGGGGGCGAACCGCCGCCACGAGGACCAGGTCGTGTCGTCCCAGATGACGTACATGACGCCCATCCGGCGGGCCAGGGCCGCGGGGTTGCCGGCCGCATCGGGCGCGAAGAGGGCGGCGAGGAGGGCGCGGACGCGACGACGGTCCGCAGCTCGGCGTACGTCCACCGTCCAGTCGAACGCGCGTCCCTCGCTGTGCTCCGACGGACTGGCCCCGCAGGCCCGGGAGATGCCACCGAACCCGCCGCCGAAGCGGCGGACCGTCCACCGGGCGAGGGCCTTCGTCCCGGGGCGGTCGCGCGGGGAGCAGCGGACCGGCGGCTGGTACGCCGCGTAGCCCTCGAGCGGGGCGGCGTCTGCCTGTGCGGCCTGTGCGGCCTGTGCGGCCGGGGCGGGCAGGCCCGGCAGCATGATCAGCGCCGTCGCCAGGAGAGCGGCGGCGACCAGGGCGCGCAGGACGGACACACCGGTCCATCGGCGCCCGCGGCCCGGACCTGAGCCGGCGGGCCACGGTCAGAGCGCCACGCCGACCTGCTCGAGGAAGGCGGCGGCGGCCGGCGCGGGCCCGAACCTGCTCCACACGACGTGCTCGGTGCGCACCGGCGCCCGGGCGACCGGGACGGCGACCAGCCCGGGCAGCTGGTCGACGAAGGTGGACGCCAGCAGGGCCACCGCGAGCCCGGCGCGCAGGATCCGGCCCATCAGCAGCATGTCGGTGGTCTCGAAGCTGACCTCGCGGCGCAGCCCGGCGTCCGCGAACGCCCTGTCGGCCTGGAGGCGTCCGGTGCTGCCGGCCGGGAAGTCGACGAAGGTCTCGCCCGCGAGCCGGCCCAGGGTCAGCCGGGAGCGCTCGGCGAGGGGGTGCTCGGGCGCCAGCACCGCACGGTGGCGGTCGCTGGCCAGTCGACGACCGGCCACGCCGGTGATCTCCCAACCCTCGGGGAGGCCGAGGAACGCGAGGTCGAGCGTGCCGTCGGCGACCTGCTGCACGTGGGTGTCGCTGTTGCCGCTGGTGAGCCGGACCTGCACCTCGGGATGGCGCTCACGGAAGGTGCGCAGCGCCGTGGGGACGTCGACCGCCGCGACGGTGGGGATCACGCCGATCGACAGCGGGCCGCGCACCTCCCCCGTCGCGGCCGCGACCTCCGCCCGCGCCCGGTCGGCGGCGTCGAGGCACTGCCGCGCGACCGGCAGGAAGGCCTGACCGGCCGGGCTGAGCCGCACCTGCCGGCTGGTCCGGTGGAAGAGCCGTACGCCGAGCTCCTGCTCCAGCCGGGCCACCTGGTGGCTGAGGGCCGACTGCACGACGAAGCAGGCCTCTGCCGCTCGGGTGAAGCTGCCGTGCTCGGCGATCGCGACGACATATCTCATCTGCTGCAACTCCATCCATCCATCTTGAACCACGATCAATCAGATGAAAAGCATGTGTTGGACTCATAGATGGGAAGGGCGGAACCTGGAGACATGACCACGACCACCGAGATCCAGCACCCGGCGCCTGGTACCCCGGGCACCGCCGGCACCCCGGGCACCGCCGGCCTCACCGCACTGACGGCGCTCGCGCCCGCAGTATGGGGCACGACCTACCTGGTGACGACCGAGCTGCTGCCGCCCGGGCACCCGCTCCTCGCGGGCCTCCTGCGCGCCCTGCCGGCCGGGCTGCTGTTGCTCCTCGTCCTCCGACGACTCCCTCAGGGCGTGTGGTGGTGGCGCTCGCTCACCCTGGGCGCCCTCAACATCGGCATCTTCTTCCCACTCCTGTTCGTCGCGGCCGAGCGGCTGCCGGGCGGCGTCGCGGCGACCGTCGGCGCGGTCCAGCCGCTGCTCGTGATCGGCCTCGCACTCCCCCTCCTGGGCGAGCGGCCGACCGTCGCCCGGGTCGGGTGGGCGCTGGCCGGCGTCGGCGGGGTGGCGCTGGTGGTCCTCGGCCCCGACGCGACGCTCGACCCGGCAGGCCTCCTCGCGGGCCTCGGCGGAGCGCTGTCGATGGCGGCGGGCGTCGTCCTCACCCGCCGCTGGGGACGGCCCGAGGGCGTCGGCTCCGGCGTCCTGGTGAGCTGGCTGCTGACAGCCGGGGGGCTGGTCCTGCTGCCGGTGACCTTCCTCGTCGAGGGCGCCCCGCCGGCGATCGACGCTCCGGCCGCAGGCGGCTACCTCTGGCTGGGCGCGGTCGGCGGCCTGGCGGCGTACCTGCTCTGGTTCCGCGGCCTGGGCTCGCTGCCGGTCGTCGCGACCGCATTGCTCGGCCTGCTCTCGCCCGTCGTGGCGGCCGCGCTCGGCTGGCTGGTCCTCGGCGAGGCCCTGCGGCCGGTCCAGCTGGCCGGCTTCGCCCTCGCGCTGGCCGCGATCCTCGGCGGACAGCTCACCCGTCGCTGAGCGCCGTCAGCGCACCACGTGGTCGAGGAGCTCCTCGCCGGCCGCCGCCGCGACGAGCGGGTCGCCCTGCCGGATCGCCTCCAGGACCGCGTCGTGCTCGGCCGCGAGGACGTCGGCGTCGGTCATCGGCTGGATGCTCGCGCGCAGGGTCGGGACCAGTCCGTCGTACAGCTCGACGAGCAGCGGGTTGTGGGCGGCGGCCACGACGGCGCGGTGGAAGTCGACGTCGGCCTCGACGGAGGCCGGGCCGTCGCCGTCGCGGACCGCGTCGCGGCGCCGGGCCATGATCGCGTCCAGGCCCGCGAGGTCGTCGTCGGTGCGGCGCGCCGCGGCCAGCGCGGCCGCGCGCACCTCGATCGCGTGCCGCACCTCCAACAGGTGCTCGATCTCGACCCGGTCGAGCTGCTTGTGCATCAGCGCCTGCATCTCGGTCGTGGCCGCGACATAGGTGCCGTCGCCGCGGCGCACCTGCAGGAGGCCGAGGTGGGCGAGCGCCTTGACCGCCTCGCGCACGGTGTTGCGGCTGACGCCGAGGGCCGCGGCGAGCGCCGGCTCGGGCGGGATCCGGGTGCCGACCTCCCACTCACCGCTCTCGAACAGCGCACGCATGCCGGCGATGGCCTGGTCGACCAGCGAGGCGGGGCTGGCAGGGGCGAGGGGCACGGCAACCTCCCTTCATTCGTCCAATCATCCTATGTCTGTCATCCTAGAGGCATGTCCGCCTCCGTCCATGATGCCGCCGCCGGTCCCGACTGCGCAGCGGACGGCCCGCCCGCACCGGCGAACGGGTCGTCGACGCGTGCGGGCGTCGGTCTCGTCGTCGCCGTCCTGCTGGTCGCCTTCAACCTGCGACTGGCGATCACGTCGCTCGGCGCCCTGCTCGACGAGCTGCGCGACCTCGGCGTCTCCCCCGCGACCCAGGGCCTGCTGACCTCCCTGCCCGTCCTCTGCTTCGCCGTCGTCGGTGCGACGGCGATGGCGGTCACCCGGTGGATCGGCGTCGACCGCGGCCTGGTCGGCGCCCTCGGCCTGCTCACGGTCGGCCTGGTGCTGCGCGCCGTGGACGGCACCCCGGCCCTCATCGCGGGCACGGCGGTCGCGTGCGCCGGCATCGCCCTCGCCAACGTCCTGGTCCCCGCGATCGTCAAGGAGCACTTCCCCCACCGGGTCGGCGTGATGACCGGCGCCTACACCACCGTGCTCTCGTTCGGGTCGGCGATCGGCGCCGCCGCGACCGTCCCGATCGCCAACGCCGCCGGCACCTGGCGCGTCGGGCTGGGCGTCTGGGCGCTGACCGCACTCGCCGCCGCACTCGCCTGGGCGCCGTACTGCCGCCGGAGCGACCCGCGTCGCGCCGACGTCCGCCGGATCTCCCTCTGGCGCAGCCCCACGGCCTGGGCGGTCACCGTGCTCTTCGGCGCCCAGTCGCTCTACGCGTACGTCATGATGAGCTGGCTGCCCAGTGTGTACGCCGGCGCGGGGTTCAGCGACGAGACCGCCGGGCTGCTGTTGGCGACGAGCATCACGATCGGCCTCCCGTTCTTCTTCCTCGCGCCGACCCTGGCGGTGCGGCTGCGCCAGCAGGGCCACCTGGTCCTCGTCCTCACCCTCCTCACGATGCTCGGCTGGGCCGGCCTGTGGCTCGCGCCCGCGGGCGGCGCCTGGCTCTGGGCGGCCCTGCTGGGGGCGGGCGGCGCGGTGTTCCCGGTGACGCTGTCGTTCTTCGCGATGCGCACGACGTCGACGGCCGAGACCGCCTCGCTGTCGGCGATGGCGCAGAGCATCGGCTACCTCATCGCCGCCGGTGGCCCGCTCCTCGTCGGCATCCTGCACGATGCCAGCGGCAGCTGGCGGCTCCCCTGCGCCCTGCTCGTCGGGATCGGCGCGGTCCAGATCGGCGCCGGGTACGTCGCGGGGCGGCCGGTGCGGATCAGCGCCAGCCGCTTGTAACTAAGGGTTACAGCATGGTTATCCACCACATCCGTCCCACCAGTCCCAAATCGCGTACGTAACACTTAGTTACAAGCGGCTCAGCGCGCCGACCAGGACGTCGAGAGCCCGATCCAGCTCCTCGTCGGTCGGGCCCCCGAAACCCACGACGAGGCCGCTGAGCCGTGCGGTGCGGCAGTAGTCGCGCAGCAGGTTGACCCGGAAACCGGCGCGCTCGGCGGCGGCGCGGGCCCGGACCGCGCGGGCGTGCGGCAGCAGCCAGGTGGAGTACATCCCGGCGACCGGCCCGGCCAGCTCGGCGTACGGGGACAGCGCCGCGACCACCCGCGGCGCCCGCTCGGCGTACACCCGCCGGGCGGAGCGGACCACGGCGTCGACGTACCCGTCGCGGAGCAGGGTGACCAGCGCACGCTGCACCGGCCACGGCGGCGCGTCGTGGGTGAGCGCCCGGTGCTCGTCGACGGCGTCGAGCAGCTGGTCGGGCACGACCGCCCAGCCCAGGCGCAGGGAGGGCAGGATCGCCTTCGAGGCGGTGCCGAGGTAGACCACCCGAGCGCGGTCGAGCGAGGCGAGCGCGGGCACCGGCGCGACGTCGTAGCGGAACTCGGAGTCGTAGTCGTCCTCGACCACGAGCGCGTCGTCGCGGCGGGCGGTCGCCAGCAGGCGCAGTCGCTCGGCCGCGGGCAGCACCCGGCCGAGCGGGTGCTGGTGGGCCGGGGTGACGTACGCCGCCGCGCAGCCCGCCAGGTCGGTGATCGGGGCGAGCGCGGGCAGGTCCCGGACCGGCCGGCCGGATCCGCGCACCGTGGCGAACGCGGCGCGGTAGCCGGGGTCCTCCAGGGCGACCGCCCCGGGTGGCAGCACCGCGAGCAGGTGGCGCAGTCCGGCGGCGGTGCCGCCGGTGAGCCGGACCCGGTCGGCGTCGACGGCGAGCCCGCGGGTGCGCCCCAGCCGCTCGGCGAGGAGCGCACGCAGCTCGGGCAGACCGCGCGGGTCGTCGTAGCCGCGCGGCGGCGTGGCCGCCGACACCTCCCGCCAGGCCCGTCGCCACACGGCCTGATGGCGAGGATCGATCCAGGGGGTGCCGGCGTCGAGCATGACCAGCGCCCGCTCCGGCGCCGGGGTACGCCGGCGGCCGGGTGCCGCGCGGTGGCCGGTCGTGCCGTCGGCGACCCAGGTGCCGGAGCCCTGTCGCGCCTCGAGCCAGCCCTCGGCGAGGAGCTGGTCGAAGGCCTGGGCGACGACCGCGCGGGAGACGCCGAGGTCGGCGGCGAGGCGGCGGGTCGCGGGCATCCGGTCCTGCCGGGCGAGGGCGCCGTCGAGCACCAGCTGGCGGACCTGGTCGGCGAGCTGGGTGCCGAGCGGGCGTGGGTCGGCGCGGTCGAGCCGGACGGGAAGCACGATTGGCCTGTCTGAATGGGCAGGAACTGGCCCGTGTGCACAGGCCACTTGTCGGTCACGATGGTGCCATGACCCCGCGGACCACGCAGCCTCCGGCGCCCCTGGAGCCCCTGGAGCCCTCCGACCGCACCCGGGTCCGGCGCGGCCGCAACCGCGCGGTGGCCGACCGGGCCGAGCTCCACGCGCTGCTGCGCGGCGCCCTGATCGCTCACCTCGGGGTGACCGTCGGCGACCATCCCGTGGTGCTGCCGACGGCGTACGCGATCGACGTCGACGGTCCGGACCAGGGCGGCACGCTCTACGTCCACGGCTCCGTCGCGGCCCGCTGGCTGCGGGAGTCCGCCGACGCGACGGTGTGCGTCACGGTCACCGAGCTCGACGGCCTGGTCGCGGCCCGCTCCGCCTTCCACCACTCGATGAACTACCGCTGCGCCGTCGTGATCGGCCGGGCCCGGACCGTCGAGGACCCCGCGGAGCGCCGTCGTGCCCTCGACCTGATCGTGGACCACATGATCCCCGGCCGTGCCGCGACGCTGCGCCCGAGCACCCGCAAGGAGCTGGCCGCCACCGCCGTGCTCGCCGTCCCCCTCCACGAGGCGTCGGTGAAGGCCCGCGGCGGCGACCCCGTCGACGACCCGGAGGACGTCGAGGCCGGTGTCTGGGGCGGTCACCTCCCGGTCCGCCAGGTCGTCGGCGCCGCCGTGCCCGCGGCCGACAACCTGCCGGGGGTCGGCGTCCCGGCGGACGTGCGCTCACGGAGCCTCTGAGCGACCGAGCCCCGACTCGATAGCGAACACCACCAGCTGCGCGCGGTCGCGGGCCTGCAGCTTGACCATGGCCCGGCTGACATGGGTCCGGACGGTGTCGGGACTGACCACGAGCGCCTGCGCGATCTCGCCGTTCGACCGGCCGGTGGCGACCCAGCCGAGGATCTCGCGCTCCCGCTCGGTGAGGTCGCCGATCCGCGGGTGCGGACGGGCGGGCCGGCGCGCCCCGAAGTGGTCGATCACGGTGCGGGTGACCGACGGCGCGAGCAGCGAGCCGCCGTCGGCGACGACGCGGACCGCGTCGAGGATCGCGGTCGGCTCGGCGTCCTTGAGCAGGAAGCCGCTGGCACCGTGGCGCAGCGCCTCGAAGACGTACTCGTCGAGCTCGAAGGTCGTCAGCATCACCACCCGCACCGCGGCCAGCGCCGGGTCGGCCGCGACCTCGGCGAGCAGACCGAGCCCGTCGAGGACGGGCATCCGGATGTCGCAGAGCACCACGTCGGGCCGGGTACGACGGACCAGGGCCATCCCCTCGCGTCCGTCGGCCGCCTCGCCGGCGAGCTCCAGGTCCGGCTCCGCCGCGACCAGGGTCGCCAGGCCCATCCGGACCAGCGGCTGGTCGTCGACCAGCGCGACCCGGATCGGGGCGCTCATCGGGGCAGCACCGCGCTCACCTCGAAGCCGCCGTGCTCCAGCGGTCCGGCCCGGAAGGTGCCGCCGACCGCGGTCACCCGTGTCCGCATGCCGCCGATGCCCATGCCCTCATCCTGCACCGCCCCACCGCGCCCGTCGTCGCAGACGCGGAGGGCGAGGGTGCCGGATCCGGCCTCCCAGGCGATCGTCGCGGCGCCGGCGCCCGCATGGCGCAGCACGTTGGTCAGCGCCTCCTGCACCACCGCGTAGGCGACCTCGCCCGCCCGCGGCGGCAGGGTCGCGAGATCGGCCGGGTCGCCGATCACCTCGACCGGCAGGCCGGCGGCCCGGATCCGGTCCACCAGGGCCGGGATCGCCTCGACCCCGGCGACGGGTCGCCGGGGAGCGGGCTCCCCCGCGATCGTCGCCAGCTCGGTCCGGAGCGCGTCGAGCGCCTCCCGGCTGGTCGCGCGGATCGCCTCGAGGCTGCTGCGCGCGGCAGCCGGGTCCCGGTCGAGCACGTGCAGCGCGACCCCGGCCTGCATGGCGATCACCGCGAGCCCGTGGCCGACGCCGTCGTGCAGGTCCTGGGCCATCCGCAGCCGCTCCTCGGTCGCCGTCCGCTCGACCCGCTCGGCACGCGCCTCGAACCGGTTGCGGGTCGCGGTCGCGACCGCTCCCGCCGCCAGCACGATGCCGACCATCCCGATCGCCTGCCACAGGCTCTTGTGCGGCTCGTCGGCGTGCCACTCCCACCGCGCCCAGAGCCCGGCGGCGAGCAGCCCGACACCCACCAGCGCGCCCGGCAGCCAGCGCGCGACCGGGACCGCCGCGGCGATCAGGAAGGTCACGACCGGCAGCGCGAGGAAGACCGGGCCGTCGGCGTACCCGAGGGCGAAGTAGAGCCCGCAGAGCGCGCCCGACGCCGTCAGCGCGATCCCGGCGAGCCGGCCCGGCAGCGGCGGCAGCACCGCCGGCAGCGTGGCGACGACGACGAGGAGCACGCCCAGCGCCACCGGATGGGGGACGTCGTTCTTGCCGTTGGACGCCGCGGTGCCGAGCAGCACGATGACGAGCACGGCCCACGGCCACCAGGAGCGGTGGGCCCGGGTCAGCTCGGCGACCGACGGGTGCATCCCGGCGAGCGCACGGGCGTGCGCGGTCGGGCGGCCGGTCGGACTGCCGGTCTGGCGGCCGGTCGGGCTGCCGGTCGGGCTGCCGGTCGAGTGGGTCATGCAGCGAGGCTAGAGCGCCGCGGTCCCGGAGGCGTACGACGACGGGCGCCGTCGCCGTACGCAGAACTGCGTAGGTCACCGCCTCCGCACGGCGGACGCGCGAACGGCCGCGACCGACGACGGTGGAGGCATGACAGCGAACACACCGGTGGCGAGCACCGACAAGCTCACGAAGGTCTACGGCGACCGGGTCGCCGTCGACAAGGTCACGATGACCGTGCGGCGCGGCGAGGTCTACGGCTTCCTCGGCCCCAACGGGGCCGGGAAGACCACGACCCTGCGGATGCTGCTCGGGCTGGTCCGGCCCACCTCCGGCACCGCCAGCATCACGACGGGTCCGGGCCACGTGTCGGTCGGCGCGCTCATCGAGGGCCCCGGCTTCCACCCGTACCTCTCCGGACGCGCCAACCTCCGGGTGCTCGCCCGGCACCGGGGCCAGTCCGACGCCGAGGTGGAGCGGGTCCTGGCGCGGGTGGACCTCGCCGCGCGCGGCGACGACCGGTTCAAGGGGTACTCCCTCGGGATGAAGCAGCGCCTCGGCGTCGCGGCCGCGCTGATGGGCGACCCCGAGCTGATCATCCTCGACGAGCCGACCAACGGCCTCGACCCGGCGGGCATGGCCGACATGCGCGCGCTCGTGGTCGACCTCGCCCGCGGCGGCCAGACGGTCCTGCTCTCCAGCCATCTGCTGGCGGAGGTCCAGGAGATCTGTCACCGGGTCGGCGTGATCGACGACGGCCGGCTGCTCCGGGAGTCCACCGTGGCCGAACTGCGCGGCGGCGTCTCCCTCCGGATCCGGGCCACCCCCGAGCCGGAGGCACTGGCGGTCGCGATGCGGCTCGCCGGCGACGACGGCGTACGCCGCGAGGCCGACGGCGCACTGCTGCTGACCCTGCCCGCGGACCGGGCCCCCGACGTCGCCCGCGCGCTGGTCGGCGCCGGGGTCGACGTCCATGAGATCACCGCTGCCGAGCGCAGCCTCGAAGAGGTCTTCTTCGAGATGACGAGCCAGAAGGAGGCCGTGCGATGAGTACGACGACCGCCACCGTCCGCAGCACCCGGGCCGAGCTGATGCGCCTGCGCGCCTGGCCGGCCGTGTGGATCACCCTGGGCGCCTGGCTGGTGCTGAGCGTGATGTTCGGCTACCTGTTCACCTATCTGTCCTACACCAGCGGCGACCCGGGCTTCGCCGACGAGGGCACCACCCAGGCGCAGCAGCTGGCCCGGATGATGCCGGACGCCGTGCCCAACGTCTTCCTGCAGGGCATGCCGATGTTCGGCGGTGCGCTGATGATGGTGCTCGGCGCCCTCGTCGCCGGGAACGGCTACGGCTGGGGCACCTGGAAGACCCTCTTCTCGCAGGGCGTGCGCCGCACGCCCGCCCTGCTCGGCTCCGTGGCCGCGCTCACCGCGGTCGTGGTCGGCACCCTCGTGGTCACCTTCGGGCTCGACCTCGGCATCTCCCTGGTCATCGCCGCGAGCGAGTCGCAGGACGTGGTGATGCCCTCCCTCGGCTCGGTGGGCGAGGCCGCCGGCGCCGGCTTCCTGGTGCTCGAGATGTGGGCCCTGCTCGGCTTCCTGCTCGGCACCCTGGCTCGTGGCCCGGCCCTCTCCGTGGGCCTCGGCCTGGTGTGGGCGCTGGTCGTCGAGAACCTGCTCCGTGGCGTCGGCCAGCTGCTCGGCTGGGTCGAGAGTCTCACCGAGGTGCTACCCGGCACCTCCGCCGGCTCCCTCATCGGTGCCGTGATCGGGATCGACCCGACCTCGGGCGACCAGACCCCCGGCGTCCTCGACACCGTCCCCGCCGACCGGGCCGCGATCACCGTCGCCGTCTACGTCGTGCTCGCGGTCGTCACCAGCATCGCCCTGGTCCGGCGCCGCGACGTGGCCTGAGCCTGCGCCCGGTCCGGGCGGATCAGCCCTGCTGGTCGTGCAGCCGCAGCTGCAGGGCCAGCAGGAGCCGGTCGTCGGGGTCGGCCAGGTCGTAGCCGGCGACGGACTCCAGCCGCCCGATCCGGTAGCGGACGGTGTTCTGGTGTGTCGTCAGCGCCTGCGCGGCCGGACCGTACTCGCCATGGAAGCGCAGCCAGACCCGCGCGGTCTCCAGCAGGTCGATGTTGCTCCGGTCGTCGTAGGCGACGAGTGCGCGGAACCGCTCGTCGTCGAGGAGCGAGGGCCGGGGCAGGGCCTCGAGGCACTCGGCGAGCAGCACGGTGGTCCGGTCACTGTCGAGGGTGACGACCGGCCGCGCGGCCGAGGGAGCCGTCCGGGCGCAGACCCGCTCGATCTCGGCGCGGGCGGCGCGCACCGAGCCGGCCGAGACCGACGAGCTCACGGCAGCCCGGAAGCCGGCGTGCCGCTGGCTCTGGAGATGGGCGACCGTCCGCTCGGCCCAGGCGACATCGCGGGTCGCGTCGGCCGGACCGGGGGCGAGGACGTAGAGCCGCCCGGCATACGGCGCCACCATCGCCTGCTCCGCCAAAGACACCGCCCGCATGCTGAGCAGTGCGACCGCCTCGGACGACACCAGCCACGCGGACGCCAGATCGTCGTCGACCGCCTCGAGTCCGATCAGCGCGAAGCTGGCGGGCTCGCGCACCCGCAGTTGGGGGACGTCGTCGCCGGGCCCGGGCCCCTCCGGCGCCAACAACCGCTGGACCAGCTCGGTGCTCACGGAGTGGATCTGCCGGGCCTGGCTGACCAGCCGCGCGGCGTACCGCGAGGCACCGACGAGATGGTCCTCGAGCTCGGGGCCGAACGGGACGTCGGTCTCCTGCGCCCAGATGGTGCCGAGGTAGACCCCCGTCCTGGGGTCGGCCATCCCGATGCCGAGGCGGCGGCGCACGTCGCCGGCCTCCGGCAGCTCGACGACGTTGCCGGGGACGCGGAGACGGTCGTAGACCCGCTCGGCGCGCAGTTGCTCGACGTGCCACTGTGGTGGCTCCCGGCCGAGGATCGCGAGCCGCCGGATCGGGTCGGCGTGGTCGCTGTAGGGCGAGAAGGCCATCACCCGGGCCCGCTCGTCCTCGATCGAGATGAGCGTCCCGGTCGCGACCCCGAGGGCCTGGGCGACGTCGAACAGGTCGGTGTGCTCGGCCAGTGCGCGGCTGAACCGCGAGCTGCCCGCGTCGTGGCGGCGGGGCTCACCGACCACCCGGAGCGCCTCGGCCAGCAGCGCGGACCACTCCGGGCCGCGCGGGACGACGACGACCGCACCGCCCAGCAGCGCATCGGGAACCGGGACGCCCGGCTCACGCAGCAGGATCGCACCCGGCGCCCGGGCGACCAGGTCGTCGACCAGCGCGCCGAGCTGGCCGGGCGTGTCTCCCGTGAGGACGAGCAGCCCGGCGCCGGTCTCCTCGGGCAGCGGCTCCGCGGCCAGATCGGCGGCGTCGACGATGACGTGGGTGCGCACCGCGAGCTCGGGATCCGCACGTCCGAGCAGGCGCACGCCGGTGATCAGGCGCAGTGCGTGGACGAGGTCGCGCAACGAGGCCGACACCGCCGGCGACAGCCCGGCGGACTGCGGAAACACGTCCGACACAGGCATGGAAGATCCTCAAAGACCGCACTGGATTCTCTGAAGGATCCTACATGGACTGATCAGATCGCGGCTCCCTACGGTGGGGACACCCGGTAGCCCGACGCCGGACCGAGACCCACGGGAGCCCGTCATGTCGAACACCTCCACTCTGCGCCGCCGGATCGGCGGGCTCGCCCTCGCCGCGCTCACCGCGACCACGGCGCTGACGGGCTGCTCCTCCAGCGACGATGCCGGGGACGGTGGCGACGGCGGGGGCGGCTCCACCCTGGTCATCCCCCAGCAGGTCGGCGTCCCGCCGTACAGCTACCTCGACGACAAGGGCGAGTTGGCCGGCCTCCTCCCCGACCTGTCCACCGCACTCGGCGAGGCGCTGGGCCAGAAGGTGGAGAACGAACAGGCGTCGTTCGAGAACTCGCTGCTCGGGCTGCAGCGCGGCACCTACGCGTGGGTACCGGGCGTCGACGTCACCGCCGAGCGACTGGAGAAGTTCGACTTCGCCACCAACCTGATCGAGAGCTACGGCTTCCGGGTCAAGGCCGGCGGCATCGACATCGGCGACACCATGGACGACCTGTGCGGGCTGTCGATCGCCGTCACCGCCGGGTCCAGCCCGGTGCCGGTGCTGCAGGACCTGTCGAAGACCTGCAAGGAGGAGGGCAACGGCGCGATCGACGTGCAGACGTTCGCCGACCAGGCCACCGCCGACCTCGCCGTCAAGAGCGGCCGGGCCGACGCGGTCACGGCCACCAGCAGTGGCCTCGCCTACCAGGTGACCACCGAGCCCGACGTCTGGAAGATCACCGGCCCGATCTACCAGGCGATCGACATCGGGTTCGCCGTGATGAAGGGCGACGACATGGCCGAGAAGCTCGTCGAGGCCACCGACGAGATCATCGCGAACGGCACCTATGCCGACATCCTCGCCACGTACGGCGCCGAGAAGATGGCCGTCGACGCGTCGGTGCTCAACCCCGAGCCCGCATCGTGACCGAGACCATGGCCGACCCGGGTCGCGACGCGGCCGCGCCGGATCCCGCCGAGCCGGCGTCCCGGGGCACCGGCGCGGCGTGGGACGAGCATCTGGCGCAGCTCGCCGCGATCCCCCATGCGCGACGGCTCCACCTGCTCCGGGCGCTGCTCGCCGTCGTCCTGGTCGCCGCGAGCGTGCGGCTGGTGTGGAGCATCGTGGAGAACCCCGCCTTCGAGTGGGCCACAGTCCGCTCGTACTTCTTCTCCGACCCGGTGCTGACCGGCCTGCAGAACACGATCACGCTGACCGCACTGTCGATGGCCCTGGCCCTGGTGGTCTCCGTGCTGATCGCCAACATGCGACTCTCGGACAACCCGGTGCTGCGCGCCGCGGCCGGCGTCTACGTGTGGTTCTTCCGCTCGATCCCCCTACTGGTGCTGCTCATCCTCTGGTTCAACATCTCGTTGATCTACCCGACCTTCAGCATCCCCCTGCCCGGCGGCGGATGGTCCTGGGAGACCCGCGACTTGATGACGGCGTACTGGTCGGCGGTCCTGGCTTTCGGCCTCCAGCAGGCGGCCTACACCTCGGAGATCATCCGCGCCTCGCTGCTTGCGGTGCCCGCCGGGCAGCGCGAGGCGGCGCTCGCGCTGGGCATGCCGCCGGGTCAGATCTTCCGGAGGATCGTCTTCCCCCAGGCGATGAAGATCGCGGTGCCGCCGGTGAGCAACGACCTGATCAACCTGCTCAAGGCGACCGCACTGGTGGCCTTCATCTCCGTGCCGGACCTGCTCTACTCCGTGCAGCAGATCTACAACCGGACCTTCGAGGTCGTGCCCCTGCTCATGGTGGCCACCGTCTGGTACATGATCCTGGTCAGCGTGCTCTCGCTCGGCCAGTTCTACCTCGAGCGATGGCTCGGGCGATCGGCTGTCGCGCGGGTGAGTCCGCGTGCCCGGGCAGCGAGGAGCACGACATGACCACCCTGGCGACGACCCCGACCGGCGGACAGCTCGACGGCCCCCTGATCAGCGCCCGCGGGATCAGCAAGTCCTTCGGCGGGCACCAGGTGCTGCACGACGTGTCGCTCGACGTACGCCGGGGCGAGGCGGTCTGCCTGCTCGGTCGCTCCGGCAGCGGGAAGAGCACCTTCCTGCGCTGTCTCAACCTCCTGGAGCGCGCCGAGCAGGGCATCGTGATGCTCGACGGCGAACTGCTGGGCCATCACGTGCGGCGCGGCCGGGTGCACCGCCTGCCGGCCCGCAGGGAGGCGGTGCAGCGCCAGCAGCTGGGCATGGTCTTCCAGCAGTTCAACCTGTTCGCCCACAAGACCGTGCTGGAGAACGTCATCGAAGCGCCGGTGAAGGTCGCCGGCCGGTCCCGGCGGGAAGCCGGCGCCGACGCAGTGGGCCTGCTGGAGCGGGTGGGCCTCGCCGAGAAGGTGGACGCCTACCCGGGCCAGCTCTCCGGCGGCCAGCAGCAGCGGGTCGCGATCGCCAGGGCCCTGGCGATGCGCCCGAAGGCGCTGCTCTTCGACGAGCCGACCTCGGCGCTGGATCCGGAGATGGTCAACGAGGTGCTCCAGGTGATCCGCGACCTCGTCGTGGGCGGCATGACCACGATCATCGTCACCCACGAGGTCGGCTTCGCCCGCGAGGTCTGCGACCGGTTCGCGTTCCTCCAAGAGGGTCGCATCGTCGAGGAGGGACCGGCCCGCCGGCTCGCCGAGGGCGCCGAGCACCCCGCCACCCGGGACTTCCTCAGCAAGGTCCTCTGACCTCCGGCCCGCTGTCCAGCGGCTCCCCGCACCCGCCCGTCACTCACCCATCCAGCCACCCCCAGCCACACCCGGCTCAACCCAGCCCAGAGAGGCACCAACCCATGTCATCGGGAGGCGCGAGCATGCCCTCATCCACCCCCAGCGGCTTCCGGGTCGCCGTCATCGGCGGCGGTTTCGCCGGCATCGCCGCCGCCCGTGAGCTGCACCGCCGTGGGTACGCCGTCACCGTCTTCGAGTCCGGCGACGGCCCCGGCGGCACGTGGCGGGTCAACCGCTTCCCCGGCGTCGAGGTCGACACCCCGGCCCTCATGTACTCCTACTCCTTCGCGCCCGGCGCGTGGAGCCGTGAGTTCCCCGGCGGCGCGGAGCTGCGCGCGTACCTCGAGCGGGTCGCCCGCACGTCAGGCCTGCTGCCCCTGTTCCGCTACGGCTGCCGGGTGACCCGACTGGTCTGGGACGAGTCGGGCGCGAGCTGGTCAGTGACCGCGCAGGACGTGGCGACCGGGGCGGACGAGACCGAGACGTTCCGCGCGGTCGTCTCCGCGGTCGGTCTGCTCAACGTGCCCCGTCACCCCGACTGGCCGGGCCGCGCCGACTACACCGGCGAGATCTTCCACACCGCCGAGTGGCCCGCCGACCTGGATCTCGCCGGCCGCCGGGTCGCCGTGGTCGGCACCGGCTCCACCTCCGCGCAGGTCGTCGCCGAGCTCGCCGGCGTGGCCAGCCACCTCACGGTCTTCCAGCGCCAACCGGGCTGGGTGGACCCCAAGGTCGGTCGGGTGTACGACGATGCCGAGCGCGCCCGGCTGCGGCACCCGGTGCACCGCCGGATCGCGCGGTGGCGGCTGTTCCTCGGCCTCGAGCGCCGTTGGCTGGGAGGCCGGATCATCCGCCCCGGCAGCGACGTCGACACCACCCTCGTCGACGCCTGCCGCCGCTATCTCGACGAGGTCTTCGCCGACCATCCCGAGCTGAAGGCCCACCTGACCCCCACGTCGGCGTACCTCGGCAAGCGCGCGGTGCACTCCTCGACGTTCTACCCGGCGCTGCTGCGCGAGGACGTCACCCTGGTGCCCCGTGCCGTGGTCGGCATGCACGAGAAGGGACTGGTCGACGCGAGCGGCGAGGAGCACGTCGCGGACGTCGTCGTCACGGCGACCGGATTCCGGGCCGCGGAGTTCCTCGGCGGCATCGAGGTCGTGGGCCGCGGGGGCACCGTCCTCGCCGAGAAGTGGGGCGACGACCCGATGGCCTTCCTCGGCATCACCGTCGACGAGATGCCCAACCTGTTCCTGCTCTACGGCCCCAACACCAACTGGTACGCCCCGGTGTTCGGCATGGAGAAGCAGGCGCTGTTCATCGGCCGCACCCTCGATGAGCTGCGCCGTCGTGGCGCCCGCTCCGTCGAGGTCAAGGCGTCGTACGTCGCCGCGCTCAACCGCTGGCTGAAGCGACGGCTGGACGCCAGCTCGTTCGCGCAGACACCCAACTACTTCCGCTCACCCTCCGGGCGGGTGGTCACCCAGTGGCCCGACGGGGCATCGGTCTACTGGCTGCTCAGCCGAGTGCTGTGGAAGCGGTCTGCCCGCTTCGAGTGACCGGGGCGCCTTCACAGCACCGTCAGAGCAGCTTGCCGAAGCACCGTGACAGCGGGGCATCCTGGTAGAACCCGAAGCCGTCGATCTCCTCGTAGCCGGCGCTGCGGTACAGGCCGATCGCCTCCGGCTGCCGCAGGCCGGTCTCGAGGACGACCAGGTCGTGCCCGGCGCCGCGCGCCGTGTCCTCCAGCTCGGCCAGCATCGCCCGGGCGAAGCCCCGTCCCCGCCGCTCGGCGACCACGAACATCCGCTTCACCTCGACCGCGCTGGCGCCGCCCAGCACCCGCACCTCCGACCGGCGCCAGGCGCCGGTCGCGACCGGGTCGGCGCCGTCGTACCCGACCAGGAAGAGGCCCTCCGGCAGGTCGAAGCCGGCCGGGTCGACGGGGCTCTCGTCGGGCGAGCCGTACCTCTCGACGTACTCCTGCTGGACCCGGGCGACGAGTGCGGCGGCGTCGGGGTGCAGGTAGCCGACGGTGCGGAGGTCGAGGGAGGGCTGCATGGCGAAACCGATTGAACAGGGCCGTGCGGGGCCTGTCACAATGGGGACATCTCTGACAGCGTCGTCAGCCTGTCCTCTCTGCCTGTGCCGATCGAGAAGGTTGACCACGTGACCGACATCCAGATCCCCGCCGAGCTCAAGCCCGCCGACGGCCGCTTCGGCGCCGGGCCCTCGAAGATCCAGACCAGCCACCTCGACGCGCTGGCCGCGACCGGCGACACACTGATGGGCACCTCGCACCGCCAGGCGCCGGTCCGCAACGTCGTCGGCCGGGTGCTCCAGGGCCTCGGCGACCTGTTCCCGGTGCCCGACGGCTACGAGGTCGTGCTCGGCAACGGCGGTGCCACGGCGTTCTGGGACATCGCGGCGTTCGGGCTGATCGAGAAGAGGTCGCAGCACCTCACCTTCGGTGAGTTCTCCAGCAAGTTCGCCTCCTCGGTCAAGGCGGCGCCGTGGCTCGACGCGCCGTCGGTCATCGCATCCGACCCGGGCACCCGGCCGGTCGCGGTCGCCGAGGCGGGCGTCGACGTCTACGGCTGGGCGCACAACGAGACCTCCACCGCCGTGATGGCGCCGGTGGTCCGGCCCGAGGGCGTCGACGACGGCGCCCTCGTCCTCATCGACGCCACCTCGGGCGCCGGCGGCCTCCCCGTCGACCTGCTGGAGAGCGACGTCTACTACTTCGCCCCGCAGAAGAGCTTCGCCTCCGACGGCGGCCTGTGGTTCGGCGTGTTCAGCCCGGCGGCGATCGAACGCGCCGAGCGGATCGCGGCCTCCGACCGCTACATCCCGCCGTTCTTCAACCTCAAGACGGCCATCGACAACAGCCGCCTCAACCAGACCTACAACACCCCGTCGGTCGCCACGCTCTTCCTGATGGCCGAGCAGCTGGACTGGATGAACGGCCAGGGCGGCCTCAAGGGCATGGTCGAGCGGACCACCGCGTCGTCGGACGCGCTCTACGGCTGGGCCGAGCGCACGTCGTACACGACCCCGTACGTCGCCGACCCGGCGCACCGCTCGCTGGTGATCGGCACCATCGACTTCGACGACGCGATCGACGCCGCCGAGGTCGCGAAGGTGCTGCGGGCCAACGGGATCGTCGACACCGAGCCCTATCGCAAGCTGGGCCGCAACCAGCTGCGGATCGCGATGTACCCGGCGATCGACCCCGCCGACGTCGAGGCGCTGACGGCGTCCATCGACCACGTCGTCGGTCGCCTCTGACGCACCGCCGTCAGCGTCCGCGCCGGGACCTGCGCCGGGCCCGCCGCGCGAGCGCCAGGAGCAGGTCCCGCGCGGACGCGTCGTCGAGGGTGGTCGTCGTACGACGCCGCTCGGCGAGCCGGGCGACCTTGCGCTCCAGCCGGCGCACCTTCCGCGCCGCGCGCTCCTCGACCTCGTCGACGGCGAGCCGGGCGACGGTGTCGGCGAACCAGCCCGCCGAGACCACCGTCACCTGGTCCGGCGCGGTGGTCTCCACCGGATGATCCGCGGGGTCGACCAGGAGATGGGCCGGGTCGCCGACGACCGTCGCGGCGGAGGCCTCCAGCGCGGCGATCGACTCGCGGGCCTGCTCGTTGATCCGTTCGGCCGCCCACCGCGGCACCCGGACCTTCGCGGTGCCGGCCCCGCTGGGCGGCGCGTCGCCCATCCGGCGCGCGGTACGACGCAGCACGCGCGTCCACAGCTCGCCGTCCTCGCCACCGCGCCCGTTGGCGAGGTTGAAGTGGCGCAGCATCTCGATCTCGGGGTACGGCGGCGACGAGTTGAGCACCGGCTGGAGCTCCAGCACCCCGTCGATGCCCAGCAGGCTCTCGAAGGTGCGGTGGTTGAGCATCCGGTCGCCCGGGTCACCCGGGTCTCCGCAGACGAAGACCAGCCGGTCCTCGCCGAACCGCCGCCCCCACGACGCGATGATCGCGGCGGGGTCGTAGCGCCGGATGTTCGCGGCATGCGGGTGAGCGGGGTCGAGGACGCCGGCCAGCCACTCCTCGAACGACTCGAGACCACCGCGCCGCAGCGCCTGCTGCCAGATCGAGGGCAACAGCGCGGCCACCGGCCGCAGCGTCACCACGACGGTGGCCTCGCCGCCCAGCCGGTCGCCGATCCAGGCCACCCGATCGGGTGCCGCGCCGCTGAAGCCCTCGCTCGACAGGACGACGTGGGCCGCGGTCGACGTACGGAAGTCCTCGGCCAGGCGGTCCCAGCGCCGCTCGAGGCGCGCGGTGTCGCCGGTCGCGGTGCCGGCGGCGAAGCGTGCGGCCGACAGCGGGTTGGCGCCCCTGCTGACGTAGTCGACGCCCCGCCGGCCCAGTTCCTCGCGCGCCGCGTGGAAGGAGGCCTGCAGGGCCGAGGTCCCGGTCTTGGGGAGTCCGATGTGGAGGATGCGGGACCCGGCGGGCAATGGTGCGGGCAGATCCACCCTGCGCATGGGAGACGGCTCCTCGCTCGACGGACGGGACGGTCCGTCACCCTATCCGAGCGGGGATCAGCCCCCGTCAGGCGTAGGTGTCGACCCGGCGCGCACCGAGCGCCACGAACAGCTCGGTGCGGGCCGGACCCCGGATGGCGCCCGGAGCGGCCAGGGCCCCGGCGACGGCGCGCTCAAGGTCCCGGTGCTCCTGGAAGTGCCGCAACGCGGCACGACGCCACTCCTCGATGTCCGGCCCCATGCCCGGCATCGAGGCCGACCCACCGCGCGCACGGGCCAGCCAGCCCGCGCAGAGGAGGGCGAACGCCAGCAACAGGACTGCGGTGATCAGCTCCAGCGGCATCGTCGGCTCCCTTCGGTGGATCGGTGCCTGACCAACGACGCCCCGGTCCCGAGGTGACGACCCCGGCCCGAAATCGGGACCCGGTCCCGGGTCCGCACCGACCCGGCGCATCTGAACGCCTGAGAGGCATCGACCCGGCGCGTTTGAACGCGCCGGGTCGATGGCCGCCGGGTCCGGCCTACAGCCGGCCCGCGATGAGGTCGTACGCCGATCGTCCGAAGGCGACCATCCGCGCCAGCTCCACGTCGGTGGGCGTGCCGCGCAGGGTCTCGAGCGCCGCGTCGACGGCGTCGTCCTTGGGCCAGCCGTAGACGCCGGCACTCACCAGGGGGAAGGCGACCGAGCGGGCACCGAGCTCGTCGGCCACCGCGAGCGCACGGCGGTAGCAGGAGGTGAGCAGCGAGCGGTCGGTCTCGCCGGCCTTGCGGTTGGGCCCGACGACGTGGATCACCCAGCGGGCGGGCATCAGGCCGGCCGTGGTCCAGCCGGCGTCACCGGTGGCCAGGCCGTCGGGGAACCGGCGCAGGCAGTCGGCGAGCACCGCCGGCCCGCCGGCCGCGTGGATCGCGCCGTCCACCCCGCCGCCGCCACGCATCGCCCGGTTGGCGGCGTTGACCACGGCGTCGAGGTCCTGCGCGGTGATGTCGCCCTCGACGACCTCGATCTCCATCAGTCGACCGTACGGAGCCGCACCGTGCACGGTCCACCCTCGACCAGACCCTCGGCCATGCGCACCGCCTTCTTCACGGGCAGCACGAAGGTCCTCTCCTCGGCGCTGGGGAAGACCGAGGTGCGCCACGTGCTGCCGCCCACCGTCACCTCGACCCGCACGCTGCCGAACCCCTTGCGCGGCCCGGCCTCGTCGATCAGGTCGGAGACCTCGAACGGCAGGCTCACGAAGAACCAGGCGCCGCCGGTCTCCTCGTCGCGCGCCTGCCAGCGCCACAGCTCGGCGGTGAACTCGTGCTCGGTCACGGGTCGATCGTCCCACCGGCCGCCGATCAGTGGTCCCTAGCCCGAGAGCAGGCGCAGCGTCGCCCGCTCCAGGGCGGCCTGACGCGCGTCGACGTCGTCGTACCGGCGCCGGACGGCGGCCCGGATCGTCTGGCCCTCCTCGTAGGCGTCCATCACCCGCGGGTCGACGTACGCCGAGCGCGCGAGCGCGGGAGTGTTGCCCAGGAACTCCGCGACCTCGCGCATCGCGGCCGCCACGGCGCGCTTGCGGGCGGTCTTCGAGGCGTCCGGCCCGGGCGCCTCGGCGAGCGCCGCCGCGGCCAGCACGGTGCCGTGCCAGGTGCGGAAGTCCTTCGCGGTGGCCTCGAGGCCGCTCACCTCCCGCAGGTAGCCGTTGACCTCGGTGCCGGTGACGTCGAGCAGTCGCAGGTCGGCCCGCCGGCGCCGACGACGCCGGTCGAGGGCGCGCACCGCCACCGGATCGTCGACCTCGACATGATGCTCGATGCCGGACTTCCCGGTGAACGCGAAGACGAGCACGTCTCCGGAGCGCCGCACGTGCCGGCGTTCGAGCGTGGTGAGGCCGAAGGAGCCGTACTCCTCGGCGTACACGTCGTTGCCGATCCGGAAGCAGCCCAGGTCGATCAGCCGGACCGCGAGGGCGCAGGTCGCGCGCGATCCCAGGCCGTCGTCGGCGAGGTCGGCGAGCACCCGCTCGCGCACCCGCGGCAGCCGACGTCCGAATCGCACCACCCGGGCGTGCTTCTCCGCGGCCCGCCGCTCCACCCAGTCCGGGTGGTAGAGGTACTGCCGCCGCCCCGCCGCGTCGACGCCCACCGCCTGGAGGTGGCCGTTGGGGCGCGGGCAGATCCACACGTCGGTCCACGCCGGGGGGATCACCAGTGCCTTGCACCGAGCCGCGTCCTCCGGCGGCAACGGGCGCCCGTCGAGCCCGAGATGGACGAACCCGCGTCCCGCCCGGCGCCGGGTCCAGCCCGGCTCGTCGGGGGAGGTACGACGCAGCCGGGCCACGTCGGACAGGTGCCCGGAACCGGCCGGCTCAGTCCCTCGGGCGCAGCGAGCGCAGCAGCACGCCCACGATCACGATCCCCGCGACCCCGCCCAGGGCCCACGGCCACAGGGAGCGCTCGTCGTCGGCCGGGACCGCGGACCGCTCACTGTCGGCGTTCGGCGACGCCGGAGGCGACGCGTCGGACGGTGAGGCGGTCGGTGAGGCGGACGGCGCGTCGAACGGCAGCTCGACGCGCAGCACCTCGGCGCCCTCGCCCTCCGAGCTCAGCAGCACCTCGCCGGTCTCGCTGATCGCGAGTCCCTCGCCCTGCGGCTGGCTCGGCAGGTCGACCTGCGCGACGCGCTCCAGCCCGGGCCAGGTGTAGACGGCGGCCTGGCCGTAGTTGCGCAGCACGAGATGCCGTCCGTCCGGGTGGAAGCTACCGTCGGTGGCGATGCCGAGCACCTGGTCGACGGCGGTCAGCTCGTTGGGCCCGTCCGGGTCGAGCCGCTCGGGGGCGGCGTACAGGCGTCCGATGAACTCCTTGGCGACGACGTACAACCGCCCGGTCGCGGGGTCGGCGAGCAGCGTCTCGGCGTCGTGGGGTCCGTCGGGATAGACCAGCTCGTACGTCGGCGCGTCGACCTCGCGCTCGCCGCGGCCGAACGGCACCCGGGCCACCTCGACGTGGTCGCGCGACCCCAGGTTGTCGCCGATGTCGCCGACCCACACCTCCCCGTCGCCGGCGGGGGCGAGGGCCTCGATGTCGCGCGCCTCGCCCGGCCAGCGGGTGGTCCCGACCGTGTCGCCGGTGGCGGGGTCGACCGTGAAGATCCGGTTGCCGTCGCCCGAGTCGTTGACCGTGACGACCAGGCCGTCGCGGGCGACCAGGCCGCTGGACTCGGTGATCTCGGGATCGGTGAACCGGAACACCGGCTCCCCGGGTGCCGGCTCGACGGCGGCGCCCGGCGCGAGGAACCCGATCGCGAAGGGCACCGCGAGCACCAGCCCGGCGAGCAGGTTTCTCACCCGCGCGGCTCCGCCAGCAGGGCGCCCAGCCGGGGACTGATGCCCCAGGCGGCCACCAGGTCGTCGTACTCCGCGCCGTCGCCGGGCTTCCCGGTCCGCACCGCGCGCAGCAGCGTGTTGCGCGGCGTGTGCCGGCTGTCGACGAACTCCATCACGTCGACCCGGTAGCCCTCACGCCGCAGCAGCAGCGCGCGCAGGGTGTCGGTGAGGGTGTCGGCGAAGCGCTCGCGCAGGATCCCGTCACGCACGAGGGAGGCGTACGGCGCCGGGGCGGGTGCCGTGCGCAGCTGGGCCGCGATGTCGTGGTGGCAGCACGGGGCCGCGAGGACCAGTGGCGCGGCCCAGCCGACGGCGCGAGCGAGCGCGTCGTCGGTGGCGGTGTCGCAGGCGTGCAGGGCGAGCACCACGTCGGGCGCCTCGTCGAGGACCGCGTCGCCGATGGTGCCGGCGACGAAGGTGGCCTCGATGCCCAGGGTCCGCGCAACCGAGGCGTTGTGGTCGCGCGACTGCTCCTTCACGTCGACCCCCGTCAGCCGGACCGGCAGGCCGCGGCGCTCGCTGAGGTAGCGCTGCGCGGTGAAGGTGAGATAGCCGTTGCCGCAGCCGAGGTCGACCACGCGCAACGGGTCGGCCCCGGTCGGGGTACGCAGGTGCCCCTTGGCGATCGCGTCGGCGACCGAGCGGTCGAGGATGCGCAGGAAGTCCTCGACCTGGCGGTACTTCGCCATCCGGCTGGGCTTGATCCGGCCCTGGGCGTCCGCGAGCCCGAGCGCCGCGAACACCGGGTCGTCCTCGGGCAGCAGCCGCTCCTTGGCCCGGTCGTGGCTCCGCTCGACCGGCGCCTCGCTCTTCCGGGCGGTCGTGTGCACCGCGGCGTCGCCCTTCTTGGTCACCCGCAGGCTCAGCTGCCGCTCGGCGGTCTCGACCGTCCAGTTGCCGAACGGCTCGGCCAGCAGTGCGTCGACCGCCTCCTCGGCCGCGCCGCCGCGCGCGTGGTTGGCGGTGTGAGCCTGCGTGG
Source organism: Nocardioides sp. LHD-245 (assembly GCF_030929495.1). Classification (GTDB taxonomy): domain Bacteria; phylum Actinomycetota; class Actinomycetes; order Propionibacteriales; family Nocardioidaceae; genus Nocardioides. The sequence goes on along the minus strand of NZ_JAVFWN010000013.1, from coordinate 67,680 downwards.
CGTCGTACCGGACGACCTGGAGATGGCGCCCCGCCTTGAGATCCACCCAGCGCAGCTCGACCCGGCGCCACGGGGGCGCGGCGGACCGGCGGCGGCCCGAGCCGACAGCCCGGACCAGGCGGTCCTCGGCCAGCAGGTCCGCCCGGACCCGCGCCAGGCCCTCGTCGAGCGGCTGGGTGCTCATCGGACGCTCACTTGAGGAGAGCCGCCACGATCACGATGAGCAGGAGCGCCACCAGCGCGGCCGGGATGATCAGGCGGCGGTGGCGTGGGTTCACCCGTCGATGGTAGACGGGCGGACCCACGCGCCCGGCGCCGGATCAGCGCACCCGCTTGGCCTTGCTGACCGCCACGCCGCTCGCCGTGCCGTTCTGCACGGTGACCCGCACCGACAGCCGGCGCCCACGATCGGCCCGGGTGACCTGGTAACGGGCCTTGGTCGCCTTCTTGATCGGGCGGCCGTTGCGCAGCCACTGGTAGCGGACGGACGTCACGCCCGCCGACCAGCTGCCCGTGGTGGCGCGCAGCACCTTGCCCACCTTGGCCGCGCCGCGGGCCTTCGGCGGCGCCACCGCCGTGAGCGGCGCGACGTCGCCAGGCTGGCCGCCGTTCGCGCCGCCGCTCGGACCGCCGTTCGGGCCGCCGCCGGCCGGCGGGCTGAGCGGCGCGGCGGACCAGTCCGGCTCACTGCCGCCCGGCAGCAGCAGGCTCAGCGCACCGGTGCAGGCGGGGTTCTTGTTGTCCGCGAAGGTCCAGATCCCGTCGGCCGCGCCGAACGCCAGCGTCGTGCTGTCGGGCGACCAGGTCGGATCGGTGATCTTGTCCGCGGCCTCGCCGTCGAGGTTGCACGCGTCGTCGGGGAGGCCGGGGACACCGCCCGAGCGGATGTTGCCGTTGATCCGGTAGGTCATGATGTCGCGGCCGTCGCCGTACCCGCGGACGCCGGCCAGCATCGTGCCGTCGGGCGAGACCTCCGTGTTGCCGTAGTCCTCGCTGGGGTACCAGATCTCGCCGTCGTCGAACCAGTGCTGCTGGGTCGCCGATCCCACGTCGTGCACCATCACCTGGTGGCCGTAGCCGCCGCTCTGCAGGGTGCGGCGGTTGGTCACCCAGGACGGGTCGCCGTAGAAGGACGTTCCGTACGACGCCGGCGTGCCGGCGCCCGTCGTGCTGACGTACCCCGTCGCGGTGCGCCAGCCGCAGCCGTTGGTGCAGGAGTGCTCCGAGAAGGTGTAGGCGATGAGGGCACCGTCGGGCGAGATGGCGGCGTTGACCGGGCTGCCGTCCATGGTCCCGCCGAGCGAGCTCGGGAGTCGGGGCGGGTCGATCTCGGCGAGCACCCGCCCCTGCTGGTCCAGGGTCACGATGTTCTGGTAGCGCACGGCGGCGACCACGCCGCCGTCGGACTGGCTGGGAGCACGGTAGGGCAGTCCCGCGCTGCCGTCGGTCGTCAACGGACGGGCGCCGGTGCCGTCGCCCCGGGCGATCCAGACGTTGTGGTCCTTGATGTAGGTGATCGTGCCGGCGCCCGACGCCGCCGCGGACGCGTGCGGCGTGACGTGCGGGAGCGGGAGCAGCAGGGCACCGGCGCACAGGGCGGCGAGCCCGGCACCGGCGATCCGGCCGGGTCGGTGGGTCATGGGTTCTCCACGTTCGAGGGGTTCTGGGGGTCTAGATAGGTCTCCCCCACCGTCTCGACGCGGAGAGCCCGGCGGACAGGTGCAGGAGTCCCCGAACGCCCGGGACGCCGTGGAGCCACCCCGCCCGTCACCACGGCTTCCTGGTGTGCATTCACCGAAACGTCGGTGACACGACGCCGACATACGCGATCGCTAGCTTGCCGAGCGACCGACTGCCCGACCGGGAGCCGGTCGGACCGACAGAAGGAGAGTTCGTGAGACCCGACCCGCACACGCTGCGCGCCTCGCTACGCCGCCGACTGCTGCCCGGCGTCGCGGCCGGAGCCCTGGCCACCGGCCTGCTCGCCACCGTCCCGACGCCCGCGGACGCGTGGAACTCCGTGCCGACCGTCGGCGGCGACACCTGGGGCGTGCACGACGCCGCGAACCCCGGTCTCGACACGGGCAGCGTCCGCAGCACCGGCGGCAACGCGCTGCAGGGCTACGGCGGTCTGCGGATCGAGGTCGAGGACGGCACCAGCCGGCTCAACGGCGTGCTGCTGCGCGGCTTCGGTCTCACCTACGACGGCCACGAGACCTTCACGACGACGAAGGGCGTCGACGTCGACGGTGTGGTCGTGCGCCGCGAGCTCGTGGTCCCCGAGGGCGAGAGCTACGGCCGCTTCCTCGACACGTTCACCAACACCACCCACGAGGCCGTGACCTTCGAGGTCGCCTTCGGCGGCCAGCTCGGCTACGACACCGGCGAGAACCAGAGCGAGATCAGCGCCACCGGCAGCGGCGACGACACCATCGACAGCGCCGACGGCTGGGCGTCCTGGTCCACCCCGACGACCGCCGCCGGGAACCCCAGCCAGAACGGCCCGTCGGCCACGGTCTTCGGCACGCCGGACCGCGCCGAGTCGCTCGACCGGACGGGCAACTTCCTGCTCGACCCCTTCGGCACGCCGCTGCCGACCGCGGGCGACGCCGCCAACCACCCCGGGTTCGTCAACACCATCACGGTGGCGCCGGGGGACAGCGCCTCACTCCTGCGCTACGTGGTGACCGGCCTGCCCGAGGGCCGTGCGGTGCTCGGTGCCACGCGACCGGCCGGGTCCGAGGTCAGCCGGGTGGAGGCCGCGGCCGCGACCCTGGCCGCGGTGCCCGACGTCGACGGGCTCAGCGTCGCCGAGCTCTGCTCGGTCACCAACTTCGACGCGGGCGCGCTCGGCCTCGGCGGCGCGGAGTGCGACCAGCGCGCGAGGAACGAGCTGGTCAACCAGGCGCGGGGCGCCACCGCGGCCGTCACCCCACCCACCACCTCGCCGTACGACGTGGTGGGCAAGTCCATCACCGAGCTGGTCGCCGACCTCAAGGCCGGCCGGACCAACTCCCAGCAGATCGTCCGGGCCTACCTCGACCGGATCGCGGCCTACGACCGCGGCCCGCTCGGGCTGAACTCGGTCATCGCCGTCGCGCCCGACGCGATGGCCCAGGCCCGCGCGGCCGACCAGGCGCGGAGGAACGGCGACAGCCGACCGCTGCTCGGCATCCCGGTGCTGGCCAAGGACATCATCGACACCAAGGACATGCCGACCACCGGCGGCTCGCGTGTGTTCGACGGATACCAGCCACCGACCGACGCCTTCCAGGTCGGCCTGATGCGCGAGGCCGGGGCGATCGTCCTGGGCAAGGCGAACCTCGCCGAGTTCGCCAACGACGGCCACTTCAGTCCCAACGGCTACGGCATGGTCTGGAACGCCTTCGACCCCTCACGCAGCCCGATCGGCTCCAGCGGCGGCTCGGCCGTCGCCGTCGCGTCGAGCTTCGCCGCCGCAGCCTGGGGCACCCAGACCGGGGACTCCCTGTGGGGGCCCTCGGGCGCCGCCAGCCTGTACTCCCTCCGGGGCACCGACGGCATGCAGTCCAGCGCGGGCACCATGCCTCTCACCCTGATCCAGGACTACGTCGGCTGGATCGGGCAGTCCATCGAGGACCTCGCCCTGCTGCTCGACGTGACGGCGGTCGACAACCCCGACGACGTGCTCGATGACGTCGCCAACGGCCACCGCCCCGACGACTGGACGGCACACCTGTCGGGCGACGCGCTGCGGGGCAAGGTGATCGGCGTCCCCGCCACCGCGTTCGACGACCCGTTCGGGACCAGCGAGGTCAGCGACGTCCTGGAAGCCAGGTTCGCCGACTTCGAGGCCGCCGGAGCGACGATCGAGGTGATCCCCGACTTCGCCGCCGCGCCGACCCGCGGCAACTACGGCAACACCGGCTACGAGGGTTGGCTGCAGTGGCTGGCCGCGCACCCCGACGCGCCGTACGACCGGCCGGAGCAGATCACCAACGACCCGCTGCGAGTGCCCTACCAGTACCCCGGGGTCTACACCGGCGACGGGACCGGGATGACCGAGCAGCAGCAGCGTGACTTCGAGGCCTACCGCGCGCTGTACCGCGACAACATCGCAGGCTGGATGGACGACAACGGGGTCGACGCCGTGCTCTACCCCGCCGAGCTCAGTGAGATCCACCTCAACGACTCGATCCAGCCCAGCTTCGGCCGCAAGGACCCGCAGTCGTCGGCGGCAGGGGTGCCCACGGTCATCTTCCCGGCGGGCGCGACGGAGAACGGCAACCCGGTCGGCTTCCAGCTCCAGGGCAAGGCGTTCCAGGACGCCGAGCTGATGGGCTTCGCCTACGCCTTCGACAAGATCGCGAACGGGCGGGTCCTGCCGACCGACGTCACACCCCGGCTGGAGTACGACGCCGACGCGGTACCCGACGACGTCGACCCGCTCGACCCGCTGCCGGAGCCGCCCGTCGTCACGCCGGCGGCCGCCAAGCGGCTGACCGTGCTCGACCCGCGTGCCAAGGCGAAGCTGCGCGGGGGCAAGGCACGCGTGGCGTTGAGCATCGGCTGCGCCAGCGTCACCGACGACTGCACCGGCCTGGTCCAGGTGCGGATCGGGAAGCGCACCTTCACCGCGCCGGCGACCGTCGGCGCGGGCGGCCAGTCCACCGTCACGGTCCGGCTGGCCAAGAAGACGTCGACCAAGCTCCACAAGGGCCGCAAGCTCGCGGTGTGGGTCACCTTCAGCGGCACCGACACCACAGCGAGCACGACGACACCGGTCAAGGTCAAGGTCCGCCGCTGAGCTCGGGCCCCCGGGCCTGTGCCCCCGTCGTACCGGACGAAATGGCTGCGATCCGCGCCGATCCACGACCATTTCGTCCGGTACGACGGAGGAGCCCGCTCACCAGTGCTCGAGCGAGGCGGTCATGATCGCCGCGAGATCCTCGCCGGCCACGTCCTTCGGGGCCGTCGCGAGCAGCCGCTGCTGTTGCAGCGCACCGTCGACGAGCGCGTCGACGTCGCCGGCGGCGTACCCGACCTCGGCCAGGCCGTTGGGGATCCCGATGTCCCGCATCAGCGCGGCGATCACCCCGGGCAGCACGTCCGGGCCCGCGCCCTCGACGCCGGGCGACAGCAGCCGGGCCGCCCGCAGGTGCCGCTCGGGGGCGGCGTCGAAGGTGAAGCGGAAGGCCTCGGGCGCGGTCAGCGCGACCGCCATGCCGTGCGGCACCATCGCCTCGTCCTGCGGATAGTCGGCGGGGCGGAAGTCGCGGACCCGTCCCGCGATCGGGTAGGCGTTGGCATGCGGGATGTGGACGCCGGCGTTGCCGAACCCGAGCCCGGCGAAGGTCGCCGCGAGCGCCATCTGCTCGGCTGCCCCCGTCGACCCCGTGCCGCCGACCTCCTCCCTCGCCTCGCGGACGGCAGCCCGGAACGACCCCGCCAACAGGCCCAGCGCGCGCTCCGACCAGAGGTCGGCGATCGGGTTGGCACCGCAGTAGGGCACCCGTTGCTCGGGCTGCTTGGCCGGGAGCTCGCCGTACCAGCGCGCGGTGTAGCTCTCCAGCGCGTGACACAGGATGTCCATCCCCGCCGCCGCGAGCACCCCCGGCGGCTGGGTCGCCGACAGCGCCGGGTCCACCACCGCGAGCCGCGGCCGCAGGGCCGCGTGACTGATGCCGGTCTTCACCTTGAGGGCCAGCACGTCCATCACGCAGATCGTGGTCGACTCGGCGCCGGTGCCGGTCGTGGTCGGTACGGCGGCCAACGGCAGCACCGGCTGCTCGGGCGCGCGCGCCTTGCCGATGGGCGCATTGACGTAGTCCATCAGCTCGCCCGGATTGGTCACGAGCAGCGCGACCGCCTTCGCGGTGTCGATCGAGGATCCTCCGCCGACAGCGACGACCGCGTCGAACAACCCCGCACCGCGCGCGAACGCGACGGCCTCCTCCAACGAGGCGTCGGTCGGCTCGACCCGCGCCCCGGCGTAGGTCACGACCTCGACGCCGTGGGCGCGCAACGACGCTGCGACCGTCTCGGCGTGCCCCGCAGCCACCACGCCCACGTCGGTGACGAGCAGCGCCCTCCGAGCGCCCCAGCCGCGGACGTCGTACCCGACCTCGGCGGCGGCGCCGCGGCCGAACTTGAGGGCGGGTGCGGCGTAGGTGAAGACGGTCTCGGTCACGCCTCGACAGTATCGCCGGCGGCGTCGATGGCGGCGCGGACCGATCCGTAGACCTTGATCCGGCGGGCCGCGACGTCGGCCAGCGGGACCCAGGCGACCTCGTCGGTGGTGCCGTCCTCCTCCACGACGCGCGGCTCACCGGGGCCGACCCGGGCGCGGTAGATGACCCCGATCGCGTGGAAGTCCTCCTCGCGGCCGTTGGGGGCCGTGCCGGTGAAGTGGTGGTCGAGCACCGTCAGCAGGTCGCCCGCCTCCCCCTCGAGCCCGCACTCCTCCCACAACTCGCGGCGGATCGTGTCGCGCGGCGACTCGCCGTGGTCGATGCCGCCGCCGGGTAGGTGCCAGGTGCCGGGGTCGGGGGCGAGGTCCGAGGTGCGGGTCAGCAGGATCGCGCCGTCGCGCACGACGTAGGCGTAGGCGGCGGTGCGCTGACGCTGACGCACCGCGTGCGACGCCAGCGCCTCCGTCACGAGACCGACCGTCGGCACGGTGCCGTCGAGGACGGCCGCGATCGGCTTCCAGGCCGCCTCCGCGGTCGACCCGTCGACCTCGGTCACGTGCGGCTCGGGCGCGTCGGCAGGCACCCAGCCCTCGTAGACGATCCGGACGGAGTGAGCGTCGACCCGCCGCCCGCGACGCCAGGAGTCGGCGACATGGAGCGAGTGGACATGGGCGGTCTCGCCGACCTGGGCGTGCAGCCCGGTCTCCTCGTAGACCTCACGGACCACCGCGTCGCGCGGGTCCTCGCCGTGGTCGACGCCGCCGCCGGGCAGGGACCACAGCTCGCGCTTGGTCACCCGCTCCGCCAGCCGGGACAGCAGGATCTGGTCGCCGCGGACGATGACGGCGTACGCCGCCAGCCGCTGCACCCGCTGCACCATGCCCGCCCTATCCGTTGAGTCGTCGGTCCTGACCGGTTGAGTCGTCACTTCTGACCTGTCGAGTCGTCGGTCCTGACCCGCGAGGATCACAGCCAGGAGCCTATGCCGTACCGCCGCGATCCGAGCCAGCGGGAGAGGGCAGCTCAACGGTCAGTTTGCGGCAACTCGACGGGTCAGACGTGACGACTCGACAGGTCAGATGTGACGACTCAACCGAACAGGGGGCGGCTGTCGCGGGCCAGGGAGTGCCGGCCGGCCCAGCGCCAGATGCGCGCGGAGCGGTCGCGGTCCTCGTCGGTGACCAGGTTGCCCATCCAGCGCAGGGCGAGGGTCATCAGCAGGTCGGAGCGCATGCCGATCGGGCCGAGGGCGGGCAGCAGCCGGGGCACGGTCACCAGCCCGGCGAGCCGGCGTGCGATCGAGAAGGACTCGCCGTAGTGCTCGCGCAGCAGCTGCGGCCAGACCGCTCCCAGGTCGGCGTCGGCCGACTCGGCGAGCAGCTCGGCGACGACCCGGCCGGTCTCGAGGCCGTAGTCGATGCCCTCGCCGTTGAGCGGGTTGACGCACGCGGCGGCGTCGCCGATCAGCGCCCAGTTGCGGCCCGCGACGTTGCTCACGGCGCCGCCCATCGGGAGCAGCGCCGAGGTCGGCGCCCGCAGCTCCTCGCCGAGGCCGAACTCCTCACGCAACCGGTCGGCGTACAGCTTCATCAGGGGCTTGATCGCCACGTCCGCGGGCCGCTTCGCGGTCGCGAGCGTGCCGGCGCCGAGGTTGACCTCCCCCGTGCCGGAGCCGAGCGGGAAGATCCAGCCGTAGCCGGACAGGATCTCGTCCTGCTCGCCGCGCAGCTCGAGGTGCGAGCTGATCCAGGGGTCGTCGGCGCGGGTGGAGGTGACGTAGGAGCGCCCGGCGACGCCGTACACGGTGTCGCGGTGCCACTCGCGGCCCAGCACCTTGCCCAGCGGCGAGCGGACGCCGTCGGCCACGACCAGTCGCCGGCAGGCGACCGAGCGGCCGTCCTTGAACTCCACGGCGGCGACCCGCTCGCCGTCCATCCGTACGCCGACCGCGCGGGCACCGTCGAGGGCCTGGGCACCGGCCTTGAGGGCCGTGGTCCGCAGGTGGTCGTCGAGCTCGGTGCGGGCGATGGCGCTGCCCCAGTCCGGCAGACTGCCTCCCGGCCAGGGCAGATGCAGCGTCTGCCCGAACCCGTGCGCCCGCAGCCCCTGGTGGACGGTGTGCGAGCGGACCCAGTCGCGCAGCCCGAGGCGCTCCAGCTCCCCGATCGCCCGCGGGGTCAGACCGTCGCCGCAGGTCTTGTCGCGCGGGAACACCGCCGCGTCGGCGAGCACCACGTCGAGCCCCGCCCGCGCCGCCCAGGCGGCCGCCGCGGAGCCGGCGGGACCGGCACCGACGACGAGGACGTCGGTGCTCAGGTCAGGGGCTGCGCTCATCCCCCGATTGTGTCAGGACCCCATCGCACCGCGGAGCACCAGGGCGACCGCGGTCTCCGGGAGGTCGTCCGGGAGGTCGTCCGGGAGGTCGTCCGGCATCTCGCCGTCGAGCTGGGCGACGTACCTGTGCGCCAGGCCGCCGAGCATGGCGATCACCAGATGCGGGTCCGCATCGGGCACAGGCCACCGGCCCGTCCCGGCAAGTTGGGCCGAGCGGCCCTGGATCCCGGGCCGACGGGACGGCGAGGGTCGGCGGCATGCGACCTTCACGACCTCTGCGCCTCCTGGTGCTGACGACGCTCGCCCTCGTGGCGAGCGTCCTCGGCCTTCCCGGAGCGGGCCCCGCTCCGGCCACCGCCGCCCCGTCGAACGCAGGCACGATCGTCTACCTCAAGGGCTACGACGTCTACGTCGCCCGGCCCGACGGCACCGGCGAGCGCCGCCTGACCACCGACGGCACGCTGAGCGACCCGTGGCTCTCGCCGAGCAGCGCGGACGACGGGACCGTGGTCGCCGCGCGCGGCACCACCGTGGTCCGGATGGACCAGTGGGGCACCGTCCTCAACGCCTTCGACCCGCCGGACCTGTGGGACTCGGCCGGCGAGACCATCGGCGGCCGGATCGACCACGTCGTGGTCTCACCCGACGGCTCGAAGGTCGCCTACACCTACGAGCACGACAGCTGTCCTCCGCGTGGCGCCTGCCGGCTGCGGTGGACGACGGCGATCAGCGCGTCCACCACGCTGACCTCCGCGATCCCGCACGGCTTCGCGTTCTACCCGGACCCCTCCTGGGTCACCGGCTCGCGGCTGGTCACCGGTGGCGACACCGACGACCTCCACGTCTACGATCCCGGCGTCAGCGAGAACCTCTGGTTCTACGACGCCCAGCCCAACGTCAGCGACCCGCACGACCTGTTCGAGCCGACGATCTCGCGGGACGGCACGATGATGGCGACCGTCCGAGGGATCGGGACCGAGCAGCACATGGGGATCTGGCAGCTCAACGGCAACATCCTCACCGGCCCGGTCCGGGCCGGTGAGCCATCCATCTGGCCCACCTTGATCTGCAAGTGGGTCGAGGCCACCTTCTCCAGTCCCACCTTCTCGCCGGACAACTCCTCCCTCGCCTGGGCCGAGGGCGACGGCGTATGGGTGCTCGAGGACCCGCTGGGCTGCGACAGCCCACCGTCGCTCGTGATCCCCGGCGCCTACGCGCCGAACTGGACGGCAGCGCCCCTGCAGTCGGTACGCCCGACCTACCCGCCGAAGCCGGGCAGCGGTGGCGGCTTCGCTCTCACCGACTCCCCGAGCGTGAAGGCCAAGGGCGCCGTGCGGGTCGGCGCGAAGCTGCGGGCGACCACCGGTACCTGGCAGCCGGCCCCCACCGGGGTCCGGTACCAGTGGCTGCGTGACGGCAAGCCGATCAAGAAGGCCACGAAGGCGTCGTACAAGGTGAAGAAGGCGGACCGGCGCCACCGGGTGAGCGTCCGGGTCACCGTCAGCCGCGCCGGGTACGCCGACGCGGTCGCGGTCAGCAGGAAGCTGAAGGTGAAGCGATGAGGACGACACGAGCGCGCCCGTTCCTTCGCGCGGCGCTGGCCGTCCCTGTCACCGTCGTCACCGTCGCGGCTCTGGCCGCGTGCGGGGGCGGGGACGGCGAGGACGACGGCACCGACACGACCGGAGCCGATGCCGGGTCGACGGTGGAGGAGGGCACCGGCGTCGACGACGGGCCCGCCGGCGTGCCCGAGGAGTGCGGGGCGGCCTTCCCCCAGGCCCTCGGGCCCGCCGACGTCGCCGACCTCGCCCTCCTTCCCGACGGGTTCCCGGATCCTCCGGTCGAGGCGACCTTGTGCATCACGGCCGAGACGGTCGGCGGCAGTCAGGAGACGGCGTCCTACGCCAGCGACGCCACGGCCGAGGAGATCCTGGCCGGCTATGAGGCAGCGCTCGCGTCGTACGGTGCGGCGCGTGATCAGGACGGCATCGGCCGACCGATCGTGACGGCGGCCGACGGGGACCTCATCATCCAGGTGACACCGCAGGACGGCGGCTTCGTGCTGGCGTTCTCCGGCTGAACCCGCCACCTCGGGCTGTCGGAGCGACCATGATGGGCGTCGTGCCCGCGCCCGAGCTGCCGTCGCCACGCGGCCACGCGGCCCGCGGCGCCGCGGGCCGCGTGGCCGCGGCGCTCGGGGTGACGCAGCTGCTGCTGGCGGCGGCGACCCTCGGGATCCTCCTGGCGACATCGCAGGTCCCGGAGCCGGACTACGAGGTGCGCCGGGAGCTGGCCCCGCTCGACCTCGTCGCGAGCCTGCTGTACGGACCGCTCGGGACGCTCATCGTCACCCGCAGCCGGCACGCCGTCGGGTGGGCGTTCCTCGTCATCGGGGGCGGGTACGCCGCCACGGCGGCCGGCATCGCCTGGACGATCCTGTGCGTGGCGGAGCCCGGCCTGCCGGGCGCCGCGGTGGCCGCGCCGATCCTGCTGACCGGGTGGACGACCGCGACGCTGGTCTCGCTGCTGGTGCTGCCCTTCCTGCTCACGCCCGGAGCGCCGACCGGATGGGCCCGGCGGTTCGCCGTCGCGGGTGGGCTCGTGGTGGGCCTGGCCAGCGCTCTGCGGCTGCTCATCCAGACCCCCGGCGCGCCGACCAACCCGCTGTCCGGCGGCGCCGGGCTCGCCGACCTCGCCTACGACGCGGACTCCGCACTCATCCCGATCTACTTCCTCCTCGGCCTGGCCGGCGTGGGCTGGCTGGGTCACCGGCTGCGGACCGGCGACGCCGAGGAGCGGCGCGGCCTGGCGTGGCTGCTCGCCGCCCTGGTGGTCGTCGCGCTCGCGTACATGACCTTCGAGATCGGCATCAGCCTCGCGGGCACCTGGTTCGTCGCGGGCATCGTGCTGCTCTCGATCGCCGAGGTGATGCTGCTCGCGGCGGTGTTCGTGCTGATCCGCCGCCAGCCGTCCTGGCGCGTCGACCTCGCCATCTCCCGGACCCTGGTCGGTCTGCTGCTCACCACGACCCTGGTGGCGGCGTACGTCCTCGCCGTGTGGGCGCTGAGCATGATCGTGCCGTGGGGGGCGGAGTCGACGGGCCTGGTCGCGGTCGCCGCGCTGGCGCTGGCGGTGCTGCCGTTGCGGGACTGGCTCCAGGGGCAGGTCGAGCGGTTGGTCTTCGGATCCGGCGCCGACCCGTCCGCGCTGCTGGAGCGGGTCGCTCACGCGATCGACGCCGGCGATCCGGACAGCCCCCAGCTCAGTGGCCTCGTCGAGGCGCTCCGCAGCGCGCTGCGGCTGGCCAGGGTCGAGGTCAGCCTGCACGACGAGCTGGTCGCCGCCGCGGGCCGTCGTGCCGCGGACGACGACGCGCGTTCGCTGTGCCTCGACCTCCACCCGCGGGGCCGGACGGTCGGCGTCCTGACCGTGGTGCCGCCGCGCGGCGAACGACTCGACCCGCGGACCGTGCGGCTGTTGCGCCAGATCTCCGGACTGGTGGCGGTCGCCGCCCTCCTCGATGAGGCGAACCGGGCCGTGGAGGAGGCCCGCGCCCGCGTGATCGAGGTGCGTCACGAGGAGCGGCGGCTGCTGCGCCGCGAGCTGCACGACGGCCTGGGTCCCGCACTGTCCGGGACCGCACTGGCTCTCGCGGCGGTGCCGGCCACCTCGCAGCTGAGCCCCGACGACGCCGCCCTGCTGCGGCGGTTGGTCGGCGAGCTCAGCCATCGCGCCGACGACGTACGCCAGATGGCCCGCGTGCTCCTGCCTCCCGTGCTCGACGAGGGGCGACTCACCGAGGCGCTGACCCTGCTCGCCGACCGCTACACGATGCCGCGCTTCTCCGTCTCCGTCGAGGCGCCGAACGCCGACCGGCTCGACGGGATCCACCAGATCGTCGTCTACCAGGTGGCGGCGGAGGCGATCCGCAACGCCGCCCGGCATGCGGGCGCACGCCACTGCCGGGTCCACCTCACCCTGCCGGTGCACGGCGGCCTCCGGCTCGAGGTCTCCGACGACGGCCGCGGGATCGAGCGGTCCACACCCCCCGGGGTGGGCATCATGTCCATGCGGGAGCGAGCCGCCGAGCTCGGTGGCACCGTCGAGGTGCGCGCCCGCCAGGAGAAGGGGACCCGCGTGGTCATGACGCTGCCGTGAACGACCTCGAGCCGATCCGCGTGCTGGTCGTCGACGACCACCCCGTCTTCCGGATCGGGATGGCGGCGCTGCTGCGATCGCTGCCGGACGTCGAGGTCGTGGGCGAGGCCGCGGACCGGGCCGAGGCCCTCGCCGTGGCCGAGGAGCACACGCCGCACGTCGTCCTCATGGACCTCGACCTCGGCGGCGACTCGGGCGTCGAGACGACCCGAGAGCTGTGCCGGCGGGATCCGACGCTCGGGGTGCTGGTGATCACCATGCTCGGCGACGACGACTCGCTGTTCGCCTCGATCCGCGCCGGCGCCCGCGGCTTCCTGCTCAAGGGCGCCTCCCCCGACGAGGTGGCCCGGGCGGTCCGCTCGGTCGCCAACGGGGACTTCCTGCTCGGGCCGCAGCTCGCCCAGCGCGGCGCGCTCTACCTCTCCGGTGCCCGCACCCGAGGCACGCTGCCGTTCCCCGAGCTGACCGACCGCGAGCGCGAGGTCGTGGACCTGGTCGCCCGCGGCCACGACAACGCGACCATCGCCCGGCGCCTGGTGCTGAGCAGCAAGACCGTGCGCAACTACGTGTACGGCGTGCTCGCCAAGCTCGACGTACCCGACCGGGGGCAGCTGATCGTCCGTGCCCGGGAGGCCGGTCTGGGCGGCGAGGAGCCCGACCCGGCGCCGCGATGACCCGGCCCAGGAGGCCCGGCGGAGGTGTCCCGGGAGATGTCCCGCGAGGTGTCCCGCGAGATGTCCCGGAGATGTCCTGGCGGGATGTCCCGGACGACGGCCCAGGAGATCGTGACGAGGGGACCTGATACCCGGGCCGTCGGTCCTCCGAGCCTGGGGGTATGAACGAAACCACTCCCCTGTCCCCGTCCGTGCCCGCAGCGTCGGGCACGGAGGGCCGCGCCGGCTTCACCGCCTGGCCGCTGCTCATCTCGCTGTGCGGTGTGCTGGGCGTCATCGCCCTCTTCCTCGAGGGCCGGCCCGACGCCAACGGCAGCGATTTCGACTACCCCGTGACGGCCGAGGACATCCTCGGCCTGGACCACGTCCCGTACCGGCTCTCCGGCGCGGTGGGCTACATCCTCGCGCTGCTCCTGATCGCGGCCGCCGTCATCTGGCGCCATCGCGTCGAGCGTCGCTTCCCCGGCTCCTCGGGTGCGACCGCCGTGTCGTACGGCGTGATCGCCACCGCTGCCCTGGTCACGCTGACCTACGGCTGGCGCGGGGCGGTCGGCAACTACCTCCCGACCGGCGCCGAGGGCGACACCTACGACGCGGCCGGCCTCTACAGCTACTACATCATGACCGACTTCAGTCCCTACATCGCGTTCATCCCGCTGCTCGCCTCGTCGTACGGCCTGGCCTGGATGGCGTTCCGCGAGCGCCTCGTCTCCCGCGGCCTGGGCACCCTGGCGGGTCTCTTCTCCAGCGCGCTGCTGGTGGCTGTGTTCGTCACCGGCGTGCCCGGCCTGCCGGCGATGATCATCGTGGGTCTGATCGTGGCCGGCATCTGGCTGGCCGTCGGCCGCAGCCCGATCACGGCGGCCCAGCCGTGAGGTGCCGTGCCATCGCCGCGGCGGTCGTGGCGACCGCTGCGGCCGCGGCGGCGTCGACCGCCGCGCCGGCACAGGCCGAACCCGGCCTGTGGGACTCCGTCCCGCCCGAGATCCAGCTCGGCATCCCGGCCAGCCCGGGCCAAGGAGCCTGGGCCGGCTGGTACAAGGAACCGGTCACGATGACGGTCAACGCCACGGACAACATCGGGGTCGGCGTCATCGAGTGGACGCGCACCGGAGCGCACGAGGACTCCGGCAAGGTCGGCGGCGCCGGCACCTCCCTGACCTTCACCCAGCAGGGCGTCACCAACGTCGACGTCGTGGCAACCGACTTCGCCGGGCTCGAGGCGGGAGCGGAGTACGGCGTCGGCCTCGACCTGACCGACCCGACCATTGCCTTCGGGGGCAGTGCGGCCAACGGCCAGCCGATCCGGCGGGGCGAGGAACGGCGCCTGGAGATCGGCTGCGCCGACGTGCCCACGGCGATCATCTCCTGCCAGGCCCGCATCGGGCAGGACAGGTTCGGCTTCGGCGAGCCGGTCCCGACCGCCGCCAATGGCACGTACGCGGTCCACGTGACCGCCTTCGACGCCGTCGGACGGTGGACGGAGAAGACCTTCACCTACACCGTGGTCGATCCGCTCCTCCAGGTCACCGGCGACCCCGCCATCGCCGGGAACCCGACGAGCGCCACGGTCGGACAGACCCTCACGGCGACGGGCGGCGCCTTCGCGCCGGCGGCGACCCGCGTCGACTACCACTGGCAGGTGGCGGGACAGCCCGCCGCCGTCGCGCCGACGTACGTCGTGCGGGCCGAGGACGTGGGCAAGCGCATCTCGCTCTACGCCAGCGGCCACCGGGCTGACTACGTGGTGGCGAACACGCGCACGGTCGGGAGCGTACTCGCGACACCCGGCGCCTTCGAGGTGGCCGGCCGACCGACCGTGTCGGGGACGGCACGGGAGAACGAGACCCTCCGCATCGTCCGACCCGCCGTCACACCGGCACCGCAGATCATCGCGAACTACTGGACCATCGACGGCTCGGTGGTGGAGACCGACTCGCCGAGCCTTCCGCTCACCGGGTCCCACGTCGGCAAGACGATCGAGTGCCACCAGACCTACGCGCTGCCCGGGTACGCCGAGGTCCGGGTGCCGTGCGTCTTCGCCGACGGGTCGACCAGCGTCACGGTGGTCGGGATTGCCGCACCGCCGTCGGGCACGGACTCGGCCTGGAGCGTGCTGGTGCCCACCGCCCTCAAGGGCAAGGCGACGGTCGGGAAGAAGCTGCGTGCCGTCCTGCCTCAGCTGTCCGGCCCGGCCGGCGGCTACGCCTACCAGTGGCTGCGCAACGGCAAGCCCATCGCGGGCGCCACCGGGGCGTCGTACAAGGTGCGCAAGGGCGACGCCAAGCGGAAGATCGCCGTGCAGGTGACCGCCTCCACGCCCCACCGTCCCGACGTCGTCTCCGTCTCATCGGCGAAGAAGGTGCGTCGCTGATGAGCCCACGACCCCGGACCCGCCACCTGCTGGCGACGCTCGCCCTGGCCTGTGCCGGGGCGGGCGTCGCCGCCCCGGCACACGCCGACCTGCCACCCGGCGGCGGTGACAACACCCCACCCAAGATCACCGTCACCATTCCCCCCAGCCCCTGGGAAGGCTGGTACCCCGGCCCCGTCGACGTCACCATCTCCGCCACCGACGCCGCCGGCATCGAAGGCCTCTCCTACACCCTCACCGGCGCCCAGACCGGCGGCGACCACTCCGACTTCGAGCCACTGAACCTCACGATCTCCCAGCCGGGAACCACGATGATCACCATCACCGCCACCGACACCAACGGCATCCAAGCCACCGCGAAGTACGGCGTCGGCGTCGACCTCACCGACCCGAGCATCGAGGTCGGCGGGAGCGTCACGGACGGGGGAACCATCCGCCAAGGGCAGGTGCGGACCCTGACCTACGCGTGTGGCGACGCGCCGACCGGCATCGCTTCCTGCGCCGCCACGGGCGGCCTCGTCTCCGGCGGCGCGGTCCCGACCGACACGCTCGGCGCCCACCGGATCACCGTCTCCGCCGTCGACCACGTGGGCCGCAGCCGGACCCGGAGCATCGACTACACGGTCGAGATGCCGCTGCTGGTGATCAACGAATCGCCCGTCATCAAGGGCGCCCCGGCCAGCATCAAGGTCGGCCAGACGCTGGAGGCCACGGCCGGGCTCTGGACCCCGTCCGCGGAGCGGGTCACCTACGTGTGGACGCGCTTCGGCAAGGTCGTCGGCACCGGCCCGACCTACACGCCGACCGCCGCCGACGTCGGCGGCCGGATCTCGCTGCAGGCGACCGGGCACCGCGACGGCTACGCCGACACCACGGTCCCATTCACGACCGGGTTCGTCCTGGTCGAGCGGGGGGACTTCGCGGTCGGTGGACCGACCGTCGTGACCGGCAGCGCCCACGTGGGCGGCACCCTGTCGATGACCAGGCCCACGGTGGAGCCGGCCCCGTCGATCACCAACCTGTGGACGATCGATGGAGAGGAGTACGAGACGGACTCCCCATGGCTCGACCTGACCGCGGAGCATGCCGGCAAGACCATCGGCTGCGTCCAGATCTTCTCCCGGGCGGGGTACGTCGACGCGACCAGCCCGTGCGTCTTCCCCGGCGGTGCCACCAGCGTCGTCGTGCCCGGCCCGACAGCTCCGGGGGCCGGCGGGGGCGCCGGGGGCAGCACGGACGCCGCATGGAGCGTGCTGGCCCCCACCGCCCTCAAGGGCAAGCCGGTGGTCGGCAAGAGACTGCGCGCCGTCCTACCCCAGCTCTCCGGCCCAGCACAGACCTGGACCTACCAGTGGCTGCGCAACGGCAAGCCCATCGCGGGCGCCACCAAGGCGACGTACAAGGTCCGCAAGGCCGACCGGAGGCGGAAGATCACCGTCCGGGTCACCAGCACCAGCCCTACCGGCACGGTCCTCGTCTCCACCGCCACGCCCAAGCGCATCGCCCGCTGAGCGCCACCCGCCCCATCTGATCTCTCGAACGGCCAAGGAAACCCATCCATGAGGCAACGCCTGCTCGCCGCTCTCGCCCTGACCATCGCCACAGCCCTCGCCGTGGCACCCGGTCCGCGCGCCGACGCTCTCGCCGACACCAGCCCACCGGTGATCACGGTCGACATCAGGGCCAGCGACGGCCACGGCCCCTGGATCGGCTGGTACAAGGACTCCGTCTCGGCCGAGCTGAGGGCGACCGATGAGGACGGCATCGGCCGCCTGTCCTACCGGCTCACCGGCGCCCAGACCGGCGAGGGCAGCTCTGCCGGCCCGCCGCTGCCAGTCACCATCTCCGCCGAGGGCCTGACCACCATCGAGATCACCGCGACCGACTTCGCCGGAAAGACCAGCACCCGCAGCTACGGCGTCGGCATCGACCGCACCAACCCCACCGCCACGGCCGCCAACCTCAGTGCGGAGCTGGGAGTGCCCCGCAACGAGAACCGCACCATCGACTACTCCTGCGCCGACCCCGGCGGTCCCACCAGCGCGATCGTCTCCTGCACCGCCGCCCACGACGGCATCCCCTTCACCTCGGGCAGCCGGATCGACACCTCCCAGAGCGGCGCGCACACCCTCGTCGTCACCGCGAGGGACCGGGTCGGCCGCACCGCCCAGCACACCGTCACCTACCAGGTCAGCAGCTACGCCCTCGTCAGTCCCCCCGTGCTCGAGGGCAACCCCACCATCGTCAAGGTCGGCCAGCAGCTCCGTGCCAGCGTCGCGTTCGAGCCCACCCCGGGCTCGATCAACTACGCGTGGTACCTCGATGGCGTTCACGCCTCCAACCAGGCAACCTTCACTCCAAGGGTCGCCGAGCGCGGCA
Organism: Nocardioides sp. LHD-245; assembly: GCF_030929495.1. Taxonomy (GTDB): domain Bacteria; phylum Actinomycetota; class Actinomycetes; order Propionibacteriales; family Nocardioidaceae; genus Nocardioides. The sequence goes on along the minus strand of NZ_JAVFWN010000013.1, from coordinate 49,591 downwards.
AGCGGATCTCGCTCCGCGTGACCTGCTCGGATGGAAGCCCCGGCTTCGACAACAAGACGAGTCCGCTACCCACAGCAGGCATCCTCATCCAAGACGACCTGCGGGTGGACAAGCAGCCCACCATCGCGGGCGACCCGGCCACCATCCGCGTCGGCTCCGTGCTCCGGGTGACCGATGCCGAGTTCGCCCCCCGTCCCAGCAGCATCGCCTATCGGTGGTACGCCGACGGCCGGCAGGTCGGCACCGGCAAGGAGTACACCGTCCAGTCGGCCGACCTCGGCAAGACCATCGCCATGGACGCCTTCGCCGTCGCCCCCGACCCGAGCTACCTGGACACCGTCAGCGCCCGCGTCGGCTCCGTCAAGGTCGAGCCGCACGTCTTCCAGACCCAGAAGTCGCCTGCGGTCACTGGCACGGTCGACGTCGGCGGCACCCTGACCATCACCGACGGCACCGTCACCCCGACCACCCCACCCGCAGGCAGCCATTGGACCGTCGACGGCGCCGTTGTGGCCACCGGCAACCTGCTCACCCTCACCCGCGCCCACGCCGGAGGCGTCGTGGCCTGCTACCAGGTCTTCACCAGACCCACCTATGCCGATCTCACGCTCCCCTGCATCTTCCCCGGCGGCACCACCACCGTCACCATCCCCGGCACCCGCACCGGCGGCTCCGGCAGCGACGCCGCTTGGACCATCGATACCCCGGCCGCGATCAAGGGCAAGGCCAAGCCCGGCAAGACTCTCCGCGCGGTCCTCCCGCAGGTCTCCACGCCGGCTGCCGGCTACCGCTACCAGTGGCTGCGCAACAACAAGCCCATCAAGAAGGCCACCAGAGCGACGTACCAGATCCGCAAGGCCGACCGCGGACGCAGGATCGCCGTCCGCATCACCGCGATCTCGCCCGGCCGACCCGACCTGGTCTCCCTCAGCCCGGCGAAACGAGTGCCCCGATGACGATCCACCGACGACGTGCGCTGCTGCTTCCTCTCCTGCTCCTGAGCGGTGTGCTCACGACCACGGCAGGCCAACAGAGCGCGGCGGGCGAGGACCTGAAGAACTTCTACTACTACGGCCCCAACCCCTCGGTGCCGGAGGTCCCCTATGTCGGCGAGGCGCTGACGGTCACTCGCGCTGGCCTCCTCCCCGACCCGCAGTACGTCGAGACGCTCTGGACGATCGACGACACCACGCGGGGCGACACGGGCCATCGACTCCTGCTCACCGCGGAGCTGCTCGGGTCCCGGATCTCCTGCGAGCAGTCCTACAGCCATCCGGGCTACCGCTCCGTCACGCTGCCCTGCGCGTTCAACGCAGGCAACGCTGGGCTGCCCTGGGTGATCGTGCAGGCCCGTCCGGGCGGGCCGACCACGCCCACCCCGACCACGCCGACGACCGATTCGGCGTGGATGGCCACGACGGCCGCCGCGCTCAAGGGCAGGGCCGAGGTCGGTGCGAGGCTGCGCGTCATCCTCCCCCAGCTCACCGCACCCGCCAGCACGTACTCCTACCAGTGGCTGCGCAACGGCAAGCCCATCAAGAAGGCCGCCAAGGCGACGTACCGGATCCGCAAGACCGACCGCGGGCGCAAGATCAGCGTCCGAGTCACCGCCGCCGCCCCGCATCTTCCCGACCTCGTCTCGGTCTCACCGGCCAAGCGGGTCCGGCGCTGAACCCCCTCCCCCACAGAGGAATGTCCCGAGAGGAAAGGACAAAGGCCCTCCCGAGCAGAGCTCGGGAGGGCCTTTGGCGTCAGGGCCGGTCATCGACCGGGATCCGATCAAGCAGGTTGATCGGATCCCGGTCGTTGTCCGCGCGCTCCGCGCTCGCGCCGGTTCGACTCAGTTCTGGTAGGAACCGAAGTCGAAGTCGTCCAGCGCCACGGCCTGACCCTGGTTGCCGAACTCGTAGTCGTAGGACTCGTAGCCCGTGACGGCGTACGCCGCGGCGCGCGCCTCCTCGGTCGGCTCGACCCGGATGTTCCGGTACCGCTCCAGACCGGTGCCGGCCGGGATCAGCTTGCCGATGATCACGTTCTCCTTCAGGCCGCGCAGGCTGTCGGAGCGGCCGTTGATCGCGGCGTCGGTGAGTACCCGGGTGGTCTCCTGGAAGGAGGCCGCCGAGAGCCACGACTCGGTCGCGAGCGAGGCCTTGGTGATGCCCATGAGCTCGGGCCGACCCGAGGCCGGCTTGCCGCCCTCGGAGACCACGCGACGGTTCTCCTCCTCGAAGCGGACCCGGTCGACGAGATCGGACGGCAGCAGGTTGGTCTCGCCCGACTCGAGCACCGTGATCCGGCGCAGCATCTGCCGCACGATGATCTCGATGTGCTTGTCGTGGATAGACACACCCTGCGACCGGTAGACCTCCTGGACCTGGTCGACGAGGTGCTGCTGCGTGCGGCGGACGCCGAGGATGCGCAGCACCTCCTTCGGGTCCTCCGTGCCGGCGGTGAACTTGTCGCCCACCTCGACCCGACCGCCGTCCTCGACGAGCAGGCGCGAGCGGCGGGAGACGGGGTACTCCTTGACCTCGCTGCCGTCGTCGGGGGTGACCACGACGATGCGCGCCTTGTCGGTCTCCTCGATCGCCACGCGGCCGGCCGCCTCGGAGATCTGGGCGTGACCCTTGGGGGTGCGCGCCTCGAAGAGCTCCACGACCCGGGGCAGACCCTGCGTGATGTCGTCGGCCGAGGCCACACCACCGGTGTGGAAGGTACGCATCGTCAGCTGCGTGCCGGGCTCACCGATGGACTGCGCCGCGATGATGCCGACGGCCTCACCGATGTCGACGAGCTTGCCGGTGGCCAGCGAACGGCCGTAGCACTTCGCGCAGGTGCCGGTCCGGGCGTCGCAGGTCAGGACCGAGCGGACCGTGACCTCCTCGATGCCGGCCTCGATGAGCTCGGCGATCTTGACGTCGCCGAGGTCGTCGCCCGCACCGGCCAGCACCTCACCCGTGGTCGGGTGGGCGATGTCCTTGGCGGCCGAGCGGGCGTACGCCGCGGTCTCGGCGTTCTCGTCCTTGACCACGACGCCGTTCTCGTCCTTGACGCCGATCACCTTGGGCAGGCCGCGCTCGGTGCCGCAGTCGTCCTCACGGATGATGACGTCCTGCGACACGTCGACCAGGCGACGGGTCAGGTAGCCCGAGTCGGCGGTCCGCAGCGCGGTGTCCGCCAGACCCTTGCGGGCACCGTGGGTGGAGATGAAGTACTCCAGCACGGAGAGACCCTCGCGGAAGTTGGCCTTGATCGGCCGCGGGATGATCTCGCCCTTCGGGTTGGCCACCAGACCACGCATGGCGCCGACCTGGTTGATCTGGTTGAAGTTGCCCGAGGCACCCGAGTGCACCTGCACGTAGATCGGGTTGGTCGGGTTGGCCTCGAAGGTGGCACGCAGGGCCTTGCCGACCTCCTGGCTGGCCTTCGTCCAGATCTCGATGAGCTCCTGGCGGCGCTCCTCGTCGGTGACCAGACCGCGCTCGTACTGCTTCTGGATCTTCGCCGCCGACTCCTCGTGCACGGCCAGGATCTCGGCCTTGTTCGGGGGCGTGATGACGTCGTCGATCGACACGGTGACACCGGAGCGGGTCGCCCAGTGGAAGCCGTTGTCCTTGAGCGCGTCCAGGGACGCCGCGACGACGACCTTGGGGTAGCGCTCGGCGAGGTCGTTGACGATGGAGCCGAGGCGCTTCTTGCCGACCTCCTCGTTGACGTACGGGTAGTCGGCCGGCAGCGCGTCGTTGAAGATCGTGCGGCCCAGGGTGGTCTCGACCAGGGTGGTCACGCCCTCCTCGACGCCCTCGAGCGCGACATCGGTCAGGCGGATGAGCGCCCGGTCCTGCAGCGTGATCTCGCCACGGTCGTAGGCCATGATCGCCTCGGCCGGGGAGGTGAAGGAGCGCAGCCGGGTCTCGCCCTCGATCTCGACCGTCGCCTCGCCACGCTCGGTGGTGAGGAAGAACAGGCCGATGATCATGTCCTGGGTCGGCATGGTCACCGGACGGCCGTCGGACGGCTTGAGGATGTTGTTGGTCGACAGCATCAGGATCCGCGCCTCGGCCTGGGCCTCGGCGGACAGCGGCAGGTGCACGGCCATCTGGTCACCGTCGAAGTCCGCGTTGAACGCGGTGCACACGAGCGGGTGGAGCTGGATGGCCTTGCCCTCGATCAGCTGCGGCTCGAAGGCCTGGATGCCGAGGCGGTGCAGGGTGGGCGCACGGTTGAGCAGCACCGGGTGCTCGGTGATGACCTCTTCGAGGACGTCCCACACGACCGGGCGCGCGCGCTCGACCATCCGCTTGGCGGACTTGATGTTCTGCGCGTGCGAGAGGTCGACGAGCCGCTTCATGACGAACGGCTTGAAGAGCTCGAGCGCCATCTGCTTGGGCAGACCGCACTGGTGCAGCTTGAGCTGCGGACCCGACACGATGACCGAACGACCGGAGTAGTCGACGCGCTTGCCGAGCAGGTTCTGACGGAAGCGACCCTGCTTGCCCTTGAGCATGTCGGACAGCGACTTCAGCGGCCGGTTGCCCGGGCCGGTGACGGGGCGACCACGACGGCCGTTGTCGAACAGCGAGTCGACGGCCTCCTGGAGCATCCGCTTCTCGTTGTTGACGATGATCTCCGGCGCGCCGAGGTCGAGCAGCCGCTTGAGGCGGTTGTTGCGGTTGATGACCCGGCGGTAGAGGTCGTTGAGGTCGGAGGTCGCGAACCGGCCACCGTCGAGCTGCACCATCGGGCGCAGGTCCGGCGGGATGACCGGGACGGCGTCCAGGACCATGCCCTCCGGCTTGTTGCCGGTCTTGCGGAACGCGTCGACGACCTTGAGCCGCTTGAGGGCCCGGACCTTGCGCTGGCCCTTGCCGGTCGCGATGGTCTCGCGCAGGTTCTCGACCTCGGCGGCGATGTCGAAGTCCTGGAGCCGCTTCTGGATCGCCGTGGCGCCCATGTGGCCCTCGAAGTACTTGCCGAACCAGTTCTTCATCTCGCGGTACAGGATCTCGTCGCCCATGAGATCCTGCACCTTGAGGGTCTTGAACGTGTCCCAGACCTCGTCGAGGCGGTCCAGCTCGCGCTGGGCCCGGTCGCGCAGCTGCTTGAGCTCGCGCTCCGCGCCGTCGCGGACCTTGCGGCGCTGGTCGGCCTTGGCACCCTCGGCCTCGAGGGCGGCCAGGTCCTCCTCCAGCTTCTTGGTGCGGTCCTCGAGACCGGCGTCGCGCCGCTTCTCGATGGACTGGCGCTGCAGGCCGATCTTGCCCTCGAGGTCGGACAGGTCGCGGTGGCGCGCGTCCTCGTCGACGGAGGTGATCATGTAGGCCGCGAAGTAGATGACCTTCTCGAGGTCCTTCGGCGCCAGGTCGAGCAGGTAGCCGAGGCGGCTCGGGACACCCTTGAAGTACCAGATGTGGGTCACCGGGGCGGCGAGCTCGATGTGGCCCATCCGCTCGCGGCGCACCTTGGACCGGGTCACCTCGACGCCGCAGCGCTCGCAGATGATGCCCTTGAAGCGGACCCGCTTGTACTTGCCGCAGTAGCACTCCCAGTCCCGGGTGGGACCGAAGATCTTCTCGCAGAAGAGGCCGTCACGCTCCGGCTTGAGCGTGCGGTAGTTGATGGTCTCCGGCTTCTTGACCTCGCCGTGGCTCCACGTCCGGATGTCGTCCGCGGTGGCCAGGCCGATCTGAAGCTGGTCGAAGAAGTTCACGTCGAGCACGATGGCTGCAACCCTTCGTTGGATCTGAGAAAAAGTGAAGTTGGTTGGGGCGGAGGCGAGGCGCGCCCGGGTCGGGCGCGCCTCGCGGCTCACACCTCTTCGACCGAGCTGGGCTCGCGGCGGGACAGGTCGATGCCGAGCTCCTCCGCCGCGCGGAAGACGTCTTCCTCGGCGTCCTTCAACTGGATGGTCGAGCCGTCCTGGGACAGCACCTCCACGTTGAGGCAGAGCGACTGCATCTCCTTGACGAGGACCTTGAACGACTCCGGGATGCCCGAGTCGGGGATGTTCTCGCCCTTCACGATGGCCTCGTAGACCTTGACGCGACCGGGCACGTCGTCGGACTTGATGGTGAGCAGCTCCTGGAGGGCGTAGGCGGCGCCGTACGCCTCCATCGCCCAGACCTCCATCTCGCCGAACCGCTGGCCACCGAACTGGGCCTTACCGCCCAGGGGCTGCTGCGTGATCATCGAGTAGGGGCCGGTCGAGCGCGCGTGGATCTTGTCGTCGACCAGGTGGTGGAGCTTGAGGATGTACATGTAGCCGACCGAGACCGGGGACTGGAACGGCTCGCCGGAACGACCGTCGAAGAGGTTGGCCTTGCCGTCCTCCTTGATCATCCGGTCACCGTCACGGTTCTTGTGCGTGACGCGGAGCAGTCCGGTGATCTCGTCCTCGCGGGCGCCGTCGAAGACCGGCGTGGCCAGCTTCGTGTTCGGCGCGGCCTCGTCGGCACCGATCGAGATCAGGCGCTGGGCCCAGTCCTCGTCGCGCAGGTCGGCGTCGATGTGCCAGCCCTGCTTGCCGAGCCAGCCGAGGTGCAGCTCGAGGATCTGGCCGATGTTCATCCGTCGCGGCACACCCAGCGGGTTGAGCACGACGTCGACCGGCGTGCCGTCCTCCATGAACGGCATGTCCTCGATCGGCAGGATCTTCGCGATGACGCCCTTGTTGCCGTGACGGCCGGCGAGCTTGTCACCCACGGAGATCTTGCGCTTCTGCGCGACGTAGACGCGGACCAGCTGGTTGACGCCCGGCGGGAGCTCGTCGCCCTCCTCGCGGTCGAAGACGCGGACGCCGATGACCGTGCCGGACTCGCCGTGCGGCACCTTCATCGAGGTGTCGCGCACCTCGCGCGCCTTCTCACCGAAGATCGCGCGGAGCAGGCGCTCCTCGGGGGTCAGCTCGGTCTCGCCCTTGGGCGTGACCTTGCCGACCAGGATGTCACCGGTCGAGACCTCGGCGCCGATCCGGATGATGCCGCGCTCGTCGAGGTCGGCGAGCATCTCCTCGCTGACGTTCGGGATGTCGCGGGTGATCTCCTCCGGGCCCAGCTTGGTGTCGCGGGCGTCGACCTCGTGCTCCTCGATGTGGATCGAGGTGAGGACGTCCTCCTGCACCAGACGCTGACTGAGGATGATCGCGTCCTCGTAGTTGTGACCCTCCCACGGCATGAACGCGACGAGCAGGTTGGTGCCCAGCGCCATCTCCGCGTTGTCGGTGCACGGACCGTCGGCGATCGGCGAGCCGACCTCGAGCCGGTCCCCCGCCTCGACCAGCGGGCGCTGGTTGATGCAGGTGCCCTGGTTGGAGCGCTTGAACTTCGCGAGCCGGTACGACGAGTAGGTGCCGTCGTCGTTCATCGTCTCGACGAGGTCGGCGGAGACCTCCTTGACGACACCGGCCTTGTCGGCCACGACCACGTCGCCCGCGTCGACCGCGGCGCGGAACTCGATGCCGGTGCCGACGATCGGGCTGTCGCTCCGGATGAGCGGCACGGCCTGGCGCTGCATGTTGGCGCCCATCAGCGCCCGGTTGGCGTCGTCGTGCTCGAGGAACGGGATCAGGGCCGTCGCGACCGACACCATCTGGCGCGGCGAGACGTCCATGTAGTCGACGTCGTCGGCCGGGACCTCGGCGACCTCACCGTTGCGCTGGCGCACCAGCACGCGGTCCTCGGCGAAGCGGCCCTTGGCGTCGAGCGCCGCGTTGGCCTGCGCGATGACGTAGCGGTCCTCGTCGTCGGCGGTGAGGTAGTCGATCTGGTCGGTGACCACGCCGCTCTCGACCTTGCGGTAGGGCGTCTCGACGAACCCGAACGGGTTGATCCGCCCGTAGGAGGCCAGCGAGCCGATCAGACCGATGTTGGGGCCTTCCGGCGTCTCGATCGGGCACATCCGGCCGTAGTGCGACGGGTGGACGTCACGGACCTCCATGCCGGCGCGGTCACGGGACAGACCACCCGGGCCGAGCGCGGAGAGGCGACGCTTGTGCGTCAGGCCCGCGATCGGGTTGGTCTGGTCCATGAACTGCGAGAGCTGCGAGGTGCCGAAGAACTCCTTCAGCGCAGCGACCACCGGACGGATGTTGATCAGGGACTGCGGCGTGATGGCCTCGACGTCCTGGGTCGTCATCCGCTCGCGGACCACGCGCTCCATCCGGGCCAGGCCGGTGCGGAGCTGGTTCTGGATCAGCTCCCCGACCGTGCGCATGCGGCGGTTGCCGAAGTGGTCGATGTCGTCGGCCAGGACCGGCAGGTCCTTGCCGTCGGCGTCCTTGCGGATCTCGCCGCCGATGGCGGCGACGAACTCGTCGTTGTTGTGCAGCTGGACGATGTACTTGATCGTCGCGACCATGTCCGCGATGGTCATGGTCTGCTGGTCGAACGCCTCGTGCTGCCCGAGCTTCTTGTTGACCTTGTAGCGGCCGACCTTGGCGAGGTCGTAGCGCTTCGGGTTGAAGTAGTAGTTCTTCAGCAGCGTCAGCGCGGCCTCGCGCGTCGGCGGCTCGCCCGGGCGCAGCTTGCGGTAGATGTCGAGCAGCGCGTCGTCAGGACCCTGGGTGTTGTCCTTCTCCTCGGTCAGCTGGATCGACTCGAACTGGCGCAGGTCGGCCATGACGGCCTCGTAGTCGTACTCCTCGCCGGTGTCCTCGGCGATGGCCTGGAGGGCCTTGAGCAGGACCGTGACGTTCTGCTTGCGCTTGCGGTCGAGGCGGACGCCGACCAGGTCGCGCTTGTCGATCTCGAACTCCAGCCACGCGCCGCGGCTCGGGATCAGCTTGGCCGTGAAGATGTCCTTGTCGGACGTCTTGTCGGCCGTGCGCTCGAAGTAGACGCCCGGCGAGCGGACGAGCTGGGACACGACGACCCGCTCGGTGCCGTTGATGACGAAGGTGCCCTTGGGGGTCATCAGGGGGAAGTCGCCCATGAAGACCGTCTGGCCCTTGATCTCACCGGTCTCGTTGTTGGTGAACTCGGCGGAGACGTAGAGCGGGGCGGAGTAGGTGAGGTCCTTCTCCTTGCACTCGTCGACGGTGTACTTCGGGTCGTAGAAGACCGGGTTCTCGAACGAGAGCGACATCGTCTCGGAGAAGTCCTCGATCGGGGAGATCTCCTCGAAGATCTCCTCGAGCCCGGACTTGTGGGTGGCGTCCTGGCCCTCGGCCAGACGTGCATCGATCCGGGACTTGTGAGCCTCGTTGCCGATCAGCCAGTCGAAGCTGTCGGTCTGGAGCGAGAGGAGCCTCGGGAGCGCCATCGGCTCCTGGATCTTCGCGAAAGAGATGCGGGACTTACCGGGGGTGGTGCGCGCGGCCAAGAGTTGTCCTTCGACGGGTTCGACTCTTCGAGAGCGCCCTGACCCACCACGTCATCGGCCACCGGGCAGGCCGAAGCGCATCTGAGGGTAGGCGCAAGGAGCCACGATACACCACATACGAGCGCTCGACAATATCGACTGCGCAACCTCGCACAGCCGGTGAGTGGCTCCGCCGGCCCCGGCGAGGGGACCGGGTGTGATCCGGTCCGCCGATCATGCTGTGCGGACCCGCTCAGGTCAAGCGGCCCCGCCGCGTGCCGGGCCCCGTCGACCATCGACCCGTCGCGTTCGAACGCGCCGGGTCGGCGTCGTTCTCGCGTTCAGATACGACGGGTCAGCCGCAGTCCGAATCGACGCAGATGCCGTCGAGCAGCCAGCCCTGCTCGCTGCCGGAGTCGCGGACCAGCTGCAGCGTCGCCCACATCCGCAGCGTGCTCCGCTCGCCCTCGGCGCGGACGCTGTCCTGCCGGATGAACACCACGACGGAGGCCAGCCTGCCGTCCGCGCTGAGCCTGGTCAGCGCGACGCCGTCGGCCGCGGCCTCGACCACGATCTTCTGCTTCGTGGCCTCGTCGGTCAGCTCCGGCCAGAGCTTGGCCTGCTTGGCCGCGAGCGCCGGAGTGAGGTACTGCGTGACCCGCTCCAGGTCGGCGTCCATGGTCTGGTAGCCGTAGGAGAAGGCCGGTGCGACGATCCGCTCCGCGGCGTTCTCGACCTCGACGGAGGTCTTCTCGAAGCCGAGGTTGCGCTCGGCCACCTCCTTCGCACTCTGGTCGCCACGGGCGCCGGGCAGGAGTGCCAGCGTGACGGCGAGGCCGACCGCGAGCACCGCGGCCACGCCGGCGGCGACCAGGGCGACCGTGCCCGGTGCCCGGCGCGGCGCGAGATCCGACGGCGCGGGATCGGACAGCGCGGGATCGGACGGCGCTGGATCGGCCTCGGCCGGATCGGCGACCGCTGGGACGACGGGGGCGGGTTCGGCGGCCGCGGCCTCGGCGGCGCGCTCGGCGGCCAGCTCGGCGTCGTACGCCGCCCGCTTGTCCGGGGCGAGCAGCACACCGGCGGCGTCGCTGTAGGCGCGGAACCGGCGCTCGGTCGGGTCCAGGTCGGCGATCGCGGCCTTCCACGCGGCGCGGATCTCGTCCTCGGTCGCGCTCTCGTCGACGTCGAGGAGGTCGTAGAGGTTGGTGGTCATCGGCCCTCCCCCGTGCTCGGCGACACATCGTCGGACGGCTGCCGGGACGCCTGCTCGGACGGCTGCTCCGAAGGCTGGCCGGAGGGCTGGCCGGAGGGTTGGCCGCTCGGCTGGCCGGCCGGTGGGCCGCCCTCGGGGATCGAGGCCTCGCCGAAGGACGGCAGCTCGTCGTCGAGGTCGTCGAGGTCGTCGACCAACCAGGTGCCGTCCTGCTTGACCAGCGAGACCTCGTAGCGGAACCGGAGCGGCTCGAACGGGATCCGCTGGGTGCTGTCGGAGGGGTCGGGATAGGAGAACTCGACGACGCCCGCGACCAGCAGCTCGGCCGAGTCGTCGTCGATGCTGGCCACGCCGACGGCGTACGGCGTGCCGACCCGGTCGATCTGGGTCTGCTTGACCGTCTCCTCCGCATAGCCGACGTTCTTGTCGAACACGGTCCGGAACTTGGCCGTCATCAGCTTGCCGACGCCCGCGTAGTCGGGCATCTTGCCCGCGGGGTCGAGCAGGTCCGGGCCGTAGGTGTTGAACCGCTGGACGAAGGTGCGACCGGCGGCCAGCGCCTTCTCGCGATCGCCGGACGCGTCGCGCGGCGGGTCGATGAGGGAGTCGAGCTTCTCGCCGGGGTTCGAGCCGGCACCCTTGTCGACCAGCGTCCACACGCTGACACCGAGCGCGGCCACGACGACGCCGAGCAGCAGCCCGATCACGCTCCAGCGGAGCGTGGCGTTGGATTCCTTCACGCGGCGTGCCTCGGTGGCCGGCTCATCGAGCGGGGTCGAGCAGCGGTTGGAGGTAGAGCCACTTCCACGAGTCCTCTCCCAGCGACGGAGGCGCCACGTTACCCCGCACGCTGGTCGTCTCCTCCGCCTGGCCGGTCACGCCCCAGGTCAGCTCGCCCGTCTCGTCGTCCACCCGGACGCCGATGTCGTAGCCCTGCACGCCCGGCGCGACGCGCGGCAGGTTCTGCGTGCCGCGGGGGTTGCTCTTGGTGATCGGCTCGGTGCACCCGACGTTCTCGGGCATCGGGGCGTTGCCGCGGTCGGACTCCGGGTTGCGGCGGGTCTTGAGGTAGCCGGCGTAGCAGGGCGTGCTGGTCAGGGCGAGCACGAGACCGAAGTGCGCGTCCCAGAACCCGCTGCCGCCCTCCTGCTTGGACCGCTTGCCGACGACGACCTGACCGGCGCCGATGGCGTACGGATAGACGACCAGCAGCTGCTTGAGGGCGTCGAGGTGCTTGACGACGACCTCGCCGGTGGCGACCAGGTTGGCGAGCAGCTCGCTGATCTCGACGCCGTTCTGCTCGAGGAAGGTCCGCAGCTGGGTCGCGGCGACCGAGCCCGAGTCGATGACCTTGCGCAGCGCCGGGTCGGCGCCGGCGAGCGCGGAGCTGAACAGCGACAGCTGCTGGGCGAAGGTCCGCAGCGAGGACTCGGAGGCGACCTGGCCCTGCAGGACGGTGTTGCTGTCCCGGATGAGGGCGGTGGTCAGGTCGAAGTTCTCGTCGGCGGTCTCGATGAACGAGTTGCCGGTGTCGATGATCCGCTGCAGGTCCGGGCCGGTGCCGGCGAAGGCCTGTCCGAGCTCGCTGACGGTCGTCTGCAGCGCCTCGCGGTCGACGCTGGCGACGGTCGACGAGAGGTCCCCGAGCAGCTTCTCGGTGGCGATCGGGGTCGCGACGTCGGTGATCTCCGAACCCTCACGGAGGTAGGGGCCGTCGTCGGTCTGCGGCTGCAGCTCGACGTACTGCTCGCCGACGGCCGAGCGGTTGCCGACCAGGGCGAGGGTGTCGCTGGGGATCTTGTCCCACTTCTTCTCGATGTCGAGGTGGACGTCGACACCCGCCTCGGTCAGCTTCAGCTCGCCGACGGTGCCGACCCCGACACCGCGGTAGGTGACCTCGGCGCCGGTGAAGATGCCGCCGGACTCCGGGTAGTGGGCCGTCACGGTGTAGCTGCGGTCGACGACGAGGCGGTCGAGCTTGGCGTAGCGGGCGCCCACGAAGGAGACGCCGAGCAGCGTGATGAGGGCGAAGACCATCAGTTGGATCCGCGTGCGACGGGTGATCACTGCGCCGGCCTCGCCTTCCGCGCCCGGGGCGCCTGCTCGGTCAGCGGCGCGGCGTACAGGCTGACCAGGTCGGTGTCGTAGGCGTCGTCGAACTCCGACCACATGGTGTCGACGTCGCTGTGCCCGCCCGGGGCGGGACGGCCCAGGCCACCGCCCCCCAGCACGCTGGAGAGCAGGTTCCGGATCGGGTTGCTGCTCGTCGGCGCGCCGCCGGCCGCAGCGCCCTTGTTGCCGCCGCCGAGCAGGTTGCAGAGCAGCTTGACCGCCGAGCAGACGTCGTCGAGGAGGTACTGCGGCAGCAACAGGCACTTCTGGGGGTCCGGCGGCGTCTTCAGGCAGCCCTGCAGCGTCTTCCACGCGCTGTCGCAGAGGTTCTTCAGGTTGACCAGCTGGTCCAGGGGCGAGTCCGGGAGCTCGTTGACGAGCAGGCACGGGAGGTCGGGGAGGTTCAGGTTGCCCACGTCGAGCTGCAGGTCGATCGAGAGATTCACGTAGTCGCCCATGTGGAGGTTGCGGGCGACCTGCGGGTCGCGGCCGACGGACTCGTCGATGAACGGGTAGGTCAGGAACGTGCTGAAGCCCTTGGCGAAGTCGTCACCTGCCTGCGCGATCTGGAAGAGCACCGGGTCGAGCATCTTGAGCGTGTCGATCGTCGCGGCCTTGGTGGTGTTGATGACCCGGACCCCGACGTCGCTGAGCTGGGTGAGCCCGTCGAGCATCGCGACCAGGTCCTCGCGCTGCCGGTCCAGCGAGTCCAGCGCGCTCGGCAGCTCCTCGAGGGCGAGGTCGATGCTGTCCTGGTGCTGCTTGGCCGTGACCGCGAGCCGGTTGACCGACTCGATCGCGTCGACGATGTCCTGCTTGCGCTGGTCGAGCTGGCCCATCAGCGAGGAGACCTGGGTGAGGACCGACTTGGCCGAGTCCTCCCGGCCCTCGAGAGCGAGGTTGAGCTCGGTCGAGATCGTCTTCAGCTGGGCGATCCCGCCGCCGTTGAGGACCAGGCTGAGCGCGCCCAGCACCTCCTCGACCTCCGGGTTGCGGCCGCCGTCCTCGATGACGTCGCCGTCGGAGAGCCGGCCCTGGGCGCCGGTGGCGGGGGCCGCGAGGGAGACGAACTTCTCGCCCAGCAGGCTGGTCTGGCGGATCGACGCGACCGGGTTGTCGGGCAGGTCGACGTCCTTGCGCAGCTCGAGACCCACGACCGCCCGGTAGCCGTCGAGGCGGACCTCGGTGACCTGCCCGACCGCGACGTCGTTGACCTTGACCGACGACTTGGGCACCAGGTCGAGGACGTCGTCGAAGCGGACGCTGACCTGGATCGGGTCCTTGCCCGTGTCGGCACCGCCGGGCAGCGGCAGCTCGTAGACGTCGAAGTCGCAGCCGGTGAGCAGCACCGCGCCGGCCAGCAGGGCGACCAGCGCCCGCATCCGACGGCGGAACCTCGCGCGGTGGTTCATCGGTCCACCTCCACCAGTCCGTTGAGCGTCGGGTCGTAGGCCTGGGCGTACCAGGAGCCGGTGCCGAAGGGCGCACCGCGCGGGAGCAGGGTCTCGATCAGCCCGCAGATGTCGCCCTTGGCGTCGGCGCCCGACACCAGGGCGCAGAGCACGGCGCTCGGGTTGGAGGTCAGCTCGTGCAGGATGTTGCCGAGGTTGGCGTTGGTGTCGAGCGTGCCGTCCTTGGGGTTGTAGGTGTGGTAGAGGTTGGTGATCGCGAGCGGCCCGGCCTGCAGCAGCTCGTCGAGGGCGCCGCGCTGGCGGACCAGCACCTTCGCGACCCGGTTGATGTCACGGATGTTGCGGCCGAGCACCTCGCGGTTGCGCTTCACGAAGCGGGCGACATGGTCGAGCGCCGTACCGAGGTTCGACAGCGCGGTCGTGAGCTCCTGCCGCTCGTCGGCCAGCAGGCTCGACACGTCGCCGAGGGACCTGCTGAAGTCGCGCACCGTGGTGTCGTTGTCGGCCAGCGTCTTGAGGAAGGACTCGAGCTGGCGCGCCGACTCGAAGAGGTCGTCCTTGTTGTTGTCGAGGGTCTCGCTGAGCCGGCCGAAGTCCTTGATCGTCTGGTGGAACTGGGCGCCCTGGCCGCCGAAGTTCTTGGCCGTCTGCTCGAGGAGATCGGTCAGCGCGCCCTCCTTGTTGGCGCCCTCGGGGCCCAGCGCGACGGTCAGCTTGTCGATGCTGCCGTAGATCTCGTCCAGCTCGAGCGGGATCGCGGTCTTGGTCTCGTCGATGACGGTGTTGTCGGCCATCACCCGGTCGCCGTCCTCGAAGGCAGGCGACAGCTGGATGTAGCGGTCGCCGACGACCGAGGGCGACACGATGACGGCGTCGGCGTCGGCCGGAACCTTGAGATCGGAGTCGTAGGCCATGACGACCTTGACCTTGGTGCCCTCGGGCACGACCTCGCGGACCTGACCCACGGGGATCCCGAGGACCCGCACCTCGCTGCCCTCGTAGACCGACACCGCCCGCGGGAAGTAGGCGGTCACCGTCTTGTCGTTGCCCGACCCGCCGAACATCCAGACCAGGCCGGCGACGACCAGCACCCCGATGACGGCCAGCGGGAGCCAGCGGCGCACCTTGCTCACCGAGTCGTTCACGGCGTCACCGTCCCGGGCACCGGCGGCAGGTTGAAGATGTAGGTGTCGAACCACGGCCCGTTGCCGAGCGTGCTGGCGAAGACGCGGTAGAACGGCGCCATCAGGCGGATCGACTCCTCGAGGTTGTCCTCGTTCTTCTTCACGACCTGCAGCACCGAGTCGAGACTGTCGAGCGCCGGCTTGAGGTCGGCGCGGCTGTCCTTGATCAGGCCCGTCAGCGTGGTGCTCAGCGTCGAGGTCGACTCCAACAGCCGGTGGATCTGCGCCTTGCGCTGGATCAGCGCGGTGAACAGCGAGTCGGCGTCCTTCATCAGCGCGACGATGTCCTCGTCGCGCGAGTCGAGCACCGTCGAGACCCGGTTGAGGTTCTTCAGCAGCGAGTTGATCTCGTCGTCGCGCGAGGCCACCGTCTCCGCGAGTGAGGACAGGCCGTCGAGCGCCGCACGGAACTCCTCGGGCGTGTTGCGGGTCAGGTCGGCCAGCGTCGTGAGCGCACCGGCGAGCTGGTCGGTGTCGATGTCGGCGGACGTCTCGGCCAGGCCGGTGAAGGCCTCGACCACGTCGTACGGGGAGCTGGTGCGCTCGACCGGGATGACCGCGCCCTCCGCGAGCTGGCCCGCGCCGGCGGGGTCGAGCGCGAGGTACATCGACCCGAGGATGGTCTTGACCTTGATGTCGGCACGGGTGTCGGTGCCGAAGGGCGTGTCGGTCTTGAGCTTGAACGCCACCTTGACGGAGTTGCCGTCGAGCTCCATCGAGGTCACCTGGCCGACCCGGACCCCGGCGATGCGGACCTCGTCCTTGGGCTTGAGGCCGCCGGCCTCGGAGAAGGACGCGTAGTAGGTGTCTCCGCCGCCGATCAGCGGCAGGTCGTTGGCCCGGAAGGCGGCGACCAGGCCGAGCAGCAGCACGGCGATGCTCACCGCGCCGATGACCACGGGGTTGCGCTCGCGGAAGGGCTTCATGTCAGCGGTCCTCCCCTCATCCGAGCGTGCAGCGGTCGGCGGTCGCACCGTAGGTGGCGCTGACCGGGTTGGGCAGGAGCGGGACCTTGATGGTGGCCTTGAAGTGGCACAGGTAGAAGTTGAACCACGAGCCGTAGGTCGCCGTACGGCCGATCTTGGTGAGCTTGATCGGCAGCACCTGCAGGGCCCGGTCGATCTCCGCGCGGTTCTTGTCCAGCGTGCCGGCGACCTTGCGCAGCTCCTTGATGTCCTTGATGAACGGGTCCTTGATGTCGGTGACGAGCGCGGCGGTCTGCACCGACAGCTCCGAGATCGAGTCGAGGGAGGACAGGATCGCCTCGCGGTCCTCGTTGAGCCCACCGATGAGGGAGCGGAAGCTGTCGATCAGGTTGGTCAGCTGCTTGTCGCGGTCGGCGACGTGGTCGAGGACGTAGTCGAGGTTGGTCAGCAGGTCGCCGATGACCTGGTCGCGGTCGGCGAGGGTCTGGGTGACCGACGCGGTGCTCGACAGCAGGCCCTCGACCGTGCCGCCCTCGCCCTGGAAGACCTGGACGATCTCGTAGGACAGCTTGTTGATGTCGTCGGGCGACAGCGCCTCGAAGAGCGGCTTGAAGCCGTTGAAGAGCACGGTCAGGTCGAGCGCCGGCTTGGTCCGGTCGACCGGGATCGCGTCGTCCTCCCCCAGGCGGCGGCCGCCGTCGCCCTCCTGGGTCAGCGAGATGTAGCGCTGGCCGATCAGGTTGCGGTACTTGACCGTGGCGTGGGTGGCGTCGTCGAGCCGGGTGTCGGCGTCGACCGAGAAGGTCACCCGGGCCCGGTCGGCGTTGATGATCCGGATCTCCTGGACCGTGCCGACCTTGACGCCCGCGATGCGGATGTCGTCGCCCTTGTTGACCCCGGTGGCGTCGACGAAGTCGGCCGCGTAGTCCTTGGTCGCGCCGAAGGAGAGGTTGCCGATCGTGATGATCAGGACGCTCGTCGCGAGGGCCGTCGTCACCATGAACACGACCAGCCGGACGAGGTCGCCACTGGTCTTCTTGTCGAGTCCGCGCAGCATCACGACGACGCACCCCCGGCGAGGAGCGGGCCCGCGAGGAGCACGTTGAGGTCGGTTCCGGCGCCGGCGTACGCCTGGTCGAGCGCGCCGCGCAGGGCGGTCACGTCGTCGGGGCTGCCGGTGTAGTCGGCGTACGCCGGGGCCGGGCGCAGGTTGCCCTTGCCGGTGTCGCCGTTCATGCCGTCGTTGAGGTGCGGCAGCGGCGGGAAGGGGTTCTGCTGGCTCCACGGGATGTCCGGCAGGCCCAGGCAGTCGGGACCGCGGTCCTCCCCGAAGATCGGCGCGTCCGCGGGCGTGTACTTGCGGGGCTGGTCCTGCAGTGTCTCGAGGACGATGTGCAGCTCGAAGCCGCGGAACGCCTCCGCGAGGCGGCCCTGCGCCTTGACGATGCCGGCGGACATGCACGGGATGGTCGGCGCGTAGCGGGCCACGGCACGCAGGGTCTCGGTGGTCAGCTCGCCGGCGCGCTTGAGACGGTCGGCGTTGGCGTCGAGGAAGGACCGCGCGGTGTCGGAGAAGCTGCGGATGTCGCGCAGGGTCGCGGTGAGGGCGGCCTCCCGCTCCTCCAGCGTGCCGGTCGTCTTCACGGTGTCGTCGAGGATCTGGGCCACCTGCGGGAGGATGTCGGCGTAGGTGTCGGAGACCTGCGCGGTCAGCTTCAGGTCCTCGAGCAGGGCCGGGATCTGCGGGTTGATCCGCTTGAGATAGCCGTCGAGCGTCTCGAGGTTCTTGCCGAGCAGCTCGCCCCGTCCCTCGAGGGCGGTCGCCAGTGCGGTCAGCGTCGCGTTCAGCTCGGCCGGTTGCACCGTGCGCAGCAGCGGGTAGAGGTCGGAGAGGACCTCCTCGAGCTCCGTCGAGACCACGGTCCGGTCGATGGTCCCGCCGGCGCGCATCGTCCCCGACGGGCCGGTCTCGGGAACCACCAGCGACACGTACTTCTCACCGAACAGCGTCTTCGGCACGATCGATCCGGTGACATTCGCCGGCACCACGCCGATCTTGTCGGGGTAGATGCCCAGCGTCAGCTCGGCACCGCTGGTGCCGGTCCGAGCCTCGAGCACCTCGCCGACGATCACGCCGCGGACCTTGACGTCGGCCCGGTTGGGCAGCTGGAGACCGATCGACGAGGTCTTGAGGGTGACCCGGTCGTAGTCGGTGAACTTCTTCGTGAACGTGGCGTAGGTCAGCCACACGCCGAGCAGCAACAGCGCGACGAAGACGACGCCGAGCGCCTTGTGGGCCGAGAGGATCCGGTTCATCGCCCGATCACCCCGCCAGCCTGACGGTGGTCGAGGCACCCCAGATGGCCATCGACAGGAACAGGTCGATCACGTTGATCGCCACGATGCTGGTCCGCACCGCGCGCCCCACGGCCACGCCCACGCCCGCGGGTCCTCCCGAGGCGGTGTAGCCGTGGTAGCAGTGGATCAGGATCACGACCACCGCGAACACCAGCACCTTGCCGAAGGACCACAGCACATCACCGGGTGGCAGGAACTGGTTGAAATAGTGGTCGTAGGTGCCCGACGACTGCCCGTAGAACTGGGTGACCACCAGCCTGCTGGCGACGTACGACGACAGCAGGCCCACGACGTAGAGCGGGACGATCGCGATGAGTCCGCCGATCACCCGGGTGGTGACGAGGAACTGCATCGAGGGGATCGCCATCACCTCGACCGCGTCGATCTCCTCGGAGATCCGCATGGCGCCGAGCTGGGCGGTGAACCCGCAGCCGACGGTCGCCGCGAGGGCGATGCCCGCGACCAGCGGGGCGATCTCGCGGGTGTTGAAGTAGGCGGACACGAAGCCGGCGAAGGCGGCGGTGCCGAGCTGGTTGAGCGCGGCGTACCCGGACAGGCCCACCTGGGCGCCGGTGAAGAAGGTCATCCCGATGATGACGCCGACGGTGCCGCCGATGACCGCCAGCGCGCCCGAGCCGAGGGTGACCTCGGCCAGGATCCGCAGGATCTCGCGCGGGTAGCGCTTGACCGAGCGCGGCAGCGCCAGCAGCACCTTGAGATAGAAGGACAGCTCGTGGCCGAGGTTGTCCAGGCCCTTCAGGGGCCGGTCGTAGATCGCCTTGATGCTCGCCATGTCTCCGCTAACCCGTCTTCGGGGGCACGACCTGGAGGTAGATCGTGCTCAGAGTGAAGTTGACGACGAACAGGAGCAGGAAGGTGATGACCACGGACTCGTTGACCGCGTCACCGACGCCCTTCGGGCCGCCACCGGCGTTCATGCCCTTGTAGGACGCGACGATCGCGGCGATCAGACCGAAGACGAGGGCCTTGATCATGCCGATCCACACGTCGGGCAGCTGGGCGAGCGCCGTGAAGCTGGCGAGATAGGCACCGGGGGTGCCGTCCTGCAGGATGACGTTGAAGACGTAGCCGCCGCCGACGCCGACGACGCTGACCATGCCGTTGAGGAAGACCGCGACGAGCATGCACGCGAGCACACGCGGCACCACGAGGCGCTGGATCGGGTCGATGCCCAGCACCATCATCGCGTCGAGCTCCTCGCGGATCTTGCGCGCGCCGAGGTCGGCCGCGATGGCCGACCCACCGGCGCCGGCGATGAGCAGCGCGGTCGCGATGGGGCCGGCCTGCTGGATGACAGCCAGCACCGAGGCGGAGCCCGTGAAGGACTGTGCACCGAACTGCTTGATCAGGCCGCCGACCTGCAACGCGATGACCGCACCGAAGGGGATCGCGACGAGCGCCGTCGGGATGATCGTGACCGAGGCGATGAACCAGGCCTGCTGGATGAACTCGCGGCCCTGGAAGGGACGCCGGAACAGCCCCCGTCCCACGTCCAGCGCGAAGGCGAACAACTTGCCCGCGGTGCCGAGGGGTGCGATCACGCGTGCAGCGGTCAGCGACACCTGGCGCCCCTTTCCATCCTGATCCTGTGTCGACGTCCCTCGGTGTCGTGCTCGTTCAGCTGGCGCTGCTTCCGGATGCGTGCTCCGCCTCGCGGGTGAAGGACCCGGGCGGCGGCGTGATCCCGTTGGCCCGGCACCAGGCCCCCGGGGCGGCCTGCGCCCGCCGCGGGATGCCGTTGGACGGCTCCATCTGCAGCGGGATCGGCGGCAGCGGCGGCAGGTCCATGTCCTTCTCGGCCGCGAGCTGGTCGGCGTCCTTCTCCTCCGACATGCCGATCGGGCCGATCGTCTGGGCGTTGAGGAACTGGCGCACCACCGGCTCGTCGGAGGACAGCAGCATCTCGCGCGGGCCGTACATCGCGAGGTGCTTGTGGTAGAGCAGGCCGATCTGGTCGGGCACCACCCGGACGCTGTGGATGTCGTGGGTCACGATCAGGAAGGTCGCGTCGATCTGGGCGTTGAGATCGACGAACAGCTGGTTGATGAACGACGTGCGCACCGGGTCGAGTCCGGAGTCGGGCTCGTCGATCAGCAGGATCTCGGGGTCGAGCACCAGCGCGCGCGCCAGGCCGGCCCGCTTGCGCATGCCGCCCGAGATCTCGCCGGGGAGCTTCATCTCCGCACCGAGCAGGCCGACCATGTCCATCTTCTCCATGACGATGTCACGGATCTCGGACTCGCTCTTCTTGGTGTGCTCGCGCAGGGGGAAGGCGACGTTGTCGTAGAGGTTCATCGAGCCGAACATCGCGCCGTCCTGGAACAGCACGCCGAACAGCTTGCGGATCTCGTAGAGCTCCTTCTCGGAGCAGCTCGCGATGTCGGTCCCCTCGATCACGATGGAGCCCTCGTCGGGCTTGATCAGGCCGATGAGGGCCTTGAGGAAGACGGACTTGCCGGTGCCCGAGGGGCCGAGCATGACCGAGATCTCGCCCGCCGGCAGGGTGAGCGACACGCCCTTCCAGATGAGCTGCTTCCCGAACTGCTTCGTCAGGTTCGTGACCTGTACGTCGACGCCCATGTCTTGCCCTCTCCCTCGTGCGCTCGCCAGCACCGGCTGCGAAGGAACAACGCTGCCGCGTGGCGCACGTTACGCGGCCTGCGTGGCCTGCGTCACGCCGACCCGACCATCACGACCCGCAAAGTACTGGCGAGTAGGCCTAGCGTCCAACTCGCGAGTAGTGATACGCGACGACACGAAAACGCACGAGGCCGGCAGGGCGGATGCCCTGCCGGCCTCGTGACCGAACGGTGTTCCGTCAGGAACAGGTCACTTCAGGGTGACCGTGGCGCCGGCGCCCTCGAGGGACTCCTTGGCCTTGTCGGCGGTCTCCTTGTTGACCTTCTCGAGGATCGCCTTCGGGGCGCCCTCGACGAGGTCCTTCGCCTCCTTGAGGCCGAGGGAGGTCAGCGCGCGGACCTCCTTGATGACGTTGATCTTCTTGTCACCAGCGGCCTCGAGGATGACGTCGAACTCGTCCTGCGCAGCGGCCTCGTCGCCACCAGCGGCGGCACCGCCGGCGGCGGGAGCGGCGGCAACGGCGACCGGGGCGGCGGCGGTGACGCCGAAGGTCTCCTCGAACTGCTTCACGAACTCGGAGAGCTCGATGAGGGTCATCTCCTTGAACGCGTCGAGGAGCTCGTCGGTGGTGAGCTTCGCCATGGTGGCGTCTCCTTCTTGATGCTTGTGGCCCGCGGCTGGCGCCGTGGTCCGGGTTTCAGGTGGTGGGTTACGTCAGCCTGGATGCTGACTACGTCAGCTACCCTCAATCGCCTCGGCGGACGAGCAAACTCGTCTGCGCTCGGCTCGATCGGGTCTCAGGCGTCGGTCGGCTCGGCGGCCTCGTCGGCAGCAGCCTCGGTCGACTCCTCGGCCGGAGCCTCGGTGGTCTCGTCGGCGGCTGCCTCCTCGGCGACCGGAGCCTCCTCGGCGGCGGCCGGCGTACCAGCACCACCTGCGAGGATCGAGGGGTCCTCCTGGGCCTTCGCCTCCAGGGCGCCGGCGAGCCGGGCAGCCTGGGCGAGCGGGGCGTTGAGGAGGTAGACGGCCTGGCTGAGCGAAGCGAGCATCGCGCCCGCGAGCTTGCCCAGGAGCACCTCGCGCGACTCGAGATCGGCCAGCTTGGCGATCTCCTTCGCGTCGAGGAGCGCGCCGTCGAGAACGCCACCCTTGATCACAAGGGCGGGGTTCGCCTTGGCAAAGTCACGCAGACCCTTCGCCGCCTCGACGACGTCGCCCTTGATGAAGGCGATCGCGGTCGGGCCGGTCAGCAGGTCGTCGAAGCCTTCGATGCCCGCCTCGTTGGCGGCCAGCTTGGCCAGCGTGTTCTTGACCACGGCGTAGTTGGCGTTCGCACCGAGGGAGCGGCGAAGGTCCTGCAGCTCCTTGACGGTGAGACCGCGGTACTCGGTCAGCACAGCGCCAGCGGACTCGCTGAAGGACTCAGCGATCTCCGCGACGGCGGCCTGCTTGTCTGCCCGCGCCATGGGTCTCCTTCCGGATGGGGACCGCCGCACTCGTCCGGGAAAGACGAACGCCCCGAGCGCAGGCGCTCAGGGCGTGGACTCCGCGGGCCGAACCCGCGTCGTTGCTGCTCTGATCCCCTGCGCAGGCCGTCCACTCTCGCGGAGCCTTCGGTCCGGACTGGTAGTCCGGACAACCGGCGGTCTTAAGGTTTCGAGGAGCAACGGTACGGCGCCCGACCGTCCCGGGCCAAATCGCGAGCCGTCGAAGTCGTGCGGCACGATGGTCCCGTGACCACCACCGCGACGCCGCTGTCCGCCCTCTCCGCCGACGACCTCGCCGCGCGCCTGACGACCGTGCGCGCCGCCTACGACGAGCTGAAGTCCCGCGGTCTCACGCTCGACCTGACCCGCGGCAAGCCGTCGGCCGACCAGCTGGACCTCGCCAACGAGCTCCTCGACCTGCCGTCGTCGTACCGCGACCGCTCCGGCGCCGACGTGCGCAACTACGGCGGCCTCGACGGCCTTCCCGAGATGCGGGAGATCTTCGCCGACCTGCTCGGCGTCGACGCCTCGGCCGTCGTCGCGGGCGGCAACTCGAGCCTGACGATGATGCACCAGGTGTTGACCTCCCTGTTGCTCAAGGGCGGCCCCGACTCGCCCCGGCCGTGGATCGAGGAGCCGGTGGTGAAGTTCGTCTGCGCCGTGCCCGGCTACGACCGCCACTTCACGATGCTCGCCGAGCTCGGCATCGAGATGGTGACCGTGCCGATGAACGCCGACGGCCCCGACGTGGCCGCGGTCCGGGCGCTGGTCGCCGACGACCCCGCCGTCAAGGGCATGTGGATCGTGCCGACGTACTCGAACCCGACCGGTGCCGTCTGCTCCCCCGAGGTCGCCGCCGAGTTGATGGCGATGCCGACGGCGGCGCCGGACTTCCGGATCCTGTGGGACAACGCGTACGCCGTGCACCACCTCACCGAGGAGGAGACCAAGAGCGCCGACGCCCTCGGTCTCGCCTCCGCCTCCGGCCACCCGAACCGGCCGATCGTCTTCGCCTCGACCTCCAAGATGAGCTACGCCGGTGCCGGGGTCTCGGCGCTCGCCGCCTCCCCCGAGAACCGGGCGTGGTACCTCCAGCGCCTCGGCTTCGCGGCCATCGGCCCCGACAAGGTCAACCACCTGCGACACGTGGAGTTCTTCAAGGACGCCGACGGCGTGCGCGCCCACATGCGCAAGCACCGCGCCCTGCTCGCACCCAAGTTCGCGGCCGTCGAGGAGGCCCTGTCCACGCGGCTCTCGGGTCTCGGCATCGCCGAGTGGACGGTCCCGACGGGCGGCTACTTCGTGAACCTCGACGTCGTCGACGGTACGGCGGCGCGCGTGGTGCAGCTCGCCAAGGACGCCGGCATCGTGCTGACCCCCGCCGGCTCGGCCTTCCCGCACGGCAACGACCCCTACGACCGCAACATCCGCCTCGCGCCGTCCTTCCCCGTGCTGGACGAGGTCCGAGGCGCCATGGCCGGCGTCGCGCTGTGCGTCGAGCTCGCCGCCCTGGAGAAGCTCAGCGCCTGACCGGCACGGCGAGCGGGTCCGCTACGGCTTCTCCGGGCGGACGGGCTCGTCGCGGGACCGCGGCGTGCGGCTCGCCTCCTCCGCGGTCAGCGCCGTGAACGGCGCGAGCCGCAGCGTGGTGAGCGGGCCGATGTCGAGCGGGTCCGTCTCCTCGGTGTCACCGACCAGGCGGGCCGGGACGGACACCGGCGGCTGGTCCGCGGCCAGCTGCAGGACCAGCAGCGACGCATGCTCGGAGTCCGCGCCGGCCAGCTCGCCAGTCCACTCCAGAGCGCTTCCGGCCGCAGCGCCCGGCGCCAGCTCGACCGGGGTGGCGGCGGGCGTGTTCGCCTGCTCGACCGCCGGCTCGAAGGTCGACCCGTTCGCGCCGCGCGCGCCGATCCCCGGCGCGCCCTCGAGCCGGCACGGCCGGTCGGAGAGGTTGCGGACCGTGATCCGGGTGTAGCGGTGGCCCAGCGCGACGTCGTAGCCCTCGAGGGTGACGGCGACCTGCTCGGGCCCGCAGCTGCCGGGTCCACCCGCGGTGGCTCGGGTGCGCAGCAGGGACGCGAGGTCGTCGGCAGGTCGGGGTTCCGGGTCCGCCGGCGCGCCGGAGCAGCCCGTCGCGGCCACGAGCAGCAAGACGGACCCGAGGAGACGCTTCACGACGGCCACCCTAGGAGGCGGGGAAATGCGCGACGCCCACCGTCCCCGGGGGAGCGGCGGGCGTCGTACCGAACTGGTGCCTGGATCAGGCGTCGTCCTCGACCGCGACGTTCTTGATGCGGTTGGGGTCGACCTGGACGCCGGGGCCCATGGTCGTGGAGACGGTGACCTTCTTCAGGTAGCGGCCCTTGGAGCTGGACGGCTTGAGTCGCAGCACCTCCTCGAGGGCGGCGGCGTAGTTCTCGGCGAGCTGCTGCTCGGTGAAGGACGCCTTGCCCACGATGAAGTGGAGGTTGGCGTGGCGGTCGACGCGGAACTCGATCTTGCCGCCCTTGATGTCGGAGACGGCCTTGGCCGGGTCCGGCGTCACGGTGCCGACCTTCGGGTTCGGCATGAGGCCACGGGGGCCGAGCACGCGGCCGAGGCGGCCGACCTTGCCCATCAGGTCCGGGGTGGCGACCACGGCGTCGAAGTCGGTCCAGCCGCCGGCGACCTTGTCGATCAGCTCGTCGCTGCCGACGAAGTCGGCGCCGGCCTCGCGGGCTGCGTCGGCCTTGTCACCGTTGGCGAACACGAGGACGCGAGCGGTCTTGCCGGTGCCGTGGGGCAGGTTGACGGTGCCGCGGACCATCTGGTCGGCCTTGCGCGGGTCGACACCCAGGCGCATGACGACGTCGACGGTCTCGTCGAACTTCTTCTTGCTGGCGGCCTTGGCGATCTTGATCGCGGCCAGCGGCGCGTGGAGCTCGTTCTTGTCGAACGTCTCCGCCGCCGCGCGGTAGGTCTTGCTGCGCTGCATGGTGGTTCCTTAGTTAGAAGAGGAGGTGTGGTCAGCGGGCCAGCGCGGCCCTTCCACGGTTTGTCAGGCCTCGACGGTGACGCCCATGGAGCGGGCGGTACCCTCCACGATCTTCATCGCGGCGTCGATGTCGTTGGCGTTGAGGTCGGGGAGCTTCGTCGTCGCGATCTCGCGCACCTGGTCCTTGGTCAGCTTGCCGACCTTCTCCTTGTGCGGGACGCCCGAGCCCTTCTTGAGGCCGGCGGCCTTCTTGATCAGCTCCGCGGCCGGCGGCGTCTTCGTGATGAAGTCGAACGACCGGTCCTCGTAGATGGTGATCTCGACGGGGATCACGTTGCCGCGCATGGACTCGGTCTGGGCGTTGTACGCCTTGCAGAAGTCCATGATGTTGACGCCGTGCGGACCGAGCGCCGTACCGACCGGCGGCGCCGGAGTGGCCGAGCCGGCCTGCAGCTGCACCTTGACCAGTGCGGCGATCTTCTTCTTGGGAGGCATTCCTCTATCTCTTTCTTCTCGTGGTCATGACGAGACGTACGTCGTGCGTCTCTGCCACCTGCGTCGCCGGGTCACGGTGCGGCCGTGGCCCGGGCAACCCAGACATTCTTCCGCGCCGAGGCGCGGAGGGCGAAATTCAGACCCGCTGGATCTGCGAGAACGACAGCTCGACCGGGGTCTCGCGGCCGAAGATCTCGACGAGCGCCTTGACCCGCTGGGCCTCGGCGTTGATCTCGGTGATCGTCGCGTGCAGCGTGGCGAACGCGCCGTCGACGATGAGGACCGAGTCATTGACGCCGAAGTCGGCGACCTCGATCGGCTTCTTGGCCGGGGTGACGGCGGAACCGCCGCCGGTCGCCGCGGCGGCCTCCGCCTCGGCGGCAGCCGCGGTGACGACAGCCGGGGCGAGCATCTTCTCGACCTCGTCCATGCTCAGCGGCACCGGCTGGTGGCTGTGGCCGACGAAGCCGGTGACCGACGGGGTGTGCCGCACGGCGGCCCAGGACTCGTCGGTGAGGTCCATCCGGACCAGGACGTAGCCGGGGAGAACGGTGCGCTTGACCATCTTGCGCTGGCCGTTCTTGATCTCGGCGACCTCCTCGGTGGGGACCACGATCTCGTGGATGTAGTCCTCCATGTTGAGGGAGTGGATCCGGTTCTCGAGGTTCTGCTTCACCCGGTTCTCCATGCCGGAGTAGGTGTGCACCACGAACCAGTCGCCGGGCTTGGCCCACAGCTCGCGGCGGAAGGCCTCGAGCGGGTCCTCGGCGGAGGCCTCGGCCGGTTCGTCGTCAGCGTCCTCGGCGTCGTCCTCGGCCGGCTCGTCGTCAGCGTCGTCCTCGTCGGTCTGCTCGACCTCGTCGGCCGCGAGGCTCTCCTCCAGCTCGGTGTCCTCGGGCTCCTCGACGTCGGCGACGTCGTGGGCCGTCTCGGCGAGCGCCTCGTCAGCCTGGGCCGGGTCGTACTGCTCGGACACGTGCTGCTCCATCAGTTGTCGAAAAAAGATCAGTTGTCAGCCGGCGCGGTCCCGCGCCGGACTCAGATGTCGTCGGCCCCGGTGAAGATCTCGAACGCGAGCTTTCCGAGCGCGAGGTCCAGGACCGAGACGAGGGCGATCATGATCAGGACGAAGACCATCACGACGACGAAGTAGGTGCCGAGCTGCTCCCGGGTCGGGTAGACGACCTTCCGGAGCTCGGCGACCACCTGCCGGTAGAAGGTCACCGGGCCGGTGCGGGTCTCAGACTGCTTGCCGCCCGAGGGGTCCTTGCGGCCCCCACGGACTGCCGGAGCATCCGCCACGCTGCTCACCTTCTCTTCGTCAGCGCCGACCGTCCGGCCGGCTGGTCGTCATCTCTTTGCAGGGCACGAGGGACTTGAACCCCCAACCTTCGGTTTTGGAGACCGATGCTCTGCCAGTTGAGCTAGTGCCCTCCGAAGGTCCCGCCGTCAGTGTGCCAACCGCCCCAAGGGCGCGACTCACCATGTGGCAGAACCACCAAGCGGGGAGTCTACGGGTTCGGCCCCGGCCGCGTCGAACCGGCACCCACCAGGATCAGCCGCCGAGCAGCCGGGGCGAGATCGTCGAGACCGTCGATCCGACCGTCGAGGAGGTCGGGCCCCGGCGGGCAGGCTCACCCTCGGCGACGGCCCGTACCCGGATCCCGTTGCGAGATCGCCGCTCAGGCATTCGCACCACCATCGACGACCACGGCCGTGCCATTGATGAAGGCGCCGCCGGGCCCGGCGAGATGGGCGACGGTCGCGGCGATCTCCTCGGCCGCCGCGTAGCGTCCCAAGGGGACCAGCGCGCGCTCGCTGTCCGCGTGCTCGGCGTCGGCGGGGTTCATCTCGGTGTTCGTCGACCCCGGATGAACGAGGGCGGCGGTGATCCCCCGCGGCCCGAGATCGCGCGCAAGGCCGTTGGTGAGGCCCACGAGCGCGGACTTGCTCATCGCGTACAGCGCGAAGCCCGGCGCCGGCACGCGCACCGCGAGATTGCTGCCGATGCTGATGATCCGCCCGCCCTCGCGCATGTGGGGAAGGGCGGCCTGCACCGCGACGAAGACCGCCTGCACGTGCACAGCCATCGTCTGCGCGTAATCGTCGAGCGTGAGCTCATCGATCGGTCCGTGGCGAAGCAGCCCCGCATTGTTGACGAGGACGTCGATGCTGCCCAGCACACCGGCCGCCTGCGCGACCGCGTCCCGGACCTGGACCGGATCGCCCAGGTCGGCCCGGATGGCGTGCGCGGTCCCTCCCGCGGCCCTGATCGCCCGGAGGACATCCTCGGCACGGTCTCTCGCCGACTGGTAGGTCAGTGCCACCGCGGCGCCTTCCGTCGCCAGCCGCGTCGCGATCGCCGCGCCTATCCCCCTGCTCCCGCCGGTGACCAGTGCGGTCCGACCCTCGAGCGTCTTCATGAATCCTCCGTTGTGTCCGGCGTCGGCGATATATGTAGCAGTCACTACAGAATACCTCACCTCATGGAAGGATGGGACGCGGAGTGAGGAGGACCGGATGGCGAGGGCGGGTCGGCCGCGCACGTTCGATCGAACGGCGGCCCTGCACGCGGCGATGGAGCTGTTCTGGCGACACGGATACGAGGGCGTGTCGATGAAGATGATCGAGACACGTCTCGGTCTAGCGCCGACGAGCGTGTACGCGGCGTTCGGATCCAAGGAAGCGCTCTTCGAGGAGGCCGTGGAACTGTACGACCCGGACGGCGACACCCTCACGGATCGTGCGCTGGGACTGACCGGGATCCGGGATTCGATCGAGGCCCTCCTGCGGGACAACGCCGAGGCCTATGTCGATCCGACGACGCCCGCGGGGTGCATGCTCGTGCTCGCGGCGGTGAACCTCGGCGCCGGCCACGACCAGGTGGGCGAGCGACTCGCCAGGCGCCGGCATCGCGACGCCGAGAAGATCCGACGGCGCATCGAACGCGCTCGCGCGGAGGGCGAGCTCCCCCTGGGCCTGGACGTCGACCGGGCGGCCGCCCTCCTGGTCACGATCCTGCACGGACTGTCCATCCAGGCCAGGGACGGCTACCGCCGCGACCAGGTCCTGGGGATCGTCGATGCCGCGATGCTGGGCTGGGACGCTCTGGTCCGCGCCGCGTCATGAGCGCTACCGCTCAGCGCGTGACGATCGGCTCGTGCCGCCCGGCGGCGGCGGAGAAGGGCGTACGTCGCCGCGGCGCCGACTCAGTCGACGCCCACCAGGGGCTGAGCCTCGCCTGTCAGATCCCCCTAGCGGGCAGGGCCACGTGGCCGGCGCCGTGCCGAGCCAGTGCACGGGCCCGACCTGGCACGCTCATCGTGTGTCACCAGGAGTGACGAACCGCTCCCAGACACGGTGCGCGCCGAGCAGTTCGAGGAGGTCGGCGACCACCTCGGAGGCAGCGGCGCCCGCGACGACGCCGGGCTCGTCACCGGCGAGCCCGATCTCCGGCAGCGCCGTCACGCCGTCGCCGGCGGCAGCGATCGCCTTGGCGTGCCGGAAGCACTCCTGGACGAGCAGGAGAACCCGCGGGTCGAGAGTGGCTGCCGGCTCTCCTGCCTTGGTGTCACGCACCGCCAGGGCATCAGGTGCCGGCGGCGGGCAGCCGAGCATCAGCACCGCGTCGAACTCCACCGAGCGGGTCGCACCGAACGTCCGCTGGACGCTCGTTCCGTCGCTCAGCGCACCGCCGTGCGCGGCAACGACCAGGGGCACGGCGTCGGCCGCGACGACCGCGTCGATGGCAGCGCGCAGGTCGGCGGTCGCCTGTTCGGACTCCTCCCCCACGACCAGCCCGACGGTACGTCCCGCGACGGGCCAGGCGGCCCCGAGTTGAGAGAGGGAGGGGCTGGGCGCGGCCTCGGCGAGCTCGACGGTCGGATCCGGCGCAGACAGCCCCAACCCGGTCGCGACCTTGGCGCAGAGCTCCGGATCGATGTTGGCGAGCGCCCGCAGCTGTCGCTCCCTGATCGTCTGCTCATAGCAACGGGACAGCTCGAAGGTGTAGGCGAGCACGATGTGCTCCTGCTCCACCGGGGTCATGCTCGTCCAGAACAGTCGGGCCTGGCTGAAGTGGTCGTCGAACGACGGCGGCGCCACTCGCCCCTTCACCCCCGCGGCGACCGGCGCCGGGACGTCGACGAAGGCGTGGTCACGCGTAGCGCCGCCGGCGAAGAACGGACAGCCGCCGTCCAGCGAGTTGGGCTTGTACGGCGCCGTCCCCGCGTGCACCGCGTGCTGGTGGAAGCCGTCGCGGAACATGTCGTTGACGGGCGCATGGGGACGGTTGATCGGGATCTGGTTGTAGTTCGGCCCACCGAGTCGCAGCAGCTGCGTGTCGACGTACGAGAACAGCCGTGCTTGCAGCAGTGGGTCGTCGGTGACGTCGATACCGGGCACCAGGTTGCCGACGTGGAAGGCGACCTGCTCGGTCTCGGCGAAGTAGTTGGCCGGGTTCGCGGTCAGGGTGAGCAGCCCGACCGCCTGCACCGGCGCGAGCTCCTCCGGCACGAGCTTGGTCGGATCGAGCAGGTCGATGCCCGCGAAGGTCTGCTCGGGGGTGTCGGGGAAGACCTGCATGCCCAGCTCCCACTGCGGATAGGCGCCGGACTCGATCGCGTCCGCGAGATCGCGGCGGTGGAAGTCGGGGTCGAGCCCGCCGAGCATCTGGGCCTCCTCCCAGGTCAGCGAATGAACGCCGAGCCGGGGCTTCCAGTGCAGCTTGACCAGGACGGTCTCACCGTCGGCGTTGGACGTCCGGAAGGTGTGTACGCCGAAGCCCTCCATCATCCGATAGGAGCGCGGGATGCCGCGGTCGGACATGTTCCAGAGTGTGTGGTGCTGCGCCTCGGTGTGCAGGGAGACGAAGTCCCAGAACGTGTCATGGGCGCTCTGGGCCTGGGGGATCTCCCGATCCGGGTGCGGCTTCCCGGCGTGGATGACGTCCGGGAAC
Organism: Nocardioides sp. LHD-245; assembly: GCF_030929495.1. GTDB lineage: Bacteria > Actinomycetota > Actinomycetes > Propionibacteriales > Nocardioidaceae > Nocardioides. Next base: position 18,572 of record NZ_JAVFWN010000013.1, on the reverse strand, counting down.
TTGATGCCGTCCTGGATGAAGAAGACCGGGATGTTGTTGCCGACCAGGTCGAAGTTGCCCTCGGAGGTGTAGAACTTCGTCGCGAACCCCCGGGTGTCCCGCGCAGTGTCCATCGATCCCCGCGACCCGAGCACGGTCGAGAAGCGCACGAACACCGGCGTCTCGACGTGGCGCGCGAGGAACGCGGCCTTGCAGACAGGCTTGGCGTTGCCGTACCCGATGAAGACGCCGTGGGCGCCGGCTCCCCGGGCGTGCACGACCCGCTCGGGAATCCGCTCGTGGTCGAAGTGCGTGATCTTCTCCCGCAGATGGTGGTCTTGCAGCAGGGTCGGGCCGCGCTCGCCCGCCTTGAGGGAGTGATCGGTGTCGCGGAGCCGGGCGCCCGTCGACGTGGTGAGGAACCGCCCCTGCTGCGCGACGTCGGCCGGCGCTTCGCGTGTCTCCGCGCCCGTCGCCGTACGCCGCTCCGGACCCGCCTGGTCCGGCTTGAGCGGCAGCGGGTCGGCCGGTCTCGTGGGCTCCTTCAGCGGAGGCGGCTTCGGCGCCGGAGCGCCAGGAGCATCCGGCCGATCGCCCTCGGCCCAGGCCATGGCCGCCTCCGCTGCCTGTGTGACCGTGCTCTTCACGGCCTTCCTGATCACCCGCGCCGCTGCGCCCGCATCCGCCATCGTTGCCTCCCTGGGTAGGGGCTGCAGGTACCCGCCCGGGTGGGGATGATCCCGACGCCGGCCATCGGCGGGAGCTCCGACCGCGAGTCGGACGGGGCGGAGGCCGACGAACGCATGGGAGACCCGTCGGGCCCCACCGCGCTGCGCGCCGGAGCCACCGGTGCGCCTTCCTTGCTTGAAGTTGCCGCGAACGGGCACCGGCGGAGACGTCGAGGCGCCGCTGGAGAAGGAGGCATCGAGTGAGCACGGGACGGACACGAGGGGCCGTGGCGGTCGGGACGATCACCGGGGCCGTCCTCGGCCTCGCGGGCTGCGGCATGGCCGACGATGGGAGCGCCGCCGATCGCGCCTCGCACTTCTACGCCGCGGTGGCTGCCGGCGACGGCGCCACCGCATGCGCCGACCTCGCGGTCGACGCGCGCGAGACCCTCGCGGAGCAGGAGGGCGAGCCGTGCCCGGAGGCCGTCCTCGCGCAGGACCTGCCGGCCCCGTCCGGGGCCGGTACCGCACGCACCTACGGCTCGATGGCCCAGGTCCAGTACCGCGACGAGACGGTCTTCCTGTCCCGTTTCCCAGACGGCTGGCGCGTCATCGCGGCCGGGTGCCCGCCGGTCGACGGGGACCAGCCGCACCGCTGCTCGGTGGAGGTGGGTTGACGTGCGGGCCATCTTCGTCGCCTACCTCGGCGTGATCGTCCTCGGCCTGGCCTACTTCCTCGCCATCGGACTGGGGAGGTGGTGACGGTGCGCCGACTCAAGGAGCACTCGCTGGGCCTGTTCTTCGGTGTCCTCTTCGTCGCCGCCCTCATTGGCCAGGCGTTCGCCGGCTGGCACGCCTTCAACGCCCAGCAGGCGGCCGACGGCCTCGGCACCCTGTCCTTGGGCCGCTATCTGACGTCGTCCGACTTCGCCGTCGACGTCAGCGAGAACTGGCAGAGCGAGTACCTCCAGTTCCTCTTCTACATCGCCGCCACCGTGTGGCTGCTCCAACGCGGCTCCCCCGAGTCCAAGGAGCTCGACAACGCCGGCCTCGAGTCCGACGAGGCCCAGAAGGTCGGACCGTACGCCGACGAACGATCCCCTCGCTGGGCCGCGGTCGGCGGCATCCGCACGACGATCCTCTCGTGGTCGCTCACCCTGACGATGGGCACGATCTTCCTCCTCTCCTGGCTGGCGCAGTCCATCGCCGGTCAGGTCGCCCGCAACGAGGAGCGGCTCGCGTCGCTGCAGGACCCGATCGGCTGGACCGACTACGTCCTCTCGGCCGACTTCTGGTCACGAACCCTGCAGAACTGGCAGTCGGAGTTCCTCGCGGTCGGCTCCATGGCGGTCCTGGCGATCTACCTGCGCCAGCGCGGCTCACCGGAGAGCAAGCCGGTCGGGGAGGCGCACAGCGCGACCGGGGTCGAGGGCTGAGCGCGCGGGACCGGCCGCTCGGAGGCGTCCTCGACGTTCGAGTGCTCCCCGATCGAGGACGTCGGCGACATGGCCGAGCGCTATGGGCCGGCCGGTGAGCTCAGGTGCGCCAGCAGCTGCGCGATCGCAGCCGCCACGGTCCGGTTCAGCACGGTGGGCGGGTCACCGTCGAACCGGTAGCAGGTGACCCGGGTTCGCCCGTCGATGCCCGTAGCGATGAAGACCGTGCCGGCCGGGTGTCCCTCCTCCTCTCCCGGCCCGCCGACCCCGGTGACCGCGACGGCTGCGTCGGCGCCGAGCAGCGTGCTCACACCGAGGACCATCTCCTCGGCGCAGAGCGCGGTGACGACCGGGCCCTCGGTGACACCGAGAAGGTCGAACTTCACCTGGCTCATGTAGGACACGACACCGCCGGCGAACCAGGAGGCCGCATCCTCGCCCCGGGCCAACGCGTTCGCGATCGCGCCCGCGGTGAGGGACTCCGCGCACGCGACGGTGAGCGACCGTCCGCGCGCCCGCGCGGCGATCTGCTCGACCAGACCGTTGATCTCGTCGGACTGTTGTGCGACCACGACTCAGGGCCCCGGCGGGAGACGACGCTTGTGGGTGGTACGCCGGTAGGCGTCCTCGATCACGCTCTTCGCGCGGTCGCTGACCTCCTCGCCCAGCAGGTAGGCGTCGATCTCGGCGTAGGTCACGCCGTACGCGACCTCGTCAGGCAGGGCAGGTCGCAGCTCCTCCAGATCCGCGGTCGGCACCTTCTCGACGAGGTGAGCGGGCGCGCCGAGCTCACGACCGATGGCGAGGACCCGTGACTTCGTCAGGCCCAGCAGCGGGCCCACGTCGAACGCACCGTCGCCGTACTTGGTGAAGAAGCCCATCACCGCCTCCGCCGCCTGGTCGGTGCCGACCACCAGGCTGCCGAGGCGACCGGCCACGGCGTACTGTGCCGCCATCCGCTGCCGGGCCTTGATATTGCCCTTGACGAAGTCGGCGACCTCGACCGTCACGTCGTCGGCGCTGAGCGCGTGATGCAGCGCGTCGACCGCGGGCTTGATGTCGACCGTCAGGGTCGACGTCGGCTCGACGAACGCCACCGCCGCTGCGGCATCGGCCTCGTCGCCCTGGGTTCCGTAGGGCAGCCGCATCGCCGTGAACGATCGGCCGGTGCGGGCGCAAGCCAGGCTGGCGAGACGACCGGCCACGGTGGAGTCGACTCCGCCGCTGATCCCCAGGACGTAGCCGGAGGCGCCGGCACGTTCGAGGTAGTCGACCAGGAACCCGATCCGGCGCTCGGTCTCGGTGGCCGCGTCGAACTCGTCGGCGACGCGGAGCTCGGCCCGGATGGTCCGCTGATCCACGGACTCCGGCTCGAAACGCCTGACGCCGGCCGCGCCGGCCGCGCCGGCCTCACGTCGCGTCACTGGATCACCCCGAACCGGAGTCGACGAGTGGCGGGACCCTCGATGACGCTGCCGTCGGCGGTGAATCGGGACCCGTGCAGGGCACAGTCCCAGGACTCCTCGACCTCGTTCCACGCCAGCGGTCCCCCGAGGTGGGTACAGACCGGCAACAGCCCGCAGACCGACCTGGCCTGCATGTGCTCCTCCTCACCCTCATCCCCCGATCGCCGCCCGACCAGGTTGCGGAGGTGGCCGCCGATCATCGCCTGCCCCGACTGCGCGTTCACGCGAGCCCAGACCAGGGCTGAGGTCACCGAAGGTCGTGCCTCCGTCACCGACGGCCCCGTCGCTCGGCTCGGGCCCGGCGAGTCCTGTCCGAGGATCTCATCGGCGATCTGCCGGGCCGCGGCCACGCCGTTGGTCAGACCCCACTTGTTGTAGCCGGTCGCCACGAAGGCCGCTCCTCCGCTCAGCGGCAGCCGGCCGACGAGTGGCAGGCCCGTATGGGAGCGGTAGTCCTGCGCCGACCACGCGTGCGTCTCCTGCGCGGCAGGGAAGTGGACCGCCGTCCATGCGCGCAGCTCGGCGAGGTGAGCCGGCGTGTCCCGGGTGCGGCCGACGGGGTGCCCGGCGCCGCCGATCAGCAGGATCGGACCGTCCGCATCGGACCAGCCGCGCACGGACCGGGTGGAGGCTCCCGATGACGCACCGGCCGAGAGGTACATGGCCTCCGGCGGGGCCGGGTGCCGGCACGCCAGCACGTAGGACCGCAGCGCCTCGAGCCGAGTGAAGTGCAGTCCGCGGTCGAGCACCGGCGCACCTGTCGCCAGCACGACGTTCACCGCGGACACCTCCTGCCGGCCCTTGCCGTCCGTCGCGACCTCCGCCACGATCCGGCCGCCCTTGGTTCGCAGGCCGGTGAGCCGACAGCCCTCCACAAGTCGTGCTCCCCGTTGACGCATCGTCGCCGTCATCGCGACCACGACCGGCCACGGGTCGATCTGCGCCTGACCCGGCAACGTGACGCCGCTGCGGGACGGAAAGGGGACGTCGAGGGACCGCGACCACTTCACGGGAAGGCCGAGGGCCCGCGCGGCGTCGTACTCGTCCCGGACGCGGTCCACCTCATCCTCTGTCGCCGCGTAGGTGACCGCGTCACGACTCTCGAAGCGGACGTCGTGCTCCGCGCAGAAGCCTTCGAGCCATTCCATCGCCCGCCTGTTGGTGACGACGTACCTCTCCACCTCCGACCGACGTCGGCGCTCCATCAGACCGGACAACATGGTGCCCTGCAGCAGGCTGACCTTGCCGGTGGTGCGTCCGGTCGTGCCGCCCCCGACCCGGTGAGCGTCCACGAGGAGCACCTGACGGCCCGCGGAGACGAGCAGCAGCGCGGTCACCAGACCGGTGAGCCCGCCACCGACGATCAGGTCGTCGACCCGCCCGTCTTCGGGCAGCGGATCCTCGTACCTGGGGCGGTCACGGTCCAGCCACACAGAGGTCATGCCTTCTCCCGTACCCACCCGACGGCTCCCGAGCCGCGGCAGGGCCCGGCGCCGCACCGGCGCATGCCACCGCGCGGGGTGCCGCCACCGGAAACACCCGGGTTCACCGGTGACGACCGCCGGGCAGCGCAGAGGGCCAACTCACCAGGAGTACGGTCCGTAGTAGTCGGAGTGCTGCTCCCGCGACTCGTCGTTCCAGCGCTCGGCCTCGTAGTCCGGAGCAGACTTGATCTGTTCCTTGGTCATGTTGACCATCACCGACTGGTCGTCGTGGTCGACGCCGGTGACGGCGCCAGCCGGGACCAGTCGCTTCTTGCCGAAGATCCACGGACCGGTATCGACCACCACGTGCGACGATCCGACCTCGTTCGTCGCCTTGTCGATCTTGCCGATCGACCCGTCGGTCGCCTCGACGCCGTAGCCGACGAGGTCGCCGCCCTCCAGCCACGAGGTCTCTCGGTAGCTCCACACGTTGCTCATCTGACATCCTCTCCTCTCGTTGGGTCCCCCCGCGGTACCCGGCCGAGGCAGCCGGAGACGCCACGATGCTCCGTTCGACTGGGAGGGATGACGGCCGCTGTCGTCGGTTGGATGGCGCCATCCATCTCCGACGTCCCATCCGTCCGGCGTCGGTGCCGAGACGGCACCGGCCGGTGCCACGAAGACGGGCTCCCACCCCCGGCCGGGAGCATGGACTTCCCCGCCTCGTCGGCGTAACGTCCCGAACCAACTGAGAGTCCTCGGATGCCGTCAAGCAACGGCGGCAGCCCTTCTCCGTCGAACATCGCTCCGTCCGAAAGCCGGCGAACGCATGACGCCCCTTTCCGTACCAGCCCCCGACCCCAGGCCTGCGGATCTCGGAGACGGCCTGGAGGTGCTGCTGCTCGAGTGCCTTCAGTGCGGTCGCAGGACCCGCCATATCAAGGGCCGGGCGACCTATGGCGTGCGCAACGACCTACTCGTGCAGTGGTGGCACTGCACCGTGTGCACCGAGGGCGAGACCATCGCCTAGATGTTCGGGGACCGAGCGAGCCGTGATGCGTACCGGCACACGGTCGCCTGGACAGGTGGTCCCGCGGGCACCGATGAGTCCGCGCGCGACCGGTGGTCCACCATCACGTGGCCGTCCCCGGCCCGGGACACAGCCCTGGAGGAGCACCATGCGGACGACGACCGTCGAGGCGAACGGCGTCACGCTCGGCATCGAGCACTTCGGCGACGAGGCGGCGCCGCTCCTGCTGTGCGCGGGCGGCACGACCATGCTCTCGTGGCCCGACGAGCTCTGCGCGGCTCTCGGCCGGGGCGGACGGCACGTCGTGCGGTACGACCTCCGCGACGCCGGCGCATCGGTCACTACCGACCCGGACGCGCCGGCGTACACGCTGCGGGACCTGGCCGCCGACGCGGCCGCCCTCGCCCGCGCGCTCGACCACCGCTCCGCGCATCTGGCCGGCATCGGCGTCGGCGGGATGGTCGCCCAGGTCGCCGCGCTGGACCACCCGGACGCCTTCGGCGCCCTCACTCTCGTCGGCACCCGGCCCGTCGCCCCCGGACCGGTCGACGACGACCTCCCCGATCACGACGCGGCCACGATGGGCCGCCTCTTCTCGCAGCCGATGCCCGACTGGTCCGACCGCGAGGCGGTGGCGGAGTTCGCCGCCGCAGGCGCCGCGATCCTCGGCGACGATCCCGTCGCCGCCCGGGCGATCGCCGCACGGATCTGGGACCGTACGCCGAGCGCGGAGTCTGCCGTGCGGATGGCCAACCAGCTGGGCACGGTGTTCGCCCACCTCGACTGCGCTCCGCGCTGGCGCGAGCGCCTGCCCGAGCTCGCGCTGCCGACCCTGGTCGTCCACGGTCGTCGCGACCCGTTCTTCCCCGTCGGCAACGGCGAGGCACTCGCCGGCGAGATCCCCGGTGCGCGGCTGCTCGTCCTCGACCAGGCCTCGACGGCGATCCCCGCCTCCGCCGTCACCCCGGTCGCGGCGGCGATGCTCGCTCTCGGGAGCGGCGCGACACCCGACGGGAACTGACGCCCGCGGTCAGCAGACGGGCTGCTCCCACTGGATCCCGATCGAGGCCCAGCCGAGGTCCTCACCGGCCAGCTGGATCCGCAGCGGGGACTCGGCGGCGATGGCGGAGGCGGGCAGCCGGAAGGTGACGCCGTCACCGTCCGTCTCGACGGCAATGGCACCGCACGGCGCCCCGCCCGGCGCCGCACCGGCGCCGTGGGACTCGAGGCTCGGGCCGCTGTCCGTGCCCGACGCCGCTGCGTCACCCGCATCTCCCGAAGGCGGGATCGGCGGTGCGTCGGGGAACGGCTCGGCGTCGTACGAGACGTCGGCGTCCACCCCGTGCTCGGCGAGGGCCCGCTCGAGGCCGTCGGCGTCCTTCAGGCTGGAGATGGTGACGACGACGTCGCCGTTGCGGTCCTCGTGGACCGCGAACGCCGGGTCGGGCTGCAGCAGCACGGCACCGGTGGCGGCCGATCCGGCGGCGAGGATGCCCGCCCCGACGGCGGCGAGGCGGCGCCGACCCGTGCGGACGGGTACGACGTCGCGCTCGGCGACGTGCCGGCGGAGCTCGGTGAGCAGGGCCTGCTCGAAGGGGTCGAGGGTGCGGGTCATGACGGGACCTCCGGTGAGAGTGCGGCCTCCACAGCGGGCTGCGGGGGCAGCAGATGGGACTGGACCAGGCGCCGGCTGCGGTGCAGCCGGACCCGCGCGGTGGCCGGCTTCACCCCCAGCACGGCAGCCGCGTCGGCGACGGGCAGGCCCTCGACGGCGACCAGCTCCATGAGCGCGCGGTCGCGTGGACGCAGGGCGCGCAGGGCGTCGTACAGACGCCGGGTCTCGCGCTCGGCGTCGATCCGCTCCTCGATCCTGGCCAGGCTGTCCGGATCGAGCAGCCGCCGGCCCGCGATCTTGCGGACCGCGGCCCGCTGCCGGCCCTGGCGCCGGAACTCGGCGGCCACGACGTTGCGGGCGACGCCGGTCAGCCAGGCGGCCGGGTTGCCCCGGTCGGGACGGTAGCCACTCGCGCCGTCCACGGCCGCGACGAAGACGTCGGCGGTGAGGTCCGCCGCGAGGTGCGGGTCGTCGACCCGGCGCGCGACGAAGCGCTGCACCAGATCGAGATGGTCGCGGTAGAACGCCTCGAAGGCGTCCGCGTCATGGCCGATGCGGCGGACCGGGTCCGGGTCATCGGCTCGTTCCTGGTTCATGCCCTCTCTTGGTCCCCGGGGCCTTCGACGTTACAACCGGAGACCCGGTGGGCAGGGCCTCCGCCCTGTCGCCCGGCCCCACGGTGGGTGGCCGGGCCCGGTGATCGGACGGGCTGGGGATGCGAGCCCTAGGATGACGCCGTGCGGGATCTCAAGGCGTTGCCCAAGGCGCACCTCCACCTGCACTTCACCGGCTCCATGCGGCACTCGACCCTGCTCGAGCTGGCCGCGCGCGACCGGATCCATCTCCCCGACGCGCTCGCCGAGGACTGGCCGCCGCAGCTGACCGCGGCCGACGAGAAGGGCTGGTTCCGCTTCCAGCGCCTCTACGACGTCGCCCGGTCCGTGCTGCGCACCGAGGCCGACGTCCGCCGGCTGGTCCTCGAGGCCGCCGAGGACGACGTCGCCGACGGCGGGCGCTGGCTGGAGATCCAGGTCGACCCCAGCGGGTACGCCGCCCGCTTCGGCGGCATCACCGCGTTCACCGACCTGGTGCTCGACGCGGTCCGCGACGCCTCCGCCCGCACCGGGCTCGGCATCGCCGTCATCATCGCCGCCAACCGCACCCGCCATCCGCTCGACGCGAGGACCCTGGCCCGGCTGGCCAGCCAGTACGTCGACCGCGGGGTCGTCGGGTTCGGTCTGTCCAATGACGAACGTCGCGGCCGCACCGCCGACTTCGCCGGCGCCTTCTCGATCGCCGAGCGGGCGGGCCTGCTGCTCGCGCCCCACGGCGGCGAGCTGCGCGGGCCCGAGCACATCCGACTCTGCCTCGACGCGCTGCACGCGGGGCGGCTCGGGCACGGCGTACGCGCGGCCGAGGACGCGGACCTCCTCGCCCGCATCGTCGACGCCGGAGTCGCCCTGGAGGTCTGCCCGGTCTCCAACGTCGCTCTGGGCGTCTACTCCGACCTCACGTCCGTGCCACTGCCCACGCTGCTGGAGGCGGGCGCGACGGTCGCCCTGGGCGCCGACGACCCGTTGCTCTTCGGCTCGCGCCTCGCGGGGCAGTACGCGACGATGCGCGCCGCCCACGAGCTCACCGACGACCAGCTCGCCGAGTTGGCACGGATGTCCTTCCGCGCCAGCCGCGCACCCAAGGACGTCGTCGACGCCGGACTGGTCGAGATCGAGCGGTGGCTGGACCAGGCTCCTGCCTGAGCCGTGACGCACCGCGGGCCCGGCCGATGTCGACCGGGCCCGCCGCGTTCAGGCGTGAGTCAGCGGATCAGGAGCAGGCCAGGTACGACCTGGTCACCGTCACCTTCTTGCCGTTCTTCAGCGTGATCGTCGCGACCACCTCGGCAGCCGCCGCGGGAGCAGCCGGCAGCACGAGGGTGCGCTTCTTCAGCTTCTTGCCCTTGAACTTCGCGACCTTCGCACCGTTCACCGTGATCACGACCTGCTTGGCCTTCTTCTTGGCCTTCTTCGTGATCGCCGCGGCCACGTTGCCCGTCGCGCAGTCACGCGCACCGAACTGGGCGTAGCCCTTGCCCTTGCCGGTGGGCTCCGTAGCCGTGCCGACCGGCTTCAACTCGATCTTGAAGGTCGCCGAGTAGGACCGGGTCTCCTCATCGGCTCCGTCCGCGTTGGCCTCAGCCATCGACGCGAACTGGAAGTACGCCTCCCCCGCGGAGAGCAACGTGCCGGAACTGGCCGTCCCCCGCTTGGCGGTGACAATCTGGCTGACGCCGTCGGCATTGACGAGCACCATCATCCCGGTCCCCGTGCCGTCGCCCGCCGCGGTCAGCGTCACCCACATCGGCTGAGTCAGAGTGATCTCGCCGCTCGCGCCGCTCTCGGCACGAATGTCGGTATCGCAGTTGGTCGTGGCGCCCTGCGAGATAGCGGACACCGTAGCTTGAGCGGTGCCGGTGATCGTCGTCGACGTCGACCCCGTGAAGGGCGTGGAGGACACCGACGCCGAACCGCTCGCGTTGACGTTGACCTTGTCGGCCGTGTTGGCCGGGTCGGTGTAGGTGCCCGCGGTGCTGCCCGACCTGCTGACAGGCACCCCGTTGTCGCTCCACGGGACGACGTCGTCGAGGTCCACCACGCCCGCCTCCTCGCAGTAGACCCAATCATCGACGTCGTTGTAGTAGCCCGAGTCGGAGTGCACCCTGACGCCGACCTCCGGGTCGGCCACCACGGCGTGGGCCGGCACCGGCACGCTGGCCAGGCCGGTGGCCGCCAAGGCCCCCAGGGTGAGTCCGACAGCACCGCGCCGGACGAGAAGTCGCTTCATCAATAGCTCCTCGAGAAGAGGTTCGACGGTGCCTCGGTCCAGCACCGTCTGGGAGTCAACCGGCGACGCTAGTGCGCCCGACGACACCACGGCCGCGGCTTCGTCCTTTCTTTACTTCCGGCTGCCGGACGCGACAGTGGGCCCGACCGATCGGCCGGACCCACGGTCGTCGAAGCGGTCAGGTGATCAGGAGCAGGCCTGGTAGGACCGGCGGACGGTCGCCTTCTTGCCACTCTTCAGCTTGATCCGGACCACGACCTCGGCAGGAGCCGCCTTCGCGGCGGGGAGAACGATGGTGCGCGGCTTCAGTTTCTTGCCCCTGAGCTTGGCGGCCTTGGCGCCGTTGACGCTGATCGTGACCTGCTTGGCCTTCTTCTTCGCCTTCTTGGTGAGGTCGACCGCGACATTGCCGGTGGCGCAGTCCCGGGCACCGAGGGCGACGACGCCCTTGCTCTTGCCGGACACGGGCGAGGCCGCGCCGCCGGGGCCTGCGGGCGCCGGCGTGGCACCGACCGGCGTGAGCTCGATGGTGAATGAGCCGGCGTAGCTGCGGGCGCCGACCATGTCGTCGTTGTCCGCCTGCGCCTGCGCCTGGATCTGAACGTAGACCGGTCCCGCGGGCAGCAGCGCCGACACCGACCCCTTGCTGTGCGGCCCCACGACCAGTGCCACGACGCCGTCCTGCATGTCGCCCACCATCGCCTGCGCGGCGCCGGTTCCGTCTCCGCTCCCGCTGATCGTCGCCCACATCGGCTGGGGGAGCTCGAACGCTGCCTCGGCCCCCGGTCGGGCGTTCACGTCGGCGCTGCAGGCCCCATCCTCGAGCTCGGCCTGCGCCGAGGCCGAGGCCGCGACGCTGGCCTTGATGGTGACCGGACCGGCGCCGATCGGCGTCATCGACGCGGTGACCTGGCCCGACCCGGACAGCTCGGTCACGTCGGTCTCGTCGTCGGTGTGGGTCACCGTCGCCTCGGCGGTCCACGACTGCGACACCGGGACCCCGTTGTCGACGAGCTCGATGCCGCCCGGATGGCTCGGCTCCGAGATGTCGCAGACCTCCGGATCCCACCTGCTGAAGTCGACGGCAGCCCGGACCTCGGCGTACTCGACGGCCGCTCCTGCCGGCGTCGGGAGGGCGCTGAGTCCGGTGACGGCCAGGGCTCCGGCGGCGAGGCCGAGCGCGCTGCGCCGGACGAGAGGGTTCTTCACGGGGTGCTCCTCGAGATCGGGGGGTCGACGCCCGCCCAACGGCAGCGGGCCCGGTCCGTTAGGACCAGGCCCGCTCCGACGCCGAATGTCGCCCGGCGAATCACCCGCTCACTTGCAGGGCAGGTACGACCTCGTGGCCTGCATCCGGCGGCCGTTGGCCAGGACGAGCTTGACCTTGACCTTGGTCACGCCCGACGCCGAGGTCGGCAGGACGACCGTCCTGGCCTTCGGCTTCTTGCCCTTGAGGCCCTTGCCCTTGAGCACGGCGGCCTTCGCCCCGTCGACCTTGAACTTCACGCGCTTGGCCTTCTTCACGGTCTTCTTGCTGAGCGCGACCGTCACATTGCCGTTGGTGCAGTCGCGCTCGCCGAACTGGACCAGCGGTGCTCCCTTGCCGGTGACGGCCGACGCCGTGCCGGCGGGCTTCAGCTCGACCTTGAAGTTCCCCGTGTACGACGCGCTGCCGTCGTACGCCGTGATCAAGTCGAACTCATCGGGTCCCTCGTCGCTCGGCTGGTCCACCTCAGCGACGGCAGTGGCGAGGAACACCACGCCGTACTGGCCAGGCGGCAGCAGCGTCGACGAGACGGCCGAGCCGCGGTTGCCGGCCGACACCATCAGGCCGTCACCACCGAATCCGAGACCGAGGTAGCCCCCCAACCAGCCACCCATTCCCTCGGCGGTCCCGATGCCGACATAGCTGCCGCCGGCGGCACGGCCCTGACGCTGACCGTGGCCGGTGGCGGTCAAGGTCACCCACATCGGCTGGGTGAGCGTGAACAGGCCCGCGGCGGCGGACTGGGCGTGAGCATCGACGTCGCACACCGTCTCAGGGTTGCTCGCACGAGCAGAGGCCGACGCCGAGGCGGAGCCGGTGATGGTGGCCGGACCACTGCCGAGGGGCGATGCGGTGATCGAGGCGCTGGTGGAGGTCGACGCGTCGACCGTGTCCGTGTCGCCCTCACCGGCCGTGAAATTGGAGGACGCGGAGGTGTTCTTCGAGACCGGAACGTTGTTGTCGGACCACGGCACGCCATCGAGCTCCGAGGACCCCACGTCGGTGCCGTCGCAGTTCCAGCTCGAGACGCCGTACTGCCCGCCGACCTGGCCCTCTTCGACGGCGGCGCGCGCAGGCGACGGGACACTGGCCAGTCCGACCGCGGCAAGGGATCCGAGCGCGAGTGCCGCGACGCTGCGCCGGACGAGATGGTTCTTCATGGGGGAGCTCCTCGAGAAGGCACGACGGCGCACGGGAGCGGCAGCCGCCTACTGAGCGCAGACTAGAGCCACCTCGGACCTCTCGGCGAGAGTTCGCCAGGATTGTCGCCCTGGAGGTCACCCGGTCGGTCACCCGGGCAGCCGTCGGCGCGGGCCCGGCCAGCGGCCGGGCCCGCCCCGCTCACGAGCAGGCCAGGTACGACCGGGTGACGGTCGCCTTCTTGCCGTTCTTCAGCACGACCTTCGCCGTCACGGTGGCCGCGGCACCGCCCGCGGCGGGAAGGGCGAGCGTCTTGGGCTTGAGCTTCTTGCCCTTGAGCTTCGCGACCTTGGCGCCGTTGGCCTTGATCAGCACGCTGCGCGCCTTCTTCTTGGCCTTCTTCGTGACGGCGGCTGCGATGTTGCCGGTGGCGCAGTCGCGGGCGCCGAACTGGACATAGCCGGCGGCCTTGCCGCTCGGCGCACCGGCCGCGCCGACCGGCTGCAGGTCGATGCGGAAGGTGCCGGAGTAGGCCTTGCTCTCCTCCCGCGAACCGGTCGCATAGACATCGGCGTAGACCTCGAAGTCGACGTAAACGTCACCCGGGACCAACAAGACGGTGGTGCTTCCGGAGCCGCGGTTGCCCAGCTCGATCCCGGTGCCGCTCGTCTCGTCGCGGATGTAGATCGAGCCGGTGCCGGTGCCGTTGCCCGATCCCGACACCGTGGCCCACATCGGCTGGGTGAGGGTGAAGGAACCGCTCGCGCCGCGCCGGCCATTGCCGCTCACGGCGCAACCGGTGGAGGCCAATGTCGACGTTGCACTCGCCGTGACGTCCGCCGAACCGGTGATGGTGGCGGGGGCTGCGCCGCCCGAGATGGGGCCGGCGGCCACGGTGGCCGTGCCCGACGTCTGCACGACCACCTTGTCGGTCGCGGCATCGGTCCGTGTGTAGGTCGTGGTGCTGCTGTAGCTCTTGGTCACGGGCACGCCGTTGTCGACCCACTCGGCATTGTCGCTGCCGCTCACAGGCGTCGGAGTGGTGCACGACGGTCCACCCTCGGACTCGTAGGTGTAGAAGGATCCACCCACCGACCCGTACTCGATGGCGGCATCGGCGGGATTCGCGACAGCGGTCAGGCCGGCGGTGGCGAGACCGACGAGGGCGAAGGACGCGGCGGTACGCCGCAGGGCAGGACTGGTCACGGACTCTCCTCGAGATGCGAACGAAGCGGACGCCCCACGGCATCGCGCTCCCCCTACTTACCAGGCCGCGCGACCCGTCAAACCAGACGGGTCGCTCAGAGCGCGCAGCCGACGAGCACCGGCTCGTTGACCAGCTCGATCCCGAACCGGTCCAGCACCCCGGCGCGCACCTCGCGGGCCAGGTCGAGGAGCGCGGCGGTGGACGCGCCGCCGCGGTTGGTCAGCGCCAGGGTGTGCTTCGTCGACAGCGACACCCGTGCGTCCGGCCGGTCGAGGCCGAAGCCCTTCTCGAACCCGGCATGCTCGATCAGCCACGCGGCGCTGGTCTTCACGCGCCCGTCCGGCTGCGGGTACGACGGCGCGCCGTCCGGCACCTGGCCAGGATCGACGAACGGGTTGGTGAAGAACGAGCCGGCGCTCCACGTGTCGTGATCGGCGGCGTCGAGGACCATGCCCTTGCCACGGCGCAGCCCCAGCACCGCCTCGCGTACGGCGGCCAGCGGGGCGCGCTCCCCCACGGCGACATCGAGGGTGCGGGCGAGCTCGGCGTACCCGACGGGGGCCGACAGGTCGCCGCGGTCGAGACGGAAGGTGACGTCGAGGACGAGATGGCGCCGGGGGTCGGTCTTGAACCGCGAGTGCCGGTAGGAGAAGCGGCAGTCCTCTCCGGAGAAGGTCCGCTCGCCGCGGAGCATCCGGTCCCAGACGCGGACCGCGGTGATCGTCTGCGCGACCTCCTGGCCGTAGGCGCCGACGTTCTGGATCGGGGTGGCACCGGTGGTGCCGGGGATGCCGGAGAGCGCCTCCACGCCGACCCAGCCCTCGGCGGCGGCGCGCGCGACGAAGGCGTCCCACGGCTCCCCGGCCGCCACGGTCACCGCCACCGACGTTTCACCTACCGAATTTGTCGTCAGATCGCGCTGATCACGACGAATTCGGTCGTTGAACCGTTCCCCCACCCGGACTCCCCCGCCGGTGAGGTGGACGACGGTGCCGGCGAAGCCCTCGTCGGCGACGACCAGGTTGCTGCCGCCGCCGACGACGAGCACGGGCTCGCCCGCCTGGTCGGCCTCGGTGACGGCGGCGACCAGGGCGTCCGCGTCGGGCGCCGCCACATAGCGCCGCGCCGGGCCGCCGAGACGGAGGGTGGTGAGATCCGCCAGGGCGGACTCAGGCACGGACCAGGACCTTGGGTGCGCCGAGCACCTTGGTGCCGTCGACCGTGACCAGCAGGGCGAGGGCGAGCAGGCCGTCGTCGTTGCGCTCTCCGACGGTGCCGGCGACGGTGACCCGCGCCGCCCCCGAGGCGGGTACGACGACGGGCGCGACGAACTTCGCCCCGAGCTCGACGACCTCGGCGTCTCCCGTCCACTCGCCGACGGCGCGACCGACCAGCGCGAGGGTGTACATGCCGTGGGCGATCACGCCGGGGAGGCCGACCGCGAGCGCGATCTCCTCGTCCTGGTGGATCGGGTTGTGGTCACCGCTGGCCGCGGCGTAGGCGACCAGGTCGGCGCGGGTGATCTCGAAGGTGAGCGGCTCCAGCGCGGCGCCCGGGGTCAGGGTGGTCATGCGGCACCTCCGCGGTGGACGAGGGTGGCGGTCGCCGTACAGACGACGGCGCCGGCGGCGTCGGTGATCTCGCTGGAGGTGCTCACGATGTCGTTGCCGCCGATGGAGCGCACGCCGGTGACGGTGAGGGTCGCGGTGAGCTCGTCGCCGACGACGACCGGGCGCGCGTAGCGGAACCGCTGGTCGCCGTGCACGATCCGGGACAGCTCGACCTGCTCGGCGGCCAGGAAGTCCTGGAGGGCGGCGAAGGTGACGACGATCGGGTACGTCGGCGGGACCGGCCGGTCGGCACCCTCACCGGCGGCACCCTCACCGGCGGCACCGCCGACGGAGGCGGCGAACGCGGCCACGGACTCCGCGGTCACCGGCACGGGCGAGGTCGGCGGGAAGGCCCGCCCGACCAGGGCGGCGTCGATCGGCATGCAGCGAAGTCTAGGGGGTGCGGTCTCGCAGACTCGCCCCCTGCCGGGCCGGGCCGGGCCGGGCGGAGCGGCAGCGCTCGCCGTCTGGCAGCCGGACCTGCCGAGCTGCCAGCACGCGGTGGGCTGGTCCTCGACCGGCACGTCCTGTGGCTGGCGCAGCACGGCCGTGGCCCGGGGGAAGGTGTGGGTCGTCAGCGAGTCGACGGCGGCGCCGTACTTCCGCAGGGGCGGGCGGCCCGTCGTCCCGGCCCTGGCGCAGTACGACCTACGCGACCTCGCCCGCTGGGAGCCGTCGACCTGCCCCGGCGCGGGAGAAGACTGAAAGCCCGCCTCCCCCAGGGAGACGGGCTTCCAGGAAGCTGCGAACCGGACTCAGCGCGTCTCGCGGTGCGCGGTGTGCTTGCGGCACCGCGGGCAGAACTTCGACAGCTCGATGCGGTCGGGGTCGTTGCGCCGGTTCTTCTTGGTGATGTAGTTGCGCTCCTTGCAGTCCACGCACGCGAGCGTGATCTTGGGGCGAACGTCGCTGCTCTTGCTGGCCACAGGAAGTCCTTCAGTTGCTGGTGGTGGTGCCGGGTACTCGGTAGCGGGAACGGGGATCGAACCCGTGACCTCACGATTATGAGTCGTGCGCTCTAACCGTCTGAGCTATCCCGCCACGTGAGGAGGGCGCCCTCCGCCCGATCCAGTCGAACCAGGCCCGTCCAGTATCCCCTGGGCGGGTCGTGCGGGTGGCGCCCCATCTCAGAGCCCCTTTACGGAATCGAACCGTAGACCTTCTCCTTACCATGGAGACGCTCTGCCGACTGAGCTAAAGGGGCAACGCCGCGAAACGATACACGCGTCGCCGGACGGTGCGAAATCGGCGCCCCGGTCCGGTCCGTCAGCCCTGGATGAGGGCGAACGGACGGGCCTGTTCGAGCTCGTAGGCGAGTTCGATGAGGACCGTCTCCTGGCCCGGGGCGGCCCCGAACATCATGCCCTGCGGCAGCCCCGAGGCGGTGCTCGCGAGCGGCAGGGAGACTGCCGGGGCACCGGTGATGTTCTGCCACGGCGTGAACGCCACCCAGTCGAGCAGCCGGTCCATGATCGTCGTGTAGTCCTGGGTGGGGTCGAGGTGACCGACCTTGGGTGTGGCCATCGCCAGGGTCGGCGTCAGCGCGACGTCGTACCGCTCGTAGTAGGCCGCGGCGTGGACGTTGGCGCGCTTGAGGCGGGTGATCGCGCCGGGGAGGCGGTGCAGGTTGCGGCGAGCGTGCCGGGCGAGGCCGAGGGTCAGGTTGTCGTGCCTGCTCCGGTCCCAGGTGCGTCCGTGGAACGGTCGTCCGGTGGCGAGCATGACCTCGGCGAGCAGCGCCCAGTAGAGCAGGAAGTCGTCGACGAAGCTCGGGGCCACCGGGGCCTCGGTCTCGGTGACGGTGTGGCCGAGATCCTCGAGCAGGCTCGCGGTCTGCTCGGTCAGCGCCCGGGTCTCGGCGTCCGCGCCGCGGCCGACACCACTGGTGTTGAGGGCGATCCGCAGACGTCGCTTGATCGGGCGGGTCAGGTCGCCGATCGGCGGGAGGTCGAGGTTGCGGTAGTGCCGCTCGGCCTCGCGGTAGAACGCTGCGGTGTCGCGCACCGAGCGGGTGAGGACGCCGTCGGAGATGATCCGGATCGGCATGTCGCGGAAGAGCTTGTCCTGCGCGAGCCGTCCCCGGGTCGGCTTGAGGCCGACCAGTCCGTTGACCGCGGCGGGGATCCGGATCGAGCCACCGCCGTCGTTGGCGTGGGCGAGGGGTACGGCGCCCGCGGCGACGAGCGCGCCCGAGCCGGAGCTGGACGCGCCGGCGGTCCGCTCGGTGTCCCACGGCGTGCGGACGGCACCGAGCCGCGGGTGCTCGGCGGAGGCGCTGAATCCGTACTCCGAGAGCTGGCTCTTGCCGAGCGGCACCAGGCCCGTGGCGAGGTGCATGTCGGCGAAGTCGCCGTTGCGCTTGGCCGGACGCGGCTCCCAGGCGTCGGTGCCCGACCGGGTCGGCATGCCGGCCACGTCGACGTTGTCCTTGACCAGCGTGGGGACGCCGGACAGGAACCCCGGCCGCGGGTCGCGGGCCTCGGCGCGGGCCCGGTCGAAGGCGGTGTACGCCATCGCGTTGAGGTCGCCGTTGACGGCCTCGACCCGGGCGATCGCGGCCTCGACGGCCTCCTGGGCGGAGACCTTGCCGGCCGCGAGGTGTTCGGCCAGGCCGACCGCGTCGAGGTCGCCGAGGGCATCGTCGGTGAAGGCGTGCACGCGCATGCAGGGGAACCTAGCCGCTTCTGCCGCCCCCTGGCGTCCGACCAGGGTCGGAGGTTCGGGGTCTGGGGGGGTTCGGTTCAACTACCGGATTTGTCGTCTACCCGCGGGCAAGGTCAAGCGGTCTAAGCAACTCCTAGGCTGCTGCCGGTTTGGTCAGCAGCCGGTCCAGCGCTTGGGCTGGGGTCTGCATGTCAAGAGTAGGGCGTGGCCGGGCGTTGAGGCTGG
>NZ_JAVFWN010000012.1 GCF_030929495.1 Nocardioides sp. LHD-245 | reverse complement strand
GACGGCCACGGCGGAGTCAAGCTCACCGGCTACGGCACCCTCGAGGACGCCGAGAAGATCAAGACCACCCTGCACCCCCTCGCCGCCCCCGCCACCACCGAGCCCGGCGCCTGCGGCGGCGCCAACCGGGCCGCCGGTGAGCCGATGTTCGACGATGACGGCGTCTCGACCCAGACCCCGTGCCTGACCCCGGGCTGCGGCCACGACGGCCGCGACCCCCGCGAATCCGGCGCCCGCCTGTGGGACGCCCTCGTCGATGCCTGCGACCGGCTCGCCGCGACCGACGACCTGCCCCGCGACCACGGCACCAAGCCACGCGTGATCGTCCTCATCGACCAAGACTCCCTACGCCAACAGGTCATCGACGCCGGATACGCCCGCGAGGGCCACACCCCCACCGGAGCCCGGCTCTCCGCGACCGCCATCCGCCGGATGGCCTGCGACGCCGAGATCATCCCCACCGTGCTCGGCGCCACCGGCCAGGTCCTCGATGTCGGACGCACCCAACGCCTCGTCACCCCCGCCCTGTGGACCGCCCTCATCGTCCGCGACCGACACTGCGCGTTCCCCGGCTGCACCCGCATGCCCCTGGCCTGCGACGCCCACCACATACAGCATTGGGCCGACGGCGGCACCACCGCGCTGTCGAATCTCGTGATGCTCTGCCGCCACCACCACACACTGATCCACCACACCCCCTGGGCCGTCCACATCGACCTCGACACAGGTCAACCCGTCTGGACCCCACCACCCCGCGCCACCCTCACCTCACTCCACGGCAAGATCACCTACCACCCCGCCCGACCACGCGCCGCCTAGCGTGGTGCCCAGCAGCAACCCGATAGGGCCCGGAGAGGTGTTCGCGCCGTCCGCGTGGACGGCGCGCGCCTAGCCCTCCTTGCCGTCGAGGGTGACCTCGACCTTCTGCTCCTTCGAGCCACGGGTGAGGGTGAACTCGACGGTCTCGCCGGGCTGGTGGGTGCGGATCGCGACGATGAGGGCGTTGCCGTCACTGACCCGGGTGCCGTTGACGTGGGTGATGACGTCGCCCTTGCGCAGGCCGGCGTCCTCGGCCGGGCTGCCCGAGTTGATCTTGCTGATCTCCGCGCCGGCACCGGCAGGTGCCCCACCGGTCCTCACCTCGGCCCCGATGAGGGGGTACTGCGCCTTGCCGGTCTTGAGGATCTGGTCGGCGGTGACCCGGACCTGCTCGACCGGGATCGCGAAACCGACGCCGATGTTGCCGGCCTCGGAGTCGATCGAGCCGCCGCCGGCGGTGGCGATGGCGGAGTTCACGCCGATCACCTCGCCCTGCTGGTTGACCAGCGGCCCACCCGAGTTGCCGGGGTTGATGGCGGCGTCGGTCTGGATCGCGTCGATCCAGGACTGGGAGTCGGCGCCGCCGCCGGTGGTGACCGGGCGGTGCAGGTAGCTCACGATGCCCGAGGTCACCGTGTCCGGCAGGCTCAGCGGGGAGCCGATCGCGACGACCGGCTCACCGACCTGGAGCTTCGCCGAGTCCCCCATCGTGGCCGGCTTCAGCTTGTCGCTCTCCTTGACGTAGAGGACGGCGAGGTCGTAGATCGGGCTGCGACCGACCACCTCGGCGTCGTACCGGTTGCGGTCGTGGTCGACCACGACGATCGGGCCGTTGTTCTTGGCGGCGTCGGCAACCACGTGGTTGTTGGTCACGATGTGGCCGTTGCCGTCCATCACCCAGCCCGAGCCGCTGGCGCCGGTCGCCTCGCCGCCGTACTCGGCGATGATCTGGACCGTGCTCGGTAGGACGGCCTGCGCGACCGCGGCCACGGAGCCGGGGGCGGCCAGCGGCGGCTCGTCCTTCAGATCCACTCCCGCGAGGCCGTCGCCGGAGTATCCCGGGCCCTCCGGGGAGTCGTCGGAGATCCGGTCGTAGGCGAGCGCGCCGAGCAGGCCGCCGCCGAGGCCGACGACCAGGGCGACCGCGGCGACCACCGGGATGAGCCAGCCCGGGAACCGGGCGGCGTTGCGGTGGACAGGGGCGGCGGGCATCCGGACCGTCAGGTCGGCCGGCGCGGCCGCGGGCGCCGGGACGGGAGGCGCCGGCGGAGGCGGCAACAGCGAAGGCGCGAGCCCCGGCATCGGCGTGGTCGGCTCCGGACCGGCACCCGGCACGACACCGGGCGCGACACCCGGCGAGGGGGGCGCCCACTGGGGGCGGACGAGCTCCACCGGCTCGGTGGGCTCCGGCTCGGTGGGCTCCGGCTCGGCGGGCTCCGGCTCGGTGGGGTCCTGGTCGAACAGCCCGGCGTCCTCCGAACCGAGCGGCTCCAGCGGCGGGAGCGGCTCGGTGGGCTCTCGGTCAGAGTCGGGCGCGTCGTTCACGGGACCATCATGTCCGATGGACCCACACCGGTGCGGTCAGGGCAGCATCCGGCGCACCGGCGCCAGACCGGGCATGCCGCCGGACAGACCGACGGGGCCGGTGCCGGTGGATCCCGGCGAGCCGGACGGCGTCGGCACCGTCGTGTTGATCTGGGAGGCGGGCGGCCGGCGGTCGGCCGGCGGGCCGGAGCCCGGCCCGAAGCCGAGGGCGATGACGCCGAGCATCGCGGCACCGATGGCGCTGCCGCCCAGCATCACGGCACCCGTCATCCGGCGGTGGGGCGCATGCGGCTCGTGGCCGGCGAGCAGCGCCTCACCGGGCGGCATGCTGAGCAGGGAGCCCTTGAGCCCGGACGGCGCACCGCGCTCACCCTCGTACAGGCCGGCCAGCCGGGTCTTGACCCAGCCCTCCCGCTCGACGAGGTCGCGACAGGCGTGGCAGGTGTAGACGTGCGACCACGCCTCCTCGGTCTCCCGGGCGGAGAGCTGGCCGTCGAGCAGCGCGCTGACCCGGGTGCCGAGGTGGCCGATCACGTCGTCGCTCCCCCGCCGACGGCCAGGGGCGCGGGACCGGCGTACCGGGTCCGTCCGTCGGCCGGGGCGCGGTGGGCCAGTGCGGTGCGCAGCAGGGCGCGGCCGCGGTGGATCCGGGAGCGGACCGTGCCGAGCTTGGCGCCGAGGATCTCGGCGATCTCCTCGTAGCTGAGCCCCTCGATGTCGCAGAGCACGACGGCGGCGCGGAAGTCCGGCGGGAGCGCGGCCAGCGCGGCGGACACGTCGTCGTCGAAGGTCTGGTCGGCGTACGCCAGGTCGGGCGCGGGCGAGGCGCTCGCGAGCCGGGCGGCACGCTCGTCGGAGAGGGCGTCGAACCGGATCCGCTGCTTGCGGCGGGCCTGGTCGAGGAACAGGTTGGTGGTGATCCGGTGCAGCCAGCCCTCGAAGGTGCCGGGGGTGTAGGTGTGCAGTGAGCGGAAGACGCGGACGAAGACCTCCTGGGTCAGGTCCTCCGCGTCGTGGCGGTTGCCGGTCAGCCGCATGGCGAGCCGGTAGACCCGGTCGGAGTGCTCCTCGACGATGCGTCCCCAGTCCAGGTCGGACTGCGCCTGCCCGGCGGGCTGGGCGTGGGAATCGACGGGCTCCTTCATCGTGGCCTTCCTCCGCTGGATCAACGCCAAGGTGTCCTGGCTCCTCTCACCGTAGGGGTGGGAACTGAGCGTTCCCTGTGAACTCCCCGTCATTCGCCCCAACGATCGGCACGCAACGGGTGTTCCCGGCGCCGGCTCCGGTCCCCCGGGCGCCGGACGCAATAAGGTGAGCAGGTGGCCCCGACACCGATCAACGCGACCAGCTGGACCTTCGCCGACACCTACGTCGCCGAGGACGACGTCCTCGTCGCCGCGAGGACGCGGGCCGAGGAGGTCGGCGTCGTCCCGATCGGGGCGGGCACGGGCGCCACCCTGCGCTTCCTCGCGGCCGCCCTCGAGGCCCGCGCGGTGGTCGAGATCGGCACCGGCACCGGCGTCTCCGGGGTGTGGCTGCTGCGCGGCATGCGTCCCGACGGGGTCCTGACGACCGTCGACGTCGAGGCCGAGCACCAGCGCCTGGCCAAGGAGTCGTTCAAGGAAGCCGGCGTCGCGCCGCAGCGGGTGCGGACCATCGCCGGCTCCGCCCTCGACGTGCTCCCCCGGCTGACCGACGGCCACTACGACATCGTGTTCGCCGACGGCGACAAGCGGGAGTACGCCGCCTATCTCGCCGAGGCGCTGCGCCTGCTCCGCCCCGGCGGCGTGGTCGCCTTCGACAACGCACTGTGGCACGACCGGGTCGCCGACCCCGCCCAGCGCGACGACGAGACGGTCGCCATCCGCGAGCTGGTGCAGGAGGTCGCGGCGACCGAGGGCCTCGTCCCCGCGCTGCTGCCGGTCGGCGACGGCCTGCTGGTGGCGAAGAAGGAGTGGGTCCCCGAGTCCGACTGACCCCCGTCGTACCGGACAGAACGGTCGTGAAATCGGCCGATCCGCGACCGTTTTGTCCGGTACGACGAGATCAGGTGCGGATGCCGGCCAGCGGGTCGGCCGATCCGAGCCAGGACAGCAGCAGGCGGGAGCCGAAGCCCGAGGGGCCGACGGTCCACTCGTGCCATTCCTTCTCGACGTCGCCGACGGAGGCGATGTCGAGGTGCGCCCACGGGACGTCACCCACGAACGGCTGGAGGAAGAGCGCGGCCGTGATGGCCCCCGCCCCGCCGGGGTCGTTGGCCGCGTCGGCGACCTTCGAGGCGAGCTTGTCCTCGTAGCCGCGGTAGAGCGGGAAGCGCCACAGCGGCTCCCCCGCGCGGGCACCGGCGGTGTCGAGCGCGGCCGCGAGGGCGTCGTCGTTGGCGAACAGCCCACCGATCTGCTGACCGAGGGCGACCTTCACCGCACCGGTGAGGGTGGCCACGTCGACCACGACGGCGGGGTCGAGCGAGGCGGTGGCGTACGCGAGGGCGTCGGCGAGGACCAGCCGGCCCTCGGCGTCGGTGTTGCCGACCTCGGTGGTGCGGCCGCCGTGGTGACGGATCACGTCGCCGGGGCGCAGTGCGCGGCCGGAGATCGCGTTCTCCGCGGCGGCCACGAGGCCGACCACCCGGACCGGGCAGTCGACGTCGGCCAGCGCGGCCATGGTGGCGAGGACGACCGCGCCGCCGGTCATGTCGCGCTTCATCGAGCCCATCGACGCGGCCGGCTTGATGGACAGGCCGCCGGAGTCGAAGGTGATGCCCTTGCCGACGAGGACGACGACGGGCAGCTTCTTCGCGGCGCGGGCGGACACGCCGCCCGGGGTGTAGTCGAGGCGGATCAGGCGAGGCGGGGTCGCGGACGCGGCGCCGACGGCGAGGATGCCGCCGAAGCCGTCGCGGTCGAGGTCGCCCTCGTCCCAGATGCGTGCGCCGAGCCCGCTCGCCGCGGCGATCTCCGTGGCCTGGGCGGCCAGCCAGGCGGGATTCTTCAGGTTGGAGGGGACGGTCGCGAGCAGGCGGGAGCGCCATCCCGCTCCGCCGAGCGCCACCGCGCGCTCCAGGGCGGCGCGGTCCGTGGCCGCGCCGGCGAGCACCACGCGGCGTACGGGCTGGTGCTCGGGCCCGGTGGAGCGCCAGTGGAAGACGAACGAGCCGAGCATCGTGCCGGCCACGAACGCCTCCAGCGCCACCGGGTCGTCCGGCGAGACGTCCTCGGCGACGGCGGGGATCGAGGTGGCGACGGCGGCCCGGTCGCGCGCCGCCTTCGCCAGCGCGGCGCCGGCCCGGCGCAGGTCGATCGGCCGCGCGGCACCGACGCCGACGAGCAGCACGACCCGCAGGGCGGGGTTGGCCGGTGCGCCGTCGGGCACGGGGACGACCGCGACCTCGGCGCTCGCTCCGGTCAGCCCGTGGACCTCGGCGATGCCGACCAGGTCGAGACCGAGCTCGTCGGCCAGCTCGGCAGCCCCCGGGCCGAGCAGGACGCCACCGTCGTCGCCCGGCAGGACCGGGAGCGCGACGACGTCGACGCCCTTGATGGCACCGGGCGGCAGCTCGCTCGCGGCGAACTCAGGGGGTGAGACCTGGCCCGGGAGGACCGGACCGGAGGCACGCGTCGCCGGAGAGGTCACCCGACGACGTTCTTGAGCGCGTCGCCGAGCGCGGCAGCCTCCTCGGCATTGAGCTCGACCACGAGACGGCCACCACCTTCGAGCGGTACGCGCATCACGATGCCGCGACCCTCCTTGGTGACCTCGAGCGGACCGTCGCCGGTCCGAGGCTTCATCGCCGCCATGCGGCACCCCTCTTCCACTACCTCTGCGATCTGCCGGACGCCCTGTGCACCCGACTGTGCGCCAGATCATTATCCCTCATGCCGCACAGCAGGCGCAGGCGGACTCTCAGCGGGTCCCCTGCTCGGCTGCCAGTGCCGCGTCGACGAAGACGATGACACTGTCGCCCTCGTCGCCGTCGTAGCGCTCCATCGCCTTGCCGATGGGGTTCGCGAAACGTCCCGAGGGCATCGCGACGACGGGCGTGCCGTCGTACGCCGGATGCTGCGACCAGCGCGCGCCGGGGACGGCGCGGACCAGGACCTCGCCGAGGTAGCTGCCCGCCGCCCAGACGTCGGCGTCGTCCGCGGCGGGGCCGCGCCCGGCGCGGCGCGACCACTGGTCGAGGGACGACTCGACCTGGTCGACGCTCTCGGCGGAGAAGTCGAGGATGTCGCTGCCCGCCGGGTGCTCGCCGGCCCAGGACTCGGCGAGCACCCGCACCAGGGCGGCCGGTGCCGGCCCGCCCTCCGCGCGCGGTACGCCGACGGGCCGGTCGCCCTCCAGCTCGCGGGCCAGCCGGGTCAGCAGCTCGTCGACCTCGCTCATCCGGTAGCCGCGCAGGGCGAGCGAGAAGCGCACCCGGCGCAGATCGTCGGGTCCGAGGGGACGGTTCGCGGGGACGAGCGCGTCCGGCCGGTCGTCGTAGGCCGGCGCCATCGGCTCCCCACGGCCCGCGGCGAGCAGGGCGACGCCGCCCATCGCGAGCACGATGAGCACGGCGAACACCCACATCATCGGGTGGGACATCGGCAGGGGCTCAGCCGTGCCGCTCGCGGGCCGCGACCATCAGCGCCACGGCCTCGTCGACATCGTCGGTGAGAGTGAGCATGTCGAGGTCGGACTGCTTGATCCGCGCGTCCTCGAGCATCGAGCCCTGCATCCAGTCGATCAGGCCCTGCCAGTGCTCGACGCCCATCAGCACGATCGGGAACTGGGTGATCTTGAGGGTCTGGGCCAGCGTCATCGCCTCGAACAGCTCGTCGAGCGTGCCGAGGCCGCCGGGCAGCACGACGTAGCCCTGGCTGTACTTGACGAACATCATCTTGCGGACGAAGAAGTAGCGGAAGTTGAGCCCGAAGCCGACGTAGTCGTTGAGCTTCGCCTCCCAGGGCAGCTCGATGCCGAGCCCGACGCTCTCGCCGCCCGCCTCGGTCGCCCCCCGGTTGGCCGCCTCCATCGCGCCCGGTCCGCCGCCGGTGATGACCGCGAACCCGGCCTTCGCCAGCGCGGCGCCGACGCGCACGCCGATGTCGTACGCCGGATGGGTCTCCGGGATCCGGGCCGACCCGAACACGGAGATCGCCGGGCCGAGCTCCGCGAGATCGTTGAAGCCCTCGACGAACTCGGCCTGGATCTTCAGCACCCGCCAGGTGTCGGTGTGGACCCAGCCTCCGTCGCCGCGGCTGTCGAGGAGCCGCTGGTCGGTGGTGGATCCCTCGGGGCGACCCTTGCTCGGTCGCGGGCCGGGTCCGTTGCGCCTGGTCATCAGTCCTCCTCCTCGGTGCGGTCCAGGGTGTCGGTGAGCCACGCCCGCAACTGTCGCTCGCACCTCTCGATCTGCGCGACCTCGACGTGCTCGTCCTGCTTGTGGGCCAGCATCGGGTCGCCCGGTCCGTAGTTGACCGCAGGCACGCCGAGAACGGTGAACCGGGCGACGTCGGTCCAGCCGAACTTCGGGGCGACCTGGCCGCCGACGGCCTCGATGAACGCCTTCGCCGCGGGCCGCTCGAGCCCCGGCAGAGCACCGGGGGCGGTGTCGGTCAGGGTGATCTCGAAGCCGGCGAAGAAGTCCTCGACGAAGGCCAGCGCCTCGGCCTCCGAGCGGTCCGGCGCGAAGCGGTGGTTGACCGTCACCACGCACTCGTCGGGGATCACGTTGCCGGCGACGCCGCCGCGGATCCCGACGGCGTTGAGGCCCTCGTGGTACTCCAGCCCGTCGATGACCGGCCGCCGGGCCTCGTAGGCGTTGAGCCGGGCGAGGACCTCGGCGGCGCCGTGGATCGCGTTGACGCCGCGCCAGCTGCGTGCGGAGTGGGCCCGCTCACCGGTCGTGCGGATCTCGACGCGCAGGGTGCCCTGGCAGCCAGCCTCGACGCCGGCGTTGGAGGGCTCCATCAAGATGGCGAAGTCGGCGTCGAGCAGGTCGGGGTCGGACTCCCCCAGCAGCCGCAGCCCGTTGTAGGCCGACTCGATCTCCTCGGCCTCGTAGAGGACGTAGGTGACGTCGTGCACCGGCTCGGTCAGGGTCGCGGCGAGCTTGAGGAGGACGGCGTCGCCGCCCTTCATGTCGCAGGTGCCGAGGCCGTGCAGGATGCCCGTCGCCTCGTCGTACCGGCTCGGGAGGTTGTCGTTGACCGGCACCGTGTCGAGGTGCCCGGCGATCACGACCCGGCTGGGGCGGCCGAGGGCGGTGCGGGCCACCACCGTGTGGCCGCGGCGGGTCACGGCGAGGTGCGGCAGCGCCCGGAGCGCGGCCTCGACGGCGTCGGCGATCGCCTGCTCGTCGCGGCTGACCGACTCGATGTCGACCAGCTGACGGGTCAGGGTCACGACGTCGGCGGTGAGGTCGAGCTGCGGAGCGGGCACGAGTGACAGTCAACCAGCCCGGCGTTCACCCGGACGGCCCAGGCTCACCAGGGCGAGTTGTGGTAGTCGACGATCGTCCGCGCCACGGCGGACACCTTCTGGTTGAGGTCACGGCTCGTCTCGCGAAGGATCTCCCACGCCTTGGTCTCGTCCACCTTGTGGAAGGCCATGAGCAGTCCGACGGCCTTGCCGATCTCGCGGTTGCTGTGCAGGCCCTCCCGCAGGGTGGCCGCCTGCTCACGGTGGTGGCCCGCGGCCACGGCGAGCGAGGCGAACGGGGCGAGCACCATGGCCCGGTCGGCCGAGACGGCGTCGAGGCGGCCCGGGAGATCGCTCCAGAGGTTCAGCGCACCGATCTTCTGCTGGTCCACGACGATCCGCACCCCGCACCCGCCGCGCACCGGGGTCCGGTCGAGCACGAACCGGCTGAGCCGTGGCCACGCGGAACCCACGGCGAGATCGGGATCGAGGTACATCCCCTCGTCGAGGATCGCGTCGACGCAGGGGCCCTCGCGCAGCCGGATCTCCGCCTGGTCGATGGCCCGGGCCACCGCGTCGGTCGCCGCGACCGTGGCGAACGTGTCGCCGCTGAGCATCATCAGGCTCGCGTGGTCGACCCCGGGAACCAGCCGCGTCGCCGCCACGACGACCGCGCGGTACACGTCGTCGGTGGAGGAACCGGCATAGGTCAGTGCCGCGAGCGCACCGAACTCCCGGACCAGCTCGTCACCCGGCCGGCCGGTGTCGGGAGGCCTGACGTCGGAATGGCTCACCATGCACCCCTTCGCGGGCCCGGCGGGGTCTCCCGCCAGGCGGATCCTCACTCTAGTCCCGCCTCGCCGGCCGTCGTACCGGGCGCCGGATCAGGCGAGCCCGACCGCGATCGCCGCCTTGTCGCCGTCGCCGACGACCACCTCGGTGGCACCGACCGGCGCCTCCTCCGCCACGGTGTACGACGTCGCGAGGGTCTCGCCCGCGATCAGCGACTCGTGGGCGCGGGCCGCGGCCAGCACCGGCGCCGAGCCGGCGATCGTGAGCTCGATCCGGTCGGTGACCTGGAAGTCGGCGTCGCGGCGCGCCTGCTGGACGGCGCGGACCAGGTCGCGGGCCACGCCCTCCTCGGCGAGCTCGGGGGTGACGACCGTGTCGAGGACGACGAAGCCGCCGCTCGGGAGCATGCCGGTCCGGGACGTGACGGGGCCATCGGCGGGGTCACCGCCTCCCCCGACGTGCGTCTCGAGGGAGTACTCGCCCTCGACGAGCGCCAGCCCGCCGGCGGTGACGGTGCCGTCGGCGGCGACGGACCAGTCGCCCGACTTCGAGCCCTTGATCGCGAGTTGGACGTCCTTGCCCAGGCGCGGGCCGGCAGCTCGGGCGTTGACGGTGAGCTTCTGCTCGACGCCGTGGCCGGCCGCCTCGTCGGAGCCGGCGGCGACCAGGCGTACCGACTTGACGTTGAGCTCGTCGGCGACGATCGCGGCGAACGGCTCCAGCGCGGCCGGGTCGTCGACCACGACGGTGAGCCCGGCGAGCGGCAGCCGGTTGCGGAGCCTGGCCGCCTTGCGCAGCGCCGACGTGGTGGAGCAGACCTCGCGCACCTCGTCCATCGCGCCGACGAGCCGGGCGTCGGCGGGCAGCGCGGAGACGTCGGGCCAGTCGGCGAGGTGCACCGAGCGTCCGCCGGTCAGGCCCCGCCAGATCTCCTCGGTGGTCAGCGGCAGCAGCGGCGCCACCACCCGGCAGACGATGTCGAGGACGGCGGCGAGGGTCTCGAACGCCTCCGGCCTGCCCTCCCAGAACCGCTCGCGGGAGCGGCGGACGTACCAGTTGGTCAGCACGTCGAGGAAGGAGCGCGTGGTCTCGCAGGCATCGGCGATGGCGTAGGCGTCCATCTCGGCGGTGAGCTTCTCGACGTACTGCCTGGTCTTGGCGAGCAGGTAGCGGTCGAGCGGGTCCGTCGAGCCCAGTGACTCCGCGCGGCCGACGCTGGCCTCGTAGTTCTCGGCGTTGGCGTAGAGCGCGAAGAAGTACCAGGTGTTCCAGAGCGGGATCATCACCTGGCGCACGGCGTCGCGGATGCCCGGCTCGGTGACGACCAGGTTGCCACCGCGCAGGATCGGCGAGGCCATCAGGAACCAGCGCATCGCGTCGGCGCCGTCACGGTCGAAGACCTCGGAGACGTCGGGATAGTTGCGCAGCGACTTCGACATCTTGTTGCCGTCGGAGCCGAGCACGATGCCGTGGCTGATGCACGACGAGAACGCCGGCCTGTCGAAGAGCGCGGTGGCCAGGATGTGCAGCGTGTAGAACCAGCCGCGGGTCTGGCCGATGTACTCGACGATGAAGTCCGCCGGGAAGTGCTGCTCGAACCACTCGGCGTTCTCGAACGGGTAGTGCACCTGGCCGAACGACATCGAGCCGGAGTCGAACCACACGTCGAGCACGTCGGAGACGCGGCGCATCGTCGACTTCCCGGTCGGGTCGTCCGGGTTGGGCCGGGTCAGGTCGTCGATCCAGGGCCGGTGCAGGTCGGGCTGGCCCTGCGCGTTGAGGGGCAGCCGCCCGAAGTCGCGCTCGATCTCCTCGAAGGAGCCGTAGACGTCGATGCGCGGGTACGCCTCGTCGTCCGACTTCCAGACGGGGACGGGCGAGCCCCAGAAGCGGTTGCGGGTGATCGACCAGTCGCGGGCGTTGTCGACCCACTTGCCGAACTGGCCGTCCTTGATGTGCTCGGGGACCCAGCGGATCTCCTGGTTGAGCTCGGCCATCCGCTGCTTGATCGCCGTCACCTCGACGAACCAGCTGCTCACGCCCTTGTAGATCAGGGGCTCGCGGCAGCGCCAGCAGTGGGGGTAGGAGTGGTCGTAGGTCTCCCGCCGGAACAGCACGGTGCCCGGCGTGACCGCGCCGGTGCGCGCCTTGAGGTCGTCGATGATGTGCGGGTTGGCGTCGAAGACCAGCATCCCGGCGTACTCCGTCACGGGGTGGGTGAACCGGCCGTCCTTGCCGACCGGCATGACCGGCTCGATGCCCTCGCGGTCGGTGACCTCCTTGTCGACCTCGCCGAAGGCGCCGGCGCTGTGCACCAGGCCGGAGCCGTCGGTCGTCGTGACGGCCTCGTCGGCCGCCACGACCCGGAAGGCGTTCTCCTGCCCCGCGAAGTAGGAGAACGGCGGGGCGTAGGTCAGGCCGAGCAGGTCGGCACCCGTCCCGCGCCAGGTCACCGTCGGCTCGTCGCCGAGCTCGCGGGCGTACGCCGCCAGGCGGGCCTCGGCGAGCACGAGGCGATCGCCCTCGTGGTCGACGACGACGTAGTCGATCTCGGAGCCGACCATCACCGCGAGGTTGCTGGGCAGCGTCCAGGGGGTGGTGGTCCAGATCAGCAGCTTGGCGCCCACGAGGTCGCCGGCCCGCTCGTTGGCGCCGGTGATCTCGAAGCCGACCGTGACGGCCGGGTCCTGCCGCATCTGGTAGACGTCGTCGTCCATCCGCAGCTCGTGGTTGGACAGCGGGGTCTCGTCGTTCCAGCAGTAGGGCAGGACCCGGAAGCCCTGGTAGACCAGGCCCTTGTCGAACAGCCCCTTGAACGCCCACAGCACCGACTCCATGAACTCGGGGTTCATGGTCCGGTAGTCGTTGTCGAAGTCGACCCAGCGTGCCTGCCGGGTGACGTAGTCGCGCCACTCGCCGGTGTACTTGAGGACCGACGCCCGGCAGGCGTCGTTGAACTTGTCGATGCCCATCTCGACGATCTCGTCGGTGGTCTTGATGCCGTTGAGGCGCATCGCCTCGAGCTCGGCCGGCAGGCCGTGGGTGTCCCAGCCGAAGCGGCGCTCGACGCGCTTGCCGCGCATCGTCTGGTAGCGCGGGACGATGTCCTTGACGTACCCGGTCAGCAGGTGGCCGTAGTGCGGCAGGCCGTTGGCGAACGGCGGGCCGTCGTAGAAGACGAACTCGTTCTCGCCGTTCGCGCCGGGGTCGCGCTGCTCCACGCTCGCGCGGAAGGTGTCGTCCTCGGCCCAGTAGGCGAGCACGCCCTCCTCGATGCGCGGGAAGCGCGGCGAGCTCGGGACGGCTCGGTGCTCGGCGGCGGGGCCGGCGGTCGGGTCGGTGGTGACCTTCGGATAGGTCATCGGGCTTCGGTCTCCTGGGTTCGTCTGCATCTGCGGGCTCTGCCGCAGGGACGATCCTCGGACCGCGGTACCACCCTGCTTGCCCCGCCCGACCTGCGGCGGAGCCTCTCTTCACGGCTGTGACGGGCCTGCCCGCCGGGTTCTACTCGCCGCCGCTGGCTGCGGACGGCTTTCTTCCCGGAGCTCGCCGCTGATGACGGCTCGAACGCTGTACCCCCAGCGTACGGCGGCGGGCGGTCGAAGCGGAAACCGGATTGCGCCGCGCCCTACCGTGGGTCCATGACCGGCGAGCTGGCGAACCTGCGCGAGTACCTCACCCACTACCGCGAGACCCTCGAGCGCAAGTGTGCCGGGCTGACGCCCGACCAGCTGGCGACCCGCTCGGTGCCGCCGAGCACGATGAGCCTGCTCGGCCTGGTCCGGCACCTGGCCCGGGTCGAGCACTTCTGGTTCCAGCGGGCGCTGGTCGAGGTCGAGGGCGAGCGGATGTACGACGACGGCGACGCCGGGTTCGCCGTCGTGGAGCCGACCGAGGCGGCCGTGGCCGAGGCCTGGGCGGCCTGGCGCGAGCAGGTCGCGCTGGCCGACGCGTGGCTGGACCGGCTCACCGACGAGGGCCTCGGCCGGGTGGTGACCTTCCGGAAGGGCACCGAGACCTCCAGCATCCGCGACATCCTGCTGCACATGGTCGAGGAGTACGCCCGCCACTGCGGGCACGCCGACCTGCTGCGCGAGTGCCTCGACGGCGTCACCGGCGAGTGAGGACCGCCACGTCGCCGGTGTCCCCGGACTCCGGCACGATGGACCGGTGAGCTACCTCCTCGACGACGCGGTCACCGCGCTGCCCCTGGGCGAAGGCCGGTACCAGGTCCAGGTGACCGCCGACTGGAACACCGCGAACCAGACGCCCAACGGTGGCTACGTCCTCGCTCTCCTCCAACACGCGGTGCTCCTCGAGTCGGCGCACCCGGACGCGCTGAGCATCGCGATCACCTACTTCCGGCCCGGCCTGCCGGGCCCGGCCGACCTCCAGGTGCGGGAGGTCCGCAAGGGGCGCCGCGTCTCGACGTACGACGCGGTGCTGGCGCAGGCCGGCAAGGAGATCGCGCACGCCGTCGTCAGCACCCACGACTGGGACGCGACCGGGTCGGCCGAGCACACGCCGCATGTGGCACCCGACGTGCCACGGCCCGAGGACTGCGCCGACGTCAGCGCCCTGATCCCGGAGGGGATGATGGCGATCCTCGACCGGTACCGCTACCGCGCCCCGGTCGTGCCCGGCTGGTTCCACGGCGAGCCGTCCGGGGTGAGTGAGGCCACCTGCTGGATCCGGACCGCCGACGAGCGGCCGGTCGACGCGCTCCTCGCCGGTGCGATGGTCGACGCCTTCCCGCCCGCCACCGCCGAGCTCGGGCACCTGGCCTCGGCCACGATCCAGCTCACCGTCCACTACCGCCGGCGCGCCACCGGGACCGTCTGGGCGCTCGGCCACGTCGTGACCCGGCACGTCATCGCCGGCTACCACGACGAGGACGTCGAGCTGTGGGACGAGCAGGGCCGGCTGATCGCGCAGAGCCGGCAGCTGGCGATCATCGCCGAGGGCTGAGCGCCGCCGTCACCGCTCGGCGACGGTGACCGTCGTGCCGCCGTCGAAGGTCGGGGTGCCGAAGACGACCGCGCCGTCCCGGTCGAGCGAGAACTCGGTGCTCAGGTCGTCGATGTCGGTACCGCCCCCCTCTCCCTCGCCCGCCAGGGGCTCGCTGGTCTCCAGCGCCACCTCGTCACCGTCGACCTGGACGACCGTGACGACCACCTCCTCCTCGCCGATCAGGTCGACCGTGAAGGTGTCGCCCTCGACGAGCTCGCGGGTCGTGACCACGGGCTCCGGCTGCTCCTCCGACCACCCGGTCCAGTCCTGGACGGTGATCTCGAGACGGACCGGCCCGTCGTGTCCACAGCCGGCCAGAGGCAGAGCGGTGAGCAGCAGCGGCGCGAGCAGGAGGCGAGGGCCGAGAGGCATGTCCGTGAGACGGCGCCGGGCGTCGAGCGGTTCCGGCCACGCCCTAGAATCTGCTCACGTGACTGCCGCTTGGGGCTTCGGCCTGACGACCTACGCCGCCGACCAGACCGTTCTCGACACCTGGTTCCCCGCCCCCGCGCTGGGCGAGAGGCCCGCCGACGCCCAGGCTCCCGCCGAGCTGGTTGCGCTCGAGGGCGCCGACGAGGCGCGCGGCGTCACCCGCAGGGTCAACCTGGTCGAGATCGCCGACCTGGCGGCCGCGCCCGCCGACACCGTCGACGTGTGGCTGCGCCTGCACCTGCTCTCGTCACGGCTGGTCCAGCCCCACGGGCAGAACCTCGACGGCATCTTCGGCCTGCTGACCAACGTCGTGTGGACCTCCGCGGGCCCGTGCGCCGTCGAGGGCTTCGAGCTCACCCGCGCGCGACTGCAGGCCGCCGGCCAGCACGTCACGGTGTACGGCGTCGACAAGTTCCCGCGCCTGGTCGACTACGTGATCCCGGCGGGTGTCCGGATCGCCGACGCCGACCGGGTCCGCCTCGGCGCGCACCTCGCCGCCGGCACCACCGTCATGCACGAGGGCTTCGTGAACTTCAACGCGGGCACGCTCGGCACCTCGATGGTCGAAGGCCGGATCTCGGCGGGCGTCGTCGTCGGCGACGGCTCCGACATCGGCGGCGGCGCCTCGATCATGGGCACCCTGTCGGGTGGCGGCAAGCAGGTCATCTCGGTCGGGCGGCGCTGCCTGCTCGGCGCCAACGCCGGCATCGGCATCTCGCTCGGCGACGACTGCGTGGTCGAGGCCGGCTGCTACGTCACGGCGGGCACCAAGGTCACCGTGCTCGAGCCCGGCAAGGACACCCGGGTCGTGAAGGCGGGCGAGCTCTCCGGGGCCGGCAACGTGCTCTTCCGCCGCAACTCGGTGTCCGGCGCGATCGAGGCCGTTCCGTGGCAGGGCGAGGGCATCGCCCTCAACGCCGCGCTGCACGCCAACTGACCCGGCGGGTCACCAGCCCCCACGCACACTGGGTGCCGTGAAGAACCCTGCCTGGGCGGTCGTCATCGGCCTGGCGGTCCTGGCGACCGTCGCCGCCGTCGGCATCGGCGCGCTCCGGGCGACCGACCGGCTGACCGGCGGGCCCGACGGCGACTGCACCGTGACCGTCGGGGACCACACCGTCGAGGTCAGCGGCGCACAGGCCGAGAACGCGGCGCTGATCGCCGCGATCGCCGTACGGCGCGGGCTGCCGGCCCGGGCGACCTCGATCGCCCTGGCGACGGCGTACCAGGAGTCGAAGCTGGTCAACATCGACTACGG
Source organism: Nocardioides sp. LHD-245 (assembly GCF_030929495.1). Taxonomy (GTDB): domain Bacteria; phylum Actinomycetota; class Actinomycetes; order Propionibacteriales; family Nocardioidaceae; genus Nocardioides. The sequence continues at coordinate 231,653 of NZ_JAVFWN010000012.1, read as the reverse complement.
CGACCGCGACTCGCTGGGGCTCTTCCAGCAGCGGCCCTCGCAGGGCTGGGGCACGCCCGCCCAGGTCCTCGACCCCGTCTATGCCGCCAACGCCTTCTTCGACGCGCTGGTCGAGGTCGACGGCTACGAGTCCATGGAGATCACCGTCGCGGCGCAGGCCGTGCAGCGCTCGGCCTTCCCGGACGCGTACGCCGACCACGAGGCCGACGGCCGCGCCCTCGCCTCCGCGCTGACCGGCCACTCCCCCGCGACCTTCAGCTGCGACCTCGCCGGCGGGGCCCCGTCGGCCGACGTCGAGCTGGTCGCGAGCGGCCTCACCCCGCGGGCGGACGCGGTCCGCACGGAGCTGCTCACCCGGTTCGGCCGCCTGCAGCTCGGCGGCTTCGAGCCGGACGGCGTCTCCACCGGCCACATGGAGGGCTCGGCCCACTACGACGGGCGCGCGATCGACGTGTTCGTCCGGCCGATCACCGAGCCCAACACCGCGAAGGGCTGGGCGATGGCCCACTGGGCGGTCGCCAACGCCGCCCGCCTGGACATCCGCACCGTGATCTTCGACGACCGGATCTGGACCGCCGGCCGTGAGGGCTGGCGCGACTACGACCCGCCGGACCGCGCCGGCGACCGCAAGATCCTCGAGCACCGCGACCACGTGCACGTCGACGTGTTCCGCTGACCGGCGTGGGCTGTCCACGGGCTCACGGATCCGCGTTGCGCATACGGTTGTATGCGTCTAGGCTGGGTGACGTGACCCGGATCACCATCAACGTCGACGACGACACCGGCAGCGCCATCCGCGAAGCGGCCGCGAGCGCCGGGGAGTCGGTGAGCGCCTGGATGTCGCGCGCCGCCGAGATGAAGCTGCGCAACCAGTTGCTGGGCAAGGCCCTCGACGACTACGAGGCCGAGTACGGCGCGTTCACCGAGGAGGAGCTGGCCAAGGCCCGGGCGCTCTTCCGGCAGAAGCCCGCGCGCTGGACCGAAGAGCCCTCGACATGAGCCTGGTCCTGGACACGGGGGCGCTGCTCGCCGTCGACTGGCGCAACCGGGACGTGCTCGCCGCGATCCGCACCGCGCAGGAGGAGGGCGTGCCGGTGCGGACCAGCAGCGGCGCGGTCGCCCAGACCTGGCGCAACGGAGCCCGGCAGGCGGTCCTGGCGACCACCCTGCGCGGCATCGAGGAGCGGCCGATCGACGCCGGGTCGTCACGCCGGATCGGGCGCCTCCTCGCCGGTACCGGCACGAGCGACGTCGTCGATGCCCACGTGGCCACGCTCTGCGACGACGACGATGTCGTGCTGACCAGCGATCCCACCGACCTCGACCGCCTGCTGTCGGTCCTCGGACGGACCGCGACGATCAGCCGCGTGTAGCCGGCTACCGCCGCGGCTAGTGCCGCGCCCGGCCCGAGACGACGAGGATCAGCGGTCGGCGGACAACCGCTCCACCGCGGCGGCGATCCGCTCGTCGGTCGCGGTCAGCGCGATCCGGACGTGGTGGGAGCCGGCGGCGCCGTAGAACGCGCCCGGCGCGACCAGGATCCCCTGCTCGGCGAGATCGGCGACCAGCTGCCAGCAGTCCGGGCCGCCCTCGCCGGCGGTGCCCTTGGTGGTCCACAGGTAGAGGGACGCCTCGGAGTGCTCGACGGTGTAGCCCGCGGCCTCGAGCGCCGTCCGCAGCGCCGTACGACGGGCGCGGTAGCGCTCGTGCTGCTCCCGGACGTGTGCCTCGTCGCCGAGGACGGCGGCCATCGCGTGCTGCTGCGGCGCGGGCATCATCAGGCCCATGTTCTTGCGGACCGCGAGCAGCTCGGCGATGACGGCGCGGTCGCCGGCGACGAAGGCGCAGCGGTAGCCGGCGAGGTTGGAGCGCTTCGAGAGCGAGTGGACGACGAGGATGCCCTCGGCCGAGCCACCCGAGACGTCGGGATGCAGGACGGAGTAGGCCTCCCCCTCCCACACGCAGTCGAGATAGCACTCGTCGGAGACGAGCAGCACGCCGCGCTCCCGGCACCAGTCGACGACCTTCTTGAGGTGCTCCTTGGGGAGCACCCGGCCCGACGGGTTCGAGGGAGAGTTGACCCACAGCAGCTTCGGCGTCTCGGGGCCGAAGGTGGTCAGCGCGTCGGTGGCGACGGCGCGCGCGCCGACCAGCGCCGCGCCGACCTCGTAGGTCGGGTAGGCGAGGGCCGGGTAGCCGATCAGGTCACCGGGGCCGAGGCCGAGGTACGTCGGCAGCGAGGCGATGAACTCCTTGGAGCCGATCAGCGGCAGCACCTGGTCGAGGCCGAGTCCGGTCACGCCGTGGGTGCCGGCCAGCCAGTCGACGACGGCCTGCCGCACCTCGGGGGTGCCGATGGTCACGGGGTAGCCCGGCGCGTCCGCTGCCCGCGTCAGCGCCGCGCGGGCGACCTCGGGCGTCGGGTCGACCGGGGTGCCGATCGAGAGGTCGACGATCCCGCCGGCGTGCGCACGGGCCCGCTCGGCGTACTGGGGCAGCTTGTCCCAGGGGAAGTCCGGCAGACGCTGGGAGACCGGGGTGCTCAGTGGGCCCTCATCGCCTCAGTGATCCGTGTTCTGCGGCTCGAGCGCGGCGACGAACTCGGCGTCCTTGTCGATCTCGCCCATCTTGGCGGCGCCGCCGGGCGAGCCGAGGTCGTCGAAGAACTTCACGTTGGCGTCGTAGTAGTCCTTCCACTCCTCCGGGACGTCGTCCTCGTAGAAGATCGCCTCGACCGGGCAGACCGGCTCACAGGCACCGCAGTCGACGCACTCGTCGGGGTGGATGTAGAGCATCCGCTTGCCCTCGTAGATGCAGTCGACCGGACACTCGTCGACGCACGCGCGGTCCTTCAGGTCGACGCACGGCTGCGAGATGATGTAGGTCATCGATTCCTCCTGGACCAGGACGTCCACTACAACGACTGCGGGACGACACGACGGCACCCCGATATGAAGGGGTTTCGTGTCGGGGCTCAGCCTAGTATCCCCATCGTGCCTGACGCGCAAAGACCCCCCGATCTGGGACGACATCTGCTGGGACCCCATGTCGTCGGGCAGCGGGTCGTGGTCCGCCGGCTCCTGCGGGGCAGGACCGGGCCGTCCGGCGGGCCCGCCCTCACCGACGTGCTCGGCGTCTGCCTGTCCTGGGCCGAGGGCACCTGCGTCGTCCAGCCCGCGTCGGGTGAGCCGGTCCGGATCGCGCTGGCCGACATCGTCTCCGGCAAGCCCGTCCCGCCGCGTCCCGCACCCCGGCTGCGGGTGAGCGCCCGCGACGCCGAGGCCCGCACGGGCGGCCTGTGGGCCACGGTGGACCGCGAGCCGCTCGGCGCGTGGGAGCTGCGCTCGGAGCGGGAGCCGACGGGCCGGCTGCTCAAGCGCGCCAACTCCTGTCTGGCGATGGGCGACCCCGGCCGGCCGTTCCCCGAGGCGCTGGCCGCCGTCGAGGCGTTCTACGCCGGGCGCGGCCGCGACCCACTCGCCCAGGTGGAGGCCGGCTCGGCCCTCGAGGAGTCCTTCGCGGCCGCGGGCTGGCAGCGCCTGTCGTACGGCGAGTCCGAGCTCCTGCTCGCGTCGGTGGCGCGCCTGCGGCGCTCGCTGACGGAGGCCGGGGCGCGGACCGGGGCGACGGCCGATGTCGAGCTCACCGTCACCGGCGCCCGTGCCGTGGCGTCGGCCGGCGCCGGGTGCGACCCGCTGGCCGAGGCGCGGGCGGGCGTCGACGGCGACTGGGTCGGCCTGCACGGCCTCACCGTCGACCCGGCCCACCGCCGGCGCGGCCTGGCCACCACGGTCGTGCTCGCGCTGCTCGACTGGGCGGCCGAGCAGGGGGCGATGACCGCATGGCTGCACGTCGAGACCGACAACCCCGACGGGCGGGCGTTCTGGGAGGCGCTGGGGTTCGTGACCCACCACACCTGCCGCTACTACGCCCCGAGCTCCGCGAGCGCCTGGCCGGTCAACCGGTAGGTCGTCCACTCCTCCATCGGACGGGCGCCCAGCGCCTCGTAGAACTCGATCGACGGGGTGTTCCAGTCGAGCACGGCCCACTCGACCCGGCGGTACCCGCGGTCGACCGCGATCCGGGCCAGCGCGGTCAGCAGCGCCCTGCCCAGTCCGCTGCCGCGCGACCCCGGCTCGACGTACAGGTCCTCGAGGTAGATGCCCGGCACGCCGGTCCACGTGGAGTACGTGCGGAACCACAGCGCCATCCCGACCACCGCGCCCGCGCCGGACTCGGCGACCAGGACCCGGGCGACCGGGTCCTCGCCGAAGACCCAGCGGTGGAGGTCGTCCTCGGTCGTCACGACGGCGTCGGGCTCGCGCTCGTAGGCGGCGAGCTCCCGGATCAGCCGAAGGACGTCGGGGACGTCCTCCGGCGTCGCGGGACGGACGCCGGCCGGGAGGTCGGGCCCGGCCTCAGCCACGGGCGAGGAAGTTGAGCAGGTCGTGCCGGGTCAGCACGCCCACCGGCTTGCCGTCCTCGTGCACCAGCACCGCGTCGGCCGACTCCAGCAGCGGCACGGCGGCGGTGGCGTCCTCGGTCGAGCCGATGGTCGGCAGGGCCGTCGACATGTGCTGCTCGACCGAGTCGGTGAGCTTGGCCTTGCCGGTGAACAGCGCGTCGAGCAGGGCCCGCTCCGAGACCGAGCCCGCGACCTCGGCGGCCACGATCGGGGGCTCCGCGCGGACGACGGGCATCTGCGAGACGCCGTACTCCTGGAGGATCTGGACCGCCTCGGCGATGGTCTCGTTGGGGTGGGTGTGCACGAGCGCCGGCAGGCCGCGGGACTTGCCGCGCAGCACCTCGCCGACGGTCTGGGCCGGGCGCGGCTGGCCGGTGCTGAAGCCGTACTGCGCGAGCCAGTCGTCGTTGAAGACCTTGCTGAGGTAGCCGCGGCCCGAGTCGGGCAGCAGGACGACGATCACGGCGTCGTTCTTGCCTTCGGCGGCGAGCTCCTGGGCGAGCTGGCGCGCGGCGTACGCGGCCATGCCGGACGAGCCGCCGACGAGCATCTGCTCCTCGCGGGCCAGGCGGCGGGTGAAGGCGAACGAGTCGGCGTCGGAGACCTCGATGATCCGGTCGGCCACGCCGCGGTCGTAGGTCTCGGGCCAGAAGTCCTCGCCGACGCCCTCGACGAGGTAGGGGCGGCCGGTGCCGCCGGAGTAGACCGAGCCGGCCGGGTCGGCGCCGATGACCTGGACGGCCTCGTCCTGCTCCTTGAGGTAGCGACCGATGCCGGAGATGGTGCCGCCGGTGCCGACGCCCGCGACGAAGTGGGTGATCCGCCCCTCCGTCTGGCGCCACAGCTCGGGGCCGGTCTCCTCGTAGTGGGAGCGCGGGTTGTGCGGGTTGGAGTACTGGTCGGGCTTCCACGCCCCGGGCTGGCTCGCCAGCCGGTCGGAGACGTTGTAGTAGGAGTCGGGGTGCGCGGGCGCGACGGCCGTCGGGCAGACGACCACCTCGGCGCCGTACGCCTTGAGGACGTTGCGCTTGTCCTCACTGACCTTGTCGGGGCACACGAAGACGCACTTGTAGCCCTTCTGCTGGGCCACCATCGCCAGCCCGACGCCGGTGTTGCCGGACGTCGGCTCGACGATCGTGCCGCCGGGCTGCAGGGCGCCGGACGCCTCGGCGGCCTCGATCATGCGCGTGGCGATCCGGTCCTTCACCGAACCGCCGGGGTTGAGGTACTCGACCTTGGCCAGCACCAGCGGTCCGCCGTCCGGAAGGTCGAGGGAACGGTTGAGCCGGACCAGCGGGGTGTTGCCGATCAGCTGCAGCAGGGACTCCACGTACTCCATGGCCCCACCGTATCGGGGTCTCCGTAGCATGGCTCGCGTGAGCAAGGCGTCCGCAGCCCGCAAGCTCGCCGCCGCCGCGCTGTACGGCGGGGGCGGGCTCTCCGCGCTCGGCGCGGGTCTCTACGGCGTGCTCTCCGCGGAGGCGCGGATCGCTCGCAAGACGATCGGCCCCGCCCGTGACGAGCCCCCGCCCGACGCGACCGGCTGGTACGGCCGGGGCCGCCCCGGCCCGGCCATCCGGATCGCCCTGCTCGGCGACTCCAGCGCGGCCGGCTACGGCGTGGAGCGCGTGGAGGACACACCCGGCGCGCTGATCGCCTCCGCCGTCGCCGAGCACGCCGACCGGCGGGTCTACCTGCGCGAGTTCTGCGTCGTCGGCGCGAAGTCCTCGGACCTCGCCGCCCAGGTCGACCGGGCCCTGCCGATCGAGCCCGACGCGGCGGTCATCCTGATCGGCGGCAACGACGTCACCCACACCGTGCGGCCCTCCCACTCGGTGCGCTCGCTGTCCGACGGAGTCCGCCGGCTGATCGGCGCGGGCGCGACCGTCGTCGTCGGCACCTGCCCCGACCTCGGCACCATCCAGCCGATCGCCCCGCCGCTGCGCCAGGTCGCGCGCGCCTGGTCGCGCCGGCTCGCCGCGGCGCAGACCATCGCGGTGGTCGAGGAGGGCGGACGGACCGTCTCGCTCGGCGACATCCTCGGACCCGAGTTCGCCGCGGCGCCCGCGCTGCTGTTCGGCCCCGACCAGTTCCACCCGTCCGCCGAGGGCTACAAGGCGCTGGCCGGGGTCCTCGTCCCGTCGGTGCTCGCCGCGCTCGAGCACGCGCCCGACGAGGCCGGCCTCGAGGCATACCGCGGCGAGGGCGTCCTGCCCGTGACCCGCGCGGCCGTCCAGGCCGTCAACGAGCCCGGCACCGAGCTGGGCGGCACCGAGGTCGGCGGCCGCCGGGCCGGTGTCCGCGGGCTGTGGGTGGAGCTGCGGCACCGCCGCGGCCGCAAGCACGTCCCCGGCGAGGCGCCCGAGGAGCACGAGACCGCTCCGGATCCCGCCTGAGGCTGGTCCGGGTCTCCGGTTCAACTACCGAATTTGTCGTCCCCAGCGGCGGTTCACGACGAATTCGGTAGGTGAACCGCACCTCCGGGAGCAGCCTGTGGAGGAGCCCCCGGCGGGTCCCCGGATTCGCCGATGCTGGGCGGATGGATCTGGAGATCGACCGCAGCGACATCGTGGTCCCGGTACGCGCCGATCCGTCGGGCCGGACCGGGCCGACGGCGGGGCAGGCGCGAGGACCCCGCTGGCGCCGTACGAGCGGGCCGGGGCTGTTCGTGCCCTCGGAGGTGCCGGACAGCGAGGTCCAACGCATCGTCGAGGCGGTCGCCGGAGCGCCGGAAGGCTCGGCAGCCACGGGTTGGGCGGCCCTGCACTGGCAGCAGGCACGATCGGACGCGGGTACGCCGCCTCGACCTCGAGGTGGAGGAGCTGTGCCGGGGCCTCGGGCTCGAGGTGGTGACCATGCTGTCGGCGGACCTGCGCGACATGCGCTCGTTCGACGGCAGGCTGGCGACGGCGTACCGACGAGCGGGTCGGCGGCGCCCGAACCCGGAGTGGACCCTCGACCAGCCCTGGTGGTGGCTCGACACGTCGACCGTAGACCGACGGCGCGCCCTCGGCGACGAGGACCGGCGGATCTGGCTGCGGCGGCAGGTGGCGTGAGGTCGGTCGCGGCGCGCGCGGTTCAACGACCGGAATTGTCGCTCAGACCGCTCGGGGGCGACGAATTCGGTAGTTGAACCGAAAAACACGCCGGCCCCGACCCACCGAAGTGGGCCGGGGCCGTCGTGGGACCGGAAGGTCAGTCCTGCTGCAGGATCGCGAGGATGCGCAGCAGGTTGGTGTAGATCCAGACCAGGCTGACGGTCATCGCGAACGACGCGCGCCACGACTCCCGCTCCGGGATGCCGTTGCGGACGCCCTGCTCGACGAAGTCGAAGTCCATCACCAGCATGAACACACCGAGCACGAGGCCGGCGACGGCGAACAGCAGGCCCAGCGGGCCGAAGCCGAACAGGCCGAGGTCGGCGCTGAAGAGGCTGAGGATGATCTCGAGGAAGCCGAGACCGACCATGCCGAACATGGCGGCGGTGACCATGGTCCGGAACTTGTTGCCGACCTTGATGTCGAAGAACTTGTACGCCGCCAGCGTGCCGGCGAACGCGGCCATGGTGCCGAGGACGGCCTGCAGCACGATCGTGTCGCCGATGAAGGCGTCGAACGTCTTGCTGATCGCACCGAGGGCGACACCCTCGGCGGCGGCGAAGGCGAGCACGAGCGCCGGGCTGATCTGGCGCTTGAACGAGTTCACCAGGGACAGGACGAAGGCCAGGATGCCGCCGATGGCGGACGCGGCGTAGAGCGGCGCCAGGTCCTCGGCGACGTCGGCGCCCTCGATGGCGGGCGTGAGGAACCAGGTCGCCGCCGCGGTCACGAACACCACGGCGAGGGTGATCGCGGTCGACTGGACGACCGAGTCGATGGTCATCCGGCCCTGGCGGGCGCCGGTCGGCGCCTCGGGGGCGGGGTAGCCGGGCTGCTGGTAGCCGCCGTACTGCGGCTCACCGAAGCCCTGGTAGGCAGCGGCTCCGGACCGGTTGAACTCCTCGGAGCGCCGGAACACCGGGTTGTTGCTCTGCATGGTCTCCTCCGCAGGCTTGCGAGTCTGCCGGGCGGCCACGGTGGACGCCCTTCCACCTACAGTCTAGGTGTCTCGTTGCTGGTGCAACGCCCGGTCGTTGCCAAAGGTTCCCCAACGGGCGATCTCAGCGCCCTGAGATCCGGACCGACACCTCCTGACCGGGTACGTCGGGCCGCACCTCGATCCGTCCGCCGGCGCCCGGCGTCCACCGCCCGCCGGTCACCGTGACGTCGTACCCGCCGGGGTAGTGCAGCGGGCTGACGAAGATCTCGGTCGGGGCGTCGACGGCGTTGGAGCGGTACCGGTAGGAGAAGTCGCCGGTGCCGACGTCGAAGGCCATCGCCAGCGGCGTGCCGGCCGTGGCCTGGGCGTAGGTGCGGACGAGGCGGCGCAGCTTGGCCTCCTTGACCGACCCGAAGTCGGTGTCGTCGCGGAACATCCCCTGCGCGTCGTCGGCGGTCGTGGGGTCCTGCCACCGCTTGTAGGCCCAGTGGCTCCAGCCCATCAGGTTCTCGTCGGCGACCGCGGCGTCGATCTCGATCGCGCGCAGGTTGTCGGTCGCACCCCACTCGCTCATCATCGGCGCGGCCCGCATCGTGTCGGCCTGGGCGAGCGCGGTCGCCGTCCGCTCCCGGCTGAACCGCCAGCAGTTCTCGACCTTGCCGAACGGCAGACCCTGCGACTCCAGGAAGACGTCCTGGCAGTAGTTGTGCCAGGAGTAGCCGAGCTGGTCCTCCCCCGCCATCGGCTGCAGGTACGTCGGCACCGGGCGCCCGGCGGCCAGCTGCTGCGGCTCCCACCACACGACATTGGCCGGGTCGACCTCGCGGATCGCCCGGGTGACCTTCTCGTAGGCTGGCTGCAGCTCGCGTCGGTAGGAGCCGGGGCAGCCGTTGGTGAAGCAGGTCAGCCACTCCAGTCCCATCCACGGCTCGTTGATCAGGTCGTAGCCCATCAGGTGCGGCTGGTCCTTCCACCACTCGGCCGCGACCTGCCAGGCCCGTGCCCAGCCGTCGAGGCCGCCGTGCCGGCCGGCCCAGAACTGGTCGAAGACGGCCGAGTTCTCCGGCGTCCAGTAGCCCATCGGGAAGGGCAGGTTGACCGGCGGCAGCAGGCCGAGCAGCGGCGGCCGCCGCAGCGCCCAGTCCGGCACCCCCTCGCCGCCGTACGTCTCGTGCCACTGGTCCTGGTGCATGTCGAGCTGCATCCAGATCCCCCGCTCGGCCAGCAGGTCCATGACGCGCTGCCAGCCGGCGCGGTACGCCGGGTCGCCGACGCCGGGGGCGTCCGGGGTGATGCCGGCCCACAGGGTGCCGAGACGGGCGCCGTTGAAGCCGTAGCGCTCCAGCCACCGCGCGTCGGCCACGGTGAAGCCCTCGGCGGTGTCCGGCGGGACGTAGGGATCGAGCTTCCAGACCAGGTTGAAGCCGTGGACGATCACGACCCGGCCCCGCTCGTCGACCAGCCAGCGTCCCTGCCGCCGCAGCTGCGGGGGCGGCTGGTCCGGTCCGGTGGGCCCCGGGGCGGCCCGCACCGATGGCGCCGCCGCAGCCGCGCCCGCCGGCACAGCCGGGGGCGCGGCACCGAGGGCGCCGGCCACCAGCGCGGTCACGGCCAGCAGGGCGATGGAACGTGTTCTACGGCGCACACACCGTCAACGAGAACGGCCGCGGAAGGTGACTCGGGTCACTCCGCGCGGCGCACTCGGACCACGGTGTCGCGCACGAGCAGCGGCCCGTCCGGCGTGACCTGCTCGCGGACCGGGGTATCGGCGACCTCGACCTCCCAGTCGCTGCCCGACGGGCCGGCACCGAGCGTCTCGAGGACACGGTCGGGCTCGAACATGAGGCCCGGGCCGTGGTCGTGCCGGGCGCCGGTGGCGACGTCGTCGGGATGGTGGGCGGTGACGAGGAGGCGACCGCCCGGCGCGACGGCGTCCGCGATGCCGCGGTAGATAGCGGCGAAGTCGGACTGCGGCACGTGGAGGAAGCTGACGGTCACCAGGTCGAAGGTGCGCCGGCCGACCGGGCGCGGGTCGGCGAGGGCGTCGTAGAAGCCGATCCGGATCCGGTCGCCGACCCCCTCGTCCTCGGCGTGCGCGGCGACCTTGGCCAGTGCCACCTGGGACACGTCGACGGCGGTGACCTGCCAGCCCTGCTTGGCCAGCCACACCGCGTCGCCGCCCTCGCCGCAGGCCACGTCGAGGGCGGTGCCGGGCGTCAGGTCGGCGGTCTGCTCGACCAGGCGCTGGTTGGGCCGGCCGCTCCAGACACGATCGCTGCCGCCGTACCTCTCGTCCCAGAAGCCGGCGGTCAGCGCGTCGCGCAGCGCCTCGAGGGAGTCGTCGTGATCGTGGTGGTGTCGGTGCATGTCACCACTGTCCCGCTTCAGGTGGACGTGAAGTCAAGGCGGTCCGGCGCTGCCGTCGGCAGCGAGGCGCTGCCGTCGGCGGATCCGCCTGGTCCGTGACGCCCGCGCCGCCGACAGTGGGGCCATGAGCGACGACAACCGACCCCGCATGTTCGACGACCGGGCCCGACGCGAGCTGCTCCAGCAACGCGTGCTCGTCCTCGACGGAGCCCTGGACGACGACAACGGAGTACTGCTGACCACCCAACTGGTGGCCCTCGCGGCCGACGACCCGAATGCCGACGTGGCACTGTGGATCCACTCCCCCGGCGGCTCGGTGCCGGCGATGCTCGCGATCCGCGACGTGATGCGGCTGGTGCCGTGCGACGTCGCGACCCTCGCCCTCGGCATCGCGTGCAGCGCCGGCCAGTTCCTGCTGTCGTCCGGCACCCGCGGCAAGCGGCGGGCCCTCCCCCACGCACGGGTGCTCATGCACCAGGGGTCCGCCGGCATCGCGGGCACCGCGGTCGACATCGAGCTGCAGGCGCAGGACCTGCGGCACACCCGCGACACCGTGCTCGGCCTCATCGCCGAGGACACCGGACAGCCGCTGGCACGGATCTTCGAGGACTCGCTGCACGACCGGTGGTACTCCGCCCCTCAGGCGCTGGAGTACGGCTTCGTCGACGAGATCGTGGCGTCGTACGACGTGCTGGCGCCGCCTCGACGCGCACCGCTGGGCCTGGGGGTGGCCCGATGAGCTCCTACCTGGTCCCCAACGTGATCGCCCAGCACCCGCGCGGCGAGCGGATCATGGACGTCTACTCCCACCTGCTCACCGAGCGGGTGGTCTATCTCGGCACGGCGATCGACGCGGGCGTCGCGAACGCACTGGTCGCGCAGCTGCTGCACCTCGAGGCCGACAACCCCGACCGCGACATCCACCTCTACATCAACTGCGAGGGCGGCGACCCGAGCGCGATGCTGGCGGTGCACGACACGATGCAGTTCATCCGGCCCGAGGTCGCGACGACCTGTGTCGGCCAGGCGATCGCGGTCGGCGCGGTGCTGCTGGCCGCCGGGGCGGCGGGCAAGCGGGCGGCACTCCCCCACGCCCGAGTCGTCCTGCACCAGCCGGCGGTCCAGGGCAGGGGCGCGATCCCCGACCTGATCCTGCAGGCCGACGAGGTCGTCCGGGTGCGCGCCGACATCGAGCGGATCCTGTCGCGGCACACGGGTCAGGACACCGCCACCTTGCGGGCGGACACCGACCACGACCGGGTCTTCACCGCATCGGCCGCGCAGGAGTACGGCCTGATCGACCACGTGATCGAGGCCCGCGGCCCCGCCTTCGTGGCCGGGGGCTGATCAGGCGGCCAGCGCGTACGCCGACACCGCGTGCGCCGACACCGCGGCCGAAGCCCGGAGCGGGACGGCGACCGGAACCGGGCGCAGATCGATGGCGACGGACGTCGTGAGCTCGAGCAGGGTCGTGCCGAGGGCGCCGAGGACGGCCGCGATCATCTCGCTGCTCGGCTCCTTCACGCCCCGCTCGATCTCCGAGAGGTACTGCGGCGAGATGCCGGCCCGTCCGGCCGTCTCGGTCAGGGTCTCGCCGCGCTCCCGACGCAGGTCGCGCAGCCGTCGTCCCACCAGGTCCCGCCACAGCGGCTCGGCATCCCTCTGCTCCTCGGCCATGCCTCATCGTAGGTCGATCACCCGGGCCGATCCGGGCCTCCGTGCGGAGTTCTGCTCTCAGCAGAAGCCGACACCGGGGTCGGCGCGGAGTCAGCACCGAGGTCAGCGCGCTCCCGGGACGGACGCGCCCCGGGAGCGGCGATGGCGGCGTACCGCGTCCCGGTTGGCGCACGGATGCGAGCAGTAGCGCTGGCGGCCGGGACGGCTGAGATCGGCGAAGGCGCGTCGGCAGTCCGCCAGCGCGCACCGCCCGATCCGGTGCATCCCGTTGCGAGTGAGGTGCTCAGCGGTCGCGACGCTGACCGAGGCGGCGAGGGTCTCGCCGAGGCTCGCGTCGTCGGGGCGGTAGTGGAGGTGCCAGCCGCTGCCGTCGTGGTCGGTCACGAGCGGGGCGCTGGAGAAGCGGAGCAGCAGCCCGTTGAGCAGCGCGACGCGGCCGGGCTCGCCGCTCTCGTCGACCAGCGCCTCCCAGGCCTCCAGGAACGCCCGCACCAGCTCGACATCGCGCGGCGCCGGCGGGTTGTCGACCGGCATCCCGTAGGAGCGCCACCGCTCCTCCAGGGCGACCAGGTCGGTGGGACGGTCGTTCACGAGGGAGACGACGACGCCGAGCAGCTCCGGAACGTAAGGGTTTACCCGCACAAGAGCATTACAGCACGGTGGTCCCATGACCGCGCCGACCACGACGCCCCCCGCCTCCACGACGTGCGCGACACCCGGGACCGCCGGCTGGCGGCCGTTGGTCGCCTGCTGCCTCGGCACCTTCCTGCTGATGGTCTACGCCGCCGTCCTGACGGTCGCCCTCCCGGCGATCGGTGCCGACCTCGACGCGGGACCGGGCGCCCAGCAGTGGGTCGTCAACAGCTACTCGGTCGCACTGGCCGGCCTCCTCCTCGGCGCCGGTTCCATCGGCGATGCCTTCGGCACGCGGCGCGTGTACGTCGTCGGCGTGACCGCGTTCACCGGAGCGACGCTCCTCGCCGGGCTCGCACCGGATGCGGGCTGGCTGATCGCCGGCCGCGGCGCGCAGGGGGTCGCGGGCGCGCTGATGCTCGGCTCCATCCCGGCGCTCATCGGCACGGCCTATCCCGAGGCCGGCCGGCGGGCACGTGCGTTCGCGATCTGGGGCGCTGTCGCCGGGGCCTCCTCGGCTGTCGGCACGGTCGCCGGCGGCGTCCTCACGGAACTCCTGGGCTGGCGTTGGCTCTTCCTCGTCTCGCTCCCGTTCTGTGTCCTGTCCCTGCTCCTGATCCGCGGGCTCCGGCTGCCCGGAGCCGACCGCGGACGGAGGTCGGGCGCCTCCGCGCGGGTCGACTGGGCCGGCCTGGCGCTGGCGACGACCGCCGTCACGAGCCTCGCCTACGCCATCGCCCGGCTCGGGGACAGCGCGGCGCGCGACCCTCGAGTGCTCGGGTCCGTCGGCATCGCGACCTTCGCGCTCGCCGGTTTGGTCGCCGTCGAGCGCCGCCGCGCGCATGCGGTGCTCCCGCCGGGGCTCCTGCGGTCGCGCCCGTTCGTGGCCGTGCTCATCACCTCGTTCGCCTACTACTTCGCGACCTTCGGGGCACTCCCCGGCGTCGCCACCTGGCTGCAGGTCTCCTCCGGTCTCGGCGCGTTCGCCGTCTCGATGCTGCTCGTCGTGCAGCTCGTCGCGTTCATCGCCGCGTCGGGACTGCTCAGCCCCCGGCTCCGCCACACCCGACCGTCGTGGACGCTCGGCGCGACGACCCTGACGATCGGGGTGGCCGCCGCCAGCGGCGCCTGCATCGTGTTCGGCCTCGGCGGGATCGGCCTGCTCCCCTTCCTCGTCCTGTCCGGCCTCGCGGCGGGGGTGATCTCGCCCGCATTGCCGATGCTCACGCTCACAACCGCACCTCCGCGCGCGGCGGGCGCCGCGACGAGCGCGGTGAACGCCGTGCGGCAGCTCGGCCTCGCGGTCGGTGTCGCGGTCTGCAGCAGCCTCACCGTGCATCCCGGTGCCGCCGCGACGGCCCGGGCGCTCGGGGCCTGCGCCGTGGTCGCCACCCTCGCGGGCGGGACGGTCCTCGCGCTGCTGCGGGACCAGGATGGTGCCCCCGGTGGGACTCGAACCCACACCTAGCCGCTTTTAAGGCGGCGTCCTCTGCCAGTTGGGATACGGGGGCGGAACGGGTGGATCCCTATAAGTAGGTCTGGCGCGGGTAGATCGCGTGGGCGCCGGCGACCCGGTCGAGGAAGAGGAGGCCGTCGGTGTGGTCGATCTCGTGCTGCAGGGCCCGGGCCTCGAAGGCGTCGGTGCTGAACTCGACCTCCTCGCCGGTGCCGGGCAGCCGGCCGCGGACGGTCAGCCGGGACGCGCGCTTCACGTCACCGGTCAGGTCGGGGACGCTCATGCAGCCCTCGCGGGCCCGCTCGTTGCGGCTGGACGCGACGACCACGGCGTTGCAGAGCACGAAGGTGCCGTGCCGGGTGCGGGTCTTGGGGTGCTCGGTGACGTCGACGCAGAAGACGCGGACGCCGACTCCGACCTGGTTGGCGGCCAGGCCGACGCAGCCCGGGCTGACCCGCATGGTGGCGACCAGGTCGGCGGCGAGCTGGACGATGTCGGCGGAGGTCGGGTCGACGTCGTCGCCGCGGGCCGAGAGCACGCCCGCGGGGGCGCGGACGACGTCGAGGACGCGGCCCTCCACACCGAGCTCCGTCTCGGACCAGGCCGCGACCCGCTCGCTGCCCGCTGCGGGGCTCACAGCTCGTCGGCCTCGGCCGGGCGCAGGGTGGCAGTGACGCCGACCCGCTCGGCCGCGGCCCGGATGGCACTCTCGACCGCGGCGACGTCGGCGTCCACCGGCAGGTCGAGCTCGGCGACGAGTAGGTAGAGGTCGCCCGCGAGACGGGTGGTGAGGTCGGTGATATTGCCCCCGGCGGCGGCGACCTCGGCGACGACCGCGGAGACGATGCCGGACCGGTCGCCGCCGTGGACGGTGAGCACCCAGGCACTGCCTCCCGCCGCCGGGGCGGGCCCGGAGGCGACCGGGCGGACGGCCACGTCCAGGTCGCCACCGACCGCGAGCGGGGCGAGCGCCCGCTCGATCGCGGCGGCGTCGGACCCGCCGCGACACAGCAGCATCATCGCGAAGTGCCCGCGCAGCAGGGTCATGGTGGAGTCCTCGATGTTGAGCCCGAGCTCCGCGAGGCCGGCCGTGGTGGCGGCGATGATGCCGGGACGGTCGTGGCCGAGGACGGTGACGGCGTACAGATCGGTGCTCACACACCCATCCTCCCAGCCCCACGGGGCCGGTTGCGCAGGAATGCCATGACGTTCCCGAAGAGCACGGGGTCGACCACCCGGGCGGCGGCGGCCCACACCGCCAGGAAGGCGACCGCGCCGGCGGGCACGGCGAGTGCGACGGGGTCGACCAGCTCGACCACGATCCCGGCGACGAGCGCTCCCGGGACGAGAGCGGCGAGCGGGCGCAGCCGGCAGAACCGGCCGGTGATCCGGGACAGCGCGATCCCGAGGACGACCGACTCCACGAGGAAGGCGGTCGTGGTGGCCACGGCCGCGGCGGTGATGCCCCAGCGCGGGACGAGGAGGAGGTTCATGGCGACGTTCACCGCCAGGGCGAGCACGCCCGCGACCAGGACGACCGGGTCGGGCCGCAGCGCGAGCAGTACGGAGGCACACACATGGGTCACGCCGAACAGGAGCGGCGCGGCGGCGAGGCCGAGCAGCACCCCGGGATGGACGTACTGCTCGCCGAAGAGGAGGGCGACCAGGTCGTCGCCCCGCAGCGCGATAACCACGCCGTACGGCAGGTAGACCGCACAGGCCAGGACCAGGCCACGCTCGGCCCACTCCCCGACGTGCCGGCGGTCGTCCGGCCGGCTCGCGATGAGCGGGACGAAGGCCCGCGAGAGGGTCCAGCTCACGAAGAGGATCGACTCGAAGACCCGGTAGCCGGCACCGTAGATGCCGACGGCGGTGGTGCCGAGCAGGACGCCGATCAGCGCGGCGTCGATCCGGAAGACGCCCATCGCCGCGATGTCGCCGAGACCCGTGACGGGCGCGGCCCGCAGCACCAGGCGGGCCTCGGCCCCACTGCCGCGGACCCGGGGCCGGGCCCCGGCCCGGTGCGCCGCGACCTGCATGCCGAGCACGCCGATGGCGGTGCCGAGGAGGTAGCCGACCGCTCCGTCGACCGCACTCCGTGTCGCGAGCAGCATCCCGGCGCACAGCACGAGCACCGAGAACCGCTGGAGGACCAGCACGAGGGCCGACAGCTGCTGACGCCGGCGGGCGGCGCAGGCCGCTCGCGACGCGTCGGTGACCGTGTCGAGCAGGCAGCTCGCGACCAGCAGCGCGACGACCACCGCCTGGTGGGGCGTCATCGTGGCGAACAGGACGACCCCGGTCAGCGTGAGCACCACGCCCGACACCACGACCCGGATCGCGACCAGGGCGCCGTAGCACCGGTCCAGGAGCTCGGGCCGCGCGCTGCCGAGCTGGATCACGCGCGCGTCCAGCCCCAGCCCCGGGAGCACCGACAGCAGCAGGCCGAGACTGAGCCCGAAGGAGAGCAGGCCGAAGTCGGCCACGCCGAGCAGCCGCGCCATCACCAGCACCGTGAGGAAGGTGGCGACCTTCCCGAGGAGCTCCGAGGCGCCGAGGGCGAGCACGGTCGCGCCGGTACGCCGCAGTGTGTCGGCCTGCTCCGCGACCTGCGTCATCGCGCGACGAGGGCGCGCACGAGCGACGCCGGCACGACACGGCGCGCCCCGCTCCGCGCCGCGTCCGCCCAGGCGTCGACGGTCGTGACGACCGCGCCGGACGCGGCGCGCAGGCCCACCCGCCGGGTCTCGTGGTCGCCGAACTTGGCCTCGGTCCGCCCGCGCAGCCAGTCGAAGGTCGTGACGCCGGGTGCCTCCGCGGCCCGCACCACGGCGAGCATGTCGCACACGATGCCGCCCTGGTAGCGCTGCCACTCCTCCGCGACCCGCCCGTCGAACAGGCGGTAGGTGTCCCCGTCGACCATCGTCACGGCGTAGCCGGCGACGTCGTCGTCGACGACCAGCACGTCGACGACGACCCGGCCCCGGGCGGCCGCGTCGAGCAGGACGGTCTCGTGGAAGGAGCGCAGCCGCGGGTCGTCGAGGTGGCTGCGGCGGCCGGCGGCGTGGTCGCGGCGGCGACGCACCTCCGCCAGGACGGGCAGCCAGCGGGCGACGTCGCCGGGCTCGGTCGCCGCGACCGTCCGCCAGGCCCGGCCGTCCGCGTCGAGGCGGGCCGTCGCCCGGCGCATGCTGCGCCTGCGGTTGCGGCTGATCCGGAAGCTGCCGCCCACACCCTCGATCCGCGGCATCGGCGGACCGGTCTCGGTCCGGCAGCCGGGCAGTCGCGCCCCGAGCGCCCGCACGGCCGGGTCGTCGGGGTCGAGCTGGTCGAGGTCGATCGACCAGGAGCGATGCGACCTCAGCCACCGGACGACGGCGTCGGCGAGGTCCGTCGCGGCCGTCTCGCCGTCGTGGAAGAGCCGGCCGTAGTCGTTGAGGTCGCCGCCCAGCAGCTGGACCCGACGTACACCGCGGCGCCGGGACGCGGACAGGGCGGCCAGTGCCACCGGCGCGTCGACCGGGCCGACGGTGATCACCACCGGGGTGCCGGGCAGGTGCCGGGCCGCGGCCCGCAGCCAGCCGGCGGAGGTGCAGAACTCCGTGCTGCGCTCGTCGATCCAGCCCGAGAGGCGTTCCAGCCGGGCGACCGCGGACGCGCCGGCCTCGGCCCGCACCGCCGTTCCCGGGGTCGTCGGGCTCGTCGGGCTCGTCGGGCTCGTCGGGCTCGTCGGGCTCGTCGGGGTGGTCGGGGTCGCGGTCATGATGCCTCTCGATCCGGGTGCTGGCCGCGGGCCCAGGCCCGGGCGTCCTCGATGCCGTGCGCCAGGGTCCGCTCGGGGCGCCAGCCGAGCAGCCGCCGCGCCTTCGTGCTGCGGGTGAACGCGCCGACGGTGTCGCCGTCGCGGCGGGGCGCCTCGACCAGCGGCAGCGGCCGCCCGGTGACGCGCTCGAAGGTCGCGACCAGCTGGCGCACCGTCGTACCGCTGCCGGTGCCGAGGTCGACCGCCGCGTGGGGTACGTCGCCGAGGGCACGGTCGAAGTGGCGCAGCGCGGCGACGTGCGCCCGGGCGAGGTCCCAGACGTGGACGTAGTCGCGCACGCCGGTGCCGTCGACCGTCGGGTAGTCGGTCCCCGTGAGCAGGAAGGGACGCCCGGTCCGGTGTGCGTCCAGGAGCCGCCCGAGGACATGGCTCGGGTCCGGCCGGTGCGGGCCGGTCCGCAGCAACGGGTCGGCCCCGACCGGGTTGAAGTACCGCAGCGAGAGGACGCGCAGCTCGGTGGCCGCGGCCAGGTCGGCCAGGACGGTCTCGGCGACCGCCTTGGTCCGCGCGTACGGGCTGCACGGGTCCCACGGCGACGACTCGTCGACGCCCAGGTCCGGGCCGGGCGCGTAGATCGCCGCCGAGCCGCTGAACACGAGCCGGGTCACGCCGCCGGCCAGCAGTGTCTCGGCGAGCTCGAGGGTGCCCGCGACGTTCGTGCGGTAGTACGCCGCCGGCTCGCGCACCGACTCGGGGACCACCACCCGGGCGGCGCAGTGCACGACCGTCGTCACGCCCGGGTTCTCGCGCAGGACCCGACGGAGCAGGACGCGGTCGGCGATGTCGCCGACGTACGCCGCGCGGCCGCGCAGGAACGCGCGCGGCCCGGCCGACAGGTCGTCGAGCACGACCGGCCGGTGCCCGGCGTCGAGCAGCGCGGAGACGACGGTGCTGCCGATGTAGCCGGCGCCGCCGGTGACCAGGACGTCCGCATCCCCCTGCATCGGGCGGCTCATCGACACCGCCCCGGGACATGGGGTCGCACGCCGTCCGGGATCGGGTAGGCGACCACCCGGTCGAGACGGAGGCCCGGCGGGACCGCATGGAAGAGGTGGAGGCGGACCGTGCGGGCGGCACCGGGCCGGAAGCAGTAGAAGCGGCCCGAGATCACCTGGGCCACCGCGCCGTCCTCGTCGACGAGCAGTGCCTGGACAGCGACGAAGCCCGAGAGCCGGCCACGGGCCTTCAACCGGACGGCGACGACCGTGTCGTCGGCGGAGCGGCGCAGATCGGTGGCTCCCACGCGCACCGTCGCGTCGGCGGCCGACGAGCCCGTCTCGGCGCTGAGCGTCTCGACGTCGACGGCTCCGATCTCGCCGACGCCGGCGTCGAGCGGGACGAACAGGCCGAACTCCGCGCCGGGTGGCAGTCCGACGACGGTGCAGCACACGTCGGCGTCGGTGCCACTCGTGGCGACGACCACGGCGCCGGCTGCGTCCCGGGCGGTCACCCGGACCCGGGCGCTCGCGATCGGCTCCGTCGACTCGTTGCCCACCACGACGGCCAGCTGGCCCGCCGCGCGCCCCCAGGACCGTACGGCGAGGACGTCGCCGTCCCCGGCCGGGGCCGGCGGGGTCGCGGCCGGGCCGCCCCGGCCCATCGGGAACGGTCGACGCTCCCGGCGGTCGTCGGGACCACCGATCGTCCCGGTCAGCAGCAGGCCGCCGGCGACCAGGCCCGCCAGCACGAGCAGCACGCCGGCGTGGAGCGGCCAGCTGTGTCGTCTGCCTCTCCGCAGCGGGGGGTGCTTCATCGGGTCACTCCTGTCCGCGTGCCGGGGCCGACGGGCCGACCGGTGAGACGCAGGTAGATGTCGTCGTACTGCGCGACCATGCGGGCGACCGAGAACCGGCCGGTCGCCAACGCCCGGCCACGGTGCGCCAGATCCGCGCGGAGGTGCTCCCGGTCGACCAGGTCGACCAGGCCCGCCGCGAGCGCGGCGGCCGACCCGGGCTCCACGAACCGGACCGCGCCGTCGAAGTGCTCGACGAGCCCGCGTACCCGCGAGGCGAGCACGGGGACGCCTGCCGCGAGCGCCTCGAGCACCGCGACCGGCAGCCCCTCCCAGTCGGTCGGTAGCACCAGGAAGTCACTGGCCGCGAGCAGGCGCGGGACGTCGGTCCGCTCGCCGAGCGGACGGACGCCGGCGCCGATCCCGTGGCGGTCGATGTCCGCGAGCACCCGTCCGTGCAGCGGGCCCGCTCCGGCGAGGAGCAGGACGGCGCGGTCGGCGACGGCTGGCCAGGCCTCGAGCAGCAGGTCGTGGCGCTTCTGCGGGACCATCCGGGCCAGGCACAGCGCGACGGGCACGTCGGGCGGCAGGCCCAGCTCGGCGCGCGCACGCTCGCGCGGGTACGACGGCAGCGGCTCGAGCGCGGTGGGCACGACGTCGATCCGGTTGCGCGGGTACCCCTCGGCCTCGAGCGCCTCGGCCAGGTGGGGCGAGACCACGGCGACGCGGTCGCTCACCCGGCGCAGGATCCGCGCCGCGCGGCGGCTGTCGTGACCGGCCACGCCGTGCAGCGTGGTGAGCACCGGCGCGCGGCCACCGAGCGCGAGCCCGGCCACGAGGGATGCCTTGGGGTTGTGGGCGTGGACCAGGTCGGGCGGCGGCAGCGAGCGCAGCCGGCGCGCGGCACGGACCAGACCCGTCGGCCCCCGGCCGACGAGCGGCACCGGCACGTGGTGCACGCCGGCGTCCTCCAACGCGGCGATCCGGTGACCGGGGCCGCTCGCCACCCGGACCTCGTGGCCGCCGGCGGCCGCGGCGGCGGCGAGAGCGACGGCGATCGTCTCGGCACCTCCGATGCCGAGCTCGGCGATGACGGTCAGGAGTCTCATCGGACCTCCACGTCGGCGGTGTCGTCGACGGTCTCGTAGACCGTCTCGTAGACGGCGAGCAGCTCGCGGGCGCAGCGCTCGGCGGTGAACCGCTCCCTCACCCGCCGACGGGCCGCCGCGCCCATCCGGGCGCGCAGCCCGGCGTCGGCGCTCAGCGTCCGCAACGCGGCGACGAGCTGGTCGTCGGCCCCGGCGTCGACGAGCAGACCGTCGACGCCGTCGCGGACGATCTCGGGGATCCCGCCGACGCGGGTGGCCACCACCGGGAGTCCCGAGGCCATCGCCTGGAGCACGGCCATCGGGCAGGCCTCGGCGGCGGACGGCAGGACGAGCAGGTCGGCGGAGCGAAGGTGCGGCGCGGGGTCCGGCCGGAACCCGAGAAGGCGCACCCGGCCGGTGCTGCCGGTGCGGGCGACCGCCGCCTCGACCCGCGTGCGCTCGGGCCCGTCGCCGATCAGGTGGAGGGAGAGGTCCGGCACGCGGGCGACGGCGCGGACCAGGTCGGGCACCCGCTTGACCGGCTGCATCACGCCGAGCCAGGCCGCGGTGACGCCGGTGCGCCGCGCGGCCGGCGGGGGTGCGTCCAGCCAGGCGCGGCCGACGCCGTTGGGGACGGTGTGGACCCGGGTCGCGGACAGCCCGACCTGACGCCGTGCGTACTCCGCCAGCGCCTCGCACGGCGTGACGACCACCGAGCGCGGGGTGGCGGCCAACAGCCGCTCACCCGCCAGGTACGCGACCCGGTCCCGGTGCCGGGCCGCGGCCATCGGCAGGTTGCCCGGCACCAGCCCGGCGAGCCGGTCCGGCACGCCGTGCAGGGTGTAGACCGCGGGGATGCCGCGCCACGGCGCGAGCGTCCGGCCGACGAGGCCCGCCCGGCGGTCCTGCAGGTGCAGCAGGTCGGGTCGCACCCGGCCGAGCAGCGCGGCCGCCGCCCGTAGGCCGCGGAGGTCGGCACCGCTGCGGACGACGAGTGGATGCGTGCGCACTCCCCCGGCCGCGGCCCGGGCGAGGTGGGGTCCCGGCGGTCCGGCCAGCCGGCTGTCGTGGCCGAGCGCGGCGAGCTCGAGCGCGATGTCGACGGCGTGGTCGACCGGACCGCCGCGGGCCTGGGTCACCAGCTGGAGCACGCGCAGGGTCATCGCCCCTCACCTCCGGGGAGCGGCGTGCGGGCGCGCGTCGGCTCGAGCCCCAGACCGAGCGCGGCGAGCAGCCAGATCGGCAGGAAGTACTGCTCGCTGAGGAA
The DNA here is from genome assembly GCF_030929495.1 of Nocardioides sp. LHD-245. Lineage (GTDB taxonomy): Bacteria > Actinomycetota > Actinomycetes > Propionibacteriales > Nocardioidaceae > Nocardioides. The sequence goes on along the minus strand of NZ_JAVFWN010000012.1, from coordinate 209,107 downwards.
ACAGGCCGCCGCCGCCGCTCCGGCCAAGGCCACCAGCACGGCGTCGGCCGTCCGGCGCTCCTCCCGCGTCCGGGCGGCTCGGCGGGCCCGCAGGGCACCGCGGGCGGCGAGCGCCAGCACGGCGACGAAGGCGGCCAGACCGGCCAGGCCGAGCTCGGCGCTGACGTCGAGGTACATCTGGTGGGCGACGTCCTCCCGGACGGCGCTCCCGCCCGCCGGGGCGAAGCGGGTCCGCTCCGCGGCGAAACCTCCCGGTCCCTGGCCGAGGACGGGGTCGGCGGCGGTCATGTCGACGGCGACCGACGCGGCCGTGAGTCGCCGGTCGACGTTGCCGGCGGCGACGTGCTCCTTCTCGGCCAGGGCCCGGGAGACCACGTCGCCGTGGGTCACGCCCACCACGCCCGCACCGAGGACCGCGACGACCGCGACACCGAGGACCGCCGCCGGACGGACCGCACGGAGCAGGACCGCGACGACGACCATCGCCAGCAGGCCGACCAGCGCACCGCGGGAGAAGGTGGCGAGGGTCGCGACGACGAGGACCGCTCCACAGCCACTCCCCCAGGCAGCGGCTGTGGAGCGGTGGCCGGCGAGGACGGCGAAGGGCAGCGCCGTGATCAGGAAGAAGGCCAGGTCGTTCGGGTCCGCCAGGGGCCCCGCCGCGCGGCCGCCGTGGACCAGGAACGCGACCAGGCCGACCACGGCCGCGGTGGTGCAGGAGAGGACGTAGGCGGTCGCGAGCCGGCGAGCGAAGGCGGTCGGCCCGTGACGCGCGCGGCGCAGGAGGTCGACGAGGACCACCACGACCAGCGCGTGGGCGGCGTAGCTCACGACGTGGTCGCCACCGGAGGCGACGTCCGCGCCGTTGGCCACGAACGAGGCCGTCAGGACCACGATCAACGCCCCCAGCGCGACCAGGCCCGGATGCCGCAGTCCCTGCGGTCGTGGGTCGTGCAGCACCCGCACCACCCACGACACGAACAGCAGCGCCCCCACGGCCTTGAAGGCCGCCGGGTGGACCTGCTCCTGGAGGAGGTGCGCGAACGGCGCGGCGGCGACGAGCGCGATCGCCGTCCACTCGACGCGCAGGACGGCGACGGCGAGGACCGCCAGGCCGGCCACCACGGCGAGCACCGGGTACGGCGTGCGGGCGGCGGCGAGCCCGGCGCCGAGCGCGAGCACGACCAGTGGCACCGACACGAGCAGCACGGCCGGGCCGAACGCGGCCCGGGTCGGCACCGACCGGCCGGCGCGCAGCGATCGGCGGACGAGCAGCGACCAGCGCCAGCCCGGCACCCTGACCGTCACCAGCACCGCGGCCGCGACCAGGGTGACGACGGCGGCCGCCAGCTGCGTCACGGCGACCGTGGTGATCCCGTGGTCGACGTACCGGACGAGGAGCAGGGCCAGCAGGCCGACGTGCAGGGCGGCGAGCCCGAGCGTGTCGGCGGTCCGGCCCACCGACCGGAGCGCGACGAGCAGCGGCTCCAGGAGGCTCAGGGCCAGGCCGTAGGCCGCGAGCCAGCGCAGGGCCGGCACCGCGATCGACCACTCGTCGCCGAGCAGCCGCAGGAGGGGCGCGAGCAGCGCCATCGCCGCGTACACCGGCACCAGGAGGCGCTGGACGACCACCGTCGCCGCGATCGCGGACTCGCCCACCGCCGCGCCGCGCAGCCGGCACAGCCGGGGGAACACGGCGCCACCGATGACGACCGCGACGAGGAGGTAGGGCATGAACGCGACCCGGAACGCCATGGAGTAGGCGCCGAGGTCATCGGTACCGAGGCGGTGCGCGACCAGGGCGTAGTCGAGGTTGAGCATCACGAGCGAGAGGAGGGCGCCGCCGGCGAGACCGCCGCCGTACGACAGCAGCGTCGCGGCATCGCGGGCGGACCAGCCCGGTCGCACCGGCGGGCGCAGGATCCACAGCAGGACGAGGGCGACCACGGCCTGGGCGAGCTGTCCCGGGACCAGCGCGAACGCGCCGGCTCCCGACGCCAGCGCGAGGCCCGTCACGGCGGCCCCGACGGCGCTGCCCACGACGTCGGGCAGGATCCGCCGGCGGAAGTCGAGGCGCCGGCGCAGCAGCTCGGCGCTGATCCCGGCCGCCGCGGCGAGCGGCACGCACAGCACGACGCCGCGGAACACGTCGGCTCCCGTGGAGCCGACCCGGAGCAGTCCCGCCAGCCACGGCGCGGCGCCCCAGACCACGGCGACCAGGGCCAGTGAGGTGACCAGCGCGAGGGTGAGCGCGGACCGCGCCGCCCGCTCGGCGTCGCCACGGAAGTGCACGAGAGCGGTCGCGGTGCCGAGGTCGGCCAGCACCGTGGTGACGTTGAGGAGGGCCGCGCCGAGCGCGACGACGCCCAGAGCCGCCGGGTCGAGCACGACGGCGACGAGCAGCAGCACCAGGGTCTGCGACGCCTTCGACGCGACGGCGCCGAGCGCCAGCCACCCCGCGCCGGGCGGGAGCGACGGGAGCCGCGCCTGCGCCGCTCCCCCGATGACGCGGGCGCGCGCCGGCGACGGCCCCGTCGAGGGGGCCGCGCGCGAGACGATCACCGTCATGTCACTCCAGTGCCGATCGGTTCCGGGATTGATCCGCCGTCAGTGGCGGCGGGCGGCGTCCCGCAGCGCACGCAGCGCCGGCTTGGGACGGAGGTCGGGACGCAGCAGGCCGAACCCGTCCTGGTAGATGTCGGTCGGTCCGTCGACGTCGCGGTACCAGATGATCGGCCCGACGTAGGGGTAGCGGGTGCGGACCAGGCGGACCGCGGCCCCCAGATAGGCCGCCTGCTGGCGGGGCGTGACCGCTCGGTCCCAGGGGTTGCCGGCGCTGTCGGGGCCCGAGGACCAGCCGAGCTCGGTGATCCACATCTGCTTGTCGGCGTCGCCCCACTCCTCCATCACGGCGCGCACGGCCGGGGTGTGGGTGAGCCGCCAGACCGCCCCGACCGCCGGGGTGTCCGGCGGCGCATCGCTCGGGCCCACGTAGGGATGGGTCGCGAGGACGTCGAAGCAGTCCCGCGCCCCCGCCTCGTAGGCCTGCCGCAGCCAGCCGTCGTCGTTGTACATCAGTCCGCCGAACACGACCGGCGAGTCGTCGTACCGCTTGACCGCGGGGTACGCCGCACACAGCAGGCGGGTGTAGGTCGCGGGATCGGCGCCCTCGAAGAACACCGGGAAGTTCGGCTCGTTCCAGACCTCCCAGGCGGCCACGTCGGCGCCCCAGCGCCGGGCCGCGGCCGCGATGGCGTCGGCGTAGTCGCCGACGTCGTCCGGCGGCGCGTAGGGGCTGCCGCCGGTCGTAGCCCAGGACGGGGAGAGCCACAGGGAGACGATGACCTTCAGGCCGCGCTCGCGGGCGCCCGCGAAGACGTCGTCCAGCAGGTCGACGTACCACTGGTCGAAGGGACCCGGGCCCGTCGGCTGGAGGGTCTGCCAGCCCACGTCGACGCGGACCCAGCGCGCACCGGCGCGCTGCAGGCGGTCCATCACGGCGATCGCCCGGCCGGCCCGGTCACTGTGGTGGGCGGACAGCTGGAAGCCCAGGTCGACGTCGGCACCGGGCTTCGGAGACGGCGCGGGATCCGCGGCGGCGTCCCCGGACGGCGCTGCGGGGTCCGGCTGGGCGCCGATCGGCGAGGGCGCCGTGGAGCCGACGACCAGGACGCCGACGATCCCGGCCACGACCAGGATGGCGATCACGGCCGTCGAGCGGCGCACCAGCCCGGTCATCGCGCGCCGGCCCGGTCGGGGAGCTCGACACTCCGGTCGCGCGGGGCCCGGCCGAGCAGGTCGTGGACGACCCGGCGTACGGCCGGCACCCGGCCGGACACCCGCCGCGCGTGGGGATACAGCCGATGGAGCTTGACCCGGAAGGTCCGCATCGTGTCGACCGCGTTGACATCCACCCGGCCGACGGCGAACCCGCCGGCCGCCTCGTGGACCGCGAAGGCCGTCTCGTAGCCGGCGGCGCGGACCGCGGCGCGCACCCGGGCGTCATGGCTGCCGAAGGGGAAGGCGAAGGAGGTCACCGGCCGGCCGAGGAGCTCCCCGAGCGCCCTGCGGGCGCCCGTGGTCTGGCGTCGCAGCTCGGCACCGGAGACCCGGGTGAGGTCCTGGTGGTCGGTCCCGTGGGCGCCGATGGCCATACCTCGCCGATCGGCGGTCCGCAGCTCCTCACCGGTCATCAGGGGATGACGGTGGCGCGGTTCGAGCCAGTCCGAGCGGCCGCCCACCAGGGCGGCGGGCACGTACAGCACGCTCGGCACCCCGAACGACTCCAGGACGGGCAGCGCGTGCTCGCCCACGCCGACGTACCCGTCGTCGAAGGTGATCAGCACCGACCGTGACGGCAGGGTGCCCGACCGTCGTCCCTCGACGAACGCCTGCTCCGAGAGCGGGACGAAGCCCTCCTCGAGAAGGTGCTCGATCTGGGCCCGGAAGGACGCCGGCGTCACGAACATCGCGTGCGGGTCACGCTCCGCGGGCACGCGGTCGACGCCGTGGTACATCAGGACCAGGGGCGCGCGGCGGCTCACGGCGTCCGCTCCCGGATCCGGTAGAGGCCGGCGGCCAGCAGCAGGCCCGCGAGGGCCACCAGCGCCGCGAAGTAGAGACGGCGCGGCGGGCCGGACGTCACGCCGGCCGGGCCGGCGCGGACGGCCACGACGACCTGGGCCATCTGGTCGGTGCCACCGAGCTCCTCGGCCCGCTCGGCGAGGCCGTTGGCGACGTCCACCGCCACGTCGCGGTTCGTGGAGGACACCGCGATCCTGATCGTCGCCGTGCCCGGGTCCCGGGTGGCGGTGACGTCGACCTGCGGCGGCCGGGCGGGCGCGACCGAGGCCAGGACGTCGGCGGCCGACTCCTTCGCGCCGAGGGTCACGCCGAACTCGTGCGCCTGCATCTCGATGCTGTCGGCCGACTGCTCGGCGGTCAGCGGCCGCAGGGCCACCGCACTGGTGGCGGTGTAGGTCGTCGGGACCAGCAGGATCAGCTGCGCGCCGAGGGTGACCACCAGGGCCAGCCCGCCGACGAGCAGACCGATCGTCCGCCACCGGTCGCGGAGGCGTTGCACCTCTTGTGTCGTGGTCAACATGTCACGGGGACCCACTTCCTCCGATTCGTCGTTGTGTGGTGCTCGGCGGCGTACCGCGTGAGCGGGACGGTCTCCGCCACGGCGGCCAGCCCGAGGAGCGTCCAGACCAGGCCGGACACGATCGGGTTGCGCAGCGGCATGTCGAAGCCGCCGTGGACCGCCACGGCGGCGAGTCCGGCGACGACCGCGATGCTGCGGATCCCCAGCACCCGGGCGACGTCGCCCTGCCGCGGTGACAGGACGTGGCGACGGACGGCGAGGACGCAGCCGGCCACGATCACCAGCCCCAGCGCGGCGCCGACGACCCCCCGATCGGCCAGCACGGTGAGCAGCAGGTTGTGCGGATGCTCGGGAGGCTCCGCCGCGACGGCGCTCACCGACTCGGTCGCCGCGGACCGGAAGCCGCCCGGACCGACACCCAGCCAGGGATGCTCGGCGATCTGACGCCACGCCTCCGCCCAGACCAGCGGACGGTCGTCGTACTGGTTCTGGGTGGGGTCGCCGAGGGTGCGGATCCGCGCCCCGACCACCCCCAGGAGAGGTACGCCGGCGGGCGCGACCAGCGCGGCGCCACAGATCCCGGCGGCCGCCAGCCCGATCGCCAGCAGCGCGCGGCGCAGGGCCGGCTCGCAGACCGCCAGGCAGACGAAGGACGCCAGGGCACCGATCCAGGCACCGCGCGACATGCTGAGGACACACGCCACCGCCAGGCTCGCGGTGGCCGCGGAGAGGAGCGCGGCGCGCCGCCGGGACGCGCTCGTCACGACGCACGCGAGCGCGATGGGCAGCAGTGCGGCGCAGAAGATCCCCAGCTCGTTGGGCTGGGCGAAGGGACCCGTCAGGCGGCCGTTGACGACATTGCCCGCCTCAGCCGCCTGGAGCCGGCCGACCGAGACGAGGGCCGACGCCGCGATCAGGCCGCCCACGAGCACCAGCAGGTCGAGGACCGCGAGGTCCTCACCGGGCCGGTGGGCGAGCACGACGGCCAGTGCGTAGCAGGTGGTGATCACCGACCCGACGACCAGCGGGACCGAGCGGGCCGGGTCCACGCCGTCGGCCCCGGACACGACACCGGAGACCAGGCCGAGACCGCATCCGACGAGGACGACCGAGGCCGGGACCCGGGCGCCGCGCACGATCACCTGATGGAGGGCCAGGGCCGCGGGCACCAGCATCGCGGCGTGGATCAACCGCATCCCCAGCACCGGCACGGCGACGTCCCCGAACGGCAGCAGCACGATGACGGCCACCACGCCGGCGCGGAGCGCCCGGGGGTGCCCGGCGATCATCGCCTCCTCCGCAGCCCGGCGGCGACGGCGGACAGCGCGCCCCCGGCCTTCGCCAGGTCGCGGGCGGCCGTGACGGGCGGCACCAGCGCGGTCGTGATGAGGGGCCGGGGGCCGCGGGCCGCCCGGGCCACGGGCAGCGACAGGTAGGCGGCCGCACCGCCCGCGACCACCGTCCGCGCGGGCCGGCCGCCGCGGGCGAGGACCACCACCCCCACGACGTACGACGCCGCGCGGGCCAGGTCGCGGCCGAGGAGTCGCCGGTCCAGCGAGTGACCGCTGCCCTCGCCGTAGCGGCGCAGCATGCGCAGGTTCGCGAGGAGCGTCGGGCGCTGGGCCCAGGCGACCTCGGCGTCGCGGACCATCCGCGCCCGGTGGCCGGCCGCGACGACGCTGCGACCGAAGAGGACGTCCTCGCCGGTGGCGAGGTGCTCGGGGAAGCCGCCCGCGGCCGCCCAGGCCCGGCGGGTGAAGGCCACCGACCGGCCGGTCGGCATCGACGGGTCGAAGCTGCGGCCGAACAGGCGACCGTAGGCCCGGACGCCCGGCCGGGGGCGGGCGAGCTCGTCGATCGAGGGATAGCCGACGGCCGCCAGGGCCAGCTCCCACGGCCGGTCGGCGAGCACCCGGTAGGTGCCGGTGAACAGGTCGACGTCGGGGTGCCGGTCGAAGGCCCCGCGCAGCGCGGCCAGCCAGCCGGGGGTCGGCACGCAGCCGGCGTCGGTGCAGGCCACGGCGTCGTGGCGGGCGAGGCCGACACCGACGTTGCGGCCCCGGGAGATGCCGGCGCCGGGCTCGACGACCAGGCGGACGCGGGGGTCCGCCTCCGCGGCCCGGCGCGCCACGTCCGCGGTGCCGTCGGTCGAGCCGCCGTCGACGACGACCAGCTCGTCGTCCGGGCCCAGCTGGGGCACGAGGGCGGTCAGCAGCTCGGTGAGTCCCTGCTCGTCGTCGAGGACGGTGGTCACCACGCTCAGCGACGGGGTCACGGTCTGGTGCCCCACACCCGGTCGGTGCGTCAGCAGGGCCAGGAAGTCGGCCAGCCGCCCGCCGGCCGCGACGGCGTCGGGGAAGTCCCGGGCCCGCCGGCGGGCGGCGTCGCCGATCCGTCGGCGGGTGCCGGCGTCGGCGAGGGTCGCGAGGGCGGCGGCGACCTCGTCGGGCCGGCCGGCGCGCACGGGCAGGCCGCCCTCGACAGCGATGTCGTCGACCGGCGGCACGGCGACGACCGGCACCCCACCGGTCAGGGCCTCCAGCGCGGACATCCCGAAGGCCTCCCGCAGCCAGGGCTCGGCCGCCGTGGGCTTGGTGAGCACCGCCAGGGCGTCGAACGCGGTCACGACCCGCGCGACGTCGGGCACCTCGCCGAGGAAGCGGACCCGCTCGGCGACGCCGAGGTCGGCGGCGAGCTTCACCAGCCGGTCCTGCTCGTCCGGCTCCGCCGGGTCGGTGACCCCGGCGACCACCAGCTCCCACGCCGCGGCGCCGGGCAGCGCCAGCGCGCGGACCGCGTCCTCGATCCCCTTGTGCCGCACGACCCGGGCGGCCATGCCGAGCACGAGCTCGCCCGGAGCGGGGTCGATGCCGAGGAGCGCTCGCGCCTCCGCGGCCGGCACCGGCTCGGGCATCCGGGGCGGATTGACCACCACGCCGGCACGCGGTGACCTGCCCTCGAGCAGCCAGGAGCTGGTCGCGACCTGCCCCTGGGTGAGCCGGTCGAGCAGCCCGACCAGCGCCCCGGCGTACGACGCGTCGTGGCGCACCCACACGACGGGGATCCCCGTCGGGTGGGCCGCCGCGGCCGCGACCAGGCCCGCCTTGACGCCGTGCGCCAGCACGACGTCGGGCCGGTCCCGTGCCAGCGCGCGGCGCAGTCGCCAGGCGGCGGTCGCGAGCCGGGGGAAGGACCTGCCGTCCGGCACAGTGGCGACCGGCCAGCCGCGTCGGGCCCAGGCGGCGGTCGTCGCACCCGCTCCCAGGCCGAAGGTCGTGACGCTGAGCCGGTCGGTGGCGTCCGCGAGCTGCAGCTGCCAGCGCTCGGCGCCACCGAGGACACCGCCCTGCTGGACGACGGCGACCCGCAGCCTGCGCATCAGGCCTCGCCGACCCGGCGCCGGCGCGGCGCGCGGACGCCGACGAGGATGCTGCCGAGGATCCGCAGCTGGATCTCGCGCAGGTGCTCGGCCGCCCGCTGCACCGTCCGGGGGTGGACGGAGCCCGACGGCACGGTCAGCAGGAGCGCACCGTGGATCGCCATGATCCGGGCGTCCTCGGAGGAGGCGACGGGAGCCGCGTGGACGATGACGACGTCGTAGCTGTCCTCGGTGCTGTCCAGCAGGCCGTCGAACCTCATCTCCAACAGGCTGGGCGGCGCCAGGTGCGCCTGGCCGACGGCCAGGAGGTCGACGTTCTCCGTCGGCCCCTCGCGCACGGCGTCCACCAGGTCGACCTCACCCGCGAGCACGTCGTAGAGTCCGGGCTCGCCGCCCGGCGCCTGGAGCGCGGGGTGCACCTCGGGGTCGCCGCTGGTGTCCACCACGAGGACCCGATGGCCCACCTCGGCCAGGGCGACGGCGAGGTTGACCTCGATCCACCCCGCCCACGGGTCGGAGGCGCCGGCGGACGTCACGACGAGCAGCCGGCTCGGGTCCTCGGCGCTCGCGAACTCGACGGCGATGCGCAGCGCGCGGATCGACTGGAACTCCGGCGCCCAGTAGTCGACGGCCGCCGCCTGCCGGGGATCGGCGGGCTTGGGGATCACGCCCAGGACCGGGGTCCCGGCGAGCTCGCCCATCTCCTCGGCGTCGCTCACCGTGCGGAACAGCCGGTCGACGACGATGGCGGCCACGATCGCCAGGAGGAACGCGAGCACCAGGCCGGCCAGCGCCGCCACCGGGATGTTCGGCGAGCTCGGCTCGTCCGGGACGACCGCCTCCTCCGTGACGTGGTAGGCGAAGGAGTCACCCGCCGGGTCGTTGGCCGGCAGCCGCTCGACGATCAGGTTCGCCGTGCGGGCCGCCCGCTCGGCGTCGGTGTCGGTCACCGAGATCTGCACGATCACCGTGCCCTCGACGACCGTGCCCTCGACGTCGTCGCGCAGCTGGTCGGCCGACCTGCCCGGCACCTGGTCCGCGACCTCCTCGAGCAACGGCCACGACCGCCCGACGTCGGCGACCGTGCCGAGCAGGTCGATGTAGTCGACCGTCGACGGGGGCAGGTCCGCACGCGGGGTCACGGCGATCCGGGCGGACGCGGTGTACTCGCGATCGGCGAGGACCAGGCCCGCGGCGACGCCGTTGGCCACCAGGATCACGACCAGGGCGACGATCCAGCGGCGGCGCCACAACAGGGCGCCGAGGGCGCGGGCACTCCCCCGGACCGCGGACGGCTCCGGGCGGTCGACGTACTCCGCGGGGACAGCGAGGTTGGTGGACATGGGGTTCCTATCTGAGGACGAGGTCCGGGGCGGCGAGCCCGTAGGCGGCGGTCAGGCGCTCGTGCTGGAGACGACGGGTGTGGCCGGCGGCGAAGTGCAGCGAGCGCTGCTGCTCCGCGGACCACAGGCCCGGGTCGCGGAGCCGGACGATCCGGTACGCGAGGTCGGCCGCGGTCCGCGCGACGCCGGGGACCTCGAGGCTGAGGAGGCCGGGAATGCCGCGGACCGCGAGGGGCAGGCCGAGCGACGCGGCCTCGAGGATGCTGATCGGAGCTCCCTCCCAGGCGGCCGTGTGCACATAGACGTGGGCCCGGCTCAGGCGCACCAGGACCTCGGCGCGCGGGAGCCAGCCCGCGACGGAGACGCCGTGGGCGCGCAGCGCCTGCTCGGCGCCCGGGTCGCCCCCGCCGAGCCACTCCCAGTCGACGTGAGCGCCGAGCACGTCCTCGAGATAGCCCTTGGTGCGCAGCAGGTAGGACCAGTCCTTCTGCGGTCCGATCCGCCCGACCGTCACGACGCGGAGCTCCGAGGCGAACCGGGCCCGCAGGTCCGGGACGTCGAGCGGCCGGTTGGGGACGGTGACGACCCGGCGGTGCCCGAGGCCGCGGGCGAGCGCCGCCTCGCGAGGCGAGCAGGCCACCAGGGCGGCGGTGCGCGCGGCCAGGGCCCGCTCGATCCGCCGGACGCCGGCCCGGGCGGCCGGGCCCACGTCCTGGCGCTCGAACGCGAAGCAGTGCGGGCTGTAGGCCACGTCCACCGTGGGGCGGAGCACCCGGGCCAGCAGGCCGGCGTACGACGAGTGCGCGTGGACCTGGTGCGGCCCCAGGTCGCGGATCAGGTCGTCCGCGGACCGGAGTGCCCGGGGCAGCCGGCTGCGGAGCTCGTGCACGCCGTCGAAGGCGTCCAGCCGGTCGCCGGTGTCGGCATGGGAGCGCCGCGGCCAGACCGCGACATGGTGCTCCAGCTCGGGCGTCGCCTCGACCATGGCGAGCACGGAGGTCAGCACCCCGCCGCCGAGCGACTCGATGAGATGGAGGATGCGCATCGTCGGGCTCCCGTCGTCAGTAGGCGCCGCGGCCGCGCAGGACCGCGGGGAGGGTACGGAGGAGGATCACGAGGTCCAGGCGCAGCGAGCGGGCGGCGACGTACTGGAGGTCGAGCGCGACCGCGTCCTCCCAGTCGAGGTCGCTGCGGCCGCTCACCTGGCTGATGCCCGTGATGCCGGGACGGACCGCGTGCCGGCGGTGGTCGCCGGCGGCGAACCGCGCGACCTCGGTGGGCGTCGTCGGCCGGGGGCCGACCAGGGCCATGGTGCCGTTGAGCACGTTCCACAGCTGCGGCAGCTCGTCGAGCGAGTAGCGGCGGAGCACCCGACCCACCCGGGTGACGCGCGGATCGGCGTGGATCTTGGTGAGCGGACCGGAGCCGTCGTTGCGCTGCGCGAAGAGCGCGGTGGCCTGGTGCTCGGCGTCGCGACGCATCGTGCGGAACTTGACGATCTCGAACGGTCGGCCGCCGACACCCACCCGGCGCTGTCGGTAGAGCACCGGGCCCCGGCTGGTGCCCTTGACCAGGAGCGCCACGACGACGAGCAGCGGCGCGAGCGCCACGAGGAGCCCGGCCGCGACGACCAGCTCGAGGAGCCGCCGGGCCCGGCCGTGGCCCACGGTCTCGACGAGGCGGGCCCCGGTGCGGGCCTCGGCGCCGGCCTCGGCCGGCGTCTCGACAGGGCCCGGGACGGGCGCTCCCGGCAGGTCGAGGGGGACGCGCGCGACGCTCATCGCGTGCTCCGTCCGTCACGGGTGGTGTTCACATCTCACTGGTGCGGCGAGCAGGCGGTTTGATCCACCCCCTGCCGAAAGTCCGCGATGGGATCAGACCTGGCCGCGGGCCGAGCGCAGACCGCGCTCGAAGCGGGCGTACGACGTCAGCTCGCGTCGCGCCGGGGCGAGCACGTGCTCGCGCACGACCCGGGCGACCACCTCACGGCAGCCGGCGTCGACCTGGTGCGCATGCGCCGCGGCGCGACGGGAGGCACCCCGGTCCAGCAGGCCGGCCACGATCGCGACGACGCCGAGGAGACCGGCGGCGGCGAACGCGACCACGGGCGGGAGCACGCCGGTGACACCGGACGCGACGGCTGCGAGCGCCAGGAGCACGGCCGCCGCGACGCCGGCGCGCGCTCCTGCCCGCGCCGGCCGGAGGGCCGGGACCGGGAGGGCGGCGAGCTCGGCGTCGAGGCGGTCGTCGGTGTCGCCGAGTCGCTGCGTGACCGCCGCCCGGACCGCCCGGCCCCAGCCGGGCGCGAGGTCGCCGCACAGCCGGTCGACGAGACCGCGGACGGCGTTGTCGACCGCGGGCCGGTCGACCGGCCCGCGGCGGATCGGAGGCTGCCCGGCGGCATCGGCCAGCCGGCGCTCCAGGTCAGCGACCCACACGTCGGGCACCGGGTACGGCGCGCGCCCGGCCGCGTCCGCCAGCCGGGTCACGGCCGCGCGGATGTCGGCGTCGATGCGCAGCACGGTGTTCTGCTTCTCCTGCACACGGCGGGTGATCGCGCGGCGCAGGTCGTCGATGCCGACATCGTGCCGGGCGCTGGTCGCCAGGATCCGCGGGTCGCGGATGCCGTCGGCGACGAGCAGCTTCCTGAGGTCGGCGACCATGCTCCGCCGCCGCTCCTCGGGCACGGTGTCGATGTGGTTGAGGACCACCATCGTCACCGCCCGGTGACCGGCCAGCGGCCGGAGGAACTCGCGGTGGATCGCCGCGTCGGCGTACTTCTGGGGATCGACGACCCAGACCAGCACGTCCGCGAGCTCCACGACCCGCCGCGCCTCGGCGTGGTGGGCGGCCTCGATCGAGTCGTGGTCGGGTAGGTCGACGAGGACCAGCCCCTCGGGGAGCCGGCCGGGCGGCGTCGCGGTGGGCAGCGCGTCGCGCCGGTGGCGGTCGGCGGGGCGGACGCCGAGCCAGGTGAGCAGCTCGTCCGCGTCGCCGTCGCCCCAGACCAGCGCCTGGGCGGTCGAGGTCGTCGGGCGGCGGGCACCGGACCGCGAGAGCTCGGCGCCGGCGAGGGCGTTGAAGAGCGTCGACTTGCCGGAGCCGGTGGCCCCGGCGATCGCCACGACGGTGTGCCGCTCGGAGAGCCGCAGCCGACCGGTCGACCGGTCGACCCCGGCGCGCACCTCGTCGAGAAGCGCCTGGTCGAGGCGGCCCTCCGCGGCGTCCGCGGCGCTCCGGAGTCCGTCGAGCCGTGCCTGGAGGTTCATCGGATCGGGCCTCTCGTCTGGTGCCGGGCCAGGGCCCGGGCGGCGTGGTCGGCGGCGGCGCGCAGCCGCTGCGGCGCGTCGGGGGCGAGGGTGCGGTCCAGGACCGGGCGCAGGTAGCGGTCGCGGTCCTCGGTGAGCAGCGCGGCGAGCACCTCGCCGAGCGGGCTCGCGGCACCGGCGACCGGGGTCGCGGCGCGGCGGGCGCCGCGGATCGCCCGGCGGGCGCGGAGGCCGAGTCCCTTGCCGGGCCGGCTGAGGTCCTCGGTGCTCCAGTCGAGCAGCGCGCTGCCGTGGCTCGTGGCGCGCAGCTCGGCGCTCGCGCGCTCGGCCGCCCGCCAGGCGTGGTCGACGAGAAGCCCCTCCAGGGCGAGGTCGACGGCGACCTCCGCTCGGTCGATGCCGTCGCCCGGAGCGCCTCCGGGGGCGGCGCGGTGCGCGGTGACCCTGGCGTCGAGCACCGCGAGGAGCTTCGGCAGGGCGTCCTCCAGCGCGGCCAGCTCGGCGGCGTAGACCCGGTCGGCCACGCTCAGCAGCTCGCCGATCGCGTCGACCTGCCGCGCCGCCGCCTCCGCGACCGCGGTGGCGACGGTGACGGCACGACGGACCGCACCGGTGACGGTCTGCTCGGCAACCGTGGTCCGCGCGGAGCTGTCGGCGGCGAGCGTGTCGACCCAGGTCCGCAGCGGGCGCACCAGCGCCGCGGGCAGCAGCGCGGGGTCGTCGAGCTCCGCCTGCTCGACGAGGAAGATGTGGTCGTCCGGCACGTTCCTGGCGCCGGCCATCCGGCGCAGGTCGGGGACGACGGTGGCGCGGTCGGCGGCCGGGATCCGGTTCAGCACGACGGCGACGGACGTGTCGCGCTCCACCGCGAGATCGAGGTGCTGCCAGGGCAGCCGGTCGGAGTAGCGCGCCGCGGAGGTCACGAACAGCAGGAGGTCCGCGGCGGCGATGAGCTGGCGCGCCAGCGCGCGGTTGTCGTCGTCGACCGAGTCGAAGTCGGGCGCGTCGAGGATCGCGATCCCACGGGGCACGCTCGGCGCGGCGACCAGCTGGACGCTGGCGTGGTCGCCGGTCGCCCCGGTGACCCGCCGCAGGCCCGGGAGGATCCGGTCGTCCCGGAACCACGACCGGTCGCCGGGGTGGTGCACCAGCACCGGGGAACGCGTGGTCGGGCGCAGCAGCCCCGGTGTGGTCACCGCACGACCGGCCAGGCTGTTGACGAGCGTCGACTTGCCGGCGCCCGTGGGACCGCCGACGACGACGAGGACCGGAGCCGTGCGCTCCGCCAGCCGGGGAAGCACCTGGTCGGCGAACTGGTCGATCGTGCGGCGGCGCTCGTCGCGCACGGCCTCGGCGCCCGCGAGGTTCAGCGGCAGCCGGGCGCCCGCGAGCGATCGGTGCAGCTCGGTCGCGGCGGCCAGGAGTCCGTCGTCGGCGGTCCGGCCGGTGCCTCGGCCCGCCCGGGCGCGCTCGGGGGCAGCCCGCGACGGCCGGACGTCACTGATCGCTGCCGCGACCATGGTGACCCTGGCGCCGGAACATGGAGCCGAGCTGCCGGTCCTGCGGTCGCTCCGGCTCGTCCGGGTCGCGGGAGAGTCCTGCCCCGGCCGGGTCGTCGGCGTCGTCCCCGTCGCCGGGGTCGCCGGGGTGGCCGGGGTCGCCGGGGTGGCCGGGGTCGCCGCGGTCGTCGGCGTCGTCCGGCCCGTCGCCCGTGACCTCCGCGTCCTGCGCGCCTACGGCGTCGTGCGGCCGGTCCGGCGCGGATCCCGCGTCCTGGGCCGCGGGATCCTCCGGGTCGTCCGGATCCGGGTCCCCCAGGTCCTCCTCCGGCGCGGGGTTCTCGGAGAGCAGCCGCTCCATCGCCGCCCCGGCCTGCTGGAGCCGGGACCGGACGGCCGCCCCCGCGGCGGTCAGGTCCGCGATCGCCTCGCCCACCTCTTCCCCGAGTTCGGTCGCCCGCTCGAGGACGAGGCGGGCCTCGGCCCTGATCGCCTCGGCGTCGCGCTGCGCACCCGCCGCCGCGTCCGCGACATAGCAGCGGGAGGTCTCCTCGGCCTCGGCCATCGAGGTCCGCAGCGCCTCGGCCCGGATGGTGTCGGCGTCGCGCCGCGCGGACGCGGCGAGGTCGGCCGCCAGGGCGTCGACCTTCGCCCGCTGGGCGGCGGCCCAGCCGGCGATCTCCTGGCGCGTCCGCTCGGCGGCGTCACGGGCCTCGAGCACGACCCGCTCGGCCTCCTCGCTCGCCTCCTCGCGGGCCTGGCTGGCCAGGGTGAGCATGGCCTGGGCCTCGCGGTGGGCACCGCGGGTGGCGCGCAGGGTCGCGGCGTGCTCCTCGGCGTCGGCGGCCATCGCCGCCACGTCCGGCTCGGCGGCGGGCGAGCCGGGTGGCTGCAGGTCGGACAGCACCTGGTCGAAGGCACGTGCGGCCTCGTCACCTGTGGACTCGGGAGACACGTCCGCCTGCGGCTCACCCTCTGCTGCGGACCGGGATCGACTGAACATGTGCAACTAGTGCGCCGCGCCGGGCGATTGATCCGGTACGACGCGAATCGGTTCCCGGCGGGCCGGCTCCGCGGCCCGGTCCTGGACCCGGACCGACTCCCGGGCGGCCGCCATCAACTGCTCGCCCTCGTGGATCGCCGCGGCGACGATCCGCTGCGCCTCACGGTCGGCCTCGGACAGCCGCGACGTCACGAGCCGCACCACCGTGCTGCGCAGCCGCTGCGCCTCCCCGGACACCAGAGCGAGCAGGCGCTGGACCTCGGCGCGATCGCCGGCTCCCCCACTCTCGATCCGGTCGATCAGCGCGTCGATCTCCCGGTGGGGGAAGGTCGGCGGCCAACCGCCCCGCTCCCCGTCCCCTGCCCCCTCGCGGGCCCCTCGCCCGTCCATCGGCTGAACCACGTTCGAACCACTCCCTCGCGTGCGGTGCACGCCCCTCGACACCGGATCGGAGCGCCCGTGCGGCGCCTGGATGACTGGTGCTGTCGGGACCGGGATTGATCCGTCGCTACCGGGCGGGGTCGGCCCGTCCCACGAATCGGAACGCCCCCCAGTAATAGGGATGGGGGTAGCGGCGCGCGACCTGGCGCCGGGCCCGGCGCAGGGCAGCGGCGGGCTCCGCGCCGGTGGCGAGAGCACGGTAGAAGTGCGTCATCAGCTCCAGCGTCACCGCGTCGTCGACGACCCACAGCGCCGCCACGACCCCGCGGGCGCCCGCGGCGAGGCACGCCGACACCAGCCCGACCGGCTCGCTGGTGTGGTCGGACGAGCGGCCCGAGCTGCAGGCACTCAGCACCACGACGGCGTCGTCGAGCGTGACCTGGCCGGCGGCGATGTCACGAGCCCGCAACCAGCCGTCCGAGAGCCGGAGGCCGGAGGACAGCGGATCGTCCTGACGGAACACCCCGTGGCAGGCGAGATGGACGACGTCCACGCCCGCCGAGCGACCCACGAGTGCTCCCCGGGTGGCCTCGTCCGCGACGAGGACCTCCGCCTCGGGGAGGTGGCGCAGGATCATCGCGGCCTCCCGCTCGATGGAGGGGGCGTTCTCGTCCGCCACGGCCAGGACGAGCGCGGTCAGCTCGGGGGCCTCCGTGGGCATCCGGTCGGGCGGGAGGAGCGGACGGGCGAGGCTCGCGTACCACGGTCCGACCTCGTCGAGCAGCGCGTCGAACGGTACGGCGTGCAGGTGCCGGTGCCCGATCACGGGGAGCTCGTCGTCGAGGTCGGCCAACAGCTCCACGACGGGTGCGAGGAGCAGGTCGAAGAGCCCGTCCAACGCGGCCGAGGAGGTGAACCCCGGATCCACGCTGCCCCCGGGAGACATCAGGGTGCACTCCTGCTGCCACGCGTTGACGAGACGTCGGCTGCTCTCCGCGGTCCGTGGCAGCACCCGCGCGTCCACGTGACCGTCACGGAGGACGAACACGACGACGTCGTCGCCGGCGACGTAGTACTCGACGAGGGAGCCGCCGGGGAGCGCCGGCAGCGCCTCCTCGGCGTCACCGGACACGACGGGGGCAGGTGCGATGGCGTCCGCCAGCAGGCGCTCCAGCCGGCCGCGGCGTCCGGAGGGCGGGGCGCCGGCGATCGCGGAGGTGCGCGGCGGGTCGACCGCCGCCGCCTTGGCCGCCCGGGCGCGACGCAGGGCCTCGACCCGCCCGGCATGGTCGCCGCGCTCGAGCAGCAGCAGGATCAGCTCGTCGGTCGCCTCGATGAGCGAGGGGCACCCGACGCTGGTGCGGTGGCCGAGGCGCTGCGCCCACCCCCTGCCCACACGCAGCACCCGGCGCAGGGACGCGACCGCCTGCGGGACCTGGCCGGTCCGCCGCTCGTGGCGGGCCCGGGCGAGGAGGACGTCGGCCCGCAGCTCGGGTGTCCCGAGCCCGACCGCACGGGAGGCGGCGGCGTCGAGCAACGCGGCGGCGGCCTCCGGCTCCGCGACCCGGGCCGCCAGCAGCCGGGCCCGGACGATGACGAGGGACGGCGTGTCCTCGACCTCGGCGGCGATCACCCGGTCACAGGTGGCGCGGCAGGAGTCGAGGTCGCCCAGCGCCCAGGCCGCCTCAGCCTGGAGGAGCCAGGTGTGCATCCGCATCAACCGGCTGCCGCAGTCGCCGAACAGGCGCTCGGCGACGTCGAGCTCCGAGGCCGCCGCCCGGTGCCGGCCCCAGGCCAGGGAGGCCCGGGCGCAGGCCAGCGCGGCGCGCGCGGAGCACTCGACCGCCCCGATCTGCATGAACACCTCCTCGGCGGCGCGGGCCTCCGCGTGCGCCTCGGCCGCGAACCCCGACCGCAGCAGCGCGTCGGAGCGGACGAGGGCGTGGAGTGCCACGTGCCACCGCGTCCCGGGCAGCTCCGAGGCCAGGCAGTCGAGCACGTCGAGCGCACGCGCGACCTGTCCGGTTGCGGAGAACGCCTCGGCGACGAGCGCCGTCGCGGCCGTGGCCCGGGGAGTCTGGCCGGAGGCCTCGTAGGACACCCGGGCCCGGTTGAGCTCCAGCAACGCGTTGTGGGTCAGTCCGGCGTCCAGCGCCGCCCGGCCACGGCTGAGCTGCACCTGGGCGATGCTGTCGGAGTCGCCCAGCGCGCCGAACAGGTTCTCGGCCGCGTCGTACTGCCGCAGGGCGGCGGTCGCCTGGCCCCGCCCGGCCAGGGCGTCAGCGAGCTGGCGCTGGACCAGCGCGACGAGACCGGCGACCCGAGCATCCTCGTGCGGGACGCGGCCCAGCTCTGCCTGCAGCCGGAGCAGACCGGTCTCGGCGGCCTCGAAATCGCCGACCAGCAGCTGCACCTCCGTCGCGCCGGCTGCGGCGCGCACCGCCTCGAGCGAGTGGTCGGCGGCGAGCCAGTTGCGGCGCGCGCTGCGGTAGGCGGCGGCCGCGGCGCCGAGCTCGCCGCTGGCCACCGCGAGGTCGCCGCGGACCATCTCGATCCCCGCCAGCCGGGCGGCGTCGCGCCGGCCGTCGAGCCCGGCCTCGGCGCACTCGATCAGCTCGCGGCACCGCGCCACGTCCCGGTTCAGCCAGCCCTGCGCCTCCCTGATCAGCTCGTCGATCTCCGCCCCGGCGCCCGCCGCGGCGTGTCTCGCGATGCTCATGTCCGGGCGCTCAGCGACGCAGGTCGAGGGTCGCACGCACCCGGGTCGCCCCGGAGGTGAGCCACAGCTCGTCGACGTCGAGAGGGACCCCTCGGGCGTCGAACCTGCCGTCGGGAGTGGTCCGGACCGCCCGGCGGAGATCGCCGTGGGCGAGGAAGGCGAGGTCCACACCGCCGGCGCCGGGCGCCAGCATGACCAGACCCTGGACGTCGACCTCGCCGACCCCCGCTCCGGTCGCGTCGAGGACGAACCGGCCGAGCTCGCTGTCGAAGGCGAGGTGGACGCCGCCGTCGGCGCTCGACCGCACACCCGCGGCGGCGAGGCCCGAGCGTGCGTCCTGCAGCAGCCACGCGTCGGACCAGCCCTCCGCCCGCATCGGACGGTGCAGCTCGTCGAAGACGCCTCGCAACCGGGCGCTGAGGTCCGGCGGCGGCTGACTCAACGGCATCGAGCCGGCGGCGGCGAGGAAGTCGCGGATCCACGCGACGCTGGCCGACGTGGCTGGATCGCCGGAGTCGACGTACGTCGCGACCGCGGCGGCGGCCTCGTCGGTGAGGCGGCCCTCGATCCAGTCGAGCAGCTCGGTGAAGGTCGGCCGGGCGGTCATCATGCCTCCTCCCCCATGATCGCGCGCAGCTTGTCGAGGCACCGGCCGCGCAGCGGCCCGATGCCGCCGATGGACCGGCCGAAGCGCTGGGCGATCTCCGCATAGCTCGGGGCGTCCGGCTCGAAGTAGAGGGCGACCAGGAGCTCCCGGCAGGTCCCGCCGAGCGTGGTGAGGGCGTCATGGAGCGCGGTGGTCGTCGCCCAGTCCGCGAACGGGTCGGTGGCGCCCTCGGGCGCGGCCTCGAGCGTGGTGGTGCGCCGACTCAGGTTGCGCGTGCGCCAGGCCTGACGGCGGGCGACGGTCATCAGCCAGGACGCGATCTTCTCGTCGTCGCGGAGCCGGTCGAGCGCGTCGACCAGGGCGACGAAGGTGGCCTGGGTGACGTCCGCGGCATCCTCCGCGCTGAGGCCGTTGCGCAGGGCCACGGTGTAGACGAGCCGCTCGTACCGGCCGACCAGCTGGTTCCACGCCTCCGCGTCGCGGCGACGGCAGCGGCGCAGCAGGTCGGTGTCGGTGACCACCTCGCCACGGCGGCGATCCGCGCGATCGGGAGGTGCGGTCCGGCCGGCCGGTCGCAGCTCGGTGACGCGAGACGGATGCTCGCTCAGTGACGTCATGTCGGGTCCCCAGGAGAAGCTCGTGGAACGCACCCACATGCGTTCCGGGAAGAGAGCCCGCGCCAGACACTGCTGCGATCCGCCCGAGAGAGCTGTCGGTTGGACCCGGCCGGCGCTGGCCCTCGGGTCGCTCTCGACCCTAAGCGGCAGATCACGGCGCCCACAAGACGCACTCCGACTCTCCACACCCCGCCGGATCAGAGCGGCGTCCACAGCGCACCAGTGCTGCGTGAGCGTCTCCACATCTCGGCCGGACCGGCCCCGCAGGCTCCGCGGGGATGCCCGTCGCGGCTCGACGACGACCGTGTCGCCCGGCGCCGGACCGACCCGAGGCACGAGCGCGCCGGCACGAGCACGGCTCCCGATTGCCGTGGCTCTTCTCGTGCCGGCGTCCGAGACAGGACATTAGCACCGGTTTGCCCCCGCGGCATTCCGTGGTTGACCAAGATATGACAATCTCGATGGCAAATCCCGCGGTCGGGCATCCCGCCCGGTCGCACCTCCCCCCCGAAGGAGAACCCGATGTTGAAGACCCGCAAGATCGTCGCCGCCACCGCCGCCGCCCTCGCCGCCACGCTGGCGGTCGCCCTGGGCACGCCCTCCCAGGGCGCATCGGTCGTGATGGCCGACCGGCCGTCCGGCTGCTGCTAGGACACGTCCTGGCGGGCCCGGCTCGTCCGCCGGTCCCCGCCGCGCAGCCGAAGGCCGCTTGCGCTCGCCGCTGACTTGAAGGCGGCGTGCGCCGCGGCGGTCTCGCCGAGGACGTCGAACAGCTCCGCCAGCTCGCACCAGGCCTGGGCCACCCAGCGGTCGGCGCCGGGCAGGGCGGTCAGCAGCGCCGTGGCCTCCCGGCAGACGTCGATGGCCTCGTCGGTGCGGCCGAGCTCCGCCAGCGCCTCTGCGTGCGCTGTCGCGGCCTCGGCCGCGCCGAGGGAGGCCTGCCCGGGCGTCGCGTCGCGAGCCGCTATGACGACGTCGAGCGCCTGCTCGGGGCGCCCGTCCACGATCAGCGCGTGCGCCAGCACGACCTGTGCCTGCGCGATCTCGGCGCGCGAGGCACTCGTGCCGCGCAGCTCCTCGTTCGCCCGCTCCAGCTGGACGAGGGCCTGCGCGGCGTCCGGTGGATCGAGCGCGAGTTGGAGGCGTCCGAGCTCGAGCCGGAGCCGAGCGAGGTTGCGGGCGTCCTGTCCCTCGCCGAGCAGGCCGAGGGCCCGGGTCGCGAGGGCCAGCGCCGCCTGGGTCTCGCCCCGCTCGGAGTAGACGATGCTCGCGTTCCAGTAGGCCGCGCTGCGTGCGGCGGGCGACGACACCTCCTCGGCCATCGCGATGGTCTCGGTGCAGATCCGGGCGGCGCGGTGGAGGTCGCCGCGCTCGATGTAGGCGAGCGCGACGGTCATCGCCAGCTGCACCGCCTCGTCGCTGCGCTCCAGTCCGCCGTCGGCGATGACGGGGCGGATCCGGTCGCCGACCTCGATCGCGAGGTTGAGGTCGCCCGCCTCGCGGTAGCACCGGCTCAACGCGATGCCGCACCGGAGGGCGGGGAGGCCGTCGACGTCGGCGAACAGCGACTCGAGCTCCATGATCGCGTCGTCCAGCTGACCCATCGCCTCCAGCGCCCGGGCGACGACGAACCGCCCCCGGGTCGTGAGGTCCGGGACCGAAGCGCCCTCGGCGCGCGCCAGGGTCTGGCGGGCCTGGTGCTCGGCATCGACCGCCTCGCCGTTCTCGAGCGCGAGCTCGGCGTAGCTGAAGCCCAGCCGGATCTCGTCGAGCTGCTGCTCCGAGGCACCGGCCACGAGGTCCCCGATCGAGGTGCCGAGGCGCTCGCTGATGACGGTGAGCGCCGCGACGGTCGGGCGGCGGGCCCCCGACTCGATGCGCGAGACGTAGCCGACGGAGTAGGCGTCGCCGGCGAGGTCGGCCTGGTTGAGCCCCTGCGCCACCCGCGCCGAGCGCACGCGCGCGCCGAGAACGACCGGGTCGACCGTCCCCAAGAGCTGCGCCCAGCGCGCGTCGACTTGACTCACGAGGATGCATGCTAGGCGAGCCCTGTTCACATCCGCTGACAAATCGTGTCAATGAGGTCCGTTCGGACCCCGGGCGGCCGGATCGTCGCCCACCCGGGGCGTCCCGGTACGGCGAGCGGCGGACAGCCCTCCGCAAGCCCGCTCCGCCCGCCCCCGGCGCGCCCCCACGGGCCTCCCGCGGACCGGCGCCGGGGCCCGCGGAGCCGCTGTCGACACGCCCGGCCGGCAGCGCGACACGCCGACGAACGGGCGAAAGTAAAATCTTTCGAGAACGTCCACGGGGCGACGCCGGATGTGGCAACACGAGCCGCGTGAGGTCGGCGATGCGCCCGTCGGCGTCGCTCAGCGCACCAGCGACCAGGCGATCCCGTCGAGGATGTCGGTCTCCGCGACGGTGACCGTGGCGACCGCGAGCCGGTCGAGCACCCGGTCGACGATCAGGGCCCCCGCGTCGATGACGTCGGCACGGCCGGGATGCACCCAGCCGAGCCCGCGACGCTCGGCGACGCTCATCGCGAGCAGGCGACCGGCCTGCGCCCGGAGGTCGACCGCGGCGAGCGTCCGGCCGTGGATCAGCGCGCGGTCGTAGGCGGCGAGACCGAGGGTGCCGGCGGCGAGCGTGGTGTTGGTGCCGGCGACGAGGACCACGGACCGGGCCACCGCGGGATCGATCGGGCAGGCGTCAAGGGCTGCGTCGACGTCGGCGACCACCGCCGCGATCTCGTCGGGGGTGATCGGGTCGTGCCGGA
Source organism: Nocardioides sp. LHD-245 (assembly GCF_030929495.1). GTDB lineage: Bacteria > Actinomycetota > Actinomycetes > Propionibacteriales > Nocardioidaceae > Nocardioides. The sequence goes on along the minus strand of NZ_JAVFWN010000012.1, from coordinate 186,410 downwards.
CATGGCGCTCGTGGAGCCGGACCGAGCCGATGTCCATCGAGTGCTCGGCGCTCGGCCCGCTCGCCGGGTCGCCGAGGATGAGCTCGGTCGAGCCGCCGCCGATGTCGACGACGAGGGCGGGCTCGCGCACCTCGACCGCCACCGCGGCGAGTCCGCGGACCGCGCCGTCGAAGGCCAGCCGTGCCTCGTCCTCGCCGGACAGCACCTCGGGGTCGATCCCCAGCCGGGCACGCACGCCGGCGGTGAACTCGGCGGCGTTCGAGGCGTCTCTGGTGGCCGAGGTCGCGCAGAACCGGATCCGATCCGCGCCGACGCCCGCGGCGCGGATGAGCGCGGCGTACTCGTCGAGCGCCGCCCAGGCCCGCTCCAGGGCCTCGGGCGCGAGCCGTCCGGTGGCGTCGACGCCCTGACCGAGCCGGATCATCCGGCTCTCGCGGCGCACCTCGTCGGGCTCGTTCGCGGGGTCGCCGACCAGCAGCTTGATCGTGTTGGTGCCGCAGTCGATCGCGGCGACCGGGTCACGCACCTGAGGGGTCCCCCGGTGTCACGCAGGGCCCCTTGGCCCACCAGTCGCCGAGGATCTCCAGCACCTCGTCGCCGAGCGGGTTGACGCCGGGGCCGGCCGCCAGGGCGTGGCCGGCCAGCACGTGCAGGCACTTCACCCGGTCGGGCATGCCGCCCGCGGAGATGCCCTCGATCTCGGGGACGTCGAAGCCACCCGCGACGCCGACGGCCGCCCGGTCGGCGAGGTACGCCTCGTGCGCCGCCCGGTAGGCCGCCGCGAGCTCGGGGTCGGTGCCGAGTCGCTCCTGCATCCGCTTCATCAGCCCCGACGCCTCGAGTGTGCCGATCCGGGAGTTCACCCGCGGACAGGTGAGGTAGTACGTCGTCGGGAACGGCGTCCCGTTGGGCAGCCGCGGCTGGGTGGCGACCACGTCGGGGTTGCCGCACGGACAGCGGTGCCCGATCGCGTGCACCCCTCGCGGCGGACGGCCGAGCTGGGCCGCGATGACCGCCTCGTCGCTGCTGGTCATGGCCTCGGTCACTCGGACAGGTCCTCCTGGGGCGCCTGGATGTCGTTCTTGGGGGCGCGCACCTTCGTCGGCGGGTTGCCCGCGATCTTCATCGAGTCCCACGCGTCCTCGTACCAGGTCCGCTCGTCCGGGTCGGCCACCTCGGCCGGGTCGCCGAGCTCGGCGGCCGTGTCGAGCGGGTTGCCGTTCTCGTCCACGACCACGAACGGCGTCTCGCCCTGGGCGACGTACCCGAACCGGGCACGCGCCTGCTGGGCGACGTACGCCGGGTCCTCCCAGCGGCTCTTCTCGTCCTTGAGGTCGTCGATCTTCGCCTCGCGCTCGGCGATCTGCGCCTCCAACGCGGTGATGCTGCCGCGCTGCTGGAGGTAGGCCCTCAGGGAGGAGGCGTAGGAGACCGCGAGCACCGCGAGCACGAGCACCAGGACCGCGGCGCGACTGGTGAGCCGGGCCTTCTGCTGGTGCTCGGCGCGGGCCCGGACCAGGGCCGCCTCGCGCTCACGGGCGGCCTGCTTGCGCTCGGTCTTGAGCCGCTCGGCGTAGCGTGGCCCGGACCGCCCCCGCGCGGGGCGGCCGGGCTTGCGCGAGGTACGTCGCTCGCCCGGTGTCACGGCCATGACGGATGTCTCCCGGGCTCAGCCCTGGTAGCGGGGGAAGGCGGCGGCGCCGGCGTAGCGCGCGGCGTCGCCCAGCTCGTCCTCGATGCGGAGGAGCTGGTTGTACTTCGCGACCCGCTCGGACCGCGCCGGGGCGCCGGTCTTGATCTGGCCGCAGTTGGTCGCCACCGCGAGGTCGGCGATCGTGGTGTCCTCGGTCTCGCCCGAGCGGTGGCTCATCATGTTGCGGAAGCCGCTGCGGTGCGCGAGCTCGACGGCGTCGAGGGTCTCGGTCAGCGAGCCGATCTGGTTGACCTTGACCAGCATCGCGTTGGCCTGGCCGCCGGAGATGCCGCGCTGCAGGCGCTCGACGTTGGTGACGAACAGGTCGTCGCCCACGAGCTGGGTCTTGGTGCCGAGCTCGTCGGTGATGGCCTTCCAGCCCTCCCAGTCGTCCTCGTCAAGCGGGTCCTCGATGCTGACGATCGGGTAGGACGCGACGAGGTCGGCGTAGTAGGCGGTCATCTGCTCCGCCGTCTTCTTCTCGCCCTCGAAGGTGTAGGCGCCGTCCGCGAAGAACTCCGAGGCCGCGACGTCGAGCGCGAGCGCGACGTCCTTGCCGAGCTCGTAGCCGGCCTTGGCGACCGCCTCGGCGATGAGGTCGAGCGCGGCCCGGTTGGACGGCAGGTCCGGCGCGAAGCCGCCCTCGTCGCCGACCCCGGTGGCCAGGCCCTTGTCCTTGAGCACCGACTTGAGCGCGTGGTAGACCTCCGCGCCGACGCGCAGCGCCTCGCGGAAGGTCGGGGCGCCGATCGGCGCGATCATGAACTCCTGGATGTCGACGTTGGTGTCCGCGTGGGCACCGCCGTTGAGGATGTTCATCATCGGCACCGGCAGCAGGTGGGCGTTGGGGCCGCCGACGTAGCGGTAGAGCGGCAGGTCGGCCGAGTCGGCCGCGGCGCGCGCGACCGCGAGCGAGACGCCGAGGATGGCGTTGGCGCCGACCTGGGCCTTGTTGGGCGTGCCGTCGACCTCGAGCAGGGTCTGGTCGATCAGCCGCTGGTCGGCGGCGTCGAGGCCCTCGATCGCCGGTCCGAGCGTCTGGATCACGGCGTCGACGGCCTTGTGGACGCCCTTGCCGACGTAGCGGTCGCCGCCGTCGCGCAGCTCGACCGCCTCGAAGGCACCCGTGGAGGCGCCGCTGGGCACCGCCGCGCGGGCGAAGGACCCGTCATCGAGGAGGATCTCGACCTCGACGGTGGGGTTGCCGCGGGAGTCGAGGATCTCGCGGGCTCCGACGGCTTCGATCGCTGCCACGTGTACTGCTCCTGGAGTCGGGGACGGGCTGTCGTCGCGGTCAGCCTAGACCGCGACGGGCGTGGTTCCGGGCAGCACCCACCGGGCGTGGGATTCTGTGTAGGTGGCCCCTCCCGATCACCCCGAGGCGACACCCCGGCCCCGGCAGCGGCCGCGCCGCGTGTACGACGTCGGGCAGAACCCCGAGCCGCGCGACTCGCTCGCCAACGAGCGAACCTTCCTGGCCTGGGTGCGCACCTGCCTGGCGCTGGTCGCGGGTGCGGTCGCGGTCAGCTCGCCCGCCCTGGAGTTCCCGCTCACCGCGCGGCTGCTGCTCTCGCTGGGCCTGGTGCTGGTCGCCGCGGTGGCGCTCGGCGTGGGGTGGCACCGGTGGACCCGCACGGAGATCGCGATGCGCACCGGCGGCACCCCACCGGGCTTCACGGGCGGCATGGTCGTGCTCGGGGCGGTCGGGCTGCTGATGGCGGGGGCACTGGCGGCGACCCTGATCGGCCACTGACCCGGGCCGAGTCCCACGCGCCGGTCGTCGGCGCCGGGTGTCGGCGCCGGGTGTCGGCGCCGGTCAGGCCTCCAGCCCGAGCTCGGACATCCGCGCCATGTGGCGCTCGGTCAGCCGGGTGAACATCCGGCCCATCGCGGCCAGGTCGAGGCCGGGGCGGTCGACGCCGCCGGCGAGGAGCGCGGTGAGGGCGTCGCGGTCGGCGGCGACCCGCTGGGCCTGGGTGAGCGCCTCCCCCATCAGCCGGCGGCCCCACAGCGCGAGACGGCCGCCGAGGCGGGCGTCCTGCGCGATGGCGGCCCGGACCCGGTCGACGACGAAGGTCGCGTGGCTGCCCTCCTCCATCGAGGACACGACGAGGTCGCGGGTCTCGGGATCGAGATAGGCCGCGATCTCGCGGTAGAAGTCGTTGGCGAGCCCGTCGCCGACGTACGCCTTGACCAGGCCCTCGTACCAGTCCGCCGGCGCCGTGTGCCGGTGGAACTCGTCCAGCGGCGCCCGGAACGGGAGCATCGCCGCGAACGGGTCGGCGCCGAGCTCCCGGATCCGGTCGTGGAGGGCGTGCACCTTGACCAGCTCGCCGCTCGCCATCGTCGCGAGATCGACCTTGTCGGCCAGGGTGGGCGCCAGCTTGGCGTCCTCGGCGAGCCGCTCGAACGCCGAGATCTCGCCGTAGGCGATGGCCCCCAGTAGGTCGATCACGGCCTCGCGATAGGCGGGGTCGCCGTCGGCGGTCGGGGCGCTCACGTCGGCGGATTCAGCCATGGCTGCAGGCTACAAGTTCGGCCGGGCCGGGCGCTTCTCCGCCACAGGTCGGGCAGCGAGCCGCCCGCGATGGGTCCCCCGTCGCCGCCGGCCTGTACGCTGGACGTCGGTGAGAGCCTGTCCGACCCCTCAGGGCCGGCGAGGCCCGCCCGGGCACCCGCCCACGTATGTGCGCGGCTGAGTGTGAACAGCCGCATTGATCTGGCGCCTGCCGACCGGCTGACGACACTCACGAAAGCGAACAGAACACTGACTTCCAACGACACCACCGCTGCGTCCGCTCCCGCTGAGTCCGACTCGGGGGCAGTCGCCGCGGAGGCCCCCACCTTCCGCGACCTCGGCGTGATGCCCCTGATCTGTGACGCGCTGGAGCGCGCCGGCATCACCCACCCCTTCGCCATCCAGGAGATGACCCTCTCCGTCGCACTGATGGGCACCGACCTGATCGGCCAGGCCCGCACCGGCACCGGCAAGACGCTCGCCTTCGGCATCCCGGTGATCCAGCGCAGTGTCGCGCCGTCCGACCCCGACTACGCCGAGATCCCGCAGGGCAAGCCGCAGGCGCTGATCGTCGCGCCGACCCGTGAGCTCGCCCTCCAGGTCTCCAGCGACCTCGAGATCGCCAGCCGCGACCGCGGGCTGCGCGTCCTCACCATCTACGGCGGCGTCGGCTACGAGCCCCAGATCGAGGCGCTCGAGACCGGCGTCGACATCGTCATCGGTACGCCGGGGCGGCTGATCGACCTCGCCAACCGCAGGGTCCTCGACCTGTCCCACGTCCACGCCCTGGTCCTCGACGAGGCCGACGAGATGCTCGACCTCGGCTTCCTGCCCGACGTGGAGAAGCTGCTCCGGATGACCCCGGAGACCCGGCAGACCATGCTGTTCTCCGCCACCATGCCCTCGGCGATCGTCTCGCTCGCCCGGATGCACATGCGGCACCCGATGAACATCCGCGCCGAGTCGTCGTACGAGAACGCGACGGTGCCGGCCACGGCGCAGTTCATCTACCTGGCCCACGACCTCGACAAGCCGGAGATCATCGGCCGGCTGCTGCAGGCCGAGGACGCCGACAAGATGATCGTGTTCACCCGCACCAAGCGGCAGGCCCAGCGCGTCGCCGACGACCTCGTCGAGCGCGGCTTCAAGGCCAGCCCCCTGCACGGCGACATGGCCCAGGTCGCGCGCGAGAAGGCGCTGACGAGGTTCCGCGAGGACAAGATCAAGGTCCTCGTCGCCACCGACGTCGCCGCCCGCGGCATCGACGTGTCGGGCGTGAGCCACGTCGTCAACTACACCTGCCCCGAGGACGACAAGACCTACGTCCACCGGATCGGCCGCACCGGCCGCGCCGGTGCCTCGGGCATCGCGATCACGCTCGTCGACGCGACCGACGTGCACCGCTGGAAGATGATCAACAACGCCCTGGATCTGCCTTTCCCCGAGCCGATCGAGACCTACTCCACCTCCGAGCACCTCTTCCACGACCAGGGCATCGCCCCCGGCACCAAGGGCCGCATCGCGCCGCCGGCGCCGCCCGCACCTCGCGGCGAGCGCTCGGGCGAGCGGTCGGGGTCGGGCGAGCGGGGTGGGCGCTCCGGCGAGCGCCGTTCCGGCGAGCGCCGTTCCGGCGAGCGCACCCGGACCCGCACCCGCACCCGGAGCGGCCAGCCCGTCGAGGGCGGCGCCGCGGAGCAGACCAGCGCCGCCACCGCGGCCGACCCCGCCGAGGGCGGCAACCGCAACCGCCGGCGCCGGCGCCGGGGCAGCGGCGGCGGGTCCGCGGCGGCCACCGACGCCGCGCCGACCCCGTCGGCCTGACGGCTGGGTCGGCGGGGTCCTGACCGGGACCTCACCAGGATCTGAGCAGAGACGAACGGAGCCCGGGCTGTGCCCGGGCTCCGTTCGTGTTCACTCGTGTTCGCCGAGCTCGTCAGACCTTGGGCGGCAGCGGCTCCACCCACACGTTGCCGACCAGCATCGGGTGGTCGCTGATGCCGTTGTAGACCTTGCGGTAGTCGCTGAACTTCGTGCCGGTCCAGGTCGCGAGCATCCAGTCGGGCCCGGCCTTGGGCGGCACCGGGCAGGGGTTGCGCTTGGTGCCGCCGAGCGAGACCAGGTCGGTCGCCTTGGCCACCCGCTGGCAGAACTCGACCCGCTCGTTCATGTCACCCATGACCAGTACCGGCTTGCCCTTGGCGCCGAGTCGCTTGATGAGCTTGATCTCGCGCACGGTCGAGATGTCCCGCTCGGCCTCGAGGCCACCGGGGGCGTTGTGGATCGCCACGACGTAGACGACGCGCTTGGTCGTGCGGTGCTTGAGCTTGACCCACGGGATCGCCCGCATCCTGCCCATGGACGGCCGGTAGATCTCGCCCTTGTCGAGGGCGTCGTACTCGCCGGCGTGCCAGGCGATCTGGATCGCGCCGCTGAAGTTGTCGAGGGTGCGGCGCGGGTAGAACTTGAACCGCGGCAGGCGGTTCTGCAGCACCTTCAGTTGCGACTGGTGCACCTCCTGGAAGGCCACGACGGTGCGCTTGTTGCTCTGCACCTCGGTGGCCGCCCGGTGCGCCCGGGTCGCGCCGCCGGGTGCCATCGAGGCGGTGAGGATGTTGAAGGACATCGCCCGGATCTCGAAGCCGCCGCCCTTCTGCGAGGTGGCCGGGTCCGGCACCGACGCCGGCTCCGGGTTCGAGGGTGCCGCGACGGCCGGCGCGGGCGCGAAGGTCACGGCGAGGGTCAGGACCGTCAGCGTGGCGACGGTCGTGGCGAGGTGCTTTCCGAGGTGGGCGAGCATCCGGGCACCCTAGACAGAAGCCCCCCGAGCAGGGCAAATCGTGCCCGGCCCCGACCTGGGGCTGCCGAGGCGTCTGGGGCTGGTGGGCTCAGCGAGGCTCAGACGGTGACGACGACCGGGGTGCCGATGGGCGCGAACTCCCACAGGGCGACGGCGTCGGGCCGGTCCTGCCGGATGCAGCCGTGGGAGAGCGGGGTGCCGAGCTGGGCGATCGTCTGCACCGGCTCGCCGCGGTCGACCGGGATCGTGTGGAACCCGATCGCGGCCCCCTGCGTGCCCTGGGTGAACCGGACGAAGTACTCCATCGTGCCCGAGTCGTCGATGCCGATCGCGTCGCGGCTGCGGGAGTAGACGGCGTAGCTGCCGGGCTCGAGGTTGTCGTAGACGCTGCCGGAGACGGGATAGGTCCGCTCGACGGAGCCCGTAGCGCCGACCAGCCAGACCCGCTGGCGCCCCTCGCTGAACACCACCCGACGGCCCGAACCGGACGCCGCCGGCAGCTTGGTGGAGTCGGACTCCGCGGCGATGGGGGTGCTCGCGTCGGCGAGCTGCCCGGTGACGGGAGCCGCGGGCGGATCCACCGCCGGATCGGAGGCCGGGTCCGCGGCCGGCTCGGAGGCCGGGTCCGCCTCGGCGCCCGCCGATCCGGCCACCGAGCTGGCCGCCGCCGGCCCACCGCCGCCGGTCGGGACCAGCCCGAAGCCGCCCGCGAGCGCCACCACCGTCACCGTCAGGGCCGCGACGACCGCGGCGATCCGGCCGTAGCGGGGCCGGGCCGGGGCACGATGCCGGCCGCTCCCCCGGCGTACCGCGTGCTTCGCCACGGCGCCTCAGCGCCCCGCGCGGACGATCAGGGAGGCGGCGACCTCGCGGTAGGCCTCGGCGCCCTTGCTCGTGCGACTGGTCGCGAGGATCGAGCGGCCCGCGGCCGGCGCCTCCGCGAACTTGATCGTCTTGGGGATCGGCGGCTCGACGACCTCGAGGTCGTAGGTCTCCGCGATCGTGTCGAGTACGGCGCGCGCGTGGTTGGTGCGACCGTCGTACAACGTGGGCAGGACGCCCCACACGGCGAGATCGCGATTGGTGAAGCGGCGCACGTCGTGGACCGTGTCGAGCAGCTGGCCCACGCCGCGATGCGACAGGGTCTCGCACTGCAGCGGGATGAGCACGCCGTCGGCCGCGGTGAGCGCGGCGACGGTGAGCACACCGAGTGACGGCGGGCAGTCGAGCAGCACCCAGTCGTAGCTCCGGCCGCTCTCGCGGAGGTCCTCCAGCACGCCGCGCAGGATGTGCTCACGCCCGGTGCGGGTCAACAGGTCCGCCTCGGCGCGGGCGAGCTCGATCGTGGCCGGCAGCAGGTCGACGCCGTCGTCGGTCTCGAGGATCACCTCGGCGACCGCGGTGCCCTTGGTCAGCACGTGATGGACGGACAGCTCGAGGTCCTCGGGGTCGATGCCCAGCGAGAAGGTCAGGCAGGCCTGCGGATCGAGGTCGACCAGGAGCACCGACTGGCCCCGCTCCGCGAGGGCCGCACCGATCGAGGCGACACTGGTGGTCTTCGCGACGCCGCCCTTCTGGTTGGCGACAGCGAGGATCGTGGGGGGAGCCGGCACGCTGTTCATCGCCCCCATCATGCCGGATGGCCCGCGGCGCGTCCCCGCGCCGGGCCCGGGGTGCTCCTAGTCTTGCGGCATGCCCACCGCCCTCGTCACCGGCGCGACCGCCGGCATCGGCCTGGAGTTCGCCCGCCAGCTCGCCGCCCGCGGCCAGGACCTGGTCCTCGTGGCCCGCGACGAGGTGCGGCTCGCGTCCGTCGCCGCGGAACTCCGGTCGTCGTACGCCGTCGCGGTGGAGGTGCTCCCCGCCGACCTCACCGCCCTCGACGCGCTGGCCCGGGTCGAGGCCCGGCTGGCGGACCGGTCGGCGCCGGTCGACCTCCTGGTCAACAACGCCGGGTTCGGTCTCAAGAAGCGCTTCCTGGACAACCCGGTCGACGTCGAGCAGGCGCAGCAGGACGTCCTGGTGCGGGCCGTGCTGCGGCTCACCCACGCGGCGCTCGGAGGCATGGTCGAGCGCGGTCGCGGCGGGGTGATCAACGTGTCGAGCGTCGCCGCCTTCCTCCCCCGCGGGACCTACAGCGCGGCGAAGGCGTGGGTGAACTCGTTCAGCGCCTGGGCCCACCAGGAGTACGCCGGCCGCGGCGTCACCGTGATGACGCTGTGCCCGGGCTTCGTGAAGACCGAGTTCCACCAGCGCCTCGGTGTCGAACGCGACACCTCCGCTCCCCGGTTGCTCTGGCTCGAACCCGACCGGCTGGTCCACGACGCCCTCGCCGACTTCGACCGCGGCCGCGCGATGTCGATCCCCTCGAAGCGCTACAAGGCCATCGTCACCGCGAGCCGCCTGGCACCCCGCCCGCTCCTCCAGCGCCTCCAGTCCCTCGGTCGCAAGTGATGTTGAGTTGCCGCTTCTGACCTGTCGAGCCGTCGAATCTGACCTGTTGAGTCCGGATCCAGCGAGGAGATGGACGACTGGCAGGGTCAGAAGTGACGACTCAACGGGTCAGAACCGACGACTCGACCACGGCCCGCAGCGTCAGCCCTCGCCGGCGATAAAGGCACGGACGGCGTCGGCGACGAGCTGGACGGCGATGGCCGAGAGCAGGAGGCCCGCGATCCGGGTGACGAGCAGGACGCCACCCTCACGGATCAGGCGGAGGATGGGCAGCGAGTAGCGCATCGCGGCCCACAGGGCGAGGTGGACCCCGATGACGCCGAGCGCGACCGCCACGCCGTCGCCCCAGGTGTCGATGTCCTGCACGAACAGCATGGTGGCGACGATGGCGCCGGGGCCGGCGAGCAGCGGGGTGCCGAGCGGCACCAGGGCGATGTTGGCGTCGGTGGACGCGGTCATCGCCTCCTCCTTGCCGGTCAGCAGCTCGAGTGCGACGAGGAGCAGCAGCAGCCCGCCCGCGCACTGAAGTGCGGGCAGCGAGATGTGCAGGTAGTTGAGGATCTGCTGGCCGAAGAACGCGAACAGGGTGATCACCAGGAAGGACACCGCCACGGCCTGCCAGGCGGCGCGGCGGGCGGTGGCGGGACTGCGCCCCGCGGTCAGCGACAGGAAGATCGGGACGGTGCCGACGGGATCCATGATGACGAAGAGGGTCACGAAGACCTCGACGAGCAGGACGTACTCGATCACCGGCCTCTCCCCCCGGCCAGGCCCGTCGGTGAGCCGAGGGCGGCGGCCCGCTCGAGGATCCGGTCCAGCTGGGCGCGGTCGGTCGTCTCGCTCCCGAGGTCGTGCCCGGTCTTCCCGGCGCCGTGGTGGTCGCTCGAGCCGGTCACGACGAGACCGAGCCGGCCCGCGATCGTCCGCAGCCCGGCCCGGGCCCGCCGATCGTGATCGAGGTGGTCGACCTCGATGCCGCCGAGCCCGGCAGCGGCCAGGTCCGTGAAGGCCGCCTCGTCGAGCACCCCCGCGGAGGCGCGGCCCCACGGGTGGGCGACGACGGCGACCCCGCCGGCTCCGGTGACCAGGCCCAGCATGGTGACCAGGTCGGCGGCGTACCTGTCGACGAAGGCCGGGCCACCGTCGTAGAGGTAGCGGGCGAAGGCCTCGTCACGGTCGTGGACCGCGCCGAGCCGCACCAGCAGGTCGGCGACGTGCGGCCGGCCGGTCACCTGGTTGTCGGGGCTGACCTCGGCCAGCGCCTCTTCCGTCACGGGGATGCCGAGGTCCCGCAGCCGGGCGAGCATCGCCGGCACGCGGTCCTCGCGCCCCGCGACGATCCGGTCGAGCTCGGCCCGGAGCGCCGGATCGTCCCGGTCGGGGAGGTACGCCAGCAGGTGCACCCCCTCGCCGCGGTAGCGGGTGCTGACCTCGATCCCCCGGACCAGCCCGATCCCGGTGTCCTCCGCCGCGACGACCGCCTCGTCCCAGCCCGCCGTGGTGTCGTGGTCGGTGAGCGCGACGACCTCCAGGCCGGCCGCCGCCGCAGCTCGCACCAGGTCGGCGGGCGACTCCGTGCCGTCGCTGACACTGGAGTGGGTGTGGAGGTCGATCGTCACCGTACGAGGTTAGCCACGGATCGACGCCGGGTGCCCGCACGCGGCCGGCAGGTCAGGCGGCGACCTCGACCCGCTCGTCCGTCCGGTCCGCGACGGTGACCGTCACGGGCGGCAGCGACCGGGCCACGGGTACGCCGGCGTCGCGGGTCTTCGGCGTGACCAGATAGGCGACCAGCACGGCCGCGCCGATCCGGGGCAGGTCGGCCAGCGAGCGGTAGGTCAGGTGCAGGGTCTCGCAGCGCGGTGAGAACTTGGCCTTGAAGGCATGCAGCGAGGCGAAGCCGTACAGCGGCTCGAGCACCCGCGCCGAGCGCTCCAGACCGCGCTGCAGCCAGCCCTCGGGCTCCCCCGCGCTGCGGGCCAGCGGAGCCGCCGACAGTGACACGACCCGCGCTCCCTCGTCCTTGAAGGCCAGGCAGGACTCGGCGATGAGGAACTCGATGACCGGCCGGAAGCCGTCCTCCGGGCGTCGCATCAGGTCCAGGGTCCAGCCGTCGATGCGGCCCTCGCTCCCGTGGACGGGCAGCCAGGAGAGGAACCCGTGCACCCGGTCGTCGGCGTCGAGAGCCAGCGCGACCCGCACCCGCGGGTCCATCGCGTGGTCGACACCGCCGAGGGTGAAGCCCAGCTCGGGTGTGCGCTGGCGCCGCAGCCAGCCGTCGCTGATCGACCGGACCTGCGCGACGACGTGCGGGGCGGCGTCGGCGAGCACGACCAGCTCGAAGCGGATGCCGTCGCGGGCGGCGCGGTTGCGCGCCGTACGGACGTCCTGCCAGCGCTTGCCGCGGAACTCCAGCTCGGGGAGGTCGAGCAGGGTGTCCTCCCCGACCTGCAGGCTGCGGCCGCCGATGGCCCGGGCGACCGGCTCGCTGACCGCGAAGTGGCTGGGGATGAGGTGCTCGTCGGCGCAGAAGGTGGCGAACGCGGCCGGGGCGCGGTCGCGCCACCCGGCGGTGCCGATCGGGTCGCCGAGGGCCAGTGCGACGCCGAGGTGCCGGCGGTAGGCGACGTAGCCCTCGCCCCGCGGGTCGTAGAGGTAGCGCACCCCCGGCCACGTGGTCATCCAGGAGATCGAGCCGCCGCCGTCGCGCTGCAGGTGGGCGACCGCCCGGTCACGGTTGACCACCGGACGGCGCCGGGGCCCGATCAGGGACCCGATCAGCAGGCCGCCGGCGACCGCGACCAGGTGGACGACGTCGGCGAGGTGCCCGACGACGAGCAGGGAGACGACCGCGTAGCCGACCAGCCCGGCGCGGGCGATCCGGCGTGGGGCGGTGCTCAGGAAGGCGGTCATGGCGGCGCCGACGGCCAGCGCACCGCCCGACGGGCCGACGTCCATCGCCTGCCGGAGCGAGGCCGGCCCGGCGGCCAGGATCAGGCCGCTGGCGACGAGCACGCTGCCGACCTGGGTGCCCAGCCACAGCAGAGCGGTGCGCAGCGTGCCGAGCCGGGTCTCGGCGTACCCGACGCAGAGCCCGAAGCTGAGCAGGACGGGGAGATAGCACCAGGGCTCGATGGCCAGCAGCGGTCCGGTGAACAGCGTCCACCAGTCGCCGGCCTGCAGCGCGCCCGGCCCGTAGGCGAGGGCGCGCCCCCACCCGTGGTCGAGGGCCCCACTGGCGAGCGCGCCGGTGCCGATCCCCACCGCCAGGATGAGGAGCAGACCGGAGACGGTGAACGGCCGGCGGCGGGCCGCGGCGAAGCGACGCGGTGCCGGGTACGACGCGCGGTCGGCGGCTTCGTTGGCTGACATGACTCCAGCCTCGTCGGGCGAGGCGGTCCGGTCAGTAGCGCACCGACCCGACCTGGGGTAGTGCGTGCACCACCCTCACCAGGAGGGTGCGGGCCCGCCGAACGGCAGGGCGACCAGCTGCGGACCGGTGGCGGAGATGTCGCGGAGGATCCACTCGTCGCGCAGCAACAGGATCGCCGAGGCGGGGCGCAGGATCAGCCACAGCCAGCGGCCGCCGGCCTCCCCGGCGAGCACGGAGCGGTCCCACTCCCCCGGCCTGGCACTCACCGAGACCGGCCACAGTCCGACGGGGTACTGGTCGACGCGGACCCGGACCGGCGGCGGGCCGTCGCCGACCTCGTGACCGGGGTCGAGACGCTCGGGATCGTCGGGGGCGGCGATGCCGGCGACACGGGCACCGAAGCCGGTGCCCGGCTCCTCGCTGATCACCATCACGTCCACCGGTCCGTCGAGCTGACTGGTCCCGGAGACGCAGGCCATCGTGGCGTGCGCGGTGTCACCCTCGGCGACCACGGCCGCGAAGTCGCTCACCGTCCAGCCCGGCCCCAGCGGCCAGGGCAGGAAGGTCGGGAAGAGCGGCCCGACCCGCAGCAGGTGGGCCGCGAACTCGTCGTACGACGACACGACCGGCCGCCAGAGGGGAACGACGATGCCGTGGTCCGGGCACGACCAGCGTCCGTCGCCGAGCTCGGCCACCGGTGCCGGGCAGCGCGGGCACCCCACGCGCACCCCGTCGGGGCCGCCGCGGGATGCTCCGGGCTCATCGGTCGGCATGTCCGACACCGTGCTGCGCCGCGGCCGGTTCGTCAAGCATCCGGGCCGGGTCGGTGTGGGTCGGCCCGGGGCTCAGCTGTTCCAGCGCAGCAGCACGGGGGTCTCCCGCTCGTGGCCGAGCTCGGAGAGCGTGGCGGTGTCGAGGCGGAAGAGTCGTCCGTCGGCGACCGGCAGGCCGAGCCAGCGGGCGGCCAGTGCCCGCAGCACGTGGCCGTGGGCGACCACCAGGACCGGGCCCGCGGCGGCCCGGATCCGGGCGACGACCCGGTCGCAGCGGGCCGCGACAGCCGCGGCGGGCTCACCGCCCGGAGCCGGGTGGGTCCACACCGTCCAACCGGGTACCTGCTCACGGATCTCCGCGGTGGTGCGGCCCTCGTAGTCGCCGTACCCCCACTCACGGAGGTCGTCGCAGACCTCGGCGTCGGGGAAGCCCGCGAGCTCGGCGGTACGCCGGGCGCGGCGTAGCGGACTGGTGAGTACCTCGGCGAAGACGGTCCCGCCGAGCCGGCCGGCCAGCCCGCGCGCGACCTCCTCGCCCTCCGGGAGCAGCGGCAGGTCGGTCCGGGAGGTGTGCCGTCCCGCGACGCTCCACTCCGTCGCGCCGTGGCGGGCCAGGAACGCGGAATCGGCCATGGGGACATCCTGCCAGTCGCGCCCGGGCCGGCCCGGGCGGTGGCAGGATCCCGCCATGCCCCTGACCGCCCCCCTGACCCGGTACCGGCTCGCCGTCGCGCTCGGCTTCGCCACCCAGGGCTTCGTCTTCATCGGACTCACCACCCGTCTGCCCGACCTCAAGGACCGCTGGGAGCTGTCCGAGCTGTCCATCTCCGGCGTGCTGCTGGCCATCGTCCTGCTCGCGGGCGCCGGGTCCGTGCTCGCGGAGCGGCTCGCGGCCCGGACGGCGAGCGCGCGGGTGCTGCGGGCCGGGCTGGTGCTCGTCGCCGGCGGCGCGGCCCTGATGCTCGCCGCGCCCGCGTGGGCAGCATTCCTCGTCGGTGTCGGCGGGTACGGCGTCGGCCTCGGCATGGTCGACGCGACCACCAACATGCAGGCGGTCGCCCTGGAGCGGCGCTTCGGCCGCACGATCCTCCCGAGCTTCCACGGGGCGTGGACCTTCGGCGGCCTGCTCGGTGCGGCGGCGACCCTCGCAACGGCCGACCTCGACCTGGCCTGGACCGCCCTAGTCGCGGTGGTGCCGCTGCTCGCCTCGGGCGCGGCCTTCCTACCCCGGACCCGCGACCCCGGCGACCCCGGTCGCCCCGGCGCCGGCCCGGCGATCCCCTGGCGGCCGATCCTCCTGGTCGGTCTCGGCATGGTCGTCTTCTACATGGTCGACACGGCCGCGCAGACCTGGGGCGCGATCTACCTCGACGAGGTGGTCGACGCGCCGTCACGCTGGGTCGCGCTCGCGACGCTGCCCTACCTCCTGGCGAGCCTGGTGGTGCGCCTGGCCGGCGACTCGCTGGTCGAGCGGTACGGCGCGACGCCGGTCCTGCGGATCGGGGCCGTGGTCGCCTGCGGTGGTCTGGCCGTGGTGACCGCCGCCCCGACCTGGCCGGTCGCCGTCCTGGGCTTCACGCTGACCGGGGCCGGCATCTCGGTGGTGGCGCCGCTGAGCTTCTCGGCGGCGGCCCGGATCGCCGGCGGCTCGGTCGAGCGGGTCGACACGGTGATCGCCCGGTTCAACCAGTTCAACTACGTGGGCGGTCTGCTCGGCGCGGTGCTCACCGGGGTCGTCGGTCAGGACGAGCTGCGGTTCGGCTTCGTGGTCCCGATGGTGCTGGTGCTGACCCTGCTTCCCCTGGCCCGCTGGTTCGCCGCGCGCGACGTACCCGAGGTCCGCCCACCCGGCTCAGTCTTAACCGGAACTGACGCCGACCCGGCGCAGTCTTAACCCTTGGGTTCAAACTGGCTCTTCACAGTTGAGGGTGTAACGAGCGCTGGCGTGGCGGTCCCGGGATAGATGTCGAGGTCTCCCGAGGATGGAAGTTCTCACGCTCGCCATCCGGAAGACCTCGACTTGCCTGACGCTACCTTCGCGCGCCCTGACCTGACCAAGTTGCTGCCGCCTCGACGACCTCGGTCTCGAGGTCGTCGGCCAAAACCTCAAGCCCGACCGTGCGGTCCTGGCCTGCCGCGTCGTCGACGCCGACGACGGCAGCGAGGGGTGGTGTCGACGCTGCGGCTGCCAAGGCGCACCTCGCGACACCGTGACCAGGCGGCTGGCACACGTCCCCTTGGGCTGGCGCCCGACCACGCTGCTGGTCTCGATCCGTCGCTACAAGTGCACCGGCTGCGGACACGTGTGGCGCCAAGACACCCGCCGCGCCGCCGAGCCGCGGGCGAAGCTGACCCGCACCGGCCTGCGGTGGGCCCTGGAAGGCATCGTGGTCCAACACCTCACCGTCGCCCGGGTCGCCGAAGGGCTCGGGGTCGCCTGGAACACCGCCAACGCCGCGGTCCTGGCCGAAGGCAAGCGGGTCCTGATCGACAAGGAGGACCGCTTCGACCGGGTCGCGGTGATCGGCGTGGACGAGCACGTGTGGCGCCACACCCGGCGCGGCGACAAGTACGTCACCGTGATCATCGACCTCACCCCGGTCCGCGACGGCACCGGCCCCGCACGCCTGCTCGACATGGTCGAGGGTCGGTCGAAGTCGGCGTTCAAGGCCTGGCTCACCGAACGCCCCGATGCCTGGCGCGACGGCGTCGAGGTGGTCGCGATGGACGGGTTCACCGGCTTCAAGACCGCTGCTGCCGAAGAGGTCCCCGACGCGGTCGCGGTGATGGATCCCTTCCACGTGGTCCGGCTCGCCGGCGACGCACTCGACCAGTGCCGCCGCCGGGTCCAGCTCGCCATCCACGGCCACCGCGGCTTCAAGGACGACCCGCTCTACAAGGCGCGACGCACTCTGCATACCGGCACCGGGCTGCTCACCGACCGACAGATCGACAGGCTCAACCGACTGTTCGTCGACGACCAGCACGTCGAGGTCGAAGCGACCTGGGGCATCTACCAGCGCATGATCACCGCCTACCGCACCCAGGACCGGGCTCACGCCCGCGAGCTGATGGTCAAGCTCATCGCCGACCTCAGCGCCAGCGTCCCCAAGGCACTGATCGAGGTCGCGAAGCTCGGCAGGACGTTGAAGAAGCGGGCCGCCGACGTGCTCGCCTACTTCGACCGCCCCGGCACCAGCAACGGACCCACCGAGGCCATCAACGGACGGCTCGAACACCTCCGCGGCTCCGCACTCGGGTTCCGCAACCTCACCAACTACATCGCCCGCAGCCTGCTCGAGACCGGCGGCTTCAGACCCCAACTCCTACACCGTCAACTGTGAAGAGCCTTCAAACTGCGCCGGGTCGGCGTGCTTGCCGACTTCAACTGCGCCGGGTCGGCGTGCTTGCCGACTTCAACTGCGCCGGGTCAGCGCCGGACCGTCGGCCGGCACACCCGGCACGTGGCCAGGTGGGCGTTGTCCTCGCCGACGGGCGCGAGGTCGTCGCGGTGCGCGATCAGCGCGCAGTCGCGCCGGTGCATCGTGGTGCCGCCACCGGCGACCACCGGGATCGCGCCGACGTCGAGGCCCTGCGCATCGGTGCGGGCCGTCGTCGCGGTGACCTCGGCGAGCACGAGCAGGGTGTCGGCGAGCCGTTTGGACGACTCGCGCCCGTCGGCGGCGATCCGGGCCAGCCACGCGCCGAAGTAGAGGAAGCCGCCGACGAAGGTCAGGCCGAGTCCGAGCATGCCGCCGGAGACGACATAGGACATCTGGTCCCACTGGTAGGGCGTGTTGGCGGCGCCGTACCAGCCCAGGATGATCACCACGATCCCGAGCGGGAGCATGATCGCGCCCGCCCAGAAGAGGACCACCTGGAGCAGGGCGTAGTGGTTGTCCTTCAGGGGCGCGACGCCGGAGCGGCCGGCGCCGGCGAGGTCCCCGGCCCGGGGCAGGCCCGGGGATCGGGCGGGGCGGCTCGAGGGCGTGGCGGCTGTGGTCATGGCTCAGGCCTTTCGGAGGTCGGGGAGGCCGCTGTCGAGGCCGTGGGGACAGGGAGCACCGATGCCGAGCGCCGCGGCGCCGAGCCGGCGGAACCACGACCCGGCGACGGCCGCGAGCGCGAAGGCACCCACCAGGAGCAGGCCGGGGATCGAGAACAGCTCGGGCAGCCCCGCGCTGGCGGGCGCCGCGTCGGTCAGGGCACCGCCCGGCGTCCCTCCCGCGGTCGGCACGCCACCGGCCGGTGGCGGCACCGGCGCGACGGCCGACGGTACGCCGACCCCGCCTGCCGCGGGTGCCGGCGCCGCCTCGGGCGCGGCTGCCGGAGGCGCGGCCTCCGCAGGAGGCGGCGGGGCGAGGATCTCGATCGGCGGCACGGTGTCGACCTCCGCCTCGGCGATGCCCAGGGTGACGACCACCTTGGGCGCGAGGTTGGACAGGCCCGACACGACGCCCTTCAGCGGACCGGCCTGGGCCGGGATCAGCTCGGCGAGGAGGTTGGTGGGCAGCGTCTTGAGCAACGGGGCCAGCAGCTGGGTGTCGATGGTGATCCGCAGGCCCTCCGAGACGCTGGTGCCGGCGTCGCCCTCGACGGTGCGGACCTGCTGCGGCACCTCGATGCTGACACCGAGCGCCTTGAGCGCGTCGAGCGGCAGCTTGTCGAGGCCGGGGATCGGCACGGTCTTGCCCATCGTGAGCGCGCCGTCCGGGCCGATCCCGAACTCCTGCCCGGCGATCGCGAGCTTGCCCCAGGTGGCCGACCCGGTCGCCGTACCGGTGGCACCGTCGGAGGTCGACTTCGCGACCGTCTCGACACCGCCGAGCGTGATCAGCCCGCCGAGGAGGCGGATCTCGCCGAGCGTGGCGCGGGAGACGCCGACCACCTTGCCCTTGGTGGCGTCCATCCGGCTGGTCGACACGTAGCCGTCGATGTCGACGAGCGCGGCGAGCTGGGGCGGCAGTCCGGGCGCCGCCGCCCGGGTCGCCCCGCTGGTCGGAGCCCCGCCGAGTCCCCCGCCGAGTCCCCCGGTGAGCAGGCCGGTCACGCCGTTGAGCAGGTCCAGCAGCCCGCTCTTGGTGCCCGGGTCCGCGACGGCGCCCTCGGGGCCGAGCACGGCGCCGTCGGGCGAGAAGCCGGTCTCGGCGCTCGCGGTCTTGTCGCCGGACGTCGTCGTCATGATCGCGCCGGGGATCGACTCGTCCTTCTGGGTCGGCGTGTCCCCGGGGAACTGCGAGTTGACCTGCACCGGGTAGCCGCCGTCGGTGAGCGGGTTCGGCGGCAGCCCGAGCTGCTCGGCGAAGGTCTTGAGGCCCTCGCCCACCGGGTCGCCCGGCCAGAAGAGACTGGCGCGGCCGCGCGACTCGCCGGAGTCGGCCTTGACCTTGCTGTAGCCCATGTCGAACTCCAGCTGGGCGATGCCGGCGTCGACCGGGATCGGCAGGCTCGGCTCGAATACCTCGACCCGGATGGGCGTCGACCAGGCCTGGGCGGTGTAGCCGCCGTACGCCGCGGAGCCGCCACCGCCCTCGTCGGCGCGGGCGGACGGGGCGCCGGGCCCCACGGCCAGGGTCGCGAGCGAGGCCACCAGAGCCCCGCCCACGAGTAGCCGGCACCGGTGCGCGTGGTGGTTCATGCTGCCCCTCCCAGGATGACGTCGGCCATGGTCTCGAGGATCTCCCCGGGCTCACCGGTGGCCACGATGCGACCGCCGCTCATCACGGCGGCGTAGTCGGCGACCCGCAGCGCGGTGCGGGCGAACTGCTCGATGCACAGGATGGACACACCCGACTCGGCGATCCGCGCGACGGTCTCGTAGAGCTCGTCGACGATCAGCGGCGCCAGGCCCATCGACAGCTCGTCGAGCAGCAGCAGCGCCGGGTCGGAGGCCAGCGCCCGCGACATGGCGAGCATCTGCTGCTCGCCGCCCGACATGGTGCCCGCGAGCTGGTGGCGACGCTCGTGGAGCCGGGGGAAGTACGCGTAGGCGGTGTCGAGGATCGCGGGGGCCGGCACGCCGGCGTACGACATCAGGACCAGGTTCTCCTCGACGGTGAGGTTCGGGAACACCGAGCGGCCCTCGGGGATCGTGCACAGTCCGACCCGGGCGAGGTCGTCGGACCTGGCCCCCCGCACGTGCACCCCCGCCAGGTGGATGTCCCCGGAGGTGGCCTCCTTCTGGCCGCTGATCACCTTGACCAGGGTCGACTTGCCCGCGCCGTTGGGGCCGAGCAGCGCCATCACCGCACCGCGCGGCACGGCCAGGTCCACCCCGCGCAGCACCTCGATCCGCCCGTAGGCGGCGTGCAGGTCGATGACGTCGAGGATCGGGACGCTCATGCGGGGCTCACCTCCTCCGCGACGGCCTGCATGGTGGTCGTGTCGCCGTCACCCTCCGCATAGCCCAGGTAGGCCCGCTGGACGCCGGCGTCGGTGCGGATGTCGGCCGGCGCGCCCGAGGCGATGATCTCGCCGAAGTCGAGCACGTGGATGTCGTGGCACACGCTCATCACCAGGTCCATGTCGTGCTCGACCATGAGGATCGAGCAGCCCTCCGCCGCGAGGTCGACGAGCAGCGCACCGAAGGCGCCGGTCTCGGTCTCGTCGAGGCCCGACGACGGCTCGTCGAGGAGCAGCAGCTGCGGGTCGCTGGCCAGGCACCGGGCCAGCTCCAGCAGCCGCGCGGTCCCGGTCGGGATCGAGTCGGCCCGCTCGTCGGCGTACTCCGCGATGCCGACCCGGTCGAGCAGCACGTCGACGCCGAGCACGCCTCGCCTGCCCCCCAGCCAGGTGAGCGGGCCGCCGTGGATCTCGTGCGCGACCCGGACGTTGTCACGCACCGACAGCGAGCCGAACGCCTCGAGCCGCTGGAACGTGCGCCCCACGCCGTGCCGGGCGCGACGGTGCACCGGCCAGGAGGTGACGTCGCGGTCGCGGTAGCGGACCCGTCCCTTGGTGGGCTTCTGCAGCCCCGTGATCACGTTGAAGCAAGTCGTCTTGCCCGCACCGTTGGGCCCGATCAGGCCGGTGATCACGCCCCGGTCCGCGGTGAAGGATGCCCGGTTGACGGCGGTGACGCCGCCGAACCGGACCACGACGTCGTCGACCTCGAGGAGAGCCATGCTCATCTCACCTTCTCGATGACGATGGTGTCGGAGGCGCCGTGCTCCGGGCGGGCCGGGCTGCCCGGGACGTCGACGAGGGGTACGTCGACCGAGCCGTCCGCGGCCGTCCCCCCGCGGGGCAGCAGCCCCTGCAGCCGCTCGCCCAGCCGGTCCCCCAGACCGGGCGCGATCCGCTCCCGCAGCCAGCGGCCCACCCGGAACAGGTGGTTGGCGATGCCGTTGGGGTCGCGACCGAGGAGCACCGCGCCGAAGCCGATCACCGCGAACAGCAGGCCGGCCATGCTCGGCGACGCGGCCTGGAACTCGGGCAGCAGCATCAGCGCCACGCCGCCGAGCAGGGCGCCGGTGACCGAGGTGGCACCGAAGACGACGGCCAGCAGGAGCACCAGCAGGGACTGGAAGTAGAGGAAGTCGGCGGCACCGACCGTGCCGCGCAGGCCGGCGAAGAGCCCGCCCGCCAGGCCGGCGATGCCCGCCGACAGCGCGAACAGGCCGACCCGGAACCAGCGCATGTCGAGCCCGAGGGTGCCGCAGGCCGACGGGCTGTCGCGCATCGCGATCAGCAGTCGGCCCAGCGCGCCGCGGCGCAGCACGAGCAGGCCCAGCGAGAGCAGCACGAACGCCAGCACCATGAACCAGACGTAGGAGGTGTCCGACCCGATCCGCAGGCCCAGGATCGAGAGCCGCTCGGCGGCCAGGGTGCCGTTGAACTTGAACGCGAAGTCGGCGTTGAAGATCACCTTGTCCATCAGCACCGCGAACGCCATCGTCGACAGCGCCAGGTAGAGGCCGGTCAGCCGCAGCACCGGCAGCGCGACGAGGGCACCGACCGCGGCGGCGATCAGCGCCGACACGAGCAGTCCGAGGAGGTTCGGCTCGTCGAGCTTGGCGTAGGCGAGCGCGCCGACACCGGCGAAGGTGAACTGCGCGAGGGAGACGTGGCCGCCGTACCCGGTCAGCAGGACCAGCGACAGCATCACCATCGCGTACGTCGCCGCGACGCCGATGAGCAGTACCTGGTTGGGCGCGACCACGTTGACGAGCAGCAGGGCGACCAGGAGGAGACCGGCGCCGGCGCCGATCGAGCTCCGCATCGTGGGGACCGGGGCGGTGACGATGCCCTTGACCTGGCCGATCCGCAGCTGCGCCTGCGGCATCAGCACGACGATGGCGAACAGGAAGAGCGCGGGGATCACCGCGCGGAACGAGTTGAGGAAGCCGTCCTTGGGCAGGTAGGCCACCGCGAGCGACTCCAGGATGCCGAGGACCATCGCGCCGGCGAAGGTCATCGGCAGGCTCTTGAGCCGGCCGATCATGGCGGCGGCGTAGGCGTTGATGACGAGCAGGGTGAGGCCGTAGTAGTCGAGCAGCACGACCGGCGCCAGCAGGATGCCGCCGAGCGCCGCGAGCGACATGCCGATCGCCCAGGACAGGGCCGCGACCCGGTCGGGCTTGCCCCCGAACAGCTTGAGCAGCTCCGGGTTGTCGACCGACGCGCGCATCGCCGTACCGATCCGGGTGCGGCCGAGCAGCAGGTAGAGGCCGAAGGCCACCGCGACGGCGCAGATCAGGGTGACCAGCTGATGCGCGGTGACATAGGTGCCGCCGATGTTCCAACTCGTGTCGGGCCAGAACGGCAGCAGCGCGCGCGGCTCCGGCGGCCAGAGATACTGGGCCAGCCCGATCAGACCGACCAGCAGGCCGACCGTGACCACGAGTGCCACGGACACGGGCCCCTCGCCGAGGCCACGGGTCACGAAGCGCTGGATGAACCAGCCGATCGCCGGCGCCACGACGCCGAGCACCAGGATCAGCGACAGCACGGTCGGGATGCCCTGGCGCTGGGTGAAGTCCCAGAACACGAACGACAGGAACATGCCGAACGCGCCGTGGGCGATGTTGAACACCCGGGTGGTGGTGTAGGTCAGCACCAGGCCGCTCGCCATGATCGCGTAAGCCGCGCCCGTGAACAGACCCAGCAGCACGTAGGCGAAGAGGGAGCCCACGATCAGCCTCCGACCCCGGAGTCGACGACGCCACCGCACATGTAGTCGCCCGGCGAGACCTGCTGCCACCGGCCGCCGGTGTACTGGATGACCTTCAGGCACGGCGGCGAGCTCGGCGTCGAGAGGTTCATCGCGGTGTGCGCGCCGTTGCCCGTCCACGCGGTGGTCGCCCGGAACGCGCCGACCAGGGACTCCCGGCTCAGCTTCCCGCCCAGCGAGATCGCCTTCTCCACGAAGAGACGGGCCGCCGACCAGGCGTAGAGCCCGTAGTAGTTGGGGATGGCGCCCGGCTTCACCTGCTGCAGCCAGGACAGGTACAGCTGCACCTCGGCGTTCTTGGTGTTCTCGAAGAGGTCGTTAGCCGCGTAGACATAGGTGCCCTCCGCCGCGGCACCCGCCTGCTGGACGTACCGCTTGTCGTAGATCGTCGGGTCCTGCAGGAAGAAGTCCGGCTTGAAGCCCTGCTGGGCCATGGCCTGCTGCAGCTTCACCGTGTTCTGGTAGGGCCCCTGGTAGGCGACCGCCCGCACGCCCTTGTCCTTCATCTGCTGGACGTACGGCGCGAAGTTGAACTCCGCCACGTCGATGCCCTGCAGGTAGGTGACCTTCCAGCCGGCGCCCTTCTCGTACCCGGCCGCCATGCTCTTGGAGTTGACCGGCGCGGCGCCGGCGTTGATGTAGAGGACGGCGGCGTTCTTGACGGCGTCGGGGAACTTCTGCGCCAGCCACTTCGAGGCCGCGTCCGGGATCAGGTTGGTGCGGATCGAGTAGGCGCCGAAGCACGACTTGCAGGACTGGCGCTCCGGGTTGACGATCGTCGAGCGGATGTCGGGCAGACCGCAGGAGTCGGCCGTGGCCGCGCCGCCGGAGTCGAAGGCCGACATCGAGCCGACCGCCGCGAAGGCCTCGCTGCAGGCCTTGACGTAGGCCTGCTGGTCGGCGCCGGCGTCGGCCCGGCTGTCGAGGTTGACCAGGGACAGCTTGCGGCCGCAGATCGTGTTCTGCGAGTTGAAGTACTCCACATAGGCGCGCGTCGCCTGCTGCGCCGACTCGAAGATGCCGGGCACCGGTCCGGAGATGTCCGAGACGTTCGCCAGCGCGATCGTGCTGTCGGTGATGCCGGTCTGGTTCTTGAAGCCCTCGCAGGAGGCCGCCTTGGTGCCGCCCGTGGGCGAGCCCTTGCCCTTGGACTTGCCCCCGCCGCCGGCCGCGGCGCCGGGGTCGCTGGAGCCACCCCCGGTCGGCGCACCCGGGTCGCCCGCCGCGCCGGGCGCGGGCGCCTCTCCCCCGACCGGTACGTCGCCGGCGGCCGGGGTGTCACCGGCCGGCAGCCCAGCGTCACCGGTCGTGCCGGAGCTGGTCCCCGTCGTACCGTCCTGACCGCTGGCCTTCGCGACGGTCGCGGGGTCGAGTTGGGAACCGCAGGCCGTCAGCGCCACCAGGACCAGGGCGACGCCCGCGGTCCGGCGCAAGCGGGTACGCGTGCTCATCACCACTGGTCAGCCACCTACTCCTGAGTTGACGACCACGTTCGTCACGCCGAGGAGCAGGCGCGGGCGTCGCGCACGTGCGATTCGGGGCATGCGTGCCTCTCGGGGTGAGCACCACAGGTCGCCGGCCCGGGCGGGCCGTAGCAGGTCCAACGACCCGCCTGTGACTCAGGTCACGGCTCGAACTGCAACTTGTTCCAGTTTTGGCCCGCGGGACGCCGTCCCGGCCACGGGCGCCGGGGAACCGATCGGCACCGTGGGACGTCCCAGGCATCATGAGCACCATGCGTTCGACCGCCGCCCTCGCCGCCCTGCTCGTCCCCGTGCTGCTGACCGGCGCCGCCTGCAGCAAGGAGTCCGACCGTGCCGCGGACCGGACGACGGCCTCGGCGAGCCCCAGCGCCGACGCGACCGGCACGACGACCGGTACGACGACCGGCCCGGCCGGCACCGCGTCCTTCCCCACCTACGGTCCGCAGGACTACAGCTACCACCTCGAGGTGCTCTGCTACTGCCCCCAGGTGGGGACGGTCGAGGTCGTCGTCCGCGACGGCGAGGTCACCGAGGCGACCTCTCTCGACGGCCCCACCGCGGGGCGCGCGGCGCCCGACTTCGCCCGGCTCACCATCGACGAGATCATCGCCATGGCCAACGACCCGCAGGTCGCGAAGGCGAAGGTGGACTGGCCGGACGGCCAGGACCACCCCAGCTCGGTCATGCTCGACCGCATCGCCCAGGCCGTCGACGACGAGGTCACCTACACGATCAAGGACGTGGTGGTCGGCACCGACTGACGGTCTCGCCCGGAGCGGCTCAGCGCGGGATGAACGCCCAGTAGTCGAGGTCGAGCAACACGCCCGGGGCGTACTTCCCGTCCTCGCCGCGCAGCGTCATCGACGTGTCACGGCCCTTGGTCGCCACGAGCCGCAGCCGCAGCGCGCCCACGCCGGGGGCAGCGGTCTCGGCCCGGTCGAGGACCTCGGACCAGGCGTAGACCGTGTCTCCCGCAAACGCCGGGGCGGTGTGCGCTCCGGCGTTGATGGCCGCGACCAGCTGGGCGTTGGCGAGTCCGTTGAAGGACAGCGCCCGGGCCATCGAGATGACGTGACCGCCGTACACCAGCCGGTTGCCGTCGGGACGCGCCTCGACGTTGAAGTGCACCTTGGCGGTGTTCTGCCACAACCGGGTGGCCTGCTGGTGCTCGGACTCGGTCAGCGTGACGCCGTCGACGTGGTCGATCCGCTCCCCCACGACATAGTCGTCGAAGCGGTGCGGTTCCCCGGCCGCGGCGAAGTCGTACGCCGAGAAGTCGAGCCCGTCGGGCACCACCAGGTCGGCCGCGGCGACGGCGGGCGCCAGCTCGGGCACCACACTCTCCGGCGCGGGCGCGGCCACGTCACTCGTGTCGCGCTTGTGGACCATCACCCAGCGGGCCCAGTCCAGCGCGACCTCGCCGCGTTGGTTGACGGCGGTCGAGCGGACGTAGACCACGCCGCTCCTGCCGTTGGAGTTCTGCTTGAGCCCGATCACCTCGGAGGTGGTGCTGAGCGTGTCGCCGGGCACCACGGGACGGTGGAAGCGGCACTCGGCGTACCCGAGGTTGGCGACCGCGTTGAGGGAGACGTCGGGGACGGTCTTGCCGAACGCGATGTGGAACGCGATCAGCTCCTCCACCGGGTGCGGGTCCAGGCCGACCGACGCGGCGAAGACCGCCGACGACGGCACCGCGAACCGGGTCGGGTAGATCGAGCCGTAGACGGCCCGGTCGCCCTCGGTCACCGTGCGCGGCGTCGCGTGCCGGATGACCTGCCCGAGCGTGAAGTCCTCGAAGAAGTTGCCCGGGTTCGTCTTGCCGTCGGTCGCTTCGCTCCCCGGCTGCTTCGCATTGCTGACGCTCACTTGAGCTTGTACTCCTTGAGGAGCTGGCGCCCGATGATCATCTTCTGGATGTCGGAGGTGCCCTCGCCGATGAGCATGAACTTGACCTCGCGCATCAGCCGCTCGATCTCGTACTCCTTGGAGTAGCCGTAGCCGCCGTGGATCCGGAAGGAGTCCTCGACGACCTCGTTGGCGTACTCCGAGGCGACCATCTTCGCCATGCCGGCCTCGACGTCCATCCGCCGACCGGTGTCCTTGAGGCGCGCGGCGCGGACCATCATGTTGTGCGCCACCTCGACCTTGGTCGCCATCTCCGCGATCCGGAACAGCACCGCCTGGTGCTCGGCGATGACCTTGCCGAACGTCTTGCGCTGCTGGGCGTAGGCGACACCGAGCTCGAAGCCGCGCCAGGCCAGCCCGCACGCCCGTGCGGCGACGTTGACCCGGCCGACCTCGACGCCGTCCATCATCTGGAAGAAGCCCTTGCCGGGCTCACCGCCGAGGATCTGGTCGGCGCCGATCTGGTGGCCCTCGAGGATGAGCTCGGTCGTCTCGACGCCCTTGTAGCCCATCTTGTCGATCTTGCCGGGCACCGTGACGCCCTGGGCCGTCTCACCGAAGCCGGCCTCCTTCTCGACGAGGAAGGTGGTCATGTTCTTGTAGACGCTCTCGGCGCCCTCGTCGGTCTTGACGAGCAGCGCGACCAGCGTGGAGCTGGCGCCGTTGGTCAGCCACATCTTCTGGCCGGTGATGGAGTACGACCCGTCGTCCTGCTTCGTGGCCTTCGTCGAGACGGCCGACACGTCCGAGCCCAGTCCCGGCTCGGACATCGAGAACGCGCCGCGGACCTCGCCGGTCGCCATCCGCGGCAGGTACTTCTGCTTCTGCTCCTCGGTGCCGTGCTGCATGAGCAGGTAGGCCACGATGAAGTGGGTGTTGATGACGCCCGACACGCTCATCCAGCCGCGGGCGATCTCCTCGACCACGAGCGCGTAGGTCAGCAGGGACTCGCCCAGGCCGCCGAACTCCTCGGGGATGGTCAGGCCGAAGACGCCGAGCTCCTTGAGGCCGTCGACGATCTCCTGCGGGTAGGTGTCGGAGTGCTCGAGCTCCTGGGCCACCGGGATGATCTGCTCGTCCACGAAGACGCGCACGGCCTTCAGGATCTCGGACTGGTCCTCGGAGAGGCCTTCGGTCTGACAAAGCCGGGTCATTCAGCTCCCTTTCGCTGGTCGTGCCGGAGCGCACTGTACCCGCGAACCGACCGCCCAGGACCCCCCGAACGGCGCCCGAGACCGGTGACGTGAGACATGTCACCGGTCTCGGGACCCGCTCAGATGGTGCGTCCCACCGCCGCGAAGAAGCGGATGAACATCTCGTCGTACCCGAGCTGGTCCGAGCGGATCTGGGCGACCGAGCCGGAGCGCTTCTGGTCCTTGGGGAGCCAGGTCCGGTTGAAGTCGATCCGGACGGCGCGGGTGCCGCCGGACGTGCTGGCGAGCACGAGCGCCTTCGGCAGACCGGTCTTGCCCCAGTTCGACTTCCGCTTGGCCCACGACTTGTGCTTCTTCTTCGTCCCGAGCAGCCTGGTCAGCTTCTTGTCGAGCGAGGTGGCCTTGGCGTGCCCCGTGATGATCTGCACCTCGACGCCGCGAGCGCGGGCGTTCACGATCGCCTTGTAGATCCCCTTGCCGATCTTCTTCGACGCGAGGTGGAGCGCCGATCCGGGCGGAGCCTGGTCGATGGCGCTGCGGGCCAGGCGCATCGTGGTTTTGGCGTCGTCCTTGTTGGAGATCCAGCCGGGCGCGAAGGCGCCGGCCCGCTGACCGACGTTGCCGAGGTCGACGACGACCAGATGATGGTCGGAATGGAGTCCGACCGTGGTCAGGTTCGTCACCGGGAGCAGCGGGTCGCCCTGGTAGAGGTAGGCGTGGTCGATGACCGCACCGCTGTCGTGGGTGGCCGGCGCGACGCCGAACAGGTCGAAGACGTTGGACAGCCCCAGGGCCGCGATCTCGTTGCGCGGGTAGGCGGCGGTGCGGAAGTTCACGTTGACGTCGCCGGCCATGAGCACCGGGCCGTGCGCGGAGAGCGTCTGGGCCAGCGCGGCCATCCGCTGGTACGACGGCACGGTCAGGCCCATCGTGTACTTCGTCGCCGGAGCGAAGTGCACGGCGACGACGGAGAGGGTCTTGCCCTCGGCATTGCGCACGGTGACCCAGTTCGCGTAGCGCACGCCCCAATGCACTTTCTGCTTCTTCGACTTCCCCCACACCTCGGAGATGTTGTAGGTGCCGGCCGCGATCTTGGTCCAGCGGGCGGTGTCCCAGACCACCGCCGTCGCCCCGGTGTAGGTGCCCGGCGTGCGCTGGATGGCGTAGCCAGGAGGCGCGAGCATCGCGTCGGGCCGGCTGGAGACCTCGTTGTAGGTGATGAAGTCCGGCAGCTGGGCGAAGACCTGCCCGAGGTCGGAGGCGGTGGCCGAGGCCGACATGCCGGACTTGATGTTGGCCTGCACCAGGCGGATGCCGCTGCCGGTGGCCGGGTCCGTCGTGGCGGCGGCGCTCTCGAGCCCACCCCGTCCGCCTCCGGTGGTGGCCGCGGCGAGGACCAGGAGGGTCGCCAGGACCGCCAGCGCCGTGACCGTCGCCGGTAGGGCACGGGACCATCGGAGCCATCGGAGCGAGCTCTGGGTGCGCATGGGACCTCCCGAATCCGGTGCCGAAAATGCACCGAGTGAACAATTGCCTCAGGAATCACACCAGTAACAACTTCACCATGGCAATACGGTGCGAATAACTACATCGATGTAATTCGACGAATTACATCGATGTCTTTTATCGAACACCACGGCCCCACCTCGGGCCGCACCGTGATCGGGCGTTCCGATCAGGCGTCCGTGCCCGGGTCCCGCACCAGCTCCCACGGCTGGACGCCCAGGGCGTCGGCCAGGCCGTAGAGCGTGCTCAGCCGCAGGTTGATGGGTCGGGCGCCCCTCGGCGGGGCCTCGGCAGCGCGGCCGGCGGCCTCGATCAGCTGCACGTGGTTCTTGGAGCAGCCGGCCCGGCGGGCCAACGCCTCCTGCGACATCGCCCGGTCCTCGCGGAGCCGGCGCACACGCCGTCCGAGCACGCGGGCGTCGCCGTCGTCCCAGGGCACGGTGACATCGTCACCACGAGGCCCTTCAGGAGAACACCAGACAAGTATGTCCTTCTATAGAATGATGTAACTCACTGTTACCCGACGCGTTGATGTCTGTGGGGGGAAGCAAATGGAGTTCGACGAGTTCGTGGTCGCCTACCACCGTGAGCCGGGGCGCTACCCGCGCTACCAGGCCGAGGTCGAGGCGCGCCTGGCCGACGTGCGCCGGATCGCAGCCCAGTGGGGTGAGCTCCTCTACGAGGCGCTGGCGCTGGGCCGCGCGCCACTGCCGCAGGAGTGGAACGCCTACAGCAACCAGTACTGGCAGTGGACCCAGGACAAGCTCGGGGGCGTGAGCGAGTGGGCCACGCAGTGGGTGACGGCCCGGCTGGACGGGCTGTCGGAGTCGGACGCGGAGCCGGAGGAGGTCACCGCCCTCCTGGAGAGCCTGGCCCAGCTCGGCAGCGAGGTGAACTTCCACCGGATGAACGCCAAGGCGCTCCCCTTCTGGGCGTCCCTGCTGTCCGGGCAGGCGAGCCTGGTCGGACGCGAGACCGTGGAGTGGTGCTGCGTCAACCTGGCCAACGAGGCGCTGCTGCTCGCGCAGGCCCGTGACGACCTCATCGACGAGGACCTCTTCTTCGACCCCGACGCCCGGGCCCTGCGTGGGGTGAACACCGGTGCGCTCACCGAGATCGACGCCTACATCGCCCTCCTCGACCTGACCCGGCGCGACCGCCGGCTCCTCGTCCTGCCCGGCCCGCCCCAGTTCGAGCGGTGGGCCCGCTCCGCCAACGCCGACTTCCTCGTGATCGACACCGAGCACCGGCGGATCCGGGGCGTCCAGGTCAAGTCCGTGGTCGAGCGGCAGCAGGCCGCGCGCTACGACCGGGCCCGGATCACGCTGATCGACGGCGCGCGGGACCTGCAGAACAGCCGGGCGGTGCGTACCGACGCACGCCGCTCCGACCGCCACGTCGTGTCCTGGCCCGGCATGATCAGCGCCCACTACCTGCGCGAGCTGAGGCAGGGGCCGCTCACCGACCGGTGGATCGAGCGCCGGCAGCTGATGCAGCTCAAGTTCGCCGCGCGGCACTTCACCGGCACCGTCACCTCGCAGAACAGGTCCGCCTACGCCGTCGTACGGGACCGGGTCGCGCACGACCTCGCGGCCCGCACCGGCGAGCCGGGGTGATCAGCGGCGGCGCAGGGCTCCGAGCAGTCCGCGCCGGCTCGCGGCCGGAGCCGCCGGCCGATCGACGCTCAGGTCGCGGACATCGGTGAGCAGGGACGCGATCAGGTCGGTGGCGACGGCGGCCACCTCGGCGTCGGTCACCGAGTCCGGTGTCCGCCGCGGCGGCAGCTCGGCCGGGATCTCCAGCCGGGCGAGATCCCCCACCACGTCGACGGGGTGGCTGCGCAGGTAGTCGAGAGCGGCCTCGTTGCGGGCCCGGCACTCGGCGACCCGGTCCGGCTGCGGCCAGAACTTCTCGCCCCGGCGCGGCACCAGCCGCTCGTCGGCGAGATAGGTGCGGATGAACATGCCCCGGTCGCGGGCAGGGCCGAGTGCCTTGCCGGCGACCAGGTGCTCGTTGACCCGGCGCAGCACCTCGGCCTCCACCACGCCCATGGACTCGTTGGGGAACGACCGGCTCAGGTCGTAGGCGTCCGCACCCAGACCGAGCAGCCCGGCGAAGCGGTGCCAGATCTCGTCCCGCGGGGCCGAGGTGTCGAGCGGGAGCACGTGGATCCGCTCGTGGGCGACGGCCTCCGACCAGCGCTGGAGGACGAGGTGCAGGTCGAGGGTGCGCCAGTTCCACACGTCGCGGGGATCCTCGGACACCTCCCGGGAGTAGGTGCTCATCGGCGCCGTGCCACGGTTCTTCAGGCTCTCCTGCCAGCTGGCCGTGAACAACCCCAGCAGGTCGCGCGCGGTGATCACGACGTGCATCTCGGCGGGGGCCAGCTGCTCGGCCATCCGGCACGCCTGCTCGGCGCTCGCCGCGGCGAAGAACTCGTGCGTGACCAGCGCGTCGCCGTCGTACGCCGCGATCTCCTCCCGCAGCCGCTCCCAGGCCGTGCGGTGCTCCTCGGACGCCTTGGACAGCCGCGGATCGTCGCGCACGATCCGGCTGCTCCACAGATGATCGAAGCGGCCCAGGCCGGGCAGCAGCACACCGTCCTCGCGCAGCCGGTCCCGGGAGGACCACACGATCGTCTGCAGGTAGGTGGTGGCGGTCTTGGGCAGGCCGATGTGGACGAAGACGCGACGGGCCACGGACCGACTCCCTACAGGCTCTTGTCGAACGCCTCGATCGCCTCGGCGATCCGGGCCTCGTCACGCTGGGCGATGGGGATCAGCAGCTCCTGGACGACGTCGACCAGCTCGGCCATGCGCACGTACTGGCGCTGCAGCTCGACCACCTCGGCCTCGAGGGCCTCGATGCGCAGCCGCTGCGCGCGCACGGTCGCGAACAGGTTCCAGCGATTCTGTGTCATCTCATCCTTCACCACTGCACTCACGACCGGACTCACCACTGGGCGACCACGACGGCCCGGCCGGCGCGGCCCTCGGCGCCGGGCTCGACCTGCGCCGAGAGGACCGATCCGCCGAATCGCCCGATCGACGCGAGGAGGCCGTCGAGTGGAACAGGATACAAACCCTCCGCGCGCTCGCCCTCCCCCGTGGTGAACTCGGCATGCAGCCGGCCGCCACCGCGCAGGGCCATCGCCGCGAACCGCAGCAGGCCCTCGCGGCCACGCTCGGTCGTGGCGTCGAGGACGTGCCGGGCCAGCATGGCGCGCGGTCCGTCCTGGCGCGCGACCCGGGCGCCCTCGGCGAGGACCGAGCGGAGCTGGGTGAGGCTGATCATCCGGACGTCGAGGCGGGCGCCGTCGCGGCCGGCCCTCCGCTCGGCCTTGCGCAGGGTCAGGGGGACGTAGTCGTAGGCGGTCGTCGGGAAGCCCTCGCGGGCCAAGGCGAGCGCGTCGCTCCCCCGCCCGGCCCCGACGTCGAGCACGTGGGTGTCCGGGACCGCGGCGTCGGCCAGCTGCCGGGCCAGGGCGGAGATCGGCCGGTCGACCGGGCCCTTGCGATGGTCCTGGTTGGTCTGCCAGTCGCGGCGGTAGGGAGACAGGCCGCGGAACCAGTTGTCGAGCCGCGCCTTCGTCTCGGCCGAGGTCTCGAACTTGAACGCCGGGTCGGGGACCCGCCAGTGCGGGCCGTACATCGCCTCGAGCAGCCGCTCGGGCTCGGCCGGCGCCGGGAACTCGTGCCCCGCGAGGGTGACCGTGGACAGCGGGAAGATCCACTCCTCACGGAACTCCACGCCCACCTCGCCCATCAGGTAGAGCCTGCCGTCGCCGGCGAAGAAGCCGCCGAACAGGTCCAGCCCGCGCACCGAGCCGTCACTCTCCTCCACGTCGATCCGGAACGCGCCGCCGCTGTAGCGGAAGGTCGCCATCCCCCGCGCGGCCAGCGCCCGCTGGAGCCGGAAGGACTCGCGCACCACATCGACCGGCGAGACGTGCCGGGAGACGTAGCCGAGGTCGGCGTCGGAGTCGTGCCCGAGGAAGTCCTGCTCACGAACCGCGCCGAGCAGGGTGCCGTACGCCGGGAACGCGGCGATCCCCTCCTCCTCGAGGACGGAGATCACCCGATGCATCGCCTCGAGCAGCGGCTCGAGCTGGTCACCGCTGCGCACCGAGAACTCCGGGTGGAAGCGGCCCGACTTGTCGAGCGCGATGGGCAGGCCCTGCTTGTTGACGAACGCGATCCGCTCCGCCCCCGTGCCGAAGGAGGTCTCCGCGTCGTGCAGCACGGTGCCCGCGACGTGGTCGCGGACCCGAAGCCGGGTGGCGCCGTCGAGGAAGCGGAGCATCCGCTCGGGCCATGCGACCCGCCGCTCGCCGGCATGGTCCGGGGCAGCCTCCTCGGTGTCGCGCAGGCACCAGAAGGACCAGATCCGGCGGTCGTCGAACAGGACGTCGAGCGCACGGTCCTCGACGACACCGGAGAGGCCGAGACCCTCCTCGTCGACCGTCGTGACGGCCAGGATCGGCGCGTTGCTCATGGGGGCCAGCCTGTCAGACGGTGTTCGGTCGCCGCCATGCCAGGCCGGGAGCTACGCCGCCCGAGCGCACGGCCGGCAGCGTGGCGGACGGCGGCGCAGCCGCATCGACCGAAGCCCGCGGTCCGAGCGCACGGCCGGCAGCGTGGCGGACAGCGGCGCAGCCGCATCGACCGAAGCCCGCGGTCCGAGCGCACGGCCGGCAGCGTGGCGGACGGCGGCGCAGCCGCATCGACCGAAGCCCGCGGTCCGAGCGCAGCGAGGGCCGGGCGGCGAGGTCGATATCCGACACGCTCGGCCAGACAGTTCAGATCGTGTCCCGGAACTCGTCGGGGATCCGGACGTACGGTGGCCGGACCAGCGCGAGATGCTGACCAGCGCCCGTGGCCCGCCACAGGTCGCCCTCGTTCTGCACGATCGAAGCGAGCTTCTTCGGGCCGGGCCGGAACCTGCCCAGCTCCCCCTGCGCCTCGGCCTGCTCGACCTGCGCCGCCGCCGTCCGCAGGGCCTCGACGATCTCGTCGGTGGGCCGGCTCCAGCTCGACTTCACGGCCCGGCCCTCGACCACCGCCGCCTGGTGACGGTGCTCGGCGAGCAGCTCGAGCTGGCCGACGTCGGCGAACTTGAGGTGGAACATGAACAGCTCGGGATCCGGCGCGAACGGGTGCCGGATGCCGTGGGAGGCGTGCGCCCAGGCGGCGTCGACCCACTTGAGCGCCGGCTTGCACATGAGCGGCGTGAACCGGGCGAACTCGCGCTGCCGCAGCAGCGACGGGGCGTCGAAGTCCAGGGCCGGCTCGACGCCGACCCGGTGGATCACGTTGTAGCCGAGCACGCCGGCGACCTCACTGCCCGCGCGCGCGGCCGCGAAGTGCCGCAGCGTCGCGTGCTTCGCCGGGTCCGCCACGACGAACTCGTCGGCGTCGGCGAGCAGCACCGCGTCGTAGGCGAAGAGCAGGGACGTCGCCAGCCCGCTCACGATGCCCATCCGGGACGGCTCGAAAGGGTACTTGTCGAGGTACGGCAGCCGCAGCACCGTGCAGGGCAGGTCGTCGGTCGAGCCGTCGACACTGTGGTCGTCGACGACGAAGACGTCATCGACCCCCAGCTGGCGCTGGTAGTGCGCGACCCAGTGCCGCAGCACCGGTCCGCTGTCGCGGCTCATCGTGATGACCGCCACCCGGGGCAGCCCGTCTGCCGACGGGCGCCCGGTGGCGGCCGGTGCGGCATCGGCACCAGCATCGGCACCGGGAGCCGTCTCACGGCGCCCCCGCCACTTCACTCCTGGTCTCCCTCGTCCTGTCCGGCCCGGACCTGTGCCCACCGGTCCAGGGCGATGCCCAGGGCGTCGACCGCGGCCCGCAGCACGTCCTCGGTGGGCAGGTCGGCGGGCTGGAGGCCCGGCACCGGCCGCGGGCGGAGGTCGTCGAGGTCGCCGACGACGCGGTGCTTGCCCTTGCGCAGCCGGGTGACCTGCTCCTCGCCCTTCGCGCGGGCCCACGGGTCGTCGTACCCCAGCCGCTGACCGCCGCCCACGCGCAGCGACAGACCGCGCTTGGCCAGCTGGTGCTTGACCTGCCGGTCGTAGAACGGCGGCAGGTCGCCGCGGCCGTCGGGACGCAGGTGCCGGTTGAGCTCCAGCAGCAGCTGAGCGCTGGGCAGGTCGATGCCCGGGTTGCTGCGGACGTCGAGCCCGATGCCGTCGGGGCTGGTGTCCAGCACCTCCGCGAACCGCCGCCACAGCAGGTCTCCCGGTGCCCCCGGGGGCGGCACCGTGACGACGCTGACGGCACCCTTCTGGAGGCTCTTCGCCCACCGGCCGGCGATCGCCGGCACATCCTGGTGGCGCCAGAACCTGTTCGCCACCCCGGACTCGTCCTTGCGGTCGCCGAGAGCGGTCACGAAGTCGGGCCACGCGGTCGTACCGCCGTTCTGCACCGACTCCAGCCACATCGCGGGCACGTTGCGGCCGAGATCGCGGCAGGTGACGACCGCCTCGACCCGGCTCTCCGGGAAGGTCTTGCGGATCCGCTGGATCTGCTCCTCGTCACGAGGGGCGAGGTACTCCATGGACACCACGGCCGTGCCGGGCCACGCCCGGATCTCGTCGACCAGCTGCTGCCAGGGGCCGTCGGACGGCATGGACGGCTGCCCCGGACCGCCGTGGGCGATCAGCTCCTTGACCGCCCGCACCTGTCGGCGCCACCGGCGCCCGGGAAAGAGCACTCCGCGTTCGGCCAGCAGTGTCTTGTTCTCGCCGAGCACGTTCTGCAGGAAGCTGGTCCCCGACTTCATGGTGCCGACGTGCAGCACCACCCGTTGCGCCATCAGTCGAGCGCCATCAGTTGAGCGCCATCAGTTGAGCGCCATCAGTTGAGCTCGGCCTCGAGTTCGTGGAAAGGGTAGTCCTTCGGGCTGAGGTACTCGGTGCCCGGCTTGACCCGGACCACCGGGTCGGGGTCGGCCGAGTTGACGTAGTTGGCCAGGGTGCGCGGTGCGGCGTTGAAGATCATGTCGACCCAGTCGGCGTACTTCGCGGCCATCGGGGCGTCGTCCCAGAAGATCATGTCGTGCTCGTCGGAGAACCAACCGAGCTGGGTCCAGTTCTCACTGCTGGAGAGCACCGCGCTGGCGCCGGGGTTGCCGTCGAGGTTGCCCTCGACCGAGAGGCCCTTGAGGTGGACGTAGCGGTCCTTGAACTTGTTGGCCGTCGCGCCGGTGATGTAGACCATCTGCTTCGCCGGGACGGGCGCCAGGATGTTGCGGATGTTGCCGGACATCATCATGAAGACCACCCGGACGTCGCAGCCCTGGAAGTGGAGCTCGCGGACCTTGCGCGCGATCCGCGCTCCGCGCTCGTCACCCCACACGGCGTTGGCGACCCGGACCTTGGTGCGGCCGTTGGCCGTGTTGGTCGCGCCGTTGCACTGCACCTTGTTGAGGACCCGGAGCGGAGGGTCGACCTGGTCACGGTGCGGGGCGAACATGGTGGTGATGCTGGCGCCCGGGATCGTGGTGCTGGGGACCGTGAACTGCAGGGCCGGGAAGTTCTTGTCCTTCTTGGCCTGCTCCCACATCGTCATCCAGCCGTCGTAGAGGGCCTGGTTCTCGGTGGTCGTGGTCCAGTCGTTGAACTGCTGGACGGCGGCGGCCCCGGTGAAGTTGCCCGAGCCCTGCATCACGATCCAGTTGGTGGCGCCGGAGCGGCTGACCAGCATCATCTTGTTGTGCATCGCGCCGCCCTTGCCGCGGCAGGTGGCGCTGCACGTGCGGATCCAGCTGCGCAGCTCCTTGGGCCGGTCGGCGTTGCCCTTCTTCAGGGCGCGGAGCAGGACACCGTAGGAACGGTGCATCCCCTGCTCGCGGGCCAGACCCCGAGCCATGATGACCTGCACCGACACCCCGCGCTTGTGGGCCGCGATCACCCTGCTCGCGAGGTACGGCGAGTCGAAGTTCCAGCTCATGATGCGGACCGTCTGACCCTCTTCGACGTTCTTGAGGGTCTTGACGATCTTGCGGTGGATCGCGGCGCGCTTGCTCTTGCGGAAGGGGTGGTTGAACGTGATGCCGGGCTTGACGACGAAACCGGGGTTGGGCTTGTTCCGGGCCACGGGCGCGGCCGGCGCCTCCGCGGTCGCGGGCGCCTCGTCGGACACGGCACCCGGTGCGGCGTCGGCCCGGGTCACCCCGGCCTGGCCGGCGACCAGCAGCCCGACCGCGAGGATCAGGGCGGCCAGGGCCGCCACCGCCCGGGTCTGTCCTGCAGCCGACCGCGTCCCCCACACTTTCGCCACGTCCCTGACTCCTGCCCGCTCCACCCGAGATCCGATCGGGCTCCGAACGAGCGCTCCCCTGGGGGAACAGACGGCTCTCGACCCTTTGACGCGGGCACTATACCCGCCTGAGTGCGGCGAAAACCGGCTCACTGCGGCGTGCCGGCCTCTTCCGGTGCTGGGCCCTCGGACTCGCCGCCCTTCTTGGATTTCTTGGACGTGGCCCCGTCGCTGCACTTCTCCGTCTTGATCCCGCCGAGGGTGAAGACCGAACGGACCGGCAGATGGTCGGAGCCGCCCTCGGGCATGACGGAGGAGCTGGTCGCCGTGAGGTCGGGGCCGCCGTACAGGAGGTAGTCGATGCGGGTGCGCGGCCGGCTCGCCGGGTGGGTCGGTCCGCTGCCGCTCCCGGCGACGACGAAGCTGTCGCTGAGGCGCGAGGTGAGGATGCGCTCCGGCCCGGAGCCCGGCCAGGTGTTCATGTCACCGCCGAGGAGCTTCGGCCGCGGGTCGGCGGCCAGCATGCTGGAGATCCGGCTGGCCTGCTGGGTGCGGATGTTGGCCGAGGTGTTGTCGAGGTGTGTGCTGTAGAGACTGACCTCGACGCCCTCGACGTCGATCACGACGTGCAGGAGGCCGCGCGGCTGGGCGCGGCCGATGTTGGGCAGGGGCGTGTTGACGGAGGACACGATCGGGTATTTCGAGACGACCGCGGTGCCGTAGAGCCCGTCGCCGAAGGTCACATTGCGTCCGAACGCGGAGTTCCACCCGCCGAGGCGCTCGGCGAACCACGCGGCCTGGTCGACGCTGCCGGTGCTGCGCCGCCGGTTGTCGACCTCCTGGAGCAGCAGCACCTCGGCGCCGGAGCGCTGCATGACGCCGAGCAGGCGCTCGAGACTGCCGGCGCGGGCCGACTTGATGTTGTAGGCGAGCGCCGTGAGCTCGGTGGTGCCGATCAGCGCCTGGCACACGAGCTGGGCGGACTGCCGCTCGGCCTCCATCGCCAGCGGCGGGACCAGGACCTCGCCGCCCTCGGGCACGACCGGGTCGGCCGCTGTCGCCGGCGGCGGGATCGCCGCCGCGGGCACCCGCTGCCCCTCGTCGGTGACGGGGGCGTCCGGGCTGTCCGGCGGGAAGATCAGCGAGAAGCTGAGGCCGGCGAGGACGACCACGACGGCCACCAGCGTGACCACCATGTCGAGGGAGGAGATGGCGGGGCCCTGGCGCTTGCCCGCGCGCGCGCCGCGACTCTCCTCCTGCTCCTCCACGTCCCGAATGGTAAACGACGCCCCCACCTCACCGGGCCGCTTCGCACGCTGGGGCAGACTGTCGACGATGTCCGATCAGCGTCCCTGTTGCGTCCCCGCCGGCCCCCGGTCCTCCGCGAGGGCCGCGGACGACACCACGACCGACCTCCCGGCGGCGGGATCGCGCGGCGTCGACCGCACCGGGCTCGCGGCGATCCCGGCCGGCCGGACCGCCCTCGGCGACCACTTCGGCGACGGCTACGCGGGCGACGGCGAGGGCCCGGTGCACGAGGTCGAGGTGTCCGCCTTCCAGCTCGGCACGACGACGGTGACCAACCGCGCGTTCGCCGCCTTCGTCGACGCGACCGGCCACCGGACCACGGCCGAGGCCGAGGGCTACTCCGCCGTCTTCCACACCGACGTCGCCGCCGTCGTCGCCGACGTCCTCGGCCACTCCCCCGCAACCCCCTGGTGGATCGGCGTGCGCGGCGCCGACTGGCGGCACCCCGAGGGCCCCCGCTCCGACCTCGGCGGCCGGGACGAGCATCCCGTGGTCCACGTCTCCCACGACGACGCCCGCGCCTTCGCCCGCTGGGCTGGCCGGCGACT
This sequence comes from Nocardioides sp. LHD-245, assembly GCF_030929495.1. Taxonomy (GTDB): domain Bacteria; phylum Actinomycetota; class Actinomycetes; order Propionibacteriales; family Nocardioidaceae; genus Nocardioides. Next base: position 147,461 of record NZ_JAVFWN010000012.1, on the reverse strand, counting down.
GCCCACCGAGGCCGAGTGGGAGTACGCCGCCCGCGGTGGCCTGTCCGGGCGGCGCTACCCCTGGGGCGACGACCTGATGGACGGCGACCGCTGGCAGGTCAACATCTTCCAGGGCAGCTTCCCGGCGGCCAACACCGCCGAGGACGGCTGGACGACGACGGCCCCGGTGACGGCGTACTCCCCCAACGGCTACGGCCTGCACCAGATGGTCGGCAACGTGTGGGAGTGGTGCTCCGACTGGTTCGACCCGACGGCCTACGCGGCCCGCGCACGGCGTGATCCGCGCGGCCCGGCCTCTGGTACGGTCCGCGTGATGCGCGGGGGGTCGTTCCTGTGCCACGACTCGTACTGCAACCGGTACCGGGTCGCCGCCCGCTCGGCGGCACCGCCGGACTCCTCCGCCTCGAACCTCGGCTTCCGTTGCGCGGCCGACACCCCGATCGACACCCCCACCGACGTCCCCGTCACGAAGGAGATCGACGCGTGAGTCGCCCCGGCCGCCTCCGTCTGGCCACCGCCGCCGTCCTGAGCGCGAGCGTGCTCGCCGCCTGCTCCGGCGGCGGGGGCGGTGGGTCGACCGAGCGGCCACCGGCGGTGAAGTACCAGCCCCCGGGCGAGCAGGCAGAGGTCGCCGCACCGACCAAGGTCGACACGGTCCTCGGCCCCGACGCCACGCCTGCCCCGGTGACCTCGCCCGAGCAGCCGAATCTGCTGATGATCACGATGGACGACGCGGCACTCAAGGACATGCAGTTCATGCCGCACCTGCAGGAGGTCGTGGCCGACCAGGGCGTCACGATCGCGAACGGCCTGGCGCCCACGCCCATCTGTGTGCCGGCCCGCGCTTCCCTGCTGACCGGGCAGTACGCCCACAACCATGGTGCGGTCACGGTCGGCGGCGAGGGCGGCGGCTATTCGGCGTTCGAGGACGCCGACACGCTGCCGGTCAGCCTGCAGGACGCCGGCTACGACACAATGATGGTCGGCAAGTACCTCAACGGCTACACCCGGCACGAGGTCGACCACGAGCCGCCGGGCTGGACCGTGTGGCGCCCGACGGTCGACTTCGCGACGTACGACTACGAGCACCCGCAGCTGCTCGTCGACGGGAAGATCAAGAGGTACGACACCTACTCCACGACGCTTCTCAGCGACCAGTCCAACGACCTGATCGAGAATCAGGCCGACAGCGACGATCCGTGGTACCTCTGGGTCAACTACGTCGCCCCGCACCACGGCAGCCCGATCGAGGACGACGATCCCGAGGGGATCTCGACGGCGGTGCCGGAGAAGCGGGACCGCAACACCTTCGAGGACCTCGAGCTCGACACCACGCCCGAGATGTTCGAGGAGGATCCCAGCGACAAGGCCTTGATCCGGGCCGCACGGCAGAAGAGCTCGGAGGAGCGCCGAGCCGGGCTGCGCGAGGAGCGCCAACAGCGGGTCGAGGCGCTCCAGGCCGTCGACCGCGCCATCGCGCGCACCGTCGACACCCTGAAGGAGACCGGGCAGCTCGACAACACCTACGTCGTGGTCACCTCCGACAACGGGTTCATGACCGGCGAGCACAACCTGAACGGCAAGCTCTGGTACTTCCGCGACAGCATCGGCATCCCGATGTTCATCCGCGGCCCCGGCCTGCCGGCCGGCACCACCACGCAGGCCCCAGTGACCAACGCCGACTGGGCGCCGACCTTCGCCGCGCTCGCCGGCACCACGCTCGACCGGGACGCCGACGGCGTGGACGTGCTGCCCTGGCTCGACAGCGACGCCACCCGCCGTGTCATCCCCGTCGCCGGCTGGCCGGTCAAGGGCGGCCTCGAGCCGCTCTACACCGGCGTCATCGTGGGCCCCTGGACCTACGTCCGCGGCCGCAAGGGGCGCGGCGAGCTCTACTACGCGACCAACGACCAGTACCAGCTCTACAACCTCTACCGGGACCCCCGCTACCGGGCCATCCGCAAGGAGCTGCGCGGGCTGTGGCTCGAGACCCGCGACTGTGCCGGCGCGACGTGCCCGCGCACGTTCATGAAGTAGGCGGCTCCACCGGTAGCGTTCGTGCCGTGAGCACCACCCCTTCCCGCGTGTTCGCGGCCAGGCTGGTCGGGCTCCCGATCTTCGACCCCCAGGGCGACCAGGTCGGGAAGGTCCGCGACCTGGTCGTCACGATGCGCACCGAGGGGACCCAGCCGCGGGTGCTCGGGATGGTCGCCGAGGTGTTCGGGCGGCGCCGGATCTTCGTGCCGATGACCCGGGTCACCAACATCGACAGCGGCCACGTCTACACCACGGGCCTCCTCAACATGCGCCGCTTCGAGCAGCGCTCCACCGAGACCCTGGTGATCGGGCAGATGCTCGACCGGACCGTCACCATCAAGGACAGCGGCATCACCGGCACCGTGTACGACGTCGCGATGGAGCCCGCCAGGACCCGCGACTGGGTGCTGAGCCGGGTCGCCGTACGCGAGCCGTCCAAGAGCTTCCGTCGCCGCGGGCAGTCCCACGTCGTCGAGTGGCGCGACGTGGTCGGGCTCACCCGCACCGACGACCGTCAGGGCGCCACCCACCTGGTCGCGGCCCTCAACGAGATGCGGCCCGCCGACGCCGCGAGCATCCTGCACGACCTGCCCCCGGAGCGGCGTACCGCCGTCGCGTTGGCGCTCGACGACGAGCGGCTCGCCGACGTCCTCGAGGAGCTGCCCGAGGACGACCAGGTCGAGATCCTCAAGGGCCTCGACTCCGAGCGCGCGGCCGACGTCCTCGAGGAGATGTCGCCCGACGACGCGGCCGACCTGGTGAGCGACCTGCCGCCGGAGACCGCGGAGATCCTGCTCGGGCTGATGGAGCCCGAGGAGGCCGAGGACGTGCGGCGCCTGATGTCGTACGTCGAGAACACCGCCGGCGCCATGATGACCTCCGAGCCGGTCATCCTCGGCCCGGACGCGACCATCGCCGACGCGCTCGCCCACGTCCGCAACCCCGAGCTCACGCCGGCCCTCGCGGCGCTGGTCTACGTCTGCCGGCCCCCGTTGGAGACGCCCACCGGCAAGCTCCTCGGCGTCGCCCACATCCAGCGGCTGCTCCGCGAGCCGCCGTCGACGCTCGTGGCCGGCGCCCTCGACGACTCGATGGAGTGGCTGCGCCCGGAGGCCGCCATCGACGAGGTCGCGGCCCACCTCGCGACCTACAACCTGGTGGCGGCGCCGGTCGTCGACGAGGACCGTCGCCTGCTGGGCGCGGTCACGGTCGACGACCTGCTCGACCACATGCTGCCGGCCAACTGGCGCGAGCGCGCCCGCGAGCGCGGGAGGGACGCACCGTGAGCGACGCCCGCCGCACCCGGGAGCGGCTGGACACCCCCCGCGAGGAGCGCCGGCAGCTGGTCCGCCGGCCGTCGTACAACGCCGACACCTTCGGCGTCTTCGCCGAGCAGTTCGCCCGGTTCATGGGCACGGCGACCTTCCTCATCTACATGACGCTCTTCGTCGTCGGCTGGGTCTGCTGGAACCTGGTCGCGCCCGCCGACCTGCGCTTCGACGACTACCCGTTCATCTTCCTGACGCTGATGCTGAGCCTCCAGGCGTCGTACGCCGCCCCGCTGATCCTGCTCGCGCAGAACCGCCAGGAGGCCCGCGACCGGGTGATCGCCGAGCAGGACCGCCAGGCCGACGCCCGGGCGCACGCCGACATGGAGTTCCTCGCCCGCGAGGTCGCGTCGCTGCGGATGGCGGTCGGCGAGGTCGCCACCCGCGACTTCCTGCGCTCCGAGCTGCGCAACCTGCTGTCCGACCTCGAGGAGCGTGCGCCGTCTCACGCAGACGGCGCCGACGAGGACGCTCCGGGCGCTCCGTAGACTCCAGGGTTGTGAGCAGTACGACGCAGTCCCCGTCCGTCGAGCAGGTCATGGCCGCGCTCGCCAAGGTCAACGACCCCGAGATCAAGCGCCCGATCACCGAGCTCGGCATGGTCGAGAGCGTCGACATCGCCGCGGGCGACGGTGGTTCCGTCGTCACGGTGAAGGCGCTGCTGACCGTGGCGGGCTGTCCCCTCAAGGACACGATCACCAGCGACGTCACCGCGGCCGTCGCCGCGCTGCCCGGTGTGACCGGCGTGGAGGTCGAGCTCGGCGTGATGAGCGCGGAGCAGCGCTCCGGCCTGCACGAGACCCTGCGCGGCGGCCAGGCACAGCGCGAGATCCCGTTCGCGCAGCCCGGCTCGCTGACGAAGGTGTTCGCCATCGCCTCCGGCAAGGGCGGCGTCGGCAAGTCCTCGGTGACGGTCAACCTGGCTCTCGCGCTGGCCAAGTCGGGACGCAAGGTCGGCCTCGTCGACGCCGACATCTACGGCCACTCGGTGCCCGCGATGCTCGGGGTCGCCGACGCCCGGCCGACCCAGGTCGACGACCTGATCATGCCGGTGCCGACGCCGTCCGGCGTCTCGGTCATCTCGATCGGCATGCTCAAGCCGCGCCGCGACCAGGTCGTCGCCTGGCGCGGCCCGATGCTCGACCGGGCCCTCGTCCAGATGCTCGCGGACGTCTACTGGGGTGACCTCGACGTCCTGCTCCTCGACCTGCCGCCCGGCACCGGCGACGTCGCCATCTCCCTGGGCCAGCATCTGCCGGGTGCCGAGGTCGTCGTGGTGACCACGCCGCAGGAGGCCGCGGCCGAGGTCGCCGAGCGGGCCGGCACGATGGCCTCGATGATGCACCAGCGCGTGGTCGGCGTCGTCGAGAACATGAGCTACCTGCCCTGCCCCCACTGCACCGCCGAGGGCAAGGAGCACCAGCTCGCGATCTTCGGCACCGGCGGCGGCGACCGGGTCGCCGAGACGCTGTCCGAGCGCTTCGGGTACGACGTGCCCGTGCTCGGCCGGATCCCGATCGACATCGCGCTCCGCGAGGGCGGCGACGTCGGCAAGCCGATCGTCGACGCCGACCCCACCGCTCCGGCCGCCGCCACGCTCCAGGCGATCGCGGACCGCCTCGACGGGCGGGGCCGCGGACTGGCCGGCATGCAACTCGGACTCACCCCGACCAGTAAGTTCTGACCCGCACGCTGTCGCGACGCACGGAGGAAGGGGCTGGCGGGTGTTCGGTATCGGTTTCGGCGAGCTCGCCCTGATCGCCTTCCTGGCTGTGCTCGTCTTCGGGCCCGACAAGCTCCCCGATCTGGCCCGCCAGGCCGGCCGGCTGGTCCGCGACCTCCGCAAGTTCGCCAACAACGCCCGTGACGAGCTGCGCTCGGAGCTCGGCCCGGAGTACGCCGACCTCGAGCTCTCCGACCTCGACCCGCGCGCCATCGTCCGCAAGCACATCGCCGAGGCGATGGCCGAGCTCGAGGAGCTCGATGACACCATCCGCAGTGACGACGACTCCGCGCCGGTGCGGCCGCTCGAGCCGGGCGAGCGGCCGCCGTACGACCTCGACGCGACCTGACTCGGCGGAATGACTCGTCAGTAGATCGTGCGGTTTGGGACCAATCCGCGCGAATTCGGCCCCGGGGTATGCAGTCTCTGCCCAATCGAGGGGGTGTCTCGGCGAGGCCCGGAAGCGTTTTCAGCGGTGGGAGCGCGCCGCGGCGAGGGCACTGAACGCGACCAGGAGCGTACGCCGGCCCTCGCCGGCGACCAGCTCGCAGAAGTCGGCGCCGATCCGGTGCAGGACGCCGTCGAGACGACTGCCGTCGCGGAGGTGGAGCAGGCACGGCTCGCGGGCCTCGGCGATCCGGCGCAGGGCCGAGGCCAGGCCGAGGCGGGCGAACGGTGACCAGGCGACGGCGGGGACCGAGCGCGCGGACGCGCCCTCGACGGTGCTGACCGCCGCGAGGGCGACCACCCAGTCGTGATCGCCGGAGGCGAGCAGCAGCCAGCCGTCGGCGACCCGCTCGACCGTGCCGGCCACATTGCCGACACCGAGGACGCCGAGGGTGACCTCGGCGCCGACACTCGCCATCAACCGCCCGGCGAGGCCGACCTGCTGGTACTCCGCGCGGCTGCGGTCGGCCACCTCGAGGTCGCGCTCCGCGGCGAACAGGGCGCCGGCCTGGTCCTCGAGATCGTCGAAGAGCGCGAACAGCTCGTCCTCCCAGCCCATGCGCCCACCCTCGCACGCCGTCCTCCACAGGTTGGCTGCGTAACGGTTGACAACCGAACTTAACGAATTCATCCTGTGTCAAACGGAAGCAAACGTAAAGGTTCTCTCGGGATGGAACTCGTCGCTGCCGGCCGGGTGCGGATGCGCGCCACGTTGCTCTGGCTCACCGTCACCGCCGCGCTCGGCGGTCTTGGCGCACTCGCCGTGCCGCCGGCGCGGCGACTGGCCGCCGCACCCGGGCCGACCTTCGCGGACGTCCTCGTCCAGGCGTGCGCGGTCGCGGTGCTGGCCACCGGGATCATCCTCTGGGCGCTGGTGACCGACGTCGCCGGCAGTGTGCTGCGCTCCGGCGCCGCGCCGCCGGAACGGGTCGTCGGTCCGCTCCGCCGCCTCCTCCTCGCCGCCTGCGGCGTGGTGGCGCTCGCGGGGGTCGCACCGGCCTCCGCCGACAGCTCGACCGACGTACCCACCGGTCCCGAGGCCCCGGGCGGCGCCGCGGCGCTCGACGGCCTCCCCCTGCCCGACCGGCCCCTCGACCGGCCTCTCGACCGGCCCCTCGACCGGCCCCTCGACCGGCCGGCACGAGACGGCGAGCGGGGCCCGGCGGTCGTCGTGGTCCGGCCCGGCGACTCGCTGTGGTCGATCGCCGCCCACCGGCTCGGCCCCGGCGCGTCGGCGACCGAGGTGGCGTCGTACTGGCGGCGAGTGCAGGCGCTCAACGCCCCGGCCCTCGGCTCCGACCCCGATCTCATCCACCCCGGGCAGTCGCTCCGGCTGCCGCCGACCTGACCCGACGACCTGACCCGACGACCTGACCCCGCCCATCCAGGAGGAACCATGTCCGCAGCCCCGCACGAGCTGGCCGGCCTCCGGCTGGCCGTCCCGGTCAGCCCCACCCAAGGCACGCTCGCCCTCGCCCTGCTCCCCCGCCAGTCCCCGCCCCGGACGACGGGACGCGCGGGGCCACGCCCGCCGACCCGGCCGGGTGCGGTCGTCGTCCCCGTCGACCAGCGACTACGGCACGCCATCGAGGAGTGGACCCACCGCTTCGTGCAGGCGGCCGTCGAGATCGTCGGTGGCGACCGGCCCGTCTCCCAGCTGATCCGCTGGACCACCCGGGACGTGTACGCCGACCTCCACCGCCGCGCCCTCCTGGTCGCCCGTGCGGGCGGTCACCAGCCCGGCCTGGCGCGGGTGCAGCCGGTCCGGCCGCGGGTGCGGAGCGTGCACGCCTGCTTCCTCAGCGACGCGATCGTGGAGTGCGGGGTGCACGTGCTCCACGGCGAGCGCTCGCGCGCCGTCGCGGCCAGGTTCGAGCGCCGCGACCAACGCTGGGTCTGCACCGCGCTCGACTTCTCCTGAGTCGACCGCCGGCGATCCAGACTGGTGGTCAAGGAAATGAAACGGCGCCTGGAGTGTCTTCCGAAAGGGTGGCTGCAATGACGACGTACCACGTGACCGCCCGGCCGTGAGAGCACGGCTGGGAGCTTCACATCGACGGCGAGGGCGTGACGCAGGCTCCTTCGCTCGCCACGGCCGAGCGCCGGGTCCGCGACTTCCTCGCGACGGTTCACGTCGGGCGGGTCTTCGACGATGCCGACATCAGCATCGTCGAAGACCCCCGTCTGATCCGTTGATCAGCCGCTGACGCGGGTGGTGTAGCCGGTGGCCCCACCGGGAGCACCGTGGCAGCGCTTGTACTTCTTGCCGGAGCCGCACGGGCACAGGGCGTTGCGACCGATGTCGCCGAACTCGTCGTCGGCGTTGGACGCGGCGCCGCTGCCGCGGACCTCCTCGTGCCCGGTCTCGTCGGGCGCGGAGTAGGTGAGGTTCTGCGGCTGCTTCGGGGCGTCGAGACCCTTGGCGGTGACCTTCGGGGCCTTGAGCTCCGAGGAGATCGACCCCAGGTCGACCTCGCCGCCCGCGCCGACGCCGACCGGCGGCTCGGCGAACGCGCCCTCGTGCATCGGGCCGGCGTGCCGGGTGCCGTCGGCGTGGTAGTGGACCTCGTCGTCGTCGTCCTCGACCTGGACCTCCAGGTTGAAGAGGAAGCCGACGGTCTCCTCCTTGATGCCGTCCATCATGGCGGCGAACATGTCGAAGCCCTCACGCTGGTACTCGACCAGCGGGTCGCGCTGCGAGTAGGCCCGCAGGTAGATGCCCTCGCGCAGGTAGTCCATCTCGTAGAGGTGCTCGCGCCACTTGCGGTCGAGCACGGACAGCAGCACCCGGCGCTCCAGCTCGCGGGCGACATCCTCGCCGACCTCCTCCTCGCGGGCGTCGTACGCCGCGTGGGCGTCGGCCTTGAGGACGTCGATCAGGTGCGCCTTCTCGAGCGCGGCCTGGGTGCCGGCCTCCTCGACCAGGTCCTTCCAGGAGATCGAGACCGGCCAGAACTGCTTGAGGTCGGTCCACAGCTGCTCGAGGTCCCACTGCTCGGCGAACTCGTCGAGCGAGCCGTTGACGAAGCCGGTGACGACGTCGTCGAGGAAGGTGCGGATCTGCTCCTCGAGGTCGACGCCCTCGAGGACCTCGCGGCGCTCGCCGTAGATGACCTTGCGCTGGCGATCCATGACGTCGTCGTACTTGAGGACGTTCTTGCGGGACTCGAAGTTCTGCGACTCGACCTGGCCCTGGGCGCTGGCGATCGCGTTGGTGACCCGCTTGTTCTCGATCGGGACGTCGTCCGGGATCTTGAGCATGAGCAGGACCCGGTCGACCCAGTCGGACTTGAAGAGCCGCATGAGCTCGTCCTGCAGGGACAGGTAGAACCGGCTCTCGCCGGGGTCGCCCTGACGGCCGGAACGACCGCGGAGCTGGTTGTCGATGCGGCGCGACTCGTGGCGCTCGGTGCCGATCACGTAGAGACCGCCGAGATCCCTGACCTCGTCGTGCTCCTTGGCGACCTCCTCGTTGAACCGCTCGAGCATCGCCGGCCAGGCGGCCTCGTACTCCTCGGCGGTCTCGCCCGTCGGCTCGAGTCCCTGCTTGCGCAGTTCCGCGTCGGCGAGGAACTCGACGGAGCCGCCGAGCATGATGTCGGTGCCGCGACCGGCCATGTTGGTCGCGACGGTGACCGCGCCCTTGTGGCCGGCCATGGCGACGATCTTGGCCTCCTCGGCGTGGACCTTCGCGTTGAGGACCGAGTGCGGGACGCCCCGCTTGGTGAGGTTCTGGTGGAGGTACTCGGACTTCTCGACCGACACCGTGCCGACCAGGACCGGCTGGCCCTTCTCGTGGCGCTCGACGATGTCGTCGACCACCGCGTTGTACTTCGCCTCCTCGGTGCGGTAGACGAGGTCGGGCTGGTCCTTGCGCTGCATCGGCTTGTTGGTCGGGATCGAGACCACGCCGAGCTTGTAGATCTTGTCGAACTCGGAGGCCTCGGTGAGGGCCGTACCGGTCATGCCGGAGAGCTTCTCGTAGAGACGGAAGTAGTTCTGCAGGGTGACGGTGGCGAGGGTCTGGTACTCCTCACGGACCTTCACGCCCTCCTTGGCCTCGATGGCCTGGTGGAGACCGTCGTTGTAGCGGCGTCCCGCCAGCATGCGGCCGGTGTGCTCATCGACGATGAGCACCTCGCCCTCCATGACGACGTACTCCTTGTCGTTGCGGAACAGCTCCTTGGCCTTGATGGAGTTGTGCAGGAAGGAGATGAGCGGGGTGTTGGCCGACTCGTAGAGGTTCTCGATGCCGAGATGGTCCTCGACCCGGGTGATGCCGTCCTCGAGGACCGAGATGGTGCGCTTCTTCTCGTCGACCTCGTAGTCGACGTCCTTGGTGAGCTTCTGCGCGATCTTGGCGAACTCGCCGTACCACTTGACCTCGTCCTGGGTCGGACCGCTGATGATCAGCGGGGTCCGCGCCTCGTCGATGAGGATCGAGTCGACCTCGTCGACGACGGCGAAGTTGTGGCCCCGCTGCACGCACTCCTCGAGCGAGGAGGCCATGTTGTCGCGGAGGTAGTCGAAGCCGAGCTCGTTGTTGGTGCCGTAGGTGATGTCGCAGGCGTAGGCCTTGCGGCGCTCGTCGGGGCGCATGCTCGGAAGGATCACGCCGACCGAGAGGCCCAGGAAGTGATGGATCCGGCCCATCATCTCGGACTGGAACTTGGCCAGGTAGTCGTTGACCGTGACGACGTGGACGCCCTTGCCCTCGAGTGCGTTGAGGTACGCCGGCAGCGTCGAGACCAGGGTCTTGCCCTCACCGGTCTTCATCTCGGCGATATTGCCCATGTGCAGCGCGGCGCCGCCCATGACCTGCACGTCGAAGTGACGCTGCCCGATGACCCGGCGCGCGGCCTCGCGGACCGTCGCGAACGCCTCGGGCATGATGTCGTCGAGATCCTCGCCCTCGGACAGGCGCTTGCGGAACTCGTCGGTCATGCCCCGCAGCTCGTCGTCGGACATCGCCTTGAAGTCGTCCTCGATGGCGTTGACGGCCTTCGCGATGCCCTCGAGCTGGCGGAGGATCTTGCCCTCTCCGATGCGGAGGAGCTTGTCGATGATCACTGGCACGCGGTCACTCTACCCAGTGCCCCGAGGCGGTCACGAACCATCTGATCCCCGGCCCTCGTCGTAGGCCGCGAAGGCGGCCGCCCGCTCGTTCTCGATCTTGCGTCCCAGACCGTAGGCGGTCCCCCAGAGCAGGGCGAAGATGCCGCCGACCACGAACATGAGCGGGGCCAGGAAGCCGAGGGCGACGGCGCCGACCTGCAGCGCGTGCCCGAGGACGTACGCCGACTCGCGGCGCAGCATCCCCGCGACCAGCACGCAGAGCACCGCCAGGCCCAGCCCGAGCGGCAGCGCCAGGGCGGGGCGGATGTCGGAGATGCCGATCATCACCGGCGTGGACAGGCCGACCGCGACCGCCTCGAGGCTGAGGACGGCGGCGCACATCCCCCGGCGCGGGGACTTCTCGCGCTCGGGGTCGACCGGCCCGTCCGGAGGCAGTGCCGGAGGGTGCGTCTCCTCGGTCACTTGCGGCCCCCCAGCAGCGTGCGGGCCTCACCCACGGTGACGACCGAGCCGGTGACGAGGACGGCGCCCGAGCTGAGCGCGTCGCTGCCCGTCGCCTCGGCGCGGGCCGCGGCGGCGTCGATGGCGTCGGCGAGCAGGGGGACGACGGTGACGCGGTCGTCGCCGAACACCTCGCGCGCCACGACGGCCAGCCGGTCGGCGGACAGCGCACGGGCCGCGGAGTTCTGGGTCACCACGACGTGCTCGAGGTGGGGCTCGAACGCGGCGAGCAGTCCCTCGGCGTCCTTGTCCCCCATCACGCCGATCACGCCGATGACCGGGTCGAACTGGAAGGAGTCGTCCAGCGCGGCGGCGGCGGCCTCCGCTCCGTGCGGGTTGTGGGCCGCGTCCAGCACGATCGTGGGACTGCGGCGGACGACCTCCAGGCGCCCCGGCGAGGTGATCTCGGCGAAGGCCCCCCGGACAATGTCGTCGCCCAGCGGCTCCTCTCCCCCGACGAACGCCTCGACCGCGGCGAGCGCGGCCGCGGCGTTCTGCGCCTGGTGAGCGCCGTAGAGCGGCAGGAAGAGGTCGTCGTACCGGCCGCGGAGGCCCTGGAGGGTCACGACCTGCCCGCCGACCGCGGGCGCGCGGGACACGACGCCGAACTCCAGGCCCTCGCGGGCGGCGGTGGCGCCGACCTCGGCGATCCGCTCGAGCAGGACGGTGGCGACGGCGGCGGTCTGCTGTGCGAGCACCGCGACCGAGCCGGGCTTGATGATGCCCGCCTTCTCCCGGGCGATCTCGACCGCGGTGTCGCCGAGGTAGTGGGCGTGGTCGACGGCGATCGGCGTCACGACCGCGACGTCGGCGTCGATGACGTTGGTGGCGTCCCAGGACCCACCCATGCCGACCTCGACGACGGCGACGTCGACGGGCGCGTCGGCGAAGGCGGCGTAGGCCATGCCGACGACGGTCTCGAAGAAGCTGAGCGGGTGCTCCCCGGCCCGATCGACCAGATGGGTGTACGGCGCGATGTCGTTGAACGCCCGGACGAACGCCTCGTCGTCCAGCGGCTCCCCGTCGATGCTGATCCGCTCGCTCATCCGCTCGACGTGCGGGCTGGTGAAGCGGCCGGTGCGCAGTTCGAGGGCGCGGAGCAGCGCGTCGATCATCCGCGACGTCGACGTCTTGCCGTTCGTGCCGGTGAGGTGGATCGAGCGGTAGGCGCGCTGCGGATCGCCGAGCAGCTCGGTGAAGGCCCGGATCCGGTCGAGCGAGGGCTCCAGGCGGGTCTCGGGCCATCGGGACAGGAGGGCGTCCTCGGCCTCGGCGAAGGTCTCGGCTGGGCGCGCTACAGGCTCGTTCATGGCGGGGCCGAGTCTAGGGGTGACCCGGCCGCGGACCGGAATGTCCGGGTCGTACCCTGACGCGGCGCGAGCGCCGGCCGCCCGACGATGGCCGGATGCGACGTGCACTGCTGGTCCTGCTGGCCCTGGTCCTGAGCTCCGCGACGGCGCCGGTCCTGGCCGGCCCGGCCCGGGCGACGGCGACCGGCTCCATCACCGGGACGGTGACCGTCCCGGCCGGGTACGACGTGCGCGGCGTCCAGGTCCTCGTCAGCACGACCGCCCACCCGACCGGCTTCACCGCGGGCGCGGGCTCCTGGGTGGGCCCCGACGGCACCTTCGCGCTCACCGGGCTGGCGACGGGCACCTACCACGTCGCGTTCAGCACCTTCTGGTCCGACATGAACCCCTGCAGCTTCGGCCGCGACCGCTGGTGGTCCTCCCCCGGCGTCGCGGCGGGCTCGTGCAACGGCACCACGGTGACCGGCGCCGGCACGATCACCGTCACCGACGGCGCGGCGACGACGCTGGGCACGACGCCGCTGCTCACCGACTTCGCCCTCCACCGGTACGGCGGCCGGGCACTCGCCGCTCCCGGGCGCAGCGTCGCGGGGGTGCAGGTCGAGCTGTGGGGGGCCAGCGACGGCGCCTGGAACCTACCGGGCGACTGGTACCGGCTCGACAGCGTGCCGGTCCGGACCCTGACCGCGGACGGCACCTTCGCCTTCGACCTCCCGACCGTGCCCAACGGGCTGCGGCTCGCGCTGCGGTTCGTCGCGCCGGTCGGCAGCGACTACGTCTTCTCCTTCGCCGACTCCGGTCTCACCGGCGCCACGACCGGCGCGGGAGGGGTGCCGTTCGGCGCCGGTTCGGTCGGACTCACGACGATCCCGCTGGCGGCCGATGCGGACACCGATCTCGGGATCCGCACCCTCAAGACGGCGACGACCCGGGTCAGCGGCGGGGTGACGATCACCGGCACCCCGGAGTGGGGCCGGACCCTGCACGCCCACTCCGACGTCGTGTGGGGCGACGCCGCAGCCGGGACGGTCCTCCAGTGGCTGCGCAACGGCGTGGTCATCGACGGGCTGACCGGGCCCGAGCTGGTCCTCGACGGCCTCGACGACGGCTGGGAGGTCGAGCTGTCGGTGCGGGCGATGCCCGACGGCTTCCACGCCTGGACCGGAGCACCGGTCGACTCGGCGCCGGTGGTGGTCGTCAACACCACGCCGTTCGGCGCGGTGGCACCGAGCCTGTCCGGGACGGCGGCGACGGGTCAGGTGCTGACCGCGTCCGCCGGGCTCTGGCGCCCCTCCGTGGCGACCTACGCCCACACCTACCTGTGGCTGCGCGGTGGCGCGCCGATCGCGGGGGCGACCGGGCCGACGTACCGGGTGACGCCGGCGGACGTCGGCGCCCGGATCGGCGTCGAGGTCACCACGACCCGGCCGGCCGACAGCGGCCCCGGCACGCCCTGGTTCACCGGGCCCGGGGTGGCCCGCTCCGCCGAGACCGCGCCGGTGACCCCGGCGGCGCTGCCGGGAGGCGCCGTCGCGGCCTGGCCGACCCGGAAGCCGGCGAGGGCGAAGGCCCGCGTCGGCAAGCGGGCCCGGGTGTCGCCGCCGGTCCTGTCCGCCGAGGCGCTCGCCCTCGGCGCGCGGGCCGAGCTGCAGTGGTACGCCGGGAAGCGGCTGTTGCCCGGCGCGACCGGTCGCACGCTGAAGGTGCGCCGGGCCCTGCGTGGCAAGGTCGTCTCGGTGCGGGTGAGCGTGACGGCACCCGGCTACATCCCCCAGACCCGGACGATCCGCTTCGGCCGACCCTGAGACCGCTGCCGCCCGGTCCTCTATCGTGGCCGCCCGGAGGAGGCGGGCATGCGCAGCAGGGGCGTCGCGGTCACGGCCGCGCTGGTGGTCGTCGCGCTGGTCGCGGCCGCCTGCGGCTCCGGCGAGGCGTCCCCGCCCGCGGCCGAGGGCACGTCCACCGAGGCACCGCTGATCCCGGAGCCGAGCGCGCTGCCGACGACACTGCCCGGCGACGTGCTGGCCGGCGAGATGCAGGACCTCGCGCAGCTCGCCGAGCGGCTCGCCCAGGAGCTCCCCGCACAGCGCCGGCCCGAGCCGGTGCGGATCGCGGGCAACAGCTCACGGTGGCAGCCGGGGGCGGCGTACCGCGGGGTGTTCGCGGACCCGGACATCGTGCGCCACCAGGGCCGCTGGTACGCCTACGCCACCAACACCTCCCACCTGAGGCTGCCGACGCTCACCTCGCGCGACCTGGTCACCTGGACGCCGCTGGCCACCGGCGGCGGCGGCCGGGTCGACCCGATCGAGATCGCCGGCTGGGTGCGCAGCGGCGACGGGGGGCGCGACCTCTGGGCGCCCGGGGTCGACAGGGTCGGCGACGGCTGGACCGCCGCGTACGCCGCGCCGGCCGGCACCCAGGGCGGGCAGCGGCACAACTGCATCGGGTTGACCCGCGGGCCGTCCCCGGCCGGTCCGTTCCGCCCGGTCGGCGAGCCGATCTGCTACGGCGAGGCGCAGCTCGGCGTCATCGACCCCGACGTGTTCGTCGACGAGCACGGCGTCCCGTGGCTGCTGTGGAAGTTCTCGGGTGTCGTGAACCGTCGCCCGGCCGGGCTGTTCGTCCGTCAGCTCAACCCCGACGGGACCGGCTTCGCCGACGGCTCCCAGACCCGGGAGCTGCTGACTCTCGACCGGGCGTGGGAGGGCGACACGATCGAGAACCCGAGCATGGTGCAGTTCCGGGGAGTCACCTACCTCTTCTACTCCGGCAACTCGTGGGAGCGGGCCGACTACGCGACCGGCTATGCGATCTGCGCCGGGCCCGAGGGTCCGTGCGTGCGCCAGAACGGCGGGGAGCCGCTGCTCTCCACCGCGTCGACCGGACGTCTCGGCCCCGGCGGGGCGAGCGCGTTCGTGGACAAGAGGTCACTGCGGCTCGTCTACCACGCCTGGGACCAGGTCGGCCGCCAGCGACTGCTGCACATCGCCGGCCTGTGGCAGCGCGACGACGGCACCCTCGAGGTCGTCGACGCGGGCTGATCCGACCGATCGTTGGCAGGGACTCAGGTGCGGCGGGCGGTGACGAGGAACTGCAGCTGGACCTCGTGGTCCGGGGCGACACCGAAGCGGCGGTCGAGCTCGAGGATGCTGCGCAGCGGGGTGACGGTGACGTCCTCGAAGCCCGCGGCGGCGATGACGTCGCGGGTGGCGTCGATCGATGTCGCGGCGGCGAGGGGCAGCAGCGCCCGGACGCCGTCGTCGTAGAGCTCGACGAAGTCCGTGGAGGTGTCGCGGTCCAGCCCGGTCGGGAACCAGGTCGAGTCGACGAGCGCCAGCACTCCCCCGGGCCGCAGCACGCGGCGCCAGTTCCCGAGCGCCCGCTCCGGCTCGCGCAGCGTCCACATCAGGTAGCGGTTGGTGATCGCGTCGAACGAGGCGTCGGGGAAGTCCGGCGCGACGGCATCGCCCTGCAGGAACCGAGGGGCGGGCTCGGCCCGGGCGGCATGCGCCTGCGCCCGCGCCAGCATCCCCTCGGACAGGTCGGTGGCGGTGACGTCGTGGCCCAGCCCGGCGAGCAGCAGCGCGACGTACCCGCTGCCCGTGCCGAGGTCGAGGACCGCGGCGGGCGCCGGCGGCAGCGCGGCACCGAAGACCTCGGCCCAGGCCGCGCGGTCGTGGTCACGTCGCTCGGGACGCTGCTGGTAGTCGTCGTACGCCGGCGCGCGGCCGGTCCAGTAGGCGTTGATGCTGTCCTGCGGCAGGGGCCGGGTGGTCATGCGGAGAGCCTCTCGGAGGTGGCGGCGAGCGGGTGGAAGAGCAGTTGCGGATAGCCGGCGGCGTCGGTGCGGGTCACGCCGATGCCGTAGACGCGTTCGAGGAGGTCCGGGTCGAGCACGAGGTCCGGCGGGCCGGCGGCCGCGACCCGGCCACGGTGCAGGAGCACCAGGTCGTCGCAGTAGCGGGCCGCGAGGTTGAGGTCGTGCAGCACGACGACCGCACTGGTCGCGACCTCGCGGACCAGACCGAGCACCTCGTGCTGGTAGCGGATGTCGAGGTGGTTGGTCGGCTCGTCGAGGAGCAGGAAGTCGGCCTCCTGGGCCAGCGCCCGCGCGACCAGGACGCGCTGCCGCTCACCGCCGGACAGGTCGGTGTACGCCCGCGCGGCCAGGTGGGTGGCCCCGACCCGGGCGAGCGCGGCGTCGATCGCCTGCCGGTCGGCGGCGCCCGCGCGCTGGAAGGTGCCCAGCCGCGGCAGCCGGCCCAGGGTGACCATCTCGCGCACCGTCAGCATGGTGTCGGCGTCGGACTCCTGCACGACGACCGCGACCTGCTGCGCGACCTCCCGCGGCCGCAGGGTCGCCAGCGGCCGGCCGCCGATCGTGACCCGCCCGCGGGCGGGCCGCAGCGATCCGTAGAGCATCCGCAGGGCGGTGGTCTTGCCGCTGCCGTTGGGCCCGAGCAGGCCGAGCACGCGGCCCGGCCGGGCCTCGAGCCCGACGCCGTGGAGCACCGGGCGGGCGTCGTACCCGAAGTGCAGGTCCTCGGCGACGATCACGACCCGAACCTCGCCCGGACCTGCTCGAGACCGTCCAGCGCGAGGGGCGTGGGCGGCTCGACGTAGTTGAACAGCAGCGGCATCAGGTTGTCGTCGCGGACCGCGGCGATGCTCTGCGCGCCGGGCAGCGCGGTGACCGCCTGGGCGACCTGGGCCGGGTCGCCGGCACTGTGGAGCAGGATCAGTACGTCGGGGTCGCGACCGATCAGCTCCTCGGGCGTCACCTCGAAGACCCGCTCGTCAGTGTCGGCGAAGACGTTCTCGAAACCGGCGGCCTCGAGGATCGGGTGCGCCATGCTGCGGGTGCCGTAGGCGTAGGTCACGCCGCCGCCGACGGTCGGGTACAGCACCGCGGCGGTACGTCGCTCCGCGGCCGGCTCGGCCGTCAGCGAGGCCACCCGCGCCTCGATCTCCGCGCCGGCCGCCGCGGCCTCCTCGGGCCGGTCGAAGACCTTCCCGTAGGTCGTCATCTGGTCGACGATGTCGTCGAAGCCGGGCTCGTCGAGCCCGGCGGCGCACATCGCGGGCTCCTCGATCAACGGGATCCCGACGTCGCCGAGGGTGTCGCGGCTCAGGTTGTCGACCTCGCCGAGGACCAGGTCGGGCTCCTGGTCGATGACGACCTCCTTCGAGACCAGCAGGTGCCCCGAGGTGTCGGTCTTACCGGTCAGCGCGGGGATGTCCTCGAGCGCGGACCAGGTGGCGTCGTCGTAGTAGTCGCGCGGGTACTCCCCGGCCCGGGCGGTGACCCGGTCGAGGACGCCGAGCGACGCCAGGTAGGGCACCGCCGCACTCTTGAGCAGCACCACCCGCTCGGGGGCGGCGTCGAAGGTGACCTCGGACCCGCAGTTCTCGACGCTCAGCGGATAGGGACCGGAGCCGCCCCCGGCGGACTTCTCGGTCGCGTTCAGGCCGCAGGCGGACAGGGCGAGCACGGAGGCGGTCGCGGTGAGGGCGACGAGGGGACGGCGCATGGGTTCTCCTGGTGGTCGAGCGGGGTCAGGCCGCGGTGGCCTGGAGGCGGCGGACGAGGATGAGCAGGAAGGGGGCGCCGACGACCGCGGTGATGATCCCGATCGGGATCTCCTGCGGGGCGAGCAGCACCCGGGCCAGGACGTCGGCCCAGATCAGGAGGATCGCGCCCATCAGGGCGGCGACCGGGACGGCCCGGGTGTGCGCGGCGCCGACCGCCCGGCGGGCCAGGTGCGGCACCACGAGGCCGACGAAGCCGACGGCACCGGCGGCCGAGACGACGACCGCGACACAGAGCGCGACCAGGACGAGCAGGCCGGTGCGGAACCGCTCCGGGGGTACGCCGAGGGCGAGTGCCGTCTCGTCGCCGACCGCCAGCGCGTCGAGCTGCCGGCCGAGGACGGTCAGCACGGCGACGGCGAGGAGCACGACCACGACCGCGACGGCGAGCGGCTGCCCCCAGGCGGCGAGGGCCAGCGAGCCGAGCAGCCAGAACATCACCGACCGGGCGCCCTCGGCGGAGTCCGAGGCGAAGATGAGGAAGCTGGTCACCGCCTGGAGCGCGTAGCCGACCGCGACCCCCGCGAGCAGGAGGCGGGTGGAGGTCACCCTCCCGGCGGAGCGGGCGACGACGTACACGAGCGTGGACGCCGCGATCGCGCCGACGAACGCGCTCGCCGACAGCATGTGCTCACCGAGGCCGAGGGTGACGCCGAAGAGGATCGCCGCGGCCGCGCCGGTGGAGGCACCGGAGCTGACACCGAGGAGGTAGG
Source organism: Nocardioides sp. LHD-245 (assembly GCF_030929495.1). Taxonomy (GTDB): domain Bacteria; phylum Actinomycetota; class Actinomycetes; order Propionibacteriales; family Nocardioidaceae; genus Nocardioides. The sequence continues at coordinate 128,734 of NZ_JAVFWN010000012.1, read as the reverse complement.
GGTCGGCGAGCAGGTTGCGCACCATCGCCTGCAGGGCCATGCCGGAGACCGCGAGTCCGGCGCCGACGACGGCCGCGAGGATCACCCGCGGGAGCCGGACCTCCCAGACGATCGAGTCCCGCGGCGCGCTCCAGGTCTGCTCGCCGGGCAGCAGGAAGAGATGGTGGCCCACGACCTGCACCACGCTCCCGAACGGGACGTGGATCGCACCGAGGGCGGTGCCGGCGACCACGGAGACGAGGAGGACGGCGAGCAGGCCGGCGGTCCAGCGACGCGCCACCCTCCACCTCCTTGTTGCAAAACGTTTGCAACAAGGAACCTACCGCAGCAGTCAGCGAGGGGTGCGGCCGGCCCTGCCGACGTGCATCCGCATCCAGCCCGCGACCTGCCACATCAGCGGCTCGGCCGCGTCGAAGACGTCGGTGTGCCGCCAGAAGCCGTGCACCTGGCCGAGGTAGCGGGTGCCGACCACCTCGACGCCGGCCTCCGCGAGCAGCAGGACCAGGTGCTCCCCCTCGTCGCTCAGCGGATCGTGCTCGGCCGTGACCACCAGCGTCGGCGGCAGCGTCCCGAGCGCGTCGGAGCGCAGCGGCGCGAGGTCCGGGTGCTCGAGGTCGGCCGGCGTGGCGGCGTACTGCTGCCAGTACCAGGCCGCCTCGGCCGGCTCGAAGCCCTCGGGGCCCGTCGCGTAGGAGTCGAAGCCCGCGCTCGGGTCGAGGAACGGGTAGATCAGCGCGACCCCGGCGAACCGGTCGGGGCGGCGCAGTGCCGCCACGAGGGCCAGGTTGCCTCCGGCGCTGTCGCCGTGGATGAAGGCCGGCAGGGCGGCCAGCTCCGGCTGGTCGTCGAGCCAGCGCACCGCCGCGGACAGGTCGTCGGGCGCCGCCGGGAACCGGTGCTCCGGCGGACGGCGGTAGTCGACGCTCAGCACGGCCGTGCCGCTGAGGTTGGCGAACCGCCGGACGGCGGCGTCGTGCACGTCGATGTCGTTGAACACGAACCCGCCGCCGTGGGCGTGCACCACCACGGCGTCGTACCCCTCGGGGAGGTAGAGCCGTGCGGGTACGCCGCCCGCGTCGACGTCGCGCACCTCCGCCACCGCCGGCCGCTCCTGGGCCAGGGCGGCCGCGCGGGCCCGCTCCCGCTCGGCGGCGATGTCGTAGCCGGGACCGTTCACCGGGGGCTGTGCAGCGGCGTTCGCGGCAGCCGCGCGAGCCTGGGGATGGAGGGCCATGCGCTCAGCCTTCCATGTGTACGCTTTTTCGTACATCATGGAGGTATGGCCACCGCCAGCAGCACCGTCGCCCGGATCCTCGAGCAGTCCGGACTGTCCAAGAGCGCGCTCGCGGCGCGATCCGGGGTGAGTCGCTCGATGATCGACAACTACCTCAAGGGGACGACCCAGCCCAGTCTCGCCCAGGCGGCACGCCTGGCCGAGGCCGCCGGGCTGGAACTCGAGGTCACCGTCCGACGCAGGCGGCGCACCGTCCCCGAACAGTTCCTGGCCGTACTCGAGTTCGGCGACCTCTTCCCGCGCAAACCGCCGCGCGAGCTGCCGAACCTGGGGCCGATCTGGCGCGATGTCGCCCGCCGCGCCGCTGGTCCGCGGCTCGCCGATGCCTGACGGCCCCCAGCCCCTCCTCCTGCGCCGACTGCGTGCGGTCCATGAGGCCCTGCGCGACGCCGGCTTCGACCACGCGGTCGGCGGCGCCATCGCGCTGGCCGTGCACGTACTCGAGCCGCGCTTCACCGCGGACATCGATCTCAACGTGATGGCAGACCCCGAGCATCCAGACACCATGCTCGCCTGCCTGCCCGAGGAGATCCGGATCCCCGACGATGCGTGGCGGACCATCGCCCGGGACGGCCAGATCCGACTGATCTGGCCCTCCCCCGACACCCCCGTCGATCTCTTCCTGCCCCAGCATCCGACCTATCACGCACTCGTGGCGGAGCGCGCCGAACCCGTCGACTTCCTCGGCACGGACATCAAGGTGATGACCGCGACCGACCTCATGGTGTTCAAGGTCCTCTTCGACCGCTCGAAGGACTGGGTCGACATCGAGGCGCTCCTGGAGAACGGTGCTGGTGACGTGACCGAGGCGATCGGCTGGCTGACCGAGTTCCTCGGCACCGATCCACGCATCGCGAGGCTGAGCGCCCTCGCGCGGGAGATCCAGCAACGCTAGTGGTGTCACCGAGCCAGGGCGTTCAGCGGGCGCGGGACTTCGCGGCCAGGCACTGCACCCCGGGCGAGGGCGCCGACGCCTTGACCTTGACGAACACCTTGCCGGCGGCGCGCTTGCGCAGCTTCACGGCGAACCTGCCCTTGGCGTTGGCCTTGCCCGCGCCGATCTTGCGGGCCTTGCCCTTGCCCGGCTTGGCGTAGGCGACCACCTTGCCCGCCCGGCAACCGGGCTCCGCGACGATCCGGCCCTTCACCTTGCCACCGACGACGCCGCGGAGCTTGACCTTGCGGGCCACCTGGCGGGGCGGGAACAGGTTCGCGTCGATCGTGATCGCGCCGACCCGGTTGGCGGCCCGGTCGACGAACCAGAGGCGGCCGTCGCCGCCGAACGCGATCTGGGCGGGGTCCCAGGGCGCGATCCGGGCCCGGGAGATCGCCCCGTCGGGTGCGATCCGGCCGATGCCCTCCCGCTCGGCCCACCACAGCGCTCCGTCGGGGCCGAGGACCATCGAGTGCGGCACGGGCTCGACGCCGGGGGCGAGCTTCGGCAGTTCCCAGGACGTGAGCCGGGTGCCGTCGAAGCGGCCGATCGCGCCACCCTCCGAGGACGTGAGGATCTGCCCCGGCGAGTACCCGGTCGCCCACAGCGCGCCGTCGGCACCGAAGGCGAGGGAGGTCGCGTCGTAGTTGGCGTTGGTCCACTGCACGGGATAGGAGCGCTCGGTGCCGCCCTGATCGGGGTGGACGTCATCGACGCGGCGCAGGTGACCGAACGCGTCGCCGTACCACAGCGCGCCGTCGGCGGCGACCGCCATCGGCGTCGGCATGCCGTACGACGTGGGCAGCTGCCACCCGGTCGTCTGGTTCGTACCCGGGTCGACCCACATGCGGAGGACGGCGTCGCTGGGGCCGAGCTTCGTCGACCAGACGCCGCGGTCCCTGGCGGCGGCCAGGTAGCCGCCCTGTCCGAACCCGTAGCTCGCCATCGGCTCGACGGCGCCCGCTGTGGTCGCGCGCCGCAGGCGCGCCGAGGTGTCGGTGAGGAAGTAGAGGTGGCCGTCGTGGGCGGCCACCATGTTCGTCGGCCCCGTCGAGCCGCCCTGCGGCGCGACGGCGAACTCGGTGATGGCGCCGCCGGTCGTGATCCGGCCCAGCTTCCAGCCCTTGCTCTCGGTGAACCACAGGTTGCCGTCGGCTCCCCGGACCAGGGACTCGATCCCCGCGTCGGGAGTCGGCACCGGGTAGGTGGCGATGGTGGGGGCGGCGACCGGCACGCTCGGTGCTGCCTGCTCGGCGTGGGCCGAGCCGGGGGCGAGCGCCGAGGACGCCATCAGCAGTGCTCCCGCGACCGCTACCGCACTCTTCCTGACCCGCACGCTCCACGCTCCTCACGACATCGATGGCGAGGCTCCAGCATTCCCGGCGCGGACCGGGACGGTCCCGGATCCCGAACGTTCCCGAACACGCACCGGGTACCTTCACCCGCGTGACCGTCACCCGCCCGGCCTCGGTCGAGGGCGTGACCTGGACCCTCGACGACGTCGCCGCCGGCCTGCGCGAGCTCCGCGCCGCGGCCGGCAGCCCGTCGTACGCCCGGATCGCCGAGCGGGTCGTCGAGGCCCGCCGGGCCCGCGGCCTGCCGGAGCAGGAGTGCCACGTCGGTCGGGTCACGGTCTACGACTGCTTCCGCGACGGCCGGCGGCGGCTCGACGCCGACCTGGTGGCCGAGATCGTCGCCGCGCTCGGTGGTGACGGTGCGAGCGCCGGCCACTGGCGCCGACGCAGCAGTGCGGCGCAGCATCGTCGCGACGCGGGCATGGTCGGCACCGCGATCGCGCCGGTGCCCACGCCGGAGGAGCCGTCCGTGGACCGGCCCGAGCTGGCCGAGGTGCTCGCCGCCGTCGAGGCAGGCGCCCGGGTGGTGGTCGTCGACGGACTGGCTGGCAGCGGCAAGACCCAGCTGGCGCGCCGGGCGGCCCAGGCCCTGGTCGCGTCCGGGTGGGTCGCCGGCGGACTCCAGGTCGACCTGCGCGGCTTCCACGACGACCTGCCGCCCGTCGCCGCGGAGGCCGCCCTGACGGCCGCGGTCCGCGCCCTCGGGGGCGGTACGGCGCCGGCGGCCCAGCGTGCGCGCCGCCAGCAGTACACCGCGCTGCTCCGCGAGCGGCCGCAGGTCGTCGTCCTCGACGACGCCGCCGACGAGGAGCAGCTGCGTCCGCTCCTGGTCCGGGCCGGCCCGACCGTGCACCTGGTCACGAGCCGCCGCGCGCTGCGGCCCGAGGGCGCCGCTGCGGTCACCCTCGGCTCCTTCAGCCCCGACGAGTCGCTCCGCCTGCTCGGCGCGATCGCCGGTGCCGAGCGGGTCGCCGCGGAGCCGGAGGCGGCCGCCGCGCTCGCCGACGCCACCGGCCACCTCCCCCTCGCCGTCTCGCTGGTCGCGACCCGGGTCGCCGCGCGCGACGACTGGCCGCTGGCCGACCTCGTCGCCGTCGCCGATGCCCGCCGGCGCGGGCTACGCGTCGACGACGCCGTCGCCGCGACCCTCGCCGCCACCTACGGCGCGCTGAGTCCGGCGGCCCAGCGGTTGCTGCGGCTGCTCTGCGCACCGCCGGTCGAGCAGCTCGACGACACCGCCGTCGCGGCCGTCGCCGGCACACCGACCGAGGACACCGACGCCGCGCTCGCCGAGCTGTGGCGACACCACCTCCTGCAGCGCGCCGCGCCGTACCGGCTCCGGATCCACCCTCTGGTGCGCACCTTCGCCCTCGACCGCTCCCACGACGAGGACCGCCCGCGCGAGCGGACCGACGCCCAGCACCGGCTCGCCCACCACCTGCTCGCCCTCGCCTGGGCCGATCACGTCCACCTGCGCGCGGGCAGCGGCCGTCCGCCGCCGCCCGCTCTGGAGCTGCCCGACCTCGACGCCGAGGAGGCGCGTCGCCGCATCGATCGCGAGTCGGACACACTCCTGCTCCTGGCCGGCCTGGCCGACGGTCCGCTGACCCATGTGCTGCCCGACCTCGCCCGGGCGATCGCCTCCCGGCTCGACCTGTGGGGCCGGTACGCCGACGCGCAGGTCCTCCACGAGCGCGCCTGGGCCGTCGCCCGGGCAGCGGGACGACCGGACGCCGTCCTGCGGGCCCGGCTCGACCTCGGCAGCACGCTCGTCCGGCTCGGCGATCTCGCCTCCGGCGGCGAGCATCTCGACGCCGTGCATCCCCGGCTCGAGGAGGCCGGGCTCCGGGTCGAGGCCCGGGAGGCGCTCAACGCCCTCGCCATCATCGCCGCCCAGCAGGGACGGCCCGCCGAAGCGGCCGCGCTGTTCCGGCGCTGCGCCGAGACGGCCGCCGAGACCGGCGACCTGGTCGGCCAGGCGCTCTCCCTCGACAACGTCGCGATCGTCGAGCACCGACTCGGCAACCTCACCGAGGCGGTGCGGCATCACCAGCTCGCGCAGGAGGTCGCCGCCCGGGCCGGCGCCGACGCGCCGCGGGCCTTGAGCCTGGTCAATGTCGCGACGCTCCAGCTGACCCTCGGCGACCCGGCGGCCGCGCTGGCCGCGGCCGAGGAGGGCGTCCGGCTGGCCGAGGCTGTGGGCCACGACCCGGTCCGCGGCTACGGCCTCACCGCAGGGGGCCGGGCGCTGGTCAGTCTCGGTCACCCGCTCGACGGCCTCGCGCGCCACGACACCGCACTCGAGATCGCCCGCCGCTCCGGGGACCGGGTGCTCGAGGCCTCGGCGCTGTGCGGCCTCGCCGTCGGCCGGCTCACGCTCGGCGAGTACGCCGCCGCGCGCGACGGGTTCACGCGGGCCGAGGAGGTCGCGGCCGCGGCCGGTCTGCTGCCCGAGCAGGTCCGGGCCCGGCGCGGCCTCGCCGACACCGCTGCCGCCGCGGGCGACCCAGCGGCGGCCACCACGCACCTGGGCGGGGCGCGTGCGTTGGTCGAGGCGGCGCCGGAAGCCGAGCAGGCGTACCTGCGTGCGTGGCTCGACGGCCCCGGCTGACCGCGCGCCCCGCGCCCGCTCCGGAACGGATCAGTCGATGTCGAGCCGCACCGTGTCGGCGACCGCGACGTACCCGAGTGCCTGGTAGAGCGCGTTGGAGGTCGGGTTCGCCTGGTCGGTGAACAGGATCACCCGGTCGCCACGGCTGCGCAGCAGCCACGAGACCTCGGCGACGGCGGCGGCCGCCCAGCCGCGACCGCGCTCCTCCTTCGGCGTGTAGACCGGCCCGATCCGGCTGACGCCGAAGGCGGCCGGGTTGGCACCGGTCAGGTGCACCGGGCGATCGTCGTCGTCCACCCAGAACCACAGCACGCCCTCGACGAGCTTGCGCCGCACATCCTCGATCGTGAACGAGCCCGCCTCGCCGTCGTGCCCGGCGCAGCGGCCCGCCTGCTCGTCGGCGTCGAAGAAGAACTGCCGTATCCAGACCAGCGCCTGCTCTGCCTCGTCGTCGCGGACCGGCCGCAGGCGCCCCGGCACCGGACGCGGGTCGACCAGGGTGCCCAGTTCGAAGAGCCGGTGGTGCAGCACGTTGGCCACCGTGCGTCCGCCCGCCTCGGCGAGCGCGGCGGCGAAGACGTCCGTCGCCGGGCGCAGCCCGGTGGCACCGCCGACGTCCTCCCCGCGGGCGTGGACCGCGCCGGCCAGGGCGGTGGCGGCGGCGCCGGGCATCGCGAGCAGGTAGACCGGGTACGGCGGGAACGGCGCCGTGCGCATCGCGATGCCCGCGATCTCCCCCTCCGGGTCGGTCACCACGGCGAACCAGCAGTACGGCAGGTCCCCCCGGCCGTGGTCGCGGATCCGGTGGACACTGGTGTTGACGACCGTGCCGGTCACCGGATCCTCGGCGAGACGCTCCCCCGCCCACGCGAGGAACTCCGCGGCGTCCTCGGTAAACCGGACGTCGTGCGCGCCGCCCACCTCAGCGGGACTCGAACGCGAGCCGGCCGGCGACCACCGCGAAGCTCGCCGCGAACGCCTTGCGCATCCGGTCGACCACCTTCGGGCGGGAGAGGACCTGGTCACGCACCGCGGCCGCGCACACGCCGTAGACCGCGAAGACCACGAACGTCATCGCCATGAACACCGCGCTGAGCCCGAGCATCGCCGGGACGGCGCCGGAGCCGGTCGGCACGAACTGCGGCAGGAACGCGAAGAAGAAGATGGTGAGTTTCGGGTTCAGCAGGTTGAGCGTCACCCCGGAGACCAGGACCGCACGGGTCGACCCGGTGCGGGTGCCGTCGGTGTCCTCGTCGACGGTCAGGACACCGCGGTCCCGCCAGGTCGACCAGGCCATGTAGAGCAGGTACGCGACGCCGGCGTACTTGATGGCGGCGAAGGCGACCCCGCTGGCGTGGAGGAGGGCCGCGAGCCCCGTGATCGCCGCGAGCATGTGCGGCACCGTGCCGAGCGTCCCGGCGAAGGCGGCGAGGATGCCCGCCCTGGTGCCGCGGGTGAGGCCGGCTGCGATCGCGTACAGCGCGCCGGTGCCGGGGGTCGCGACGATCACCAGCGAGGTCAGCAGGAACGCGGTGCTCATGCACAGGCAGGCTAGTCGAGTGGTTCGTCCTCCGACGAGAGCATTTTCCTCACGCGGGCCCGAGCTTGTAGTGCAGCCGCATCGCGGTGGCACCCCACATCCGCAGTTCGTGGTCGGTGCGCAGCACCCCTCGCTCGTCGAGGTAGACGTGGAAGGTCTCGTGCACCGGCGCCCGGGAGGCGTGGGTGCGGCCACCGTCCTCGACGAGGACATAGGCGCCGTCGGCACCGAACCGCCCAGGCGGGGAGTCCAGCCGAAGGGAGCCATCGGGAAGGACTCGCGGGCGCAGGAAGACCTGGACGTTGCCGGACTCGAGGGGAAAGGCGACGTGGACCGATGGCCGGGCCGCGCCGGGCAGCGTCCGCGACGAGTAGCAGCCGCTGAAGACGAACTCACCCGTCGCCCGCAGCGTCCGCAGCCAGCCGGCGCCCACCTGCCGTCCGGCGCCGTCACGGATCACCGAGATCCGCGAGTCCATCCCGTGCGCCACATCCAGGGGCCGCATCGGGAGCGCGAGTTGCTCCACCCGCTTGCCGAAGAGTCGCGACACCAGCTCACCTCCGGGCCACGCCCACGGTGCCCAGGAGCTCCACACCTCGACCTGCCAGTCGGACGTGTGCTCGTAGAACGCGCGCACCTGCGGGATCAGGTCGGCCGCCCGGAAGCCGGGGCCGTCGAGCTCGGCCATCGACGGCAACAGCCCGGCGCCGGCGGCCGCCTCGTCGACATACCCGTCGTGGAGGGCCGCCTCGGCACCCAGCCAACCGTCCCGGACCACGGAAGCAGTGCTCGTCGGGGCCCGCAGCCAGCGGTGCTCACCGGACAGGTCGACCGGCCGGCCCAGGGTGCGCCAGAGCTTCCGGGTCCCCAGGTCCAGCAGCGGTGTCACGGTGGTCGCGTCCTACCGGCTCAGCCGTCGAGGCGAGCCAGCTCCTCCTCGACCAGGCTCGGGTCGAGCTTCACGAAGACCGGCGTCGGCTTCGCGACCGGACGGCCCACCTCGACCGGGTGCCGCCGCCACGCGGGGGCGCCGGAGTAGTCGCCGGTGATGATCGGGTAGCCGCGCTCCGCGTCGTCGAGGTCGGCGACGTCCTCGATGACGGGCATGGGCGCGATCGCCCCGGCGCCGCCGAGCGCCCTGTCCACCTCGTTGGCCGAGAAGGGCAGGAACGGGCTGAGCAGCAGGTTGAGGTCGGCGACGCACTGGGCCATGACGTGCAGGACGGTGCCGAGGCGCTCCGGGTCCTCCTTGATCTTCCAGGGCTCGGAGTCGGAGACGTACTTGTTGACGTCGGCCACCGCGCGCATCGCCTCCCCGATGGCCTGCTTCTGGCGGTGCCGGCCGATCAGGTCGCCGACCGTGCCGAAGGCAGCCTCGGTGGTGGCCAGCACGGCCTCGTCCTCGGGCGTCAGGGGGCCCGCGGCCGGGATCTCGCCGAAGTTCTTGGCGATCAGGGTCGCGGTCCGGTTGACGAGATTGCCCCAGCCGGCCACCAGCTCGTCGTTGGTACGACGGACGAACTCGGCCCAGGTGAAGTCGGAGTCTTGGCTCTCGGGCCCCGCGGCCGCCACGAAGTAGCGGAAGGCGTCGGGCTGGTAGCGCGCGAGCAGGTCGCGGACGTAGATGACGACCTTCTTCGAGGAGGAGAACTTCCTGCCCTCCATGGTGAGGAACTCGCTGGAGACGACCTCGGTGGGCAGGTTGAGCTCGCCGTACTGGCGCGGCTGCCCACCGTGCGACCCCTTGCCGGCGTACGCCAGGAGCTCGGCCGGCCAGATCTGGGAGTGGAAGGTGATGTTGTCCTTGCCCATGAAGTAGTAGGACAGCGCCTCCGGGTCGTTCCACCACGCGCGCCACGCGTCGGGGTCGCCGGTGCGCCGGGCCCACTCGATCGAGGCGGACAGGTAGCCGATGACGGCGTCGAACCAGACGTAGAGCTTCTTGGTCGGGTTGTCCTGCCAGCCCTCGAGCGGGACCGCGATGCCCCAGTCGATGTCGCGCGTCATCGCTCGCGGGCGGATCTCCTCGAGGATGTTCTGCGAGAACCGGATGACGTTGGGCCGCCACAGGCCGGTCGCCTCGCGGTCGTCGAGCCAGGCCTGCAGCGCCTCGGCCAGCGCCGGCAGGTCGAGGAAGAAGTGCTGGGTCTCGATGAACTCCGGCGTCTCGCCGTTGATCCGCGAGCGCGGGTTCTTCAGGTCCTGGGGGTCCAGCTGCTTGCCGCAGTTGTCGCACTGGTCGCCGCGCGCGCCGTCGTACCCGCAGTTCGGGCAGGTGCCCTCGATGTAGCGGTCGGGCAGAGTGCGACCGGTGGACGGCGAGATCGCGCCGAAGGTCGTCTGCTCGACGAAGTAGCCGTTCTCGTAGACGCCGAGGAAGAGCTCCTGGACCACGGCGTGGTGGTTGGGCGTGGTGGTGCGGGTGTAGAGGTCGTAGCTGACGCCGAGGCCGACGAGGTCCTCGACGATGAGGCGGTGGTTCTTGTCCGCCAGCTCCTGCGGGGTCATCCCGGCCTCGTCGGCGGCGATGAGGATCGGCGTGCCGTGCTCGTCGGAGCCGGAGACCATGAGGACGTCGTTGCCCGCCATCCGCTGGTACCGGCTGAAGACGTCGGACGGTACGCCGAAGCCGGCCACGTGGCCGATGTGGCGGGGGCCGTTCGCGTAGGGCCAGGCGACAGCGGAGAGGACGTGCGTCATGTCGTGAATCCTAGGGTCGCTCCCGCCGCCGGGCGTCAGCGGCGGGACTTCTTGATGCGCGCGGCGGTGCGGAGCCGGATCTCCGGGAGCGCGGCGTAGAGGAACTGGCCGGGGCACTCGGTGTCGTTGGTGTCGCGGTGGCCGTCGATGACGGGCAGGGTGACCACGGCTCCCTTCGGGTAGAGGTCGCTGCCGTGCGAGAGCACGGGCGTGGTCGCGAGCGGGTCGCGGTGGTACCTCTTGAGCTTCCAGGCCGCGACCTTGGCGACGCCGGCCAGCACCTTCGGTGTCGGGGCGACCTCCTGGTAGGAGCCGAGCACGGCGATGCCGACCGACGTGTGGTTGAACCCGAGGGTGTGCGCGCCGCGGGTGTCGCGGTCGCCGTCCGCGCCGCGGCGGCCGGCCCAGATCCGGCCGAACCGGTCGACGAAGTAGTTGTAGCCGACATCGGACCAGCCGAGCGTCTTGGTGTGGTAGCGATAGATCGCCCGCAGGATGCGCGGGACGTCGCGCCGGCGGTAGTCGTTGCCGGTCGCCGTGTGGTGCACGTGGACCTGCTCGACCGTCTTGACCCGCTTCGGCCTGCCGGTCGCCCACCTCTCCTTGGCGCCCCACGACCTACGGCTGCGGATCTTCGGGCGCAGCGACCGGCCGCGCTTCGGCCGGTCGGCGGGCCCGCCGCCGTCGACGGCGTCGCGGGGGTCGTGACCCGGGTCGACCAGGGTGAGGACCGGGTCCTGGACCGCGCCGGCGATCTCGACCTGGACGCCGTCACTGTCGCCGACCCAGAGCGGCTCGGTGCCCGCGCGGGCCGTCCGGCCCTCGGCGGTGTCGCGGTCCGGCAGGTCGCGCAGCGCCGTGACGTCGCGCCACGGCCCCCAGGCACCGCCCACGTCGCGGACCCGCACCCGGACCTGCCCGGTCCCCGCGGCCCAGGTCACGCCGAGCAGCGCGAACCGGTCGGTGCGCTGTTCGGCCGTGCGCAGCACGGCCCCGCGCCCGGCGACCTGCGGGGCCGCGGTCAGCGGTACGTCGAGGGCCCCGCCGAGTCCGCTGCCGTCGGGACGCAGCCGCAGCCTGGCGGCCGGTCGGGCGGGGGCGGCCGGCGGCCCGGCGGGAGCGGCGCTCGCCGGGCCGACGGGTCCGGCGGCGAGCGCCACCAGCGGGAGCGCCACCGCCGCGGCACCGAGCGTGGCGAGGTCGCGGCGGCGCAGGGACGGGTCCGAGACGGTCATGACCATCGAGCATGCGCCATCGCGGCTGGGAGCGGAAGCGGCTCACCCGCGTGTCGCGCATCCCCACCGTGGCGTCACATCCGCCCCAGGAGCACCACTGGACGGGCATTTCCTGCGCTCGTCGGCCATTGCAACGGCCGACAAGTGCAGGAATCGCCGGTCAACCGGCGATTCCTGCAGCCCCCGCCGCCTACGAGAAGTCGAGGTCCCCGGTGCGGGTGCGCTTGAGCTCGTAGAAGTACGGGAACGACGCGACGGCGACACAGCCGTCCCACAGCCGACCAGCGTCCTCGCCCCGCGGGATCTTGGAGAGCACGGGGCCGAAGAAGGCGGAGCCGTCGATGTGGATCGTCGGCGTGCCGACGTCGTCACCGACCGCGTCCATGCCCTCGTGGTGCGAGCGGGCCACCGCCTCGTCGTACGACGGGTCCGTGGCGGCGTCGACCAGGTCCGCGTCGAGACCGACCTCGGCCAGGACCTCGGCGATCAGCGCGAGCCCGCCGTCGGGCTGCTCGTGGAGCCGGCGGCCGTCGAGGTGGATCCGCTGGCCGAAGGCGTCGTACAGCGGGCGCAGCACCTTGTCGCCGTACCGCTCCTGGGCCGCGATCAGCACCCGGACCGGGCCCCAGGCCGGCGCGAGGATGGTGCGGTACTCCTCCGGGAGGTCCCGATCCTTGTTGAGATAGCCCAGGCTCATGACGTGCCACTGCACCTCGATGTCGCGGACCTGCTCGACCTCGATGATCCAGCGCGAGGTGATCCAGGCGAACGGGCACAGCGGGTCGAACCAGAAGTCGGCGCGGTGGGGCGCCGACGCGGGCGCGGAGTTCTCAGCCATGAACGGCCAACCCGCCGCGACGCGTCGGCATTCCCGCGCGCACGCGGTCCGGGCGGCAGATCACGACACGTCGACGGTGCCGGTGACCTTCGGCGACCGCGGCACCACCGTCGAGCCGAGGTAGCGCACCCGCACCGACTTGGTCCCCCGCGCCATCGGCACCTTGACCTTCACCATCCCGTCCCGGAGCCGGACCTCTCTCTTCCACGAGCCGATCCGGACCAGCACCTTGCCCGTGACCGGCAGCTTCCCCGCTGCCGTCACGCGCACCTTGGCGATGGCCCGTCCCTTCTTCGACTTCGTCTTCAAGGTGACGACCGCCGTACTGGTCACCCGCGGGGTCGCGGGGAGGGTCTCCACATGTGCCTGGAACTGCGGCTTCGCGCCGGTCACCTGGACCGCCACCGACGTACCGACGTCCTCGGCGGCGAGCTGGTACGTCGCCGCGGTGGCGCCCGTGATCGGCGCGCCGTCGCGCAGCCACTGGTAGCTCACCGTCGCGTCCGGCTGGTCGTAGCCGCCGGGCGTCACGCTGAGCACCTGGCCGAGCTCCGGCGTACCGCTCATCGTGGCCGGAGCCGTCGGGTGCACCACGCCGGCGACGACCGGGCCGACGTCGTAGAACGGCGAGACGTAGGTCGTGTAGCCCTCCTGCTTCGCGACCACCCGGAGGCTGATCTGCTTGCCCAGGAGGTCGGCGGTGAGCGGCAGGTTCGGCGTGATGTTGTCGGCGAGCCGGACGCCGTCGGCGAACCAGCGCCACCGGTTCTCCGCGGGCACCGGGGACCAGGAGCCGGCGGTGGCGCTGATGGTCGTGTCCACGACGAGGGGCCCGTTCACGACGGGGGCGCCGGTCTGGGTGAAGACGGGCTCGACCGGCTGCTCCGGGGTCGGCGTCGGCGTCGGCGTGGTCGGGCGGTCCACGAAGTGGATGAACCCGCTCGGCCACCGCCCGCTGGCCCGGGTGATCGAGCGCCAGTGGAAGGTGCCGCCCCACGAGTCCTCGGAGACGATGATCTCGTCCGGCGACACGACCCGCTCGATGTAGGCGAGGTGGCCGGCGGAGCCGGAGCCGTTCGCGTACTTGCCCCACCACGCGATGGCACCGACGTTCGGCGTCTGGTCGGTGATGGAGCTCATGAACTTGCCCCACTCGCTGGCGTTGCCGCTGCCGGTCCACGGCCGCTTGTTGGGCATCCCCGCCCGGATCATCCGGTAGGCGGCGTAGTTGGTGCAGTTGTGACCGGCGTACATCTGCCAGTACATGGTGCCGTTCGCGGCGCCGTACCCGGCGTCGGAGTAGCCCGCGGCGTTGCAGGCGGCATAACCACTGCACAGGTAGGTGGTCCCGGCCGATGGGAGCACCGGGTCCGAGGTCGTGGGGGTCGAGGGACCGGCGAGGACGAGGTACGACGCCAGCAGCGTGCTGGCAGCGGTCGTGGTCCCCCAGCGCGCGGTCCGGCCTGGAGTGCGCATGCCGAACACCATCGGGCACAACCGCCCCATAACGCAACAAAAACCCCGAAAATCTCACCCGTCACTGGCGTGTCGCGTTGACAACAGAGAACTACAGCGTTGTAGTTCGCGCCCCAACTCTCGATTGTCGGACAACTCGGAGCGGGTGCAAGGATGGCTCCCATGCCCGGCACCAACCTCACCCGCGACGAGGCGGCTACCCGCGCCGCCCTCGTCGACGTGACGTCCTACGTGATCGACCTCGACCTCTCCGGCGCTACGCAGGAGGGCGTGGAGACCTTCGGGTCGACCACCACGCTGACCTTCACCTGCCGCCAGCCCGGCTCGGCCACCTTCGCCGACCTGGTCGACGCGACCGTCCACGAGATCACCCTCAACGGCGCGCCGCTCGACCCCGCCACGGCGTACGCCGACAGCCGGATCGCGCTGCCCGACCTCCGGGCCGAGAACGTGCTGGTCGTCCGCGCCGACTGCACCTACTCGCACACCGGCGAGGGCCTGCACCACTTCGTCGACCCGGCCGACGGCAACGTCTACCTCTACTCGCAGTTCGAGGTCCCCGACGCGCGCCGGGTGTTCACCACCTTCGAGCAGCCCGACCTCAAGGCGCCGTTCACGTTCAACGTGACCGCCCCGGCGCACTGGAAGGTCGTCTCCAACGCGGCCACCCCCGAGCCCACCCCGGCCGGCGAGGGCACCGCGCTCTGGGCGTTCCCGGCGACCAAGCCGATGTCGACGTACATCACCGCGATCGTCGCGGGCGACTACTACGAGGTCCAGGACGTCTACGAGGGCGCCCACGGCGCCATCCCGCTGGGCCACTACAGCCGTCAGTCGCTCAAGGAGTACCTCGAGCGCGACCGCGACGAGATCGTCACCCTGACCAAGCAGGGCTTCGCCTTCTTCGAGGAGGCCTTCGGCTACCCCTACCCGTTCGGCAAGTACGACCAGCTCTACGTGCCGGAGTACAACATGGGCGCGATGGAGAACGCCGGCGCGGTGACGCTGCGCGACGAGTACCTCCCCCGCTCGCGCCAGCCGCGCTCGTTCTACGAGTTCCGCGCCTCGGTGATCCTGCACGAGATGGCCCACATGTGGTTCGGCGACCTCGTGACCATGAAGTGGTGGGACGACCTGTGGCTCAACGAGTCGTTCGCCGAGTGGGCCTGCTACCACGCCGAGGCCCTCGCCACGTCGTACGACGACGCGTGGACCGGCTTCACGAACGCCCGCAAGCAGACCGGCTACCGCGCCGACTCGCTGCCCTCGACCCACCCGATCGCGGCCGACAACGTCGACCTGCACGCGGTCGAGGTCAACTTCGACATGATCACCTACGCCAAGGGCGCGGCGGTGCTCAAGCAGCTCGTCGCCTGGGTCGGCCTCGACCCGTTCCTGGCCGGGCTCAAGCAGTACTTCCACGACCACGCCTTCGGCAACACGGAGTTCACCGACCTGCTGACCGCGCTCGAGAAGGCGTCCGGCCGCGAGCTCACCGGCTGGGCCCAGGAGTGGCTGCAGACGGCCGGCACCAACACCCTCTCCCCCGCCTTCGAGCTGGCCGCCGACGGCACCTACGCGTCGTTCGCGGTGCTGCAGGCCGCCCCCCAGGACCACCCGACGCTGCGCCGGCACCGGGTCGGCATCGGCTTCTACAACAGCTCCGACGAGGGTCGTCTGGTGCGCACCGACTACGTCGAGGTCGACGTCGAGGGCGCCCGCACCGAGCTGGCCGAGCTGGTCGGCAGGGCCCAGCCGGAGCTGCTGCTGCTCAACGACCAGGACCTGGCCTTCGCCAAGATCCGCCTCGACGAGCGCTCGCAGGCCACCGCCGTGGCCCGGCTCTCCGACCTCGACGACTCGCTGGCCCGGGCGCTGGTCTGGAGCGCCGCCTGGGACATGACCCGCGACGCCGAGCTCGCCGCCACCGACTTCGTCGAGCTGGTGCTCGGCAATATCGGCCAGGAGACCGACGCCTGGGGCGTCAGCCGGATCCCGGTCTACGCCGCGCAGGCGGTCTCGCTCTACAGCGACCCGGCGCGTCGTACCGAGCTCGCGGCGCGGTGGGAGCAGGGCCTGCGCGGCCTGCTCACGACGGCGGAGCCCGGCACCGACCACCAACTCACCTTCGCGCGGGCCTACGCCGCCGCCGCGTCGAGCGAGGCCGCGGTCGCCGAGCTGGAGGCGCTGCTCGACGGCTCGCTGGCCCTCGAGGGCCTCGCGGTCGACCAGGACCTACGCTGGGCGCTGCTCACCGCCCTGGCCCGCGTCGGCCGGGCCGACGACGCCCGGATCGACACCGAGCTGGCCGGCGACAACACCATCTCCGGCCAGGAGAAGTCCGCCGCCGCCCGCGCCGCCCAGCCCACCGCCGAGGCCAAGGAGCGCGCCTGGACGCAGGCCCTGCTCGACCCGTCGGTGCCCAACGAGACCCAGCGCAGCGTGGTCTTCGCCTTCTGGCAGACCGGGCAGGACGACGTCCTCGCGCCGTACGTCGAGCGCTACCTCGCCGAGGTCGCCGGCGCCTGGGAGCGGCTCGGCTCGCACAAGGCCTCGGTCGCGCTGGAGCACATCTTCCCGCGCCTGATCGCCACCCCGGCGACACTCGCCACGGTCGACGCCTGGCTGGCGGAGCACGCCGCGACGGTCAACCCGGGCGCGGTGCGCTACGTCCGCGAGGGCCGCGCCGACGTCGCCCGGGCGCTCGCCGCCCAGACGACCGACTCCCATCGATAGCGCGACCCGGCGCAGTTTGAGGCCGGAAAGCACGCCGACCCGGCGCAGATTGAATGATCTGATCATTCAATCTGCGCCGGGTCGGCGGCTCGTGCCGTTCAGTCTGCGCCGGGTCGGCGGCTCGTGCCGTTCAGTCCTTGGCGAGCTCGCCCAGCAGCTCGATGCCGCGGGTCAGGCCACCGGCGAAGTCGCCGGACGCGAACGCCTCGGTCATCGCGGCGACGGCCCGGTCCGACTCGTCGTCGGTGAGCCGCTCGCGGGTGTGACCGCCCGTGACGATCTCGACCACCCGCCGCTCGGGGTCGACCATGATCAGGATGCTGCGCGAGGGCAGCACCAGCGTGTTGTGCAGGCTCGTCGCGAAGTCCCGCGGGTCGCCGCTCGCGGAGCCCACGAACACCGAGATCTCGGCACGGCACGCCTGCTCGGCCGTGCGGATGGTGACGTCGAGGGCGGCGCGCTCGGTGGCGCTCAGCGTCGGGGTGCTCATGGCGGCCGGCTACCAGCTGCCGCCGGCGCCGCCGGCCTTGGAGTCCTCGGAGTCGGGGGCGGCCAGCTCACCGGCCGCCTTGCGCGGACCGCCGAGCCACTGGCTCTCGGTCTCGAGCGCGCTGATCCCGAGGTTCTCGCCGCGGGCGAGCGCCGGGGCGACGTAGAGGAGGATAATGACGATGAACACCAGGAGCGGGACGCCGCCGAGGTAGAGCCAGGCGTTGAGGACGTCGATGTCCGGCTTGGGCTCCCAGCTGGCCGCACCGTTGCCCGGGCGCGGCTCCGGGGTGTCGGCCGAGGCGGAGCCCGCTCCGGCGACGACGAGCAGGGCGCTCACCCCGACGAGGGAGCACACGGCGATCAGGCGGCGTACGGCAGTGCTGGTCACGAGGAGGATGCTATCGGCTCCCGATCCCGCGTGGCCCGGTGGTGTCCCCGGCGGTCGTCAGGCGGCTTTGGGACACTGGGCGGATGGAGAGCCCCTGCGCCGATGGAGAGACCGTCTGCGACCTGACCTGGGACGTGACCGGGAACCGCCGCCTGTCCGAGTGGTCCGATGTCCTCATCGGGACCCCGCTCGCCATCATCGGCCTGATCCTGCTCGGCCTGGTGATCCGCTGGCTGCTGCACCGGGTCGTCGGCCGGGTCGCCCGGCGCGCCGAGCGGGGCGTGCTCCCCGAGCGCGTGGAGAGTGCCGTCGCCGCACGCCGCAAGCAGCGGGCGGCCACCATGAGCGGCGTCCTGAAGAGCATCATCACGTTCGTCATCGTCGCGATCGTCGGCACCATGGTGCTCAGCGAGGTCGGGGTCGACATCGCGCCGATCATCGCCAGCGCCGGCATCATAGGCATCGCGCTCGGCTTCGGCGCGCAGTCGCTGGTCAAGGACTTCCTCGCCGGCATCTTCATCTTCATCGAGGACCAGTACGGCGTCGGCGACGTCGTCGACGTGGGCGATGCCAACGGCACGGTCGAGCTGGTCACCCTGCGGATGACGCGGCTGCGCGACATCAACGGCACCGTCTGGTACGTCCCCAACGGGGAGATCGTCCGGGTCGGCAACAAGAGCCAGAACTGGTCGCGCGCGGTCGTCGACATCGGCGTCGGGTACGGCGAGGACCTGGTCCGCGTGCAGCGCGTGCTGCGGGAGGTCGCCCACGACCTGTGGGAGGACGACGAGTTCAGCCACGTGATCATCGAGGAGCCCGAGGTGACCGGCGTCGAGATGCTCACCCCCGACTCGGTGACCGTGCGGGTGATGGTCAAGACCGCTCCGCTCGAGCAGTGGGCCGTGGCGCGGGCGCTGCGGCAGCGGATCAAGGCGCGCTTCGACCACGAGGGCATCGAGATCCCGTTCGCGCAGCGGGTGGTGTGGCACCGCGAGGACCGGCGCCACCTGGACGAGCCGAGCCCCGATCCGGCCGCCGCGGAGCGCGAGGGATGATGGTGGGGTGAGCACCCCCATGAGCGAGGAGACGAGCTTCTACGAGGAGATCGGCGGGTTCGAGACCTTCCGGCGGATCGTGGCGAGGTTCTACGAGGGCGTGGCCACCGACGAGGTGCTCCGTCCGATGTACCCCGAGGAGGATCTCGGCCCCGCGGAGGAGCGCTTCCTGCTCTTCCTCGTGCAGTACTGGGGTGGCCCGACCACCTACTCGGCGAACCGCGGGCATCCGCGGCTGCGGATGCGCCACGCCCCGTTCGAGGTGAACGCCGATGCCCGCGACCGCTGGCTGACGCACTTCCGCGCCGGCCTCGACAGCGTCGACCTCACCCCGGAGCAGGACGCACGCTTCTGGGAGTACGTCACGCACGCCGCCACCTTCATGGTGAACACGCCAGGCTGAGACTGTTCCCGCGCGGATGTAACACTCCGCGCGCCCGGCGACATGTTCCGGTTGAGAGCGGTCCCTTTTCGAGGAGGACCGCGTTCGCCGCCGCATCCCCCCGCACCAGCAGAGCAGGCCATGACCCAACAGCGCCCGACCGAGCGCCTCCGCGTCGACGTACCGACGCTGGAGCCGGACCCGGCGTTCCTCGGCATGCTCACCCACCTCAGTGCGGGCTCGCAGGCGGCGAGTCCCCGATCGACTCGGTCGACCGGACTCCGTGTGGTCGTCGCGACCGGCTTCGTCGCCGTCATCGCGACCGCCACCTGGGCAGCGGGCATCCCCATCGGCGGCGGGAGCCCACACTCCCCCGCCGAGCGCCCCACCCGGATCGGACCGTCCGGTACGACGAGTCCTGGCGACGTCGGAACCCCACACTCCGACGTAGCCACGCCCGGCAGCCCCTTGTCCCCGGGGCTGCCGGGCACCTCCACGTCCTCCTCGGCCGAGCACGCCACCGATCCCGACGGCGCCGGCGGGGGGAGGGACCCAGGCGGTCAGGGCGGCCCCGACTCCAAGGGCGACGGCCAGGACGGCCGGGGGCAGGGCGGCCAGGGCGCCGGGCCGGGCTCGTCCGACGGGTCCCCGGGCAAGGGCAAGGCCAAGGGGCACGACAAGGACAAGGCCCGCGGCAAGGCGAAGGGTCACGACCGGGAGCCCGGACCGGGCGGCCCGCGCGGCTCCGCCGGCTCAGACAGCTCCGACAGCTCAGACAGCTCCGGCGACCGGGGCGGCGCTGACGGTGCGGTGGCGCCGACGGGCGACCAGGACCACGACAGCGACCAGCAGCGACCGACGCACTGATCGGCGGCAAATGTCCCGCTTCCGGCTCGCAGGCGGGACAATGGGACGCGTGGCCCGGGGAGAGGTCCGGACCACGCCAGGACAACAGAGGTGGGAACACGTCCGGTGCGGGCCGACGACGAGCTCGTCACTGCCGCGAAGCGCGGTGACGCCACCGCGTGGCGCGAGCTCTATCGCGCCCACGCCGGTCGGCTGCTGCTGTGGCTCGAGGCGCGCTCATCCCCCGGCGGCGAGGCCGCCGACGACCTCGCCGCCGCAGCCTGGCTGGTTGCCGCCGAGCGGATCGTCGACTTCACCGGGAGCTCGTCGGACTTCGGTGGCTGGCTGTTCGGCATCGCCCGCAAGCACGCCGCCAACGCCTCGCGGCGCACCGCCACCCGGATCAGGGGCCTCGACACCCTCGCCACCGACGCCGAGGTGACCGTCGCGGGGCCCGACACCCCTCTGCTGTCCGACGAGTGGGTGCGGAACGCCCTGGCGGTGCTGCCGCCGCGGGAGCGCGACGTCATCGCGTGCACCGAGGTGCTCGACCTCGACGTCAGCCAGACCGCCGCGGCGCTCGGCATGACGGCGGTCGCCGTCCGGGTCGCCCGGCACCGCGGCCTCAAACGGCTGCGGTCGCGACTCGGCGCCCCGCCGCCGGACCGCCCGGACATGGAGTAGAACAGGTTCTATTCTGGGCGCATGACGTTACAGGTGTCCGACGAGCACCGGGTCCGCACGCTGACCCTCGACCGCCCCGAGGCGCTGAACGCCTTCAACGAGGAGCTGTACGACGCCACGGCGGAGGCCCTCCTCGCCGCGGCCGTCGACCCCGAGGTGGCGGTGGTGCTGCTGACCGGCGCCGGCCGGGCCTTCAGCGCGGGCACCGACCTGCTGGAGATGCATCGGCTGGCCACGGATCCCGACTTCCCCCGTGGCACGCACGGCTTCATCGGCCTCGTCGACGCGCTGGTCGACTTCCCCAAGCCCCTCGTCGTCGCCGTCAACGGGTTGGGGCTGGGCATCGGCGCGACGATCCTCGGCTTCGCGGACCTCGCGTTCATGGCGGACGGGGCCCGGCTCAAGTGCCCCTTCACCTCACTCGGCGTCGCGCCCGAGGCGGCGTCGTCGTACCTGTTCCCGGCGCTGGTCGGACGTCAGCACGCGGCGTGGGCACTGCTCTCCGCGGAGTGGATCAGCGCCGAGGAGGCGCGGGCGATGGGGCTGGTCAAGGAGGTCTGCCCGGCAGGGGAGCTGATGGCCACCGCCCGCCGGCACGCCGAGGTGCTCGCCGCGAAGCCGATCTCGTCGCTCGTCGCGGTCAAGCGGACCATGACCGAGCCGCACCGGGCGGCGATCCGCGCGGCCCGGGATCGCGAGAACGCCGCCTTCGCCGAGCTGATGGGCGGTCCGGCCAACCTCGAGGCGCTGGCCGCCTTCGCGGAGGGACGGGAGCCCGACTTCACCCGGCTGCCGGCGGGCTGGTGACTCGGTCGACGGCTCGTCGACGGCTCAAGCGACGGCTCGGTCGACGGCTCAGGCGACGACCATGTCGCCGAGCGCGTCGACCAGAGCCTCCCGGAAGCCGGGCGGGGGCGTCACCGAGCGCTGGGTCTCGACATCGAAGAAGACGAGCGTCACCTTCGAGCGGGCCAGCACCGCGCCCTCGCTCGCGCGATCGGTGCCGTCGGTGATCTCGGACTCGATGACCATCGACCTGGTGCCGATCCGCGGGATCACCGACCAGGTGTCGTAGGCCTGCGGTCGCAGCGTGATCGGGGCGACGTACTCGACGTCGGCCTGGGCGATCACGCTCGCGATCCGCGGGAAGTCCCGCAGTTCCTGCCGCAGTCGTCCGAGCGAGGCGATCCGGGCCTCCTGGAAGTACTCGAAGTACTTCACGTTGTTGACGTGCCGGTAGACGTCGAGGTCGGAGAAGCGGACCTGCACCGGGTAGTGCGCCGCCCGGTCCCGCGGCACGTCCACCAGGACGGGGCGCGAGCGCTGGTCCCCGAGCTCGGCGTACGGCGCCAGCGCGTTGCGCTCCTGGTCGTCGAGGCGGCGCGGCAGCCCGGTCTCGAGGACGAACGGCGCCAGCACGGTGCGGGCGCGCAGGTAGACCGTGCGCGTGCCGTCGGACTGCTCCTCGAACACCTCGTGGTCGAGGGTGAAGCTGGCAGCGCGGATCTCGCTCACCCAGGACTCGATGGCGGCGGCCTGGAAGTGGAAGCGCAGCGGCGCCCGGAAGGTGACCTCGTGACGGCGTACGACGTAGGCGACATCGTGACGATGCTCGACCCCCGCGGCGGTCCTGCAGGCGTGCAGCAGGGCGCCCCGCGCCTCCTGGAGGTAGTCGACGTACTTCACGTTGTTGACGTGGTTCAGCTGGTCGATGTCACCCCAGCGCAGGGGGCAGTCGTAGCGGTGCCGCACGCGGCGCAGACTACGCTGTGCGCGTTCCGCCCCTCATTCCGCATCAAGGAGCCCCCATGCCCGAGGCCGTGATCGTTTCCGCCGCTCGTACGCCGATCGGACGCGCCAACAAGGGATCGCTCAAGGACTTCCGTCCCGACGACCTGACCGCGCTCATCGCCCAGGCCGCGCTGGACAAGGTCCCCGCGCTCGACCCCAACGACGTCGACGACCTCCTGCTGGGCTGCGGTCTGCCCGGTGGTGAGGCCGGCAACAACATGGCCCGCGTCGTCACCACGCTGATGGGCTACGAGATCCCGGGTGCCACCGTCACCCGCTACTGCTCCTCCTCGGTGCAGACCTCGCGGATGGCCTTCCACGCGATCAAGGCCGGCGAGGGCGACGTGTTCATCTCCGCCGGCGTGGAGACCGTCTCGCGCTTCCAGTTCGGGACCTCCGACCACATCCCGAACACCAAGAACGCACTCTTCGCCGACGCCCAGCAGCGCACCGAGGAGTACGCCCAGGGCGGTCGTGACTGGCACGACCCGCGCGAGGACGGTGTCCTGCCCGACATCTACATCGCGATGGGCCAGACCGCCGAGAACGTCGCGCGCCTGCGCGGTCTCAAGCGCGAGGACCTCGACCACTTCGCCGTCCGCTCGCAGAACCTCGCCGAGAAGGCGATCGCCGACGGTTTCTGGGAGCGCGAGATCACCCCTGTCACGCTCGCCGACGGCACTGTCGTGACCCAGGACGACGGCCCGCGCGCCGGCGTCACCTATGACGCGATCTCGCAGCTGCAGCCGGTCTTCCGGCCCGACGGCGTCGTCACCGCCGGCAACTGCTGTCCGCTCAACGACGGCGCCGCCGCCGTCGTGATCATGTCCGACACCAAGGCGGCCGAGCTGGGTCTGACCCCGCTCGCCCGCATCGTCTCCACCGGCGTCTCCGGCCTCTCCCCCGAGATCATGGGCCTGGGCCCGGTCGAGGCGACCCGGAACGCGCTGAAGTACGCCGGCATGACCATCGACGACATCGACCTCGCCGAGATCAACGAGGCCTTCGCCGCCCAGGTGCTGCCGTCCGCCGAGGACCTCGGCATCCCGATCGAGAAACTCAACGTCAACGGCGGCGCCATCGCGGTCGGCCACCCGTTCGGCATGACCGGTGCGCGCCTGCAGAACACGATGCTCAACTCCCTGCAGTGGCACGACAAGTCGACCGGCCTGATCACCATGTGCGTCGGCGGCGGTCAGGGCATGGCGATGATCGTGGAGCGCCTCAGCTGATCCCGACCCGGCTCAGATTGAACGCGCTCGACCGCCGACCCGGCGCAGATTGAATACGCATGCGGGCCGTCCCGGCTCAGATTGAATAGCGAGCAACTCAATCTGCGACGGGTCGGCGTCGTCCGGAGTTCAATCTGCGACGGGTCGGCGTCGGTCGGGAGTCGTAGCCTGCGGGCCATGAGTATCGAGGTGCGGCCCGCCGCCGTTTTCGAGGACGTGAAGGCGCTGGTGGGGCCGAAGCGCGCCGACGCCAGCGTGTGCTGGTGCCTCAGCTACCGGATCCCGTCGACGGTCAACAACAAGATGCGCGGGCAGGAGCGCGGCGCGTACGTCGCCCGGCTGCTCGAGGACGGGCCGCTGGGCGTCCTGGCCTACGACGGCGACGTGCCCGTCGGCTGGGCGGCGGTCGCGCCCCGCTCGGCGACGACCTTCGCCCGCAACCGCAAGATCCCCCAGGTCGACGAGCTCCCGGTGTGGTCGCTGTGGTGCATCCGGGTCCGGCCCGGTCATCGCGGCCAGGGCATCTCCCACGCCCTCATCGCCGGTGCCGTCGCGTACGCCCGGGAGCAGGGCGCGCCCGCGGTCGAGGCGTACCCGCTCGACAACGGCGGCGCGAAGGTCGACCAGACCATGGCGTACGCCGGGCTGCGGGCCAACTTCGAGGCCGCGGGCTTCCGTCACGTCGCCGACACCACGTCCGTCCTGAGCGGACACCCGCGGGTGCTGATGAGGATCGCCTTAGACTGACGCGGTGACTGACGAGAGCGCTGCGCCCGTGGCGACCGGCCACGAGCCGCGGTGGCTCGACCAGGACCAACAGCGCGCCTGGCGCTCCTTCCTCCTCGGCACCACCCTGCTCCTCGACCGCATCGACGAGGACCTGCGCCGCGAGCACGGACTCTCGGCGGTGGAGTACGAGATCCTGGTGCGGCTCTCCGAGGCCGACGGAACGCTGCGGATGGCCCAGCTGGCCGCCGCGCTGGCCCACAGCCGCAGCCGGGTCACCCACACCGTGAAGCGGATGGAGGGGGCGGGCCTCGTCGTGCGCGAGGAGTCGCCCGACGACGGCCGTGGGGTCGACTGCCGGCTCACCGACGCCGGTCAGGACATGCTGCGTACCGCGGCCCCCGGCCACGTCGAGACCGTGCGGCACTCGCTCATCGACCTCGTCGACCCCGACGACCTGCTGGCGCTGGGACGGGTGATGGACGCGGTCTGCGACCAGCTGATCTGCGCGCACCCGGAGCGCGAGATCAGGTAGCCGGGCTCTGCGGCGCGAGGCACGAGCGACGCGCTCGCGCCATCAATACCGGCCGTGTGGCCGCCACGCGAACGGTGGGCCTACGAGAGCCAACCGCGCAGGCCGGCGGAACGTGAGACGTAGGGAGCGAGGAACGAGCGACCGGAGCGAGCGTGCCGCCGGCCTGCGCGGGAGCTCCGCCCGGCGGCGACGCGCTCGCGCCTAATCACGCGTCAGGCGGCGGTGGGTGACGCGGTGCGGGCGGGCCGCCTCGACGCCGAGGCGCTCGATCTTGTTGTCCTCGTAGGACGCGAAGTTGCCCTCGAACCAGAACCACTCGCCCTCGTTGTCCTCGGTGCCCTCCCAGGCGAGGATGTGGGTGGCCACGCGGTCGAGGAACCAGCGGTCGTGGGAGGTCACGACGGCACAGCCCGGGAAGTCGAGCAGCGCGTCCTCGAGCGAGGACAGGGTCTCGACGTCGAGGTCGTTGGTCGGCTCGTCAAGGAGCAGCATGTTGCCGCCCTGCTTGAGCGTGAGCGCGAGGTTGAGGCGGTTGCGCTCACCTCCGGACAGCACGCCGGCCTTCTTCTGCTGGTCCGGGCCCTTGAAGCCGAACGAGGCGACGTAGGCGCGGCTGTTCATCTCGAAGTTGGCGACCTTGATGAAGTCGAGGCCGTCGGAGACGACCTCCCAGACGTTCTTGTTGGGGTCGATGCCGCCACGGCTCTGGTCGACATAGGAGATCTTCACGGTCTGCCCGACGTTGAGCTTGCCGGAGTCCGGCTCCTCGTTGCCGGTGATCATCCGGAACAGCGTGGTCTTGCCGACGCCGTTGGGGCCGACCACACCCACGATGCCGGCGCGCGGCAGGGTGAAGGAGATGTCGTTCCACAGGACCCGGCCCTCACCGTGCTCATTGAGGAAGGCCTTGGTGAGGTGCTCGGCCTCGAGGACCACGTCACCGAGCCGCGGGCCCGGCGGGATGTTGATGTCGGCGGCGTCGATCTTGCGGGCCTTGTCGGCCTCGGCGGCCAGCTCCTCGTAACGGGCCAGACGCGACTTGGACTTGGTCTGGCGAGCCTTGGCGTTGGAGCGGACCCACTCCAGCTCCTTCTCGAGCATCTTGGCGCGCTTGGCGTCCTTGGCGCCCTCGACCTTGAGTCGCTCCTTCTTGGTCTCGAGGTACGTCGAGTAGTTGCCTTCGTAGCCGTGGATCGAGCCACGGTCGACCTCGGCGATCCACTGCGCGACGTTGTCGAGGAAGTACCGGTCGTGGGTGACCGCCAGGACGGCGCCCGGGTAGGACTTGAGGTGGCCCTCCAGCCACTGGACCGACTCGGCGTCGAGATGGTTGGTCGGCTCGTCGAGCAGCAGCAGGTCGGGCTGCTGGAGCAGCAGCTTGCACAGCGCGACCCGGCGCCGCTCGCCACCGGACAGGTTGTCGACGAGCGCGTCGGACGGCGGGCAGCGCAGTGCGTCCATCGCCTGCTCGAGGCGGCTGTCGAGGTCCCAGGCGTTCATGTTGTCGAGCTCGGTCTGCAGCTCACCGGTCTCGGCCATGAGCGCGTCCTGGTCGGCGTCGGGGTCGCCCATCTCCATGTAGGCGTCCTCGAGGCGCTTCATCTTCGCCTTGGTGTCGGCGACGGCCTCCTCGACGTTCTCCAGCACCGTCCTGCCCTCGGTCAGCGGCGGCTCCTGCTGGAGCATGCCGACCGTGGCGTCGGGGTCGCGGACGATGTCGCCGTTGTTGGGCACGTCGAGCCCGGCCATCAGCTTGAGCAGCGATGACTTGCCCATGCCGTTGGGGCCGACGACGCCGATCTTCGCGCCGTGCAGGAACGACAGCGTGACGTTGTCGAGGACCACCTTGTCGCCGTGGGCCTTGCGCACATTGCGCAGAGAGAGGACGTACTCAGCCATGCCCCCAGGCTACGCAGCGGCGGCCTCTCGGTCGTGGTCGGGGTCACCCGCCGCGGCGGCGGAGGCGGCCTTGACGAACGTGGCGACGCCGCGGGTGAGGTCGTGGCCGATGGTGAGCGCCTCGATCTCGAGGGCGAGGACCTCCACGCCGTTCTTGTTGACGTAGGTCCGGTGCTCGAGCCGGCCGTGCACCAGGACCGGGTCGCCCTGGTGCAGCGACGGCCCGCCGTGGGTCGCGAGGCGCCGCCACGCGCTGACGCCGTACCACTGGGGCTGGCCGTCGACCCAGGTGCCGGAGGCGCGGCTGAAGTGTCGTGGGGTGCAGCCGAGCCGGAAGCTGAGGACGGGCACGCCGCCGACCTCCCGCAGCATCGGCGTCGTGCCGATCCAGCCCTGCACGGTCACCATCGTCTGGTGGGACATCTCGGTCTCTCCTCTCGTCGGTGCCGGCCGCGAGATCGACCGGTCGCCGACGAGTCCACGCCACCGGACCGACGAAGCGCCTCGGCGCACCCTCCGGCTGTGGACGAGCCCGGGCACGGGCCGGTGCTGTGGAGACCCAACGGCACCCCCGCGGAGCGTTGGGGCGGACGGGACCGCCGATCCTCAGGCCCGAGCGGTCTCGAGTCCACGACGGAAGGCGGCGTACGACGACAGCTCGACACCGATCGGCTGCACGACGTCGCTCTCCAGGACCTGGTGGACGACGCCCCGCAGCCGCTCGTCGGCCTGGTCGGCGCGCTGGCGGGCCAGGCCCCGGACCAGCATCCGCCCGACCGCCGCGAGCAGCAGCCCGAGCACGAGACCGCCGATGCCGAGCACGGCGGGGAGCGGGAGGCCCGCCACCTCCGTCAGATCCTCGGTCGTGCCCTGCACGGCCGCGACGGCCCACCAGGCGAAGCCGCCGACGGCGGCGACCAGCAGCAGCCAGTGGAGCAGGCGGACGAGACCGACCCACGCGGGCAGCCGGCCGCCGAGGTCGATCTCGCGCAGGCCCTTCTCGAGTCGCTCGCCGGTCGCGGCCAGCCGCGCCGACGCGCTCTCGCGAACCCGGGGCGCCCAGGCCGGGCCGACGCCGTCGGAGACCTCGTCGGCGAGGGCCCGGATGGTGGTGTCGACGGCAGCCCGGTCGAGGGGCGCGACCTCGGGATCGTCGCCAGGACCGTCCTCGCCGCGGCGCAGCAGCGCGAGCGGCGGCCAGGAGACGGCACTGCGGGCTCGCTCCCCCACGGTGCGCTCGATGCCCTCGACCACCGCGGAGATGCCGGCGGCGTCGGCGAGGCGGTCCTCGACCTCCTCGACCCGACGCCTGGGCAGCTCGGCCGCCGGCGTCGTGCCGCCCGCCTGCTCGAGGCGGCCCGCGGCGGCCGCGATGTCGGCCTCCACCCGCAGGCTCGTGCTGCGCTTGTCGTTGACCCGGCGCAGGATCTCGGCGCGGAGCTCGGCCATGCCGATGCCCTCCTTCGCCGAGATCGGCAGCACCTGCACCTGCGGCAGCCCGTCCTCGGCGAGCAGTCGCCGCACGTCGTCGATCATCGCCTGCCGGCGCTCGGGCGGCACCGTGTCGATGTGGTTGAGCGCGACGAGCATGACGTCCTGATGGGTGCCCATCGGTTTGAAGTAGCGATCGTGGACGGCCGCGTCGGCGTACTTCTGCGGGTCGAGGATCCACACCATCAGGTCGGCGACGGCCACCAGCCGATCGACCTCGAGGTGGTGGGCGACCTCGGTGG
Source organism: Nocardioides sp. LHD-245 (assembly GCF_030929495.1). Lineage (GTDB taxonomy): Bacteria > Actinomycetota > Actinomycetes > Propionibacteriales > Nocardioidaceae > Nocardioides. The sequence goes on along the minus strand of NZ_JAVFWN010000012.1, from coordinate 100,252 downwards.
AGTCGTGGTCCGGCAGGTCCAGGAGTACGACGCCGTCGAACTCCGACTCCGAGCGCGTGTCGAGCATGGAGTCGCGCATGGTCTGGTGCCGCGGCGGGATGCCGAGCCAGTCCAGCAGCTCGCCGGCACCCGCACTGCCCCACACCACAGCGGTGGCCCACGAGGTCGTGGGACGGCGGATGCCGACCGAGGACAGCTCCAGGCCGGTCAGGGCGTTGTAGGTCGACGACTTGCCCGAGCCGGTCGCGCCGGCGATCGCCACGACCGTGTGCCGGGCCGAGAGGCGCAGCCGCCCGGTGGACTTGTCGACGGCCGCGGCGACGTCGTCGAGCACGGCGTCGGCCACCCGGCCGCGGGCCGCCTCGACGGCCGCGCCCAGACCGGCGACCCGGGCGCCGATCGCGGTGCCGCGGGTCGCGAGGTCCCCCGGGATCCGGTCGTCGAGCCCTTCAGTCAGCGGTGCAGTCACAGATGTCCACCCGTCCCCTTCTTGGCCGCGGCGAACCGCAGGTCGTCCACTCGTCGCGCCGCCTGGCGGAGCTGGTCGGGCGCGTCCGGCTTGAGCTCCCACTGCGCGGCCGGCGCGAGGTAGCGGGCCCGCTCGGCGCCCATCAGGGTCGTCAGCCGGCGGGCCAGGGTGCCCCGGGCCTGGTCGACCACGCGGGCGGCTCCGGTCTCGCCGAGGGTGCTCTCCAGCAGCGTCCGGCCCAGCTGCACCGATCCGGCCGCGGCACCGCGCGGATCGGGCCCGGCGAGGGCGACGACGCCCAGCGTGACGGCGAGCCCGCGGGCGCCGAGCGCCAGGAAGCGGGCGCTGTGGCGCGCGTCGCCGGCCTCGTGCTTGACGAACTCCTGGAGCTCCTCGTGCCAGCCCCGGATCTCCTGCTCGGCCTGCGAGCGCAGGCCGCGGCCCGCTCGGGTGAGGTCGTCGGCGGTCGACCGGAGCAGGGCCTCGCCGTAGGACTGCTCCCTCCACACGGCGGCAGCGGCGGCGGCCGCGCGTTCGGCGTGGTCGGCGACGAGGGCCTGCAGGCCCATCTCGATCGCCACACCGACCCGCTCGGCCTGTTGCGGCTTGCCCTTGATCGCGTTGACCAGTCGCTCGCGCACGAAGCCCACCTTGGCCTCGAGGGTGCGGGTCAGCTCGCCGCTGCCGACGAACTCCTGCCAGCGCGCCAGCAGGTCGCCGCGCAGCAGCGTCCCGTCGGCGCCGGCGGTGAGCAGCGCGGTCTGCGCGCCGTCGTACACCTGGTCGGCGCTGGTCAGCAGCTCGCCGACCGCCCCGACCTGCTGGGAGACGGCGTCGGCGATCGGGAACGCCTTGCGGGTCACCGTGCGCACCGCGCCGGCGACGGTCTGGTTGACGACGTCGCGCTTGGCGGCCGCGTCGCCGGCGAGCGCCGCGAGCCAACCCTTGATCTCGGTGCCGTACGACGCCGGCAGCAGTCCGTCGTCGCTGACGGTGCCCTGAGGGACGGCGAACAGCGGGCTGTCCTTGAGCCCGCGGGCCGCCATCATCCGCGCGAGATGGACCGAGACGGTCGCGACGTCCTCCTCCGGCGTCCGGCTGAGCACGAGGGCGACCGCAGTGTTGCGCTCGACGGCGTTCTTGAGGTGCTCCCACGGCACCTGGTCGGAGTAGCGGGCCGCGGAGGTCACGAAGAGCCACAGGTCCGCGGCGGCGAGGAGCTGGGCGGCGAGCTCACGGTTGCGCTCGTCGACCGAGTCGACGTCGGGCGCGTCGAGGACCGCCAGGCCGCGCGGCACGGCGGTGCTGGGGACGAGCTGGATCGCGAACTGGTCGGTCGTGGGCTGCTGGACCCGCGCCAGCTCGGGCAGCAGCCGGTCGGCGCCGAACCAGCGGCCGTCCTCGGGGTGGTGGACCAGCACGGGCGAGCGCGTGGTGGGGCGCAGCAGGCCGGGGACGGTGACCCGGCTGCCGACCAGCGTGTTGACCAGGGTGGACTTGCCGGCCCCGGTCGACCCGCCCACCACCACCAGCAGCGGTGCGTCGATCTCGGTGAGCCGCGGGATGATGTAGTCCTCGAGCTGCTCGATGATGTGCTCGCGCCCGACCCGCAGCGCATCCACGCCGGGGAGGTCGAGCGGGAGCGGCGCATTGAGCAGGGATCCGTGCAGGCGGACCACCTCGGTGAGCATCTTGCTCCCGAGGAGGTCGTCGCTGAGATCGGCGCCGAGGGTCATCGCTGGGGTACCACCTGTCCGGGAAAGGCGATCCGCGGCCGGGCCGCCTGGATCCGACCGAGGAAGTCCTGACCGCGCACCTGCCAGTCGGCCGGGGCGGTGCCGCGCAACAGCCGGTGGTGCAGGTAGCCGAGCTCGATGGCGGCCTGCTGGTAGTCGCGCATCGCGCGCTCCGCCTCCGGCCCGCCGAGGCGGCGGGCGTGGCGGCGGGCGTCACGGCGGGCGCGCAGGTCCACGACCCAACCGATGTCGGTGGCCGGGAGCAGGCCACGCTGCGCCGCGTCGGTGAGGGCCATCCGCAGCACGTGGGCCTCGGTCTCGCGGGCCCACCACGCCAACGCGATCACACCGAGGAAGGCCGGCGCCATGATGACGACGTACACGACGGCGAAGCTGCCGAAGCCGTACACCGTCGAGCCGTTCCAGACCGCGTGGGCGAGCACCGCGAGGAGGTAGCCGCCGAGCGGGGCGAGCCAGCGCACCGTCCGGCTGCGCGAGCTGACCGCGAGGCCGATGCCGATGCCGGTGAACGCCGTGAAGAGCGGGTGCGCGAACGGGCTGAAGACGCACCGGATCACGAAGGTGCCGGTGACGGCCTCGATGCCGCCCGGTCCCATGCCGTCGGTGCCGTTCCAGGCGGCGGCGAGGTAGAGGATGTTCTCGGTGAAGGCGAAGCCGACGCCGACCATGCCGGCGTACACGATGCCGTCGAGGATCCCGTCGACCTCCGCGCGCCGCCACCACAGCAGCAGCACCAGGAACAGCCCCTTGCTCGCCTCCTCGACCACCGGCGCGGCGACCGCCAGGGAGAAGTCGTCGGTGAAGCCGACGAGGAGGCCACCGAGGCCCTGCACGACGACCGCGGCCATGGTCGCGACGAAGGCACCCCACGCGAGGCCGCCGAGGAGCAGCGCGCGCGGCTCGGGCTCGTAGCGATCCAGCCAGAGGTACGCCGCCAGCACCGGCCCGACCGGCAGCGCGGCGAGCGCGGTGGCCAGCAGGGTGATGGCCGGGGCGCCCGACAGAGCCAGGACCAGCAGGGTGAGCAGCGCGCCGAGCACCACCGCCACGGTCACGACGACCGTGAAGGCAACACTGTTGCGGCGGGCTGGAGGCATGGGGGAACCCTATCGGGAGCGGCTGCCGCGCTCCCGATCGCCGCATGTGCGGGCGAGCGTACAGTGGCGATGTGAGTGCGGACATCACCGACGACAGCGCCCAAAACACGCCCAAGACGGAGCAGCACGACCCGGCCGTCCCCGAGGCCTACGCCGCCTTCATGCGGACCGGGTGGGACGAGCGCGAGGACGACGTCGCACGCCATCCGGTCGCCGACCTCGCCGCCGCCCGCCGCGCCCGCCTGGCCGAGGCGTTCCCCGGCGAACGTCTGGTCCTGCCCGGCGGTGGCTACCAGGTGCGCGCCTACGACACCGACTACCGCTTCCGCGCCGACACCGCGCACGCCTACTACTCCGGCAACCAGACGTCCGACGCCGTCCTGGTCGTCGAGCCGGACGGCTCCTCGGTGCTCTACGCCCGCCCCCGCTCGGGCCGCGACACCGACGAGTTCTTCCGCGACCGGCAGTACGGCGCCCTGTGGGCCGGGAAGCGTCCGTCGGCCGGCGAGCTGGAGGCTGCCCTCGGCCTGAGGGTCAAGCACGTCGACGAGCTCGAGGCCGACCTGGCGCGGGGCGCGAAGACCCGGGTGCACCGCGGCGTGTCCGCCACCGTCGACAGCCTGGTGGCCGGCGACGAGGCCCGCGACGGCGAGCTGGCCCGGGTCGCGTCGGAGATGCGCCTGGTCAAGGACGCCTGGGAGGTCGCGCAGCTGCAGGCCGCGGTCGACGCGACGACGCTCGGCTTCGAGGACTGCGTGCGGGAGTGGGACCGGGTCGTCGAGCACGGCGAGCGCTGGCTGGAGGGCACCTTCTTCCGCCGCGCCCGCACGATGGGCAACGACCTCGGCTACGAGTCGATCGTGGCCGGCGGGTCGCACGCGACCACGCTGCACTGGATCGAGAACTCCGGTCCGATCGTCCCCGGCCAGCTGGTCTTGTGCGACATGGGCGTCGAGGGCGCCAACCTCTACACCGCCGACATCACCCGCACCCTTCCCGTCACCGGGACGTTCTCGCCGCTCCAGCGCGACCTCTACACGCTGGTGCTGCGCGCGCAGGACGCCGCGCTGGCCGCGCTGCGGCCGGGCGCGAGGTTCCTGGCCGGCCACGACGCGGCGATGGACGTGCTCGCCCACGGTCTCGACGACCTCGGCCTGCTGCCGGTGTCGGTCGACGAGGCGCTCTCCCCCGACTCCCGGGTCTACGCCCGCTGGACGCTGCACGGCGTCAGCCACATGCTCGGGATGGACGTGCACGACTGCGGCCAGGCCGCGCCCGAGTCGTACCGCGAGGCCAAGCTCGTCGAGGGCATGGTGCTGACCGTCGAGCCGGGCCTCTACTTCCAGGCCGACGACCTGCTCGTCCCCGAGGAGCTGCGCGGCATCGGCATCCGGATCGAGGACGACGTCGTGGTCACCGCCGACGGCGTCCAGAACCTCTCGGCCGCGCTCCCGCGCACCCCCGAGGCGGTCGAGGAGTGGATGGCCGCCCTGCGGGGGTGAGACCACGGGCGGCGCGGCGCGCGATGTGAGCGGAGTCGGGCCGCTCGGCTGCGCTACCTTGCTGCCCTGACGACTCGGCGTACTTCGAACGGCTCGAGCACGCTCGAACAGGAGAGAGCAATGGCGGACAAGACGATCGTGACCGGCGTGGACGGCAGCGACACCGCGATGGCGGCGGCCGAGAGGGCGGCGACGCTTGCCCAGGCGCTGGGCGCCCGGCTGCACGTCGTGTCCGCCTTCGGCAGGTACGAGTCCGAGACCGTGCAGATCGGCAGCGACACCCTCCTCCTCAGCACCGAGCGGGACGCCGAGGAGGTCGCGGCGAAGGTCGCGACCAGCCTGCGCACGACGTTCCCCGGGCTCGAGGTCACCACGGCCGCCGCCGACGGCAAGCCCGGCGAGGCGATGGTGGCCGCGGCCGATCAGCTCGGCGCCGAGCTGATCGTCGTCGGCAACAAGCGGGTCCAGGGCATCGCCGGCCGGGTGCTCGGCAGCATCGCCCGCGACGTGGCCGCGCACGCCTCCTGCGACGTGTACGTCGCGCACACGCACGAGCGCAAGTAGCCGCTCCGCCCGCCCGCGGGGTCCGGCGACTTCCGAGTAACCCCCGGACGGGTCGAGACTGGGTCCGTGCCCACCAGGACTGCCACTGCCTCGTCGTACTCCATCACGATGCGCCTGTACACCACCGTCGACCACGGGGTCGTGGGCGAGGTCGCCACGGCGATCGCCGGCGCGGGCGGGATGGTGACCGCGATCGACGTCGCGGACTCCAGCGCGCACCGGCTCACCGTCGATGTCACCTGCTCGGCCGCGGACGCCGAGCACGCCGCCGATCTCCAGGCCGCCGTCGCGGCGGTCCCCGGCGTCGAGGTCCACAAGGTCTCCGACCGGACCTTCCTCATCCACCTCGGCGGCAAGATCGAGGTCACCTCCAAGGTCCCGCTCAAGACCCGCGACGACATGTCGCTCGCCTACACCCCCGGCGTCGGACGGGTGTCGATGGCGATCGCGGAGAACCCCGAGGACGTTCGCCGCCTCACCATCAAGGGCAACGCCGTCGCCGTGGTGACCGACGGCTCGGCCGTGCTCGGCCTGGGCAACATCGGCCCCGGCGCCGCTCTCCCCGTGATGGAGGGCAAGGCCGCGCTCTTCAAGCGGTTCGGCGAGATCGACGCCTGGCCGATCTGCCTCGACACCCAGGACACCGACGAGATCGTGCGCACGGTCGAGCTGATCGCGCCCGGGTTCGGCGGCATCAACCTCGAGGACATCGCCGCCCCGCGCTGCTTCGAGATCGAGGCCCGGCTGCGCGAGCGCCTCGACATCCCGGTCTTCCACGACGACCAGCACGGCACCGCGATCGTCGTGCTCGCCGCCCTCACCAACGCGCTGCGCGTGGTGAAGAAGGAGATGGGCACGGCGCGCGTCGTCGTGTCCGGCGGCGGCGCCGCCGGCACCGCGATCGTGAAGCTGCTGCTCGCGGCCGGCGCGCAGGACGTCGTCGTCGTCGACCGCGACGGCGCGCTCGTCGCCGACGCGCCCGGCCTGTCGGCCGCCCACCAGGAGCTGGCCGCCCTCACCAACCGCGAGCGCCGCACCGGCGGCCTGCAGCAGGTGCTCGAGGGCGCCGACGTGTTCATCGGCGTCAGCGCCCCCGGCATCCTCGCCCCGGAGTGGATCCCCACCATGGCCGCCGACCCGGTCGTCTTCGCCCTCGCGAACCCCGACCCCGAGGTCGACCCCGCCGCGGCCGCCCGCCACGCCGCGGTCGTGGCGTCGGGCCGCTCGGACTTCCCCAACCAGATCAACAACGTGCTCGCCTTCCCCGGCGTCTTCCGGGGCCTCCTCGACGCCCGGGCCTCCGAGGTGACGATGGAGATGATGCTGCGCGCCGCCGAGGCCATCGCCCTCGTCGTACGCGACGACGAGTTGAACGCGAGCTTCATCATGCCGTCGGTGTTCCACCCCGAGGTGCACCACGCGGTCGCCGCCGCGATCGCGGGACACTGAGCGATATCCTCGGGCCAGGCCCCCGTGGCGCAATGGATAGCGCAGCGGATTTCTACTCCGATGGTTGCGGGTTCGACTCCTGCCGGGGGCACCAAAGTGTTCATATCCGAACCATCGTCCTTTGCCGGGCGGTGGTTCTTTGCTTCCCACGAGAGACGCCCCTTGGGACGTTCGAGGCCCAGAACGGCCCGGCGGCGTAGATCCAGGGCGCGCCTACGGTGCTTGGCGACCATGACGTTCTCCCCCAGGTCTTCATCCTTGGTGGGGACAGTCTCGTCCTCGAGCGGTGCCGAAATGTGAGTTTGGATCTGCGCGTTCTGGTGCGCATTCCGTTCGTCCTCGAGATCGACATCAAGGGTGGGGCTGAGAAGCCTCTGGAAGGCTGGCATGACGTCGCTGCCGACGATGTCGTCGTCATCGATGTAGATGCGTTCGAAGACTGCCCGGTTCAGCTCGCGCCGGACAACGGGATCGGCTTCGGCGTACTGACTCTGTGGAGCGCCGAGCAGCGCCAGGCAGCGTTCGAGTCCGGCCGTCACCTTCGACTCGCTGAGTTCGAGGCGGGTGACCTCGTCCTCGATCGCGGCTCGCTCGGTGGCGATGCGCGCTTGCTCCTTCTTCAGTTCATGCTGGTCGACCGCGTCGGCGTAGAACGCCTGCAGCGCTTTCTCGCTCTCCCGCGCCAGACGGGTGAGGCGCGTAGCGGCCTCCTCACGGGACAGCGCTCGCATTGGTGCGATCGTCTCCACGTGCGAGAGCACGAGGCGCCGGATCTCCTCACCATGGCGTTCTGAGATCCGCACAGTCCCCCAGTGGCGAGCGACGAGTAGCTCCAGCTGATGAGCCTGAGCAGACCGGAAGTTGCAGCCGTTCCTCAGGTTCTTGCGGCCGAGGCAGCTGAAGTAGTCGTACATGGTGCCCTGGTTGTTGCGCGCCCGGCCGAAGGTCAGAGGTTCTCCGCAGCGGCCGCAGTAGAGGGAGCCTTTCAAGTAGTGGTTGTGTACGTGCGGCTTCTCGCCACTCTCGAAACGCTGCGTCCGCACTTGCCGCGCGCGTTCGAACAGCTCTTCGGCTATGAGCGCAGGGTGGCTGCCTGGGTACTCGACTCCTTCGAACGAGACCACGCCGAGGTAGTAGCGGTTCTTGAGGATCCGGTAGATATGCGAGCTGTGGATCGGGCGAGGCGGCTTGTTCGGTCGAGGGATAGTTCGCACCTGGTGGCGTTCGAGTTCGTCGCGCAGCATTGGCACCGTCCAGTCGCCGGACGCGTAACGTTCGAAGAGCCACGGCACCCAATGGGCGCGCTCGTCGTCGACGACAACCGTGCGCACCTCGCGGCCTTCCGCAGTACGCCGATGGACGTTGAGGTAGCCGAAGGGTGCCATGCCGGGAGTGCCACCGTTCATGGCCTTCTGGCGCATGCCCTTCTTTGCCTCGGTGGCGAGGTTCCGCGAGTAGAACTCGGCGATCGAGCTCATGATGCCGTGAAGGAGCATGCCGCTCGGCGTCTCATCGATGTTCTCGCTGCAGGACACGAGCTGTGCACCGGCGGCAGCGAGCTGGACGTTGATCTCGACATCATCGACGCGGTTGCGCGCAAGGCGGTCAACCTTGTGAACGATCACGTGCTTGATGCGGTGCTCGGCCACGAACGCCAGCATCTTCTTCAGCTCAGGACGGTTGGCGGATCGGGCACTTTCTCCGGCGTCGACGAACTCGGCGACGACGACCGCACCGAGTGTCTCTGCTCGGCGCAGGCAAGCGTCGCGTTGGGCAGGAATGGAGAAGCCCTCGGCCTCGCCGCCCTTGGTCGCCTGCTCTTTGGTACTGACGCGCAGATAGATGACCGCCATGGGCTTGACACCGAATGCTTCAGACGCGTGCATCATGCTCTCCTTGTTGTGTAGATGGCCCGGAACCGCTGCCCGCTTCCTACGGCTGTCGTGGTCGGGCGGGCGCAGCGTGGGGTTGGCTCTCTGTCGACGGCGACATTGAGGCGGGTCTGCGCGAGCCGGGCCTGGATGGCGGGTTCGCTGACGCCGAAGTGGCTGGCGAGGTCAGCGATCTTCTGGATGCCGCTGACCCACGCAGCTTTGAGTTCTCGTTTGCCGACGAGTGCGCAGCCTGCGAAGTAGTCGGCGGCTTTCTCGGCTTGCTGCTCGCCGCTGCGGAAGCGGTCGCCGGTGTAGAGGTCGTGAGTGCGACCGTGGTCGATGATGTGCTTGTACTCGTGCAGGATGGTGAAGCGCTGGCGGGTGACGGGGTCGCCCTTGGCGATCGTGATGACCCAGTGTTCGCCGTTCCAGTGGCTCATGCCGCTGACCGGGAGTTCGTCGTAGGCGACGGTGATCCGTGGCAGGCCGGTGATGTGGTGTTCGAGGATGCCGCGCTCGTCGGCGACGAGCGCAGCCATACGAATGGCTTGCTGCTCAGCGACGCGCAGTGCTTCGTCGAACGTCAGCGGGCGACGTGGGATGAGATGCCGGAGGCTCGCCAGTACTGATGGGGTTGTTGCAGTTGTTGATGTCATGGGAAGCCTCCTTTCGGCGCCGGTCTAGCGGCGTGTGATTGATTTCTTGGGGTCAGTCGGTCTCGTCTTGCCCTGGCGCGGGACCGTCGGCGTGGTAGCCGTGCTTGGCGGCGATGCGGGCGAAGCTGGCTTCGAGTTCGGCGCGGGCCTCGTTGGGCAGGTTGGCGTACTTGCTTCGGAGGTAGGGCGCGAAGGTCGGTAGCTGCGTCGGCCGGGCGTAGCCCGCTGCGACGTAGAGATCCGCCAGGTCCAGTTCGAGTGCGTTGGCGAGCGCGTCGAGCAGCTCGGGAGTCGGCGCAGCGGTGTCGCCACGCTCGATGCGACCGATGGTGGAGTCAACGAGTCCGGATCGGCGAGCCAGCTCCTTGACGCTCAGCTGCTTGCGTTCACGGGCTACTTTCACCAGCCGTCCTATATTTGTCGTTCGCTTTGCATTCATGATTTGGCGATGTTTCCTTTCGTTTTCCTCATTTTATCTCAGCGCGGCGTATATGCCGAGAACATTTCTGTTGTGGAATTCGCATTTCAGGATCTCCTCCCCTTATTCGGAAACGTTGTTTTTGGGGAGTCAGGGAGCCGCTGGCTGCGGCTCGACCTGACTCCCCGCGTGGGGTGAGCTGCGACCGTCGAGGTCGGGTTCAGCTCTTGGTGCTGCGGCCCCGGGGCGTGGCCGGCTTGGTGTCCGGGAACAATGCGGCAATGGCGCTGCGCTGTTCGGCGGCTTCGCGCTCGATCTCTTCGGTCAAGGCGGCTGCCTTGGCCGAGATCTCGGGGTTGGCGCTCAGCGTGGCGAGATGTGCCTCGATGGCGTCGCGGATGGTGTCCGTGACCGAGGTGCCTGCCAGCTTGGCCAGGATCGAGAGTCGAGCGTGCTGCTCGTCCTCGAGCCGGATGGCGAGGGTCTTCATGGCCCTTTCCTCCTTCCTGAGAGTTCACAGTCCGTGGGGTTGCAGCGCCTCCGAGTTGGCGCTGCAGTCCCGTTGGCCACCTCCTCGGGGTGGTGCGACCGGCGAAGGCAGGTGCCTTCACGGTGAGGCGGTCGCAGTCCCCCGATGAGGGACGTGGTCCGGCGCGAGACCAGGTCAGAGGAGCCGGGCGCGGAGGTCGAAGACCCAGACGCCACCGGCTGGGTCCGGCTCAATGTGGACCTCGCGGTTGTCGGTCCATTCGCGAGCCAGGCCCTGATAGTCGAGGAAGAGGTGTTTGGCGATCCAGTGTGGGATCTGCTGGGCCAGTACTTCGCCGAGTTCGGTGCTCGCCACGACGTCGCCAGCCCAGGCGGCGACGGAGTCGTAGTGGCCGCAGTAGGCGCGGTCGAAGAGCGCCAGGGCGTGGGGGTTGTGGTCGTTAAGCCGGGCCCAGGCGTCGTAGACAGCGGCGTGCTCGCGGCTGGCGGCCTCGGGGCTGCTTGGGGTTGTTGTGGCGTGTCGTTCGTGGGTCATGTCACCTCCTTTCCTGGTGCTTGCTGATTCGGCTCTGGCCGTCCACTGCGGACCTCGCGGCGGTAGCGGTCCAGGGCGAGCCGGATGTAATCGTCGCTGAGTTCGATGCCGAGCCAGTCGCGGCCGAGCTTGGCCGCAGCGATGGCCGTGGTCCCTGCCCCGATGAAGGGGTCGAGCACGATGCCGGGCTCGGCGTTGGAGGCGCAGCTACAGGTGGGGCGCGGTGGGGCTCGCCATGCCTGGTGTCCGTGGCGGATGACTGCGCGGGTCCAGGGAGCGCGGCAGCGGGTGCAGCGCATCCGTGGGGTGCTGGCTTCAACCATGCGGCGGGCGAGGCGTTCGGGGTAGGTCGCGAAGTGGGCACCGCGGTAGCCACCGGCTGGGAGTTGCCAGACGTCGCCGGGGTTCTTGCCCAGCGGGTGCCCGGCACGACCGGCGGCATGCAGGGCGTCGAGTCCTCGGTCGCCGTCGGCGTTCGGCCCGAGCCAGGCCGGCCGCTCTGCGGTGGGCGCCCGGCCGGCCCGACGCGGACGTAGCTGTGAGGTGTGCGGTGCCCGGAGGGCGTCGAGATCGAAGTAGTAGCGAGGCTGCCGGGTCAACAGGTAGATGATCTCGTGGGTGGTCGACAGCCTGTCACGGACGCTGGACGGGATCGGGTTGGTCTTGGCCCAGACGACGACGTTGCGTACGGTCCAGCCGTCGGCAAGCAGGCGGAGGGCCAAGCGCTGCGGCCCAAGCAGCAGGCTCTTGCGCGGTGCGCCCTCGCGAGGGTGGGTGCTGTAACTGTCGCCAAGGTTGAGCCAGATGCTGCCGGTGGGCACGAGGATGCGGGCTGCTTCACGGAGGACCTTCTGCAGGGCGTCGGCCCAGTCGTCGATGTGGTGCTCGAGGCCGACTTGGCCGGGATGGCCGTAGTCGCGCAGACGGAAGTACGGCGGACTGGTGACGATGGCGTCGACCGAGTGGTCCTCCAGCCTCTCAAGTCGGTCGAGTGCGTCTCCGGCGAGGATCTGGTTGCGCGGTGTGTGGCGTGGTCGGGAGCGGCGCTTCATGACAGCGGCTCCGTCAGCACGGCAGTGAAGGTCTCGGGGGTGGTGTAGCGGTAGAGCGCGGGTGTCAGACGCGGGCTGCGCAGGACAGTGGCGCGCAGTCGGTCGGCCCTCTCCGGCTTGGCGAACAGCCACAGCACCAACGGGAAAGTCCCGTTCTCGTGTTGCTCGATGCCGCTGCGGCGGAAAGCCTCGTAGTGACCGCACTTGCGGAGCAGCGTCGGCAGGCTCTCGGTGCCGAGATCGACCTCGATGAACCAGCGGTCGGTGTACTCGGCGGTCTGGATGCTGAGTGCGAGGTCGGGTTGCAGCCATCGCGGCTCGCCGCCCTGTCCGGTGTAGCGGCGCCAGCAGTCTGGTTCGGTCTGCACCGTGACGTCCTGGACCCCGGGGCGCAGGCGCACGGCGCGAGCAGCCAGGTGGGCATCCGCGACGGCCAGGCAGTGCGCTAAGAAACGCTCGGAGGGTTCATGGGTGCGGAAGGTGCTGCCGTCATCGCGAAGCAACCGGGCGCCCGCCGGGGCGAGTTGCCAGACCCGGGCCGCGCTCCCGGCTCGCACTCCCCCGATGCGCCGGGCCAGGGAGCGGATGAGCGCCAGGCGTTCGAGCCGGGCCAGCACGTAGCGCGCGGTGCGTGCCGCTGACTCGTCAGAGGCGTGACCGGTGAAGACAAAGGCCTGGACCTGGTGAGTGGTCAGGTAGCGGTGCTCACCGATGCGGTCCAGCACCTGGCGGTCGCGTTCCGGAATGTTGTCGGCGATCCGGTTGAGGACGTCGGCGTCGACGCGGCGGCGTTTGCGGGGCAGCGGCCCGGCGGCCGGCTCGGGAGGCAGGACGGAGCGAGTAGTCGTCCCCCGACGGGACGTGTTTACGTCGCTGACCTGCGGCGATGCCACGTCGCTGCTGAAGCCGAGCGGAAGACCGGTTGGAAGGCCAGCGCCTGGCGTATAGCCGCTCATGTCGGCTCTCCTTCGGTACCTGTCCGTGAGGTTCGGTGACGGGCGCGGCCGAACGACTCCTCGCCAGGCACTTGACTACCGCCGCGACCTGTGGCGGGTTGCCCGGCAAGGGTCAGCAGGTCCGCCTCGACCTCGGACAGCGGCTGTCCGTAGCGCTCCGCGGATCGCTGACGCACCAGCTGCGGATCCCGCAGCGGCGCCGGGAGCGGCGCCGTGGTCAAGCTGACCCACGGCCGGGATTGGTTGCCATCGAGCAGTCCGGCGTAGGCGTGGAAGGCCGGGAGCGCGGTGAAGTCCTCGGTCGCGAGCAGTCCTCCGGTCAGGCCGGCGATCTCGCGGGCGTCGGGACCGGTGAGCTCGAAGACGACACGGGAGCGAGCGTTGGCGGTGATGGCAGCCTTCACCTTCGGCGGCAACTGGCCGAGGTGCTGGTGGGCCAACGTGTAGCCGACGCCGAGTCCGCGAGCCTGGGCCAGCGCATCGGAGAGGTCACCCGGTAGGCGCAGGTAGTCCTGGAGCTCGTCGACCATGACCATGACGGGATGACGACGCTGAGCCGGAACACCAGCGCGTGCCAGCGCGGCAGCCCAGAGCTGGGAGACCACCAGTGAGCCGATGAGTTGCGCAGCTTCGGCACCGATCGCGCCTTTGGCGAGATCGACCAAGAGGATGCGGCGCTTGGTGAAGACGTCAGCGAGGTTGAACCGCGGGTGCCGTTGGCCGAGGACGCCGCGGACACCGGGGCGCAGCAGGATCGGGCGCAGTCGTCGCATGATCGGCGCGATGGCTTGGGTGCGCTCCGCATCGGATAGCGCCTCCCACCAGGCCCAGAACGAGCCGAGTCCCATGGAGTCAGCGCGGATCACCGGGCCGACGACCGAGCGTCGGAAGCCGTCGTTGGTCAGCAGCAGCGGCACCATCGCCAGCGAGGCATCACCGCGCCGGGCCAAGGTGGTCAAGCAGGCGTGGAGCACGTCCTGGACTTGGACGCCCCACGCATCGGCGTACAGCGAGTGGAGTACGCCGAGGGTGACATCAGCGGCGAGGTCCGGATCCTTTGCACCAGCCAGCCCGTTGATACCCACCGGGGCCGGGGACCTGGTGTCGAGGACGACGATGTCATCGAGAGCCGGCTCGTCAGCCCGGGCGAGGATGTCGTCGACCAGGTCGCCTTTGGGATCGATGACCACGACGCTGCGGCCAGCGTCGATGTCTTGTAGCGCCAGGTTCGCCATAAGAGTGGACTTCCCTACCCCGGTCGGCCCGATGAGGTGCAGATGCCGGAGCGAGTCGTCGACGGAGAGCGCGACAGGCTGTGTTGGCCGGGCGGTTGCGGTGCCAACGACGCGGCCGTGACGGCGCGCAGCCTTCGCCGGAGCCAGGAGGCATGGATGCGGAGAAGCGACGCCCGGGAGCGGCGCGGCCTTGGCGCTTGAGACGGGCCAGCCGGTCAGCGGGACCAGGTCGGAGACGCTGAGTGTGTTGGTCCAACGCCAGCTGGACCGGGCTTGGTCGAAGGTGGTCAGTGGTGCACCGACGATGCGCAGCCGCACACCCGGCGCTTCGAGTTGTCGCCAGGCGGAGACCACGCTGGCGATGAGGCTGCGCGAGCGGGCGGTGTCGCGGCTTGAGGCGCCGATCCGGACTTCGCACGCGAAGCCGTACTCTCCCGATTTCGCTGTCGCCTCACGGGGCGTCTGAGCGGGTTGACTGGGTAGTTGGTGGGGCCGACGACGCGGTCCGAGGATGATCTGTAGGTGGAGCAGTTCGCCCCGGCGCGTCTGGGCCAGTGCGCCGAGGAGCCCACGAGTGGCCGGTTCAGCGGCGTCCCAGCGCAGCGGTAGCCGACGGTCGCCGGCGACTCGAAGCCGAGCCGCTTGGTCGACGCGAGAACCGAGACCATCGAAGGTCGATGGCTGGTCGGGGCGGCCCAGACCAGGGATCTGGGCACCCAGCGCCGCCACAGCCCGCTTCACGTGGCGAGCGTCAGTACCGAGCTTCCACGTCACCACGCCGTCCCGGCCGGTCGTCTCCAGCACGATCTGGGGCTGGCCGCTCAACCCGGCGAGCGCTGTCAGGGCGGCGCGGGCCTGCTCGGCAGGCAGGGACCTCGGAAGGTCGAGGCGGGTCCAGACGAAGGGACCGGAAGCTCGTCGCTCAAGCATCGCGACGCTCCTGCTTCGGAGCCTCGGGTGCTTGTGGGCGCTGCGCTGCGGCGTCACGTTCGGCGGCGGCAGCGGCCATCGCGATGATCGCCCGGGCGATCTTGCGAGTGTCAGGCGTGGTGCGCTGCTCGGAGCGGATGGTCAAGCGACGCTCACCGCCGCGGCGGCGTTTGGTGGAGGCGCGCTGCTTGCGGGCTCGTTGCTGGTCGCGGCGTTCGGCGCGAGTCACGGAGACGTCCTCTGGCTCTCCGGCCAATGCTGCATTCTTGTAACTCTTGTTCTTGGGCATGACGAAATACACCTCCTTTCAGGCAGTTGATGACGTGGATTGGCAGCGCTGCGTGAATGCAGCGGCTCTGCCCTTGACTATGCGCTGCACGCATGCAGCGGTCAATATGGATTGTTCATTCCACAACGCCGACCGGAAGGCGTCATTATTTGGCGCTACCACCGCCGATATTCTCGTCGAATTAGCAGCGCAATCGCGGCGAGAATGCCGCACACCGCCAGGCCGACACACAGCCAGGCCCAGATGGCCTGGAGGATGAGCACCGCCCCGTACAGCGCCATGGCGGCGAGCAGCAGCCCGACCGCGGTATCGAGGAACCGGCTGCCTCGGGAGAAGTCGTCCACTACGACGCCGCCTCGACTCGGCGCAGCTCGGTCAGGATGCCCTCATCCAGTCCGAGGTTGATGCAGGTACGGGTGAACTCGCCTTGGTTGAACGGAAACCGGCCAGCGACGCCGAGCAGGATGACCTGGCCGAGGACGTCGGCACGGAACAGCTCGTGCTCCCTGGTACCGGGACCGAGCCCGGCTGCAGCCAGCGCATTGAGATGCCAGACCGCGAGCTCCCACTCGTCGGGCAGCGAGAACGACAGCCCGAGGTGGCAGTGGCTGACGTCGTGCCAGAACCGGAACGCGACGTTGTCTTCGGGCTCAAGGTAGATCGTGTCGTCGCAGAAGAGGTTGGAGATCGGCAACGGGTCGCCGGTGGCCTTTGAGTGCGCGAAGGCGCCGCGGAGCTGCTGGGAGGTCGAGGGCGCATCTGAGGTGGGGACCCGGCCGAAGCCGAACCGTTCGGCCGTCTGGTCGGCCCGCTCGCGGACGAACCGCGACAGGTTGATCCGGGCTCCTTGGGGGCCGGCCGCCGGAACGTACCGGGTCGGTCTCTTGGTCGTAGGCTTGTCAGTGGGCATGCGAGAACTCCTTGAAGTCATTCATTGGCGTGAAGGGTGGATGGGTGTGATTGCGGTGTCCGAGCGGCCTGGTCGGGGCATTGCAGTGCTTCCGACCAGGCCCACCCGACTACATGCGTAGACGCAGGGCAGCTACTTCTTCGGCCAGCGGATGAGGCGGGCGTGCTGGCTGTGCGCTCGGGCCTGGGCGCGTGTCATGTACCGGAAGCAGACCGGGCAGAAGGGCTGCTTCTTCTTCCGCAGGTCACGAACCCGGGCCATCGGGGATCACCTCCCCTCCGGCACGTGACGGGTGGGCTACTGGCGACTCGAGCGACCACTGCGCCGCCCAGTCCACCGTGACGCCGGCCAGCGCCTGGGCCAGCTCCTGGATCTCCGTGCGCACGGACACCGGTGCGACAGTCGCCGTCCAGGCGATCTCATCGACCACGACCAGCACCATCCGCGCGACCGTGCCGATGAGGGCCTGCTCCAGCTGCCCGAGCTGCGAGGACCCGTGAGACCGCATCTCGGCGATGCCGATTCGGTCGTAGGGGCCGGCCGCATCAGTGAGGGTGTCCACCGGTCACCACCCGTCCCGTCGCTGACGACGGGCCAGGTTGTCCATGTCCCGCTTGGTCTGCTTCGTGATGGCGCTGATCCGGGTGTTCTGCCGCTTCAGGGTGATCGTGTCGATAGCGGCCGGCAGGAAGAACCAAACGAGGCTGCCAGCGACAACGAGCGTGACGACGATGGCGATGAGGGTGTGCATGTCAGGCTCGCTTGTCGTTGTTCGCGACGGAGTTCTGGATCTCCGCGGTCAGGCGGGCGTGGTTGAAGAGCAGCCCGGTGATGGGTGCTTCCAGGTTGGGGTGCTCAGCCAGTACCTCCTGACGCTTCAGGTCGCACTGACGAAGCGACTCCATGCCCATCTGGGTGACGGCGTTAAGCGCGGCGACCTGCGTGATGGCCATGTAGCCATCCGCAACCACCTCGGTCGGCGTGCGGTCGCGGTAGCGCTCCAGTCCACCGCCACCACCGCCCATCAAGGCGTACTGCCGGTCGACCCGGTCCATGTGCTTGTTCGGCATGTTGAAATCTCCTCCTACTCGTTGGGGATGGCGTCGAGGTGATCCCGCAGCTGCTCGATCCACTCGGCGAGGTCTTGGGAGTGGATCTCCTGGTTCAGCACTGCACCCGCCGCCAGTCGGCCGACACGGGCCAGCGCGCAGTCGGCGGCGATGAGGTGGTCAAGCAGATCGGTGTGCATGAGCGGGCCCTCCGGCTCTTGGATGAACTCAACAGTTCGAGACTTGCAGGCTGCGGCATGGAGGTCATGGCAAGAATCTGCAATCTTCTGAGCCATGGATCTGCCGCCGTCGGACTTCTTCGTCCGTTACCGCGACCGCGAGCGGGAGCGTGCCGCGCGAACCCTCGAGAGCCAGCTCAGGGGCCTGTGGCGCTGCGCTCCGCTCAGCGGGACAGTTCTTGAAGACCACGCACAAGACATCACTTGGCTGCTCGGCTCAGGAAGTGGTGAGGTAGCACTGCATCATCTGACCGAGCTACTCAGTGGCTTCATCGACGATGAGGAAATCGCCGGACTCGCTGTGGCACTAGGTTTGCATCCGGCGGTCAGCACGGGCGACGTAGACGAAAGATTCAGCGCGTACGCGTTACATCTGGGAAAAAGCGGCGACTCAGCAACCGGTCGACGCCGAGCCAACCGGGGCGTTCAGCGTTTTGCGGAGTTTCTTTCCGTGATGGACCAAGGTGATTCATCCGTCGGAATCCTCGATATTGAGCTTGCTGGTTCCGAGGAAGAAATCGAAGCGCGAATGATCATGCACTTCCCTAGCAACCGAACACGCTGGGTCCTGCGCGCCCGATCCAACCAACTGCCAACCACAATCAACATTGCAAGCTCTGACCAACTTCCCGATAATCCTCCGGCGTGGCTTGAGCGCCGAGAACCTTGGGAGAGGAGGTGGCACGAATGGAAGGCCTTTGCGCTGAAAGGCCAGCTCGGCCAGCTCGATCGAGTCTCGCTTGAGATTGATTGGCTGGCAACTGTCCCGCCGCGCATTTGTTTCGAGCATCATCTACCATTTCCGACGAGCGTGACCGTAGTTCAGCAGGTTCGCGGCATTTGGATAATGATCTCCAAGACGAATCACGGTTGACATGTCAACCACTTTGTGATTAAATCTCTATACCTCCGTCGCTGGGATGAAGCGCACGGGCCGAAATCACTAGGAACTTGCGGCCCATGCGCTCCATCTCACAATTCAGGAGGAAGAACGATGGAAGATCGCGACCTGTCCCTTGAGGACGAACTGGCATCCGGTCAGTGGATGTGGCGCGTCATCACGACAGCGCTCGGTATGCCCGAGGCCGCCAACGATACCCGCGACTACTGGCAGAGTGTCGCCGATGGCACTCGCCTCCTTCTCGGCATCGCTTACAAGCTGGCGCATGAACTTGGCGAACACCATTCAGATTGCGATAGGCTAATGCCCGCCTCCACACGGGCATTGATTGGCCAAATCCTGGATCAACGCGAGGAGATTGAAGCCGCCTGGCTCGACCTCCTTAAATGAGAGCCCACCCGAAGTAGAGCCCGCTCCTTCGGGGAGGGCTCTATTTCTATTCTGCGCACAAAAGGCTTCACATGCCCTAGGAAGTTTGAGATAATTGCCATAAGCAATGAAAGACCGTTCGACTCTCCTCGCCCGCATTTATCGTCTCAAACTCCTCTTCATCGGAGCACTGCTCGTCATCCTCGGTCTTCTGACCTCGACGCTGGCAGAGTCGTTGAAGGGCCTGGATTCGCCCAGTCTGGTTGTTGCAGTGGTCGATGGCCTGTCCAGTGTCTTCCTCGTCACCGGTGCCATCGGAATTGCGGTGGACTTCTTTACGGGACGAGACAAAGAGGCAGCTGACACCGAGCGTCTGCGAAATGTCCTCAAAGAGGCCTCACCCGACATCAGGGATGCGGTCATTGCCGGCTTCGCAGAGACGCCAGACAGCATGCGTGGTGTTGCGACCACCGAGACACTCGACAAGTTGGCCACCAACGCGCTCGTCCTTCGCCTCGGTGACGAGCAGTTCGCGCGAGAGATCTACGCCGACGTGCGGGATCAGGCGATCCGGTCATCAGAGCGTTGGTCGGACGTCGACATCGACGTTCGGCTCTCAGCCCTAGCTGAGCGGAGCACCGAGGGTGCTCCTCGTGGGTCCGTTGGGGTGCCGCTGTTCGAGGTCATCGTGACCTGGGACTACACGCTCGTGCCGAGTGCTCGAGTGCAGAAGTTTGCCTGCGTCAGCAACCGCGACGAGTTCCACGACCTACTCGACGAAGTACCAGCGACATCCACGTGGTTCCTGTCTCCGAAGACCAGACTCCAGCCCACTGACAAGGCCGCGTACGAGCTTCTGCAGTTCAGCGTCGACGGAGAGCCGTGCTCAATCCGCCGTAGTGCGACCGAGACCCGTCAGACCTACACCGTCGATCTCGGTGAGGACGTCGTCCGAGCCGGCAAGCCGGTCAAGATCCGGCACACGCTGCGCACCGTCATCACTCGCGAGGGCCACTGGCTCCAGCTCGCGATGACACAACCGACGAAGAACCTGCGTCTGACGCTCGACTACACGGACACGAACATCAGCACCCTGCAGGTGACTGATCTCGTCTCCAGCGCGAAGCAGCCTTGGGTCAGCTACCTGCCCCAAGAGCAGTCGACCAAGGTTGTCTCGATCGAAGTGCCGGGGTGGGTGCTGCCCAAGGCTGCTGTCACGTTCATCTGGACACTGGACGGCGAAGTCGCTGCACCAGCTGCTTGATCCGAACCGGAAGGCTCGGCTTCACGTCCGTCGGAAAGAACCCGCCGCCGCCACTCATGTGGATCTCCTCGTTGTCCCGTGGCCGGCGCATCACAAGGAACGCCTGCACCTCCCAGTCTCTCCGGGAGGACGACGATAAGACCCATAGTCTTGGGATTCAAGGTCTCTGGATGGAAAGTCTTGAGACCGATGGGGTTGGGCCGTGCCCCGACCCGCAGGCAAGCCTCCACTGTCCTCGGCAACCGCCGAGTTCGGTGCGCGCGTGCGCCAACGCCGGACGGAGCTCGAACTCAGCCAGGAAGCCTTGGCCGACATCTGCGAGCTGCACTGGACCTACATCGGTCAGGTCGAGCGTGGCCAGCGCAACATCTCGCTCCACAACATCATCAGAATCGCCGAGGCGCTGGAGGTCGACCCGGGGCAACTGGTGTCCGGCTTGGCGGTGTAGCGGCGCCGACCTGGCCTACGTCAGCAGGGCCGCCGGCACGGAGAGCCTTCGGACGGGCGCGGGCGAGGCGGTGCGACACAATGCGTGCGCTGCGCCTGGCCTTGGCCAGGCTCGACGACAGCGGCTTGCGTTCTACGCGGAGCTGTCGGGCGGGTGCACCTTGACTGTCCCGTCGGCCAGCAGATCGAATCGGTTCTCCATGACATGCAAGGCCGACTCGAAGTCAAGGATCTGGCCCGGGGTACTCGCCGCACGACTTGTATCAAGCGAGAACGCTTCCGGTAGCGCTTGGGCCATCGCCTTGACCCTGGCGCTGGTTCGCCTAATCGTGACAACCGCTGTATCGAGCCTGTCGAGATCCGTGCTCAGGCTGGCAGCCAGGCCGACCTTTCCCGGTTTGGCCCGATAGCCACGCCAGGCAATGCGAGGCGCGCTCCCATCGCTCGACTCGATTCGAGCTGGAAGCCACCAATCGTGGATTGCGCGATTGCGCGTCTTGCCGGCGTCCTCCGCTGCTTGCAGCGCGGACGCTGCGGCGGCCTGGAAGTCCGCGCTGATATCGCTCTCCTCGAGTCGCGCCCTGATGTCGCCAACCAGCTTGCTCGTGCTGATCTGATTGTTGATCCGAAGGGCCGCCGGCCCCGGAGGAACGATGGTCTCAAGCGCCCAGCGTAGGGATATGTCCAGCTCTACGTGCGCGCGGGCGACGCGCCCTATGCGCAGGCACAGCTCATCGTCATCACTCAGGTTCGTCACGATCGGCAGCATGACATTAACGACGGCACCCTAGAGGGGGCGGCCCTTATCGATGCCTGGAAGCCGCCATGGAACCCGGCACGCCCGGTTCTCCTGCAGGCCACGTCCGCCTAATATCCTGACCCGATGTCCGATGACCTGTCCCTGTTCGGCGACGACGAACAACCGGGGCCGCAGTCTGTTGAGCCCGTCGCTGCACCCGTCGCCGACTGGCAGATCGCCCTCCTCCGGAAGGCGCTCGACGCTCGGGGCCTGACGTCGATGACGGACCGTCAGCGGGCCATCGAGGCAGTTGCGGCACGCCCAGTCGAGTCTCTGCGAGCGTTGACCCACGAGGAGGCCCTGACGGTGCTCACTCGCCTCGGACCGGCGCCAGAGACCCAGCGGTCGGGCTCGACGTGGGATCAACGCGACGAGGACACCTGGATCGATCGGCTGTGACGAGCGGTCGTAACCCAACACTCAGTCGGAACCTCGATCAGCACTTGCTTCAGCCGCTCCTCGAACGACCCGCCGCTCGTCCGCCCATACTTGTCGGACACGTACTGGTGCCAGCGTGATGGGTGCCTCGGTTCACCGCCGACCGTCCAGAACGCACCGATGCCGCACGACTCAGCCGTCCCGATCAACCACTCAACCTGGGCCTGCAACCAGCGCCGGGCGTCACCACTCAGGCCGGCGACGCCCCAGCCTGCGAGGAGACCTGCCGCGTCCTGCATCGAAACGTTCAGCTGGGCGCGAGAGGCAGCCCAAGCATCTTGGTCAAAGCTGTTGAGCTCAGCAACAGAAGGCGTCGCTGCAGCGCACAGGTTCGCGATGACAACCTCGTCGTAGCCGAGGAGCGTCGCAGCACGTTCGACGGCATTGCGGCTGCGCATTCCCGAACTGGCACTGGGTGGGTTCAATAGAACGGCCACCAGGGCGCCACGGCGAGTCGACGTCGTCAGCTCGCCGGCTCCACCGCGTCGCGCGCGCTCCGCACCCGCTCATGGGCGGCGTCAGGACCGCCGTCCTTCCACGGCTCGTCCCAGTCGATGTCGGTGCGACTCAGGTCGGGATCGCCGTCTTCGTGGGTCAGGACCAGCGCGCAGTCGCGGTTCGTCGCTTGGCCCTTGGTCTCGCCCCAGATGCGACTGACTTTGCTCGTAGCGGGGAGGTCGTCCTTGATGGTCTCGAGCAGCCGCATGCTCGTCCGACCCTTGATCTCATCCCACATCTGGTTGGCGAGCGGCAGGGCGTCTTCCTTGCCCGGATCTTTCACGTCGCCGATCACCAGCACCGCGATGCCGTCCTTCTTGAGCGCGCGCTGGATCCCGAGGGCCGTGCGCAGCATGAAGTCGCAGTACGAGCTGAAGGTGTGGCGGTGGTCGAGGACAGCGTTGAGCTTCTTCCGCCCCGCGCCTTGCTCGCGACCAACCTCGTCGATACCCAGCAGCCACAGCCGAATCCAGTTGGACTGTGCGTAGTTCACCACCTGGAGGTACGGCGGGGAGGTCACGACAAGGTCGACCGACCCCGGCGCAAGCTCCTTGCCGGTCAACAGCGTGGCGGCGTCCAGATGGTGCGCGACGCCTGCCTGGCCCAAGTTCTCGTCAAGATAGAGACGAGCAAGCTTGTCGCGCAACCGCTCGAAAACATCCTGGTCGAGCTTCTTGAGCTCCTTCTCGCGGATGAACTTCTCGACGTACGTCGGTGACATGCTGAATGTGTTCGGCATGCTGATGCTGAGGTATTGGCTCGTGCCGTCCCGACGCCAGCCGCCGTGCATGATGCCCGCCAGCGAGCCGGCCAGCATGAACTCAGCTCGGCTCCACGTCGTGATCTTCTTCGACAGCAGGCGGTTCCGGATAAAGCACAGCTGGGCGAGCGTGTTGTCGTGGTAGAGCATCCGGATGTCAGGGGAGACATCCAGTTCGCCCTGCTTGCTCGCCTTGAACGCCTTCTCCAGTTCGTCGACGAAAGCGTTGGCCTCCTCCCAAGTCGGCGGCGCGGTCTTGGCGCGCGAGAGCACGTAGGCCAGCGGGCTCAGGTCATTGGCGACGGCCTTGCGGCCCTCGACGCGCGCCTGAAGCGGTGTCGTCCCTCGACCGCTAAACGGGTCGAGAACAACCTCGCCAGCACGCGAGTACTGCTGGATGAACTGGTGAGCCACCTTCGCCGGGAACATCCCGTGGTACGAGCACATGGTGTGCATCGAGTGTCCCCAGCGCGAGCTGACGCTGTGCCAGAGGTCGCCGGACGACGTGGTTCCACCGTCCAGTGTTCCACGCTCCGGCGTGTCGAAATACGCGTCTTCGGACCAGTCAGTCATCACGCTCATGCTAGGTAGGCCTCAAACGACTTCGCCGCTGCCACGACCACCGGCTGCTTCGATTCCTTGGACACCCGCGACAAGTGGTCGCGGGCTTCCTTGAACATCTTCTGCGTCGCCTTGCCCGCAGCGCGCCGCAAACCCAGGTCGCGCTTGATCGCCCGGACGTCTTCGCCAGCGTGGAAGCACTCAGACGGCAGCGCCGCAGTGACCATCTCGATGAACTTCAGCGGGTAGCGCTCGGTGCCACCCAGCCGCGCAGCATCCGCTACAGCGGAGACCCAGACCTCGGGATCCTCCCCCTTGGCGAACTTGTCACGAAGCGCCCGCTCCAGGCCCTCATCCGTCAATCGCAGCCACGCGTACGGATTGGATGACGGGAACACACCAACATCCATCAGCTCGACGATGCGGGCGGCCAGTCCGCGGCGCTCCATGAGGCGCCACAGCCCCGTGTAGTTCCGGAGCGTCGCCGGCGAGACGCCGATGTAGCGGGCGATGTCAACCTTCAGAACGTTCTCGGCCTTATGCAGGTGCTCGACCAAGGTGGCGAGCTGGCTTGGGAGCAGATCCTGGTAGATGTCCGACTGGAAGCGGATCTCGTAGCGAAGGTCGTAGTCCAGCAGGTACGCGGGGATCGTCTGGAACCGAGTCGAATCCTTCTCCCGGAGCGACTTGACGGCGCCGAGTCGGAGCGCGCCGTCGATCACCAGGTAGCCGCCGTCTGGGCTAGCTGCCACCTTTAGCGGCTCGGCAAGACCGATCTCGTCGACCGAGGACCGAAGCCGGTCCTCGAATGACTTGGCGCTGCCTGAGCGCACCAGCTCCGGGCTGAGCGCCAGCTCGTCGGGGGCAACCTCGATGAGCTTCACCGGGCCACCACCTCGTAGGAGTCGCCCTGCTTCCGGACGGCCGTCGGGAAGTCCATAGCGAGCTGCCGGAAGCGCTCCTTTAGCGTGCCCGCCGGCAGGTCCGCCAGCGCATTGCACGCCCACTGAAACAGCGCGATGCGATGCCCGAACTGCTTGCGCCCCAGCTCGGTCAGTTCCTGCCAGCCAAGCGCGACAAACAGTGCTTCGACTTCCTTGGTCTTGAGCTTCAGGCCCGAGATCACCTCGAGGACCGCCTGCCGCTCGGCATGGTCGACGTGTCGAGCAATGACGGCATGCATGGCAAGGCTGACATCTCCGGCCTCCAGAGCCTCGACCTCGCGGGACGTCACACCGTCAAGCTGTGCGAGCAGGCGGCGCACGGTCGAGGGGGACACGCCGAAGCGGCGGGCAATCGCGGAGGTCTCTTCGCCGTCCTGGCGAGCGCGCTGGATGAGGAGTGCCCGATCGACCGGGCGCATCTTGAGGCGTGCCACGTTCTCAACCAAGAACTGCTGGACCTTCTCAGTCTCGGCGTACGTGTCGTCCACAACCATGGCCGGGATGGTCTCGACGCCCAGCAGCCGGCACGCCAGCGTGCGTCCTTGGCCCTTGATCAGCAGGTAGTCGCCGCTGCCGTCTGGAGCGGAGCGAACGGTGATCGGGGTCAGGACGCCGAACTGCTCAATCGAGCGTTGCAGCTCGCGGTGACCATCGCGATCGCGCTTGCGACCTAGGCCGTCTTCCGGCCGGATCCTGGCTACAGGCACATCGAGAACCGGGAAGGACTGGTGGTCCCGCGTTGGCTTGGTCATCGTCTCCGAGACCGTCGCCGTCCCCTCACGCGCCGCTACCACCCGTGCCCACCACCCTTCGAATTACATCCATGTGATTCTGCCAGACCTCCGCCTGGAACCCGGCATCGCAACCCTTCCAGCGGGTCGCCAGGAAACGCAAGCAAGGACCTCCTCGGCCGTCTCAGTTGACCGTAGGCGTGGGGTCCGACACGACCTCGTACCGCACCTCTGAACACGCCCCGCGACTGGGACAACCGGAAATGCGAAACGGGCTCCCAGGCGGTTGTTCTCCGCCCAGGAGCCCGTTCAAGAAGCCTGGCCTCAGTCCTCGGACTCGCTGCCCGCGAGCTCGACATCGGGGTCCATCGCCACCAGGACCGCCTCAGCGAGCCGGTGCAACTCACCAGTGAGGTAGTGATCGTCGGGCGGCGCCTCCATCCTAGAAGTCTCGTGGTGCTGCAGCCACAGGCCGCAGGCCACCGGGAACTGGTACCGATCCGCGCGGACGTTGATCTGCTCCTCGGTCAATGAGCTCGACGCCAGTGCCTTGCCAAGCAGGTCGTAGTCGCGGTTGACCCAGATGATCGTCGACTCGTCGTCCTGGTCGACCAGGCCAACGACCTGCGGACCGAAGCGGTCGCTCCAGGCGTCGCCGTCGGCCTTACTGACCCAGCGAACGTCCGGACCGGTCTCCTCATCCTGACCACCCTTGGGCTGCGAGGGCAGCTTGGGCGCCTCCACCACGTCGATTGGCAGCGTCGCCGTCAGCTCACCACCAGCGGTCGTCAGCTCGACGTGGAGCTTGTACTCCCCGATCGGGGTCTCCGGCGTCGCCAAGAACGCCCAACGCGTCTTGCCGCCGAGCAGCACCGACCGACTCGAGAGCGTGACGCCGTGGTCGCTGGGACCCTCAACCCGCACCTTGAGGTCGTCGTCGTGGTTCGGCAGGTAGTTGTTCTTGGCGTCGACGTTCACCCAGACGTATGAGCCGCGACCCTGCGCGAGGCGCATCCGCTTGGAGTCGAAGGTGATCTCGGTCGGCACATTCGGCAACGCGGTGTCGTCGGTGACCCGACCTCCTCCGCCGCCACCGCCGTGGCCACCCCCGCCTCCGGTCGAGGCTGTCGACCCTCCACCAGAGAACGCGTCACCGCTGCCACCAGGCCCCGTCCCCGAGCCCTTGCTGCCGCCAGCCGGCTTGGCGAGACCCGCGAGCTTGGTCTTGATGAACTTCCCGAGGCGCTTGCGGACCTTCTCGTTGGTAGCCGCCGTCGAGCGCTTCAGGAGCCGCTCCTTCTCCGAGTGGTTCAGCGCCTTGAGTTCGCCGTCGCTGCGGATCAGGTCCGAGACCCGCTCGTAGATCAGCTTGCGCAGCTCGCTCTCGGTCGCGCGCTCGCGGGTGGACGCGAACAGCTCGCGCCGCCCCTGGGGCTTCAGCCCGTTGGCGTTGATGTGGACGACCATGTTCTTGAAGAGGAACGGCATCTTGGCCTTGTCCTTGATCCACGTCCGCCTCTCCGCATCCTGGCGCTGGCCGTGCAGGGTCAACGAGACGGCCGAGTTGGCGTCGACGTACGAGCCAGCAGGGTCGCTCTTGGACTTCGAACCCTCCGGGCGCACCAGCGCCCACCAGCTTGCGGTGACCGACCCGTAGTCACCGCCCAGGTCGATCACGTGGCTGTCGTAAGCACCCAGTTCCAGGTCACCCTTGGCACTAGCGACGTTGCCGAGCCGGGCCGCGTTGCCGATGATGACGCGGCTGTCAGGACTCCCGTCGGACTTCTTCGGGTCACCGGCCCGGTCACCGCTCACGAGGAACGGCAGCACCGGCTCGAACAGGGCGGCGTGGAGGAACTGCCACATCTGCGTCGTGAACGGGCCCTGGAGGTTCTGGACGTCGTACTCGACGTGCGTGATTCGAGCACCGTGCGGGAAGTCCGGGAACAGCCCGGCGGGCAGGGTGAAGGGCGTCCCGTCCTCCTGCACGATCCAGACGTATCGCGGCAGGATGTTCTTGGTGGGGTCGGTCTGCTCCTCGTAGACGATCGTCCAGCCGACCAGGTCCTCCTGACCGTCCTCGAGCAGTTCGGGGTGGCGCCGCGACATGATCAGCGTGTACTTGCTGAAGCCGAAGGTCACGGAGCCGCCCTGGCCGTACGTGCCCATCGTGAAGGGCTTCCCGACCTTGTTCGACTCGTTCAGGGAGAGCAGGGTCTTCCAGAACATCGAGGGGTGCTGGCCCACACCCTGGTCGGTGACGCGCACCGTCGGACGGCGCTTCTCGCCCGACTCGTGAAGTGAGATGACCAGCTTCTCCGCGAGCGACCGCCGCTGAGTATCGGTCATGTCCGCCAAGCCGCCAACGGGGATGCCGAGCAGCGCGGCGGCCTCCTGCGGCGTCTGCGGGTCAGCACCGGGGTTGAGGAGTACTGCCAGCTCCAGCAGGCTGTCGATGCCGTTGGTCAGCCGCTCGATCATCGCGAGGCCGGGGTCGGACGCCATCCGGATGGTGCCGATGTTGTTGTCGCGGCCGACCGGGATGGCCTTCGCGGGCACCATCCCGAGGATGTTCTCGATGTCGGCGACCGTCTGCGCCTGCAGCAGGAGGGCGGCGAGGTGTGCGTCACTCATGCCGCCACCGCCTTGACGAGCGCCGGCAGAAGGACCTTGTGGATCGTCTTAAGTCGCTGCGAGATCGCCGGGACGGAGACGCCGAGGTCGCGAGCGATGTCGGACATCTCCCGGTCGTGGAGGTAGCGGTCGGTCAGGATGCGCGCCTGTGTCGGGTCGAGCAGAGCCGAGATGGACTCGATCGTGAAGGCCTTCGGCTCGACGCCTGCCCAGCCCTGGCGGCGCGCCCCAGGCCGCACGGAGCGCTCCCGGACCCCCTCCGGCGACGAGGAGGTCTTGCCGGCCATCGCCGCACAGGTACGGACGGCCTCGGTGCGCATGTAGCGGCGAGCGTAGGAGATGAAGCCTGCGGTACCCACGGCGTGCTTGCGGACGGCCTTGACGAGGCCCAGGCGCGCGCCCTGGGCGGCGTCCTGGCAAGCGTTCCACTCGCTGGTGACGCTGTTAGCCGTCGCCGTGATCGAGCCGGCGAAGCGGTTGAGGATCTCGGCCATCGCGGCCGAGTCGTCGTCCGGGTCGGCCTGGGCCGCCCGGATCAGGTCTTCGAGCGACGGGTCGCTCGGGATAACAAAAACACCCATGGTGGATGTGCTCCTTGAGGTTGACAGGTCTCAGGGGCACCCGGATGGGTGTGCAGTAGTCGCATTGGCGGCTCGAACATCATCGGTAGGCCCAGGCGTATTGCCCAAGCATGTAGACGAACCCCTGCTGTATGTAGTTGTGCTGCCTGAGGGTAGCAGCCGGACCGGAGTTACACCGGTCCGGCTGCCACCCACCTTCGGTCAGGCTGCGCTGGTGTCGCCCTCGTCAGGCTCGTCCGCGACATCCACCTGCCGCAAAGCGAGCAGCGCGGCCTTGAGGTTGGGCGACCAGACGGTCTGACGCTCGGACTCGTAGAACGCGCGGCGGTCCGACTCAGGCTCAGCATCGACCTCTGCTTCCCCGAGCGTCCAGAGCAGCAGCTCCAGCGCCGCACGGGTGGCGATGCTCGATCCCGGCCCGGCGTATACGTCTGCGTAGAAGGGGTGGTCCTTGTTGATCAGGAGCACCATCTGCCCACCTCGCGCGAGGAACCGGAAGAACGGAGCCCCGGGAAGGTCCTCAGTCTCGACGGCACGCGGGTTGTCAGCCTGCTGCGCCTTCATCTCCTCCTTGACCGTCTCCTCGTCGACGCCGGACTCCTTGGCACGGCGCTTCGCCTCGTCCTCGAGATTCTTGGCCGCTTCGTCGCGCCGGGACTGCGTGTCCTTCGGCGGCTTGGTGGTCTTGAACTTCTGGGCCTGCTCCAGCGCGGCGATCGAGGCCTTCTTCTTCTCCTCGACCTCCTCGCGGATCTCAGCGGTCTCCTTCTTGTAGGTCGACCGCATGTTCGCGATGTTCTCGGCCAACTTGGCCGAGTCCTTCAGCCGATCCCAGACGCTCTCCGATGGGATGACCTGCTGCTTCGCTGTGGTCATGGCGAACTCGTCGTCGAGCGTCGCGTCGAAGTCGACCTCGATCTTCCAGTACCGGTCCGTCGTCGGGTTGGAGAGCGCCCCGAGCAGGTTCTTCGGGCGCACGACGTCGATCTGCCGGCCGTTGCGCAGGAAGATCACGCCGTGGTGCAGGTCAGCGATGGCCGCGCGCTCGTTGAAAACGCCCTTGCCGGACGACGTGGTGCCCTTGTGCTCCGTCTTCCGATAGAAGGTCGCGGGCAGCCGGGAGAACCGCACTCGCATGACGCCCTTGACCTTCTTCGTGACCGGGTCGGGCACCTCGACGATCGCGCTCGGCAGCTCAACTGCGCGGTCGCTGTCCAGGTCGAAGTAGCGGAAGCCCGGTGTGAGGAACAGCGGGTCGCAGGGCTCCACCTTCTCGCCGTCGACCGTCATGGGGACGTCGACGAGATAGTTGCGGTAGATGACCCCGAGATTGCTCAGCAGGCTGTCGCGCAGCGCGTCGCGAGTCTTGTAGTCGAGGCGGGTGCCGTCGAGCTTGTCCCACACCACAACCGTGCCGTGCTCCAACGGCCAGCGCTTCGTGCTCTTGAGGTGGTCGACGACGAACTTCGGCGGCTCCGCCATGACCGTCTCCGGCGTGTTGATCCGGTGGTCCGTCGTCCAGTCGCCGTTGCCGATCTCCTCCACGTCGAGGTAGGACTTCGCCCACTCACCGTCAGCCGTCTTCGAGAAGACCTCGACGCGGAGGCACTGGCTGACCGAGGCGCTCGGCAGGCCGTAGCCGTACTTGCCGAAGCCGCGCCGGTCGTTCGGGCGGGTGCCCGCACCCCAGACGAGGGATGCTCGCACCATAGCCGGGACCATGCCCCAGCCGTTGTCGATGACGGCGATCTGGCTCGGCTTGGCGCCGCCCTTGTTGAAGCCGAAGATCACGTCGGTGAACGTTGCGTTGGCCTGGACCGAGTTGTCGATCAGCTCGGCGAGCGCGTACGACGTGCTCTTGTAGCCGATGTCGCGCATACCCCGCACGAACGCGTCGCCCACGATGAGGTTCCATCCGGACTTGTCGAGCGTCTCGACGAGGGCCTTCTGTGCTGCGAACGGGTCGTCCGCGGTGGTGATGGTCATGCCCCTACCTCCTATGTCTGTTGGACGGCCTCGGTTGGACCGCCTCGGGAAGTGACACCTACATAAGACATGAAGCAGCAGCCCGACTTAAGGCTGCTGCGAAGAAGGTTTTCTGATGCCACGTGTCGTACCCCAGATCTACCCTCACGCACATGACACGTCGCCAGGAGTTCGCCCAGCTGCTGCCCACGATCGTGAGGTTGGAGGCAGGCGGCCGCCCCGTCCATCTCCGTGACATCTACGCCGCCGTGGAGCGAGATCACCCGGACCTTGTCGACGACGAGATCGAGGCATCGACCGGTCGATCGCGTTGGCAGCACGAGCTGCGCTGGGAGCTAGAGACGTTGGTCGTCCACGGAGACCTCAAGCGGCGCAAGGAACTCGGTCGCGGCATGTACTCCCGCTAAAACCTTGCAGAGTGATAATGCCATGTGCGACAGTCGCACAAATTTATCGCACAGTCGCACAAGGAGTTGTCATGGGCTCATTCGTATCTGCAGTCGCGGACCTCGCCCGAGAGCATGGTGCAGAGGTTCGAAGTCGGCTGATCACGCTCCGGGAGCACCGCGAACAGATCGCCGCAGAACTGGCTGCTGTAGATCGACAGGTCGCCCTGTTCGAGGGCCTTCTTGACCTGGAGCCTTCGCCGGCACCAGGGCAGACTTTGGTCTTCACCAAGACGGACGTCCCCCTGACCCTGCACGCGGCTATGGCCGAGGTCCTCAAGACCGCCCCGGAGCGGATGATGCGGGCATCTGATCTCGCCGCCGCCATCGAGCGGCGCGGCCTCTACAAGATGCGTGACGGTCGCCCAGTCGAGGCCCAGCAGATCCACGCTCGTGTCGGCCACTACCGCGAAATGTTCACCAAGGACGGGACATTCATCAAGCTCAAGTAGCAGATGCCCTGCGACCTACCGCCGGCTTCCTCTTCCCCGGGGTCGAACCTCGGCCCCCGCCGACCTGAGAATATTCAGAACCGTCGACTTGGCTACCTGCAGCTCGCTGGCGATCTGCCTCGAACTCTTGCCGTCCTGATAGGCAGCGACAATCTCGGCCCTGCGACGATCGGTCATGCGGGCACGCTGCAGGTTGACCGTGGTGGTGTGATCGCGCCGAGTGCGACGACCGGAAGTGGAATCGACCGAGGCTCGGGGGTTGACCTTCACTTGGGCGAGGAGCGCCCATCGTCCGACCGGATCGCCGCCCAGGTGGTCGAGCCGTCGTCGGAGCGGTACTCGACGAGGGTGAGCGGGACGGCGTCGGTGCCCGCCCCCACCCCCGTCCGGTACGACGCCAGCACGCTCCCCCGCGCGGCCGACTCCGCCGCGGCGTCGGCCAGGTAGGCCGCCTCGAACAGCGCCCACAGCTGCGCGGCGGTGACCTCACCGCCGGTGGCGTCGGTGTGCTGCTGGACGCGGCGACTGAAGTCGATCTGCAGGCGGCGGGGCAGGTCGACGCCGTACTCCGCCTCCAGCAGGTGGGCGATGCCGCCCTTGCCGGACTGGGAGTTGACCCGGATCACCTCGTCGTAGCTGCGGCCGAGGTCGGCCGGGTCGACGGGCAGGTAGGGCACCCGCCACTCGATCTCGTCCGCGGGCTTGCCGAGCTCCGCGGCGCGGGCGCGGTGCTCCGAGAGGCCCTTGCGGATGGCGTCCTGGTGCGTGCCGCTGAAGGCGGTGTGGACCAGGTCGCCGACGTAGGGGTGGCGCGGGTGGATCTCGATCCGGTTGCAGTGCTCGACGGTGCGGCGGATCTCGTCGACGTCGGAGAAGTCGATCATCGGGTCGATCCCCTGGGCATGCAGGTTGAGGGCGAGCGTGGCGATGTCGACGTTGCCGGTGCGCTCGCCGTTGCCGAAGACGCAGCCCTCGACCCGCTGCGCGCCGGCCAGGACGGCGAGCTCGGCGCAGGCGATGCCGGTGCCGCGGTCGTTGTGCGGGTGGACGGAGAGGATCACGGAGTCGCGGCGGGCCAGTGACTTGTGCATGTACTCGATCTGGTCGGCGTACACATTGGGCGTGGCGACCTCCACGGTGGCGGGCAGGTTGAGGATCACGGGCCGCTCGGGGGTCGCGTCCCACAGGGTCGTCACCGCGTCGCAGATCTCCAGGACATAGTCGGGCTCGGTGAGGTTGAAGACCTCGGGCGAGAACTCGAAGCGCACGTCGGGCAGCCGGTCCGCGAGCTCGAGGACGTCGCGCGCCCCGGCCAGGACCAGGTCCCGCAGCGACGCCCGGGAGTGTCCGAGCACGACGTCGCGCCAGGTGGGCGCGGTGGCCGTGTAGAGGTGGATGACGACGGGGTTGCGCAGCCCGCGCACGGACTCCACGGTGCGGGCGATCAGGTCCCGGCGGGCCGGGGTGAACACCACGACCGTCACGTCCGGCGGCGCCAGGTCGGAGGAGGCGAGCAGGCGGACGAAGTCGAAGTCGGTCTGCGAGGCCGACGGGTAGCCGACCTCGATCTCCTTGTAGCCCATCGCGACGAGCAGCTCGAAGAACCGGCGCTTGCGCGCGGGGTCCATCGGCTCGGCGAGGGCCTGGTTGCCGTCGCGCAGGTCGACGGGCACCCACAGCGGCGCGGCGGTGAGCCGGCGCGTCGGCCAGGTCCGCTCGGTCAGTGGGACGGGCACGCGGTCGTAGACGTCGCGGTAGCGGTGGGAGGGCATCCCGGAGGGACGCTGGCGGTTCCAGGTGGTGGCGGTCATGCGGGGTTCCTTGCCGGTCGTGGGTATGGCCGGCGCATGCATCACTCCACGACGGGGAGCCAGCCGCACCAGGCCCCGCCGCGGCGGGGAAGGAGGAGGCTGGTGGTCCGCATGGCCTAGACTCTAACCACTCCTCAGACAAGTAGACAAGCGCAGACCAGCAAGGAACCGCCTGACATGAGCTCGACCGTCCTCGACCTGCACGACGTCGTCTTCCGCCGCGGAGGCAACGAGATCCTCCACGGGGTGGACCTGACGGTGCGGGCCGGCGAGCACTGGGCGCTGCTCGGGCCCAACGGAGCCGGCAAGAGCACGCTGCTCGGGTTCTGCAGTGCCCAGGTCCACCCGACGTCCGGCACGGTCGACGTCCTCGGCAAGCGGCTGGGCCGGGTCGAGCTGCAGGAGCTGCGCCGCCACATCGGGCACGTCAACCCCCGCCACCCCCTCCAGTCCGGGCTCACCGTCCGCCAGGTCGTGCTGACCGGCGTCACCGGCACCATCGAGCTGCCGATGCGCTGGTCCCCCACCGACGAGCAGAACCGGACCGCCGACGAGCTGATCGCCGAGGTCGGCCTCGCCCACCGGCGCGACGCCCGCTGGCCGAACCTCTCCCAGGGCGAGCGTGGCCGGACCCTCATCGCCCGGGCCCTCATCGCGCAGCCCGAGCTGCTGCTCCTCGACGAGCCGACGACCGGCCTCGACGTCGCCGCCCGTGAGCAGCTGCTCTCGGTCCTGGACCGCCTGGCGCACACGGCTCCCGAGGTCGCGTCGGTGCTGGTCACCCACCACCTCGAGGAGCTGCCGACCACCACGACCCACGCGCTGCTGCTCGCGCACGGCCAGGTCGTGGTCGCCGGCCCCGTCGACGAGGCGGTCACCACCGAGACCATCACCCGTACCTTCGAGCACCCGATCGAGGTCGACCACGACGCCGGCCGCTGGCGCGCCCGCGCGCTGCCGCCGAGCCGGCTGCACAGCGCGTAGGGCACGAAGGCCCGGGTACCTCCCGGACATGCCGACCTCCGTCATCACCACCGCAGCCGACCTCGCCGGACACGCCCTGTCGACGCTCACCCGCGGCGTCGCCGCCCTCCGGTCGCCCTCGGAGAAGCCGCTCCACGCCGACGGCGAGATGTACGCCGGCCGGCTGGTCCGCTCCGGCACGGACCTGCCGATCGGGGTGCCGTGGATCGACCAGCCGGGCGAGGACGAGGTGACGGTCCGCCTGTCCCGGGCGATCGGGCTGCCCGGTCGCCTGCCTGATGTGCAGGGCCTGGCCCTGCGACTGCGCAAGGGCCAGACGCGGTACGGCGACCTGCTGCTCGCCACGACCGGATGGGACCCCGTCACCCGCCACCTGCTGCTGCCGGCGTGGAGCGCCGACTCGCCGTTGACGACCCTGCTGCCGTACCGCAGCCCGGCCGGCCCGCTGGTGATCGGCGCCCGGGCCGTCGACGTCCGCGGCTACCACCTGTCCTGGGCCGTCGTGGGCCGGGCATGGCACCCGCTCGGCGAGCTCACGCTGGAGATGCCCTTGCTACCGGAGGACGAGGTGTCCTTCGACCCGGTTGTCAATCCGCTGCCCGGCCTGCGGCAGTACGCCTGGGTCGAGCGGCTGCGGGAGCAGTCCTATGCCACAGCCCGCCGGCTGCGGCGCGCCTCCCGCCACTGAGCCCGCGCCCGCCGTACAAAGGACGCAGCCCCGCGGGAGGTATGAGCCCCGTGGGGCTGACGCCTTCCGGGACCCATGTCACGCGGGGGGCGCGTACGCCGCGATCTCGGCGCGCAGCCGATGCTTGACCTCGTCCGGGGCGAAGGACGCGTCGACGCCGGCGACGGCCAGTCGGGCCAGACCCGCCTCGTCGAGACCGAGCAGCTCGGCCGCGATCTCGTACTCCCGGTTCAGCGTGGTCCCGAACATCGGCGGGTCGTCGGAGTTGATCGTCACCACGACGCCCGCGTCGACGAAGACCGGCAGCGGATGCTCGTCGAGCGAGGCGACCGCGCGGGTGGCGACGTTCGACGACGGGCACACCTCGAGCGGGATCCGGTGCTCGGCCAGGTGGGCCAGCAGGGCCGGGTCCTGCGCGGCCGACGTGCCATGCCCGATCCGCTCGGCGCCGAGATCGCGCAACGAGGTCCAGATCGTCTCGGGTCCCGTCGTCTCGCCCGCGTGCGGCACCGAGCGCAGGCCCGCGGCCCGGGCCGCGGCGAAGTGGGGGACGAACCACTCGCGCGGCACCCCGATCTCCGGTCCACCGAGACCGAACCCGAGCAGCCCCGCCGGCCCGTGGTCGAGCGCGAAGCCCAGCGTCGCGTCCGCCGCCGGGATCCCCGACTCCCCCGGGATGTCGTAGATCCACCGCAGCACGAGGCCGAAGTCGCGCTCCGCGGCCACGCGGGCGTCCTCGATCGCCTCCGTGTAGGCCTCGATCGCCATGCCGCGTCCCGGCTCGTCGGGCAGCACGGACGTGTACGGCGTGCAGGTGAGCTCGGCGTACCGGACGGTCTGGCCCTCGTGGAGCTCCCGGGCGATCTCGTAGGTGAGGTAGCGGACGTCCTCCGGGGTGCGGACCAGGTCGACGACGGCGAGATAGACCTCGATGAAGTGCGCGAAGTCGCGGAAGGCGAAGAACTCCCGCAGCAGGTCCGGATCGGACGGGACCGTGCCCGGGTGACGCTGCGCCAGCTCGGACACGATCCGCGGCGACGCGGAGCCGACGTGGTGGACGTGGAGCTCGGCCTTGGGCAGGCCCGCGACGAAGTTGCTCAGCACGGGACGATCCTGCCAGTCGGCCGGTCCCCGGTCATTCGAGTTCCGCGACCAGGTTCTTGGCGAGGTCCTGGATCGTGCGGCCGTCCTGGTAGACCTCCCCGTCGAGCAGGACGGTCGGCGTGCCCTGGATGCCGGCCTTGTCGGCCTCGGCGGTGGCCGCGGTGACCCAGTCCTTGTGAGAGACGCTCTCGATGCCCTCGCGGACGTCGGCCTCGGTGGCGCCCGCCTCGACGGCGAGGTCGACGAGGTCGTCGTCGCTCACCGAGTCGGGGGCCTCCTCGGACGGCTGGTTCTCGTAGAGCAGGTCGTGGAACTTCTTCGCGACCTCGGGCCCGGACTTCTCCAGCACCAGCGCGAAGGCGCTCGCCGCCCGGATGGGGTAGTCGCCGAAGCTCTGGCTGAGCAGGTCGAACGGGCGGTACTCGACGAACACCTTGCCGTCGGCCGCCAGCTTCTCGAAGTCGGCGCGCGTCGCGGACTCCAGCTGCCCGCAGAAGGGGCACAGGAAGTCCTCGTAGACGATGACCGAGTGCGGCGCGTCGGGATCGCCGATGGTCACCCCGTAGTCACTGGAGCCGGCGCCGACCGCCTTGACCTCCTCCTTGTTCAGGACGCTGACGAGGATCGAGCCGCCCACGATGAGCACCATGACGCCGAGCACGCCCACGATGGTGAAGATCCGGCGTCGGCTCTCGCGCTGGGCCTGCGCGGCCCGCTCGGCGGCGGCCTTGTCCGCTCGGGCCTTGGCCTTCGAGTTCGACGACATCAGTGCACGGCTCCTTCGGTGACGGTGGCCCGATCGTCGGGCCCCGAGGTGAACAGTAGGGAATGGAGGGACAGTCGCGTCCGTCGGAGGAACGCGACGAGGAGGGAGGCGGCCAGCAGCGCGACGTCGCGGGCGATCTCCCACGGGTACGCCGACGCGGCGCCGGCCTTGGCCCCGCCGCCACCGAAGCAGCCGCAGTCGATCTCGATCCCGCGCGCCCATACCGACGCGATCCCGACGATGAACGCCGCGAACAGCACGGCCGACACGACCGCCGCGCCCCGCGCGAACACCCCCAGCACCAGCGCCAGGCCGACGACCAGCTCGACAGCAGGCAGCGCGATGCCCACGACCTCGGCCACCGAGGACGGCAGCAGCTGGTAGGCGCGGACGGCGGCGATGCTCGCGTCCGGCTCGGTGATCTTGAGCCCACCGGCGACGATCCACACACCACCGGTCACCAGCCGGGCGGCAAGACCCACCCAGGCCAGCGTCCCTCTCATGCCGGCGAGGCTAACCGGCCCCGCTGAGCGACTCCTGAGAAGCGGTGCCCCAGAACACCGCACCACGACGGCGTACGGCGTAGGGTGCGGGCTCGTGAACGAACGACTGGTCTGGATCGACTGCGAGATGACCGGCCTCGACCTCGGCGCCGACGCGCTCATCGAGGTCGCGGCGCTGGTGACGGACTTCGACCTCAACGTGCTCGGCGACGGGGTCGACGTCATCATCAAGCCGCCCGCGGAGGCGCTGGACCAGATGATCGAGTTCGTGCGGAACATGCACGAGTCCTCAGGCCTGCTCGCCGAGCTCGAGAACGGCGTGACGCTGCACGAGGCCGAGGAGCAGGTGATGGGCTACCTGCGCGAGCACTGCCCGCCCGACAGCCGGCCGCCGCTGGCCGGGAACTCGGTCGCGACCGACCGCGGCTTCGTCGCCCGCGACATGGCGGTGCTGGACGCCTTCCTCCACTACCGGATCGTCGACGTCTCCTCGATCAAGGAGCTGTCCAGGCGCTGGTTCCCGCGCGCCTACTTCAACGCGCCCACCAAGCGCGGCAACCACCGCGCCCTCGCCGACATCCAGGAGAGCATCGAGGAGCTGCGCTACTACCGCGACACGGTCTTCGTGCCCCTCCCCGGCCCGGACTCCGACGCCGCCAAGGAGGCGGCAGCACGACACGGCGGCTCGATCACCGGCCTCGGCGCCCCCTGAGCCGATACCGATTCCTCATTCGGGGCCGCTTGCCTCTACACTCGTCCCCGGCTCTTCGAGAGCCATGGTGGGTATAGCTCAGCTGGTAGAGCGCCGCGTTGTGGTCGCGGATGTCGCGGGTTCAAGTCCCGTTACTCACCCCATCGGCGGGGCCTGGACTTCGGTTCGGGCCCCGCTTGCTTCTGTCGGCGCGCGCCGGCCGGCGCGCGCTGTCCCGCCGACCGCGCGAGTGCTCCGGCACCGGGAGCCCGTGCCGGAGCGCGTGGCCCGTGTCCACGCCCCTCGCGACGTCGGCGACGACACGGGCGAGCACGGTGAGCGCTCGGCGAGGGAACGCCCCAGACCCCGACTTCACAGATCTGTATAGCATGGTCGGCACGGTAACATACAGATCTGTGAAGTCAACGGACACCGGGAGAACGCCCGACGAGATCGTCCTGACGCCCGCGGCGCGCCGGATCCTCGACGTCGCCTCCGCCCTGTTCTACGCACACGGCATCACCGCGGTGGGCGTCGACACCATCGCCGCGGAGTCGGGCGTCACCAAGCGCACGCTGTACGACCGATTCGGCTCGAAGGACGCTCTCGTGGCGAGCTGTCTGGCCGAGCGCAACCGACTCTGGTGGGCCCGCCTGGAGGCCCGTCTGGCCGAGCTCGACGGCGAGCGGGTGCTCGCGACCTTCGACTGCTACCTCGACACCCGCGACATCGGCCGCGGCTGCGCCTTCCTCAACGCCGCCGCCGAGCTGCCGCGCGAGCACCCCGCGCACGCCCTCGCGCGAGGGCACAAGCGCGCCGTCCGCGAGCGGATCGGCGAGCTCCTGGCACTGGACCACCCGGACCTCGAAGGACGGGACGACCTGGCCGAGCACCTCTTCCTGCTCCTCGAGGGCGCGGTCTCGCAGCGGGGGCTCGACGACGACGACCGGCGGATGCGCACGGCGCGCGACCTCGCGGCTTCGCTGCTGCCGAGCGGTCGACCGGCATCCACCCAGGGGTGAACACGTCGACTCCATGGCGGCAAGACAGGGCGCGCACCCACCAGGTGCGTCACGACCGCTGAGCCATAGAGCCTCGTCCTGGAAGGCGAGACCTTGTTGTCGCGCCCACCGGAAGGCCCCGTTCCATGACGGTGAGCGTCCCTGTCCGTCAGCGCGGGGCCCCCGGCGCGACCACATCGCGCAGGTAGTCCTCGACCAGCCCCGCCGCCAGCTCGTTGCGCCGCGGCGGGGCGGTGAGGCGCGCCGTCCAGTCCCGGTAGAGGTCGACGCAGGCGACGAGCGCTGCGCCGGCCTCCGCGGCGTCGTACCCGCAGACCGTGGCCTCGAGGGCGCGCGCCCGGTCCGGAGCGAGGGTCTCCAACCGGCGTACGCCGCGGGGGGCCACACCGCCGAGTGCAGCGGCCAGGGGTCCATGGACCACCTCGCGCAGGAAGCCGAGGAAGCCGATCACCTCGAACAGCTCCCCGCGGGCAAGCTTCGTCGCACCGTAGTGGATCCAGGTCCAGAACCTCTCCTCGACCCACGCAGCGTCGTAGCCCTCCCCCGCGGCCGGCCGCGCCGCCAGGGCCCGGGTGAGGCTGCCGTCGCGCTCCCAGACGACGACCGGATCGCCGACGCGGTCGCCGAGGTCGGAGATCCGGACGAACTTGAAGTCGACGTGCAGCAGCGGCGGGCCGACCAGCGCGATGATCAACCGCGGCTCCCCCACGTGCTCGCCGGTGAACCCGTCGACCAGGGACGCCCAGGAGCCGATCAGACCGAGCCGGTCGGCCATCACCTCGTCGTACGCCTCGTCGCGCACGACGACGACGAGGTCGACATCGGAGTGCTCGTCCGCCGTCCCGTCCGCCATCGAGCCGGACAGCCCCAGTCCGAGCACCCGCTCGTCTCGCCGGATGGCGGCCGTCAGTCGTTCGAGAAGCTCTGTTTGCGCGTGCACGTCGTCGTCCTCACGTCTCATCGGATCGGTCCGGAAAAAAGTGGAGCAACGTAGCACGCGAAGCGGTCCGGTCGACAGCGATAATTCTTCTGACTAAAGTCAGAGAATGCTCACGGACGTGCTGCGGCGTTTCAACCGGACCTACACCCAGCGGATCGGGGTGCTCGACGAGTCCTTCCTCGGCACCGGCCGGCCGCTCGCCGTGTCACGACTGCTCTTCGAGGTGGGCAGCGCGCCGGACGCGACCGTGCGCGCCCTGCGCGACCGGCTCGACCTCGACTCGGGCCACCTCTCCCGGATGCTGCGCCGACTCGAGTCCGACGGCCTGGTCGCGACGGTCCCCGACGAGGCCGACCGCCGGCGTCGGCTGGTCCGGCTCACGTCCGCCGGCCAGGACGCGTACGACGACCTCGAGCGTCGCTCCGAGCGGCGGGCCGCGGAACTGGTCGCTCCGCTGACCGCGCGCCAGCAGGAGCGCCTGGCCGATGCCCTGCGCACCGCCGACCTGCTGGTGCGGGCGGCGACGGTCCGCCTGGAGGAGGTGCCCTCCGACGCGCCGATCGCCCGGGAGGCGACCCGGCGCTACGTCGCCGAGCTCGACGCTCGCTTCCCCGACGGGTTCGATCCGGGCGGGCCCGACGTACCCGAGCCCGGGTCGACCTATGTCGTCGCGACGTCGGACGGCGAGCCGGTCGCGTACGGCGGGATCCGCCCGGTCCTCGACGACGGGACCGCCGAGATCAAGCGGATGTGGGTGCACGGCGACTGGCGCGGCGCCGGCCTCGGGGCCCGGATGCTGCGCCACCTGGAGGCGCTCGCCGCCGCGCAGGGCCACCGCCGCGTCGTCCTTGACACGAACGGGAGCCTGCGCGAGGCGATCGCGATGTACGAGCGTTCCGGCTACGAGCGGATCGAGCGCTACAACGACAACCCGTACGCTGAGGCGTTCTTCGCCAAGATGCTGTGAGTATCGCTCGGCTCAGCCGCCGATCGGCAGGCCGAACCGGCCCTTCTGGAAGTCCTCGTACGCCGCCATCACCTCGGCCTTGGTGTTCATCACGAACGGCCCGGCCCAGGCGATCGGCTCCCCGATCGGCCGGCCGCCGACGACGATGACGTCGAGCTTCGGCGAGCGGCTCTCCTGGGTGCCGTCGGCGGCGATCGTCAGGTAGTCGCCGGCACCGAGCACCGCGGTCTGGCCGGTGTGCACAGGACTCGGCTCGGTTGCGCCGACCGTCCCGGAGCCGTTGAGGACGTAGACCAGCGCGTTGTAGTCGACCTGCCAGGGCAGATCCAGCCGCGAGCCGGGCTCCAGAGTGGCGTGCACGAGCGTCATCGGACTGTACGTCGACCCGGGGCCGGCGTGCCCGCCGACGCTGCCCGCGATCACCCGGACGAGCGCGCCGGCGTCGTCGCTGGCG
Source organism: Nocardioides sp. LHD-245 (assembly GCF_030929495.1). Classification (GTDB taxonomy): domain Bacteria; phylum Actinomycetota; class Actinomycetes; order Propionibacteriales; family Nocardioidaceae; genus Nocardioides. Next base: position 59,041 of record NZ_JAVFWN010000012.1, on the reverse strand, counting down.
AGCAGCGCGACCTCGCCCGAGCGGATGTCCTGGTAGCGCGGGTCGTTCACCTTGTCGGTCTTGGGCAGGTTCACCCAGAGCTGGATGCCGTGGAACAGGCCACCGGCCTGGACCAGCCACTCGGGCGGCGTCTCGATGTGCAGCAGCCCGCTGCCGGCGGTCATCCACTGGGTGTCGCCGTTGGTGATGCTGCCGCCGCCACCGTGGCTGTCCTGGTGGTCGAAGACGCCGTCGATGATGTAGGTGACGGTCTCGAAGCCGCGGTGCGGGTGCCACGGGGTGCCCTTGGGCTCACCCGGCGCATACTCCACCTCGCCCATCTGGTCCATCATGATGAACGGGTCGAGATGACGCAGGTCGATGCCGGCGAACGCCCGCCGCACCGGGAAGCCCTCCCCCTCGTAGCCCTGCGGCGCGGTCGTCACCTGCCAGACCGGGCGCGGTTGGTCACCGAGCCCCGGCGCCTTCAGACGCTGCAGGACGGTCAGGTCGTCGACGGTGATAGCGGGCATCTCCTCCACCTCCAGGTGGCTGGTTGGATTGGTTGCCGTGTCAACCATAACTCACCCCGGAGCATTCCCTCGCCCCTAGAGTGCGAGCCATGACCAGGGGGAAGTACGACGCCGTCGTCGTCGGTGCCGGCCACAACGGCCTGGCCGCCGCGGCCTATCTCGCCCGCGCCGGCCTCTCCGTCCTGGTGCTCGAACGGCTCGGCCGGGTCGGCGGCGCAGCGGTCTCCGCGCAGGCCTTCCCCGGCTTCCCGACCCGGCTGTCGCGCTACTCCTACCTGGTCTCGCTCCTGCCCGACCGGATCGTCGACGACCTCGACCTCGACCTCGCCCTGGCGAGCCGGCCGACGGCGTCGTACTCCCCCACCGTGCGCGGCGGCCGCGCCACCGGGCTGCTCGTCGAGCGTGCCGAGGGCGAGGCGACGCGGGCCTCCTTCCGGGAGCTCACCGGCAGCGACGACGAGTACGACGCCTGGCGGGTGTTCTACGACGGCGTCGCGACCCTGGCACGGGCCGTGGCACCGACTCTCACCGAGCCACTGGCCACCGACGCGGCCCTGCGCGCCCAGGTCGACCCGGAGATCTGGCGCGACGTCGTCGAGCAGCCGATCGGCGTCGCCATCGGGCGCCGGTTCCGCGACGACCTGGTGCGCGGTGTCGTCGGCACCGACGCGCTGATCGGGACCTTCGCCTCGCTCCACGACCGGTCCCTGGTCCAGAACCGCTGCTTCCTCTACCACCTCATCGGCAACGGGACGGGCGAGTGGCGGGTGCCCGTCGGGGGGATGGGCGCCGTCACCGACGCGCTGGCGCGGGCGGCGACCGAGGCCGGCGCCGAGATCGTGACCGGGGCGGGCGTGAGCTCGATCCGCCCCCACGGCGAGGCGGCGGGAGACCCGGTCGAGGTGCGCTGGCACGACGGCACCCGGGAGCACACCGTCGAGGCGTCCCACGTGCTGGCGAACGTCGCGCCGTGGGTGCTGCGGATCCTCCTCGGCGAGGAGGAGGATCCGGCCAGCAAGCCCCAGGGCGCCCAGCTCAAGGTCAACCTCCTCCTCGCGCGGCTGCCCCGCCTGCGCTCCGGCATCGACCCGGAGGTCGCCTTCGCCGGCACCCTCCACCTCGCCGAGACGGCGTCCGACCTGGAGGTCGCCTGGGCCGCGGCCCAGCGCGGCGAGCTCCCCGATCCGCTGCCCGGCGAGGTCTACTGCCACTCGCTCACCGACCCGAGCGTCCTCGGCGACGTGCCGCCCGGCACCCACACCCTCACCTACTTCGGCCTCCACACCCCGGCCCGGCTCTTCGACGCCGACCCCGACGGCATGCGGGAGGAGGCGGTCCGGCGGGCGATCGCATCGCTCGACGCCGTGCTCGACGACCGGATCGAGGACGTCGTGCTGCGCGCACCCGACGGCACCCCCTGCATCGAGGCCAAGATCCCCCAGGACATCGAGGCGGACCTCGCCATGCCGGGCGGTCACATCTTCCACGGCGACCTCGAGTGGCCGTGGGCCCCCGCGCGTGCGCGACTGGACAGCCCCGCCCAGCGCTGGGGGGTCCAGACCGGACACACCGGCGTCCTCCTGTGCGGCGCGGGCGCCCGGCGGGGTGGTGCAGTGTCCGGTCTCGGCGGTCACAATGCCGCGCGCGCCGTCCTCGAGTCCCGCTGAGGGCGGCAGGTGCGGTCGGCGATTTCACCCGGATCGGCGTACGCTGGTAATGTTCCATCTCGCGTTCGACGCACGCGCCATTAGCTCAATTGGCAGAGCAGCTGACTCTTAATCAGCGGGTTCGGGGTTCGAGTCCCTGATGGCGTACCGAACGGAAGGGCCCGGTCAGATGACCGGGCCCTTCCGCATGTCCTCCGCCGACCGACCGCCGAAGGAACCCGTGCGCGCCACCTCCCTGCTCGTCGCCGTCCTCCTGGCACTCGGCGTCCTCGCCTCCGCCCCGAGCACGGCCCGGGCCGACGGAGCGCAGGACGCAGCAGGTACGGCGCCGGCCGGGGTCCACACCTTCGAGGCGGTCGCCCACCGGGGGGCGATCGGACGCCACCGCACCGAGAACGGCCTGCGCGCGCTGCGCCACGCCGCCGCGCTCGGCGCGGACCGGGTCGAGCTCGATGTCCGGCCGACCGCGGACGGTCGCCTGGTCGTGATGCACGACGCCCGACTCGATCGGACGACCGACTGCAACGGTCGGGTCAGCGCCTGGACCCTGGCCCGGATCCAGCGGTCCTGCCGGCTCCGCGACCGCAGCGACGTCCCCTCGCTGGAGGCCTACGTCGCCGAGGCCCGCCGACTCGAGGTCGGCCTGCTCATCGAGCTCAAGCAGGCGCCCGGTTGGCGGCACAAGACCTGGCGGTACCTGCGCGAGACCCTCGATACGCTCCACTACGCCGACCGGGTGCGGCTGCTGTCGTTCAACCCGGCGCTGCTGCGCCGGGCCGCCAAGGCGCTCCCCGACACCTCTACGGTCTGGATCGCGCACCGCCTCCGGCCGGGCATCCGACAGGTCGCCAAGATCGCCGACGGCGTGTCGATCGACGCGCGGTTCGTGACGCCGCGCCTGGTCAGACAGTTGCAGGCCGCCGGGCTCCTCGTCCTCGGGCAGGTCTCCAACCGGCGTGCCGACTGGCAGCGGTATCTGCACGCGGGCGTCGACAGCGGCAGCACCGACCGCATCGCCGGCCTCGTCACGTGGCGGCACCGACGCCAACCCGTCGCGGACTGACCCGCCATCGCCGCGGCGCTCGGCCTCACTACGATTCTCGGCGTGGAGTCGACCCAGCCCGCCCTGCTGCTGCCCGGCGTGGAGCTGCTCGAGCAGATCGGCCACGGCGGCTTCGCCACGGTGTGGCGCGGGCGGCAGCTCGCGGTCGACCGCGACGTCGCGGTGAAGATCGACAACCGGGTGCTCGACGACGACGGCAACCGCCGCCGGTTCGTGCGCGAGGCCACAGCGGTCAGCCGGATCAGCGGCCACCCGCACGTGGTGTCGCTGATCGACGTCGGCGTGACGCGCGACAACCGGCCCTACCTCGTGATGGAGCTGTGCACCCACGGCAGTCTGGCGTCCTATCTCTCGCAGCACGGGCCGATGCAGGTGGCGGAGGCGGTCGAGGTCGGCCTCGCGGTCACCAGTGCACTGGCCGCCGCCCACGAGGCCGGGATCCTGCACCGCGACATCAAGCCCGGCAACATCCTGATCGACGCGTGGGGCACGCCGCGCCTCTCCGACTTCGGCCTCGCCGCCCTCCCCCAGCCCGGGCGCGACCCGTCGGTGAGCCTCGAGGCGCTGACGCCGGCGTACGCCTCGCCGGAGGCCTTCTCCTTCTCGACCCCCGCACCCCAGTCCGACGTGTTCTCGATGGGTGCGACCCTGCACGCGATGATCTCCGGGGCCTCGCCGCGCCGCTCGACCGACGGCAGCCCCGTCCCCATCGACGAGGTGCTGGCCAGCCTGCGCGCGGAGTTCCCCGACCCGGGCCTGCCCGGCAGCGAGCAGCTGATGCGGGTGATCCGGGTCGCCACGGCCTATGACGCGGCGAACCGCTATCCGACCGCGCGTGAGCTGCACGACGCGCTGCGCGAGATCCGGACCGGCGGCACGAGCGGCGGCGTCGTGGTCGGCGGGCCGGAGGCCAGCTTCACCCAGCTCCGCCCGCCGCCCCCGCCTCGCGCGCCCCGCTCAGCCGGCGCCGCGCGGCGCCGCTGGCCGCTCGCTCTCGCCGCCGCGGTGGCCGGGCTCGGCATCGGCGGACTGGGCGGGGTACTGCTCGCTCCCGAGAACCGCGCCGAACCACCCGCCGACGCGCGGCCGGACCCGTCGACCGGAGGCACCGGGACCACGGACCAGGCGGCCGCCACCGACCCGTTGACCGGCGCCCCCGAGCTCGGAGCCTGCTACAGCGGGGTCCAGCAGCTCGGCCAGGCGCTGAGCGCCACGAAGGGCGCGTGCAGCCGCAGCAACTGGTTCACCTTCGCGGTGGGTCGGCTCGCCGAGGCCACGACGGACGTGACCACCGACGCGGTCGACGCCGAGGCACGGGCGACCTGCACCGCCGACACCCTGCGCGGCTACGACGCCGACACCGGCGGCACCCGTCCGCAGGGCGAGTACGACGTGTTCGTGCTGCCGCCCAGCACCCTGGCGTTCGCACAGGGGCAGCGCTGGTTCGCCTGTCTGGCCCGGCTGACCTCCTGACCCGACCGGGCGCAGGTCCGGGGCGCAGGTCCGGGGCGCAGGTCCGGGGCGCAGGTCCGGGGCGCTGCCCGGGCCGCGGCCGGACCGGGCGACGGTCTGACGCCCGGCAGGTCGGGTACCGCGGGGCCCGACCCCAGGAGGTATCCCGCATGCACCACGACCGCAGCAGTGTCGCGGCCGCGCTGACCGAGGCGGCCCGGACCATCAACGCCCACCGCTCCCTCGACGACACCCTCGACGCCATCGTCCGCGCCGCCCAGGAGACGGTTCCGGGGTTCGAGCACGTCGGCATCTCCATCACACACGGCGACCGCCAGATCGAGACCCGGTCCGGGACCGGTCCGCTGGTCTGGGAGATCGACGATCTCCAGTACAAGCTCGGGGAAGGACCCTGTTACGACGCGATCCGCCGGGGCGGCGTGACGATCATGGAGGACATCGCGACCGAGCAGCGCTGGCCGCGGTACGTCGAGGAGGCGGCTCGGCACGGTCTGCACGCCCAGATGGGGCTCCAGCTCTACAGCGAGGACGGCACGCTCGGCGGTCTCAACTTCTACTCCCGGGAGCCGGGCATCGACCCGGACGCGATCCAGCTCGCCGAGCTCTTCGCGGCCCACGCGTCGATCGCCCTGGGCCGGGCGAGACACGAGCACCAGCTCAACGAGTCGGTGACGACGCGGCAGGCGATCGGCACCGCGGTCGGGATCATCATGGAGCGCTACCGGATCCCGGAGGACCGGGCCTTCCAGTTCCTCGTGCGCGCCAGCAGCACGGGCAACGTCAAGCTGCGCGTCGTCGCCCAGGAGGTCGTCGACGCGGCCGGCCGCGCGTACGCCGTCCCGACGCCCGAGGGCGGGTGAGTCAGGCCTCGACCGCGAGGACCTGCTCGGCCGGGACCCACTGGGTCCGGACGTGGCCGTCGGCCTCGTAGGTGACCAGCGCGCGGGCCCCGTCGCGGTCCCATTTCAAGACGAGCCCCGGCACGGGCGGACCGTCGGCCGTGACCTGGACGTGGACCTGCTCGGACATGCGGGCTCCTGCGGTGCTGCGGGGTCGACCGACCCCCGTGGCAGCCCGCGTCCTGAGCCGCAGGCCCACCGTACTCGCACGGCGGGCCCCGCCGGATGCCGGGACCATGACCGGGTAACGACCGGGGATGGAGACATCGACGGCAAGCGCACGAGTGCAGGTCTCGGCCTCCCCCGCCCAGGTGTGGCGGGCACTGACCGAGCCCGAGCAGATCAAGTCCTACTTCTTCGGCGCCGAGGTGGACACGACCTGGGAGCCCGGGTCGCCGATCACCTGGCGCGGCGAGTACGACGGCCGCTCGTTCGAGGACAAGGGCGAAGTGCTGGAGGTCGCGCCCGAGCAGCTGCTCGTGGTCACCCACTACAGCCCGCTGACCGGCCGGCCGGACACCCCGGAGAACTACCACCGCGTGGCCTGGCGGCTCGAGGACGACGGCGACCATACGGACGTCACCGTCGAGCAGTCGCTCACCGGGGGCGAGGACGAGGCTCCCGCCCGCGAGAACTGGACCAACGTGCTGCGCCAGCTCAAGGAGCACGTCGAACGGGGCTGACCTCCCCCCTCGCGCCCACCGCCGCTTGTAACTAAGGGTTACAGCACGAAATTCGGTGCCACAACGCCCTGGTAGTGGCCACAACACCCTGGTAGATGCACGGGGACCGGCGCGAGCGCCGGCGTACGTCGATTCGCCGGAACCGACCCGACTACCCGGGCGTTCCGACCACTACCCGGGCGCTATTGCAGTGGATAAGGTGACGTAACCCTTAGTTACAAGACGCCGCGCGCCGTCACGCGGGGTGGGGGCCGGAGGTGTGGTGCTGGAGCAGCTCCCCGGCCAGCAGGACGCCGGCGCGGTCGAGCTCGGGCGGGTCGAGCACCGTCGCGGTCGGGCCGGCGGTGAGCAGCAGCCGGCCGATCCGGTCCTGGACCGGCGGGAGCAGCTCGAGGTCGACGACGACGTCCTGCTCGTCGTCCTCGACGAAGCTCACCTGCTCGGCATAGACGTCGGCCACCCAGCGCGACTCCTGCGGCAGCAGCACCCGCACCCGCGTCGTGGTCCGCTGCCGGGCCAGCAGGTCGTCGGCGTCGTCGGGTACGACGAACCTGCGGTCCAGCACCTCGACCGAGCGGATGTTGGAGATCAGGTAGGTCCGGATCCGGCCCCGGTCATCGACCGGACCGGCGTCCACCTCCCAGCCCCGCCGGGTCTGCACCAGGCGCCAGGGCTCGATCTCGCGCTCGGTGACGCCCGGCTCCCACGCCCGCGAGTAGACGATCCGGACCGTCCGGCCCTCGCCCTGGGCCCGGCGCAGCCGCGGCAGCAGGGCGTTCGGGGCGTGGGGGCCGTGCGCGGCAGCGCTCCCGGCCTCGTCGGCCGCCTCCCCCACGGCCTGACCGAACAGCGTCTCGGCCAGCACGTCGAGAGCCTCGGCGAGCTCGACGTTGTCGGGCTCGATCTCCAGCAGCGCCTGGCCGGCGGCATGGACGCGGCCCAGCTCGCCGGCGTCGACGTACTCGACGCCCAGGTCGATCGGGCTCTCCGCGACCAGCCGCACGACCTCGGCAGTCCCCGGGTCCTCGGTGTCGCCGTCGGCTCCCAGGAACTCCAGCACCTCGGGTCGTGAGAGCAGCCACTCGCCGCCGATGTCGGCGGTGTAGAACGCCAGCAGGTCCTGGCGCAGCTCGGCGACCGACGTGTCGAAGGCCGCGGCCAGGTCGCGCAGGGCGAGCCCGTCGGGGCTGGCGGCGAGTCGCGCGAACACCTCGGGGAGCCGGGCGATCCGGCTGACGTACTTCGGGACGTCGCTCACCGGTCGGCCCCCGCTCCGCGGGCGGCGGTCAGGAAGGCCACCAGGTCGGCCTGCGCCTCCGGGGGCCCGTCGATCCGCACCCGGTCGTCGAGCTCGACCAGCCGCGCGTGGAGGGCGGCACGATGGGTGACGCGGTAGCGCAGCAGCACATCGGCGCCGTCGGCCACGACCCCGAGCGGCTCGCCGAGCCAGCGGCGTACGTCGGGCGCGTAGCCGGCCGGTGCCCGCAGGGTCACCTCGACCGGCGGGTCGATCTCCCACGACATCGGGTGCAGCTCGGGGTGGCGCACCTGCGGCGGCACCTGGGCACTGTGCGCCTCTCCCGAGGCGACGTCGAGCATCCGGGAGACCACGAAGGTCTTGACGACCGGGTCGGCGAGGTCCCGGTCCTCGACGCCGCGGAGGTACCAGACGCCGTCCTGGCTGCGGACCGACTCGGGATGCACGACGCGTGGAGAGCCCTTGTAGCCGAAGCGCAGCACTCGCTGGTCGCGAACCGCGTCGACCACCGGGCCCAGCGCCTCCGGCACGGCCACCTGCACCGCGGCCGGGACCGTCCCCCCGGCGGTGACCGGCGCGTCGTCGTCGGTCAGGCCGAGCCGCTGGGCGAGATCGCCGCGGTCGGCGAGCAGCACCGCACGGCGCAGCGCCGCCTGCTGGCCGAGCGTGAGGCGCACCCGCAGGCGGTTGTCGACGGTCGTCATCCGGTAGACCGCCGGCGAGCCGGCGGGGGCGATGTTCTCGATCCGCCAGCCCTGCCGCTCGAGGTGCCTGATCTCGCGCTTGAGCTGGTCGTGGCCCGGGGAGGCCGGGAACCCGGCGACCCGGTCGAGCCGCGCGGCGCTCACGCCGCTCTGGGGGTAGGCCTGGAGCACGGCGGCGATGCGCACGAGCCGCTCCATCGGTCCGCGCTGGTCCCGTCCCGGCACCTTGGCCACCCCGGCTCCTCCCCACTCGTCCTGTGTGAGCCCGTGGGGATGACGCTACTTGCCGCGTACGACGACCGTCCGCATCAGGCCCCAGGCTCGGGCCGCTCGTCAGAGGTAGAGGCCCGCTGCCTCGTCGCCGAGACGCTCGGCGGCGACCGCGTGGATGTCACGCTCGCGCATGACGACGTACACGTCGCCGGAGACCTCCACCTCGGCCTTGTCGTCGGGGTCGTAGAGCACCTTGTCGCCGGTCACGACCGAGCGGCAGTGGGGGCCGACCGCGACCACGCGCGACCAGGCCAGGCGGCGGGCGCCCATCGCGGCGGTCGCGGGGATGACGATGCCGCCGGAGGACCGGCGCTCGCCGGCCTCGCTGTCGGCCTCGCACAGGATGCGGTCGTGCAGCATCTTGATGGGGGTCTTGTCGGACATGTGCGCGCTCACCCGCGGAACAGCGGGGCTCAGCGGGTGATCTTGCGCAGCACGGCGAACAGCGCGATCACACCGACGACGCCGCCGACGACCTTGAGGATGTTGTCGGTGCGCGGCTCCCCGGTGGCGGGGTCAACGAAGTGGGCCTTCGCCTGCGCCACCTCGCGACTGACGATCGTCTTGGGGTGCGAGCGGTAGAGCAGCTGGTCGATCGTGCCCGCAAGGCGCTCACGGGCCTCCTCGATCTCACGCTCGATGTCAGAGGGAGTCTCACTCACCGGGGCAGGCTATCAACCGAGACCGAGCGCGGGTCGAAACCCCAGGGCAGTTCCAACCGGTGGGCACGCATGAGGGCCTCGTCGGTCAGCACGTCGTACGTCCTCCCGTCGGCCACGACCCGGCCGTCGCTGAGCACCACCGAGCGAGGACACAGCTCCAGCGCGTAGGGCAGGTCGTGGGTGACCATCAGCAGAGTGACGTCGAGGCCACGCAGGATGTCGGCGAGCTCGCGGCGCGACGCGGGGTCGAGGTTGGAGCTCGGCTCGTCGAGCACCAGGATCTCCGGCTCCATGGCCAGCACGGTCGCCACCGCGACCCGACGGCGCTGACCGAACGAGAGGTGGTGGGGCGGCCGGTCGGCGAAGTCGGCCATGCCGACCCGGTCGAGCGCCTCCAGCACCCGCTGCTCGAGCGCGGCGCCCTTGAGACCGAGGTTGGCCGGCCCGAAGCCGACGTCGGCGCGGACCGAGCCCATGAACAGCTGGTCGTCGGGGTCCTGGAAGACCACGCCGACCCGGCGGCGGATCTCGAGCAGGTTCTTCTTGGTCACCGACAGGCCGCTGACCGCGACGCTGCCCTCGCCGTGCCCCGTCTCCCCGGACAGGATCCCGTTGAGATGCAGCACCAGCGTGGTCTTGCCGGCGCCGTTGGGCCCGAGCAGCGCGACCCGCTCGCCCTGGTGCACATGCAGGTCCACGCCGAAGAGCGCCTGGTGACCGTCGGGGTAGGCGAAGGCCAGGTCGCGGATGTCGAGGACGGGCGTCATCGTGCGTCTCCGGGCAACCGGCCGTCGTAGCCGCGGGACAGCATGGCGAGGTGCACCCGCTCCCCCCTCTCGTAGGACCGCACGAACAGCGCCCCGAGGGTACGCGCCAGCGCCGGCCAGTGCCGGGGCGACCGGGGGTCGACGCCGCGCGAGCGCATGGCGGTGAGCATCCGCCCGAGGTCACTGGTGACGACGTCGAGGTAGCGGATCATGAAGCTCATGATCTGCACGAGCAGGTCGGGCATCCGCAGCCGCTGCAGCCCGCGGAGCACGTCGGTCGGCTCGGTGGTCGCGGCGAGCGTCAACGACGCCAGCACACCCAGCGTGCCCTTGACGGCCAGGCCCCAGGCGGCCATCAGGCCGGACTCGGACAGCGAGAGCTCCCACCCGCCGAGAGGTACGGCGACGCGCGGGCCCTCGGCGACGAACGGCATCAGCGCGGCGAACAGCAGGAAGGGCACCTCCACGACCATCCGCGGCAGCAGGTAGGTCAGGGGGACCCGGGCGAGGAGCACCACGCCGAGCAGCAGGGCGAGATAGCCGCCGAAGATGGGGTACCACTCCCGGGGCGTGGCGACGATCGTCAGGACGAAGCCGAGCAGCAGCAGGATCTTCAGGTGTGCCGGTGCCCGGTGCACCACGGAGTGCCCGTGGAAGTGCAGTCGATGCCCGTGCCCCGCGCCCATGCCGGTCCCGTCACTCCTGCTGGCCGCGGCGGCGCAGCACCCAGAACAGGCCGCCGCCGATGAGGAGTGTCAGGCCGACCCCGGCCACCCCGGCGATGCCGCCGCTGAGCCGCTCGTCGTCGACGCCCTTGGTCCCGTAGTCGGCGAACGGGCTGCCGGTGTCGACCGGGTCCTTCGCGGAGTCGCTGAAGCCGGTCTTCCCCGCGACGTACTCGAGGCCGTCGGGGTGGCTGCTGGCGTAGTAGCTGCCGACGCCGGCGACGAGGAGGGCGACGAGCAGCCCGGCGAGCAGGAAGCGGCGGTTCCTCATGCCGTGACCTCCCCGGTGCGCAGGGAGGTGCGGCGGACCAGGCCCCGAGCGCCGTGGACCAGGTCCGGCCGCGACGCGATGACGGCGCTGACCACGAGCCCGGTCACGACCGCCTCCCCGATGCCGATGACGACGTGCCAGCCGACCATGGCGGCCAGCACCTTGCCGACGGACACGTCGGCGGTGCCGCCGATCGCGAACAGCAGGGTGAAGACGGTGGCCGCAGCGGGGACCGACACGAGGGCGCCGAGCGCGGCGGCCACCGGCACCGAGCCGAGCTTGCGCGGCAGCACGGCGAGCACGAGCCGGAACCCGGCGTACCCGACGAAGACGCCGACCAGGCCCATCAGGGTGATGTTGGTGCCGAGAGCCGTCAGGCCGCCGTCGGCCATGAAGAGGCCCTGGACCAGGAGGACGACGCTGATGCACAGCGCCCCGGTCCACGGTCCGACCAGGACGGCCGCCAGCGCGCCGCCGAGGAGGTGACCGCTGGTGCCGGCGCCCACGGGGAAGTTGATCATCTGCCCCGCGAAGACGAAGGCGGCCACGAGGCCCGCCATCGGGGCGGTGCGGTCGTCGAGCTCGGCGCGCGCCCTGCGCAGCGCGATGCCCACGCCGGCGGCGGCGACGACGCCCGTCGCGACCGAGGTCGGGGCGTCGAGGAAGCCGTCCGGGACGTGCATGGTTGCTCCTGTACTCCATCCGGTGTTCGGTCGTCGGCCACCGGGGTAGTTAGATGGTCACGAGCACTGACTCATTCTTCGGCCACTTTATTGCATCGCTGTTGCAACAGCATCTGCCCACCAGGAGAGTACGCATCCCATGAGCGACCAGGCCAGGCTGTCCGCCGGCGACCGTGCGCCGGACTTCTCCCTCGCGTCCGACCAGGACGGCGAGGTCGACCTCTACGACCTCCTGAAGCAGGGCCGGAAGGTGATCGTCTACTTCTATCCGGCGGCGATGACGCCGGGCTGCACCAAGCAGGCATGCGACTTCACCGACTCCCTCGACGCGCTGCAGGCGGCGGGCTACACCGTCGTCGGCATCTCGAAGGACACGACGACGAAGCTCGCCAAGTTCCGTGAGCGCGACGGCCTCACGATCACCCTGCTCTCCGACCCCGACCTCGCCGTCCACCGGGCCTATGGCGCCTACGGCGAGAAGAAGCTCTACGGCAAGGTCGTCGAGGGCGTCATCCGCTCGACCTTCGTCGTCGACACCGACGGCGCCGTCGAGCTCGCGCAGTACAACGTCAAGGCGACCGGACACGTGGCCAAGCTCCGCAAGGACCTCGGCCTGCCCGTCCCGCCTGCCTGAACCGGATCTGAAGGACACCCGATGAAGCTGCACCAGTCCCTCGCCGAGCTCGCCCGCGACCACGGCTCGGCGCTGTTCCGCGACGCCGCCGCCTTCCGCGGCTCCCTCGACGACTACCTCGACGAGGGCCAGGCCTCCGGCGGCACGATCAACCTGCTCACCGACGCGGTGCGGCTGGGTGCCCTCGACGCCCTCGTCTCGATGCTCGACAGCGGAGCCAACGCCGCCGACGCGGTCGAGTCCGCGGGCCAGCGCCTGGCCCGCGACCGCGGCAGCGCCGACGTCCGCGGCTGCCAGTGGGCGGTGGCGGTGCTCGGCTTCGCCCTGGGCCGGGTGCCCGAGTCCCTCGTCGCCGGCCTGGATCCCGACGCGGGCACGTCCGCTCCTCCGGGACACGGCCCCGGGGGCACCGCGCCGACCCAGCCGCCGCTCACGTCCCCGGCATCGCCCCCGATGACCTCACCGATGACCTCGCCGGTCACGTCCCCGCAGCAGCCGGTCATGGCGCAGCGACCCGCGCCGCCGTACGCCACGCCGGGTGCTCCGACGCCGCCGCCCCCTCCGCCCGGGGCGTGGTCGCAGCCGACGCCGCCGAAGAGGTCCAACACCGGCCTCGTCGTCGCCGCCATCGCCGTGGCCCTCGTGATCGTCGTCGCCGCCATCATCGGCATCATCGCGATCACCGGTCGCGACGACGACAAGTCGGCCGACGACCCGGCGACGCAGACGACCGACCCGACCGATTCCACGGACCCGACCGACTCCACCGACGAGCCCACCGACGAGCCCACCGACGACGAGAGCGGCCCGTCCGACCTCGGCGGGCCGAGCGTGACCGGCACCGGCTACGAGGCGCACCTGCCGAAGGGCTGGGTCGACGGCACCGACGAGTTCACCGCACAGAGCCCCGACGCGACCACCCTCGACCGGGTCTTCCTCTGGGGCGCGACCTTCAAGGCCGCGCGGGCCAACGTGATCGTCGAGATCCAGTCGGCGTACGGCAGCTCCGACCCGGCAGACATCGCGGACGACTGGCGGAGTGCGCTGACCGCCGGCGACGACACGGCGTTCACGACCGACATCGACGACACCACCATCGACGGGCAGACCGCGCTCGGCGTCGACATCAGCCGCACCAACGACAACGACGTCGACGTCGCCCAACGGTCCTACCTGGTGATCTCCGGCGACACGGCGTACTCGATCACCGTCTCGCTCAAGGACGGCGATGACGACGTGCTCGACAGGTTCACCGAGATCCTCGGCGCCTGGCAGTGGACCGAGTGAGCTGAGCTGAGGGGTCGGCGGGCGTGCTGCTGCTGACCACCATCGGCGCGGTCCAGCGGTCCGCTCAGGCCAGCCAGGAGCGGGCCGCGGCGACCAGCGCGGCCACGCCGGACTCGAGCGTCGGGCCCGCGAGCGGGGCGTAGCGCGGCGAGTGGTTCGACGGCAGTCCGTCGACCACGCGGCGGATCTCGTCGACCGAGGTGGCGCTCGCGAAGAGCGCCGGGTCGGCGCCGCCGAGGAGCCAGTACGCGCAGGGGGCACCCGCCGCGTCGGCCAGGATGCCGACGTCCTCGCTGCCGGTGACCGGGCCGGGATCGACGACGACCCAGCGCCCCTCCGCCGCGAAGGCCTCGCGGACGCGGTCGCAGGCGGCGGCGTCGTTGACCACCGCCGGGAAGGTGTTGAGGGTCTCGATCTCCGGCTCCCGCGGCGCGCCGGCCGCGGCGGCCTCGCCCCTTACGATCCGCTCGACGGCGGCGAGCACCCGCGTGCGCACGTCGGCGTCCGTGGTCCGGATGCTCAGGCCGAGCACGGCCCGGTCGGGGATGACGTTGGCGACCGTGCCCGCGTGGAAGGAGCCGACGGTGAGTACGACGGTCTCGGTGGCCGCCACCTCCCGCGAGACGACGGTCTGCAGCCGCTGCACCACCGACGCGCCCAGCACCACCGGGTCGACGGTCGTCTCGGGTCGCGACCCGTGGCCACCCGTGCCGTGGAGGGTGATCCGCAGTGCGTCGGACGCCGCGAACGCCGGGCCGGAACGAACGCCGAGCACCCCGACCGGCACCGGCGCCACGTGCTGGCCGAGCACCACGTCCGGCGTACCGAACCGCACGAAGAGGCCGTCGTCGACCATCGCCTGCGCCCCGCCGCCGCCCTCCTCGTCGGGCTGGAAAACCAGCAGCAGCCGGCCCTGCCAGCGGGGGTCCGCGGCGAGCCTCGCCGCGGCACCGAGCAGGCAGGTCGTGTGCACGTCGTGGCCGCAGGCGTGCATCACCGGCGACTCGGTGCCGTCGGCACCGATCGCCGTGGCCTCGCTGGCATACGGCAGTCCGGTAGCCTCCTGCACCGGCAAGGCGTCCATGTCGGCCCGCAGCAGCACCGTGGGCCCCTCCCGGCGGGTGAGCGTCCCGACGACCCCCGTGCCGCCCACGCCCTGCGCCACGTCGTACCCGAGGCTGCGCAGGTGCTCAGCCACGACGCCGGCGGTGCGGTGCTCCTGGCGGCCGAGCTCGGGGTGACGGTGCAGGTCCTCGTAGATGGCGACCAGCTCGTCGAGGGTGGCAGGCATGGCCACATCCTTCCGCTGCCGACCAGCCACAGCAATGGCGTGCACGACGTTGCGTCGGACCTCGGGAGCAGCATCGATCTCATGACGCGACGCACGTACACCAAAGAGCTCCTCGAGCCGATCGTCGCCGGATCGACGTCGATCGCAGATGTGTTGCGGAACCTCGGGCTGAGGCAGGACGGCGGCAGCCACACACATCTCAGCCGAACGATCAAACGGCTCGAGATCGACACGTCCCACTTCCGCCCCTACGCGACTCGTCGTGCACCACGGCGCCGGAGCCCGGGTCAGATCCTCGTCCGTCAGCCTCCCGACTACCGACGAGAGAAGCCGATGCTCCTGAAGCGTGCGCTGCTTGAGACCGGCCGCGCGTACCGGTGCGCCGCTTGCGGCAACGACGGCACTGGCGCGGTGAGCCACTCACCCTTGACGTGGACCACATCGATGGAGACTTCCTCAACAACCTGCCCGGCCACGTCCGCTTCCTCTGCCCCAACTGCCATCGGCAGACACCCAACTTCGCAGGTCGGGGCAAGGGGCGGTTCACGATCGACCGCCGTGATCAGGGCCGCGCTCCGGCGCTCTAGACTCGTGCCCGCTCACGCCGGAGTGGTGGAACTGGCAGACACGCGGCACTTAGGATGCCGTGCCTTCGGGTGTGCGGGTTCGAGTCCCGCCTTCGGCACCAACGAGTCAACTCGGAGGGTGGGCCACGTCCCTGGTGGTGGGTCGACTGGCCGCGAGATGTCGGTCGGCCAGGGTCGGATCTTGTCGGTCCCACGACAGCGGATCTCTTGCACGGGCGGACCACGCCGCATTGCACTCTCTGGCGGTGCGGTTCCCGCCGGCAGAAACCCGGCTACTCCGGGTCCAAGGCCGTCACCTCAAGCGGACCGCTGAGGGTCTTCAGGCAGCCGAAGGGATCGCTGATGGTTGCGACGTCTGCCGCCGACACAGTGACGTACCCGCCCGAGCCGCGAACGACGCTGCCGAAGTCGACGGTCCCGGCATTGGGGAACTCGACGCCCGCGCCGTCGGGAGCAAGACGCGCCCCGTGAGAAGCGAGCAGCAACCGCCCGTCGACCGTGACGCAGCCGTTCGCGTTCACATCGAGGCGCCCTTCGACCAGGGCTTGGAGGGTGCCCTCCGACGGCGGAGCCACCAGCAGACCTACCGTTGGAGCGGCGAGAGCCGCCGCGTCGGGTTCGTTGGCTGAGGGAGAGTTGCTCGGGGCGATGCTCGCGAAGAGAGCGATCGTGGCGCACAGCAGCGCAACCGAGGCGGCTGCGGCGACCGCAATCCTGCGGCCCCGGCGTCGACGATCGCCGGGCTCTGGCTCACCGCGTCCCTCGACGGGCGGGCCGCCGCGGTACGGAGGCGTCGCCTGGCCCACGTTCTGGTACATCCCTCGCAGTCCGCCTTCGAGGTCGTCTGTCGGGATCATTCGGCCGTCTCCTTGCTCGATTCGTGACTGCGTCGCAATGCTGCGAGCGCGCGTGAGGCCGTGGCCCGCACCGTGACCGCTCGGATGCCGAGGATGTCCGCGATGTCGTCGGCCAGCTCCTCGAAGTAGCGCAGCGCCAATACCGCTCGCTGGCGGGTCGGCAACTGCCGAACCTGTCGCCACAGCGCATCCTGGAGCAGAACGCTGTCCAGGTCCTGCGCCGCACGTTCGTCGACGCTCTCCGCGGGTTCCCGCGTTAGGTCGGCTGGAGCACCCCTGGTCAGGCCAGCAGGTCGGCGACCAGCGGCGCGACCTCGCGCAGCGCCCGCCCGCGGTGGGAGATGGCGTCCTTGTCCTCGCGGGACAGCTCGGCGGTGGTGAGGCCGGGGTGGTCGTCGGCGACGAAGAGGACGTCGTAGCCGAAGCCGCCGCTCCCCCGCACCTCACGGATCACCCGGCCGCCCATCCGGCCCTCGACGACCAGCTCGCGGCCGTCGGGGTGGACAACGGCGACGGCGCAGGTGAAGTGGGCCGTACGGCGCTCGTCGGGGACGTCGTGCAGCTGGGCGAGGAGCAGCTCGTTGTTGCGGTCGTCACTCTTCGGCGGGCCGGACCAGCGGGCCGACAGGACGCCGGGCATGCCGTTGAGAGCGTCGACGCACAGGCCGGAGTCGTCGGCGAGGGTGGGCAGGCCGGTGGCGGCGACGCCGGCACGGGCCTTGAGCAGGGCGTTCCCCTCGAAGGTGGACTGGTCCTCGACCGGCTCGTCGAACGGCGTGACGTCATCGAGGCCGACCACCTCGACCACGCCCGTCTGCTCGGTCAGATGCTCGGCGAGGATCCGGCGCATCTCCTCGAGCTTCTTGGCGTTGCGGGACGCGACGAGCACCTTCACGAGCGCAGCGACTCCTGCTGCAGGCGGGTGAGGTCGGCGCACCCCTTCTCGGCGAGCGCCAGGAGGGCGTCGAGCTCGGCGCGGTCGAAGGCGGCTCCCTCGGCCGTGCCCTGGACCTCGACGAACTTGCCGTCGCCGGTCATCACGACGTTCATGTCGGTCTCGGCCCGCACGTCCTCGACGTAGGGCAGGTCGAGGCGCGGCACGCCGTCGATGATGCCGACGCTCACGGCGGCCACCGAGCCGGTGAGCGCGCCGGGGACACCGAGCTTCGCGCAGGCGTCGGCGAGGGCGACGTACGCGCCGGTGATGGCCGCGGTCCGGGTGCCGCCGTCGGCCTGGAGCACGTCGCAGTCGATCTGGATCGTGTTCTCCCGCAGCGCCTTGTCGTCGATGATCGCGCGCAGGGAGCGGCCGATCAGGCGGCTGATCTCGTGGGTGCGGCCGCCGATCCGCCCCTTGACCGACTCACGGTCCGAGCGGGTGTTGGTGGAGGCGGGGAGCATGGCGTACTCGGCCGTCACCCAGCCGAGGCCGGAGCCCTTGCGCCACCGCGGCACCCCCTCCGACGCGGAGGCCGCGCACAGCACACGCGTCCTGCCGAACTCGACCAGGACCGAACCGGCCGGGTGGTCGAGCCAGTTGCGGGTGATCTTGATCGGGCGCAGCTCGTCGTCGGCGCGGCCGTCCTCACGGGTGCTCATGCGCCCAACCTACCGAGCGGCGGCCATCGCCCTCCGCACCGCCCACGGGCCCAGGTCACGGGCCCGGCGGCCGAACCACGGCGCCCCCTCGGTGACCATCCAGGCCACGTCACGCCGCCAGCTCGGCGGGCAGCCGCCGCCGGGCTCCAGGCTCGGCAGGGGGAAGTCGAAGCCCGCGGCCCGCAGCCGCTCCCCCCATGCCCGCGCCAGGGCGCGGTGACCCGACTCCGACGGGTGGAAGCGGTCGATCGACCAGCAGGCGCGGTCGAGCACCTCCGGCATCAGCGCGAGATCGAGCCGGAGGCCGCCGAACGTCGCGTACAGGTCGTCGTACACCTCGTTGACGACGGCGATCCGGTCCGCCATCGGCCGCACCAGGAGCCGCGGCAGGCCGAGCAACGCCGCGTGGTCGTGCCATCGGACGGTCATCAGCGTGGCGCCGCCCTCGGCGAGCGCTCCCGCGACGTGGTGCAGGTCGGCGTGCAGCCGGCCCGGATCCCAGGTGGAGCGGAGCGTGTCGTTGACGCCGACGATCAGCGAGGCGAGATCCGGCCGGTGGGCCAGCGCCTCGCCGAGCTGGCGCTCGCGCACGATCTCGGCGGTGGCACCCGACATGGCGACATTGCAGAAGGAGACGTCGTACGACGCCCGCAGCGACTCGGCGAGCAGCCGGGCCCAGCCCCGCCAGCCACCGCCGGGGACCGGGTCACCGAGCCCGACGGTGGTGCTGTCGCCGAGGGCGGCGAACCGCAGGTATCCGTTGCCCACGGGAAACAACCGTGGCGGAGCCCGCTACGCGCAGGCTCCGCCACGGTGACGTGTCCGGCAATCTTCGGTGAAGCGCCGGGGTGGTGCTACTTGAACTCGATGCGCAGCAGCCGCATGGTGCCGAGGACCAGCGGGATCACGAGCCAGATCACGCCGGAGGTCGCGATCTGCGCCCACTCCTCCCCGGAGGGCTGGTAGTCGCCGCTGAACAGCGGCATCTGCGCGGTGTTGAACTCGATCCACGGCGCGACCTTCTCGAAGCCGGAGCTCAGCTCGCTCAGGATGCCGGCCGCCATCGGCAGGATCAGGGCGTAGACGAAGTAGGCGACGATGCCCGCCGGAGTGTTCATCAGCAGCGTCGCGATGGCGAAGCCGACGACGATGCCGACCAGGTTGGTGAGCACGAATCCGTTGAACAGCAGGTTGCCGTCCACGGACCACTCGGGCGAGGCGCCGGTCGCCGCCGCGACGGCGGTGAAGATCAGCGCGAGCAGCGATGCCAGCACCATCACGGAGGCCGCCAGGCCGACACCGGCGAGGAACTTGGCTGCCACCACGCGCGAGCGCTGGGGCTCGAGCGTGAAGGTGACCAGGCCGTTGCGCTGCGACTGCTCGCTGGTGACCAGCATGATGATCAGGATCGGCAGGAAGTAGCCGAGTACGCCACCACTGACACCGAGCAGGTCCTCGAAGTTCTTGGAGTCGTCGGGCGCCACGAGGGTGTAGATCAGCAGGACGACCAGGACCAGACCGACGATGGAGGTCGCGAACCAGAAGCCCGCCCGGGTGTCGAGGGCCTTGCGGATCTCGACCCCGACCAGGCGGGACAGCGGTGTCCGCGGCGTGCCGGAGACGTCCAGGGTGGGGACTGCGGTGGTGCTCATGCCGGGATACCTCCGGGGGTCGGGGCGCCGACGCCGGGGACGGCCTCGCGGGCGTCGGCCGAGGTCAGCTCGAGGAACAGGTCCTCCAGGCCGGCACCGCCGGACCGGAGGTCGGTGAGGACGACACCAGCGGTGAGGGCGGTGCGACCGACCTGCTCCGGGCTCGCCAGCACCTTGAGGCCCGCACCCGCCGGCTCCACGGCGTGACCAGCATGGGTCAGCGCGGCGCCGAGCGCGGTGTTGTCGAGCGAGGTCACCATCGTGACCGGGGTGCCGTTGGCACCGGCGAGCAGGGTCTCCCGGTCGCCCTGGGCGACGATCTTGCCGCGCCCGATGAGGATCATCTCGTCGGCGATCTGCTCGACCTCGTGCAGCAGGTGGCTGGACAGCAGCACGGTGCCGCCGCGGTCGGCGTACCCCTTGAGCAGACCACGCATCCAACGGATGCCCGCCGGGTCGAGGCCGTTGGCGGGCTCGTCGAGGATGAGGACCGACGGGTCGCCCAGCAGGGCGTGGGCGATGCCGAGACGCTGCTTCATGCCGAGCGAGTAGTTGCGCAGGCGGCGGCCCGCCTCGTCGTCGTTGAGCCCGACCAGGGCGAGCATCTCGTCGACCCGGGTCTTCGGCAGGCCCATCGTCTGCGCGGCGATGGAGAGGATCTCCCGACCCGAGCGGCCGACGTGCTGGGCCGAGGCGTCGAGCAGGGTGCCGACGTGGCGGCCCGGGTTGGGGATGTCGTGGTAGCGCAGACCGCCGATGGTGATCTGACCACGGGTCGGGAGGGTGAGGCCGACCATCACCCTCATGGTGGTCGTCTTGCCGGCGCCGTTGGGACCGAGGAAGCCGGTCACCCGGCCGGGCTGGCAGACGAAGCTGACGTCATCCACGGCGGTGTACGCGCCGTAGGTCTTGGTGAGTCGATCAACGGTGATCATGGCTCCAGCCTGCCCGAACGGCCGGGTCCGCACATCGAACCCGCGTCGCGAGTCGCCCCGACCAAAGTAGGTGCCGGTCCGGTCCCCGGACGCTGCCCCTCCCCCGCCCGGAGGCCCTAGGGTCGCTGTCGTGGAGCAGCCGACGCCGGACGACTACCAGCCGCGGCTGCGGTGGTACGGCCACCTGTGGCGGTACGCCCTCCTGCTCGCGATCAGCGCCCTGGTCTGGTCGCCGGTGGCCGACCAGCAAGCCGACCGCGTACCCCTGCTGTTCTGGCTCGACGTCGTCCTGGGCGTCGCCGCGTACGTCCTCGTCGCGTTCCGCCGCCGCTGGCCGGTGTCGGTCGCGGTGATCACAGTCCTGATGACGCCGTTCAGCGCGATCGCCGCCGGCCCCGCGACGCTGGCGACGGTCTCGCTGGCGACCCGCCGCCGCTGGTGGCAGGTGATCGGGATCGGCATCCTCAACCTGCTGGGCGGCCTGGCCTACTACTGGGTGCAGCCGACCGAGGACACCGACCCGTGGTGGCTGACCGCGACGGTCAGCGTCGCCGTGTGCGCGGCGATCGTGGCGTGGGGCATGTACATCGGGTCGCGGCGCGAGCTGGTCTGGACGCTGCGCCAGCGGGCCGAGACCGCCGAGGCGGAGCGGGACCTGCGCGCCACGCAGGCCCGGTCCACCGAGCGTGCGCGGATCGCGCGAGAGATGCACGACGTGCTCGCCCACCGGATCTCCCAGATCTCCATGCACGCCGGCGCCCTCACCTATCGCGAGGACCTCTCCGCCGACGAGATGCGCACCAGCGTCGCCGTGATCCAGGCCAAGGCGCACGAGGCGCTCACCGACCTGCGCGAGGTGCTGGGGGTGCTCCGCGATGTCGAGGGCGCCGGCCCGCTGACCGGCCCGCAGCCGACCCATCGAGATCTCGATGCGCTCCTCGCCGACGCGCGACAGGCCGGCGCCGTCATCGAGTACGACGACGGCCTCGCCGCCTCCGGCGAGGAGGCCGATCAGCTGCCCGATGCCGTCGGCCGGACCGTCTACCGGATCGTGCAGGAGGGCATCACCAACGCCGGCAAGCACGCCCCGGCGGCGACCCTGCGGATCCGGATCACGGGTTCACCCGCCGACGGCGTCGACGTCGTCCTCGCGAACGCCCTCGGCTTCGGCCCCACCCGGACGCCGGGCGCCGGTCTCGGCCTGGTCGGCCTGACCGAGCGAGCGGAGCTGCGCGGCGGCACCCTCGAGCACCGCGTCGAGCGATGCCCCGACACGCCGGGGGCCGACGTCTTCGTCCTGCACGCCTGGCTACCGTGGGCAGCCGAGCCCGGCCAGGGAGAGGACCACCCGTGAGCGATCAGATCCGCGTCGTCATCGTCGACGACGACCCGTTGGTGCGCTCCGCGCTGACCCTGATGCTCGGCGGCCAGGCCGACATCGCGGTCGTCGGGGAGGCCGCGGACGGCCGTGCCGGCGTCGCCCTCGCCCGTGAGCTGCGCCCCGACGTCGTCCTCATGGACATCCGGATGCCCGTCCTCGACGGTCTCGCGGCGACCCGGATCCTCCACGCCGACCCGTGCCCGCCGCACGTGATCGTGCTGACGACCTTCGACGCCGACGACTACGTCGTGGGCGCGCTCGCCGCCGGGGCGGACGGCTTCCTGCTCAAGGACACGGCACCGCCTGAGATCGTCGCCGCCCTCCGCAAGGTGGCCGACGGCGACCCCATGCTCTCCCCGTCCGTCACCCGCACCCTGATCGAGCGGGTGCGCACCGGCTCCGGTGACACCCGCGCGGCCGACGCGCAGCGCCGACTCGACCGGCTCACCGAGCGCGAGCTCGATGTCGCCGGCGCCGTCGGCCGTGGCCTCTCCAACGCCGAGATCGCCGCCGAGCTCCACCTGTCGGTGCCCACCGTCAAGGGTCACGTGTCGAAGCTGTTCGAGAAGCTGGAGACCACCAACCGGGTGCAGATCGCGCTGACCATCCGCGACGCCGGGCATCCGGTGGAGTGAGCGGACATGCCTTGCATGCAGCTGACCTGAAATGCATGTCCGCCCTCCAGGTCCGCAACGTCGTGATCTCCTGATCAGCCACACGGCCGACGGCACGGACGAGTCAACGGCCCGAGCCGGGCTCTGCCCGCTTCCTCATCTCTTCTGCTTTCGCCAGTGACTCCTGGAGTTCGCCCGTCGCGGCCTGCTCCTGGATCCGGGCGAACCCCTCCTCCAGCTGGGCGGTACCGGGGCAGTCGATGAACCGGCCCTTGCCCATGTTCACTATGTGGTCGGGTCCGAAGTACCGCGTGTAGAACTCGATGACGTCGGGCCGCTGGAAGAAGGCGACCGCGTCGGCACATTCGTCGAAGGGGACCGACTGGGCCTTCAGCTGCCGGTGCAGCTCGTCCATGTCGATCTCGCCGGCGTCGGAGGGCTCCTCGACCCGGACGAAGGTCGTGACGACCCGCCAGGCCGAGCCGGGATCGGCGGCGATGGTGAACGAGGTCTGGCCCGACTCGAGGTCGGCGACCCCGCCGGCCCCGAGCATGTCGGGGTCGCGCACGAAGGCGCGTGCCTCCTTCGCAGTGCACTCCACGGATCCGCCGTTCGGCCAGACGAACCGCCCGGCGGTGAGGCAGGCGATGCGGAACTCGACGCCGGTGGCGCCCTCGGGCGCCGGACCGACCTCGATCGCCCGCGTCCCGGTCCCGTTCGTGGTCACCGGCGCGCTGAGCGGGACCGGGCGGTGAGGCAACGCCGGACGCGGGTTGAGCAGCTGGTCGAGGGACAACGTGCCGGACGGACTCGGCGAGCCGGCCGTCGCCACGTCCTTCGCGCCGTCCGGGTCGCCGCCGCCCTCGCGTGCGATGCCGATCGCGCCGGCGGCGCCGATCGCGACCACCGCCGCGGTCGCCGCGACCGCGATCCACCGTCGCGACCTCGCGGCGGGGGCGGCGGACGCGGCGGTCGGGGGGACGTCGATCGTCCGGGCAGCGCGGGTGAGCAGGTCGCGGGCTTCGTCATCCGTGAGCATCGGGGCTCCTCAGGGTCGTCGCGAGCGCGGCGAGCCCGCGGGCGGCGCGACTCTTCACCGTGCCGGGCGGGATCCGCAGGACGTCGGCGATCTCGCGTTCGGTGAGATCGGCGTAGTAGCGCAGGACGAGGACCTCCCGCTGGGTCGCCGGCATAGCGGCCAGCGCCTCCCGGACGGCGAGGCCCGTGGTGAGGTCCGCATCGGTGATGGCGTCGGGCAGGTCGCCGGTCGGGAGCTCGCCGCGCCACTTCCGCCGCCACGCGCTGGCGCGGGTGTTGACCAGGATCCGGTAGACGTACGCCTCGGGCGAGCCCGCGCGCCGGACCTTCGCCCAGTGCCGGTAGCACGTGGTCAGCGCGCTCTGGACGATGTCCTCGGCATCAGCGATCGGAGAGCCCATGAGCACGACCGCGCGGACCAGCGCCGGACGGCGGCTGGCGACGAACTCATCGAACTCCACACCCGAAGGACGCTTCGACTCCGGCATCGGGTTCCGAGCGGCGAGGGACTTTCCCGGATTGCCGTTCCCCGAGCTGCCCTACAGCTCGTAGACGGTGCCCTGCGCGGCCAGCTCGGTCGGTCCGTCGAAGGCGCTCGCCGCCTCGGCGAGCATGGTCTGCGCGTCGTGCCAGGGCGGGACGTGGGTGACGACCAGGCGCTTGACCGCGGCCTTGGCGGCGACCTCGCCGGCCTCGACGCCGGTGAGGTGGAGGTTCGGGGGGTTGTCGTCGCCGGCGCGGAAGGATGCCTCGCAGAGGAAGAGGTCGGCGTCGGCCGCGATGTCCATCAGCGCCGGGGTGGGGCCGGTGTCGCCGCTGTAGGCGAGGACCTTGCCGAAGGCCGACACCCGCAGGCCGTACGCCGGGACCGGGTGGTCGACCTCGTACGGCTCGACGCGGAACGGGCCGATCTCGACCGGGTCGCCGTAGACGCGGAAGGAGAACTCCTCCTCCATGCCGGGCTTGCGGGGCAGGTCGTAGGCCTTGGCGAGCCGCTTGGCCGTGCCCTTGGGGCCCCAGACCGGGATCTTGGGCTGGCTGCCCGTGGGGTGGTACTTGCGGAGCACGTAGTAGCTGGTCATGTCGACGCAGTGGTCGGCATGCAGGTGGCTGATGAAGACGGCGTCGACCTGGAGCGGGTCGACGTAGCGCTGGAGGGTGCCGAGCGCACCGTTGCCCATGTCGAGGACCAGGCTCCAGGTGCGCTGCCCGTCGCCGGCCTGGACGAGATAGCAGCTCGCCGGCGAGTCCGGGCCGGGGTAGGAGCCGGAGCAGCCGACGATCGTCACCCGCACGGTGCTGGGACTCGGCGGCACCCGCAGGGCCGTCGTCTCCGGTGCCGTCCCGGCATCGATGCTGTCACCCGTCAACGCACACCCCCTGCGAACTGACCTGCCGCGACGAGCTCGGGCCCGAGGAACCGTCGCCCGATGGTCTCGAACTCCGCCGGGGAGCCGGTCGTCGCGAAGGAGTACGACGGTTCGCCTCCCGGCCGCATGAGGCCGGTGTCGGCCAGCATCCGGTAGACGTCCTTGGCGCACTCCTCCGCGCTGCTGACCAAGGTGACGTCGTCGCCCATCACGTAGGAGACGACGCCGGTCAGCAGCGGGTAGTGGGTACAGCCGAGGATCAGGGTGTCGACGCCGAGCTCGGTGAGCGGGTCGAGGTACTCGTGGGCGACCGCGATGAGCTCGTCGCCACCGGTCACGCCCGCCTCCACGAAGTCGACGAACCGCGGGCAGGCACGCGTGGTGAGGGACAGCTGGGGCGCTGCGGCGAAGGCGTCGTCGTAGGCCATCGACTCGGCGGTCGAGCGGGTGCAGATGACGCCGATCCGGCCGTTGCGGGTCGCGGCGACCGCGCGGCGGGTGGCCGGGTAGATCACCTCGACCACCGGGACGTCGTAGCGCTCGCGGGCGTCGCGCAGCATCGCGGCCGACGCGGAGTTGCAGGCGATGACGAGCGCCTTGACGCCCTGCGCGACCAGATGGTCGAGGCACTCGAGTGCGTACTCGCGAACCTCGCCGATCGGCTTGGGGCCGTAGGGCTGGCGCGCCGTGTCGCCGACGTAGGTGATCGACTCGTGCGGCAGCTGGTCGATGACCGAGCGCGCGACGGTCAGGCCTCCGAAACCGGAGTCGAAGATCCCGATCGGGCCGTCGAGGTCGGGATGGTTCACCTGCCGCACCCGGTCAGACTACGGCGTCGAAGTGCCCACCGGCGTCATTCCGGGACCGAGATCACGTCCCCGGGACCACGGCGACGTAGGCTCGTCGGGTGATCAGCCTGCGCCGTCCCGCCGTCCTCGCCGTCGCCGTCGCCGCCGCCCTCGCGGGCTTCGGGCTCTCCGGACCCGGCACCGCCACCGCGGACCGCGCGGAGGCGGCGCGCGACACGATCAACAGCAAGCACGTCGTCGCGATCTCGGTCGACGGCCTGAACCCGCGCGCGCTCAAGCGGCTCGGGCGGGCGGGCACCCCCAACCTGCACCGGATCATCAAGGACGAGGGCGCCGGCACGGTCAACGCGCGCAGCCAGCTCGAGATGACCGTCACCCTGCCCAATCACACCAGCATGGTGACCGGTCGCCGGATCAAGGCGGCCAAGGGCGGTCACGGCGTGACCTGGAACGACGACACGGTGACCAAGACCGTCCAGCAGGCCGCCGGGCACGGCGTCGACTCGGTGTTCTCCCAGGTCCGCGCGGCCGGCGGGACCACGGCGGTCTACGCGACCAAGTCGAAGTTCTGGCTGTTCGAGCGGTCCTGGCCCGCCGCCATCGAGCCCAATGTGATCGAGGTCGAGAAGGACGGCGCCGTCGCGAAGGCGCTGCGCGCCGACCTCGCCACCGACCCGGCCTCGTTCTCGTTCCTCCATCTCGGCAAGCCCGACCAGGTCGGCCACGACCACGGCTGGATGTCCCCGACGTACCTGAAGGCCGTCGCGAAGGTCGACCGCATCGTCGGCAAGATCATGGCCCAGATCGAGTCCACCCCGTCGCTGCGCGCCAACACGATCATCGTGCTGACCTCCGACCACGGCGGCATCCCGGGCACGCGGAACCACGCCATCAAGACCAACCGCGAGAACTACCGCGTCGCGTTCGCGTTCTGGGGTCCCGGCGCCGGCGTGCCGAACACCGAGCTCTACAAGCTGAACGCCGACCGCGCCAAGCCCGGTCGCACCCGGCCCGGCTTCAAGGCCGTCCCCCAGCCGATCCGCAACGGTGAGGTCGCCAACGTCAGCCTCGACATCCTGGGGATCGGCCCGGTCCCCGACAGCCTCTGGAACAGCGCCCAGGACCTGAACTGGAAGTGACGGTCGTCAGCGGCCGAGCTCGCGCGGGGTCGGCCAGGGGTTGAAGCGACAGCCCTGCGTGCCCTTCGACTGCTGCATCATCACCGGCGCGAGAGCCCCTCGGCCCGGGCAGGACGCGTGGCCGCGACCGAGCCAGTGGCCGGTCTCGTGGTTGACGACCATGTGGCGATAGTCGCGCAGGGAACGTCCGGCGCCGTTCCACGCCGGCGACGCGTCCCGCCAGCGCTCGACGTTGATGATCACGTTGCGACCGACCCGACAGGACCAGGTGGCGCTGCAGGAGCCGGAGAAGGCCGGGACCAGCGCGGCCTGCGAGAGCCACAGGGTGAACGCGCCGCCGCGCTTCACCTGCCGGAAGCGGACGCCCCCGGCCCGCCAGCCGCGCGCGTCGTCGTAGGTCTCCTGGGCGAGACGCCGGAAGTCGGCGACGTCGACGCCCCCGACGGCGCCGCGGGTGCGGACGCTGTAGCGGACGGTACGGCGCACACCGATTCGATGCTTGACCCGGCCCACGCCTACCTGGGCGACGGTGTCGGCGTACCCGGTCGCGCCCACGACGACCACGAGGTCGAGCCGGTGGCCGACGTCCTCGGGCGCGATCTCGTGCTTGCGCCGCACCTCGCCGGGGATCGGTACGCCGTCGCGCAGCCACTGGTAGCCGATCCGCTCGGGTGCCGGCGACCAGGCCCCGGGGGCGGCCTTCAGGATGCGGCCGTACTTGCGCGCCCCGTCGTACGACGGGGGCTGGACCTGCGTGAGCGAGGGCAGCTCGTCCTGCGCGGCGGCCGGCAGGACCGGCGCGACCAGCACGAGCGAGAGGGCGAGCATCGACTGGAGCAGCACACGGGTCACGTCGTCCGACCCTACGGCGTCAGCCCCGGCGGTACAGGAGCCAGGCGAGGTAGCAGCCGCCCAGCACGACGGTGACCATGCCGACCGGCAGCGCCGTGGGTGCGAAGACCCGCTGCGCCACGAGGTCGGAGGCGGCGAGCAGGACCGCACCCATCGCCGCGGAGGCGACCAGGGCAGGCGGGCTGCCTCCGACGACCCGGCGTGCCAGCTGGGGCGCGGCGAGGGCGACGAAAGCGATCGGACCGGCCACGGCGGCGGTGACCGCGGTGAGCGCGACCCCGGCTCCGACGGCGAGGAGTCGCCGCGACCGGAGCCGCAGCCCGAGCGCCGTCGCGACGTCGTCCCCGAGCTCGTGCAGGGCGAGCGGGCGGGCGACCGCCATGACGGCAGGGAGGAGGACGAGCGCGCACCCGGCGGTGAGGCGCAGGTCGGCCCAGGTGATCCCGTTGAGGGTCCCGACGCCCCACTGCGAGGCCTGCAGCCCCTCCTCCGCCGTGGCCCGGAGCACCAACCAGGTGTTGACCGACGACAGCAGCGCACCGGCCGCGATCCCGAGGATGATGAACCGCGCGCCGCGCAGCCCCTCGTGGCCGGCAAGCCCGAGCACCACCCCGGCGGTCAGCAGACCGCTGAGGGTCGCCGCCACCGGTACGGCGGGCCCGCTGAGGTCGAGGACGAGCAGCGCCACGAGCACACCGGTGTAGGCACCGCTGGAGAACCCGATGACGTCGGGCGAGCCGAGCGCGTTGCGGGTGACGACCTGGAAGATCGCGCCGCTGAGGCCCATCATCGCGCCGAAGAGGAGGGCGGTGAGCACCCGCGGCAGCCGCCACTCGAGGACGACGAGCTCGGTGATCCGGGTGCCACGCCCGGCCAGGACGTCGACCGTCTCGCCGAGCGACACCCCGGCGTCCGGGCTGGGCAGCGAGGCGACGCCGACCGCGAGCGCGACACCCAGGAGGACCAGGACGCCGAGCACGCCACGCACCCGGACCCGGCCGCTGATCCGTCCGCCGAGGAGACGCACGGCCACCACCCGGCTCACGATCGCCTCCGGATGACGACCGCCAGCAGGACGGCGCCGACCGCCGCGGCCACGACGCCGACCGGAAGCTCGCGCGGCTGGGCGACGTACCGGCCGAGGAGATCGCACCCGAGCAGGAGGATCGGGCCGGCGAGCAGCGAGCAGACCATCACCCGGCGGTGGTCGGGCCCGATCAGGGCCGCGACGATGTGCGGCACCATCAGCCCGACGAAGACGATCGGTCCGGCAGCGGCGGTCGCGGCACCGCACAGCAGGGTGACCGCGACGAGGGCCAGGACCCGGGTCCGGACCAGGCGTACGCCGAGCGCCTGCGCGGTGTCGTCGCCGAGCGCGAGCGCGTTGATGCTGCGCCCGAGGACCAGGGCGAGCACGATGCCGGCCACGACGAAGGGAGCGACCGCGAGTACCCGGTCGTAGCCGACGACCGCGAGCGAGCCGGCGTTCCAGCTGCGCATGCTGTCGAAGGCGCGAGGATGCAGCAGCACCAGCCCCGAGGTGATGCCGGTCAGGACCGCGCCCACCGCGACGCCGGAGAGGGTCAGCGTCACGACGTCGCCCCCGGAGCGGCGGGGGCGACCGATCACCGCGACGACGAGCGTGGTGAGAGCCGCGCCGGCGAGGGCGAACCACACCTGCCCGCCGGGACGGACGATCCCCCACTGGGTGATCGCGAGCGCGACACCGAGCGCCGCGCCGGCGTTGACGCCGAGGATGCCGGGGTCGGCGAGCGGGTTGCGGGTCAGGCCCTGCATCAGTGCTCCGGACAGCCCGAGCGCGGCGCCGACCAGCAGCCCGACGATGGTTCGCGGGACCCGCAGGTCGCGGATCACCTGGTCGTGGGAGGAGCCGTCGCCCGACCACAGCGCCTGGCCGACCTCGACCGGGCTGAACACCCGGCCGCCCAGGCACAGGCTGGCCACCGTCGCGACGACGACGGCGGCCAGCAGTGCCCCGATGGTGCGTCCGGGGCTCACGAACGCGCGGCGAGCGGTTCCAGGATCGTGGTCTCCACGTCGTCGAGGAACTGAAGCGCGGTGTCGTAGTCGGTGACCCCGTAGGACAGCTCGAAGACCGAGCCGGACCTCGCCGCCGGCAGCGCCGTGAAGAGCGAGTTGCTCTTGATCACCGCGAACGGCTCCCAGGGGGTCCCGTCGGCGTTGGCCGGGACGACGATCACGTCGGCGGTGCTCAGGATCGCGTCCAGCCGCTCGAAGGAGTAGCTCGCGTAGCCCGGCTCGGGCGAGGCGTCGGGGATGCCCGGCGCAGGCGTCGCCCCCAGTTCGTCCAGCAGGGCGCCGACGGTCCCGGTCGGGTAGAGCACCGAGAACTCCGCCTCGGCGTCGCCGACCGACACGGTGGCCCACGTCAGGGCCAGCTGGTCGGCGTACCTCTCCTTGAGCCCGGCCACCTTGGCGGCGTAGGCCTCCTCGCGCTCGGCCAGCGCGTCACCGGCACCGGTCGCCTCGGCGAGGCCGGCCATGATCGCCTTCCAGTCGCCGCGGAAGGAGCCCTTGACGATCACGGTGGGAGCGATGTCGGCGAGCCGCTCGTAGGCCTTCTCGTCGATCTCGTAGGCGTCCCCCACGATCAGGTCGGGGGCGGCCTTGACGATGGCGTCGTAGTTGGTCTCGCCGAAGGCGCCGACGGTCGCGACCCCCTTGACGAACTCCTGCTGGGCCGGGGTGAACGAGTCGACCCACGTGCCGTAGTCCTGGGTGGCCACCGGCTTCACGTCGAGCGACTGCAGCTGCCAGGGCGTGTCGTAGCTGACCGCCACGACCCGCTCGGGCTGCGCAGGAACCTCGACGTCGCCGTACGCGGACGCGACGGTGCGCGTGTCCGCGCCGGACGTGCCCGGGTCGTCGTCCTCGCTGCCGCACGCGGACAGGGCAAGGGCCGCCGCCACGGTGAGGGCCACTCCGAGACGGCCGAGATAACGGGTCGTGCGCACCACGATGCTCCACTCTGTTCTTTGGTAAGGCTTACCTGCCCAAGAGTGGAGACCGCGCGGCCCGCTGGCAACGGCTACGGCGACGGGTTGGTGCGCGAAACGGACAGGAGATGTCGTGAACGCGACATCAGGTGACCTGGGTCATGCGCTGCCGGTGCTGGGCGGGGCTGGCGCCGGTCACCCGACGGTAGGCCGCGATGAACGCGCTCGGGTTGCGGTAGCCGACCTGCCGGGCCACCGACGCCACGGTCCGGCCCTGGTCGAGGAGCGACGCGGCCATCGCCATCCGGGCCCGGCTGCGCCACTGCCCGAAGGCGAGCCCGGTCTCGGCGACGAAGGCGCGGTTGAGGCTGCGCGCGCTCATCCCGAACTCCCCCGCCCACTCCTCGGCGGTGCGCGGCACGGTCAGCTCGGCGAGCACCGCGTCGGCGACCCGGCGCGCGCCCGCGCTCGTGGGCCGCGGCACGGAGAGCGCGCCGCGGGCGTCGGGCTCGAGCAGGTCGAGCGCGAACTCCTCGGCCCGGCGCCGACGCTCGGGGGTCGTGGCGTCGATGCGCAGGTGGTCGAGCAGGTCCACCAGCAGCGGGGACATCGGCAGCAGCACCGGCGCGGTGACCGTGATCGGCGAGCGCTCGCGGTCGATCCAGGTGCAGTTGAAGCCGGTGCCCGAGACGGCGCACGCGGAGTGCGGGACGCCGGCCGGGATCCACAGCCCGTAGCTGGCCGGGACCCAGTACTCGCGCCCGGCGACCTGCACCCCGACCTTGCCGTCCGAGCCCCAGAGCATCTCGTGGTCGGGGTGGACGTGCTCGTCCCACGCCTGGGGCAGCCGCGGGGTGCGGATCCAGTTGGTGGCGATGAGCACCGTGCGGTCCGCGGCCTCCGGACCCACCAGCCCGCGCCACCACAGGGTGTAGTGACCGAGCGAGTCGATGACCTCCGGCGCGCTCGCGCCCGGAACGGTCATGCCCAGAGCTGGCCCTCGAGCCGGTCCTCCGCCTCGTCGACGGTGCCTTCGTAGGCACCGGTGGAGAGGTACTTCCAGCCGCCGTCGGCCACGACGAACGCGATATCGGCGCTCTCGCCGGCCTTGGCCGCCTTGGCGGCCTGGCCGAGCGCGGCGTGCAGGATCGCACCCGTGGAGATGCCGGCGAAGATCCCCTCGAGCTCGAGCAGCTCACGCACCCGGCGTACGGCGTCGCGAGGGCCGACCGAGAAGCGGCTGTCGATCAGCTCGGCGTCGTACAGCTCGGGCACGAAGCCCTCGTCGAGGTTGCGCAGGCCGTAGACGAGCTCGCCGTATCGCGGCTCGGCGGCGACGATCTTGACCTCGGGCTGGGCGCGGCGGAAGAACCGGGAGACGCCCATCAGCGTGCCCGTCGTACCGAGGCCGGCGACGAAGTGGGTGATCGAAGGCAGGTCGGCGAGGATCTCGGGGCCGGTGCCCTCCTCGTGCGCGAGGGCGTTGGCGGCGTTGCCGTACTGGTAGAGCATCACCCAGTCGGGGTGCTCCGCCGCGATCTGCTTGGCGACGCGGACCGCCTCGTTGGAGCCGCCGGCGGCGGGCGAGGAGACGATCTCGGCGCCCCACATCCGCAGCAGCTGGCGCCGCTCCTCGGAGGTGTTCTCCGGCATCACGAAGACGGTGCGGTAGCCCTTGAGCTTGGCCGCCATCGCGATCGAGATGCCGGTGTTGCCCGACGTCGGCTCGAGGATCGTGCAGCCGGGACGGAGCACGCCGTTCTTCTCGGCCTCCTCGATCATCTTGAGGGCCGGGCGGTCCTTGATCGAGCCGGTCGGGTTGCGGTCCTCGAGCTTGGCCCAGATCCGCACCTCCCGACCGTCGGGGGCACCCGCGGGGTTGAACGGCGCCGACAGTCGCGGCAGACCCACCAGCGGCGTGTTGCCGACGGAGGTCAGGAGACTGTCGTAGCGCACCATCTGCTCGCCTCCGGGGTCGGGCAGCTCAGCGAGCGCCGCCGGCGACCGCCGGCAGGATGACGACCTGGTCGCCGTCGGAGAGCGCGGCCTCGAGGCTGCCGATGAAGCGGACGTCCTCGTCGTTGATGTAGATGTTGACGAAGCGGCGCAGGTCCGCGCCCTCGATGAGACGGTCCTTGATGCCGGGGTGGTTGGCCTCGAGGGAGTCGATCAGCGCGCTCAGGGTGGCGCCGTCGGCGCTGACCGCCTTCTCGCCACCCGTGTAGGTGCGCAGGATGGTCGGGATCCGGACCTCGATGGCCATGTCAGCTGCTCTCCTCTGCTGCGTCAGTGCTGTCGGCGCTCGCCGCGACGGTGACCTCTTCCTCGGTCACGACGCCGTCGATGATTCTGTAGGACCTGAACTCCACGGGGCCCGGGTTATTCCCGTGCTCCTGCGTGCTGACCAGCACATAGTGCGCCCCCGGCTCGCTGGCCAGGTTGATGTCGGTGACGCTCGGGTACGCCTCGGTCGCGGTGTGGGAGTGGTAGATCACCACCGGCTCCTCGTCGCGGTCGTCGAGCTCGCGATAGAGGCGCAGCAGGTCCGTCGAGTCGTACTCGTAGAAGGTCGGGCTGCCGGCGGCGTTCACCATCTCGATCAGCCGCACGGGCCGGTCGCTGCCGAGGGGGCCCGCGACCATCCCGCACGCCTCGACCGGGTGGTCCCGTCGGGCATGCTCCACGATGGCGTCGTACGTCGCCTGATCGATGCGCAACACGCGGTCAAGGGTAGGGCGTCGGGTGGGCGCGGCCGGCATCGGCCCGAGGGGCGGCCACGGCGGGGGTGTCGATTGGGCACAAACTGCATACCGCCGGCCCGAATTGTCGCGGTTTGGTCCCAAACCGCAGGTTTACTGACGAGTCATTCCGACTCAGGCGGCGGGCGTGACCGACTTGGCCCGGATCCGCTCGGGCGTGGGCCAGCGCACGTCGCGGACCCAGCCGAGCTTCTCCAGCACCCAGATGATGCGCGCGGAGGTGTCGAACTGGAACCGCTTCACGCCGTGACGCGCGGAGGTCGGGTCCGCGTGGTGCAGGTTGTGCCAGGACTCGCCTCCGGACGGGATGGCGAGCCACCAGACGTTGCCCGAGAAGTCGCGGGAGGCGAAAGGACGCTCGCCGAGGGTGTGGCAGATCGAGTTGATCGACCAGGTGACGTGGTGGATCAGGCCGATGCGGACGACGGTGCCCCAGAAGAACGCGGTGAGCGCGCCCTGCCAGGACCAGGTCAGCAGGAAGCCGAGCAGGGGCGGGAGGAGGATCGAGGTGAGCACCCACAGCCAGAACAGCCGGGAGATCCGGATCAGGTCACGGTCCTTGGCGAGATCGGGGGCGTACTTGTCGATCGAGGTCTGCTCGGGGTCGAACAGCCAGCCGACGTGCGCCCACACGAAGCCCTTCGTCAGGCCGCGCAGGCTGTTGCCGTAGCGCCACGGGGAGTGCGGGTCGCCGTCCTTGTCGGAGTACTTGTGGTGCTTGCGGTGGTCGGCGACCCAGCGGACGACCGGGCCCTCGATCGCCATCGAGCCGAGGATCGCCAAGGTGACCTTCACCGCCCGGTTGGGCTTGAACGACCTGTGGGTGAAGAGCCGGTGGTAGCCGACGGTCACGCCGTGCAGGGTCAGGCCGTACATCACGAAGGTGATCGCGACGTCGCTCCAGCCGAGCCAGCCGCCCCACGCCACGGGGATGGCGGCGAGGAAGGCGACGAACGGGACCGCGATGAACAGGCCGAGCGCCAGCCGTTCCCAGAAGCCCTGGGTGTCGCCGCCCATGGTGGCCCGGAGGGCCGGCGGCTGGGGCGATGGCTCGGGACGATCCTCGATCGCGGTCACGCCTCCCAGCCTAAGCCTTGACCCGATACCGCCGCTCCGGGCGTCCGGTGCCGCCGTACCGCAGCCGGACCTCGGCGGCGCCGGCGTCCACGAAATGCTCGAGGTAGCGCCGGGCAGTGACCCGGGACAGGCCGACCGTCTCGGCCGTCTCCGAGGCGGAGATCTCCCCCGCGGCCCGCGCCGCCTCCAGCACCAGCTCCGCCGTCTCGGGGCTCAGTCCCTTCGGCAGTCCCGGCGGTACGTCGACGGGCGAGCCGGTCCCGAAGGCCCGGTCGATCGTGGCCTGGTCGACCTCCGCCTCGCGGTCCCCGGCCGCGCCGGGCAGGGTGGCGAGGATGGCGGCCACCCGGCGCAGGCGCTCGGCCAGGTCGTCGTACTCGAACGGCTTGACGAGGTACTGCAGCGCGCCGCCGTGGAGTGCGGCGCGGACCGCGGCGGCCCCGCGCTCGGCCGTGACCATGACGACGGCGACGTCGCGCCCCTGCTCACGGGACCTGGCGCGCAGCCCCTCGAGGACCTCGAGCCCGGAGAGGTCGGGCAGGTGCACGTCGAGCAGCACCAGGTCCGGTAGAAGGGCGACGGCGAGCTCGAGGGCCTCCGCGCCGGTGCGGGCGGTGCCCACGACCTCGAACCCTTCGGTCTGCTCGACGAAGCGACCGTGGATGCGGGCGACCATGAAGTCGTCGTCGACCACGAGGACGCGCAGTACCCGGCTCACGGTCGCCCATCCTGACCGACGACGGGGCCGATGGGGAGCACGACCCGGAACTCGGCGCCTCCGCCGTCCTGCGGGCGCCCGGGCTCGGCGTCGTCGACCACGACCTCGCCGCCGCGCTGGGCGCAGATCAGCCGGACCAGCGGCAGCCCGATGCCGCGCCCGCCGAGCACCTCCTCCTTGGTGGAGAAGCCGCGGACGAAGATGGCGTCGCGCAGGTCGGCGGAGATACCGGGGCCGTTGTCGCGGACCCGGACCCGGACCGCGCCGGCCGACGCCTGCTCGGCATGCACCCAGATCTCGACCAGCGCCGCCGGCCGGCCGGCGCAGGCGTCGACGGCGTTGTCGACGAGGTTGCCCAGAACCGTGGTGAGGTCGGCGCTCTCGTCGGGCGCGAGCGCGGGCAGCCGCGACCCCGGGTCGAGCACGAGGGAGACGCCGCGCTCCTCGGCCACCGCGTACTTGGCGACGACGAGCGCCGCCACGGCCGGGTCGGCGAGTCGCTGCGCGACCTGCTCCCCCACCTCCGCCCGGTGCCGGGTCAGGGTGCCGACCAGGCTCGCCACCTCGTCGTACTCCCCCAGCTGGACCAGCCCCGAGATCGTGTGCAGGCGGTTGTCGAACTCGTGGGTCTGGGCACGCAGGGTGTCGGTGATCGAGAGGTTGGAGCTGAGCTGGCTCTGCAGTGAGACCAGCTCGGTGCGGTCGCGCAACGTCGTGACCGTGCCGATCCCCCGGCCGCCCGACGAGGCGTCGCCGCGGTTGAACACCACGACCCGGGTCCCGACGAGCGCGAGCGCGTCGCGGACCTGCGCGGCCGCGCCCCCGCCCGCGCCGGCCAGGAGCGCCACGACGTGCGGGTCCAGGCCGAGATCGTCGACCTGCCGGCCGACCGGCTCCGGCCCGCCGTCGAGTCCGAGCGTGGCCCGGGCCGCGTCGTTCATCACCGTCACCCGGCCGTCGGTGCCGACACCGACGACGCCCTCGCGGATCGCGTGCAGCAGCGCCTCCCGGTGGTCGGCCAGGTGGGCGAGCTCGGTGGTGCCGAGGCCGCGGGTCGATCGGCGGACGACGCGCGCGACCAGCCCCGTGCCGACCAGGCCGAGCACCGCGCCCAGCCCCAGGAAGAGCCCCAGCTCGGGCACCGCCTCGGCGAGCTGGTCGGCCAGGGACGGATAGGCCACCTCGGCCACGATGGCACCGACGGCGCTGTTGTCGCCCGCCGCGTCCGCGATGACGGGCGCGTAGGCCGCCACCCGCCGCTCACCGCCCGCCTCGACGTCGGTCGTCCCCCCGCGCCCGGCTCCCACCTCGCCGCCACCCAGGTCGGCCCGCTCCCCCACCCGGCTGGCGTCGGTCGCCGCGAGGACGGTGCCGTCGGCTCCGACCACGAGGACGTCGGTCGCGCCGGAGAGGCGCACCCCGCGCTCGGCGTACGACGTCAGGTCGGCCGAGACCTGCCACAGCTCGGCACCGCGGCGCACGTCCTCGAGCCCGGTCCGGACGAAGTCCTGCACGGCGACGTACTCCGCCACCGAGCGCATCTGCGCGCCCCGCTCGTCGGCGAAGTCGGCGTTGGACTGCCGGATGCTGAGCACGCCGACCGCGACGAGCAGCACCACGATCACGAGGAGCTGCAGGAGCAGCACCTTCGCGGCCAGGGTCAGCTCGCCGCGGCGCCAGCTCAACCGCGCGATGGGTGCGACCACAACGACCACAACCTCCTTTGCGTCCGCAAGCGTGACGGCCGCCACAGCCACCGCCATGCTGACACGGATCGCACGTGAGCGCGGTCACCACCCGATCCGGAGGTTCCCATGCATGTGAGTCGGCCGAAGGGCACCGCCCTCGTCGCGCTCCTCCTCGCCCTGGCGCTCGCCGCGGTCGTCAGCGGCTGCGGGGTCACCCGCGACTCGGACGACCCGAGCAACCGGCGGCTGCGGATGATGATCCCCAACAGCGTGGGCGGCGGCTACGACCTCACCGGCCGCGCCGCCGCGCGGGCCTTGGAGGACAACGACCTCACCGGCCGCTTCGAGATCACCAACGTGCAGGGCGCGAGCGGCACGGTCGCGATGCAGCGGCTGGTCAACGAGAAGGGCGCCGACGACCTCATGATGCTGATGGGGCTCGGCGTGGTCGGCGCGGTCTACACCAACAAGTCGAGCGCCACCCCGCTCAAGATGACGCCGATCGCCCGGCTGGTCGAGGAGCAGGAGGGCATCCTGGTGCCCGCCGACTCGCCGTTCGAGACGATCGACGACCTGGTCGTGGCGTGGCGCGAGGACCCGGGCGGTCTCGCCGTCGGCGGCGGCTCCAGCAACGGCGGCCCCGACCACCTGTTCCCGATGCAGCTCGCCGACGCGATCGGGGTCGACCCGACGCAGGTCAACTACATCTCGTACGACGGCGGCGGCCCCCTCACGACGGCACTCCTCGGCGCCAAGATCGACGTCGGCATGTCCGGCCTCGGCGAGTTCGAGGGCCAGATCGAGGACGGCAAGCTGCGGGTCCTCGCGGTCTCCGGCGCCGAGCGCCTCGACGGGATCGACGCGCCGACCCTGACCGAGGCCGGGGTCGACCTGGTCTTCACCAACTGGCGCGGCGTCCTCGCCCCGCCCGGCATCTCCGACGCGCAGCGGGACTACCTCACCGAGCTGCTCACCGAGATGCACGACACGGACGAGTGGAGGGACGCGCTCGAGGCCAACGGCTGGACCGACAACTTCGCCACCGGCCAGGAGTTCGAGGACTTCCTCGCCGAGCAGGACGACCGCGTCGCCGACACCCTGAAGGAGCTGGGACTCGCATGACCACCCCCGACCTCGACCGACCCGGAAGCCGGGTCGTCGACAAGGCCCAGTACGGCCTGGCCGCGTTCCTCGTGCTCGCCGGCGGCTACGTCCTGGTGGACGCCGCCGGCCTGGAGGACGGCTTCGCCGACCAGCCGGTCCAGCCCTACACGATCCCGTACGTCGTCGGCGGGGTCCTCGCGCTCCTCGGCGTCCTGCTCGCCGTCGCGACCGCCCGCGGCGACCGGCCCGAGGCCGAGGAGGGCGAGGACGTCGACCTCACCCAGGGCACCGACGTACGCACCGTCGGCCTGCTGGCCCTCGTGCTGGTCGCCAACATCGCGCTGATCGACGTCCTGGGCTGGGCGATCACCGGCGCCCTGCTGTTCGCCGGTTCGGCCGTCGTCCTCGGCAGCCGCAGCTGGGTCCGTGACCTCGCCGTCGGCGTCGCCCTGTCGGTCGGCAGCTGGTACGGCTTCTACGTCGGCCTCGGGATCCCGATCCCCGCCGGCATCCTGGACGGAGTGCTCTGATGGACCTGCTCCTCGACGGCTTCCAGACCGCCCTCACCCCCGAGAACCTGCTCTTCGCCGCCCTCGGCGTGCTGCTCGGCACCGCTGTCGGCGTACTCCCGGGAATCGGACCGGCGATGACCCTGGCCCTGCTGCTGCCGGTGACCTACAGCGTCGGCGCGGACAGCGCGATCATCATGTTCGCCGGCATCTACTACGGGGGCATGTACGGCGGCTCGACCACCTCGATCCTGCTCAACACACCCGGCGAGTCCTCGTCGGTGATCACCGCGATCGAGGGCAACAAGATGGCCAAGGCGGGGCGGGCCGCCCAGGCCCTCGCCACCGCCGCGATCGGCTCGTTCGTCGCCGGCAGCATCGCGACGGTCCTGCTGTGGATCGTCACCCCGCAGGTCGCCGACATCGTCGTCACGCTCGGCTCCCCGTCGTACTTCGCGCTGATGGTGCTGGCACTGTTCGCCGTCACCGCCGTGCTCGGCGCGTCCAAGCTGCGCGGCTTCATCGGGCTCTTCCTCGGCCTCGCGATCGGCCTGGTCGGCACCAGCACCGGGCAGGCTCGACTCACCTTCGGCGAGCCGCTCCTCGCGGACGGCATCGACATCGTGGTCGTCGCGGTCGCGCTGTTCGCGATCGGCGAGGCGCTGTGGGTCGCGGCGCACCTGCGCCGCAAGCCGCTGGAGATCATCCCCGTCGGCCAGCCCTGGATGAGCCGCGAGGACTGGGGCCGCTCCTGGAAGCCGTGGCTGCGCGGCACGGCGTTCGGCTTCCCGTTCGGCGCCCTGCCGGCCGGTGGCGCGGAGCTGCCCACCTTCTTGTCCTACGCGACGGAGAAGAAGCTGTCGAAGCACCCCGAGGAGTTCGGCAGGGGCGCGATCGAGGGCGTCGCCGGCCCGGAGGCGGCCAACAACGCCTCGGCCGCGGGCACCCTGGTGCCGCTGCTCGCGCTGGGTCTGCCCACCACGGCGACCGCCGCGATCATGCTGGTGGCACTGCAGGGCTACGGCTTCCAGACCGGCCCGACCCTGATGGACGACCACCCGGACCTGGTCTGGGGACTGCTCGCCAGCCTGTTCGTGGCCAACGCGCTGCTGCTGGTGCTCAACCTGCCGATGGCCCCGCTGTGGGCGAAGCTGCTGCGGATCCCCCGGCCCTACCTGTACGCGGGCATCCTCTTCTTCGCCTCGCTCGGCGCCTACAGCGTGAACTTCCAGGCGTTCGACCTCGCGCTGCTGCTGGTCATCGGCGTGCTCGGCTTCTTCATGCGCCGCTTCGGCATCCCCGTGCTGCCGCTGATCATCGGCGTCATCCTCGGCCCCAAGCTCGAGGAGCAGCTGACCACCGCCCTGAAGATCTCGCAGGGTGACGTGAGCACCCTGTGGAGCGAGCCGGTCGCCGTCGTCGTCTACGTCGTGATGGCGCTGCTGCTCGTCGCCATGGCCGTCGCCGGCCTCCGCAGGCCCGCAGCGGCGGAGCACTCACCCGCCGCGGATGCCGATGACACCGACGAGAAGGAGCTGGTCGAGCGATGAGCACGTCCGGGAGCATCGTGGTCGCCTACAGCGCGGACCGGTACGGCGCCGCCGCCCTCGAGCACGCCGCCGGACTCGCCCGCAAGGACGGCGCCCGGCTGGTCGTCGTGAACGCGACACTCGGCAGCAGCCTGGTCGACGCCCGGTTCGCGCACGACGCGGACATCGCCGCGCTGCGCGACCGGCTGGCCAGCGACGGAGTCGACGTCGTCGTACGCCACGACGTGGTGACGGACGTCGCCGACGCCGTCATCGCCGCGGCCGACGAGGAGCGGGCCGGCCTGATCGTGGTCGGCATCCGGCACCGCACCCCCGTCGGCAAGCTCCTGCTCGGCAGCGTGGCCCAGCGGATCATCCTCGAGGCGCACTGTCCGGTGCTGGCGGTGAAGCCCGCCGGCTGATGTGGACGACGCAACGACCGGAATTGCTGCCTCCGGCCGGACACGGCGACAATTTCGGTAGTTGCGTGGCCCGCACGAGCCACCTGCCGCTGGACCAGGCTCAGCGCACGGCGTGGACCAGGGTCTCCTGCAGGAACCCGAGCCACTCGTAGATGTGGTGGGCCTGGGCGCGGGGGTCGTCGTCGGGGAGCGAGTGCCAGTAGTCCTCGTCGCCCTCGTGGACCTCGAGCCGGGTGCCGAGGGCCAGGCGCAGGTCGGTGAACGAGCGCATCCAGACCAGCGCGATCTCCGGATCGAGCTCGACGTCGATGGTGAGGTCCTCCTCGGTCGGCTCCGACGGCAGGCCGGCCTCCTCGAGGACGTCGATCACCGATGCCGCGGCCCGGGCCTTGCCGTCGCGCAGCGTGCCCTCGGTGAACCGGCGGAACTCACCGGCGGCCTCGTCGTCTCCGCGGTAGGCGTTGGGGAAGAGCCGGCGCAGCACCGGGTCCTCGGGCTCGGTCGTCGGGCCGGAGAAGTCGAGCAGCGCCTCCAGCGGGTCGCGCTCGGTGGCGGCGACGGCCGACTCGTTGTGCAGCAGCTCGACGAGCTGCGCGGCCAGGGAGCGCAACAGGTCGGCCTCGAAGACCGAGAAGGTCGCGATGGCGCGCTTGCTCCGGCGGTGCCGGACGAATCCAGAGGTCACCCCGCCGCCCTCAGTCGGCCTTCGAGAGGGTCGCCCACAGGCCGTACTCGTGCATCGCCTGCACGTCGCGCTCCATCTCCTCGCGGGTACCGCTGCTGACCACGGACCTGCCGTCCTCGTGGACCTCCATCATCAGCTTCTCGGCCTTCTTCTTGCCGTAGCCGAAGTGCTTCTGGAAGACGAAGGTCACATACGACATCAGGTTCACGGGGTCGTTCCACACCACCGTCACCCAGGGGGTGTCGGTGAGCATGATCGCGTCCGGGGTGAGGTCCTGCTGGACTCCCGGATCGACCTTCTCCGGGCTAGCGGTCGTCACGGTCCCATCGTGTCACAGGGACCTGGAGCACTCATGAGCACCACGTGTCGGCCAGCGTGGTGACGACGTTGAAGTTCCGGTTGGTGGCGACCACCCGCAGGGCCTTCTCGGTCTTGTAGGGGTCGACGCCACCGGCCTGGTAGCCGGGTCCGAGGAGCAGGTGCGCCGCCCGGCGTCGTACGACGATGGCGTTGACCTCGTCGCCACGCGCCTCGAC
Organism: Nocardioides sp. LHD-245; assembly: GCF_030929495.1. GTDB lineage: Bacteria > Actinomycetota > Actinomycetes > Propionibacteriales > Nocardioidaceae > Nocardioides. Next base: position 17,351 of record NZ_JAVFWN010000012.1, on the reverse strand, counting down.
CGCGGCGACCAGGTCGGGCTCGGGCTCCTCCTTGAGCAGGTAGACGTAGTGCCGCTCGAGGTCGGTCCGGGCCGCGGCCAGCTCGCGGGCGTCGTCGGCGATCGCGACCAGCTCGGCCGGGGTGTAGGCGATGGTCGGGACCTCGAAGCCGGTCCGCTCCAGGTACGCCGCCTCCAGCGCGGCCTCGACCTTCGCCCGCGACCGCAGCGACATGGTCAGCCGGACGTTGCCGGTGTTGATGTGGGTCCGCACGTCCCGGCCACCGGCGGCCTCGGTCGCGGCGACGATGTCGGCCTTCGGGAACTTGCGGTTGGGGCCGAGGTTGATGGCACGCAGGAACGCGACGTACGTGGGCATGGCACCGATTGTGTCGTGTGCCACCCCCGCTCGACATGTATAGGTTTCCTATGTAACTTGGTCGGACGTGAGCAATCCCGGCGTCGACGCCCTCAGCAGCGACCTCACGGTGTACGCCGCCCGGCTGGTGCGGCTCGTCCGGCGGGCGCACGCGCCCAGCGCCGGCACCCGGGTGCTCTCGATCCTCGACGAGACCGGGCCGCTCGGCATCACCGCGCTCGCCCAGGTCGACCGCTGCTCGCAGCCGACGATGACCGGCCAGGTCCGCCAGCTCGTCGAGCTGGGCTGGGTGACCAAGGCGCCCCATCCCGAGGACGCCCGCAGCAGCCTCGTCGACCTCACCGACGCGGGGCGCGCCGAGCTGCGTCGCATCCGGCGGCTCAGCGCCGCGCTCGTCTCCGAGCGCCTCGCTCGCACCGATCTCACCGCCGACGACCTCGCGACCGCCGTGGCCGTGCTCCAGGCCGTCCTCGAACCCACTCCCCCGACGACTCCGGAAGGACTCTCGTGACCGCCACCGCCGGCACCCACACCCCCACCCACGCCGCCGAGGGCGGATCCTTCCTGCGCCAGCCGCGCGCGGTGTGGGCGGTCGCCTTCGCCTGTGTCATCGCGTTCATGGGCATCGGCCTGGTCGACCCGATCCTCAAGGAGATCGCGGCCAAGCTCGAGGCGACGCCGAGCCAGGTCTCACTGCTCTTCACCAGCTACATGGCGGTGATGGGCGTGGCGATGCTGGTCACCGGCGTGGTCTCCTCCCGGATCGGAGCCAAGCGCACGCTGCTCACCGGACTGGCGCTGATCATCGTCTTCGCGGGACTCGCCGGCATGTCCGGGTCGGTCGGCGCCGTGATCGGCTTCCGTGCCGGCTGGGGTCTCGGCAACGCCCTCTTCATCGCCACCGCGCTGTCCACGATCGTGAGCTCGTCGAAGGGATCGCTCGCGCAGGCGATCATCCTGTTCGAGGCCGCGCTCGGCCTCGGCATCGCGTCCGGCCCCCTCATCGGCGGCCTGCTCGGCGAGCACTCCTGGCGCGGCCCGTTCTTCGGGGTCTCCGTACTGATGACGATCGCGCTCGTCGCGACCGCGGTCTTCCTGCCCGCGACGCCGCCCGCACCGCGGCGTACGACGCTGGCGGACCCGTTCAAGGCCCTCGCCCATCCCGCGCTCGCGGTGATCGCGGCCGTCGCAGTCTGCTACAACCTGGGCTTCTTCTCGCTGCTCGCCGCCGGGCCGTTCGCGCTGCCCGAGGCCGGGATCATGCAGATCGGCTGGATCTTCTTCGGCTGGGGCGTGCTGCTCGCGATCGCGTCCGTCGCGTTCGCCCCCTGGGTGCAGCGCAGGATCGGCACGGTGCCGGCGCTCATCGGCGCCCTCGCGCTGTTCGCGCTCGACCTGCTGATGATGGCCGTCGGCGCCGACACGGCCGTGGTCGTGATCGTCGGCATCGTCGTGGCCGGCGCCTTCCTCGGCGTCATCAACACCCTGGTCACCGAGGCCGTCATGGGAGCGGCCCCGGTCGAGCGGCCGGTGGCGTCCGCGGCGTACTCCTTCGTCCGATTCACCGGCGGCGCCGTCGGCCCCTACGTCGCGCTCAAGCTCGCCGAGCACCAGGGCTCCGCCGCGCCGTTCTGGTTCGGCGGGATCGCGGTCGCGGTGGGCGTCGCCGTCCTGCTCGCCGGAGCGCGCACGGTCGGCACGGCGCTGCGCGGGGGATCCGCTCCCGCCCCGCACTCCGCCGAGGAGGCCCAGGCCGAGGCACTGGGCGATCTCGCCTGACCCGGCACAGTTTGAACCGAGAATGACGCCGACCCGGCGCAGATTGAACAAAAGACGACGCCCACCCGGCGCAGATTGAACGACTGCCTGTTCAATCTGCGCCGGGTCGGGGCGGATCAGAGTTCAACCTGCGCCGGGTCAGCGCGGATCAGAGTTCAATCTGCGCCGGGTCGCGCTCAGCTGAAGATCATGCAACTGGAGCTGGCGTAGGCGACCAGCTTGCCGCGGCCGTCGTACAGCTTCGCCTCGGCGAGGGCGGTACGGCGGCCGCGCTGCAGCACCGTGCCGACGGCGCGCAGCCGGCCGGAGTCGACGGTGACCGGCTTGAGGAACTTCACCGTCAGGTCGAGCGAGGTATAACCCTCGCCGACGGCGAGGGTGGAGTGGACGGCGCAGCCGCAGGCGGAGTCGAGCAGGGTCGCGAAGACACCACCGTGCACACTGCCGATCGGGTTGTAGTGGCGCAACTCGGGGTCGAGCTCGAAGACCGCGGTCCCCCGCTCCGGTACGTCGAAGCCCGCGAAGCCCAGGGTGTCGGCGATCGGCGCGACGGGGAGCCGCCCGTCGCGCATCGCCCGCAGCTGCTCGAAGCCGTCGAGCGTCGCCGGGTCGGCCGCGGCGAGCTGGGTCTTGGTCGCGGACTCAGTCATAGCGCCATCAGACCAGCGCGAGGCTGAGTCTGTCAATGAGACCTGGGTCGCCCTATGCTGGAGCGATGGCAGCCACCGATGCTCCCCCGAGCTCACCGCCCGCGCTCGCGTGGTCGGTCGACAACTGCACGCTGGGCCGGGCGATGGCCATCCTCGGCGAGCGGTGGACGGTCGTCGTGCTGCGCGAGGTGTTCCTCGGCGTCCGCCGCTTCGACGACATCCGCCGCCATGCGGGCATCCCCCGCCAGGTGCTCACCGACCGGCTCGCCTCCCTGGTCGAGCACGACATCCTGCGCAAGGAGCCCTACCGTCAGGACGGCGCCCGCACCCGGCACGAGTACCGGCTGACCGCGAAGGGCCTCGAGCTCCAGCCGATCCTGCTCGCCATCAGCCACTGGGGCGACCGCCACCTGGCCGACCCGGGAGGTCCACCGACCGTGTTCGTGCACCGCGAGTGCGAGGAGCCCGTCCACGTCGAGGTCCGCTGCGCCGCGGGCCACCACGTCGACGATCCCCGGGGGGTCGCCACCCGCCCGGGGCCCGGCGTCCGGCCGTTTCAGGCGCGCGAGCGCGCCAGCAGGTAGACGAAGTAAGGCGCGCCGATCAGCGCCACGACCAGCCCTGCCGGGACCTGAGCCGGCGCGATCACTGTCCTGCCGACGAGATCGGCGAGGCCGAGCAGCACCGCCCCGAGCAGGATCGCCACCGGCACCGAGCGCGCGTGCCGCCCCCCGACCAGGGCGCGCGCCATGTGCGGTGCCACCAGTCCCACGAAGCCCACCACGCCGACCGCGGCGACACTCGTCGCGGCGAGCAGCGCCGCCGTGACCAGGACGACGAGGCGAACGGTATCCAGACGCACGCCCACCAGGCGCGGGGTGTCCTCGTCGAGGGCGAGCAGGTCGAGGTCGCGGCGGACCAGCCAGGCGAGCGGCAGCGCGACGGCGAGCACGACCGCGACGGGCAGCACCTGCTCGAACGTGCGGCCGTACGTCGTCCCGGACATCCAGGTGTAGATCCGCGGCGTGTCCCAGGGGTTCGAGCGCACCAGCAGGAACGTCGTCAGCGCGGCGGCGCCGTACCAGGTGCCGATGCCGATGAGCAGGAGCCGGTCGGCGTCGAGCCCGTGCCGCCAGGCGAGGCCGTAGACCAGGGCGAAGGCGACGAGGGCACCGGTGACCGCGCCGACCAGGATCGCACCGTTGCTCGCGGCCTGAGAGACGCCGGCCCCGGTCACCACGATCACGGCCCCCACGCCGGCACCACCGGTGATGCCGAGGATGCCCGGCTCGGCCAGGGGGTTGCGGCAGGTCGCCTGCACCAGGGCGCCGGAGAGCGCCAGCGCCGCGCCGCCCAGCACCGCCGCGGCGACCCGGGGCGCACGCTCGTCGAGCGCGAACTGGATGAGCGGCGCGGCCTCGCCGCGCAGCCACAGGGAGAGATCGCCGGCCCGCAGCCAGGTGTCGCCGGCCAGCAGGCTGAGCAGGGTCACCGCGGCGGCGGCCACGACGACCAGGGCGAGGACGACGAGGAAGCGCACCCGGCCGCCCACCCGGACCCGCGCCGCGGCGGTCTGCCGGGTCGGGCCGAAGTCGCGGCCGCGGCGAGCCAGGACGATCATCACCAGCGCGCCCATCAGGGTGGTGGTGATGCCCGTCGGGATCGAGATCGCCTGGTCGGCACCGAGCACGGCCCGGATCAGCGCGTCGGCGAGGATCACGACGACGGCACCGGTGAGGCCGGCGGCGGGGATGAGGACGGCGTGCCGGTTCAGCGCCGGCACCATCCGGCCGCACAGCCGCACGATCACGGGGGCGAACAGGCCGACGAAGCCGATCGGGCCGGCCAGGGTCACCGACGCCGCGGTGAGCAGCACCGCGAGCACCGTGCCCGCGGCACGCGTCGAGCGGACGGGCACGCCGAGCACCGCCGCGCTGTCGTCGCCGAGGCCGAGCAGGTCGAGGCGCCGGGCGAGCAGCAGCGCCGCCACGGTGCACGCGACCACGACCGGCGCGGCCTGCTGGAAGGTGCGCAGCCCGAGCTGGCTGAGCGAGCCGCTCCCCCAGGCGAACAGGCTGGTGGTCTCCTCCTGGAACAGGATGAGCAGGGTGGACGTGGCGGCCTGCAGGGCCAGCGCCACGGCCGAGCCGGCCAGGACCAGCCGCGTGGTCGCCGTACCCGCGCCGCCGGCGAGGCCGAGGACGAGGAAGGCGGCGAGCCCGCCACCGGCGAAGGCGGTCAGCCCCGAGGCCCAGATCGGCACCGTCACGCCGAAGGCCGCCACGACGGTCACCGCGAGATAGGCACCGCCGGTGACGGCGAGGGTGTCGGGCGAGGCGAGGGCGTTGCGGGCCAGCGACTGGAAGAGCGCGCCCGCCACGCCCAGGGCGAAGCCGACGGCGATGCCCGCCGCGAGTCGCGGGACGCGGGAGCCGATCAGGACGTCGCCGGCGTCGGCTCCGGGTCCCGAGCCGTCCCGGTCGCCGAGCAGCCAGCGGACGAGGTCGCCCGCGCCGATCGCGGACGTGCCCTGGGTGAGGTGCCACAGCGAGGCTCCCAGCAGGACGGCGACGAGCAGCAGCAGGGCGCCGCTCGCGCCCGCGAGGCCCGAGGCCCCGAGCCGAGGCCTCGCCCCGGCCGGCTCGGTCGGGTTCGCGGTGGCGGGCTGCTGCTGCTCGACGGTCATCGCTGGGTGCCTGGGCTGCCTGCTCCGCCTACTTCGTGAGCAGGTCGACGTACGCGTCGATGATCTGCTCGGCCGAGCGTGGGCCGCCGAAGGTCCACACGCCCGGCGGGAACGCGTGGCTGCGGCCCTCGGCGACAGCGGGGATCTTCTGCCAGACGGCGTTCTCGGCGAGGGTGGCGTTCACGTCGCCCTCGGGGTCGACGGTGCCGGTGTAGAGGAAGGTCGCGTCGCCGAGCTCGCTCATGCCCTCGATGTCGGTCTGGCCGAGGCCGTACGCCTCGTCGACCTCGCCCGTCCAGGCGTTGGTGAGGCCGAGCGCCTCACCGAGCTCGCCGATGAGCGAGCCCTGGCCGAAGGGACGGATCGAGACGTTGCCGCCCTGCACGTAGCCGTCGAAGTAGACGAACGAGGTGGCGTCGGTCGCGGCGACCTCGTCCTTCGCCTCGGCGAGGTGCGCGTTGAAGTCGTCGACGACGACCTTCGCCCGCTCCTCGCGACCGGTCGCCTGCGCGATCAGCTCGAAGGTGCCGAGCATGTTGGCCACCGGGTCGGCGGCGTCGGCACCCTTGGTGGCGAGCACCGGTACGTCGTACTTCGCCAGCTGCTTGAGGATCTCGTCCTCGGCGGTGTAGGCCTCGACGATGACCAGGTCGGGATCGGCGCCGAAGAGGGTCTCCAGGTTCGGCTCGCCGCGGGTGCCCACGTCGGTGACGCCTTCGGGCAGCTCCTCGGCGGTGTCCCAGGTGGCGTAGCCCTCGGCGTCGGCGACCGCGACGGGGGTCAGGCACAGGGTGAGGACGTCCTCGACCTGCTGCCACTCGAGCACGGCCACGCGCTCGGCGGGCTTGTCCAGCTCGACGGTGCGGCCATAGCTGTCGGTGAGCGTCACCGGCCCGGTGGCGGTCGCGGTCTCGTCGGCGGAGCAGTCGGCCGAGTCGTTGGCCTTCGGGGCCTCCTTGTCGGCGCCGGTGTCGGTCGTCCCGCAGGCCGCCAGGAGCAGGCCGAGCGGCAACGCCACCATGGGCGTCAGGGCAGCGGCGATCGGTCGGGTCTTCATCGGGTTCCTCACTGTGGTTCGGTGATGTCGGCGCGCGTCAACTGGAGCGGTGCCGCTGGTGCCTGCCCTGGGCCTCCACCCGCACCGCGCCCGTGTCCGGGTCGACGAGGCAGCGGATGGGCAGCCCGTACACGGCGGACAGATGCACGGGCGTGAGTACGTCGACCGGTGTGCCGACCGCGCGCACCGTGCCCTGGTGCAGCAGCACGACCTGATCGGCCACGGTGGCGGCATGGTTCAGGTCGTGGAGGACGACGCCGAGCGCCGTCCCGTGGCGGTCCGCGAGGTCGCGGACCAGATCGAGGGTCTCGACCTGGTAGCGCAGGTCGAGATGGTTGGTCGGCTCGTCGAGGAGCACGACGGCGGTGTCCTGGGCCAAGCAGGTGGCCAGCCAGACCCGCTGGAGCTCTCCGCCGGAGAGCTGGTCGACGGGCCGGTCGGCCATGCCGTCGACGCCGGTGACCGCCATGGCGTGGTCGACGGCGGCCCGGTCCGTGTCCGTCGCGCCGGCGAAGCGACCGCGGTGGGGGTGGCGTCCGAAGGCGACGACGTCGCGGACCTCCAGACCCGACGGGTGCGGCCGCGACTGGGACAGCAGGGTCACCCGGCGGGCGAACTCCTTGGCGCTCAGCGGTGCGGTGTCCGCGTCGTCGAGCGTGACCCGACCCTCGGCGACCGGGTGGAGCCGGGCCAGCGAGCGCAGCACGGTCGACTTCCCCGAGCCGTTGGGTCCGATCAGCGCGGTGACCCGGCCCGGCTCGAGGCGCACCGAGACCCCGTGCACCACCGTGCTGCGCTGGTAACCCAGCACCAGATCGCGTCCCTCGAGAACCGTCGTCACGACAAGGAAGCGTAGCCTAAGTTAGGTCAGGCTTCCCTATCGGGTTGCACCGGTGCAGGCGACTCACGACGTCTTGCGGACCGCCCACTCCCGGATCCGGTCGATCCGCTTCTGCAGCTGATCGCCGTTGGCGACCGCGGCGGCCGGACCGCCGCACTCCTTGCGCAGCGCGGCGTGGGTGATCCCGTGGGCCTGGCCGGTGCGGTGGTGCCACGACGCGACCAGCGAGTTGAGCTCGCGGCGCAGCAGTCCGAGGTGCTCGTGGGTGGTCACCTCGGCGACCGTGTCGGCCGCGCGCTCGTCGCCGGCCTCCGGGCGCCGGGTACGACGCCGGTCCGCCTGCCGCTGCTGGAGCAGGGCGCTGACCTGGTCGGGCTCCAGCAGCCCGGGGATGCCGAGGAAGTCCATCTCCTCGTCCGAGCCCACGTGGACCTCGCCCTCGTGGCCGAACTGCGCGCCGTCGTAGAGCGCATGGTCGAAGCGCGCCTCGGAGCCGAGCGCCTCGAAGGGCAGCGCCTCGAGCTCGTCGGAGGCGGCGTCGCCCTGGTTGGCCTGGTTCATCAGGTCCTCCTCGGCGGCGAAGATGTCGCCGTCGCTGCTGACCCGGCGCTTGAGCACGTGGTCGCGCTGCGCCTCGAGCTCGGCGGCGAAGGTGAGCAGGTTCGGCACCGAGGGCAGGAACACCGACGCGATCTCGCCGCGCTTGCGGGCGCGCACGAAACGGCCGACGGCCTGCGCGAAGAACAGCGGGGTCGACGTCGTCGTCGCCCACACGCCCACCGCGAGGCGCGGCACGTCGACGCCCTCGGACACCATCCGGACCGCCACCATCCAGCGGCTGTCGTTCTCGCTGAACGCGGAGATCTTCTTCGAGGACGCCTTCTCGTCGGACAGGACGACGGTCGCGGACTCGCCGCTGATCTGCTTGAGCAGCTTGGCGTAGGCGCGGGCGCTGTCCTGGTCGGAGGCGATCACCAGCCCGCCCGCGTCGGGGATGTGGCGGCGCACCTCCGAGAGGCGCTTGTCGGCCGCGGCCAGCACGGACGGGATCCACGACCCGTCGGGGTCCAGCGCGGTGCGCAGCGCCTGGGAGGTCATGTCCTTGGTGAGCGGCTCGCCCAGCGACGCGACGACCTCGTCGCCGGCCCGGGTCCGCCAGCTCATCTGGCCGGAGTAGGCCAGGAACAGCACCGGCCGCACGACATGGTCGGACAGCGCCTCGGCGTAGCCGTAGGTGAAGTCGGCCACCGAGGTCGGCACGCCGTCCCCGCCCGGCGCATAGGTGACGAACGGGATCGGGTTGATGTCGGAGCGGAACGGCGTGCCCGTCAGCGCCAGCCGGCGCGCCGCCGGCTCGAAGGCCTCGCGCACGCCCTCGCCCCAGCTCATCGAGTCGCCGGCATGGTGGATCTCGTCGAGGATGACCAGGGTCTTGAAGCGCTCGGTCCGGATCCGCATCGCCAGCGGGTTGACGCCGACGCCCGCGTAGGTGACCGCGACCCCGACGTAGTCGCTGGAGATCTTGCCCGAGCCCGCCGAGTACGTCGGGTCGATCGGCAGCCCCGCCCGCGCCGCGGCCTCGGCCCACTGCATCTTGAGGTGCTCGGTCGGCGCGACGATGATCAGCCGGTCGATCAGCCGGCGGCCGAGCAGCTCCGCGGCGACCGTGAGGGCGAACGTCGTCTTGCCGGCACCGGGCGTGGCGACGGCGAGGAAGTCACGCGGGTTGCGGGCCAGGTAGTCGGTGAGCGCGGCGGACTGCCAGGCACGCAGCGACGGCGCCGTGCCCCAGGCTGCCCGCTCCGGCCAGGCCGGACCGAGCGAGGTCATGCGTCGGGACCGGACCCTTCGCCGCCGGATCCGTCGCCCGGCTTGCCGTCGCCGAGACCCTCCCAGATCTCCTTGCACTCCGGGCAGACCGGGAACTTCTCGGGCGCCCTGCTGGGCACCCACACCTTCCCGCACAGGGCCACCACCGGCGTGCCCATCACCATCGCCTCGGTGAGCTTGTCCTTCTCCACGTAGTGGGAGAAACGCTCGTGGTCGCCCTCGTCGGTCGGGACGGTGCGGCGGTCCTCGCGGACGTCCGTTTCTGTCGAGAAGCCGATCGTGGTCACGTCGCGCAGTCTAGTGGCTGCCGGAGACATCGACGTCCTTCGGGAGCCCGAACCACACGAGGACCGCCACCAGCAGGGTGAGCACGCCGCCGACCAGGCCGACCACTCCGAACGCATCGGTGTACGACGCCAGCGCCGCGGGCTCGAACGGCGTCCCGAGCGCACCCGAGACGGACTCCACGGCCGCATCGTCCGCGCCGGCCGGGAGACCGTGCCGGTAGACCACGCCGGCGAGGCTGCCGAGCACGGCGATGCCGAGCACGCCGCCGACCTCGTAGGACATCTCCTCGACGGCGGCTGCCGAGCCGGCCTGGTGGACCGGCGCCGAGCCCATGATCAGCGCGGACGCGAGCCCGAGGGCCGCCGTACCGAAGCCGACGAGGAGCAGCGCGACCGCGACGCCGGCGTAGGCCAGGGGGCGCGGGAGCACCCACAGCGTGAGCAGGCCGGCGGCGAGCACGACCAGGCCCGCGACGACCACGTTGCGGGCGCCGAGCCGCGCGGCGACCGCGGGCGCCAGCGGCGGGCCGATCAGGCCGCCGAGGGCCATCGGCAGCAGGGCGACGCCGGCGACCAGCGGGCTCCAGCCCTGGACCAACTGCAGCCACTGCGAGCCGACGAACAGCAGCGCCATCATCGCGGTGCTGCTCACCAGCGCCGTGGCCACGCCGGAGCGGAAGACCGGGTCGGCGAAGAGGCGGACGGCGAGCATCGGCTCGTCCTGGCGCAGGCAGCGCCGCACGAAGACCGTCAGGAGAGCGAAGCCCACCAGCAGGACGAGAACGGTGACGACGTCGAGGTCGCCCTTCCCGAGGTGCTTGATGCCGTAGACGGCCGCGACCATGCCGCCCACGGAGAGCAGTACGCCGAGCGCGTCGACCCGGCCGGGCTTCTCCGAGCGGCTCTCGGGCAGCAGCAGGAGACCGGCGACGAGCGCGACGACCATGAGGGGCACGTTGACCAGGAAGGCCGCGTGCCAGCTGAACGCACTGAGCAGCGCGCCGCCCACGATCGGCCCCATCGCACTGCCGACCGCGGCGGTCGCGGCCCACAGGCCCAGGGCGAACGCCCGCTCCCGGGCGTCCGGGAAGAGCGCCCGGATCAGCGAGAGCGTGGCGGGCATGATCATCGCGCCGCCGATGCCGAGCAGGGCGCGCACGGCGATCACGTCGCCCGGGCTCCGGGCGATCAACGCGCCGAGGGAGGCGAGGGCGAAGATGGCGAAGCCGATCAGCAGCATCCGGCGCCGGCCCCACCGGTCGGCGAGGGCGGCCACCGGGACGAGCAGGCCGGCGAGGACGAGCGAGTAGACGTCGACGATCCACAACTGGGCGAGGGCACCGGCGTGGAGGTCCTCGGTCAGCTCGGGCAGCGCCACGTTGAGGACGGTCATGTCCATCACGACGACGAGCAGGCTGGCCGCGAGGACGGCCAGGCCGCCCCAGCGGCGGCGGTCCTGCGCGACGCCGGCCCGCGACGGCGTGGTGCGCGGGGTCGTGGCGGTCATCGGGCCGCCCCGCCCTCGAGGAAGGTGGAGCGGACCAGGTCCTGGGCGTCGCGCGCCGCGATGTCGCCGGCGACCAGCGCGTCGCGCACGGCGACGAGCAGGCCGTAGAGACTGTGGCCCAACCATCGGGCCGCGACGTCGGAGCGCAGGACGCCGGCTGCCTGGGCGGCGGCGTACAGGGTCACCTCCTCGGCGAACAGCGCGTCGGCGCGCTCGCGCAGGGCCGGGCCGTTGACGACGGTGGGGTCGGTCAGGGCGATGCCGTACTCGTCGGCGTCGACCACGAAGCGGCCGATCATGTCGTCGAGACAGGCCCGGATCAGCGCCGGGTCGGCAGACGCGACGGCGCCGGCCACCCCCGCCTCGGTCATGCTCTCGGCCCAGCGGTCGAGCGAGCGGCGGCCGATCTCGTGGAGCAGGTCCTCGCGGCTGGCGAAGTGACGGTGGACGGTCGCGCGGCCGACGCCCGCCGCGGCGGCGATCTCGGCCATCGGCGCGGTCGGGTCCGTGGCGAGCAGGCGCTGCGCTGCGGCCAGCACCGTGTCCCGGGTACTCATGGTTCCTCCTAGTGAGACTTCACTGTCTCATATGAGACAGTGAAGTCTCAAGTTGGAGAGACCGTCAGTTGAGCTCCGGGTCCAGCGGACGGGTGGCGTGCAGCGCGAGATCGCCGGGCTGGCGACGCAGCACCTGGCGGCGGAGGTCGCGGGCGTCACCGCCGAAGACGTCGTCGACCTGCCCGGGGACGACGTACCAGCTCCCCTCCTCGATCTCGGCCTGGAGCTGGCCGGCCCCCCAGCCGGCGTACCCGGCGAAGATCCGCAGCCGGTCGACGCTGCCGTCGACGAGCTCGCGGGGCGTGTCGAGGTCGAGCAGGCCGACCCGGTCCCACACGGGCCGGAACCCGGCGGCGTCCTCGCCGCCCGGTGCGGCGAGCGCCACCGCGAGGGCTCCGTCGGTCGCGACCGGGCCACCCTGGAAGAGCACCTCGGGCTCCTCGACCACCTCGCCCCACTCGCCCAGCACCTCGGAGACCGGCAGCGCGGTGGGGCGGTTGAGGACCACCCCGAGGGCGCCGTCGTCGTTGACGTCGAGCAGCAGCACCACCGTGTCGACGAAGTTCGGGTCCAGCAGCTGGGCCGACGCCAGCAGCAGGTGTCCGGCACTCAGCTCGCTCGACATGCCTCCATCATCCCCCGTGCAGAAGGAGGCGCCGCTCATGTAACTAAGGGTTACAGCACGGATTTGGGACCCATGAGGCCAATGTGGTGGATAACCGCACCGTAACCCTTAGTTACAAGCGGTCAGGCTGCGACGACGGCGCGCAGCCGCTCGAGCAGCGACCCGCGGACCTCGGGCTCGGCGTACACCGCGTCCGGGGTGATCATCGGCAGACCGCGATGGAGCAGGCGCGCCCGCTCCTCGATCTCGGCGCCGATCCGGCCCGCGGCCGCGTCGCCGATGCTGGTGCGGCCCGCCATCACGGCGAGCAGGTGATGCTCCTTGAAGCCCGCCGTGGCCATCGCCGACGCCATCGCGTCGTCGAGCGGGTGCGCGCGGTAGTGGTCGATGATCAGCCGCACGCCGGGGAGCTCGTGGGCGGTGTTGCTCCACGCGATCGCGACGGCCTCGTCGAGATCCATCGGCTGGTGGGCGAGCATCCGCTCGGCCTGGCCGGACAGGCGGGTGTGCCACTTCAGGGTGAGGGCCGCCAGCAGGTCGAGCTCGTCACGGAAGGCCGCGGAGACGCCGTCGACGTCCATGGGCAGGATGCCGTCGCGGCGCACGGCGGAGGTCGCGATGACGGAGCGGAGGGTCTCGCCCCGGTTGTGAAAGGCCGTCCAGGTCATGGTCAGCACTCCTCGTTCGATCGGCGGCCGCCGGATTCGGGAGCTCCGACATACCGCTGGTACGTACTACGAGTATGGAGCAGACCGTCGGTACGCCCAACGGCGCGACACCGTGATCCCGCCCACCCCGGGCCGTGACCGGTGTCACGCCGGACCCGAGCGCGCGCCTATGCTGAGCGGGTGGCGAAGGCATCGGTGTCGAAGCTCGTCCCCAAGGTCCCCGTGCCGGGTGTCCCGGGCGGATCCCGGCGGGCGTCGTACTCCGCCTCGACCAAGCGGGCCCTCGTCGACGTCGCGGAGCGGCTGTTCGCCGAGAAGGGGTACGCCGCCACCTCGCTCGACGCGATCGTCTCCGGCGCCCGGGTCACCAAGGGCGCGCTGTACCACCACTTCTCCGGCAAGCAGGCGCTCTTCGAATCCGTCTTCGAGCGGGTCGAGCAGGAGGCCGCCAAGCGGATCCAGAAGTCGCTGCGGGGCCAGAAGGACCCGTGGCGCAAGGCGACCGAGGGCCTGCGCTCCTTCCTCGACGTGGTCCAGGAGTCGCCGTACCGGCGGATCGTGATCCAGGACGGGCCGGCGGTGCTCGGCTACGAGCGCTACCGCGAGCAGGAGGAGCGCTCGACCTTCGCCAATATCGTCGAGATCGTCCGGGCCACCCTCGACGCGGGCGCATGGGACCTCGACGAGGACATGCTGCAGACCTTCGCGCGGATCTTCTTCGGCGCGATGTCCTCGGCCGGCGAGTCCGTCGCCACGGCGGCCGACCCCGAGGCCGCGGCCCGCCGGGTCGAGAGCGCGATCGGCTTCCTGCTCGCCGGCGTGCAGAGCCTGGTGGAGCAGGGTGTCGCGATGCCGAGCGCGTTCGCCGGCGCCGACGACCGGGGCGCCGCGGACCGGGACTGACCCCGACCGCTTCCGGCCTCGCCCGTCAGGGACGGCTCAGAAGGCGAGGGCCCCGGCCTGCAGATAGGCCAGCACCGGGGTGCCGCCCGGACCAGCCGCAGGGACCCGGACCGCGTCGTCCGCGACACCGACCACCACGACCTCGGCGTTGCCGCACATGCTGAGACCGATCGACCGGACGCCGCCCTCGGGACGGTCGCGCAGGAGCGAGCGGGCCAGCATCGCGCGGTCCTCGGCGGCGACGGCCGGTGCCACGGATCGGTTCAGCGCGGCCGCCCGGAAGGCCTGACAGGCGCTCTCGTGGTCCCGGTGGACCGACGCGACCGGCGGGCTCGTGCCCTCCCCGGACGGCATCGACCGCTCCCCCATGCCTCCGGCGGGCCCGATCGCCAGCACGACCCCGACAGCCGCGACGACGACCGCGAGGACGGCGGTCGCGATGATCACCGCGGGGCGAGCCCTCGGCTCCTCATAGCGCTTCATGTCACATCTCGGATTGCCGCTCGGGGTCGTCTGTCCTGAGAAAACTAGACGGATCCGCGGCGCGGCCGCCGATGCTCCCGGGGCGCTCCCCGGAGACCACCCGATCTCGTCATCCGCGTGACAACATCGGGCCCACACCGCCCCTGTCGGGGCGCGCGGCTATTGGCCGACGGTCACCGACCCGTTGTTGGCCTCGACCGGCACCAGCTCGATCCAGACCTTGCCGGCGGGCACCCTGAGCTCCGCGCCGTCGGCGGTGGCGAGGCTCAGCGTCGAGTCGACCTTGTCCTTGGTCCAGGTGCCCTCGACGACCTGGCCGTTGTGGAACAGCTGCGCGGCGCCGGTGCCCTCGAACCTGCTCTCCGGCACGAAGTTGCCGGCCGGGTCCGTGTAGCCGGCGTCGACGACCTTCACCCGCAGCACCAGCACCGAGCTGGCCTGGAAGTGGTCGCCCTGGGCGGCGTTGGAGTTGGTGTTGGTGTAGCTGCCGTCCTCGAAACGCCAGTTGGTGGTCCGGCTGCCGAAGTGCGCGGAGAGGGTCGGGGCCGGGGCGCCGCCGGCGAAGTCCGCCTCGGTGCCCCACGGCAGGTAGTCGGCCGGGCGCGCCGTCTTGCCGTCCTCGGCCGCCTTGGCGACCTTCTTGAGGTCGGTGAAGAGGTTGTAGGGCGCGCTGCGGCCGCTGTTGCGGTAGAAGCCGGGGCCGCCCTCGCTGAAGTACTTGATCTTGTTGCGGTCGATCCGGGCGATGGTCGGTGCCGCCGCGCCGCTGGTCGCTATCACGCCGCCCACCGGCGAGACGATGCCGATGTCGCTGGCCCGCATCGAACGGACCGGGCCGATGTCGCCGGGCAGCTGGGAGTAGTAGAAGGCGGCCAGGCGGGTGATGCCGCCCTCGACCAGCTCTTCGACGACCAGGTCGGCCTTGCTCAGCCCGACCTGCGGAGAGCTGGCCGGCGAGTTGTCGATCTTGGTGACCACGACCGGACGGTCCAGCTCGACGGACTGCCCCGGCTGCGCCTCGAGACCGGTCAGCGGCCAGATCTGCGGGACCTCCGGCGTCGGGCTCGCCTCCGCGGTGCTGTCGCCGTCCGACTTCTTGTCACCGTCGTCCCCACCCCCGCAGCCGGCGAGCACGAGGCTCAGCACGACGAGCGAAGCGGGCAGGGCGCTGCGGAGGGTGGAAGCACGCACCCGGTCAGTCTGTCCCACGCCGCGTCCCGAGGATGGAGCCGCCCCCGCGTGTCGCGCGGCGGGGTCCACTTCCGCGGCGCCGGCCTGTGACGGGATGGGCGCACGATGCGTCGTACAGGAGGAAGCGCAAACGACGTCCCAGGAGTGCCGTGTTCGAGCCTGACCCCCCGGTCCCCGATCCGTTCGAGGAGTTCGCCCGAGCGCGGGCGCCGCACCTCTACCGCGCCGCGTGGCTGCTCTGCGGACACCGGACCGAGGCCGAGGACCTGGTCCAGGAGACCCTGGCGAAGGTCTACGTGCGGATGCACCGCCGCCGCGGACCGCGCCTGGACAACCCGGCGGCGTACGCCCAGACGGTGCTGACCCGCACCTTCATCAGTGCCCGGCGGCGGGCGAGCAGCACCGAAGTGCCGTACGCCGACCTGCCGGGCCTCGACACGGCCGGCGCCGACTGCGGCACGGATCACGCCGGGACGACCGACCTGCGACTCGCGCTCACCGATGCACTCGCCGACCTCACGCCGGTCGACCGGGCCGTCGTGGTGCTGCGGCACCTGGACGGCCTGTCCGTCGAGGAGGTCGCGCACGCCCTGGGACTCACCTCGGGAGCGGTCCGCAATCGGAGCATGCGCGCCCTGGCGCGGATGCGGAAGGAGGCACTGCGATGAACGAGCACGACCTGACCACAGTCATGGAGCGCGCCGCGGAGCGACTGGACCCGGACGTCGCGGACCTGGTGGCCGGCGGCGCCCGCCGGGGCCGCCGTCGGCTGCGCCGGCGCCGCGCGACCGTCGGCGTCTCCGGCGCGGTGGTCGGCGCCCTCGCCGTCGGCGCCGTCGCCTGGGCGTCCGCACCCGGCGGCGGGACGGCGCGCGACCTCCCGGTCGCCACCCCGCCCACGGCCGCGATCACCACGCCGAGCGGCGACCAGCGTGCGCTGGCCGACGACGACGTCCTGGTGCGGGGGCTGCTCGACCGCCTGCCCGGCGGCGAGGTCACCGACCTCGAGGTCCAGCCCGTGTTCGATGAGCCCGGCTCCCCGTACCAACGCGGTCTGGAGATCGGTCTGCGCCTCGACGGCGCGGCAGTCCAGGTCAGGATCTACGACGGGAGCGTCGATCCCGAGGGCTGGGCACGGTCCGTGGAGCCCGGCCAGAAGCCCGAAGGCTGCGATGCGTCGCTGGTCGACGCGGACAAGGAGACCTGGAGCCAGGCCATCCGCGACGCCGCCAAGACCGCCACGGACGTGACAGGCTTCGATCGGGCCAACCCGCCGCCGGAGTTGCCTCCCCGCTCCCCCGAGCAGGCCTGCATCTCATGGGCCAGCAGGATGCGGGAGCAGAAGTGCGCCGCCGACCCGACCTGCCTGGCCAAGCGGACGGCGTACTCGCCGAAGAAGTCCTGCGGGCCCGACGGCCGTCAACTGCCCGACGGGTCCTGGCTGTGGCCGCGCTCCGGCGACGGCGGGGACGGCTCCGACACCAGCGGCTTCACGGGCAACTGGGCCGGGATCTGCACGCCCGACGGCTGGTCGATCGACGTCAGCGCCTTCAACAGCACCGACTCCGAAGGGTTCGACCCCGACGGAGGGAGGTCGACGGTGATCGCCGACGAGCCGCCGCTCAGCCTCGACCAGGTCACCGAGCTCGCGACCGCCGGCTTCTGGTTCGAGTGACGTCGTGTGCCTGAGGCTCCGGACACATCCAGGGTCTCAGGCACACGACCTAGCCTCGGCGGCTCAGGTGCCGAGCGAGACGCCGCCGTCGACGTAGAGCGTCTGGCCGGTGATGTACGACGCCTCGTCGCTCGAGAGGAAGGTCACCGCGGCGGCGATGTCGGCGGGGAACCCGACCCGCTTGACCGGGTTGGCCTCGGCACTCAGGCGGCGGAACTCCTCGACGTCCATCTTCAGCCGGGCCGCGGTGGCATC
>NZ_JAVFWN010000011.1 GCF_030929495.1 Nocardioides sp. LHD-245 | reverse complement strand
CGGCCATAGCGGCAGGGAAACACCCGGTCCCATCCCGAACCCGGAAGTTAAGCCTGCCAGCGCCGATGGTACTGCAACCGCGAGGATGTGGGAGAGTAGGACGCCGCCGGACAAACATTCAGGTAGGGGCCACCCATCGGGTGGCCCCTACGCTGTTTTGCACCTAGATTCCTCAATAGCGATCTCGACTCCCAGGAGACAACGTGGCAGACCAGCGTGGCCGTCGTGACGGCGCGGGTGCCCCCCGACAGGGCGGCCCCCGTCAGGGAGGTGCTCCCCGGAAGGGTACGAGCGCCCGGAGCGGTGGCGGCAAGAGCGGTGACGAGCGGAAGCCCTATGACCGCAAGCCCTCCGGCGACCGCAAGCCCTCGGGCGACCGCAAGCCCGCGGGGCGCGGCGGCAGGCCGGCGCAGGGGCAGGGACGTGGCCCGCGCACGGAGTCGGATCGCAGGTCGCGGGTGGACCCGGCCGAGCGCACCGAGAAGCAGGCGGTCTACGACGGCCCACTGCTGCCGGAGGAGATCACGGGCTCGGAGCTGAGCGCCTCGGTGCGCGCCCAGCTCAAGGGTCTCCCGGAGAAGCTGGCCGCCCGGGTGGCGCGCCACATGGCAGCGGCAGGTCAGCTGGTCGACGACGACCCGGAGACCGCGTATCAGCACACACTCGCGGCGAAGGCGCGGGCGCCGCGGATCGCGGTGGTCCGCGAGGCGGTCGGCGAGGCCGCCTATGCCGCGGGCCACTACGCCGAGGCGCTCGCCGAGTTGCGGGCGGCGAAGCGGATGAACGGCGCCACGGCCTATCTGCCGATCATGGCGGACTGCCATCGCGCCCTCGGCAACCCGACTCGTGCTCTGGAGCTCGCCAAGAGCCCGTCGGTGGCGAAGTTCGTCCCTGCTGCCAAGGCGGAGATGACCCTCGTCGAGGCCGGCGCACGGCGCGACCTGGGCCAGTTCGACGCCGCGCTGCGTACGCTCGAGGTGTCGCCGCTCAACAGCAAGAGCAGGGAGTCCTGGGTCGCCCGGCTCCGCTACGCCTATGCGGACACGCTGGAGGAGGCCGGGCGCCTGAACGACGCGCTGACCTGGTTCCACAAGACCAACGCGATCGACGCGGAGGAGATCACCGACGCGGCGGAGCGGGCTGAGGCGCTGGAGAAGCGGGTCGAGCGCGACTGACGGGCTGCCGGGCGCTCAGGGGCGCCCGGCGATCGTCACGATCGCCTGGCGGTGGCCGGCGGGCTGGGTGTCCCAACGGAGGTCCTCGCGATAGGCGACCCTGATCCGGTCGACCACGGCCAGGGCGGCCTCGTCGGACGCGATCTTCACGACGATCGAGTCGCCGGCGACCATCCGCTGTCCTTCGGGGTCGACGAGGTCGCTGCAGAACTGGTCGGGCTGGGTGGTCACGCCGATGGTGCCGCGGCGGCAGAGCAGCGGGGTCACCTCGAGATCGACGTCGCTGGTCGTGCGGACCTTGATCCCGGAGACCCGGATGGCCCGGCCGAAGTCGGACGGCGCCGCGAACATCCCGACGTACAACGGTGTCCCGACGACGCCGTTGGCGTTGACCACCTTCGTGGTCACGGGCAGCTTCTCCGGCGTCGTGGCGTACCAGGCGAGCCAGGACACGACGAGAGCCAGAGCGACGACGAGCAGACCGATGCGCCAGCCGCGCGACCGGAACGTGGGACGCGGGACGCGCGGGGTGCCGAGCCCGGCGGCACGCGTGCGTGCGGGGCGCTCGGCGCGACGGCGGCCCGGTGCGGGCGCGCTGCTGGGCGCGGATCCTGCGTCGGTCATGGCCGAAGCGTAGGACACGGGCGGCGGGGGCGCGTCGCACCTGTCACACTCCTGCGCATGACGTTCCCGGCTCCCCGCATCCCGGAGCAGCCCAGGCGGCCCACCCTCGAGGGGAGCGTGGCGGTGCGGGCCGGCCGTCGGCTCAGCTTCGCGGAGTACGGCTCGCCGCGGGGCCCGGCCATCGTGTGGATGCACGGAACCCCCGGGGCGCGGCGCCAGATCCCCGTCGACGCCCGCGCGTACGCCGAGGAGGCGGGCGTCCGGATCATCGGCATCGACCGCCCGGGGATCGGGTCCTCGACGCCTCACGTGTACGCGAACGTGCTCGACTGGACCGCCGACCTCGGGTTGCTGCTCGACGCCCTGGCGGTCGACACCCTGCGCGTCATCGGCCTGTCCGGCGGCGGGCCCTACGCCCTGGCTGCGGGCGCCGCGCTGCCGGAACGGGGCGAGGGGGTGGGCGTGCTCGGGGAGTCGCACCGACCCGGGGCCCGGACGCGGCGGAGGGCGGGATCATCCAGCTCGCGGTGCGCGCGGCCCCGGTACTGGCCGCGAGCCGGGTGCCGCTGGGGGTGGCGCTCACCGGGGCCATCCGTGCGGTGAAGCCCCTGGCCGGCCCGGCGCTGGACCTGTACGCCGCGGTGCAGCCGGCCGGCGACCGGCACCTCCTGGGGCGACCGGAGTTCAAGGCGATGTTCCTCGACGACCTGCTCAACGGCAGCCGGTTCCAGATGACGGCGCCGTTGGCCGATCTGCTGCTCTTCACCAGGGAGTGGGGCTTCCGGTTGGCCGACGTGCGCGTCCCCGTTCGCTGGTGGCACGGCGACGACGATCACATCGTGCCGTTCCGGCACGGCCGGCACTGCGTCGAGCGGCTGCCCGACGCGACGCTGACGGTCATCGACGGGGAGAGCCACCTCGGCGGTCTCGGCATCGGGAGATCGGTACTGGAGGAGCTGGTCGCCCTCGGGAGCCGACCGCGGGCCGTGTGAGGCCAGACACGCGGACGTGGCGCTGGTGTCACGCCGTCCCATGGGCCACAATGGGAGCACAACAACACAGGTGTCACTCTGCCGCTGTGCCTACGCACGTTCGCGACGCCGACACCTCCGTCGAGACCGCTGGGGAAGGCGTATCTCACGCCGGAGGTAGGAAGAAGCGAGGGTTCGTGGTGACCGGAAGCATGAGTGCAGCCAGGGGCGTGTTCTACGTCCACTCCGCGCCGTCCGCGCTGTGCCCGCACATCGAGTGGGCCGTGGGCGGCGTCCTCGGCGTGCCCGTCAACCCTGACTGGACGCCGCAACCGGCGCAGTCGGGGACCTATCGGGCCGAGTTCTCCTGGACCGGCAAGGTCGGCGCGGCCGCCGAGATGGCCTCCGCGCTGCGCGGCTGGAACCACCTCCGCTTCGAGGTGACCGAGGAGCCGACGTCGTCGACCGAGGGCGCCCGGTTCTCCTACACCCCCGACCTCGGTGTCTTCCACGCCGTGATGGGGCTGCACGGCGACATCATGATCCCCGAGGACCGGCTCAAGGCCTCCGTGGTCCGCGCCGCGCTCGGCGAGGTGACCTTGGAGAACGAGATCGACAAGCTGCTGGGCAAGCCCTGGGACGACGAGCTGGAGACCTTCCGGCACGCCGGAGAGGGCGCCCCGGTGCGCTGGCTGCACCAGGTGGTCTGAGCACCGACCCGCTGCGACCCGAAAGCGCCCCGGCTCTGGTGAGCCGGGGCGCTTTCTCTGTGGAGGAGCAATCCGAAGTCAGGGCCGCTGGACGGGAGGTGTTCCAGCGGCCCTGGCACGTGGAGCGCGGTGAGGCGCTGGGGTCGCGGCCGGGTCTGCCGCGCTCGGGATCAGGTGGGCGATCCGAAGACGACGGCGACGTTGGCGCCGCCGAAGCCGAAGGAGTTGTTGATCGCGGCGATGTCGCCCAGCGGGAGGTCCCGCGGCTTGGTGGCGACGTCGAGCTCCACCTGGGGGTCCTTCTCGTCGAGGTTGATCGTGGGCGGCGCGGTGCGGTGGTGGATCGCCAGGACCGTCGCGACCGCCTCGAGCGCGCCGGCGCCGCCGAGCAGGTGACCGGTCATCGACTTGGTGGCCGAGACCACGAGGTCGTCGGCAGCCGCGCCGAGCACGGCGTGCAGCATCAGCGACTCGGCGACGTCGCCCTGAGGGGTCGAGGTCGCGTGCGCGTTGACGTGGGCGATGTCGCCGGGGGCCACGCCGGCGTCCTGGACGGCGGCACGGATGGCGCGGGCACCACCCCGGCCGGCGGGGTCGGGCTGCGCGATGTCGTGCGCATCGGCGGTGATGCCGGTGCCGAGGACCTCGGCGTAGATCCGGGCGCCGCGGGCCTGGGCGTGCTCGAGCGACTCCAGGACCAGCGCACCGGCGCCCTCGCCGAGGACGAAGCCGTCGCGACCGGTGTCGAACGGGCGCGAGACCTTCGTCGGGTCACCGTCGTTCTTGGACAACGCCATCATGTTGGCGAACGCGGCGATCGGCAGCGGGTGGATCGCGGCCTCGGTGCCGCCGGCGATCGCGACGTCGACCCGGCCGAGCCGGATCTGGTCGGCGGCCAGCGAGACCGCCTCGTTGCCCGACGCGCAGGCCGACACGGGGGTGTTGACCGGGCCACGAGCGCCCAGCTTGAGGCTGATGGTCGCCGCCGGAGCGTTGGCCATCAGCATCGGCACGGCGATCGGGGAGACGCGCCGCGGGCCCTTCTCGAGGAGCGTCGAGTGGTTGGACAGCAGCGTGTGCACGCCGCCGATGCCCGAGGCGAAGGCGACGCCGAACCGGTCGCCGTCGAGGGCGCCGGACTCCTGGGCGGACGCCAGGCCGGAGTCGGCCCAGGCCTCGAGCGCGGCGATCAGCGCGAACTGCGAGGAGCGGTCGAGGCGGCGGGCCACGACCCGGTCGAGGACCTCCGCCGGATCGACGGCGGCCGTGGCGCCGATGGTCACGGGGAGACCGTCAGCCATGTCGCCGAGGGGACGGACCCCCGAACGACCGGCGAGGAGGCCCTCCCAGGTGCTGGCGACATCGCCGCCGAGCGGGCTGGTGGTGCCCAGGCCGGTGACGACGACACGAGTGCGGGACATGGCTGTCGGTCTCCCTTGGTGAGTCAGCGGATCAGAATGATCAGGCGGCGATGTTGCGCTCGATGTAGGCGACCGCGTCGCCGACGGTCTTGAGGTTCTTGACCTCGTCGTCGGGGATGGTGACGCCGAACTTCTCCTCGGCCTCGACGACGACCTCGACCATCGAGAGCGAGTCGACGTCCAGGTCGTCGCTGAACGACTTGTCCAGCTGCACGCTGTCGGCCGGGATGCCGGCGACCTCGTTGACGATCTCGGCGAGGGCGGCGCGGATCTCTTCGGTGCTCATTCTTGGTGTTCTCCCGTGGTTGATGGGTGGTGCTGGGTGGTGCGGAAACGTGGGCGGGCGCCGGGGCCCGTCAGGGGATGACGACGACCTGGGCGGCGTACGCGAGACCGGCGCCGAAGGCGATGAGGAGCGCGGTGTCTCCCGACTTCGCGTCGCCGTCGTCGATCATCCGCTGCAGGGCCATCGGGACGGACGCGGCGGAGGTGTTGCCGGAGTCGATGATGTCGCGGGCGATCCGGACCGTGTCGGGCAGGCGCAGCGAGCGCGCCATCGCGTCGGTGATCCGGTTGTTGGCCTGGTGCGGGATGAAGCAGTCGAGCTCGTCGACGGTGATGCCCGCCCGGTCCAGCGCCTGCTGGGCGACCTTGGCCATCCCGTACGACGCCCAGCGGAAGACCTCGCTGCCCTTCATGGTGATCGCCGCCTCACGGAGGTCACCGGACGCGACGACCTCGGTCCAGTCCTTGCGGGACCGGATGTGGTCGTAGTGCTCGCCGTCGGAGCCCCACACGACCGGGCCGATACCGGGCCGGTCGGCGGGTCCGACGACCACCGCGCCGGCGCCGTCGGCGAAGATGAAGGCCGAACCGCGGTCGGTCGGGTCGGTGATGTCGGAGAGCTTCTCGACGCCGATCACCAGCACGTGCCGGGCGGTGCCGCCGCGGACCATGTCGTTGGCGAGGGCGACACCGTGACAGAAGCCGGCGCACGCGGCCGAGATGTCGAAGGCGGCCGGCTGCGCCGTGCCGAGCTGGTGGGCGATCATGGCGGCGGCGGACGGCAGCTGCATGAGGTGGCTGACCGTCGCGACGATGACGGCGTCGACCTGCTGCACGTCGACCCCGGCGCTCTCGAGGGCCGCCTTCGAGGCCTCGACCGACATCGACACCACGGTCTCGGACTCGCCGGCGATCCCGCGGGTGCGGATGCCCGAACGCTGCTGGACCCACTCGTCGCTGGAGTCGATCGCGTCGACGATCTCGGCGTTGGGCACCACGCGGACGGGACGGTAGGCGCCGACGCCGAGGATCGTGGCATGGGCGGACACGGACTCGACCTGGAGGCCGCTCATGCGGGCACGACCTCGGTGTGGGCGGCCGCGGCGTGCCGCTCGCAGAAGGCGCGGGCCTCGTCGAGCTGCTCGGGGCCGGAGAGCGCGAAGGTCTCGACGCCCGGCTCGCGACCGCGGAAGTAGCGCTTCGCGATGCCGGTCAGGGTGCCGGCCGGAGGCAGCTCGAGGACCCCGGTGACGCCCAGCCCGGCCATCGTCTCCAGGCACAGGTCCCACCGCACCGGGCGAGCGATCTGGCCCACGATCCGGTCCAGCGCGTCACGGCCGTCGCGGACCACGGTGCCGTCGGAGTTGGTGATGAAGGGGGTGTGCGCATCGGTCACGGAGACCGATCGCGCGAGGCCGGTCACGTGGTCGACCGCGGGCGCCATGTGGGGGGAGTGGAAGGCCCCGGCGACCGACAGCGACCGCAGCCGGGCGCCCGAGGGGCCGTTGTCGGCGAACACCGCGAGCTGCTCGGTCGTGCCGGCGGCGACGATCTGGCCGGGACCGTTGTCGTTGGCGGCGGTCAGGCCGTGGGCCGCGATCGCGGCGAGGACCTCGTCGCGATCGCCGCCGAGGACGGCGGTCATGCCGGTCGGGGTGACGGCGGCCGCGTCGGCCATCGCGTTGCCCCGCTCCCGGACCAGGACCATGGCCTGCTCGGCCGTGATCACGCCGGCGCCGACCGCGGCGGTGAGCTCACCGACGCTGTGCCCGGTGACCGCGCCGGCGAGCATCGGGCCGGACGCGAGCGCGAGCTGGCGGGCGGCGACCAGTCCGGCCGCCACCAGGAGTGGCTGGGCGACCTTCGTGTCGCGGATGGTGTCCTCGTCGGCCGCCGTGCCGTAGTGGGCCAGATCCAGACCGGAGACGGCGGAGAGCCAGTCGACGTACGCGGCGACGTCCGGGTCCTCCAGCCATGGGGTGAGGAATCCTGGGGTCTGCGCGCCTTGTCCGGGGGCCACGATCACGAGCACCCCTCCAGCCTGCCGTCCCCGTGGTTGGGACCGCGCCTGCACCGTCCACGAACTTGGCGGCCGGACCTTGTGGGAGTCCTACAAGGCGGGGACGGAGTGGGGACGGGGCGTGGGGATGGCGCCGGTGCGGCCCGTCGGCCTAGGACGCGGTGGTGCCCCGGCTGGAGCCGGCCGCCGCCTGGCGGCCCAGGGCGAGCGCGAGCTGCAGGCTGAGCGCGTCGCGGGGGACCGACGGGGTGAGCCCGGTGAGGTCGGCGATCTGCCCGAGGCGGTAGCGCACGGTGTTGGCATGCACGAAGAGGGAGCGGGCGGTCGCCTCGATCCCGCCGCCGTTGGCGAAGTAGGCCACCAGCGTCTCGACGAGCTCGCCGCGGGAGTCGGCCAGGGGGCGGTAGAGGTCGTCGACAGCCTCGAGCCGGGCGCGGTCGTCGCCGGCGAGGATCCGCTCGGGGAGGAGGTCGTGGGCCGAGACCGGGCGGGGGGCGTCGGGCCAGCCGACCGCCGCGCGCAGCGCGTCGAGCGCGACCCGGGCCGAGAGGTGGGCGTGGGCGAGGTCGGCGGCGGTCGGGCCGACGACGACGGCGCCGTCGCCGAACAGGGGCGCGACGGAGCTCGCGTCCTTCTCGAGCTGGTCGACGCCGCCGAGGATCACGACCAGGAGGTGGCCCTGCACGGCGCTGAGGGCGTCGAGGCCGTGCTCGCGGGCCGCACGCCGGACGTCGTCGAAGACGCCGGTCGCCGCGCCGGACGCCTCCGGGGGAGCGGTGCCGACGACCACCGCGACCTCGCCGCGGGAGGACCAGCCGACGGCACTGGCACGGGACAGCACGGCCTCGTCGGTCTCGGCGCGCAGGACGGCGTCGACGGCGAGCGCCTCGAGCCGGGCGTCCCAGCGGCCGCGGACCTCGGCGGCGCGGGCGTACACCTCCGCGGTCGCGAAGGCGACCTCGCGGCCGTACCGCAGCACCGCGGCGTGGACGTCGGGCAGCACCTCGGGAGCGAGCAGGCGCTCGATGTTGGCCTCGACCTCGTCGATGGTCAGCTTGATCAGCTCGACGGTCTGGTGCAGGTCGACCGTGCCGGCCATGGCGCGGGGCGCGGCGCCGAAGACCTGACCGACGAGGGCGTGATCCTGCGGGTCGGCGCCGCCGCCGTCGGCGAACCAGTCCACGAAGCCCTTCACGCCGGCCTGGACGATCATCCCGACGTACGAGCGCTCCTCGGCGCTCAGGTCGCGGAACCAGGGCAGGTCGGCATCCATCCGCGAGGTCGCCGCCGTGCTCAGGGAGCCGGTGGCCGCGCGCAGCTGGCGGGTGGCCTCGGCCCGTTGCGCCGAACCGGTGGGGGACATGGCGCCAGCCTATTGCGCGGTGCGCCGACCGGTTCCGGAGGCGGGGTGTCGAGCGCCCGGGCACCGTGGTTGAATCGGGCACGACCGCTAGCAGGAGCAAGCATCTGCTAGCCGAGCGCGGAGGGGGCGTGGTGATGTCGGTGGGGAGCGAGGACGTCCGGTACGTCACGCTGCACGGCAAGCGCCGCGCGTACGTCCGCAAGGGCTCGGGGCCCGCGGTGCTGCTGCTGCACGGTCTCGCCTGCGACCACACGACCTGGACGCCGGTGATCGACGAGCTGGCCGAGCGCTACACCGTGATCGCTCCCGACCTGCTCGGGCACGGGCTCTCCGACAAGCCGCGCGCCGACTACACGCTGGGCGGCTACGCCAACGGGATGCGGGACCTGCTCACCGTCCTCGGCATCGACAAGGTCACCGTCGTCGGGCACAGCTTCGGCGGCGGTGTCGCGATGCAGTTCGCCTACCAGTTCCCCGAGCGCACCCAGCGGGTGATGCTCGTGTCCACCGGCGGCCTCGGCGGCGAGGTGACCCCGATGATCCGGCTGATCCAGGTGCCGGGCTGGTTCCGGGCCGTCGGGCTGCTGACGCTGCCCGGGATCCGTCACGTCGAGACCCTCGCCCTGCGGGCGGCGTCGGGACATCTGACCTTCGGGCCGCTGCGCAAGTACACCCGCGACCTCGACGAGGTCGCCGACATCGTCGAGTCCTGGAAGGACCGGCGCACCCGGTTCGCGATCCGTCACCTGGTCCGGGCCGTCATCGACTGGCGCGGCCAGATCGTGACGATGTCCGACCGCGCCTACCTGAGCGAGGCCATGCCGATGGCGGTGCTGTGGGGCATCGAGGACCAGGTGATCCCGGTCGCGCACGCCGAGAACGCCCGGGCGCTGGCCCCCGACGTGCGCGTGGACGTGCTGGCGGACGCCGGCCACTTCCCGCACAAGGACCACCCCGACGAGTTCGTGCGGCTGCTCGACGACTTCATCTCGACGACCGAGCCGGCGTCGTACAACCGGGCGCGGTTCCGGCGGATGCTCAAGGCCGGTGCGACGGCGCCGCTCGGGCCGCTGGCGGCCGTCGCCGCGGCCGAGGCCCGCGACGAGGCGGTCGCGCCCGCCTGATGTCCTTCTGATGTCTGTCTGATGGCCCTGTGCTCACCACGCTGACCAGCGTCCTCTGCCTGCTCGCGGTGGTCCGCGCGCTGGACGGGGTGCACTTCTTCGGCGCCGTCGCGGAGCGCATCGTCGAGCTGCTGCGCACACGCCGCTCGCTGGTGCTGGGCCTGGTCCTCCTGACGTTGCTGGCCTCGATGCTGATCACCAACGACATGGCACTGCTCACCCTGCTGCCACTCACCGCGGTGACCCTGCGCGTGACCGGGAACGACGACCTGCTGGCCTATACCTTCGTGATGGAGACGGTCGCGGCGAACCTCGGCGGCATGATCACGCCGTTCGGCAGCCCGCAGAACCTCTACCTCTACCAGCACTATGCGCTCGGGATCGGCGACTTCCTGCGGATCATGGCGCTGCCCTTCGCGGCGTCGGTGGTGCTGATCGTGCTCGCCTGTCTGCCGGTACGACGCACCCCCCACGAGCCGGTCGCCTTCCCGCACCGGATGGCGGTGGGCCGGAGCCTGCTCTACCTCGCGCTGTTCGCGGCGACGGTCGCGATCGTGCTGCGGGTGCTGCCGTGGTGGGCGGGTATCGGTGTGGTCGCGGTGCTGCTCGTGGCCGACCGGTCGGCCCTGCTGAAGGTCGACTACCTCCTGCTCGGGGTCCTCGCCCTCTTCTTCGTGGTCGCCGAGGCCCTCGCCCGGGTGCCGAGCGTCGCCTCGGCCCTGGGCGAGCTGCTCGCCCACGACCCGCTGCTGGTGAGCGCGCTGGCCAGCCAGGTGCTGTCGAACGTCCCGACGGCCGTCCTCGCCGCGCCGTTCACCGCCGAGCACGCGCAGCTGCTGGTCGGCGTCAACGTCGGTGGGGTAGGGACGGTCGTCGCGTCGCTGGCGAGCCTCATCGCGCTGCGCCAGTACGCCGCGCTGCGGCCGGGGGAGACGGCCACCTTCCTGCGCCTCTTCACGACCGTCAACGTGGTGTTCCTGCTCGTCCTGCTGGTTCTCACCCGCGGGGCGGTCGCCGCCGGGTGGATCTAGCGAACCCGCTCCAGCCGGGCCCGGCGAGCGGTCCGGTAGAGCCGTCCGGCTCGGTACGACGAACGGACGAGGGGTCCGGACAGGACGCCGCTGAAGCCGATCTGTTCAGCTTCGGTGGCGAGTTCGACGAACTCCTCGGGCTTGACCCAGCGTTCGACGGGGTGGTGGCGCACCGAGGGGCGTAGGTATTGGGTGATGGTGAGGAGTTCGCAGCCGGCGTCGTGGAGGTCGTGGAGTGCTTGGGAGACCTCCTCGCGGGTCTCGCCCATCCCGAGGATGAGGTTGGACTTGGTGACGAGTCCGAAGGCGCGGGCCTGGGTGAGGATGTCGAGGGAGCGCTCGTAGCGGAAGGCGGGGCGGATTCGTTTGAAGATGCGGGGGACGGTCTCGACGTTGTGGGCCAGGACCTCGGGGCGTGACTCGAACACCTCGGTGAGGAGGTCGGGGATCCCGTTGAAGTCGGGGATGAGGTTCTCCACGCCGGTGTCGGGGTTGAGGTCGTGGATGGTGCGGACTGTTTCGGCGTAGAGCCAGGCGCCGCCGTCGGGGAGGTCGTCGCGGGCGACGCCGGTGATGGTGGCGTACTTGAGGCCCATGGTCTGGACGGATTCGGCGACGCGGCGGGGTTCGTCGCGGTCGAGGGGTTGGGGTTTGCCGGTGTGGATCTGGCAGAAGTCGCAGCGTCGGGTGCATTGGTCGCCGCCGATGAGGAAGGTGGCTTCCTTGTCCTCCCAGCACTCGAAGATGTTGGGGCAGCCAGCTTCTTGGCACACGGTGTGGAGGCCTTCGGACTTCACCAGTTCGTGCAGCGCGGTGTACTCGGGGCCCATCTTGGCCTTGGCCTTGATCCAGGACGGCTTGCGCTCGATCGGGGTCTGCGCGTTGCGGACCTCCAGGCGCAGGAGCTTGCGCCCCTCCGGCAGAGCGGTCATCAGGCCTCCCGCTCCAGCAGCGCGCGCAGCTCGTGCGCGTACCGCCCGGCCTCGGCGCCGTCGATCACCCGGTGGTCGAAGGTGACCGTCAGGTTGAGCATGCGGCGTACGGCGACCCCGCCGGCCAGCGCGACCACCCGGTCGGTCGCGCGGTGCACCCCGATGATCGCGGTCTGGGGCGGGTTGATCAGCGGTGTCGCGAGGACGCCGCCGCTCTTGCCCGGACTGGTCACGGTCACCGTGGCGCCGCTGATGTCGCGGGCGGGGATCCGCCCGGCCCGGGCCCGCTCGGCGAGGTCGGCGACCTGCGCGGTCAGCTCCTCGGGGGAGTAGGAGAGCGGGTTGCGCAGCACCGGGACGACCAGCCCGCGCGGGGTGTCGACGGCGAACCCGACCGCCACGTCGTCGAAGGCGAGGATCTCGTCGCCGACGACGTGGGCGTTGAACAGTGGGTGCGCGGCGGCGAGCTCGGCGACGGCCCGGCACACGTGCGCGAGCAGGAGCCGCAGGTCGACGCGGGAGACGTCGCACTCCTCGACCACGTGCACCCCCGGGATCTGGGCGTGGGACTGGGCCATCCGATCGGCGATCGCCTTGCGGATGCCGGTCAGGGGAGTGCGGGTCACCGCGGCCGTCGTCATGCCGGGCTGCTCTCGGCGAGCAGGCTGGCGTCGGACAGGCTCCCGCCGGACAGCGCGGCGAAGCGCTGCTGCAGGTCGCGCGGCGTGATCCCGGTCAGCTCGTCGCCACACACGTCCACGACGATCGTGCCCTGGTGCATCATCAGCAGCCGGTCGGCGTGGTCGAGCGCGTGCTTCATGTCATGGGTGACCATGAGTGTCGTGATCCCGCGCTCGCGGATCAGCCGCTCGGTCGCGGCGTTGACCCGGGCCGCGCTGTTGGGGTCGAGCGCGGCGACATGCTCGTCGAGCAGCATCACCGCCGGGGACCCGAGGCAGGCCATGGCGACCGCGATCGCCTGCCGCTGTCCGCCCGAGAGCGAGCCGGAGATGGCGCCGAGGCGATCCTCCAGCCCCATCCCGAGCGGCTCGAGGAGCTCCTGGGCCGCGGCGCGCACCTTGCCGGGCGACGTACGACGCAGGGGGAACCGCCCGCGCCGCCCGGCCAGGGCGAGCGCGAAGTTCTCCTCGATGGTCAGGTTGGAGACCATGTTGTCCTGCGGATTCTGGCGAACCCGGGAGACCAGGCCGATCCGGCGCCACGACGGCAGTGTGGTCACGTCCTGGCCGCGCACCACTACATGGCCCTCGTCGGCCAGCAGGTTGCCGGCGATCATTGCGAGTGTCGTGGACTTCCCGGCACCGTTGGACCCGATGATCGAGACGAAGGTGCCGGCCTCCACCTCGAGGCTGAGGTTGTCGACCGCGGTGACCAGCTCGCGGCCGGGCGCGATGAAGCGCTTGGTGCACCCGCTCAGTTGCAGGTCGAGGGTGGGGTCAGATGAAGCTCGCAACACGATCCTCCTCGTAGTACCGGGTACGGGCGATCCGGCTCTGGCGGCGGCCGGTGGCGGTGAGTGTGCTCAGCCAGCTGCGGCCCTGGCTGCGGACGGCGATGACCACGACGACGACCGCGGCGGTGAGCAGCTGGAGCAGGTTGGGGTTCAGGCCGATCTGCAGCGACGTCGCGACCGCGAACCGGTAGACGACGACGCCGGCGACCAGCGCCACCAGGATCGGCAGCACCCGGCTGGACCGGGTGAAGCTGAGGCCGAGCATCATGCCGGCCAAGCCGATGACGATGACGCCGTTCTGGATGGTCACGTCCATGAAGCCCTGGTTGTGCACCACCAGCCCGCCGGAGAGCGCGGCCAGCGCGTTGGCGACGGCGAGACCGACGGCCTGGCGCAGCTCGGTGCGGACGCCCAGTCCACGAGCGGTCTGGATGTTCTGGCCGGTGGCGACCAGGGACAGCCCGTAGTCGGTGCGCAGGAACCAGAGCAGGACCGCGACGAGCAGCAGCGCTACTCCGGCACCGGTGAGGATGGTGCCCTCGCGGTAGGTCAGGCCGACACCGTCGGCCCAGGAGAACGCGGTGGTGGTGCCGAACAGCGACAGGTTGCCGGAGCTCATGATCACCAGGCACATCGAGTACGCCGCGGTGGCCACCAGGATGCTCGCGAGCAGCACGTTGAGTCGCAGCTTCATGTGCAGCAGTACGGTGACCAGCCCCGTTGCGGCCCCCGCCAGCATGGCCACGCCGAGCGAGACCACGGGATGCTGGCCGTTGATGGTGAGCACCGCGGCCGTCGACCCGCCGACGCCGAAGGAGCCCTGCAAGGTGAGGTCCGGGAGGCTCATCACTCCCATCGCGAGGTAGATGCCGAGCACCAGGGGGACGTAGAGCAGCCCCACCTGGACGGCGATCTCGATGAGGTTCCAGATCATGTGCTCCTCCTGGTCACTGCGTGGTGAGCGCGGCGTCGAGGATCTCCGCCGGTACGTCGATGCCGAGCTCGGTGAGCTTGGTCCGGTTGAGGTCGAAACCCCCGGTCTCGGGGACGACGACCGCGGTGGTGGCCGGGTCGGCACCGTCGAGGACGGCCAACACCAGCGTGGCGACCTCCTTACCGACCACCTCGTAGTCGTAGGACGAGGAGATGACGGCACCGGCCGCCACCGCCTCGCCGGTGCCGCCGTAGACCGGCAACTTCGCGTCGTCAGCGACCTTCATCAGACCCTCGACCGCGCTGATCGTGGTCGTGTCGCCGGGGATCTCGATCGCGTCGACCTTCCCCACCAGGCTCTGGGCCGCCTGGGTGATGTCGGAGCCGTTGCTGATCGTCGCCTCGACGTACTCGACGCCGAGCTCGTCGAGGTGCGCGCGGGCCTTGTCGGCCTGGGCGTCACCGGCGGGGTCGCCGAGCTTCCAGATCAGGCCGACCTTGTCGAGGTCGGGGATGAGCTGCTTCATGGCGTCGATGTCCGGCACCGGGTCGATGACGTCGGCGACGCCGGTGACGTTGCCGCCGGGCTCGTCCATCGATGCGACCAGCTCGGCGTCGACGGGCGTCGAGGACGCGGCGAAGACGATCGGGATGTCCTTTGTCGCGGTCGCCATCAGCTGGGAGGCCGACGTGCCGACGGGGACGATGACGTCGCAGCCGCCGGAGATGAACTTCTGCGCCAGCGTCTGCTCGGTCGCGGCGTCCGCGTTGGGATTCTGCACGTCGAGCTCGAGCCCGTCGTCGATGGCGTCGGCGAGGCCGGCCTTGATGCCGGTGAGCAGGTCGTCGATGACGGTGGCGGTGGCGTACTGGTCGACGCAGACCTTGGCGTCGCCGGCGTCCCTGGCGCCTCCACCGCCGTCCTCGCCGCAGGCGGCGAGCGTCGTGCAGGCGAGGGCGGAGGCGGCCAGGGCGAGGTAGGTGCGCTTCACAGGGACTCCTTGGTGGTGGGTGGAACCCGAGGGCCGTCCGGCGTGGGCCGGCGGCGTGGTCATCCGATCTCCGCGGCCACGGCGGCCACGGCCTCGGCGAGGACGGCGACGGTGCGGTCGACGTCGGCGCGCTCGAAGATGTAGGGCGGGCAGATGCCGAACCGGTCGCCCCGGTAGCCGTCGGCATTGCCACTGAAGGAGGGGTTGATCAGCACCCCTCGCTCCTGACATGCCCGCGCGATCCGCTTGTTGACGCCGAGCTCGTAGGGGAACGGCTCTTTGGTCGTGCGGTTCGCCACGACCTCGATGCCGGCGAGCATCCCGAGTCCGCTGACCTCGCCGACCATCGGGTGGTCTCCGATCGCGGCCCGGATCTCGGAGAGCAGGTAGTCGCCGACCTCGCCGGCCCGGGCGACCAGGTCGTGCTTGCGGATGTGGCGGAGCACGGCGAGCCCCACCGCGCACGAGAGCGGGTTGCCGCCGTAGGTGAAGCCATGCTCGAACATGCCGCTGCCCTGGGCGACCGCGTCGTAGATCTCATTGCGGGCGATCACCGCGCCGAGCGGCGAGTATCCGCTGCTGATGCCCTTGCCGCAGGTGATCAGGTCGGGCACGACCCCGAAGTGCTCGACAGCGAAGTTGCGCCCGGTCCGGCCCATCCCGCTGAGCACCTCGTCGACGATCAGCAGGACGTCGTACCGGTCGCAGATCTCGCGGACCCGCTCGAAGTAGCCCTCGGGCGGGACCATGCCCATCGCCGCCGCCCCGACCACCGGCTCGGCGATGAACGCCGCGACGTGCTCGGGACCCTCGTTGAGGATCACCCGCTCGACGTCGTCGGCGCACGACAGCGTGCAGGTGCCGGCCTGGGCGCACAGGGTGCAGCGGTAGCGGTACGGCGGGGCGGCGTGTGCGAAGGGCAGCAGCATCGGCGCGTAGCCGACCCGCCGCATCACGTGGCCGGTGGCGGAGAGGGCCCCGAGGGTGTTGCCGTGGTAGCTGCGCCAGCGGCCGACGATCTTGTGCTTGGACGGCTTGCCGGACTCGACGAAGTAGTGCCGGGCGAGCTTGATCGCCGTCTCGTTGGCCTCCGAGCCGCCGGAGGTGAACCGGACATAGTCCATGCCCTCGGGCGCGAAGTCGGCGAGCTCGCGGGCCAGCTGCTCCTGCGGCTCGCTGGTGAACTGGCCGCAGAAGCTGACCTTGGCGGCCTGCTCGGCCATCGCGTCGAGGACGTCCTGGACGCCGTATCCGATGCTGATCACGATATTGCCTCCGGAGGAGGCGTCGAGATAGCGGTTGCCGTCGACGTCCCACACGTGGACGCCGGCGGCGCGGTCGACCACCGGGGCGGTATGGACCAGGTCGCGGTGGAAGACCTGGCTGGCCGGCAACGTCCTCATGCGGTCACGGTTCCTCTCATGGTCGAGCGCAGCGTGCGGGCGGCGTGGGCGATGTCGGCGACGGACGGGACGAACGCGGTCTCGAGGGAGGCGGCGAAGGGCACCGGGGTCGCCGGCGGCTGGAGCAGCCGGACGGGGAAACCGGTGCGACCCAGGGGAGTGTCGAGGAGGCCGGCGCACAGTGCCGCGGCGGGACCGGAGCCCGGCCAGGACTCCTCGACGACGATCAGCGCGCCGGTCCGCTCGGCGCTGGCGCGGGCCAGGCCGACGTCGAGGGGAGCGACGGAGCGCAGGTCGACGACCTCCGCCTCGACGCCTTCCTTGGCCAGCTCGGCCGCGGCCCGCAGCGCGCGCTGGACCATCAGTCCGGATGCGACGACGGTGAGGTCGGTGCCGTCGCGGCGTACGGCGGCGGCACCGAGCGGTATCACCAACTCAGGGTCGACCTCCGCACGGGCGCCGTGCAGGAGACTCATGTGCTCGAGTACGACGACGGGGTTGGCGTCGCGGATCGCGGAGCGCATCAGCGAGTAGGCGTCCTGCGGGGTGGTCGGCATCGCGACCTTGAGCCCGGGGAAGGACATCAGCATGCCGACGCAGCTCTCGGCGTGACCGCGGTGCGGGCCGACGCCGCACTTCGCGCGGACGACGAGCGGCACGGTGACCTGGCCGCGGGTGCGGAAGGCGACCGAGGCGCCCTCGAGGGCCAGCGGGGTCATCGTCAGCGCGAGGAACTCGGCGAACATCAGGTCGACGATCGGGCGGCTGCCGGCCATCGCGGCGCCGACCGCCGTGCCGACCATGGCGGCCTCGGAGATGGGCGCGTCGATGACCCGGCCCTGGGCGCCGAAGGCCTCCCACAGGCCCTTGGCCGACTGCATCGGGCCGCCGAAGACGCCGATGTCCTGACCGATCAGGTAGACCGACGGGTCCGCGGCCATCTCGTCGGCGACCGCGGCGACGATCGCCTCGCTCATCGTCATCCGGGTCACGAGGCGCTCCTCAGCTCGGGCCGCACGTCCTCCGCGAACGCGCTGACGGTCGGGGTGATCTCCTCGTCGTCGCGCTCCTTCGCCTCGGCGACGATGGCCTCCAGCCGGGCGTGGGTCGCGGCGCTGTGCGCCTCGGCCTCGGCAGGGTCGAGGACGCCGTGGCCGACGAGCAGTTGCTGGAGCCGGGCGATCGGGTCGCGCTCGGCCCAGGCCGCCACCTCCTCGGGGGTGCGGTAGGTCTCGGGGTCGTTCATGTAGTGCCCACCCATCCGGTAGGTCAGCGCGTGCACGAACGACGGTCCCGCACCGGCACGGGACCGGGCCACCGCCTGGCCCACGGCCTCGCGGACGGCGAGCACGTCGTTGCCGTCGATGTCGGTCGCGACGATGCCGAGGGCGCGGGCCCGGTCGGACACCCGCTCGCCGGCCAGCGCCACCGCGGACGGCAGTGAGGTGGCGTACTGGTTGTCCTGGCACACGTAGACGATCGGCAGCGCGAGCATCGCCGCGAGGTTGAGGGACTCCGCGACGATCCCACTGTTGGCCGTGCCGTCGCCGAAGCTGCAGACGGCCACCGCGCCGGGGGAGGTGCGGGCCAGGTGCAGGGCGGCACCGGTGGCGTAGGAGACGGACGTGCCGAGCGAGCCGGAGAACATCCCGATCGAGCGGGGGCCCGGGGTGGGGCAGATGTCCCCGCGCCAATGCCCGCCGGAGTCGCTGCCGCGGGTGCCGAAGACGCCGGCCGCGAGGGTCTCCGGGGACGTGCCGCGCTGGAGAGCGACCGCGCAGGTGCCGCGGAAGTGTGGTGCCACGACGTCATCGGGGCCGAGATCGGCGTACGCGCCGACGAAGACGGCCTCCTCGCCGCGGGCCTCGTGCCAGTGGCCGTTGTGCCGGCACATCGCCTGGTCGAAGGCGCGCGCCTCGACCATCGCCTGCCAGAGCGCGAGCTCGGTGGTCATGCGGGCGCGCCGATCTCGGCGATGACCTGGCCGATCCGGACGGCGTCCTCGGGCTCGACGTGGAGGGCGGTCACGACGCCGGCGACCGGGGCCTCGATCTCGAGGTTGACCTTGTCGGTCATCACCTCGGCGATCGGCTCGCCGGCGGCGACCGTGTCGCCGACGGCGCACAGCCAGGTCGCGAGGACGGCCTCCTCGACGCCGTCGCCCAGCTCTGTGATCGAGACGGAAGTGCTCACCGAAGTCCTTTCGGTCGGGGGCAGGGGTTGCTAAGGTGGTGTTACCGCTTGATCAAGTGGTACTACCAATTGAGTGAATAGTGATCTGGCCCACGACCGGATGTCAAGGGGGTCGGCGAAATCCGGGCCCGGCTACAGTCGCTGCGCCCCCAGCAGGAAAGGCCCACGCATGTCGATCGAGAACGACGCCGGCTCGCTCAGCGCGCTGTTCGCCGACGACCCGCTCTCCGTCGCGCTCGGCGAGTTGATCCAGCAGATGCGCCCGGGCGACAAGCTCCCGAGCGAGCGGGACCTCGCGGTCCGCCTCGACGTCAGCCGGACCGCGCTGCGCGACCGACTCGGCATGCTCGAGGGCCTCGGCGTGCTGCGCCGTCGTACCGGCGCCGGGACCTTCGTCGAGACGCTGCGTCCCGACGCCCTGGCCTTCGCGCTCAACCTCGCGATCAGCAGCTCGAACCTCCCGCTGGCCTCGCTGGAGTCGGTGCGGATCGCCCTGGAGCGGCAGGCCGCCGCCGAGGCCGCCCGCCGCGCCGACCCCGTGCTCATCGCCTACATGAAGCGCGCCATCGACACCATGGCGGCCACCGAGCTGCGCGTCGACGTGCTCGCCGCCGACCGCGCGTTCCACCAGTCGTTGCTGCGCGCGGCCGGCAACCCGTCGCTGACGTTCTTCGCCGAGGCGCTCTCCAGCGTGCTCACCAAGGACCTCGCCGAGCGCAGCGAGCGACTCACCCAGGAGCCGCTCAGCACCTCCCGCCAGGCACTCCTGGTCGACCACCACACCCGGATCTACGACGCCATCCTCGCCGGCGACCCGGAGGCGGCGATGCGGGCCGTCGACGAGCATTTCGACGCCATCGGGAACAGCTGAAATACGTCGTGCGGGACCTCCCGGAGGAGATCCCGCACGACGGGCCGACGGACGGGGTCAGGCGTCGCCACCCTCCTGGAGCACGCCGGAGACGGCGGTCGGGTCGTCGATCCGGTAGCGCTCGACCGCCTCCTTGACCCTCGCCGGATCGATCTCGCCGGCGTCGGCGAGCGCCGCGAGCGCCCGGACCACGACCGACTGGGCGTCGACCTGGAAGAACCGGCGCGCGGCGGGACGGGTGTCGGCGAAGCCGAAGCCGTCGGCGCCGAGGACGTGGTAGCCCGCCGGGACCCACTGCGCGATCTGCAGCGGCACCGCCGTCATGTAGTCGGAGACCGCCACGACCGGCGCCTGCGCGGCCTGGCCACCGGCCAGGACCTCGGTGACGTACGGCGTGCGGTGGGCCTCGCCCGGGTGGAGCAGGTTCCACTTCTCGGTCGCGATGCCGTCGCGGGCCAGCTCGTTCCACGAAGTCACCGACCAGGTCTCCGCCCGGACGCCCCAGTCGTCGGCGAGGATCCGCTTGGCCTCGTCGATCCACGGGAAGCCGACGCCCGACGCGAGCAGCCGCACGGCCGGGCCCTGCCCGGCCTCGGTGTCGAGCCCGCTGACGCGGTACATGCCCTTGAGCAGGCCGGCGACGTCGAGGTCCGCGGGCTCGGCCGGCTGCGTGACCGGCTCGTTGTAGACCGTCATGTAGTAGATGACGTCCTCGCCGCGCGGGTGCTCGGCGCTGGGGCCGTACATCCGCTCCAGACCGGCTCGCATGATGTGTCCGACCTCGTAGCCGAACGCCGGGTCGTAGTGGACGACGGCGGGGTTGGTCGCGGCCAGCAGCGGGGAGTGCCCGTCGGCGTGCTGCAGGCCCTCGCCGGTGAGGGTGGTGCGGCCGGCGGTGGCGCCGATCAGGAAGCCGCGCGCGAGCTGGTCGGCCATCGCCCAGATCGAGTCGCCGGTGCGCTGGAAGCCGAACATCGAGTAGAAGATGTAGAACGGGATCATCGGCTCGCCGTGGGTCGTGTACGACGATCCGGCGGCGGTCGCCGAGGCCATCGCCCCGGCCTCGGAGATGCCCTCGTGCAGCATCTGGCCCTGCGCGGACATCTTGTACTGCAGCAGCATGTTGCGGTCGACGGACTCGAACTGCTGGCCGTGCGGGTCGTAGACCTTCGCGGACGGGAACATCGCGTCCATGCCGAAGGTGCGGTACTCGTCGGGCGCGATCGGGACGATCCGCGGCCCGATGCCCGGGTCCTTCATCCAGTCCTTGAGCAGCCGGACCGCGGCCATCGTGGTGGCGACCTTGTTGTTGCCGGCGCCCTTCTTGAGCTCGGCGTACACGCTGTCGCCGGGCAGAGTGAGCATCGTCGATCGGTCGACCCGCCGGGGGAGCGACCCGCCGAGCTGGCGGCGCCGCTCCATCATGTACTCGATCTCCGGCGAGTCGGCGCCCGGGTGGAAGAAGGGCGCGGCGCCGGTGGCCTCGTAGGCCGACTCGAGGTCCCGGTCGCTGATCGGCAGGTAGAGCCGGTCGCGGAACTTCTTGAGGTCTTCCTGGGTCAGCTTCTTCATCTGGTGGGTGGCGTTCTTGCCCTCGAGGGCGTCGATCGTCCACCCCTTGACCGTGTGGGCCAGGATCACCGTCGGCTGCCCGACGTGCTTGGTGGCGGCGTCGAAGGCGGCGTACACCTTGCGGTAGTCGTGGCCGCCACGGGGCAGCTTCTCGATCTGCCGGTCGGTCATGTGCTCGACCATGGCGCGCAGCCGCGGGTCGGGACCGAAGAAGTGCTCCCGGTTGTAGGCGCCGGACTCGACCGAGAAGGTCTGGAAGGCGCCGTCGGGCGTGGAGTTCATCTGGTTGACCAGCACACCGTCGACGTCGCGGGCGAGCAGGGCGTCCCACTCGCGGCCCCAGATGACCTTGATGACGTTCCAGCCCGCGCCGCGGAAGTTGGCCTCGAGCTCCTGGATGATCTTGCCGTTGCCCGTGACGGGGCCGTCGAGCTGCTGGAGGTTGCAGTTGACGACCCAGGTGAGGTTGTCGAGCTCCTCCCGGGCGGCGATCCGGATCGCGCCGAGCGACTCGGGCTCGGCCATCTCGCCGTCGCCGAGGAACGCCCAGACGTGCTGCTGGCTGGTGTCCTTGATGCCGCGGTTGTGGAGGTAGCGGTTGAACCGGGCCTGGTATATCGAGTTGATGCCCGTCAGGCCCATGGAGACCGTGGGGAACTCCCAGAAGTCCGGCATCAGCCGCGGGTGGGGGTACGACGGGAGGCCGGCGCCCTTGCCGTGCTGGACCTCCTGGCGGAAGCGGAACAGCTGCTCCTCGCTCAGCCGGCCCTCGAGGAAGGCGCGGGCGTAGATGCCGGGAGAGGCGTGGCCCTGGATGAACAGCTGGTCGCCGCCGACCACCCCCGCATCGGAGACGGCGTCCTTGCCGCGGAAGAAGTGGTTGAAACCGACCTCGTAGAGGGAGGCGCTCGACTGGTAGGTGGCGATGTGACCGCCGACCTCGAGGCCCTTCCGGTTGGCGCTGGAGACCATCACGGCGGCATTCCAGCGGATGAACGCCCGGATCCGGCGCTCGACGTCCTCGTCGCCGGGGAACCACGGCTCGCGCTCGGGCGGGATGGTGTTGATGTAGTCGGTGCTGCGCAGCGCCGGCACGCCGACCTGGGCCTCGCGGGCCCGCTCCAGGAGGCGCAGCATGACGTAGCGGGCGCGCTCGCGACCGCGCTCGTCGACCAGCGCGTTGAACGAGTCGATCCAGTCCTGGGTCTCGTCGGGGTCGATGTCGGGAAGCTGGGTCGGCAGGCCCTCGTGGATGACGGAGGGCGTCGACGCCGCGCGCACGGCCGGGGTGGTGCCGTCGGAGTGGGTGTCGGAGTGGGTGTCGGAGGTCACGTGCCCCATCGTTGCACCTCGTCGATGGGCGGAAAATCTACCCGTCAGTACACGAAGTGGGCCGTTCTGCGGCCGGAGGGTTGCGCCGCGCACCCTGACTCCGCTGGACTACTCCCCAACCCGCACGCTGTGGGATGTTCGTCGTACCCGAAACCCTGGAGGAAACACCGTGACTTCGACCGCCACCGGCGGCACCAGCTCATCCGGCCCGACCGGACCCGCCGAGAGGATGGGCCTCAAGCAGGGGCAGGTGGTCCAGGAGCTCGGCTGGGACAACGACACCGACGACGAGTTGCGTGTCGCGATCGAGGACGCCATCGACGGCGACCTGGTCGACGGCGACTACGGCAATGTCGTCGATGCGGCCCTGCTGTGGTGGCGCAGCGACGACGGCGACCTGGTCGACGGCCTCGTCGACGCGCTCACCGACCTCGTCGGCGGCGGGGTGATCTGGCTGCTGACCCCCAAGATCGGGCGGCCCGGTGCGGTCGACGCGGCCGACATCGCCGAGGCGGCACCCATCGCCGGCCTCTCGCAGACCACCGCCGCGGCCGTCAGCAAGGACTGGGCGGCGACTCGTCTGGTGGCGCCGAAGTCGGTCACCTGACGCGGTGGGCTTGAATAGGGGCATGGGCAAGCTCTCCAACCGGCTCACCGGCCGGGTCAAGGACGCCGGCACCAGCCTCAAGATCCTGACCGAGTCGGGGATCGTCCGCCCGTACTCGCCGCTGGTGGTCGCGGGCATGGCGAACGCGCTGCGCCAGTGGAGCACCACGCCCGCGGGCGGGTTCAAGACCATCGCGCTGCGGATGCCGACCCGGACCGCGGTCATCGACGAGCGCGGCTCGCTCACCTTCGGCGAACTGCAGGCGCGCACCAACGCGCTGGCCCACGGCCTGCGCGCCCGCGGCGTCCGGCCCGGCGACGGCGTGGCCGTCATGTGCCGCAACCACCGCGGGTTCATCGAGGCGTCCATCGCGATCAGCAAGCTGGGCGCGGACGTCCTCTACCTGAACACCGCCTTCGCCGGGCCCCAGCTGGCCGACGTGATCGCCCGCGAGAAGCCGCGGGTCGTCGTCCACGACGAGGAGTTCACCGGACTTCTCGCCGGAGCCGACATCGCCGACCGGGTGCTCGGCTGGACCGACGGTGACGCGGGTGAGGACAGCATCGAGGGCCTGATCGCGGCCGGGCTGGCCGCGGGACGGACCGAGGACCTCGCGCCGCCCGCCGGCAAGGGCCGCACCATCATCCTGACCTCGGGCACGACCGGTACGCCGAAGGGCGCGCCGCGCCCCCAGGGCGGCCTGCCGGCGGCGATCTCGCTGCTGTCACGGATGCCCTTGCGCAGCGGCTGGAAGTGCCACGTGGCCGCGCCGCTGTTCCACACCTGGGGCTTCGCGCACTACCAGCTCGCGATGATGCTCGGCACCACGCTGGTGCTGACGCGTCGGTTCGATCCCGAGGACGCCCTGCGGATCCTGCACGAGGAGGAGTGCGAGTCCTTCGCGGTCATCCCGGTCATGCTGCAGCGCATCCTGGCCCTGCCCGCCGAGGTGCTCGACCGCTACCCGCTGCCGCATCTGGTGGCGGTCGCGTCGTCCGGCTCCGCGCTCCCGGGCGATCTGCCGACGCAGTGGATGGACCGCTTCGGCGACAACCTCTACTCCGTCTACGGCTCGACCGAGGTCGCCTGGGCCTCGATCGCCTCCCCGCAGGACCTCCGCGAGGCACCCGGCACCGCCGGACGGCTGCCGCACCAGACCATCGTGCGGATCCTCGACGCCGACGGACGCGAGCTGCCGGTGGGGGAGTCCGGACGGATCTTCGTCGGCAACAGCCTGCAGATCGAGGGGTACACCGGCGGCGGCGGCAAGGAGATGATCGACGGCCTCATGTCTTCCGGCGACGTCGGCCGCTTCGACGCCGAGGGTCGGCTGTACGTCGAGGGCCGCGACGACGAGATGATCGTCTCCGGTGGCGAGAACGTCTTCCCCAAGGAGGTCGAGGACTGCCTCGCCGCCCACGAGCGGGTCGCCGAGGTCGCTGCGATCGGCATCGACGACCCCGACTTCGGCAAGCGGCTGCGTGCCTTCGTCGTGCGCGTCCCGGAGACGGAGCCGGTCTCCGCCGACGAGCTCAAGGAGCTCGTCAAGGAGAGCCTCGCCCGGTTCAAGGTCCCTCGCGAGATCGTGTTCCTCGACGAGCTGCCCCGCAACGCCACCGGCAAGGTCCTCAAGCGCGAGCTCGCCGCGTTCGACCCCGCCGACGGCTCCACCGACAGTTCCGAGGGCTCCGAGGCTCCCGGGGCTCCCGGGGTCACCGCGTGAGGCCGGACGTGGCAGGTCCCGCCAGCGCCGCGACCGGCATCGAGATCGGCGGTCTCGCCCCCGACTTCACGCTGCGCGACCAGTTCGGGCAGGACGTCACGCTGTCGTCGTACCGCGGGGTGAAGGCGGTGGCGCTGGTCTTCTACCCCTTCGCGTTCAGCGGCGTGTGCAGCGGGGAGATGCACGGCATCCGCACCCGGCTCGACGAGTTCTTGACCTTCGACACCGAGGTGCTGGCGATCTCCTGCGACCCGGTCTACGCCCTGCGGGCCTTCAGCGACGCCGACGGCCTCAACTTCGGGCTGCTCAGCGATTTCTGGCCGCACGGCGAGGTCGCGCGGGCGTACGGCGTCTTCGATGAGCGCGGCGGGAGCCCCGAGCGGTCGTCGTACGTCCTCGACAAGGCGGGCCGCCTGACCTGGGCCGTCCACAACCCGAAGCCCGCCGCGCGGAGCGCCGACGACCTGCTCGACGCGCTGCGCGCGGCCGCGGGCTAGGCCGTTCGGCCCGCTCGCCTAGTCCATTTGGGTCATTTTTCAACTATTTCGGCATGATCGGTTGGAAGGACCGGACGAGGCCGGTACTGTTCATCTCGTTGAGCCGCTGGTGACCCGAGACGCCAGCGGCTCAGCTTTTTTTGGCGCGAGCGTGTCGGAGATCGAGCTCGCCGCACAGACCTCGCTGCGCTCGGCCTGCGGCCGTCGCTCAATGCGGCTGCGCCGCCGTCCGCCACGCTGCGCCGCCGCCGCGCTCGCCAGGCGTTTCGGCGCGGGGCCGGGGCTTCGGTACGCTGTCCCGGCTTCGGGGCGTATAGCTCAGCGGTAGAGCCCCTCGCTTACAACGAGGTGGTCGGGGGTTCGATCCCCTCTGCGCCCACCACGGCCGAGACCGGCCTCTGGTCGGCGCAGTGGGCCGGTCAGCTGGTCTCGGCGTCGATCGCCGAGCGCATCACGACCTGGACCGGCACCGGTGGGGTGCCGTGGATGCGGGTCGTCCCGGCGAGCCCGACGCCCAGCATGAGCAGGCGGCCGGCGGCCGGGCGCGCCTGCGCCGGGTCGGGGCGGCGGGTCGACAGGATCGAGGCCAGGACGTC
Organism: Nocardioides sp. LHD-245; assembly: GCF_030929495.1. Taxonomy (GTDB): domain Bacteria; phylum Actinomycetota; class Actinomycetes; order Propionibacteriales; family Nocardioidaceae; genus Nocardioides. The sequence goes on along the minus strand of NZ_JAVFWN010000011.1, from coordinate 256,354 downwards.
GGTGAGCTGGGCGAGCGTCTCCAGATAGCTGGCGCCGACGAGGGGGCGCAGCTGGGCGTGCGCCCCGGCCTCGGCCCACCGCGCGAGGGCGGTCCCGTCGCCCGCTTCGTCGCCCTCCTCGCTCAGCAGGTCGCCGAAGAACAGGGCGAGTGCCGCCCTCGCGTCGAGACCGGCGACCTCGTCGCGGTAGGCCTCGATCTCGGCCCGCGCGAAGTGGCTCCATGCCTCCGCTGCCAGCTCGTCGGTCGACGCGAAGTGGTGGTGGATCTGGCCGGGGGAACCGCGGAGCTCCTCGGCGACGATCCGAGCGGTCACCGCGCTCAGGCCGCCGCGGGCCACGACGGCGGCGGCCGCCGCCACGATGGACCGGCGTCGCTCGGCTCGGGCCAGGTAGCTCATCGGCCCGGCCCTCGGGGCACGCCGGTCGTGTCCGGCACCGAGCGCAGGAAGTCGATGGTGCGGGCGCGCAGTCCGCTGCGTCGGTTCTCGATGATCTGCTCCGGTGGTGGGTCGTGAGGGCCGGTGGTCGGCGTGCGGTGCACATTACGGACGCAGTCCAGATCCGTGCACAGCAGGAGGCCCACGGTGCTCAGGCGCCGGCGCTTGTCCGTGGACGCGCGCGGAGCGGTGAAGAGCGAGACCTCGTTGAACCTGCGGGTGAACCGGCACAGATCGCACATGACGGCGCGCGAGGCGAGCGCGGCCTGGCTGGGGTTCTGGCGCAGGACCATGCCCTGGGCCCGGCCATCGACGTCGGCGACCAGGTAGGCGCGCTGATACGCCCGGGTGTCCCGCCAGCCGAGGTAGTCGATCCGCTCCCACCGGGTGTCGTCGAACCAGGCGGGCAGCCGGACCCCGGCGGTGGCGGGGTACAGGTTCACGACGCAGCGACGGACCTCGTCGCGGGTCAGGGGACGCATCGGGGTGCCTTCCGGAGTGAGTTGTACATGGATACAAATTGTATCAATGTCCAAATCTAGCTCGACCAGCACGGACGCGCGAATATTGCCAACAGGTCGGCAGAACTGTGCCAGGGTGACCGCCATAAACCGCTCCGCCCCCCGTGCCCTCCTCGCCCTGCTCCTGTCGCTCGTGGTGACCGGGGCCGCTGTCGCGGTGGCGGCACCTGCGCAGGCCGACCGCTGGACGTACGACGACGCGGCCGGCGACGTCACGACGCAGGCGGTGACCGACACCTCGATCACCGTTACACCCCTGCCTGAGCAGGCGAACGGGGACATCGTCCAGGTGACGGGCACGCACAAGGCCCGGAAGGTGAGCATCACCATGCGGATGCGCGCGCCGCTCACCGGGCCGTTCATGATCAGCGCGATGCTTCGCGTCCCGGGCAAGCGGTTCATGGTGATGTCCCCGAAGATGCCAGGGTTCTCCAGCACCGAGTTGATGGAGCTCTCGATGGACGAGGACGCGTCCCGCTGCCGCGGGATCAAGCGCACCGTCGGCGCCGACCGCCTGTCAGTGCGGATCGCGGTGCCGCGCTCGTGCCTGGGCAACCCGCGGTGGTTCAAGTTCGGCGCGGTGCTGACGACCGTCGCCCTCTTCACCGACGCGAGCTACGACGACGACGCGCTGGCGACCGGGATGTCGCTGTACGGCAACGCGACGATGTCGCCGAAGATCAAGCGCTGACCCGGTTCCTGCGTTCCCGGACCCGGGAGCGCAGGACAGCGATCGCGACGCCGAGCCCGGCCAGGCCGCCGACGCCCATCAAGACGATGCCCTGCCGGTAGCGGGTCCGGCCGGCCTCCCGGCACTTCGCCGCGATCGACTCGCCGTTGAGCGGTGGCTCCCCGCCCGGGAAGTTGTCGGCTCCGTCGAGCACGGTGTGGAACGGCGCCAGGCAGGTGGCGGGCTCCTCGGCGGCACCTCGTGCCTGCCGCCCCTCGTCGATCGTCGGGTGGATGACGGTGAGGAGGAAGCCCACGATCGTCACGACGACGGCGGTGCGGAGGACCCACCGGCGCGGAACCCGGCGGCGGTGCTCCTCAGACCGCATCGCGTCCATGGCCGAACTGTAGGACACGCCCCGATGAGAACCCTCTCATCGGGGACTCATGCCTGCCTCACGCCCACTCGGGAGGGTTGCGGTGTCGACGAGGAGTCGGCACCCACCGATCGAGGAGGAACCCATGAAGAAGCCCCTGATGCTCGCGATCAGCGGCCTGGCCGGCGTGACGGCGACGGGCGTCGCGGTCAGCGTGCTGGCGTGGCCCGCCCAGGCGGGCGGTGAGACGAAGGTCGCGGTCAAGCGCGAGCAGGACACGCCGGACATCGTGCTCGTCGCCGATGACGACGACCCGGACGGCGACGACCTCCGGGCCCGGGCCGCCGATGACGACGACACCAACGCGACGAACCAGGACACCCGGACCGCCAACACGGCCAACACGGCCAACACGCGCAGCGACCGCAGCCGGACCGGCAACCGCAGTGGCCGTGACAACAGCCGCACCGGCCGGGCCAAGGCGGACTGGACCAACGACGGCCCCGGTCCCAAGACCCGCGACTGGTCGCGCAACCACACCAACGACCGTAGCCGCAACAACACCCGGGGCTGACCTTCGATGAGCGCCTCGCTGTCGTCCTGGGACCTCGCCGAGGGTGACGCGATCACCCCCGAGCTGACCGCGTTGCGGCTGCTCGGGGGTGGCTCGGCCTACGAGGCCTACCTCGCCTTCGACGAGATCACCTACGGCCCGGTCGTGGTCAAGGTGGTGCGCCCGGCGGAGGCCGGCGACGAGCACACCCTCGACAACCTGGTCCGGGAGGCGACCGCTCTCGACGTGGCCCACCACCCGGTCACGGTCCGCGGCCTGCGGTACGACGCCGGCGGGCCGCGGCCGCACCTGGTGCTCGAGCACGTGGAGGGCCCCAGCCTGGCCGGGCTGATCCGCCGGCACCGGCGGCTCTCGCCGCAGCAGTACCTGCCGCTGGCGGTCGACCTCGCCTCGGCGCTGCACTTCTTCCGGCATGCCGACGTGTGCCATCTCGATCTCAAGCCCAGCAACGTGATCATGGGCTCGCCGGCGCGGCTGATCGACTTCTCCGTCGCCCGCCAGGCCGCCCAGGCGGCCGAGATCACCGGTCACATCGGCACCGACGCCTATATGGCCCCCGAGCAGGCCGCCCCCGGGGCGGCGTACGGCGTGCCCGGTCATGCCAGCGACCTCTGGGGCCTCGGGGCGACCCTCTTCCACGCGATCGCGGGCTACCGCCCGTTTCGCGACGGGGATCCGGACGCGCCCGAGGCCCGGGACCGCTTCCCGCAGCTCCTCGAGGCGCCGGCGGAGCTGCCCGACGACGTACCCGCCGCGGTCGCGAAGGTGGTCCACGCGCTGCTCGAGCCGGACCCGGCGTCCCGACCGCTGCCGCGGGAGGTGGCCGAGGCGCTCGAGCCCGAGATCGCCGCGCTGCCCGCGCCCCGGCTGCACTGGAAGGGTTGAGTCGTCACCTCTGACCCGTTGAGTCGTCATTTTCGACCTGGCGAGCGGCCACTCCGTGTGGGCACTCCTGTCCGCAACTGACGAGTCGACAGGTCAGATCCGACGACTCAACAGGTCAAACCCGACGACTCAACGATCGAAGCGGTAGCCCATCCCGCGCACGGTGGTGATGGCGCGGGCGCCGAGCTTGCGGCGGAGGTAGCCGACGTACACGTCGACGACATTGGAGCCGGGGTCGAAGTCCAGGCCCCACACGTGGTCGAGCAACTGCTCGCGGGAGAGCACCTGGCCGGCGTTGCGCAGGAAGATCTCGGCGAGCGCGAACTCCCGGGCGGACAGCTCCACCTCGTCGCCGGCCACGCTCGCGCGGCGGGTGCGCAGGTCCAGCTCGATCCCGCCGGCCGAGAGCTGGTCGCCGGTCCCGTTGGTCGCGGTGGCCGCCGTGGCGGCGGTGGCCTGGCGCAGGCGCAGCCGGACCCGGGCGCTGAGCTCGGCGAACCGGAACGGCTTGGGCATGTAGTCGTCGGCGCCGCCCTCCAAGGCGGTGACCGTGTCGGTCACCGAGTCCCGGGCCGTGAGCACGATGACGGGGACCCGCGAGCCCTGCGAGCGCAGCTGGTCGAGCAGCTCGAAGCCGTCGATGCGGGGCAGGCCGATGTCGAGCACGACCAGGTCGACATCGCCCGCCAGGGCGTGGTCGAGACCCGTCGCGCCGTCGGCGGCCACCGTGGTGCGGTGTCCCTCGGCCCGCAGGCCCTTGGCGACGAAGGACGCGATCCGCTCCTCGTCCTCGACGATCAGGATGTGGGCCATGGGGCTCCCTTCGGGGCCGCGGCGCCGTCGGGGGCGTCCACGGGGAGGGCGGCGGGCAGGACGACGGGCACGTCGAGCACGAACCGTGCACCGGGACCGGCCCGGTGCGGGTCGACGTACGCCGCCCCGCCGTGGGCCTGCGCGATGGCGCCGACGATCGACAGGCCGAGCCCGAACCCCTCGTCGCCGGGAGGCACGGCAGCGCGACCGAACCTGCCGAAGATCCGCTCCCGGTCCTCCGGGGCCACGCCCGCGCCGTCGTCGTGGATCCAGCAGCGCAGGAGCGGGCCGACGACGGCCGCGCCGATCGCGATCCGGCCACCGGGCACGGTGTGCTTGACGGCGTTGTCGGCCAGGGCCAGCAGGGCCTGGGTGATCCGCTGGCCGTCGACCACCACCTCCGTCGGCAGGTCGGGGGAGGCCTCGAGGACCCAGTCCCGCCGGCCGAGAGCGCTGGCCTTGCTGAGCACGGAGGCGAGCAGTGCCGACGGGTCGGTGGGCCCGGGGGAGAGGAAGTCCGGCCGATCGCTCTTGGCCAGCATGATCAGGTCGCCGACCAGCCGCGCCATCCGGTCGACCTCGTCGAGCAGCAGCGTCCGGGTCTCGGCGACCTCCTGAGGGCTGCCGACGTCGAGCAGTTCGAGATGGCCGCGCAGCACCGTGAGCGGGGTGCGCAGCTCGTGGCCGGCGTCGTCGAGGAACTGCCGCTGACCGGCGAAGGCATGCTCGAGCCGGTCCAGCATGCCGTTGACGGTGCGGGTGAGCGCCGTGATGTCGTCGTTGCCGCGCTCGGGCAGCCGGCGCGACAGGTCCGTGGCGCTGGTCGCTTCGGCGGCCACGCGCAAGGTCCGCAGCGGGCGGAGCAGCCGCCCCGACACCCACGCCGCGGTCCCGGTCACGAGGACGGCAGACAGCGCGGCGACGAGCGCATAGGTGCGCATGGTCTGGAGGAGCTCGTCGCGGTCCTCAGCGAGGAAGGTCGCCACGAGCAGGGCGCCGCGCTGGCTGCCCTGGGTGACCGGCTGGGCGGTGATGCGTACGTCGCCGCGGTCGGTGTCGAGATAGGTCGTCCCGCCGTCGACGACCAGCGGGGCCACGGCCTCCAGGAAGGCTGGGTCCTGGACCAGGGAGTCCTTCGGGAACTGGACCAGCCGGCCGTCGCCGATCCAGCCGACGAGCAGCTCGTCGTCGTCGGGAACATTGCGCTTGAGGAAGCCCTCCAGCAGGTCCTGCACGGAGGTGAAGTCGCCGGTGCGCTGCAGCGCGACGAACTCGTCGAGCTCCTGCTCGACCTCCCGTTGCACGGCGTCGGTGACCGCGCGGTTCTCGACCCAGTAGACGATCAGGCCGGCGCCGGCGAGTGCGACCGTCACGAGGAGCGCCACGGCCGCGGTGATCCGGGTCCGGACCGAGAGCCCCGCCCGATCCGGACGGCGCTCAGTCGTCATCGGGCTCGTCGGGCTCGTCCGGGGCGTCGTCCTGGTCGGGGTGGTCGTCGCGATCGCCCCGGTCGTCGCGGTCGTCCCCACCGCGCCGGTCATCGCCCCGACCCCACCGGCCGTCGTCGCGGCCGTCGTCATCATCATCGTCGTCGTCATCGTCGATCTCGGGCTGCGGCGTGATCACCGTGGCCCGCGACGGGGTGGGCTCGCTCGCGGGCGGGGTGGGCGGCGAGGCCGGTGGCGCGGGGGTCTCGCCGGGCGGCAGGGAGCCGAGGTCGAGGGGAGGTCGCGGATCCGGCTCGTCGGCTCCGGCACGCACCACGGCCGCGACGACGAACCCGGTCAGCAGCAACAGCGCCGCGACCGGCAGCAGCACCTTCCCCACCCGGCTCATGACGCCACCATCCTGCCCGATCGTGGGCCGTCGGTGAGAGACCGATGAGAGTCCTCTCATGTCTGATGGGCCGAGCGTGTCGCCTATCGAGCGCGGCGGACAGACCCTTCGGGCCCGCCCTTGCCCTCGATGCGCTACGCGCGGGCGCCACGCTCCCGGCCGGGATGGGCCGAGCGTGTCGCCGATCGAGCGCGGCGGACGGACCCTTCGGGCCCGCCCTTGCCCTCGATGCGCTACGCCGCCGTCCGCCACGCTGCCGGCCGTGCTGCCCGCGCCACGCGGATGCATCCTTTCGAGGGCACACGGAGCGGGGCACGGGGCCTAGGGTGGTAGGCGTCACATCCGTCTGCCCTGGGAGGCCCCGCGTGTTCGTCCCGTTCAGCGTCAACGACTTCCTCGACCGGGCCGTGCAGGTGTACGGCGAGCGGGTGGGTGTCGTCGACGAGCCGACCCAGCCCGCCGCCAGCCAGGGTGAGCTGACCTACGCCGAGATCGGCGAGCTCGCGCGCCGCCAGGCCGCCCGGCTCGACGAGCTCGGGATCGGCGTGGGCGACCGGGTCGCGGTCGTCAGCCACAACAGCAGCCGGCTGCTCACGTCCTTCTTCGGCGTCAGCGGCTGGGGCCGGGTGCTGGTGCCGGTCAACTTCCGGCTCAGCCCCGACGAGGTGCAGTACATCGTCGAGCACTCCGGTGCCCGGGTCCTCTACATCGACCCCGAGCTCGAGGAGTCGCTGGCCGGCGTCACCTGCGAGCAGAAGTACCTCCTCGGCGACGACGACGCCCTCTACGCCGCCCCGGGCGCCGAGCCCAAGGCCTGGGAGTACGACGAGGGCGCGACCGCCACCATCAACTACACCTCCGGCACCACCGCGCGGCCCAAGGGCGTCCAGATCACCCACCGCAACATCTGGGTGAACGCGGTGACCTTTGGCCTGCACGCCGGGATCAACGACCGCGACGTCTACCTGCACACGCTCCCGCAGTTCCACGCCAACGGCTGGGGGATGCCGTTCGCGATGACGGGGGTCGGGGCGCGGCACATCATCCTGCGCAAGGTCGACGGCGCCGAGATCCTGCGCCGGGTCCGCGACCACGGCGTGACCGTGATGTGCGCGGCGCCGGCGGTCGCGGCGGCGGTGCTGGAGGCCGCGCAGGCCTGGGAGGGCGAGATCCCCGGGCGCGACAAGGTGCGGATCATCATGGCCGGGGCCCCGCCGCCGACCAAGACGGTCATCCGGGTCCAGGAGGAGCTGGGCTGGGAGTTCATCCAGATCTACGGCCTCACCGAGACCTCGCCGCTGCTCACCATCAACCGCACCCGCGCCGAGTGGGACGACCTCTCGGCCGAGGAGCGCGCGTCCCGGCTGACCCGCGCGGGCGCGCCTGCGATCGGCGTCCGGCTGGCGATCGACGAGTCCGAGGAGGGGGCCGGCGAGGTGCTCGCGCGCTCGAACGTCATCCTCGAGGGCTACTGGGAGCAGCCGGAGGAGTCCGCCGCCGCGCTCAAGGACGGCTGGTTCCACACCGGTGACGGCGGCTTCGTCGGGGACGACGGCTACCTCACCATCGCCGACCGCAAGAAGGACGTGATCATCACCGGCGGCGAGAACGTCACCTCCATCGAGGTCGAGGACACGCTCTTCTCGCACCCGGCCGTCGCCGAGGTCGCCGTGATCGGCGTGCCGAGCGAGAAGTGGGGCGAGACGATCAAGGCGCTCGTCGTCCTCGCGCCCGATGCCACGGCGGGCCCCGAGATGGAGGCCGAGCTGATCCGCTGGTGCAAGGACCGGCTGGCCGGCTACAAGTCGCCGACCTCGGTCGAGTTCCGCGACGAGCTGGCGCGTACGGCGACCGGCAAGCTGCAGAAGTTCAAGCTGCGCGCGCCCTACTGGGAGGGGCTCACCCGCCAGGTGAACTGATCGGCCGGGACGAGCGTGGCGGCCCATCCCGCGGCCTGCCACGCCGTCACGGTGGTCGTCGCCCAGTCGCCGTCCCCGGTCGCGACGACGTCGACCTCGGTCGCGACCTTGTCGGGGCGCGGGGCCGGCGCGTCGAGCGGCTGCCCGCTGATCGGGTCGGTCAGACCGGCCGCACCGTCGACGCAGGTGACGCGGCGCAGGCCGATGCCGAGGCGGCGCTGGTGCTGGGCCAGGCTCAGCGCGGCGATGCCGGCCTCGCCGTACCCGACGACGGCGAGCTGGTCCGGCGGGTGCACCGACGAGCCGCGGGCGTAGCGCACCGAGCGCAGCAGGTCGCGCCCGTCCTCCCAGGTCGGTACGACGACCCGGACACCGCCGCGGGTCGCGATCCGGCTCGCCAGCGCGCCGACGGCGTCGGCGTCCGTGCGGACCGCGGGGTGCCACAGCAGGAGGGTGTCCAGGTTGGGGTGGCCGTGCACGGCTACGGAGATGCCGGGCGCCTGCGGAGAACTCACGCCACCACCGTAGGCTGACTCCCCACAGGTCCGTGGTCCAGGAACCCGGTGTGAGACCGGGGCGGTTCCGCCACTGTGATCCCGACAGCCTCCGTGAGGGTGCTGCCGGGCAGCCAGACACTGGCCACGGACACACCTACCGATGAGGGGCGAGAACCCCGAGGAGGCCTTGAGCGTCATGGCGCGCATCGCACTGCTGTCCACGTCCGACACCGACCTGCTCTCCGCGCGGGCCAGCGGCGCCGACTACCGCTGGGCCAACCCCGGCCGGAGCGGTCGCGACGGTCTCGTCGCGCTCGCCGGGGACAGCGACCTGGTCGTCGTCCGGCTCCTCGGCTCCCCCCAGCAGTACGACGACGAGCTGGCCGCGCTGCGGGCCACAGGCCGCCCGCTCGTGGTGCTCGGCGGCGAGCAGACGCCCAGCGCCGAGCTGATGGAGACGTCGACCGTGCCGGTCGGCCTCGCCGCCGAGGCGCACCGCTACCTGGCCGAGGGCGGCCCGCGGAACCTGGCGCAGCTGCATGCCTTCCTGTCCGACACCGTGCTGCTGACCGGTGAGGGGTTCGAGCCGCCGGAGGTCATCCCGGCGTGGGGTCTGGTCGACCGCGCCACCGTCGTACCGGACAAAACGGTCGTGAATTCGGCCGAAGAGCGACCGAAAGGTCCGGTACGACGGGCGCGGGTGGGTGTGCTCTTCTACCGAGCCCACCAGGCCAGCGGGAACACCGCGTTCGTGCACGCGCTCTGCGACGCCATCGACGCGACCGGCGAGGCCGTCGGCGTCCCGGTCTTCGCGGGCTCGCTGCGCGCCGCGCCCGACGAGCTGTTCACCGCGCTCGGCGAGCTCGACGCGCTGGTCGTCACCGTCCTGGCGGCCGGCGGCAGCGTCCCGGCCGGCGCGAGCGCGGGCGGCGAGGACGAGACCTGGGACGTCGCCCGGATCGCCGCGCTCGACATCCCAGTGCTCCAGGGCCTGTGCCTGACCAGCAGTCGCGCCGAGTGGGAGGCCTCCGACGACGGCGTCTCGCCGCTCGACTACGCCAACCAGATCGCTATCCCCGAGTTCGACGGCCGGATCAGCACCGCGCCGTTCTCGTTCAAGGAGATCGACCCGAGCGACCCGGCCGGCCTGCCGTCGTACGTCGCGGACCCGGAGCGCGCCGCCCGGGTCGCGGGCCTGGCGGTCAACTACGCCCGTCTGCGCCACGTCCCCAACGCCGAGAAGCGGATCGCGCTGATGCTCAGCGCCTACCCGACCAAGCACTCCCGGATCGGCAACGCCGTCGGCCTCGACACCCCCGTGTCGGCCGTGCGGATGCTGCGCCGGCTGCGCGACGCCGGGTACGACGTCGGCGACGGTTTCGGCGTCCTCGACCTCGACGACGACACGGTCGCCGGCGACCGGCTGATCCATGCGCTCATCGCGGCGGGCGGCCAGGACGAGGAGTGGTTGACGTCCGGGCAGCTGACCGACGCGCACGTGCGGATCAGCAAGACCGACTACGACGCATGGACCGCCGATCTGCCGGCCGACCTGCGCGACGGCATGGTCGAGGCCTGGGGTGAGTCGCCCGGCACGCTGTTCGTCAACACGGCGCCGGATTCCGGGCAGGACGAGATCGTGCTCGCCACGCTCCAGGCCGGCAATGTCGTGCTGATGATCCAGCCGCCCCGCGGCTTCGGGGAGAACCCCGTGGCGATCTACCACGACCCGGACCTCGCGCCGTCGCACCACTACCTGGCGGCCTACCGCTGGGTCGAGCACGGCTTCGGGGCCCACGCCGTCGTCCATCTCGGCAAGCACGGCTCGATGGAGTGGCTGCCGGGCAAGAACGCCGCGCTGTCGGCGTCCTGCGGCACCGACGCGGCGATCGGCAGCATGCCGCTGATCTACCCGTTCCTCGTCAACGACCCCGGCGAGGGCGCGCAGGCCAAGCGCCGCGCGCACGCCACGATCATCGACCACCTCATTCCCCCGATGGCGCGCGCCGAGAGCTATGGCGACATCGCGCGACTCGAGGGCCTGCTGGAGGAGTACGACAAGATCTCCGCGATGGACCCGGCCAAGCTGGCCGCCATCCGCGGCGAGATCTGGCAGCTCATGCACGCCGCCGAGCTGCACCGCGACCTCGGCCTCGACGAGAAGCCCGAGGACGACGACTTCGACGACTTCCTGCTCCACGTCGACGGCTGGCTCTGCGAGATCAAGGACGTCCAGATCCGCGACGGGCTGCACATCCTCGGCCAGGCCCCCGAGGGGGAGGCCCGGGTCAACCTGGTGCTCGCGGTCCTGCGTGCCGCGCAGGTCTGGGGTGGCCGGTCGCACGCCGTGCCTGGACTGCGGGCCGCGCTCGGCCTCGCGCCGGATGCCCCGACGACCGAGGTCGACCGGGTCGAGGCCGAGGCGCGCGAGCTGGTCGAGGCGATGGAGAAGTCCGGCTGGGCCCCGGCCCGGGTCGACGACCTCCACCCGGACCCGCAGGTGCGGCAGGTCCTGGCGTTCGCCGCGAGCGAGGTCGTCCCGCGCCTGGCCGGGACGACCGACGAGCTCGACCACACGCTGCACGCCCTGGCCGGCGGGTTCGTGCCCGCCGGACCCTCCGGCTCGCCGCTGCGCGGACTGGTCAACGTGCTGCCGACCGGCCGCAACTTCTACACCGTCGACCCGCGCGCCGTCCCGTCCCGGCTGGCCTGGGAGACGGGCCAGGCGATGGCCGAGTCGTTGGTGGCGCGCTATGTGGCGGAGGAGGGCTCCTATCCCGAGTCGGTCGGCCTCTCCGTGTGGGGTACGTCGGCCATGCGCACCTCGGGCGACGACATCGCCGAGGTGCTCGCACTGCTCGGCGTCCGCCCGGAGTGGGACGAGGCGTCCAAGCGGGTGCACGCCCTGACGGTCATCCCGCTCGACGAGCTCGGCCGGCCGCGGATCGACGTGACGGTGCGGATCTCCGGCTTCTTCCGCGACGCCTTCCCGCACGTCGTGGCGATGCTCGACGACGCGGTCCGGATGGTCGCCGAGCTCGACGAGCCGGCCGACCGGAACTACGTGCGCGCCCACGCGCAGGCCGATGTCGCCGAGCACGGCGACGAGCGGCGCGCGACCACCCGGATCTTCGGCTCCAAGCCGGGCTCCTACGGCGCGGGCATCCTGCAGGCGGTCGAGTCGGGCTCGTGGCGCGACGACGCCGACCTCGCGGAGGTCTACACCGCGTGGGGCGGCTTCGCCTACGGGCGCGACCTCGACGGCGTACCGGCCGCCGACGACATGCGTGCCAACTACCGGCGGATCAAGGTCGCGGCCAAGAACATCGACACCCGCGAGCACGACATCGCCGACAGCGACGACTACTTCCAGTACCACGGCGGCATGGTCGCCACCATCCGGGCGCTGACCGGCGACGCGCCCAAGGCGTACGTCGGCGACTCGACCTCGCCGGACGCCGTCCGCACCCGCACGCTGCAGGAGGAGACCAACCGGGTCTTCCGGGCCCGGGTGGTCAATCCGCGCTGGATCGGCGCGATGCAGCGGCACGGCTACAAGGGCGCGTTCGAGCTGGCGGCGACCGTCGACTACCTCTTCGGCTTCGACGCGACCGCCGGCGTCGTGCACGACTGGATGTACGAGTCGCTCGCCAAGGAGTACGTGCTCGACGAGACCAACCAGGAGTTCCTGCGCAGGTCGAACCCGTGGGCGCTGCGCAGCATCGTCGAGCGGCTGCACGAGGCCAAGGACCGCGGCCTGTGGGAGTCGCCCGACCCCGAGGTGATCGCCGCGCTGCAGGCCGCCTACCTCGAGGTCGAGGGCGACCTGGAGGACAGGTGAGCGCGACCGTCCGGGTGCTCGGCTTCGGCATGGGGCCGCAGCACGTCACGCCCGAGGTCGCCTCGGCGCTGCGCGGCTGCGACTACGCGCTCGCCGTCCAGAAGGGCGACGAGGACCCGCTGCTCGACGTCCGGCGCGCGGTCGCCGCGGCGCACGGCGTGGAGCTGGTCGTCGTACGGGATCCGGAGCGGGACCGATCACCCGGCCTGGACCGGACGGGGTACGAGGGTGCCGTCGCCGACTGGTACGCCGCCCGGCTGGCCGCGTACCGCGCGGTGCTGGAGGAGCGCGGTGGCACCTGCGCCTTCCTGGTCTGGGGCGATCCCTCCCTGTACGACGGCACGATCCGCCTCGCGCGCGAGCTCGGCGTGCCGTGCGACGTGCTCCCCGGCGTCAGCGCTCCGCAGGTGCTCGCGGCGCGGCACCGGATCGTGCTGCACGAGGTCGGCCAGCCCGTCCACGTCACGACCGCCCGGCGGCTGCGCTCCGACGTGGCCGCCGGCCAGCGCAACCTCGTCGTGATGCTCACCGCCGGCGTCGACCTCGACGGCTTCGAGGACTGGACGATCTGGTGGGGAGCCAACCTCGGCGGGGCGGGGGAGCAGCTGGTCGCCGGCCGGGTCGGCGCGGTCGTCGGGGAGATCGAGGCGGCGCGGACCGCGGCGAAGGCCGAGGCCGGCTGGGTGATGGACCTGTTCCTTCTGCGCGGACCGGAGGCCTGAGGTGGCCCTGCCCGAGCGCGACGTCCTGCTGTGCCGCGACTGTTGCTGCGGCACGGCCAAGAAGCACCCCGGCGCCGACCATGCCGCCCAGCGCGACGAGATCGAGGCGCTCGACGATCCCGCCGGCCGGCGCGGCCCGCGGGTCCGGGTGCGGGTGGTCGACTGCCTGGACGAGTGCGATCGGTCCAACGTCGTACTGGTGCGCGACTTCACCTGGTTCCCCGGCGGCCGGCGGCCCAAGGACACCTGGCTCGGCGGCGTGCTGTCCGGGGCGGCGACCGGTGCGGTCGTCGACTGGGTGCGTGAGGGTGGTCCGGTGCCGGACGCGCTGCAGCGCCACGTCTTCCGCGGGAAGCGCGGATGAGCCGCGGCGCGGCGCTGCTCGTCGCGGGGATGACCTCCGACGCGGGCAAGAGCGTGGTGACGACCGGCCTGTGCCGGGCGTTCGCGCGGCGCGGGATCCGGGTGGCGCCGTACAAGGCGCAGAACATGTCCAACAACTCGATGGTCGTCACCGGACCCGCCGGCGAGCCCGGCGAGATCGGCCGGGCCCAGTGGGTGCAGGCGATCGCCGCCGGCGTGACGCCCGAGGCAGCGATGAACCCGGTGCTCCTCAAGCCCGGCAGTGACCGCCGCAGCCACGTCGTGCGGATGGGGCAGCCGGCCGGCGAGGTCTCCTCGCGCAACTGGCAGGAGGGGCGCGCCCACCTCGCCGAGACCGCGTTCGCCGCGTTCGACGACCTGCGCTCGCGCTTCGACCTCGTCGTCGCCGAGGGCGCCGGCAGCCCGGCCGAGATCAACCTCCGGTCCAGCGACTACGTCAACATGGGCCTCGCCCGGCACGGCGACGTGCCGACGATCGTGGTCGGCGACATCGACCGCGGCGGGTGGTTCGCGTCGGCCTACGGGACGTTGATGCTGCTCGACGCGGCCGACCAGGCTCTCATCAAGGGGTACGTCGTCAACCGCTTCCGTGGCGACGTCGACCTGCTGCGGCCCGGACTGGCCGACCTGGAGCGACGTACCGGCCGGCCGACGTACGGCGTGCTGCCGTGGCATCCCGACCTGTGGCTCGACTCGGAGGACGCGCTCGACCTGGCCGGGCGCCGGGCCGACGCGCGGGCGGGCGTACGCAAGGTGGCCGTCGTCCGGCTGCCGCGGATCAGCAACTTCACCGACGTCGACGCGCTCGGACTGGAGCCGGCGTTGGACGTGGAGTTCGTGTCCGACCCGGCCCGCCTGGCCGACGCGGACCTGATCGTGCTGCCCGGCACCCGCGCGACGCTCGCGGACCTGGCCTGGGTGCGGGAGCGGGGACTCGACATCGCGATCCAGCGGCATGCCGCCGCAGGCCGCCCGGTGCTGGGGATCTGCGGCGGCTGCCAGATGCTCGGCCGGCGGATCGAGGACCCCGACGGCACCGAGGGCACCGTCGGCGCGGCCGTCGACGGGCTCGGCCTGCTCGACCTGACCACCCGGTTCGCGGCCGAGAAGCGGCTCGCGCTGCACGAGCCCGCCGGCTACGAGATCCACCACGGCCGGACCACCGGCGCGACCACGAACGGAACGGTGACCGGGACGATGGTGCACGGCGGCCTCGAGGACGACGCGGCCCGGGCGGCGTACCTCGCGGCGAGCCTCGGCGTCACGAGCACCGCGTCCTTCCCCGCGGCGCGGGCGGCTCGGCTCGACCTGCTCGGTGACCTGGTCGAGGAGCACCTCGATCTCGACGCGATCCTGGAGCTGACCCGATGAGGGTGCTGCTGCTCGGCGGCACCGGCGAGGCCCGCGACCTCGCCGCGCGCCTGGTCGCGGACGGCGTCGCGGTGGTGTCGTCGCTCGCCGGCCGGGTGGCCCGGCCCCGGCTGCCCGTCGGCGAGGTGCGGATCGGCGGTTTCGGGGGAGTGCCCGGGCTGCGGGCGGTGCTGGCCGACTACGACGCGGTGATCGACGCGACGCATCCCTTCGCCCGGGGGATCAGCCGCAACGCCGCGGAGGCCTGCGCGGCGCAGGACGTGCCGCTGCTCCGCCTGGAGCGGCCCGGCTGGGCCGAGCGCGCGACGTCGTCCTGGATCTGGGTCGCCACGCACGAGCAGGCCGCGACCGTGGCCGGCGAGCTCGGCAGCAGGCCCTTCCTGACCGTCGGGCGCCAGGAGCTCGCGCGGTTCGTCCCGGCCCTGGCCGAGCGCCAGGTGCTGGCCCGGGTCGTCGACCCTCCGGACCTCGCGATCCCCGCCGACTGGGAGCTGCTGACCTCCCGGGGGCCCTACCCGATCGACCGGGAGCGGGAGCTGATGATCGACCGCGACGTCCTCGTCACCAAGGACTCCGGCGGCGAGCACACCTGGCCCAAGATGGCGGCCGCCGCGGAGCTCGGCATCCCGGTCGTCGTCGTACGTCGGCCGGCCGCTCCCGAGGGTGTTCCCACCGTGGCCGGCGTCGGCGAGGTCGTGGCCTGGCTGGGCGGACTCGGCGGGGCCCGGCCCTAGCCGTCCCGCAGTCGCGCCGCCGCCGTGTCGAGGGACGCGATGAGGGCCTCGGTGGCCGGGCCCAGACGCCGGTCGGCGGCGAGGGTCGTGCCGACGCTGTGACCGATCGGCTCCAGGGAGACGGGCAGCGTGGTCAGCCGCGGGTCGTCGGCCCCGATCAGGCCGGGGAGCGCGGCGATCATCTCGGTCTCGTTGAGCAGCTCGCGGACGGTCAGGAAGGAGGTCGCCTCGACCCGGTTGCGCGGCACCTCGAACCCCCGCGCGGCGAAGAAGGTCTCCAGCTCCTCGCGCAGGACGGTCTCGGCGCCGGGCAGGATCCACGGGTACGCCGCGAGGTCGGCCAGCGCCAGGTCCCGCGCCCCGGCCAGCGGATGGTGGGCGCCGGCGACCAGGCGGATCGACTCGTCGTACAGCGTGCGCCGGCGGGTGCCCTCGGCGACCGCTCCGGTCAGCCGCCCGACGATGAGGTCGACCCGGCCGGCGGTGAGCTCCACGAGGAGGGAGTCCGGCGTACCCTCCCGGACGATCACGGTCAGGAGCGGGCGCGACGTCTTGAGGTGGGCGATCGCCCGGGGGAGCAGCAGGTTCGAGCCCGCGAGGTGGGTGCCGACGACGACATGGCCGCGCCGGGCGTCGGCGATCTCCTCGACGTGGCGCGTCGCCTGGGTGAGCTGCGCGAGGACCGCGCGGGCGTGACCGGTGAAGGCGGTGCCGAACTCGGTCGGGCTGATGCCGCGCGGGCCCCGGTCGTAGAGCCGGACCCCCAAGATCGCCTCGAGGTCGTGCAGCCCGCGGGTCACCACCGGCTGCGTGACGTGGAGCGCGGCGGCGGCGCCGACCACACTGCCCTGCTCGGTGAGCGCGTCGACGATCAGCAGGTGCCGGAGCTTGAGCCGGCCGTCGAGGAGTCGCGGGCTGTCCATGGCCGAACGCTACGGCAGGCCGAGGGGCTGCGCCATGTCTAAACAGCATGGCAAACCCCGCAAAGAGCATTGGTCAGGCATGTCCAGGCTTCCTACGCTCGGTGCCATGACATCAGTCGAGCTGCGCAACGTCGTGGCCGGACGGCCGGTCGACGGGCGACGCACCTTCCCCAAGTACGACCCCGTCGACGGCGCCCTGGTCGCCCAGGTCCACGAGGCCGGGCCCGAGGTCGTGGACGCCGCCGTCGCGGCCGCCCGCGATGCCCTGGCCGGCCCTTGGGCGAGCCTGACCGTCGGCGAGCGGGCCACCGTGCTGCGCCGGGTCGCCGAGCGGATCGAGGCGCGCTTCGAGGACTTCGTCGCGGCGGAGGTCCGCGACACCGGCAAGCCGGAGCATCTGGTCCGTCAGCTCGACGTCGCCCGGGCGGCGCTCAACTTCCGCTCGTTCGCCGATACGATCGCGGCCCAGGGGCTCGACGCCTATCTGACCGACCTCGCGGACGGCCGGCAGGCGCTCAACTACGCGGTCCCGAAGCCGCTCGGCGTGGTCGCGATCATCGTCCCCTGGAACCTGCCGCTGCTGCTGCTCACCTGGAAGGTCGCCCCGGCCCTCGCCTGCGGGAACGCGGTGGTGGTCAAGCCGTCGGAGGAGACGCCGTCGACGGCCACGCTGCTGGCCGAGGTGATGGCCGAGGCCGGCGTGCCGGACGGTGTCTACAACGTCGTGCACGGTTTCGGGCCCGACTCGGCCGGGGAGCTGCTGACGACCCACGAGGGGGTCGACGGGGTGACCTTCACCGGCGAGTCCCGCACCGGCTCGGCCATCATGCGGGCGGTCGCCCCGCGGGTACGGCCGGTGTCCTTCGAGCTCGGCGGCAAGAACGCGGCCGTCGTCTTCGCCGACTGCGATCTCGAGCGCACGCTCGACGGGCTCACCCGCTCGATCTTCCTCAACACCGGCCAGGTGTGCCTGTGCACCGAGCGGGTCTACGTCGAGCGGTCGGTCTTCGACCGGGTCGTCGACGGCCTCGCCGAGCGGGCCCGGGCGCTCCGGCTCGGTCGCCCGGACGCCGAGGGCACCACCACGGGACCGCTCATCTCCCGCCAGCACCGCGCCAAGGTGCAGTCCTACCTCGACCTCGCGATCGAGGAGGGCGCGAAGGTGGTCGTCGGCGGCGGCGTCCCCGACCTCGGCGAGGAGCTGCGCGACGGCGCCTGGATCGAGCCCACCCTCTGGGTCGGGCTCGACAACAGCTGCCGGGTCGTGCGCGAGGAGGTGTTCGGGCCGGTCGCCGCGCTCATCCCGTTCGACACCGAGGAGGAGGCGGTCCGGCTCGCGAACGACACCGACTACGGCCTGGCCGCCGCCGTCTGGACCACGGACCTGGAGCGCGGCCACCGCGTGGCGCAGCGGATGCGCGTGGGCATGGCCTGGGTCAACACCTGGTACCTGCGCGACCTGCGGTCGCCCTTCGGCGGCGTCGGGCTGTCCGGGATCGGCCGCGAGGGCGGCACCCACTCGCTGCACTTCTACTCCGAGCCCACGAACGTGTGCGTGCAGCTGTGAGCGCCCTTATCGAGGATCTCGCGGAGCGTCTGGACCGTGCGGTCCGGACGGGGGTGCCGATCCCGCAGCTGTCGGCGGAGGGCGAGCTCTCCCTCGCCGACGCGTACGCCGTCCAGCGGGCCGGCGTCGCGCTGCGGACCTCCCGCGGCGAGCGGGTGAGCGGCGCCAAGCTCGGCTTCACCAGCAAGGCCAAGGCCGAGCAGATGGGCGTCTCCGACGTCATCATCGGTGCGCTGACCGATGCGATGGCCGTGCCGGCCGGCGCCTCGCTCGACCTGACCCGCTCGATCCATCCGCGAGTCGAGCCCGAGATCGCCTTCCTGCTCGGGGCGGACGTCGACCCGGCCGACCCCGATGCCGACCTGACCGCGGCGATCACCCATGTCGCGCCCGCCCTCGAGGTGATCGACAGCCGCTACCGCGACTTCCGGTTCAGCCTCGCCGACGTCGTCGCCGACAACACCTCCGCATCGGCGTACGCCGTAGGGGACTGGGTGCCCGTCGAGCGGGTGCGCGCCGGGATCGACCTCGCCGGGCTGGAGGTCGTGCTGTCGGTCGACGGCGCCGAGGCCGCCCGGGGCTCGAGCGCCGACATCCTCGGCGACCCGTGGGCCGCGCTGCCCGCCACGCTGCGGATGGCCGCCCGACACGGACAGGCGCTGCGGCGCGGCGGTGTGCTCCTCGCGGGGGCGGCCACGGCCGCCGTACCGCTGCCCGCAGGGGCCCGGGTCACCGCGACGGTCGCCGGCCTCGGCGACGTCGGCCTGCTCACGGAAGGAGCCCGGTGATGGCCGAGGCCAAGGTCGTCGCCGGCAAGGCGACCCCGCGCGGCCGGTTCCCGCACGTGAAGGTCGTCGGCGACCTGGTGTTCGTGTCGGGCACCAGCAGCCGGCGTCCCGACAACACCTTCGAGGGCGTGAGCGTCGACGCGCTCGGTGTCACCGACCTCGACATCCGCGCCCAGACCCGTGCGGTGATCGAGAACATCGCCGACCTCCTCGGTGCCGTCGGGGCCGGCCTGGAGGACCTGGTGCAGGTGACGACGTACCTCGTGAGCATGAACGACTTCGGCGGCTACAACGAGGTCTACGGGGAGTACTTCGACGAGACCGGTCCCACCCGCACGACCGTCGCCGTCCACCAGCTGCCCCACCCGCACCTGCTCATCGAGATCCAGGCCGTCGCCTGCCTCCCGACCCCCTCATCGACCCCCTCGACCAAGGAGAAGCCATGACCGCCATCCCACCCGTCCTCGACTTCGAGCGCTGGATCGCCGAGCACGAGGACCAGCTCAAGCCGCCGGTCAACAACCAGCAGATGTGGGAGCCGATGGGCGACTTCATCGTGCAGGTCGTCGGCGGCCCCAACCAGCGCACCGACTTCCACCTCGACCCGTACGAGGAGTGGTTCTACCAGTACCGCGGCGACATGCACGTCAACCTGATGACCGACGAGGGGCCGCGCCGGATCGACATCCGCGAGGGCGAGATGTGGATGCTGCCGCGCAACGTCTACCACTCGCCGCAGCGTCCCGACCCGAACTCGATCGGCATCGTCATCGAGCGGATCCGCGAGGAGGGCACGCTGGAGAAGTTCAACTGGTTCTGCATGGAGTGCGACCGCCTCGTGCACGAGGTCGAGCTCCAGGTCCGCGACATCGTGGCCGACCTGCCGCCGGTCTTCGAGCAGTTCTACGCCTCCGAGGAGGCGCGCACCTGCGGCCACTGCGGCGCCCTCCACCCCGGGAAGGGCTGAGGCCGCGGTGGGCGGACCGGACGGCGTCATCGACGTCCACACCCACTACGTGCCCCAGGGCTGGCCCGACCTGGGGGAGCAGCAGCCCTGGCTCCGGGTGGAGTCGGAGGCCGAGGCGATGATCATGGTGGGCTCGCGCGAGTTCCGCCGGATCCAGTCGGACTGCTGGGACGCCGAGGTCCGCCTCGCCGACATGGACGCCGACGGCGTCGAGCTCCAGGTCGTCTCCCCGACGCCGGTGTTCTTCGGGTACGAGCAGCCGAGTGGCCAGGCGGAGAAGGTCGCCCGCATCTTCAACGACCTCGCCCTGGAGATCTGCGCGCCCGGGGGCGGACGGCTGGTGCCCTTCTGCCAGGTCCCGCTCCAGGACACCGACGCCGCGTGCCGCGAGCTCGAGCGTGCCGTCGCCGCCGGGCACCGCGGCGTCGAGATCGGCAACCACGTCGGCGACCGCGATCTCGACGACGCGGGCGTCGTCACCTTCCTGCAGCACGCCGCGTCGCTCGGCGTACCGGTGTTCGTGCACCCGTGGGACATGGCGTCGTCCCCCCGGCTCGACCGGTGGATGGCGCAGTGGCTCGCCGGAATGCCCGCCGAGACCCACCTGTCGGTCATCGCGATGATCCTGGGCGGCGTCTTCGACCGGGTGCCGGAGAGCCTGCGGATCTGCTTCGCCCACGGCGGCGGCTCCTTCGCCTTCTGGCTGGGCAGGTTCGAGAACGCGTGGCACCACCGCAACGACGTCATCGGCACGTCGGCGCAGCCGCCGTCGGCGTACGTCGGGAGGTTCTCCGTCGACTCCGTGGTCTTCGAACCCGCCGCACTGCGGACCCTGGTCGACGTGCTGGGCGCCGGTCAGGTGATGGTGGGCAGCGACTACCCCTACCCGCTCGGCGAGCGGCCGGCCGGCAGCGTCGTGCACCGGTCGGCCTTCCTCGACGCCGACGAGCGCCGGCTCGTCCTGCGGGACAACGCGCGCCGCTTCCTCGACGGCTGACCAGCGCAGAACGGGTGTGGGTGAGGGGTCTCCACCAGGTGGGCACGAGCCCGTGACCCGGCTCACGACTGATGGGATGGAACCCCACCCACACGCACAGCGAGGAGTCATCCACTTGTTCTCGAAGGTTCTGGTCGCCAATCGCGGAGAGATCGCCATCCGAGCGTTCCGCGCGGCGTACGAGCTGGGCGCCACCACCGTGGCCGTCTTCCCGTACGAGGACCGGGGTTCCGAGCACCGTCTCAAGGCCGACGAGGCCTACGAGATCGGTGAGCGGGGGCACCCGGTCCGCAGTTACCTCGACCCGGATGCGATCGTCGCGGCGGCCGTGCAGTGCGGCGCCGACGCGATCTATCCCGGATACGGGTTCCTGTCGGAGAACCCGGCGCTGGCGGAGGCGTGTGCCGCCGCCGGCATCACGTTCGTCGGGCCCTCCGCCGCGGTGCTCGAGCTCACCGGCAACAAGGCGCGCGCGATCGCGGCCGCCAAGGCCGCCGGCGTGCCGACGCTGCGCAGCGTCGATCCGTCGACCGACGTCGACGCGCTGCTGGTCGCCGCGGAGGCGATCCCGGCGCCCCTGTTCGTCAAGGCCGTCGCCGGCGGCGGCGGGCGCGGCATGCGCCGGGTCGACGACCGGGCGCAGCTGCGGGAGGCGATCGAGACCTGCATGCGCGAGGCCGAGGGTGCCTTCGGCGACCCCACCGTCTTCATCGAGCAGGCGGTCGTCGACCCGCGGCACATCGAGGTGCAGATCCTCGCCGACGGTCAGGGCGACGTGATCCACCTTTTCGAGCGGGACTGCTCGGTGCAGCGCCGCCACCAGAAAGTGGTCGAGATCGCGCCGGCACCGAACCTCGACCCCGCCCTGCGCGACCGGATGTGCGCCGACGCCGTCCGCTTCGCCCGCGAGATCGGCTACGCGTGCGCGGGCACGGTGGAGTTCCTGCTCGACCCGGACGGCAACTACGTCTTCATCGAGATGAACCCGCGGATCCAGGTCGAGCACACGGTGACCGAGGAGGTCACCGACGTCGACCTGGTCCAGTCCCAGCTGCGGATCGCCGCGGGTGAGACCCTGGCCGACCTCGGCCTGTCCCAGGACACCGTGCGGCTGCGCGGTGCCGCGCTGCAGTGCCGGATCACGACCGAGGACCCCGCCAACGGGTTCCGTCCCGACACCGGCACCATCACGGCGTACCGCTCGCCGGGCGGCGCGGGGGTCCGGATCGACGGCGGTACGACGTTCACCGGCGCCGAGGTGAGCCCGCACTTCGACTCGATGCTGGCCAAGCTGACCTGTCGGGGTCGCACCTTCGGCGACGCGGTCGCCCGGGCCCGGCGCGCCGTGGCGGAGTTCCGGATCCGGGGCGTGGCGACCAACATCCCGTTCCTGCAGGCGCTCCTCGACGACCCGGACTTCGCGTCGGGCCGGGTGACCACGAGCTTCATCGAGACCCACTCGCAGCTGCTCACGGCCCGGGCCTCCGGTGACCGCGGTACGCGGCTGCTGACCTACCTGGCCGACGTCACCGTCAACCAGCCGCACGGTGCCGTACCGGTCTCGGTGGCCCCGCGCGCCAAGCTCCCGGCCCTCGACCTGTCGCTCACCCCGCCCGACGGCACCCGCCAGCGGCTGCGTGCGGTGGGACCGGAGGCGTTCGCCGCGGAGCTGCGGGCGCAGACCGCGGTGGCCGTCACGGACACCACCTTCCGCGACGCCCACCAGTCGCTGCTGGCGACCCGGGTCCGCACCCACGACCTGCTCGGCGTCGCCGGGCACGTCGCGCGGACCACGCCCCAGCTGTGGTCGCTGGAGTGCTGGGGCGGGGCGACGTACGACGTCGCGCTGCGCTTCCTCTCCGAGGACCCGTGGGACCGGCTGGCCAAGCTCCGCGCGGCCGTGCCGAACATCTGCCTGCAGATGCTGCTGCGCGGGCGCAACACGGTCGGCTACACGCCGTACCCGACGAGCGTCACCAACGCGTTCGTCGGGGAGGCCGCCGCGACCGGGATCGACGTGTTCCGGATCTTCGACGCGCTCAACGACGTGGAGCAGATGCGTCCGGCGATCGAGGCCGTGCGCGCCACCGGGACCAGCGTGGCCGAGGTCGCGCTGTGCTACACCGGCGACCTGTCCGACCCGGGCGAGCAGCTCTACACGCTCGACTACTACCTGCGCCTGGCCGAGCGGATCGTCGAGGCCGGCGCGCACGTGCTCGCGATCAAGGACATGGCCGGGCTGCTGCGCGCCCCGGCCGCGACCACGCTGGTCACGGCACTGCGCGAGCGGTTCGACCTGCCGGTGCACCTGCACACCCACGACACCACGGGCGGGCAGCTCGCCACCCTGACGGCCGCCATCGCGGCGGGCGTCGACGCAGTGGACGCGGCGACCGCGTCGATGGCGGGGACGACGTCCCAGCCGCCACTGTCGTCGCTGGTCGCGGCCACCGACCACCCGGCCCAGGCGGGCCGGTCCACCGGCCTCGACCTGGCCGCGGTCAACGCACTCGAGCCCTACTGGGAGGCGGCCCGACGGCTCTACGCACCCTTCGAGTCCGGACTCCCGGCGCCGACCGGTCGGGTCTACCGCCACGAGATCCCCGGCGGGCAGCTCTCCAACCTGCGCCAGCAGGCGATCGCGCTGGGGCTGGGGGAGAAGTTCGAGCAGGTCGAGGACATGTACGCCGCGGCGAACGACATCCTCGGCCGGATCCCGAAGGTGACCCCGTCCTCGAAGGTGATCGGCGACCTCGCGCTCGCGCTGGTCGCGGCGGGAGCCGACCCGGAGGCGTTCGCGGCCGACCCCGCGTCGTACGACATCCCGGCGTCGGTGATCGGCTTCCTCCACGGCGAGCTGGGCGACCCGCCCGGTGGCTGGCCCGAGCCGTTCCGCAGCAAGGCCATCGCCGGGCGCTCCTGGACGCCGCCCGCCGAGGTGCTGTCGGCCGAGGACGAGGCCGACCTGGCGAGCGGGTCGACGGTGCGCCGGGCGACGCTGAACCGGCTGCTCTTCCCCGGCCCGACCCGGGAGTACGACGAGGCGCGGTCGCGGTGGGGCGACCTTTCCGTCGTACCGACCCGGGAGTTCCTCTACGGGCTCCAGACCGGCGAGGAGCACGCCGTCCAGCTGGCCGAGGGCAAGCAGCTGCTGCTGGGCCTCCAGGCGGTCGGCGAGCCCGACGAGCGGGGCTACCGGACCGTGCTCTGCACACTCAACGGCCAGATCCGGCCGGTCAGTGTGCGGGACCGTGCCGTGTCGGCCGAGGTGGCCGCCGCGGAGAAGGCCGACCCCGCGCAGCCCGGCCACGTCGCCGCGCCCTTCCAGGGCGTGGTGTCGGTCGTGGTCGCCGAGGGCGACCGGGTCAGCGCCGGCGACACCGTCGCGACCATCGAGGCGATGAAGATGGAGGCCGCGATCACCGCCCCCGTCGACGGGACCGTCCAGCGGGTCGCGCTGGCCGGGCCGAAGGCGGCCGAGGGCGGCGACCTGGTGCTCGTGGTCGCCTGACGGGCTCCGGGGACGCCGGGGTGGCTCCTCAGCTCCCGGCCGCGGGCTCGCGCCCGTGGCCGGGACGCCCGTGGGTACGCCGGTCCTCCTTCATCTCGGCCTCGTAGAGGTGCCGCCGCCCGGCGACGAGCTCGTCCCGGGCGGCGGACTCGAGTCGCTTGAAGTCGGCGTAGTAGCCGTCGTCGTACTCCTCGACGATCTGGAAGGTCCACCGTCCCCGCAGCACGTTGCGCCCGACCAGCTCGGTCTCGAGCCGGTCCGCGAGCGCATCGTGGCCGGCTTCGCGCAGGCGGTCGACGCCCTCGCCGAGGGTCAGGTCGGCGGTGCCGCTGAGCCGGTGGAAGGCGTAGAGATGACCACGGGCCACCTCCGCCGCCTCCAGGGCCTCGGAGATCTTGCCAAGCGCCTCGACCGTCAGGTCGTCGACGCCGTCGGGCCGGGTGTGCTCCTCATGGCTCGCCATGCAACGACGATGCCCACAGACCGGCACGGCACACGGGTGGGCGTTGACCTCAAGATCACTTGAGGTTCTAGCGTCGATCCCGACGAAGGGAGATCGACCATGACGACACTCGTGACAGGTGCGACCGGCAACACCGGGCGCCACGTCGTGGCAGAGCTGGTACGACGCGGGGAGGGCGTGCGGGCGTTGACCCGCGACCCGGAGCGGGCGGCCCCGGTGCTGCCGGACGGCGTCGAGCTGGTGGCCGGCACGCACACGGACCTCGCGACGCTCGGCGGCGCGCTCGACGGGGTGGACCGCCTCCACATCACGGCGACGGCAGGACTCGTGGAGACCGGGCCGGAGCTGGTGCGCCGGGCCGTGGCCGCCGGGGTGCGCCGGATCACCGTGCTCTGGGGCGGCTACGTCGGACCGGTCGAGGAGGCGGTCGCGGACTCCGGCGTCACGTGGACGCGGCTCGAGCCGCAGGAGTTCATGTCCAACGCCCTGACCTGGGTCGACTCCGTCCGCGCCGAAGGCGTGGTGCGCGAACCGTTCGACCTCCCGAGCGCCGTGGTGCACGAGGGCGACATCGGGGCGGTCGCGGCGGCGGCGCTGCTCGAGGACGGCCACGCCGGCAAGGCCTACAACCTGACCGGGCCCGAGGCCCTGCGGTCGTCGGAGCGCGTCGCGCTGCTGTCCGCGGCCATCGGGCACCCGGTCGACCTCGTCCGGATCACCCGCGAGCAGGCGTTGGCCCGGCTGGTCGCGGACGGCGTGTCCCCGGCCGACGCGGAGTACGTCGTCGGGTGGCACGCCGACCCGCCGGCGGCGTCGTGGACGCCGGTCGACACCGTCGCGCGGGTGCTGGGGCGCCCGGCGCGGACGTTCGCGGACTGGCTGGCGGAGCACGCCGATCGGTTCGACGTGCCCCGCCTGGCGTCCTGAGCCCGGGGTCTCGCGACGGCCGCTGCGCGACCTGCTCGACCACCGGGGCGGCTCAGCGTGCGGCGCGGAGGGCGTCGGCGAGCGAGGTGCTCGGACGGCCGAGCAGCGTCTCGAGGTCGTCCGGCTCGACGTAGAGCTCACCGCGGCCCAAGCCGAGGTCGGCGTCGGCGAGGACGGCGGCGTACGCCTCCGGGAGTCCCGCTCCGACCAGCACCTTCGTGAGCTCCTCGGCCGGCAGGTCGGTGTAGGTGACGTCGCGGCCGAGGACGTCGCCGACGGTGGCGGCGAGCTCCTTCAGGCTGAAGGCGGCGCCGCCGAGCTCGTAGACCGCCTTCGGCCGCTCGAGCAGGAGCGCGGCCGCGGCCGCCTCGGCGAAGTCGGCGCGTGTGGCCGCGCTGACCCGGCCGTCACCCGCGGCGCCCAGGACGCTGCCGTGCTCGGCGTACGTCGCGAGCTGGCCGGTGTAGTTCTCAAGGTACCAGCTGTTGCGCAGGAAGGTATGCGGGAGGCCGGACGCGACGATGGCGTCCTCGGTGGCCTGGTGCTCCGCGGCGAGGACGATCCCGCTGGTGTCGGCGTTGGCGATGCTGGTGTAGGCGAGCAGGTCCACGCCCGCGGCCTTCGCGGCGTCGATGACGTTCTGGTGCTGGGGGAGGCGCTGGCCGACCTCGCTGCCGGAGATGAGCAGCACCCGCTCGGCACCGGCGACGGCGTCGGCGAGCGCGGCCAGGTCGGCGTAGTCGACACGACGGGTGGCGACGCCGAGGTCGGCGAGCCGGGCGAGCCGCTCCTCGTCGCGGCCGAGCGCGACGATCCGCTCGGCCGGCACGCCCTTGGCGAGCAGGGAGGTGACGACGAGGTGGCCGAGCTGGCCGGTGGCTCCGGTGACGACGAGGGACATGGTGGGGCGCCTTTCGAACGGTGGGAGATCGTGCTGTCGACGTCCTCAACCGACCCTTTGGGAAGTTGCTTCCCATTGGATAGTACGCACTTTGAAGTAAGGTACTTCCGTGACGGAAAGTACCGAGACGATCTTCGAGCAGTTCCCCGGCGGGGTGTTCCCGGCCGCCTGCTCGAGCCGGGTGCTGCTCGACCACGTGATGAGCAAGTGGGGCGTGCTGGTGCTCGTTTCCCTCACCGACGGGCCGCAGCGCTGGAGCGACCTGCGCCGGCGCGCCCAGGGGATCAGCGAGAAGATGCTCGCCCAGACGCTCAGGACCCTCGAGGGCGACGGCCTGGTCCACCGGGAGCAGCAGCCGGTGATGCCGCCGCGGGTGGACTACAGCCTGACCCCGCTGGGCGAGGAGCTGGCCGAGGTGATGGTGCCGCTGCTGCGCTGGGTCGGGCGGCACGCCGACGAGGTCATCGGGACCTGACGCCGTCGTACCGGACATCCGGGTCGTGTTCTCGGCGAATTCACGACCGTTCTGTCCGGTACGACGGGGGCAGGAGGGCGACGGCCGCGGCGACGAGGGCGGCAGCCGCGCCGATGCGCCGGGCCAGCGTGCGGGCGCGGTCGAGGTCGGCCCGATCGGGGGGCGGGCCGTCGCCCATGACCGCCCGGTGCTCGATCCGGCCGCCGTAGTCGTTGGTGCCGCCCAGCCGGGTGCCGAGAGCACCCGCGAAGGCGGCCTCGACCGGTCCGGCATTGGGGCTGGGGTGTCCCGCCGCGTCGCGTCGCCAGGACCGCCACGCGCCGCGCGGGTCGGGGCCGAGCAGTGTGGCGAGGGCGGCCGTCAGCCGGGAGCCGGGCAGGTTGAGCAGGTCGTCGAGGCGCGCCGCCGCCCAGCCGAACCGCTCGTGGCGGGCGCTGTGGTGCCCGACCATCGCGTCGAGGGTGTTGGCGGCGCGGTAGCCGAGCAGCCCGGGAACGCCCGCGGCGGCGCCCCAGACGAGCGGCGCGACGACCGCGTCGGAGGTGTTCTCCGCCAGCGACTCCAGCGTCGCGCGGACCACCTCGGCCTCGTCCAGCCGGCGTGTGTCGCGCCCGACCAGGTGGGTGAGCCGGACCCGCGCGGCCGGGAGGCTGTCGGTCGCGAGGAGCCGGGACACCGCGGCGGCCTCGCGGTCCAGGGAGGTGCCGCCGAGCACCGCCCAGGCGGCGACGGCGGTGGCGAGCGTGCGGGGGAGGGCCCGCTCGGCCCCGACGCCCAGGACGACGGCGCCCCCGACCAGCGCGCCGGCGTACAGGGCGCCGGTGGTGCGGTCGTCGCGCCAGACCCTCCGCTCCAGTGCGGCCGCGACCTGCCCGAAGCCCGCGACGGGATGACCACGCCGTGGGTCGGCGAGCAGCCGGTCCGCGGCGTAGCCGAGCAGCAGCCCCGCGGCGCGCGCGTTCAGAGGCTGGCGGCGAGCTCGCGGCGCGCCGTCTCGGCCGAG
The DNA here is from genome assembly GCF_030929495.1 of Nocardioides sp. LHD-245. Lineage (GTDB taxonomy): Bacteria > Actinomycetota > Actinomycetes > Propionibacteriales > Nocardioidaceae > Nocardioides. The sequence goes on along the minus strand of NZ_JAVFWN010000011.1, from coordinate 228,251 downwards.
GCCTGGTCGGTCATCCGGCCGACGAGGGCGGTCAGCCCGACGCCGATCGCGGCCCACAGCACGGCGAGGGTGATCAGCGAGGCCCGCCGGAAGTACCAGAGCGTGTCGGCCGGGAAGTCGCCGAGCTCGTTGACCGTGGGTAGCAGCAGCGCGGTGACCGTGACGATCACCAGGTAGGCCCCGGCCGCGAGGAAGGCGGCGGTCCAGCCGTCGAACCGCGCCGCCAGCCGGTTGGCCAGCACCACCACCGCGATCGCGGCGAGGACGGAGACCAGGAGCAGCCCGAAGTACGCCGCCGTGCGGCCACCGATCGTGTCGCCGCTGCCGACGGCCGGTGGCGTCGCGGGGTACTTCGCGAACGGCACCAGGGCCACCGCCACGAAACCGATCAGCACGACCAGGGCGGTGGAGCCGCGGGCGGACAGGCGGCCGAGGCGGCCGAGCGCCGCTGCCGCGGCGAGCGAGGCGAGGCCACCGAGCGCCGCGCCGACGGCGAGCATGCCGGTCAGCAGGCCCCAGCTCTTCTGGTCGTCGCGGGAGACCTCCACCATCCCCGCGTGGTCCTCCTCGGCGGCCGCGGCCTCCTCCGCCGCCACCTCCGCGGGGCTCAGCTGGGCCGCGGCGGCCTCCTCGAGGGCGATGGCGTCGTCGACCTGCGGCTCACCGAAGGCGAATGCGACGACGAAGGCGATCAGACCGGCGACCACGCCGACGGCGAGACCGCGGATCAGGAAGGCGGCAGGGCTGAGGGTGGGGCTGGGGGTGGGGCTGGGGGCAGGGCTGTCCCCGGGAAGGTTGCTCATCGTGTCGCCCCGCTCAGTGACAGGGGTAGCCGAGCAGGTGCCGGGCGTCGTGCACCCACTCGTGCACGGCGTTGCCGGCCGGGAGCGAGATCGCGCCCTGGTCGGCGCTCACGAAGAAGATCGCCAGCATCGCCAGCAGGCCGAAGAAGACGACCCAGCTGCCGAGCTGCAGCAGCGGGACGACCGGGACCTGGACGGCCGTGCCGACCGCGGTCGGGGCGAGAGGGGTGGCAGGGGACTGCGACATGGTGCCTCCTCAGGGATTCAGCGTCCCTGGTCAATGGATGTGAGGTGTGCAGGCACTCGTTCCTGACTTCACCGCACCGTCCGAGGGCGGAGGCGGTGTCACAGTAGCGCGACTGTGCCGGATTCCCACCGGCTTCCTCGTGCCTGCGGGAGCGAGCCTAGGGCATGGCGAGGGGTGGTGGGGAGCTGTCCGCTTTGCGGGGCTCCGGTTGTTGCGGTTTGGTCCCAAACCGCAACAATTCGGGCAGTTGGCATGCGGTTTCTGCCCAATCGGCGGCGTCCGGGGCCGTCGGGGCCTGCCTATGCTTGCAAACATGACCGTCGCCGGCGACCTGGTCCTGATCACCACCGACCCCGTGTCGGGGCGCAGTCTGCTGGGCGGCACCGAGACCGATCCGGTGGTGGGCGGCGCGCTGCTCGTCGACCTGGTCCTCGCCGGGCGCTGCGCCGTGGTGGGGCCGCCGAAGCGGGCGCGGGTCCGGGTGGTGACGACGACGCCGGTCGGGTCCGCGGCGCACGACGGCGCGCTGGCCCGCCTGCGGCCCGGGCGCGACGTCAAGGCCGCCACCGTCGTCCCGCGTCTCGGCAAGGGCGCCCGCCAGCGGCTGCTCGGCCAGCTCGTCGCCGAGGAGGCGCTCGCGCCGCGGCGGGAGAAGGTGCTGTGGGTCTTCACCACGACCCGGTACGACGTCGTCGACATCGCCCGGCGCGACGCGCTCCTCGCGCCGGTGCTGGCGGTCCTGCTGGGGCGGGCGGAGCCGGACGAAGTGACCGGTCCGCTCGTCGGGCTGCTGTCGTCGGGCGGCGCCGTGCCGAGGCTGGTGGGCGGCCCGGACCGGAGGGCCGCGGTCCGGCGGGCCAAGGACGTTGCGCGCGGGGAGTGGGCGGGTGCGGCGGTGAACGCCGCCGTCGCGTCCGCCAACGCCGCGGTCACCGCGGCGGTGACCGCGGCCGTGGTCGCGTCCGCCGCCGGCGGGGCGGCCGGCGGCTCCTAGCCGGCCAGCCCCGCCAGCAGGACGGCGGTCGTGGCGGGCGGCCGCACGGCGATCCGGATCCAGCTGCCGTCGAGGCCGGGGAAGGTGTCGGCCCGGCGGACCGCGATGCCGGAGGCGCGCAGCCGGGCGTGCACGCCGTCGCCGACCTGCGCGAGCACGAAGGACGCGGTGGACGGCAGGTGGTGGATGCCGAGGTCGGCCAGGCCCTTCTCGAGGTGCTCGCGCCAGTCCCCGATCAGCTCGGCCCGTCGGCGCGCCTCGCGAGCGGCGGCGGCGGAGGTGCAGGCGACGACCGCGGCGGCCGCCGTCGTGCCGACCGACCACGGCGTCTGCGCTCGGGCGAGGTCCGCGACGACGGTGGGGTCGCCGACGACATAGCCCGCGCGGATGCCGGGGATGCCCCAGTGCTTCGTCAGCGAGCGCAGCACCAGCAGCCCGTCGAGCGGTACGCCGGCCAGCGACTCGGGCTCGCCCGGGACGCAGTCCATGAACGCCTCGTCGACCGCGACCAGCCGGCCGGGACGGCGCAGGCCCGCGAGCAGCTCGGCGGGGTGCAGGACCCCCGTCGGGTTGGTGGGATTGCCGATCACGACGAGGTCGGCGTCCTCCGGCACGAGCACCGGGTCGAGCGTGAACGGCTCCGGCAGTACCACCGGCGTCACCGCGCGACCGGCCTGCTCCAGCGCCGCGTGCGGCTCGGTGAACTGCGGGTGCACCACCACGGGGCGCCGCCAGGCCCGCCGCCGCGCGACCAGCGTGAACGCCTCCGCGGCGCCGGCGGTGACCAGCACCTCGTCGGTCGACCGACCGTGGTGGGCGGCCACGGCGGCCTGAGCGGCTCGGGGGTCCGGGTAGGCGCCGACCGCGTCCAGCGAGGCGCGCAGGGCGTCGTCGAGCCAGGACGGCCGGGCGCCGTCGTACACGTTGACGGCGAGGTCGAGCATCCCGCGGGCCTCGACGTCGCCGTGGTGGCGCAGCGGGTCAGCCACGGTGCACCGCCGCCGCGAACCGCGCGGCCAGGTGGGGATGGCCGGCCCAGTGCGTGTGGAGGTACGACGCGTGCAGGGTGTCCGACGCGAAGCCGACGTCGTCGCCGTCGATCCGCCAGGCGGGCGTGCCGGCGGTGGCCGGCGTGACCGTCGTGCGGTGGAACTCGTGCCCGGTCACCTGCTCGCCGCCGCGGGTGAGCAGCGTGTCGGCGATCGCGGTGGCGACCGGGTAGCGCAGGGTCAGCCGCTCGGTCATCGCCGCGTCCGCACCGAGGACGCCGGCCATCGGGACGCCGTCGAGGGTGCGGCACAGGTAGAGCAGGCCGGCGCACTCCGCGACCGTCGGCATCCCGTCGAGCACGGCGGCGCGGATCTCGGCCAGCAGCGGGGTGTTGGCCGCGAGGTCGGCCGCGTGCACCTCGGGGAAGCCGCCGCCGAGGTAGAGCCCCGCGGTGCCGGGGGGCAGCGAGGGGTCCGCGGCCGGGTCGAACGGCACCACCGCGCAGCCGTGGGCCTCGAGCAGCTCCGCGGTCTCGGCGTATCGGAAGGTGAAGGCCCGGCCCGCTGCCACGGCGACCCGCCTACGGTTCAATCTGCGCCGGGCGGGCGCGTTCTCGAGTTCAATCTGCGCCGGGTCGGCGGACCAGGGATCAGCCGCGAGCGGGGGAGCAGATCGGGCGATCGCCAATACCGCGCCGAGGTCGACGTGCTCGGCGACGACCTCGGCCAGCCGCGCGACCACGGCCTGGGAGTCCCCGCGCTCGGCGGCGGTCACCAGGCCGAGGTGCCGGGAGGGGGTGGCGATCGACGCGTCGCGGGGGATCACGCCGACCACCGGCAGGGAGATCGAGGAGCGGACCTCCTCCGCGTGCCGGAGTGAGCCCGCCTGGTTGAGGATCACGCCGGCGACCTGGACCGACGGGTCCCAGGTCGCCATCCCGTGCACGACCGCGCCGATCGAGCGTGAGGAGCGGGAGATGTCGACGACGAGGACGACCGGGGTGCGGGTCAGCGCCGCGACGTGCGCGGTGGAGGAGAAGCCGTCGCCGCCGATCCGGCCGTCGTACAGGCCCATCACGCCCTCGACGACCGCGATGTCCGCGGGCACGGGCGTCGTCGCACCGTGCAGCAGGAGGGGCGCGATCAGGTCCTCGCCGACCAGGTGCGGGTCGAGGTTGCGCCCGGGCCGGCCGCACGCGAGCGCGTGGTAGCCGGGGTCGATGTAGTCGGGGCCGACCTTGTGCCCGCTGACCGCGTGCCCGGCGGCCGCCAGCGCGGCCATCAGACCGGTGGCGACGGTCGTCTTGCCCTGACCGGTGGCGGGGGCGGCGACGACGACCCGGGGCAGCTCAGCCATGCGCGGTCACCACTCGATGCCCTTCTGACCCTTCTGGCCGGCGTCCATCGGGTGCTTGACCTTGGTCATCTCGGTGACCAGGTCGGCGAGCTCGACCAGCTTCGGGTCGGCGCGGCGGCCGGTGATCACGACGTGCTGGTGGCCGGGCCGTTCCCGCAGCGTCGAGATGACGTCATCGATGTCGATCCAGCCCCAGTTGATCGGGTAGGTGAACTCGTCGAGCAGGTACAGGTCGTGCCGCTCCTCCGCGATCCGGCGCTTGATCTCGGCCCAGCCCTCGGCGGCGTCGGCGGCGTGGTCCTCCTCGGAGCCGGCCTTGCGCGACCAGGACCAGCCGGAGCCCATCTTGTGCCACTCGATAGTGCCGAACCCGGACGGCAGCTGCTCGAACGCGGTCTGCTCGCCCAGGCGCCACTTCGCCGACTTCACGAACTGGAACACCCCGATGTCCCAGCCCTGGTTCCAGCCGCGCAGCGCCAGCCCGAAGGCGGCCGTCGACTTCCCCTTGCCGTCACCGGTGTGCACCATCACGAGCGGCCGGTTGCGGCGTTGACGCGTGGTGAGCCCGTCGTCCGGTACGACGAGCGGCTGGCCCTCAGGCATGGTCCTGCTCCCTTGCTTGCCAGGTGTCTTCGTGGATGGCGTCGGCGAGCGGCCGGCGCGCGCGCCAGCCGTGCCGCTCCAGGTCGGGCACGGTCTCGAGGTGGCTCACCGTCCCGAGGCAGAGCCAGGCGACCGGGCGCACGTCGGCCGGGATCCCCAGCAGCTGCCGGAGGACGTCCTCGCGGTAGAACGACACCCAGCCCAGGCCCAGGCCCTCCGCGGTCGCGGCGAGCCAGAGGTTCTGGATCGCCAGCACCGTCGAGTAGAGCCCGGCGTCGGCGATCGCGTGCCGGCCGAGCACGTGCGGCCCGCCCCGCGTCTGGCTGTGGGTGACCACCACGCCGAGGGACGACTCGCAGATCCCCTCGACCTTGATCCGGTCGAAGCTCGCCCGGCGCTCGGGCGGCAGCGAGGCCGCGAAGGACGCGCGCTCGGTGCGCACGTGGTCACGGAAGCTCGCCCGGGTCTCCGGGTCCCGCACCAGCACGAAGTCCCACGGCTGGCTCATCCCGACACTCGGGGCGCGGTGCGCCGCGCCGAGGACGCGCTGCAGCACGTCGTCGGGCACGGGGGAGCCGGTGAACTCGGCGCGGACGTCGCGGCGGCGCTCGATGACGTCGTACAGGCTGTCCGTGGGGTGATTCATGCGGCTCGCCGGGTCACGTCCATCAGGGCCTCGGCGCTCACCTCGCCGATCGGGACGTGCTCGGCCCCCAGGTGCTCGGCGAGCGTGCCGGCCAGGCCCATCCGCATCGGGCCGGACTCGCAGTCGACGACCACGCTGGCGATGCCGGCCTCGGCCAGCAGCCCCGCGGCGAGCCGGGACCGCGCCACCGCGTCGGCGCCGGACGTGGCCCGGCCGTCGGTGACGACGACGAGCAGCGGGCGGCGCTGCGGGTCGCGGGTGCGCTCGACGGCGAGCAGGTGCGCCGCCTCCAGCAGACCCTCGGCGAGCGGCGTCCTCCCGCCGGACGGCAGCTCCGCCAGCCGCTGCGCGGCCGCGTCGACGGAGTGCGTCGGCGGCAGCGCCACCTCGGCGTCGTGACCGCGGAAGGTCACCAGCCCGACCTTGTCGCGGCGCTGGTAGGCGTCGAGCAGCAGGCTCAGCACCGCCGTCTTGACCTGCTCCATCCGCCGCCGCGCGGCCATCGAGCCGGACGCGTCGACGCAGAAGAGGACCAGGTTCGACTCCCGCCCCTCGCGGACGGCGACCCGCAGGTCCACCGGCCGCAGCCGCAGTGGCCCGGCGGTGCGGCCCCGCGCGAACTGGTGCGGAACCGCCGCGCGGATGGTCTCGGTCAGGTGGATCGGGCCGTCGCCCCCGCCCCGGCGGCCGGGGGTGGTCGCGCCGATCCGGCGGCCGTTGCTGGTGCGCGCGCGGCTGCGGCGTCCGGCGGTGCCGGTGCCGACGCCGCGGACGGTCAGCAGCCGGGTGCGGTACGCCGACTCGGTCGGTGCGACGCCGCTCGGCGCCTCTCCCGGCGTAGCGTCATTCGCTCCGTGGGCTTGAGCCCCCGGAACGTATGACGTTGCGTCCGGATCGGACGAAGTGTCGTCGGGGTCACCCCCCGGCTGGTCACCCCCCGGCTGGTCACTCCCCGGCTGGTCACCGTCGGGCTGGAGGCCGTCCGGCTGGTCACCCTCGGGCTGGGGGCCGTCCGGCTCGGGGCCGTCCGGCTCGGGCTCCGGCGGCAGGTCGTCGTCGCCGAGCACCTGGTCGAGCAGGTCCTCGTCCAGCCCCGGCGCGTCGAACGGCTTGCGCCGGCGCCGGTGCGGCAGCGCCAGGCGGGCCGCGACCCGGATGTCGTCGAGGGTGACCTGGGTGCGGCCGGACCAGGCGGCGTGGGCGACGGCGGTCCGCGCGGTGACGATGTCGGCGCGCAGCCCGTCGACGTCGAACGCCGCGCAGACCTCGGCGATCTTGAGCAGACCGGCGTCGGAGAGGCGCACCGTGGCGACCAGGGCCCGGGCGCCGGCGATCCGCGTCCGCAGCGCGCCCTCGGCATCGGCGTAGGACGCCGCGAACCCGGCCGGGTCGGTGTCGTGGGCCATCCGCCGGCGGACCACTTCGGCCCGCAGCGCGGGGTCGCGCGGTGCCGCGACCTCGACGGTCAGTCCGAACCGGTCGAGCAGCTGCGGGCGCAGCTCGCCCTCCTCGGGGTTCATCGTGCCGACCAGCACGAAGCGCGCCTCGTGGGTCATCGAGACGCCGTCGCGCTCCACCGTCGCGCGGCCCATGGCGGCGGCATCGAGCAGCAGATCGACGAGGTGGTCGTGCAGCAGGTTGACCTCGTCGACGTACAGGATCCCGCGATGGGCCTTGGCGAGCAGGCCGGGCTCGTACTCGGCCTTGCCCTCCGCCAGCGCGCTCTCGAGGTTGATCGAGCCGGTGACCCGGTCCTCGGTGGCGCCGATCGGCAGCTCGACCAGGGGGACGGGACGGTCGTCGACCGGTGGCAGGACGGCGGCCAGCGCGCGCACGATCGTGGACTTGGCGGTGCCCTTCTCGCCACGCACGAGCACGCCGCCGACGTCGGGGGCGATGGTGGTGAGGATCAACGCCAGGGCCATCGGGTCGGGGCCGTCGGGGCCGTCGGCCCCGACCACGGCGCTGAAGGGGAAGTGGTGGACCGTGGGGGCAGGGATGGTGGGGGAGCTCATCGCAGGCGCTCCTTTCGGGTGACGCGTTCGGTGGAGTAGAGGTACGACTCGGCGTCCGACGCGGATGCCAGCGCCGGGCCGACGAGGATCACGGCGGCCTGCCGCAGTCCGGCCTCCTCGACGAGATCGGGGATGGTGCCGATGGTGCCGCGCAGCACCAGCTCCTCGGGCTGGGAGGCGCGGGAGACGACGGCGACCGGGCAGTCCGCGCCGTAGTGCGGCGCCAGCTCGGCCATCAGTGCGCGGGCGCGGGTGATCGCGAGGTGCAGCACGAGCGTCGCGCCGGTCGCCGCGAACGCCGCCAGCGACTCGCGCTCGGGCATGGCCGTCGACCGGGCCTGGGTGCGGGTCAGCACGACCGACTGCGCGACCAGCGGCACGGTGAGCTCACGACCGACGGTCGCTGCCGCGGCGGCGTACGCCGGTACGCCGGGCGTCACGTCCCAGGGCACGCCCGCGGCGTCGAGCCGGCGGGTCTGCTCGTGCAGGGCCGAGTAGAGGGAGGGGTCGCCCGAGGTCAGCCGGACGACCTCGTGTCCGGCGGCGTGCGCCTCGACCATCGCGGCGGTGATCCGGTCGAGGTCGAGGTCCTGGGTGTCGACCCGCCGTGCGTCGGGACGACAGTGCGAGAGCACCTCTGCGTCGAGGTAGGTGCCGGGGAAGAGGACCACGTCCGCGCCGCCCAGCAGCGCCGCGGCCCGCAGCGTGATCAGGTCGGCCGCGCCGGGACCGGCGCCGACGAAGTGGACGGTCATCGCCGCGGCTCCCTGGTCCAGGCCCACTGGACGACGGCGCGGGCCGGGGTCCAGCCGGTGAACCGCCCGCCGAGCGGGGTGACGTGCTCGACGGCGAGCCGGGTCAGCTCGCCGCCGTAGGCGTGGAAGGCCTCGACGAGGAGCCGCTCGGTCTCCAGGGTCACGCCGTGCGCGACCAGCCGCCCGCCGGGGGCCAGGGCGGCGCGACACAGGTCGAGCAGTCCGTCGGCGGTCGCGCCGCCGCCGACGAAGACCGCGTCGGGACGGGGGAGTCCGGCGAGCGCGTCGGGGGCGCGCCCCACGACGGTCTCCAGCCGGGGTACGCCGAGCGTGGCGGCGTTGCGGCCGATCCGGGCGGCCCGCTCGGGATCCGCCTCGACGGCGACGGCCGTGGTGAGCGGGTGGGCGCGCAGCCACTCGATCGCGACCGAGCCGGCGCCGGCGCCGACGTCCCACAGCCGGTCGCCGGGCCGCGGCGCGAGCCGGGCGAGGGCGCTGGCGCGGACGTCGCGCTTGGTCAACTGGCCGTCGTGCTCGAAGGCGTCGTCGGGCAGGCCGGTCGTCCAGGTGGCGAGGCCGGCGCCGGCGACCTGGAGCGCGAGGACGTGCAGCCGTGGGAGGTCGTCGGGGACCGGCGCGCCGGGGACGAGGTCGGTCCGGGACTCGGCGGCGCCACCGAGATCGCCGAGCACGTGGATCGTGGTGGTGCCGAAGCCGGCGTCCGCGAGCAGCGCGGCGACCGCGGCCGGCGTGCTCTCGTCGGAGGACAGCACGAGCAGCCGCCGCCCGGGGGCGAGCTCGCGGCGCAGCGCGTCGACGTCGCGGCCGACCAGGGTCACGACCGCTGACTCCTCGTCCGACCAGCCCATCCGGGCACGAGCGAGGGACACGGACGACACGGCGGGGACGACGTCGACCGCGTCGCCGCCGAGCAGCCGGATCAGCGTGGTGCCGATTCCGGAGACCAGCGGGTCGCCGGACGCCAGCGCCACGATGCGGCGGCCCTCGTGCTCCTTCAGCACGCCCGGCAGCGCGGACAGCGGGCGCGGCCACGGGCGGCGTACCTGACCGGGTACGGCCGGGACCAGGTCGAGGTGGCGCTCACCGCCGAGCAGCACCTCGGCGTTGCCGACCAGTGCCCGGGACGCCGGCGGCAGGTGGCCGTCGGCGCCGATGCCGACGACCGTGATCAGTCCACCCATCGGGGCGTCCAGACGATGCCGTTGGGCTCCACGCGGGTGGCGGAGGCGCCGATGATGAGCAGGCACTTCATGTCGATGCTGTCGGTGTCGACCAGGCCGAGCGTGGTGACGGTCAGGGACTCCTCGGCCCGGCCGACGTCGCGGCCGACGACCACGACGGTGTCGGGCGAGCGGTGCTCCAGCAGGATCTTCTGCATCGCCACGACCTGGTCGCGGCGCGAGCGCGAGGCCGGGTTGTAGACACCGAGCACCAGGTCGGCCTCCGCGATCGCCCGGAGCCGCCGCTCGACGACCGGCCACGGCTTGAGCCGGTCGGAGAGGCTCATGACCGCGAAGTCGGCACCGATCGGCGCACCCGCGCGGGCGGCGACGGCCTGGACCGCGCTGACACCCGGCAGCACCCGGACGGGAACGGTCGCGTGCTCGGGGTGAGCGGGGTCGGCCGCGGCCTCGAACACCGCCGCCGCCATCCCGAAGACGCCCGCGTCGCCGCCGGAGACGACGGCCACCCGCTCGCCGCGCAGCGCCAGGTCGAGCGCGAGCCGGGCCCGGTCCACCTCGACCGTGTTGCCCGACGCATGCCGCCGGAGGCCGGGACGCTGGGGCACCCGGTTGACGTACGGCGCGTAGCCGACCACGTGCTCGACCTCGCCCAGCGCGGCGCTCGCCTCCGGGGTCAGCCAGCCGTCCGGGCCGGGGCCGAGGCCGATCACGAGCAGCTCCGCGGGTTGCGGTTTGGTCCCAAACCGCAACATTTCGGGCTCTGGACGTGCGGTTTCTGCCCAATCGACGCGCGTGGGGGCCGCCCGCATCCGGTCCGTCGAGGCGGGGCGTGCGGAGTCGCCGGGGACGACGATGAGCGAGAAGTACGGCACCGAGCCGGCGTCCACGTCGGCCACCGGCAGCCAGCGCTCCTCGGGCTGGGAGGCGCGCTCGACGTACAGCGCCCCCTCCAGCCGGCCGGCGGCGGCGAGGGCGGATCGGACGGCGGGGAAGGTCCGGCCGAGCTTCATGATGACCGCGCCGTCGGTGTCGGCGAGGCGACGGGCCAGCTCCGGCTCCGGGAGGGTGCCGGCGAGCACGGTGAGCACGTCGGTCTGCCGTACCAGCGGGGCCGGGATGGTCGCGGCGGCGGCGGCGAAGGCCGGGACCCCGGGGACCACGTCGACCGGGAACCGGTCACGGAAGCGGTCGACGAGGTACATCGAGGAGCCGTAGAACAACGGGTCGCCCTCGGCGAGCAGGACGACGTCGCGGCCGGCGTCGAGGTGTGCGGCCAGGCGCGCCTCACAGCTGTCGTAGAAGTCGGCCAGCGCGCCGACGTAGCCGCCGGGATGGTCGGTGGTCCCGGTCGTGACCGGGTAGCGCAGCTCCTCCTCGATCGCGCCGGCCGGGATCAGGTCGGCGGCGATCCGGCGCGCGTGGGACTCCCTGCGCACCCCGGCGTGGAAGGCGACGACGGGTGCCGCGCGGATGAGTCGCTCGGCCTTGCGGGTGATCAGCTCGGGGTCGCCGGGGCCGATGCCGACGACGAGGAAGCGCCCGGTCATCGAGGTCACTCCTCCTCCTGCGCGAGGGCGTTGACCGCCGAGGACGCCATCGCCGACCCACCGCGGCGGCCGCGCACGGTGACGAACGGGATGTCGATCCCGTGCTCGTCGGCGAAGGCGGCGAGTGCGTCCTTGGACTCCGCGGCGCCGATGAAGCCGACCGGGCAGCCGACGATCGCGGCGGGGCGCGGGCCGCCGGCCAGGATCAGCTCGAGCAGGTGGAAGAGCGCGGTGGGTGCGTTGCCGATCGCGACGACGGCGCCGTCGAGCAGCGGCTCCCACAACGACACCGCGGCTGCCGTTCGGGTGGTCGACCATGCGGCCGCCAGCGCCGGCACCCGCTCGTCGGTGAGGAAGCAGTGCACCGGGTTGCCCGCCGGGAGCCGGCCGGCGGTGATCCCCATCGCGACCATCCGGGCGTCGCACAGGATCGGCGCGCCGGCGTTCAGCGCCGCGCGGGCCGCGGGCACCAGCCGAGGGTGGATGACGAGGTCGCGGACCAGGTCGGTCTGTCCGCTGCCGTGGATCATCCGCACCGCGACCTTCTCGGCCTCGGCCGGGACCCCGGAGAGGTCCGACTCGCGGCGGATGGTCGCGAACGAGTCGACATAGATCGCCGGTCCGTCGGCGATGTAGTCGTAACGGCGCGGGGGAGCGGTGGGTTCGGTCATGCGCCTGCCTCCAGGGGTCCGGGCTCGGGGACGATCACGCCGTGCCAGGGCGTCACGATCACGGTCGGTGCGGTCCAGGCCGCGATGGTCGGGCTGTCCAGCCCGTCGTCGGGTACGGCGACATGGCGGCCTCCCGCGACCGGGCCGAAGGGAAGCGGCCCGGTCACGACGCCGCTGTCCGGTGCGGGCGGCACCGCGGCGGCGAGCGGGTGGGCGAGGGGCCGGGCGAGCTCGGGGACGTGCCAGGCCGCATCCGGACCGGTGCCCCGCACGGCGAGGAACGCCCGGGCGAGGGCGGCGAGCGCGCCCGGCGCGTCACGGAGGGTGACCACCTCGCCCCATCCCTCGCCGACCCGCAGCTGGGCGGTCGCGGCGTCGAGCGCGACCAGGCCGAGGTCGAGGTGCTTGTCGGCGAGGTCACCGCGGCCGTCGTCGAGGGTGAACAGGAACCGGCCCGGAAGGCCGGCGAGCGCGTCGTCGGCCAGCAGCAGGGCGTCGAGGGCGGCGAGCACGGGCCGCAGGTCGGCCCGGCCGCCGGCGAGACCGGTCTGCGGCGAGACGAGGACGTTGCGGACCCGGTCGTGGGCCCGGGAGGGCAGCAGCCCGGTGGCCTCCATCGCGGCCAGCGCCGGCGCCGCGAGCAGGCCGTCCGGCGCCAGCGGCAGCGCGCGGACCTGGAGGTTGGCGCGGCCGGTGACCCGGACCCGCCCGTCGCCGTACTCCTCGGCGACCGCGGCCAGTGCCCGCAGCGCGGTGAGCGGCACCCGTCCGCCCGGTACCCGGATCCGGGCCAGCCCGCCGTCGTCGGCCGGCCACGGGTGCACCACGCCGGGGCACCGGTCGGGGCGGCTGCGCGCGGTCTGCGCCATCGCTGGTCCTTGGAGGCCGGGGCTCCTCGCGATCGCCCCACATCGACCTCGCGACGGGTGGCCGCAAGGGCCAGCAGGTCTTCGGACTCGGGATCACCCGGTTCGGAGCGTCTTCCCAGACCCCTGGAGGTCCAGTGACATCAATGCTCCGGCCGTCACCCACACCGCTGCGCGTCAGTCCCGGACTCGCACCGGGTTCCCTTCGCTGGCACCGGCACCATAGCAAGAGGAGGTCGCCGACCCGATCGGTAGCCTGGCCGTCATGCCTTCCCTCAAGGATCTCGTCGACCTGGTCCACGGCTGGTACCCGCCCGCGACCGCCGACAGCTGGGACGCCGTCGGACTCGTGTACGGCGACCCGGAGCAGCCCGTCAAGAAGGTCCTCCTGGCCGTCGACCCCACGCCCGACGTGGCGGCGGAGGCCGCGGACTGGAAGGCCGACCTGCTGCTTGTCCACCACCCGCTGTTCCTCAAGGGTGTCCACGGCGTCGCGGCCACGACGCCCAAGGGCCGGACCCTGCACACACTGGCGAAGGCCGACTGCGCGCTCCTCACCGCCCACACCAACGCCGACCAGGCCGTCGGCGGCGTGTCCGAGGCGTTCGCCGTCGCGCTGGGGCTCAAGGACCTCATCCCCATCGTCCCGGCGCCGACGGGGCCGACGGGGCCGCTCGACAAGCTCACCGTCTTCGTCCCCGCCGACGCCGCCGCCCCCGTGCGCGCCGCCGTCGCCGAGGCCGGCGCGGGCCAGATCGGCGACTACGACTTCGCGTCCTTCACCAGCGCACCGGGCGAGGGCCGGTTCCGGCCGCTCGACGGCGCCAGTCCGATGATCGGCACCGTGGGCGAGCTGGAGACCGTCGACGAGGTCCGGGTCGAGGTGGTCCTGCCGCGCGGGCGCCGGGCGGCCGTGGTCCGCGCCATGCTGGTGGCCCATCCCTACGAGGAGCCGGCGTACGACGTCGTGGAGCTCGCCGACCCGCAGCTCGCCGAGGTGGGGACCGGCCGGATCGGCACCGTCGAGCCGACCACCCTGGCTGGGTTCGCGGAGGTGGTCGCCGCGGCGTTGCCGCCGACCCAGCACGGTGTGCGGGTGGCGGGCGACCCCGACCGCCCGGTGCGCCGGGTCGCGGTGTGCGGGGGCGCCGGCGACTTCCTGCTCGACCGGCTGGCCGGCTCCGACGCCGACGTCTACGTCACCAGCGACCTGCGCCACCATCCGGCCGCGGAGTTCCTCGAGAAGGACGGTCCGGCGCTCGTCGACGTCGCCCACTGGGCGGCCGAGTGGACCTGGCTGCCGGTGGTCGATCAACTGCTGCGCGCGGCCCTCGGCGACACGGTCGAGACCCGGGTGAGTGCGATCTCGACCGATCCTTGGACAATGCGCCTGTGAGGATGCCCCTGTGAACGCCGACCCCGCCGCCCAGCTCCGCCTGCTCGACCTGCAGGCCCTCGATGCACAGGTCGACCAGCTGCGCCACCAGCGCGGCAACCCGGCCGAGGCCGCGGAGATCAAGGATCTGCTCGGCAAGCGGGTCGACGTCGACGGCCGGCTGCGCGACCAGCGCATCGTCGTCGACGACCTCGCCGCCGCCCAGGCCAAGGCCGACACCGACGTCGAGCAGGTCAAGGCCCGTCGCACCCGGGACCGGGAGCGGATGGACTCCGGCGCCGTCGCCGACCCCAAGGCCCTCGAGCGGATGCAGCACGAGCTCGAGTCGCTGGAGCGCCGGATCACCACCTTGGAGGACGAGGAGCTCGAGGTGATGGAGCAGCTCGAGGAGGCGCAGTCGGCGCTGACCGAGCTGACCGCTGCGGTCGAGGACCTCGACAGCCGCCTCGGCGTCCTCACGACCGCCCGCGACGAGAAGCTCGCCGCTCTGGACGCCGAGATCGGCGCCGTCTCCGGCGGGCGGGCCGCGATCGTCGCCGAGATCCCCGCGGACCTGGTCGCCCTCTACGAGAAGCTCCGCGCCAGCAAGGGCGGCATCGGCGTGGGCACGTTGCGGGCCCGCCAGTGCAGCGGCTGCCAGCTCAGCCTCGACGCCGGCGAGCTCGCCGCCATCCGGGCCACGCCGGCCGAGACCGTGCTCCGTCACGAGGAGTGCCAGCGGATCCTGGTCCGCACCCCCGAGAGCGGCCTGTGACCGGACGACCGGGCCCCGTCGAGCGGGTCGTCGTCGAGGCCGACGGTGGGTCCCGCGGCAACCCCGGGCCGGCGGCGTACGGCGCCGTGCTGCGTGACGCGGCCAGCGGGAAGGTGCTGGCCGAGGACGCCCGCACCCTGGGCATCGCGACCAACAACGTCGCGGAGTACGCCGGCCTCGTCGCCGGCCTGGCCCTCGCGGCCGAGTACGCGCCCGGTGCGCAGGTCGAGGTGCGGATGGACTCCAAGCTCGTCGTCGAGCAGATGTCGGGCCGCTGGAAGATCAAGCACCCCGACATGCAGGCCCTCGCGGCCGAGGCCCGTGCCCTGGCCGCCGCGGGTACGACGTACACCTGGATGCCGCGCGCCCGCAACGCCCACGCCGACCGGCTGGCCAACGAGGCCCTCGACGGCACCCGGTCCGGGGTGAGCGTGCCGGGCGACGGCATCCCCGACGAGCCCGAGTCCGCGGCCGAGGAGGCATCCTCGCCGGCGACCGGCCCCGGCCGGCCGACCACGATCGTGCTCGTCCGTCACGGCGTCACCCCGCACACCACCGGCCGCCGGTTCTCCGGCGGGCTCGGCGGCGACAACCCGGCGCTGTCGGAGGAGGGTCGTGCCCAGGCCGCCGAGGTGGCGCACTGGCTCACCGAGCTGAAGGAGAGCGTCGACGTCGTCGTGGCCTCGCCGGTCCGGCGTACCCGCGAGACGGCCGACATCGTCGCCGCCGCGCTGGGGCTGGCCGTCGAGGAGGAGCCGGCCTTCGCCGAGATGGAGTTCGGCGAGTGGGACGGGCTCAGCTTCGCCGAGGTCGCCGAGCGTGACCAGGAGCGGATGGAGGCGTGGTTCGCCGACATGACGGCGGCGCCCCCGGGCGGGGAGTCGTTCGTGACCGTGCAGGAGCGGGTGCTGGCCGGCCTGGCCCGGCTGCTGGAGGCCCACGCCGGCCGGACCGTCGTGCTGGTCAGCCACGTGACGCCGATCAAGACCCTCGTCGCGCACGCGCTCGACGCCCCGCTGGAGACGCTGTTCCGGATGGAGCTCGCCCCCGCCGCGGTCTCGGTGCTGGCGTTCTACGCGGACCCGCGCACCGGCGAGCAGAAGGGCTCGATGCGGTTCTTCAACGCGCTCGCCCCGGGCCGGCGCACCCTGCGCGACACGGGGCGCTGGTAGGTCACGACGCCGTCGTCGTACCGGACGAAATGGTTGTGGATCAGGCGATCTCACGACCATTTCGTCCGGTACGACGCGTGACCTACAGCTCGCTGACGATCACGTCGAGCTGGGTCCCGGACTTCCCGGCGGCACCGACCTCGACCGTCCAGCCCAGCCGCTCCAAGGCGGTGGCGAGGGCGGCCGGCGTGCGCGGGTCCGCTCCGTCCTCCAGCAGCGCCCGGACGATGCGCCCCTTGGTCGCCTTGTTGAAGTGGCTGACCACCTTGCGGGCGCCGTCGTGCTCGTGCAGGACCCGCACCGTCGCCACCCGCGCGGCCAGGTCGGGGGCGGGCTTCCAGAAGTTGGCGTACATCCCCGAGCGCAGGTCGACCAGCAGCCCGCGGCCGAGCGCCTCGGTCATCACGGCCGGCAGCGCGTCGCGCCACACGGCGGCGACCGGGCCGAGCCGGGGGAGGGACGCGTCGCCGGAGAGCCGGTACGACGGGATCCGGTCGCCCAGGCGGACCATGCCGAACAGGCTGGACGCGACCGCCACCCGGGCGGTGGCCCGGCGCTTGGCACCGGCCGAGAGCGTCGCGACGTCGAGGGCGTCGTACAGCACGCCGGTGTAGATCCGGTCCGCCCGCGCGGTCGGCGCGCCCGGCAGGCCGGCGTTGCGCTCGACGAGGTCGGCCTGGCCGGCCGACAGACCGAGGACCTCGGCGGCCTTGGCCGGGTCCTCGCGGCAGAGCGCGACCAGGGCGTCCAGCACCTCGCGGCGCGACTCGGTGAGCGCGGGCGAGGACAGGGAGGCGAGGTCGAGCGCCCGGCCACGCCGCGGAACGGCCTTGCCCTCGCTCGGCGGCAACAGGATCAGCACGGGCCAACGATAAAGTCACGGGCATGCCGAGCAATCTCGTGGTCCGGGTCAAGACGAGCTCCCCCGAGATCCAGGAGGGCTTGGCGGCCATCGCTGCCGAGCTCGACCTGCCCGGCGGGTTCCCGGCCGAGGTCACCGCCGCCGCGGAGCGGGCCGCCGCCGAGGTCGTCCTCCCCGATCTGGACCGCACGGACCTGCCCTTCCTCACCATCGACCCCGAGGGCTCGATGGACCTCGACCAGGCACTGCACCTGGCGCGGGACGGCGCCGGCTTCGTCGTCCACTACGCGATCGCTGACGTCGCCGCGTTCGTCCGGCCGGGTGACCCGGTCGACGTCGAGGCCAACGAGCGCGGCGAGACGCTGTACGGCGCCGGCACCCGGATCCCGCTGCACCCGCCCGTCCTGTCCGAGAACGCCGCCTCGCTGCTGCCCGACCAGGTCCGCCCGGCGCTGCTGTGGACCATCCGGCTCGACGCGGAGGGCACGACCACCGACGTCCGGGTCGAGCGGGCCCGGGTGCGCTCGACCGCGCGGTGGTCCTATGTCGACGCGCAGCGGGCACTCGACGACGGCGCCGCCGGGCCCGGGATCGAGATCCTCGAGCTGCTCCGCGAGATCGGCCGGCTCCGCGAGCGGCAGGAGGTCGCCCGCGGCGGCATCTCGCTGCCCCTGCCGGAGCAGGAGGTCGACGAGACCGACGGCGGCCTCCGGCTGGTGTTCCGCGAACAGCTGCCCGTCGAGCTGTGGAACGCGCAGATCTCCCTGCTGACCGGGATGGCGGCGGCGTCGCTGATGGTCGGAGCCCGGGTCGGCATGCTGCGCACGCTGCCGCCGGCCGACCCGCGCGACGTCGCGCGGCTGCGCCGCGTGGCCAAGGGCCTGCGGATCTCCTGGCCGCCCGACCTGGACTACCCCGAGTTCGTCCGCTCCCTCGACCCGGAGGTCTCGCGGCACCAGGCGATGGTCGTCGCGTGCACCCGCCTGCTGCGCGGCAGCGGGTACGCCGCCTTCGACGGCGAGCTGCCCGAGCAGACCCGTCACTCCGCCATCGCCGCCGAGTACGCCCACGTCACCGCGCCCCTGCGCCGCCTCGGCGACAGGTACGCCGGCGAGGTCTGCCTCGCCATCTGCGCCGGCACACCCGTCCCCGAGTGGGTGGTCGCGGCGCTGCCCGGGCTGCCGAAGATCCTGCAGGACTCCGCCCGCCGCGCCGGCTCCTACGAGCGGGCCGTCCTCGACCTGATCGAGGCCGCGGTGCTCGCCGACCGGGTCGGGAAGGAGTTCGACGGCGTCATCACCAGCGTGCGCGACGACGAGCGGGCCACCGGCGTGGTCGTCCTCGCCGACGTCGGCGTCGAGGCTCCGGTCGCCTCCGCCCCGGCACCCGAGGGCAGGCCGCTCCCGCTCGGCGACGAGCTCACCGTCACCCTCGTCACCGCCGACCTCGCGACCCGCAAGGTCGCCTTCACGCTCCCGTGAGCCGGCGGTGAAGGTCCTGGTCACCGGCGGCGTCCGCTCCGGGAAGTCCCGCCACGCCGAGTCCCTGCTCGCCGACGCGCCCGGCGTCACCTACATCGCCGCCGGACCGGCGTACGACGACGCCGACTGGGCCGCGCGGATCGCGGCTCATCGCGCGCGTCGGCCCGCCGGCTGGTCGACCGCCGAGACGCGGGACGTCGCCGGGGTGCTGGCCGCGGCCGACGGGGCCGTCCTGGTCGACTGCCTCGGCACCTGGCTCACCGGCGTGATCGACGACGCCGGCCTGTGGGAGGCGCCGGTCGAGGAGGTCGAGGGCCGCGTGCTCGGGCACCTCGACGCGCTGCTCGCCGCGCTGACGGCGACCGGGGTGGCCGTGGTGCTGGTGACGAACGAGGTCGGCCTCGGCGTCGTACCCGAGCACCGCTCGGCGCGCCTCTTCCGTGACCTGCTCGGCACGATCAACCAGCGCGTCGCCGCGGCCTGCGACGAGGTGCACCTGGTGGTCGCGGGGCGGGTCCTGCGCCTCTGAGCCCGCGCGTGCACCCGGGTCAGGAGCGGACGAACGGACGGCGCTCCAGGATCCGGCCGGACAGGTCGGTCGTCATCGTCCCGACCTCGCTGTACTGGTTGCTGATGTGGAACTCGACGACTCCGCCGTACTCGGGGTCGTAGCCGAAGGAGATGCCCGGGGCGTCGGGCTCCTCGACGTTCGAGGAGCGCCGGGCCCGGGCGATGTTGGCCACCGCGGCGGCCAGGTCGACCTTGCGCAGGTCGATGACCTGCTGGCGGTCGCTGGTGACGGTCTGCGGGTCGAAGTTGGTGGTCCAGCGCTCGTCAGGGCTCCAGCTCCACCACTGCAGGCGCCGCTTGCGGATCGGGAGGACCGCCGCGTCGGCGCTGGCCTGGGTGCGGTCGGTGACCGACACGTCGTAGGCCTTCCAGGTGCCGAGCGTCGCGTGGTACTCCGTGAAGAGCACCTCCAGACCCGCGACGGTGTAGAGGTCGACGTCCGGCAGGGGCGTCGGCGTCGGGGCCGGCGTCGGGGTGGGCGTGGGTGTCGGGGTGGTCCGGGGTGCGGCGGAGCTGCTCGCGGGCGCGGGCCGCGGCGTCGTGACCGGGGGGTCGTCCCCGCGGTTGAGGACGGCGAACCCGGCGCCCGCGGCGACCAGCCCGACCGCGCCGAGGAGCACGCCGCGGCGGCCGGGCAGGGGTCCGGGGAGCCGCGGCGGCTCGCGGAGGTCCTGGACCAGCGCGGCCAGCTCGGCCAGCGTCGTCACCCGGACCGCCATGTCAGTGCGCTCCAGCTGGTCGTCGTGGCTGATCTCGCCCCGGGCCCGGGCCTCGGTGAGCGCCCGGACCACGGAGAGCCGCTCGGCGTCGCGGGGCGCGCGGTCGGGGAGCGCGGTCGGGTCCTCAGACACCAGCCAGTCCGATCAGGAGCACGGCCAGCGCCAGCTCGATGCCCGCCCCGAACACGTCGCCGGTGACCCCGCCGAGGCGGCGGACCGCGTGCGCGGTGAGCACGGTGACGACCACCGCCGCGACGGCCACGGTGACGGGACCGCGCACCGGGTCGACCAGCAGGGCCAGTGCGGCCAGGCCGGCCCAGCCCAGCACCGCGACCAGGACCGGCACCCGGCGGGTGAAGGTCACGCCCAGTCCGTCCTCGCGGGCAGGGGGAGCGAGGGTGCAGGCGGTGATCCACAGCGCCGCGCGGGAGGCGCAGACGGCGATGCCGGCGATGACGGCGGTACGCGTCTCCCCGCCGAGGCCGACGAACCAGGTCAGGCCCGCGGCCTGCGCCCCGAGCACGAGGACGACGGCGGCGACACCCGCCGGGCCCGCCGTACCGCTCTTCATGACGGCCAGCGACCGCTCCCGGTCGTAGGACGCGGTGAGCCCGTCGGCGACGTCGGACAGGCCGTCGAGGTGCAGTGCGCGACTGCCGGCCGCGAGGGCGGCGAGGGCGACGAACGCGACCGCGAGAGCGGGCAGGTCGAGCCGGCCGCCGGCCCAGACCACGCCGCCCACGAGGACGCCGAGGGGGAGGACGGCGAGCGGGGCGAGCAGGAGCGCGCCGGTGGCGACGCCGGGCGTGACCCGCAGGACCGCGGGGACGCGCAGCGCGGTCAGCATTCCGATCGACAGCCGCAGGCTGCGACCGACGACGGCGACGCTCACTGGCCGGGCGCCGGGGGCATCAGGTCCGCGAGCAGCGCGACGTCGCGCAGCAGCGCCACGGCCGAGCGGAGCACCGGGACCGCCGCCACCGCGCCCGAGCCCTCGCCCAGGCGCAGCCCGAGGTCGAGAACCGGCTCCAGCCCGAGCTTCTCCAGCGCCAGCGCCTGGGCCGGCTCGGTCGAGCGGTGGCCGGCGGCGAACCAGGCGGACGCGCCGGGCGCGATCCGGTCGGCGTACAGCGCGCAGGCGACGGACATCAGCCCGTCGAGGAGGACGGGTACGCCGCTCTCGGCCGCCTGGACGAGATAGCCGACGGTCGCCACCAGGTCGGCACTGCTCAACGCCGTCAGCGCGTCGAGCGGATCGCCGGTGTGGAGGTCGGCCCGGCCGCCCGCCCGGTCCAGCGCCTGCTGGACGAGGGCCTGCTTGCGCAGGAGCGCGTCGTCGTCGACGCCGGTGCCGCGACCGGTGACGTCCGCCGCCGGCAGACCCAGCGCCGCGGCCACCATCGCGGCCGCCGGCGTGGTGTTGCCGATGCCCATGTCGCCCGACAGCAGCAGCTGTGCGCCCGCCGCGATCTCCTCGCGCGCGACGGTGCGGCCCGCCTCGTAGGCCCGTGCGGTCTCCTCGGCCGTGAGGGCGTCCTCGAGGTGGATGGCGCCGCTGCCGCGCCGTACCTTGTGCGTCTGAACCTCCGCGGGGACCCCGGCCAGGTCGTCGTCGACCCCGATGTCGAGCACCCGCACGTGGACGCCGTGGGCGGCGGCGAGCGCCGAGACACCCGCCTTGCCGAGCACGAAGGTGCGCACCATCGCCGGCGTGATCGCCGGGGGATAGGCGGAGACGCCGTGCAGCGCGACGCCGTGGTCGCCGGCGAAGATCACCAGCCGCACGTCGTCCAGCGGCCGGGGTGGCACGGCGCCCTGGGTGGACGCGATCCAGACCCCGAGGTCGCCGAGCCGGCCCAGCGCGCCGGCCGGGGTCGCCAGCCCGGCAAGGCGCTCGGCGGCAGCCGAGCGGACGTCGGGATCGGGCGGTGGTACGGCGGCGCTCATGCACCGCAACCTATCCTTCTCGCGCCTATCCTCGGGGCGTGGCCCACACCGTCCTCGTCGTCCCGGTGCCGGCGCTCGAGGGCTACGTCCGCGGCCGCTGGGAGCACTACGACCCGGCCTGGGTCTCCCCGGACCCGGCCTTCACCCACGCCCACATCACCGCGCTGGCGCCCTTCCTGCCCTCGCCGTCGGAGGCCGACCTGGCCCGGGTCGCGGCGATCGCCCGCGCCCGGCCGGCCTTCGACTTCGTGCTCGACGACGTCACGGCGTTCCCGGACGGGATCGTGCACGCCGTGCCCACGCCCGCCGGGCCCTTCGCCGAGCTCACCGCGCGGCTGTGGCGGGAGTTCCCGGCCTGCCCGCCCTACGCGGGGGAGTTCGCCGACGTCGTCCCCCACCTGACGCTGGACCGGATCGGCCCCGCGGTGTCGACCGTCTCGGTGACGGCCGACCTCGCGGGACTGCTGCCGGCGCGCGCCCGCGCCGAGCGCCTCGAGCTGCACCGGTACGCCGAGGGCGACTGCCGGGTCCTCGAGAGCTGGCCGCTCGGCTGACGTGGGTCAGCGGTGCGGGCCGGCGATCCGGTCTCGCAGCCAGGTCGTCGTGGTCGCCGGCAGGCCCTTGAGCTTGGGCCGCTCGGACAGCGGCGCCACGAGCAGGGCCGTCCCCTCGGGCAGCGCCCACTTCAGCTCGTGGTAGACCCGGGACAGGCTCTCCGTGCTCTCGACCAGGCTCAGCTCGTCGGTGAGCCGGCGCAGCTCCGTCCACGGGCCCCGCACGTCCTCGGGCACGGCGGCGGCGGACCAGGCGAGGAAGACGGGCATGTCAGGGGTGGTACCCCGCGACCCGCCCGGCGAACCCGCCCAGCGAACGGGCGTCAGTGCGCCAGCTTGAGCCCGATCACGCAGCCGATCAGGCCGAGCAGCAGCAGGATCCGCAGCACGCTCGCCGGCTCGTCGCCGCTCACCATGGCGACCACCACGGTGAGCGCCGCGCCGATCCCGACCCAGACGGCGTACGCGGTCCCGACCGGCAGGGTGCGCATCGCGTACCCCAGGCCGACCATGCTCGCCACCAGCGCGACCAGGAACACCACCGAGGGGCCGATCCTGCTGAATCCCTCGGACCGGGACAGGGCCGTCGCCCACACCGCCTCGAGCACTCCGGAGACCGTCAGCACCAACCACGCCATGACCACCACACCTCTCGTGGCCGTCTTGTCGCGCTCCGGGTACGGCTCCATCGTCCGGCAGCCGAGAAAATTGGCTGTGCGCCAATCCTACGCGAGCGGGCAGGCGCTGCTAGGCTCGCCTCGTTGAAGAGTGCCCCGCAAGGGGCCTCCTGCGTCCGACATGGGGCGCAGAACATCTTGTCGCTCTTGGTCTTCGGTTCAGCTGGGCATCAGGCAAGGGATGTCTTCAGCACCAAGCCCGACACGTCGTCGGGTGACGAACACCAAGGAGAAAATCATGGCTCAGGGCACCGTCAAGTGGTTCAACAGCGAGAAGGGCTTCGGCTTCATCGCCCCGGCCGACGGCACCCCGGACGTCTTCGTCCACTTCTCTGCCATCCAGGGCAACGGCTACAAGTCCCTCGACGAGAACCAGCAGGTCGAGTTCGACGTCACCCAGGGCCCGAAGGGCCCGCAGGCGGAGAACGTCCGCGCCGTCTGACGTATCCCGTCTGACGCTTCAGAGGGCCCCCGGCACCGGTTGGTGTCGGGGGCCTTCGTCGTACCCGGCATTCCGGTTCGTCCGGGATGAGAGGGGCGACCGAAATGCCGGGTACGACGCGAGAGTGGTGCGGTCAGCGGATCTCGTAGTTGGCCATCATCCCCATGTCCTCGTGCTCGAGGTTGTGGCAGTGCAGCAGGTACCTGCCGCGGTACGAGTCGAACCGGGTGATGATCCGGCGCCGGTCGTTGACGCCGAGGCTGACGACGTCCTTCCAGGCGAGGGGACCGTCGTCGTCGAGGACCTGGAAGTGGCAGTTGTGCACGTGGACGGGGTGCTGCTGGTCGGTGGTGAACTCCCAGATCTCGATGTCGCCCTGCCGGGGATCGGCCGCGACCCGGTCCGGGTCGAACAGGTGGTGGCTGATCTGGAAGGTCGGCCCGTTCGCGGTCGGCACCTTGCTGAAGAAGAACGAGCGGGTGCGTACAGCGTCCGCCGGGTCGAGACGCTCGATCTCGGTGAGCCGCGCGGGCGCCCGCCAGGCCGGCCGGTCGTCGGGGCCGGTGATCCGGAACTCGACGAGGTCGGTGGTGCCGGTGCCGCCGGAGAGGTTCTGCAGGCGCACCGTCGCGCCGACCGGGTAGCCGGACAGGTCGACGACCACGTCGGCACGCTCGGCGGGCGCCAGGACGAAGCTGCGGACGAGCATCGGGCGGCTCATCAGGCCGCCGTCGGTGCCGATCATCGTGAACGGCTCCCCGTCGGCGGGCAGCCGGTCGACGCCGATCCGGTAGTGGCGGGCGTTGCTCGCGATCGCGATCCGTAGCCGGTAGCTGCCCTGGCGGACCTCGTGGAAGGGCGCGTGCACCCCGTTGACGAGCACGGTGTCGCCGAGGACGCCGTTGGCGAACTCCGTGCGGACGCCGGGCGTCGTCGCCAGCTCGGGATCCAGGGACGGGTAGATCAGCTGCCCGTCGGGCCCGAAGGAGCGGTCGCAGACGAGCAGCGGGATCTCGTGGTCGCCGTCGGGCAGGCCGAGCGCCTCCTCCTCGTCGTCGCGGTGGAGGTGCAGCCCGACCAGACCCTGCCACACCTGCGGGCCGCTGAAGTCCATCCGGTGGTCGTGGTACCAGAGCAGGCCGGCCCGCTGGTCGAGCGGGTACACGTACTCGAACTCTCCGTGGTGCACCCGGCCGCCGGGGTGGAGGTGGTGACTGCCGCCGCCGTGCGGGGTGCCGGCCGGGAGGATGTAGTCGAGCGGGTAGCCGTCGGACTCCTGCGGGGTGTGCCCGCCGTGCAGATGCCGCACGGTCGGCACCGGCAGCTCGTTGCGCAGCCGCACCCGCATCGACCGGCCGCGGCGGCTCTCGAACAGCGGACCGGGGAAGCCGCCGTCGTACCCCCACACCGGAGTGTCGACGTCGTCGAGGATCCGCACCGTGCCGGGGCGGGCAGTGACCTCGTAGACGTCCTCGGTCGCGGTGACGGCGATCGGCCGCGCGGGGGCGGGGACGGGCAGCGGGCGGACGTACGGCGTGGGCCGGGTCCGCTGGCTCCGCAGGACCGGCCCGAGCTGTCCGGGCTCGCTCCCGGTCTCGTAGACGACCGGCCCGCCCCGCGGCGACGGGGTGGACCGCCGACCCGGGCCGGGCCGGTCGTCACAGCCGGTCAGAACGAGGAGCGGGGACGCCGCGGTCATGCCGCCGACTGTCCGGAGCAGCCGGCGGCGGGTCCATCCGGTGGCGGGACCGGACAGGTGCTCGCCGGTCAGCTGACCGTCACCTCGTGCGCCATGCCGACGGTGTAGTGCCAGATCGGTCCGGTCGCGCCCATCTTGGGCTGGGCGTCCGGTCCCGCGCCGTCCATCACCGGGATGTGGCACAGCACGATATAGCGACCCGTGGCCAGGTCGACGTTGGTGAAGGCCGTCTCGCCCGGCGCGGTCATGGTGGCCGCGACGATGTCGGCGGCCTGCATCATCGCCTCGTCGTCGAGCTGGAGCAGGTCGTCCATGGTCCCGGTGTAGGAGTCCTTGACCTTCATGACCAGGGCCTCGTGGAAGTCCTGGCCCTCGTTCGTCAGCTGGAAGCTGGTCCGCCCGGCGGGGAGCGCGACGGGCAGGCCCATGTACGCCATCTCGGGAGTGCCGTCGGCGCCGGCCGCCGGCGTCTCGTGGGCCATGAAGTCGACCGGCGCGTAGGCGCACAGGGCGCGTCCCGCCGCGGCCGGGGCGAGCATGGCCCCGAGGAGGCTCTCGTCCTCGAGCAGCTTCTTGTTGCCCGTCTGCACCACCTCGTCGATGGTCGCGGCGACCTTGGTCGCGGCCGCCTGCTCGTCGCCGGACAGCCCGGACGCGAGGCCCTCGTAGACATCGCCGACCTGGGTCAGCTGCTCGTCGCTCGGTCCGTCGTCGCCCGAGCCGCCGAGGTCGAGCAGCGCCGTGGCCGCGTCGAGCAGCCCGTCGCAGGCCGCCTGCTGCGCGGCGGTGAGGGTCGGCTCCGCGGTCGCGGTCGACCGGTCCTCGGCCGCCGGCTCGTCGTCGGAGGAGTCGCACGCGGTGAGGCCGGCGGAGAGGACGGCGGCCGTGGTCAGTGCGAGCAGGGCACGGGACAGCGGGCTGCGACGTGGGGTCGCTCGTCCGTCGCGAGGACGGCGCTGCGCAGGCGTGGTGTCGGTCATGGGGGTGAGCCTCGACGGCCCGGTGACCCGGTCGTCAGGTTCGCTGGTCACGACTTTCCGGGACGCCGGACCGCCGCGGATGCGCTCGGCGGATCCCGGGGCCGGCCACGGCTCAGCCGGCGACGCCGACCGCCCGCAGCGCGAGCCGGCCGTGGTGGCGCCCGATCTGCTCCGGTGTCCACTTCCCGGTGGAGCGGTACCACCGCGCCACGTCGATGCCGAGGGAGGTCAGGCTCATCGCGGTCATCTCGACGTCGGCGACCTGGAACGAGCCCTCGTCGACGCCGTTGCGGATCAGCTCCCCGAAGCGTCCCTGGATGGCCCGGCGCAGCACCGTCACCTCGGCGAGATGCTCCTCGCTGAGCGCGTCGAGCTCGTACTGGACCACCCGTGCCTGCAGGTGGAACTCCGCATGCCACTGCCCGAAGCACGCCGCCGCGGCCCGCAGCCGGTCGGTCGTGGTCGTGTGGCGGCGGACCTCCGTCTCCAGCAGGGCCTGGACCGAGCGGTGACCGTCGATGGAGAGCTCGAAGAGCAGCTCCTCCTTGGTCGCGTAGTGCGCGTACATGACGGCCGGACTCATCTCGGCGGCCAGCGCGATGTCGCGGGTGCTGGTGCCGTGGAACCCCCGGTCGGCGAACGACCGGACCGCGGCGGCGAGGAGGACCGAGCGGGTCTGCTCTCCCCGGGCGTTGCCGCGGCGGCGGCGCGGGGGCGCCGGGCTCTGCGACATGTGCGCCTCCTGGATCGTCCGCCGGCGCGCGGTCGGCCCGACCGGCCCGACTGTAGTCGGCGCGGTGGCGCGGCCCAGGCAGCAGCGCCGGGTGTTGTGACGGGCGGCACAGGCGGTCGTCCTTGACGCCGGGTGCGGGGAGGCGGTCCAATCGTGGCCAGAATCTAAGCAGTCGCTTAGAAAAGGGCATGGAGGACCGCGCCCGCGCCTCCGACCGAAGGGGATCCGTCATGGCAGAACTCGAAGGAATCGTCGTGCTCGGTGGTGCCCGCACCCCGATCGGGAGCTTCGGCGGCGGCCAGGCGCCGGCCGCGCTCTTCCGGAGGATCTGATGCTGAAGCGCACCCTCTTCGAGACCGAGCACGAGGACTTTCGCGCGTCGGTCCGCGAGTTCCTGGCCCGCGAGGCCTGGCCCCACGTCGACCGGTTCATCGACCAGCGCCAGCTGCCGCGGGAGTACTGGCTCGCGGCGGGGCGGCAGGGATTCCTGGGGCTGGAGATCCCCGAGGAGTACGGCGGCTCGTTCGCCGAGGACTACCGGTTCAACGCCGTCCTCAACGAGGAGTTCGCCCACGTCAACATGGCGCTGGCCTCCTCGAGCGGGATCCACTTCGACGTCGTCATGCCCTACCTGGTCGAGCTCACCACGCAGGAGCAGCGCCGCCGCTGGCTGCCCGGGTGCGCGTCCGGCGAGATCGTCACCGCGATCGGGATGACCGAGCCGTCGGGCGGCTCGGACCTGGCCGCGCTGCGCACCAGCGCCGAGCGGGTCCCGGGCGGCTGGCTGCTCAACGGCGCCAAGACCTTCATCACCAACGGCTACAACGCCGACCTGGTGATCGTCGCGGCCCGCACCAGCCCCGGCACCCGCAGCAGGGGGATCAGCCTGCTGGTGGTGGAGCAGGGCATGGAGGGCTTCAGCCGGGGGCGCAAGCTCGACAAGGTCGGCCAGCCGGAGGCGGACACCGCCGAGCTGTTCTTCGAGAACGTCCACGTCCCCGACGAGAACGTCATCGGCACGGTCGACGGCGGCTTCGGGCACATGATGTCGTGGCTGCCGCAGGAGCGGATCGGGTCCGCGGTCACCAATGTCGCCCACGCCCGCCAGATCCTGACCGAGACCATCGCGTACGCGCAGGAGCGCCAGGCCTTCGGTGCCTCGATCGGCAGCTTCCAGCACAACAAGTTCCTGCTGGCCGACCTGGTCACCCGGATCGACGTGACCCAGGCGTTCGTCGACCAGTGCGTCCTCGCCCACACCCACGGCGAGCTCAGCAGCGTCGACGCCGCCAAGGCGAAGTGGTGGTCGGCCGAGGTCCAGAACCAGGTCCTCGACCACTGCGTCCAGCTGTACGGCGGCTACGGCTACATGAACGAGCAGCGGGTCGCGCGGGCCTGGCGCGACGCCCGCGTCACGAAGATCTGGGCCGGCTCGAACGAGATCATGAAGGAACTCATCGGCCGCGAGCTCGGGTTCTGACCGAAGGAGAGACGACATGAGCACCATCAGCTTCGACTTCACCGGCCGCACCGCGATCGTCACCGGCGGGGCGCGGGGGATCGGCCTCGAGATCGGCCGGGCTCTGCGGGCCAGCGGCGCGGCCGTCTATCTCGCCGACGTCGACGAGGCCGCCGTCACCGCGGCGGCGGGCGAGATCGGCGCCGCGGGCGTGCGCGCCGACGTGAGCGACACCGCGGACGTCGAGCGCGCCGTCGCTACCGCGGTCGAGGAGACGGGCCGGCTCGACATCGTGGTCAACAACGCGGGCCTGCTCCGCGACGGCGTGCTGTGGAAGACCTCCGACGCCGACTGGGACCTGGTCCAGCAGGTGCACCTGGGTGGTGCGTTCCGGCTCACCCGCGCCGCGGTGCCCCACTTCCGGGCGCAGGGGGGTGGGCGGGTCATCAACGTCACCTCCTACTCCGGTCTGCGCGGCAACGTGGGCCAGGCGAGCTACGCCGCGGCCAAGGCCGGGATCATCGGGTTCACCAAGACCGCGGCCAAGGAGCTGGGCCGGTTCGGGGTCACCGTCAACGCCATCTCGCCCAACGCCGAGACCCGGATGATCGCCTCCATCCCGGCCGACAAGCTGGCCGAGCTCGCCGCCGCCATCCCGCTGGGCCGGTTCGGTGCCCCGCAGGAGATGTGCGCCGCGGTGAGCTTCCTGGCCTCCGACGAGGCCGGGTACATCACCGGTGTGGTCCTCCCCGTCGACGGCGGGATGTCGATGTGAGCGCGCCGGTCGCGACCAGCTGCGCGGGGCTCGCCGACCTGGTCGGCGTACCGTTGGCGCATTCGGACTGGGTCGAGGTCGACCAGGCCAGGATCGACGCGTTCGCGCACGCGACGCTCGACGACCAGTGGATCCACGTCGACGCCGAGCGGGCCGCGTCCGGCCCCTTCGGTACGACGATCGCGCACGGCTACCTCACCCTCTCCCTGGTGTCGCGGTTCCTCTTCGAGGCCTTCGCGGTCGACGACGCCGAGTCGGCCGTCAACTACGGCCTCGACCGGGTCCGCTTCATCGCCCCGGTGCCCTCCGGCTCCCGCATCCGGGGGCAGGTGACCGTGGCCGAGGCCGACGCACGCGGGGGCGGCTACCAGGTGAAGAGCAGTGTCGTCGTCGAGTGCGACCGGACCGAGGGGCCGGTCGCCGTGGCGGAGGTGCTGACCCGGTTCGTGGTGCGCTGAGCCGTCAGTCGCAGCCGATGCCGTTGCCGTCGCGGTCGAGATCGTACGGGTCGCTTCCGGTGACCTTCACCGTCCCGTTGACGTAGCGCGGTCCGTCGCCTGATCCGCCCGCGCAGTCGTAGTCGCTGGCCGGTGCGAGGCAGGGGGAATAGCCGCTGGTGCAGTTGGGCTGGGCCAGGGGCGCGATCTGTACGTCCGCGATCACGATCCTGACTGTCGCGCCGGGCCGCTTGCCCACGTCCGGGCCTGGGGTCTGGCTCAGCACGACCCCGTCGGCACCCGATCTGGTCACCCTGGTCGTGACCTCAACGACGAACCCGGCCTTCTGGAGCTGCTTGACTGCCTGCTCCTCGCGGAGTCCGTTGACGTCGGGCACCACAGGCAAGGGGATCGCAAGGACCACACCGACAGCTGTGCCGGGGGCAGCCTCTGTTCCGGCAGGCACACTCTGCCGCAGGACGGTGTCGGCAGCGCGACGCGACGGTTTGGTCGCGATCTCGCCGAGAACCAGACCGGCCTGCTCCAGAGCCGCGCGTACCTCGTCCTGGCTGCGTCCCGTGAGGTCGGGGATCAGCGCGAGGGCCGGCGGCTCGCTGGTCGGAGCCGAAGCAGACTCCTGGTCGGCGGGCTCGCTGTCTGGAGACGGCCGTTCAGTGATCGTCTCGCTGGGGGAGGCCGACGCGGCTGGCGGATCGTCGGTCGTCGCCGGCCGCTGGTCGGGGAGCGCCAGCGCGAGGAGGAGGAAGGCGGCGGTGGCACCGGTCAGGATCCACCGCAGGCTGGTCGGCAAGCCTGGGCGCTTCCAGAGGCCGACCAGGCCGATCGGGAAGCAGAGCAGCAGGCCGGGGACGATCACCCACCAGGACTGCCACCGGGGGAGAGCGGACGGTTGTACCGCCGACGCCCGGGCCACGGGGAGGACCGCATGCGTCGGGGCCGTGTGCGCGGTCCAGCGTTGTCCGTCCCAGTACCGGAGGAGGCCGGTCGTGTTCTGGTCGGGATACCAACCGGGTGGCAACGTCGGCATCTGCTCCTACTCACGTCTGCGTTGGTGCCGTATCTGAGGTCGGGGCCACGGTAGATCGACCGAACCGAGCCTGTGATCGAAACAGGAGAAGTCCGTGCGCCGCCGCGTCCGGCGACTCGCGGCGGCGCGTCTCGTAGTCTGCGCTCATGGCGACCTTCACGCTGACCTGCATCGCAGACGACCGCCCCGGGCTCGTGTCGGATCTGTCGGCGCCCATCCACGCCCACGGTGCGAGCTGGGACCGCAGCCAGATGGCGCGCCTGGGCGGCAAGTTCGCCGGGATCCTGCTGCTGGACGTCCCCGACGCCAAGGCCGACGCCCTCGTCGCCGCGCTGACCGCGCTGAAGGACATCGGTCTCCTCGTGACGCTCGAGCGGACCGACGCACCCGCGGAGGCACCGGCGCTGCGCATCAACCTGGAGCTGCTGGGGGCGGACCGCGCGGGTATCGTCGCCGAGATCTCCGCCGCTCTCGCCGGCAGGGGGGTGAGCATCGAGGAGCTGGTCACCGACGTCCGCGAGGCGCCGATGGCCGGCGGGAGGCTGTTCGAGGCGAAGGCCGTCCTCGGAGCCCCCGCCACCACCAGCGCGGACGACCTGCGTTCGATGCTCGAGGCGCTCGCCGACGAGCTGATGGTGGAGATCAGCCTCTCGGACGCCGACCCGGCCTAGGCCGGCCGGGCGGGCCGGCGAAAAATGCCCGAAGCCCTGAGACATCGGTGGACTCCTCAATAGTCTGCGACCCGTGAAGACCGACGTGCTCACGCCGCAGGCCGTGTTCTACCTCCCCCAGCACCTCGTCGTACCCCTGTTCCAGCGTCCGTACGTCTGGGACGAGACCGACCAGTGGCTGCCGCTGTGGCAGGACATCTCTCGCCTCGCGGAGCTGCGACTGAGGGATCCCTACGCCCAGCCCACGCACTTCCTCGGCGCCGTCGTGCTGCAGGCGGTCGAGGGTCAGCACGGCGCGGTTCCCTCGAAGAACGTCATCGACGGCCAGCAGCGACTGACGACGCTCCAGCTCTTCATCGACGCCGCCGCGGCGGTCTTCGAGAGCAGGGGATTCGACGGCCTCGCCGATCAGTTCGGCGACCTGACCCACAACCGTGCCTACGGAGGAGTCGTCGAGGCCAGTCTGAAGCTGGCGCACTCGAACCAGGACGGCGTCGCGTTCCGGGAGGTGATGAACGCGGAGGCGCCGGTGGACCACGCCTCCCTCAAGCACGCGGGCTCGCGCATGACCCGCGCGCACGCCTTCTTCGCGGCGCGGGTGGATGAGTGGCTGGGCACCGGGGAGGAGGCGCGGTCCCGCGCGGACGCGCTGGCGCAGGCGGTCGGGCAGGGGCTGCAGGTCGTCGTCATCGACCTGCAGGCGCAGGAGAACTCGCAGGAGATCTTCGAGACGCTCAACGCCCGCGGCACCCCCCTGACCGCTGCGGACCTGATCAAGAACTTCGTCTTCCAGCGTCTGGAGGCGGAGGGCGCCGACACGCAGCGTGCGTACGCCGAGGACTGGCCCTTCGAGGCCACGTTCTGGGAGCAGGAGGTCAGTGTCGGGCGCTACACGATGAGCCGCGGGTCGCTCTTCCTGAGCCAGTGGCTCGGCAGCCGACTCGGTGAGGAGGTGAGCCCGCGGCAGACCTTCGTCCGGTTCAAGACCTACGTCGACTACGAGGCCGGCTCGAAGATGGGGGAGCTGCTGCTCGCGATCAAGGAGCAGGCGCGGCTCTACCGCACCTGGACCGAGCACGCGGCCGACAGCTCCCGGATCCTCACCCGTCCGGAGCTGGCGTTCTATCGGATGAGCGCCGGCGGGGTCGAGGTCCTCAAGCCCGCGATCATCTGGCTGTACGACCCCGCTCGTGAGATCCCGACCGGTGTCGCCGACGAGGTCCTCGCAATGCTCGAGTCGTGGGTGGTCCGCCGTCAGCTGCTGCGCCTCACGTCGGCGGATCTCGGTCGCATCGTCGCCGAGATCATCAAGTCCAACCGCACGACGCCGGCGGCGGAGCTGGTCGACAGCGTCCGTCACCACCTGTCACGACTGAACGTGAACTCCAACTACTGGCCCGGCGACGACGAGGTCCGCTCGCACCTCGCGACGGAGCAGTCGTACCGCCGCTATCCCCGCGGGCGCATGCGGATGTTCCTCGAGGCGGTCGAGGACCACCTGCGCTCGCGCCACGACAACCCCCAGGTCCCGCGCCTCGGCTATCACATCGAGCACGTGCTGCCCCAGAAGTGGGAGACGCACTGGCCGGTCGAGGGGCTCGAGGCCGAGCTCACGCGCGGCGAGCATGTGCACCGGCTGGGCAACCTGACCCTCCTCACCGCCAGTCTCAACGCCACCGTCTCCAACGGCCCCTGGACCAGCAAGAAGGAGCACGTCGTCGCCAACGACGTCTTCCTCCTCAACCGCCACTTCCGTGAGGCCCGGCACTGGGACGAGGCGACGATCGACGAGCGCACGGGCGTGCTGACCGGGCTGCTGTTGGAGGTCTGGCCCGTGCCGGCGGGGCACACCGGCGCCATCAGTGACGGCTCGACCAAGGTGAACTCCTGGGTCGAGGTCAAGCATCTCGTGGCAGCGGGTCTGCTGCCTGCCGGCACCGTCCTGCATTCGCGGCCCGGGCAGTGGGAGGGCCGTCGGGCGACGGTGCTGGCGGACGGCCAGGTCGAGTTCGAGGGCACGACCTACCAGAGCCCGTCGAGCGCCGGCTATCACGCCAAGGGCGGCCGCGGCGCCAACGGCTGGAACTTCTGGGTCCTGGACGACGGGCGTCGCCTCGGCGACGTGCGCGCGCAGTACCGGGGAGAGAAGGCGGACCGTCCTGCGGGATTCGACTGGTCGATTCTCCACGAAGTCCTCGAAGCCCTTCCCCCGGGCAGATGGACCTCGTACCGCGACCTCGCGGACGCGGTCGGCACCGCCCCGCAGCCGCTCGGCGCACACCTCTCGAAGTGCACCCAGTGCGCGAACGCCTGGCGGGTCCTCACCTCCGACGGACGGATCGCCCCCGGTTTCCAGTGGTCCGACCCGGACGACACCCGCGACCCCGCGGACCTGCTGCGTGAGGAGGGCGTGATGCTGGTCGGCGGCGTGGCGGCCGCCGACCAGCGCCTGGACAGCGAGGCGTTGGGGTTGTTGATCGCCGAGGGCGAATAGCCCGGCGCAGCCGGGGTCGTGGGTGGTGTCAACCTGCCTCTGCACCACCTTGGGCGGACGAAGTGCTTCAAGCGCGTGGGTGGGTCGCTCAGGCACAGCCTCGACCGGTGGGAACCGCTCGTCATCGCTCCTGACCTTCGCGCCGTCGAGTTCAGATCATGAGAGAGCCTCGCCGAGCAGGAGCTCGTGCAACAGATGGGTTCCATATCCGGTGCTCGTCTGCCGCGCTCCGCTGCCGACGGCGGCAGGGCCCGCGAAGTCGAGGTGCGCCCACGGAATGTGATCGGGGACGAACTCTCCCAGGAACAGCGCCGCGGTCAGGGCCCTGGCCGTCGACGTTCCCGGGTGGTTGCGCAGCGTGGCACCCGGCGCCGTCGAGACCAACTGGTCCTGGTACCTCGGTGCCCAAGGCAGCGACCACAGAGGTTCGCCCGCCCGACGGGCCGCGGCCTCGACGGCACGCCCGAGTGTCGGGTCACGGGCGATCAGGGCCCCGATGTCGGGGCCGAGAGCGATGACGGCTTGATACGTCAGCGTCGCAAGGTCGAGGATCGCTCGAGGCCGCGCACGGCTCGCCCAGGCAAGAGCGTCGGCGAGCATGACCCGCCCTTCGAAGTCGGTGTCGACGATCTCGATCCCGATGCCGGACAGTGTCGTGACGACATCGCCGGGGCGGGTGGCGCCGGCGCCCGGCATGTTCTCCGCCAGCGGCAGGACGGCGTGGACGGCATGGGTGGTCGGTTGGCTCGCGAGACTCGAGAGCGCGCCGAGGACGGTCGCGGCCCCTGCCTTGTCCGTGTGCATTCCCACCATCGACTCGGCCGATTTGAGCGAGAGGCCGCCGCTGTCGAACGTCACGCCCTTGCCAACCAGGGCAAGCGCGCCGATGGGAGGTTCGCTGGGCATGGTGCCGTCGGCATTGCGCCACAGCTCGACGAGAAATGGCTCTTCGGAGGATCCGGCCGCGACCGCGAGCAGACCGCCCATTCCCTCGCGGACGAGGTCGGAGTGCTCGTGCACCCGGACCGCGAAGCCGGTTGCCGATGCGATGGCGACCGCCTGATTCGCGAGCTCCCGCGGTGGGCACTGGTTGCCCCGCGCGTCGACGAGCCGCTGTGTGGTTCGAACGGCAGCGTCCACGGTCAGGGCGCGGGCCAACGCCCGGTCAGCCGGTACGCCGCCGGGATGCACGACCTCGAGCGGGAGCGGGGCCGCTGGGCGGCCGCCGCGGAGCCCGCGGAGCACACCGGCGATGGCACGGGTCAACAGCGTCTCGTCGACGACATCGCCGAGGAGGTCGAGGATCACGTTCTGGCAATCGCCCACATGGCCGACGACGGCAGCTCCGACCTCGACGCCCCACCGCGAGAAGCTCTCCGGGGAGAGGTCCGTCGGACAGGGCCGGACGACCAGGCGAGCACTGCCTCCAGGCAGGATCGGGCCGAGCAGGACCGGGCGGGCGGTTCCCGGAGGTCCTTGGTCGACGACCAGGAGAGTCTCGGGTGCGAGATCGCGGGAGTGTCCGCCTCTGCGGAGTCGGATGGAGACTGGCTCGTCGGTCATCAGGTTCATCGATTCTCCTCGAATATCCGGCACGACGCCGGCGTCCGTCGTCGCACCCCGTTGCGGATCAGAGCCGGACCGGCGATCCCCAGCCCTCTTCGTGGCTGCGCTCGAGCAGGAGGTCGACGAGTGCGGCGTCCTGGATGCCGAGTCCGACGCTGTTGAAGAGCACGACGTCCTCGGCCTCTGTTCGTGGTGAGCGCCCGGTCGCCAGCACATCGCCGAGGCCGGTCAGCTGCGATGACGTCAGCCGCCCTGCAGCCAGCGCGGCCACGATCGGACCGGCTTGGGTCTGGGCTGTCGCGAGATCGTCGACGACGACTCGGGAGCGGGCTACCGTGTCGACGTCGACCTCGGATCTGTCGGGGGCGAACCCCCCGATGCAGATCAGCGTGGCGCCCGGGCTGACCCACGGCCAGTACAGGATCGGCTGTCGGGCGGTCGTGCAGGTGAACACGAGATCGGCGCCGCCCACTGCCTCCTGGACCGACTCCGCGGCCGTGATCGTCGCGCCCGTCGCACTCAGCTCGTCGACGAAGGCCGGCAGCGTGCGGTCGAGTGGGGAGCAGATTCTCAGGTCCGCAGATGGGAAGCGCTCCGCTGCGACTCGCGCGTGCAGCCGCCCCTGGGTGCCCGAGCCGATCACGGTGATCCGATCCGCCGCCGCGGTCAGCGCGTCGGCGGCGAGCATGGACGTCGCCACCGTGCGGATCTCCGTGACCGCTTCGCCGTTCACGACCGCTGCGGGGCGCCCGTTGACCGGGTCCAGAGCCAACACGACCGCCGAGACGACCGGCGTCCCACGTCGGGCGTTGGCTGGGGCGACGCAGCCGAACTTCGCTACCGGCGTGCTGTCCACTCGGGTGCGCGCGGCGTAGGAGAAGACCATCGAGTCCTCGGGCCCGGCAAGCAGCACCCGCGGTCCGAGAAGTGCCTCGCCCGAACTGAGTCCGAGGAACGCGGTCCGCTGTGAGGTGATCACGCTGGGCAGGTCGAGCCGCCGTACCTCGTCTCCGCTCAGCACGAGTAGGGACGTCTCGACCGGGTCTTCCGTCAGTGGGCTCACAGGCCTCATCGTGGCCGGGTATCCGCACGCACCGGAGTGGCGATCCGCACACGATCACCGACTGGGCCAAGGCGTCCTGCACATCGTGGGGCGGTCAAGCCCCGTCCTACTGTCCAGCCAACTGAAGCAGGAGGAGGCGTTATGCGCTTGGTAGACATCGACGACCTCGAGGCAATCACCCTCGGGGCAACACTGCTCGGGACCGGTGGTGGCGGTGACCCGTTCATCGCCCGTCTGATGACGCATCAGGCCATCGAGGACAACGGCCCGATCAGGGTCGTCGCGCCTGACGAGCTGGATGACGACGACCTGGTGGTGACGGTGGCGGTCATCGGTGCACCGACGGTGATCATCGAGAAGGTTCCGTCCGGTCCGGAGTTCGTCGCGGCCGTCGAGGCACTCTCGTCGTACCTCGGGCAGGAGATCAAGGCGATCATGCCGGTCGAGGTCGGCGGGATGAACACCTTGATCCCGCTGACGGTCGCGTCCGAGCTGGGCCTTCCCTGCGTCGACGCAGACGGCATGCGGCGAGCATTCCCGCAGATCGAGATGACCACGTTCACCTTGGCCGGACTGTCCGCCTCCCCGATGTGTCTAGCTGACGAGAAGGGCAACAAGATCGCCTTCGAGGCGACGTCGAACCAGGTCGGCGAGAGGCTCGTCCGGGGGTCGGCCATGATGCTCGGTCTCGCGAACGCGATCGCGCTCTACGCGATGACCGTCAGGCAGCTCAAGGAGGCGGCGATCGTCGGCTCGATGGAGTACGCCATCAAGGTCGGCGACCTCTTGCTCGCTGTCCAGCGGAACGAGCCGGGCTCGTGGGAGGCCTTCTACAAGTTCACCGAGGGCCGCACCCTGTTCGAGGGCAAGGTGATCGACCTCGATCGACGCACCACCACGGGCTTCGCCCGTGGCACGGTGGTCATCGAGGCGTTCGACGAGACTTCCCGGACGATGCGGATCGAGATCCAGAACGAACTGCTCCTCGGGATCGAGGATGGTCGCACCGTCATCACACCCCCCGACCTGATCTGCCTGCTCGACCATGAGACGGCTGAGCCGATCACCACCGAGACACTCGCCTACGGGCAGCGCGTCCGTGTTCTCGGACTCCCCTGTGCGTCGGAGTGGCACCGCGATGGATTCCTGGATGTGGTCGGGCCGCGTGCCTTCGGCTACGACGTCGACTACGTGAACTTCGGAGGCAACTGATGAGTCTGCGCATTGGCATCGACGTCGGAGGCACGAACACCGACGCAGCGATCGTCGACGACGACGGAAAGGTCGTGGCGTCGACGAAGTCGGCGACCACCCCTGACCCGTTCGACGGGATCAGGACGTCGCTCTCGAAGGTCGTGGGCGAGGTGGACCCCTCGTTGATCTCCCAGGCCATGCTCGGGACCACTCATCCCGCCAACGCGATCATCCAGCGCCGCGACCTGGACCGGGTCGGTGTCCTGCGACTCGCGGCGCCGGCAACCCAAGGGGTGCGACCCGGAGCGGGCTGGCCCAAGGACCTGCACCAGGCGATCATCGCACGGAGCGAGGTGATCGCTGGTGGCAACGAGTACGACGGCGCGGAGATCGCGCCGCTGGACGAGGACGCCGTCCGGCGGTTCGCCGCGAGCTGCGGCGGAGAAGTCGGAGCCATCTCCGTGTCGGCGCCCTTCTCACCGGCCAGCCACGACCACGAGCTGCGGACGGCCGAGATCCTGGCCGAGGAGCTCGGCTCGGACTTCGCGGTGTCCTTGAGCCACCAGGTCGGTGCGCTCGGGATGCTCGAGCGTGAGAACGCGACGATCCTGAACTCCTCATTGCTCGGGGTCGCCCGGAGCGTTGTGGCCGGGTTCCACGCTGCGCTGGCGGAGAACGGCCTCGACGTGGATTCCTACCTCACCCAGAACGACGGGACCCTGATGTCCTCGGAGGAGGCCGTGCGCTTCCCCGTCCTGACGCTCGGGTCCGGCCCGACGAACTCGATGCGGGGCGCCTGCTCGCTCGCCGGGATCGCTGACGCGATCGTGGTCGACGTCGGCGGCACCTCCGCCGACGTGGGCATCCTGGTCGACGGCTTCCCCCGCGAGTCGACCGCCGCAGTCGAGGTGGGCGGGGTGCGCACCAACTTCAGGATGCCCGACCTCATCTCCATCGGTCTCGGCGGCGGCAGCGTCGTCCGCAACCAGGGGGGCGACGTGACCGTGGGACCCGACTCGGTGGGCTACCGGGTGGTGACGGAGGCGCGGGTTCGCGGCGGTCAGGTGCTCACCCTCTCCGATCTCTCGGTCGCGGCCGGTCGGCTGCACGGCTTCGGTGACCGCGAGCTGCTCGGGGACCTGGACGACGCTGTCGTCCGACTGGCGATGGCCTGGGTGGACCAGCAGGTCGAGTCGATGGCGGACCGCATGAAGGCCAGTCGGGAGAGCCTGCCTCTGATCGCCGTGGGCGGAGGCAGCCACCTGGTGGCGGACCACGTGCGTGGGGTGAGCGAGGTTGTCCGCCCGGAGAATCATGCGGTCGCGAACGCGTTCGGGGCGGCGATCGCGGAGGCGTCTGGCTCGATCGACCGCGTGTTCCGCTACGGCGACCGAGGACGCGCGGCCTGCCTGGAGGAGGCCCGAGGACTGGCCGTCGACGCTGCCGTGCGGGCTGGTGCCGCGCGTGAGGCAGTGCGGATCACCTCGATGGTCGAGGTGCCACTGACCTATGTGCCCGGTGAGGCCTCACGGGTCCAAGTCAAGGCGGCCGGGCCGTTGGCTCGATGAATGGTCACCTGAATCAGCGTCGGAGATCACCATGACTGCGATGGTTGCGGACTGCCACAACGACCTGCTGATGGCGGTGCGGCACCTTCGCGAACGCGGTCACCAGGACCCGTTCGGCGACTTCTGGCTCCCGCAGCTGCGGAGCGGAGGTGTCGGGTTGCAGGTGCTCCCGGTCTGCACGGAGGAGCAGTACGTCGGCGAGGGCGCGCTGCGCCGGTGCCTGCTCATGCTCGACGAGGCGCACAGGCTCGCCGACGCGCACGCGGGGGATGTCGCCATCGTGACCACGAGTCGGCAGTTGACCGAGACGCTGGAGGCCGGCCGGATCGCTCTGGTCCTCGCGATCGAGGGCGCGGAGCCGTTCGGCCAGAGCGTCGAGCTCGTCGACGTGCTCTGGCGTCAGGGCGTGCGGATGTGTTCGTTGACCTGGAATCGCCGCACGATGATGGCCGACGGCGTCGGCGAACGCGACACCGGAGGGCGGCTGACCGGGCTGGGGGTCGACACCGTGCGCTGTCTGGAGGACCGCGGGGTGGTCGTCGACGTCTCGCACCTGTCGGAAGCCGGCTTCTTCCACCTCGTGGAGATCGCGTCCCGGCCGATGATCGCGTCGCACTCGTCGTGCCGCGCGGTCTGCGGGCATCCTCGCAACCTCAGCGACGCACAGCTCGAGATCCTGTCCCGGCAGGGCGGATTCGTGGCTGTGAACGCCTTC
Source organism: Nocardioides sp. LHD-245 (assembly GCF_030929495.1). Classification (GTDB taxonomy): domain Bacteria; phylum Actinomycetota; class Actinomycetes; order Propionibacteriales; family Nocardioidaceae; genus Nocardioides. The sequence goes on along the minus strand of NZ_JAVFWN010000011.1, from coordinate 188,577 downwards.
GGGCCTTTCCTCGCCGAGACGGCTCCGGCGACGGTGTCCGACTTCGTCGACCACGTCGAGCACGCGGTCTCGGTGATGGGCGCGCACGCGGTGGGTCTCGGGACCGACTTCATCGGCGACGTCGCCGCCACCGTCGACCCGATTCTGACCGGGTTGCTGGCATCCTCGGACATCCCGGTGACGCCCGGTCTGGAGCGGCCCGCGGACTTTCCTCGCCTGGTGACCGCTCTGGGTCGACGCCTCGGGGCAGATCTCGCCGCACGGGTGGCCGGGAAGAACCTGGTCGAGTTCCTGACGCGGGCACTGCCCTAGTGACGGGCCCGTGGGGTCGGCACACTGTCCACATGGCCGATCGCGCGAGCGACCCCGATGCCCTGACGGGCCACCAGTTGGTCGCGCTCCCGATGCTCGCTGCGGCGGACGTGCTCGGTGGCGGCAGCGGCCTCGTCAAGGTGGTCCGCCAGGTCTTGACCGCGCCGACGGGCAAGCTGGAGGGCGAGGGCGTTCCCGGCTGCGTGGTCCTCCTGGACGGCACTCGATTCACCGAGGACACCTTCGAGGTCGACTTCGCGCTCCGGTGGGCCGCCAACACCGGCGCGTCGATGCTGGTGGTCGTCCGGCCAGCGTCCGACATCGGCCTGGCCAGTCGCCGTCTGGCGAACAAGGTCGCAGTCCCGCTGGTCGTGATCGACGCAGATCCGGTCCTGCTGGCGGACGGTCTGCGTGAGCAGGTGCTGGCGCCGGCGCGGACGCTGGCGGAACAGGTCATCAACCTGGTCGAGCGTCTCGGTCGGGTCACCGAGCGCCAAGGCGTGGAGGGTCTGCTCGCCACGATCGACGGCTGCCTGGACGCCGCGACCTCCTTGGTCGGGTACGACGGTGTCGTGCTGGTTGGGGAGCCATTGGACGATCCGCTACCCGAGGCTGACCGGCTTCCCGTGCAGACGACCGGGGTCGTCGGTGACCGGGCAGCGGTCATCCAACCTGTCGCGCTCGCAGCGGGGGAGGCGCCCACGTTCTGGCTGGTCACGCAGCGTCGCTCCCCGACGTCGGCCTGGCGGCGGGCGGCCTCGACCGGAACGCAGTTGGCCAGCACCTACATCGCGACCAGACTGATCGCCAACCGGTTGGAGCAGGAACGTGACGCCCGGTTCAGGCTGGGTGTCTTGAACTCGGTCATCGCCTCGGCTGAGTTCCCCGAGGCGGTCCTGGTCGAGCAGATCGGCACACTCGGCTGGAAGGTCGACGGCTGGTGCACCGCGGTCCACGTCCTCGCTGCCGGGCCGATCGACCAGCAACGGCTTCTCGCGATGTCCGACGACATCCGCCACCTGCTCGGCGACATCGGGCTCGACCACCACCTGGTCGAGCGTCCCGACGGCTGGACGACGTGGATCACGGCGTCGAAGGAACCGCCTGCCGATCAGTACACGACCACGACCAAGGCTGTCGCGGCTGCACTGCGTGCCTTCGCCTCCAACCGGCCGGGGTTGCGTGTCTATGCCGGGATCGGACGTCCGTACGTGGGCATCCCCGGGTTGCGGAAGAGTCTCGGCGAGGCGCAGGAGGCCGTCACGATCGCGCAGGCCGGGGGTACGCGCACGGCGGTGAAGCACGTCGACGAGATGGGCGTCCAGCGGATTCTGGTCGGCTGGTACGCATCGGAGGAGTTCCGCGCCTTCGCGACGACCCTGCTCCGGCCCTTGACTGCCGCTGGTCGCGAGGACGAGCTGCTCAAGACCCTTGAGGTGTACCTCGACAACGAGTCCTCGCCCACCGTGACCGCTGAGGTCCTCGGGGTCCATCGGAACACGGTGATCAAGCGAGTGGCGCGTATCCGCGACCTTCTCGCGGTCGACCTGGACGAGCCGGACCAGCGCCTCGCGGTCCAGCTCGCCTGTCGGGTGTCGCATCTCCTGGGCTGACGCCCAGCTTCGGTCGTACGGAGTGTGCACCGCACACCGGCTGCGCCTTCGGGTGTGCGGATCGCACCTGAACAGCGGTGCCTGACCGACTTTATGGTGCGGGTCACGACAAGGGAACCAGCCCTTGGAAGCCCCGGGAGAAGACCATGGAATCGACCCGAACCTCCTCGTTCGTCAGGAGCATCGCCGCGCTCACGGTGTTGTCCATCTCCGCCGCCGGGTGCGCGGTGTCGAACGATTCGTCCAGCGGGAAGGACGGGTACGACGTCGCCTACCTGTCGGCAAGCGCCGCGAACACCTGGCTGGCCTCGTCGCGGGAGGCAATGCAGAAGGTTGCCGACGAGCGTGACGTCACCATCACCGAGTTCGACGCCAAGTTCACGCCCGGGCTCCAGTCGAAGCAGATCCAGGACATCATCAGCGCGAAGAAGTACGACGGGATCGTGATCGCCTCGGTCGACGGCGTCGGCGTCCAGCCCGCTCTCGAGAACGCGATCAAGGCCGGCCTCGACGTCGTGGTCCTCAACCAGGTCATCGGCAAGGAACTCGACACTGCCGAGCCGCAGGTCCCCGGCGTCGCAGCGTCGGTGCTGTCGCCGCCGCTCAAGACGGGGGAGCGGATGGGCGAGCTCGCGCTCTCGGCCTGTGAGGGGGTCGTGCCGTGTCGGGTCGTCTACCTCTACGGGGCCAAGGGCACGCCTCTCGACAGCGCCCAGCGCACCGGTTTCGACGCCACGATCGAGAGCAACCCCGACATCGAGGTGATCGCGGAGGGCGAAGGCGGCTATCTCGGCACCGATCAGCCTCGCAAGACCGTGCAGGACATCCTCCAGTCGCACCCGGAGTTCGACGTCCTCGTCGGCACCGGAGACCAGCAGATCCGAGGAGCACTCCTTGCGCTCGACGACGCCGGCAAGAAGGGCGTGAAGGTCATCGGTGTCGGTGGATCGGAGCCGGCGATCGAAGCGATCAAGGCAGGAACCTGGTACGGCGACGTGGCGGGTGTGCCGGGCGATGAAGGGACCCAGGCCATCGAGGCGTTGATCGCCGCCATGGCCGACGGCACCGTGACCGGTGGCATCGACACGGCCGAGGACCTGCCCAACGGTGGCCTGATCACCCAGGACAACGTCACGCTGTTCGCACCGCAGTGGAAGGGCTGACCCGATGACGACGCCCGTGCCGTTCCTTCGGCTCACCGATGTCCACAAGTCGTTCGGGGCGGTCCATGCGCTCCGCGGCGTGGACATCACCGTCGAGGCGGGGACGATTCACGCGCTGGTCGGTGAGAACGGCGCGGGCAAGTCGACCCTGGGCAAGGTGATGGCTGGGCTGCACCGGCCGGACCGGGGCACGGTCCAGGTCCAGGGGCGAACAGTCGATCTCCAGAGCCCCCGGGACGCTCTGGGGCATGGGATCACGATCGTCGCGCAGGAGCTCGCGCTGGTCGAGCCGCGCTCGGTCCTGGAGAACGTCTACCTCGGCTCTGAGCCGCACCGCGGCCCGGTGGTACGCACGCGTCTACTGCGCCGTTGGTTCGCCGAGCTCACCGAGCGGACCGGGATCGCCGTACCGCCGGATGCCTGCGTCCAGGACCTGTCGATAGCCGATCAGCAGAAGGTCGAGATCTTGCGTGCCCTGGCCCGGGGAGCTGAGGCGATCGTGATGGACGAGCCCACTGCCCGGCTGGCAAGCCACGAGGCAGAAGGTCTGGTCACGATCCTGCGTCAGCTCGCGGCGAGCGGCACCACCATCGTGTACGTCTCGCACTTCCTCGACGAGGTACTCCAGGTCGCTGACCGGGTCACGGTGTTGCGCGACGGCCAACTGGTGAGCACGTCACCGGCCGACGACCACACCGCGGATTCGCTCGTCGAGGCGATGGTCGGTCGCTCTCTCGCTTCTGCGTTCCCTGCCAAGCAGCTTCCAGCGTCCGCCGCCCCACTGCTCGAGGTCGAGAATCTTGGTCGAGACGGCGTCTTCGCCGGCATCGACCTCGAGGTCCGGCCTGGTGAGGTGGTGGTGATCACCGGTCTTGTCGGCGCGGGCCGCAGCGAAGTCCTGCAGTGCATCGTCGGCGACCGCCGAGCGGACCACGGAACGGTCAGACTGTGTGGGGCGACCAAGCGGTTCCGCCATCCCCGGGCGGCCGTCGACGCAGGCATCGCCTACGTCCCGGAGTCCCGCAAGACCCACGGTCTGCTCCTGGAGACCTCGGTCAACGGCAATGTGTCGTTGCCGCAGCTCAAGAAGCTCACCCGGGGCCTGAGCATCAGCCGGGCGCGCGAACGCGAGCTGGTGGCAGCGGCGATCACCCGGGTGGGGGTGAAGGCCGCTAACCCGGCGCTGCCGGTATCGACCTTGTCCGGTGGGAACCAGCAGAAGGTGCTGTTCGCCAAGGCGCTGTCGGGCGACCCGGTGCTTCTGGTCGCCGACGAGCCGACTCGCGGCGTCGACGTCCAGGCAAAGCGGCAGATCTACGACGTGCTCGTGGATCTGGCGTCACGCGGGCTGGGCGTCCTCGTCGTCTCCTCCGAGATGGAAGAGGTCCTTGGGCTCGCTCACCGCGTCGTGGTGATGCGGACCGGACGCGTCGCGGGTCAGCTTGCCGGCCCGGACATCACCGAAGCCAACATCGCCGCGCTCGCCTTCGACAGGCCGGCCGGTGGGTCACCCAGCAACGATGCAGGAGGAACGTCATGACCGCTGAGACGATCAACCCTCGAACGCCACGCGCGGTCCGCGGCTTGCCGAGCCTGCGGGCCGGTGCCCAGTACGGCGTCCTGTGGGCGACCCTGGCCCTTTTCACGGTGCTGGCCGTAACGACTCCCGGCTTCGCCACAACCGACAATCTGCGGAACCTGCTCGACCAGCAGGCCACGGTCCTGATCGTCGCGGCACCCCTCACCCTGGCTGTGATCGCGGGAGTCTTCGACGTCAGCGCCTCAGCGGTCTACGTGCTCGCACCGCTCGCCGCGATCCAGGTCCAGAACCAGACGGGGTCGATTCCGCTGGCCGTTCTGGTCGCGCTCACCTGTGGTGTGCTCTGCGGGGCCGTCAACGCGACGTTCGTCGTCCTTCTCAGGGTGAACTCGTTCATCGCCACGCTCGCCACCTCGTACGTGTTCTTCGGCGTCGGCTACCTGGTCAGCGATCAGGCGATCCTGACCCCCGGCGATGCCGCGTTCCGCGACCTGGCGACGAAGCAGATCCTCGGAGTCACCTCGGCAACCTGGCTGGCTGCCCTGGTCGTCGGTATCACCTGGTTCCTGCTCACGCGGAGCAGGATGGGCCGCTATGTGTATGCCACGGGCGCGAACCCGGACGCAGCCCGGCTCTCGGGCATCCGCACCGGCGGAATCGTGGCGGCGACGCTGGTGCTGGTCGGCACGTCGGCCGGCTTCGCCGGCCTCGTCAACGCGTCCCAGGGGATGAGCGCCCAGGCGACGGACGACTTCGGCTTCGTGTTCACCGTGATCGCTGCGGTGGTCGTCGGCGGTACCTCGATCGCAGGCGGGTCCGGCGCCGTCTGGCGCACGGTCGTGGGTGCGGTGTTCATCGCGATGATCGGCAACGGACTCAACCTGAACCAGATCGACCCGATCTACCAGCGCATCATCCTCGGCGTCGTGATCCTGCTCGCGGTCGCGCTCGACGCCACGGCTCGCCGACGTCTGACGAACTGACCGGATGCCCTTGCGCGGCCGTCGACCCGTCCGCAACTGGTGGCGGTGCGGGGGACGGGCTGGCCTGTAAGCCGGGTTCTGTCCCCTGTCACCAGGGGGGCGACCATCCATCTAGGACTGCCGTTGCCGACAGCCTCCAGCGACCTACCCGCACACTCGGACGAGCCGCCCTCGAACGTGTGCTGTCTGGTCTTGCTCCGGGTGGGGTTTGCCTAGCTGTGCCGGTCTCCCGGCGCACTGGTGGGCTCTTGCCCCACCGTTTCACCCTTACCTCGCCCCGAGGGGCGAGGCGGTCTGTTCTCTGTGGCACTGTCCCGCGGGTCACCCCGGGTGGGTGTTACCCACCACCCTGCTCTGTGGAGCCCGGACTTTCCTCGGGATCCGACGCCTCACGGCGATGGATCACGCGGTCGCCCGGCCAGCCCGTCCGCGGCACACTCTAGGGAACAAGGGGTCCTCCGGGACAGTTGAGGCCGACATGGACGAGATGCCCGAGATCAAGGTGCTGCCGCCGATCATCTTCCCGGGCACGAGCGCACGCCACGAGGTGGCCTACCGGACCGCCCACGACTTCCTCTCCCGGCGGGCGCCGCGCGAGGCGCTCGAGGTCCTCGAGCCCGCGCTGGAGAAGGAGCCCGACAACCGGGGGCTGCGCTCGCTGCGGGCGTGGGCCTACCTGATGCGCGCCCAGCTCCAGAAGGCAGCCGACGAGCTGACCGGCCTGGTCGCCGACGACCCGGCCGACGCGTGGAGCAGGCATGCGCTCGGACGGGCGCTGGAGCGTCAGGCGAAGTACGGCGAGGCGCTGCCGCACCTGCGGCTGGCGGCGGCGATGACGGGCGATCCCGAGCACGAGTACGACGTGCTGCGGGTCGAGCGGCTGGCGGGTCGGCTGGAGTAGGTTCGGACCATGTCCACGGACTCCGAGTACTGGTTCTGTCTCAAGCACCACACGGTCGAGGGCGTCGAGGGCTGCCCCAACAAGGACCGCCTCGGCCCGTACCCGACGCAGGCCGAGGCGGCGCGGGCGCTGGAGAAGGCAGCGGAGCGCACCGAGGAGTGGGACGAGGACCCGGTGTGGAACGACCGCACCGAGGACGAGTAGTCCGTTGGCGTTCTCCCGCCGCCGCCGGATCCGCCCGGTGGCGATCGATCCTGCCTCCGGTCAGCGGATCTCGCCATGGCCGTTCGTGGGCCTGGTGCTGCTGGTCTCGTCGTTCTTCCTTTACGCCGCCGCGGGACTGCTCGCGCCGGCGTGGGCGGTCGTCGTCCTGCTGCTGACCTGGCTGGCGATGTTCGTGCTGTGCTTCGTCTGGTGGAGCTCGCACCCGAAGCGGACCGTCGTGCTCGGGGTCGTCTCGTTCGTGTGGTGGTGGGTGGCGATCACCGCGGGCGGGATCCTGCTCGACTGGTCGGCGTGAGAGAAGCCTGACCCACCCGGGGCTCAGCCGCGCTGGGCGCGGAACGCCCCCGGTCCGTTGCGCAGGCCCAGCCACAGCGCGGCCTCGGCCCACGACCGGCCCGGGTCGGGCTCCTTGCCGGCGCCCAGCCGGTGCAGCTGGTCGGTGTGCCAGGACAGGTCGAGCGCGCCGTCGAGCTGCTTGAGGTCGGCCACCTTGCCGAGGACCGGGCGGAGACCGGCCTGCACCCGCGCGGTGGGCAGCGTCGCGCGTCCGTCGCGCAGGATGGCGCGCGGCGCGTCGGGCAGCAGGCAGGTGGGGCGGCCCAGACCGACGATGTCGCAGTCGCCCGACGCGACGGCGGACTCCATGGCCGTGGCGGAGCGGAAGCCGCCCGTCACGGCGATGGGTACGTCGCCGGCGACATCGCGCACCGACGCGGCGTACTCGAGGAAGTAGGCCTCGCGCGCGGCGGTCGAGGCGCGCATGGTGCCCATCATCGCGGGCGCCTCGTAGGAGCCGCCGCTGATCTCGATCAGGTCGATGTCGTCGGCGACGAGGGACCGGACGACCTCGCGCGACTCCTCCTCGGTGAACCCGCCGCGCTGGAAGTCGGCGGAGTTGAGCTTGATCCCCACCCCGAAGCCGCGGGAGGTGGTCGCGCGGATCGCGCGCAGCACCTCGAGCACGAACCGCCGGCGTCGCTCGGGGTCGCCACCCCAGGCGTCGTCGCGCTGGTTGGTGCGCGGGGAGAGGAACTGGGTGACGAGGTAGCCGTGCGCGCCGTGGATCTGCACGCCCGCGAAGCCCGCCCGCTCGGCGACGGCGGCCGCCGCGGCGTACCTGTCGACGATCTCGCGGATCTCGGCGTCCTCGAGCGCGCGCGGCTTGACGGCGCCGGGCACCTTGGCCTGGATCGCGCTCGGCGCGACCGGGCGGTTGCGGCCGACGAGGGCGTTGGCCTGGCGGCCCGGGTGGTTGACCTGCATCCACAGCGGAGTGCCGCCGTCCTGGAAGCCGGACGCCCAGGTCCGCAGCCGGTCGAGGTGGCGGTCGTCCTCGACCACCACGTTGCCGGGCTCGCCGAGATGGCGCCGGTCGATCATCACGTTGCCGGTGACGACCAGGCCGTAGCCGCCGTCCGCCCAGCGTCCGTAGAGCCGCTCGAGTCGCTCGGACGGCCCGCCGTCGCGGTCGCCGAGCGACTCGCTCAGCGCGGACTTCATGAACCGGTTGGCGAGCTTCTGCCCGTGGGGCAGCGCGATCGGGGAGTCGAGGTGGGTGGTCATGCGGAGGCCTTCTTCCGGGCGGCGGCGCCCACGGGACGGGTGGTGGGGGCCTGGAGCGAGGCGGTCAACCGGCGCGACACCGCCGCGAACGGTCGCTGGTACGCCGCCCCGAGGACCCGCACGACGAGGTCGACCGCGACGGCGTCGGCGCCGATGAGCACCTTGGGCCGGCGGGCGCGGACGCCGCGCAGGATGGTGCGCGCGGCGGTCTCGGGCGACGTACGGGTCAGCCGCTCCTCGAAGACCCGCGCGATGCCGGAGATGTCGGCGGCGTTGCTGGCCGTCGCGTTGTTGACGATATTGGTCCGGATCCCGCCGGGGTGGACGCAGGTGACGCCGACGGGGTGGCCGTCGACGAGCATCTCCTGGCGCAGTGCCTCGGTGAACCCGCGCACCGCGAACTTCGCGGCGTTGTAGGAGCTCTGCGTCGGCACGCCGAACAGCCCGAACACGCTGGAGACGTTGACGACGTGGCCGTCGCCGGAGGCGATCAGGTGGGGGAGGAACGCCTTGGTGCCGTGCACGACGCCCCAGAAGTCGACGTCGATGACCTTCTCTATGTCCTCGTAGGGACTCTCCTCGACCGTGCCGAAGATGGTGATGCCGGCGTTGTTGACGACCAGGTTCACCCCGCCGAGGCGGTCGGCGACCGCGTCGGCCCACGCGTGCACCGCCGCCCGGTCCCGTACGTCGAGCACGGTGCTGTGCGGTGTCGCGCCCGCCTCCTCCAAGAGGGCGGCGGTCTCGGCGAGGCCGGTGGCGTCCCAGTCGCTGATCGCGACCCGCGCACCCTCGGCGGCGAGCTGGAGCGCGAGCGCCCGGCCGATGCCCGACCCCGCGCCCGTGACGGCGGCGACCTTGTCCCGGAAGTCCTTCATAGCCGGGAACCTAGTTCCCAGTCAGGCGACTTGACAAGTCATCTGACTTGCAAAGTGCGCGAGACCTGCGCCACGATCGCGCCATGACAGCGGGCGCGGTGGCGGGCACGGCAGCGGGCACGGTGGGGGGCACGGTGGGGGAGACGCGGGCGCGTCGTCAGGTCGACCGCCGCGCCGCGACCACCGAGCGGCTCCTCGACGCGACCATCGAGTGCCTCGCCGAGGACGGGTACGTCGCGACGACCACCCGCCGCGTCGCCGAGCGGGCCGGCGTCAGCCAGGGAGCGCAGCAGCACTACTTCCCGACCAAGGCCGCCCTGGTCGACGCGGCGATGGTGCGTCTGGTCGAGCAGCTCCTCGCCGACGCGGCCTCCCGCGGCTTGGACGTCGGCACCGAGCACGAGCGCGCCGGCGCGCTGCTCGACCTGATCTGGGAGATCCACCACCTCCCGATCACCCCGGCTGTCCTCGAGCTCTTCAACGTCGCCCGCACCGAGCCGGCCCTGGCCCAGCGCGTCGCCGAGATCGTGTGCGGCGGCATGGGCGAGGTCCAGGCCATCGCCGCCGCCGTCCTGCCGTCGTACGCCGGGCGCGCGGGCTTCGCCGACTTCGTCCAGATCGCGATGGCCACCGTCCGCGGGACCGTCCTGGTCGCCAACATCCCCGGCGCCGCAGGGGCGCACCCCACCTGGCCGGTGCTGCGGGCGCACCTGCTGGAGAGCCTGGAGCGGCTGGGCTCGCCCGCATGACCTCCCGGGACCACTAGGACGCCGCCGCGGACGAGCGGGTCCCGGCGCGGCGACGTACCGAGATGTCGACCTGGGTCGACGTCGGCGTCAACAGCGGCAGCGCGCTCGGCACCGCCGGCGCCGGAGTGCTCGCCGGTGGGGGAGCCGCCCTGCCCTTCGCGCTCGCCGCCGCCCTGTCGGCAGGCGCTGCCACGGTCGCGGTGGTGTGGGGCAGGATGTCCCCATGGCGATCCACATCACCGACGACCCGGCGGCCGACGAGCTGCTGAGCTCCAACCCGTTCGCGCTGCTCGTCGGGATGATGCTCGACCAGCAGTACCCGATGGAGCACGCCTTCCTGGGCCCGCAGAAGGTGATCGGCCGGTTCGGCAGCTTCGACCCGGCCGCGATCGCGGCCGCGGACCCCGAGGAGTTCGCCGCGCTCTGCTCGACGACGCCCGCGATCCACCGGTTCCCGGGGTCGATGGCGGCGCGGCTGCAGGAGCTCGCGCGCCTCGTCGTCGAGCAGTACGACGGGCACACCGAGCGGATCTGGATGGAGGCCGCCGACGGCAAGGACCTGCTCAAGCGGATCCAGGCGCTGCCGGGCTTCGGCGCGCAGAAGGCGAAGATCTTCGTCGCGCTCGTGGCCAAGCAGCTCGACGTACGCCCGGCGGGCTGGGAGAAGGCGGCCGGCGACTACGCGCTGGAGGGCTACCGGTCGGTGGCCGACGTGGTGGACCCGGTGTCGCTGCAGAAGGTGCGCGACTACAAGAAGGCAGCCAAGGCCGCGGCGAAGGCCGGCTGACCTCGCGGTTGCTGAGCGGACCCTGAGCCGACGCTGAGGCGGCGCTGAGCCCCGATGCGCGAACGGCTGGGGGTGCCGTGGCAGAATGACGAGAGCGGTCTTGACACCTCCGGTCTTTGCCGCGCCCTAGATCCATCAGCATCGAGAGGTGTTCGTGTCTTCGAGCCATCGTTCGGTTCCGCCCGCCCTGCTCAGTCACCCGTCGATCGCGGCCCTGGTCGAGCGCGCCGCGCCGGTGGGCCGCGTCGCGGCGGAGGAGCTCCGCCAGGCATTCGCCGCCGCTGAGGTCGCTCCGGCCCAGCTGAAGGCCCTGATGGCCCACCTGTCGGGCCTCGGCATCTCCGTCGAGCTCGGCTCGCCGGTCGAGCAGCGCGCCGTGGCCGCGGCCGCGCGCAAGCCGGCGTCGGCGACCGCGACGACCGCCAAGAAGGCGCCGGCCCCCCGGCCGCCCGCGACCCCGAAGCCGCCGGCCGCTGCGAAGAAGGCCGCCCCCGCCCCGGCGGCCAAGGAGGCTGCCCCGAAGGCGGCCCCGGCCGGCTCCGGTGCGGCCGAGGCGCCCGCGGTGGGCCCCGACGGCAAGAAGGTGCTGCCCGACATCTCCGACGAGCAGTTCGAGAAGGACGTCGCCGCCGACCCCAGCATCAAGGAGGACGAGGAGGAGGCCAGCGCCACGTCCTCCTTCGTCGTGTCGGCCGCCGACGAGACCGACGAGCCTGCCCAGCAGGTCATGGTCGCCGGCGCCACCGCCGACCCGGTCAAGGACTACCTCAAGCAGATCGGCAAGGTGCCGCTCCTCAACGCCGAGATGGAGGTCGAGCTCGCCAAGCGGATCGAGGCCGGGCTCTTCTCGGACGAGAAGCTCGCCAAGGGCGGCAAGCTCTCGCCCAAGGTCAGCGAGGAGCTCGAGTGGATCGCCGAGGACGGTCGCCGCGCCAAGAATCACCTGCTCGAGGCCAACCTGCGCCTCGTCGTCTCGCTCGCCAAGCGCTACACCGGTCGCGGCATGCTCTTCCTGGACCTGATCCAGGAGGGCAACCTCGGACTGATCCGCGCGGTCGAGAAGTTCGACTACACCAAGGGCTACAAGTTCTCGACGTACGCCACCTGGTGGATCCGGCAGGCGATCACCCGCGCCATGGCCGACCAGGCCCGCACCATCCGGATCCCGGTGCACATGGTCGAGGTCATCAACAAGCTCGCCCGCGTCCAGCGCCAGATGCTGCAGGACCTCGGCCGCGAGCCCACCCCGGAGGAGCTCGCCAAGGAGCTCGACATGACCCCCGAGAAGGTCGTCGAGGTCCAGAAGTACGGCCGTGAGCCGATCTCGCTGCACACCCCGCTCGGTGAGGACGGCGACTCCGAGTTCGGCGACCTGATCGAGGACTCCGAGGCGATCGTCCCGGCCGACGCGGTGAGCTTCACCCTCCTGCAGGAGCAGCTGCACGCCGTCCTCGACACGCTCTCCGAGCGCGAGGCCGGTGTGGTGAGCATGCGGTTCGGCCTGACCGACGGCCAGCCCAAGACCCTCGACGAGATCGGCAAGGTCTACGGCGTGACCCGCGAGCGGATCCGCCAGATCGAGTCCAAGACGATGTCGAAGCTGCGGCACCCGTCGCGCTCGCAGGTCCTGCGCGACTACCTCGACTGAGTTCGTCGGGCGCGAGCGTGTCGCAGGTCGTGCTCGCCGCCCGGACGCTCGCTTCGCTCGGCCCGCGAGCGTCGCACGACGCGCTTCGCGCGTGCGCCACGCTGCCGCGCGGTTGGTCGGGCGCGAGCGTGTCGGGGACGCTGGTCGTCCTCGCTGCGCTTTTCGCGGGTTGCAGTGACCGGTCCACCGACTCGCCGTCGGTGACCGCTCCGCCTGCGAGCAGGCCCGCGGCGGCCTCAGCGCCTCCGGCGACCACCACGCCCCCAAACCCGTCGACTCCTCCGCCGGCCCGCACCTTCGACGCCGCGGTGGCCGTCGCCGCGGTGGCGCACCTGGCCGGCCGGATCGGCCCACGGCTCGCGACGGGGCCGGCCTTCCGGCGGGCCGCCGACTGGGCGGCCGGGGAGCTGAGCGCCGCCGGGTACGACGTCCGGCGCGAGCGCTTCGACGTCCCCGCCGGCGACTCGTGGGGAGTGCCGGTGGCCGCCGGCCGCAGCCAGAACGTCGTCGCCGAGCCACCCGGCTTCGACCCGGCGCGCCCGCACCTCGTCCTGGGCGCGCACCTCGACACGGTGGCCGTCTCGCCCGGCGCCGAGGACAACGCGTCCGGGGTCGGGGTGCTGCTGACGCTCGCCCGGACCGACCTGCGGTCCCGGCTCCCGGTCGTCCTGGTGCTGTTCGGGGCGGAGGAGCCTCGCGGCCCGGGCGACGACGACCACCACTACGGCTCGCGGCAGCATGTCACCCGGCTCACCGCGCCCGCGCGCCGGGCGGTGCGCGGCATGCTGGCGCTGGACCGGGTCGGGGTGGGAGAGGCGGTGCCGGTGGGCAGCGCCACCGATGAGCCGCCGACCGCGCTGGTGCGGGCGGGGCGCCGGGCCGGGGTGCCGACCGCCGCCGAGAGCCGGCAGCGCTCCAGCGACCACTGGTCGTTCGTGCGGGCCGGGCTGCCCGGCCTACGGGTCGGCAGCACGCCCTACGCCGGCTATCACGACGCCCGCGATCTGCCGGGTCTCATCGAGGCCGACCAGCTGGATCGGGTCGGCCGGCTGGTGCTGGCCTGGCTCAGGGACTGAGGAACGGGCCGGCGCTGTGCCGCCAGACGTCGCCCAGGATGTCGGCGGCCACGGCTCCGCGCGCCGGCCGGGGCGCGAAGGACCCGTCCATCGCGTAGGGCACCAGCCGGAATCCCTTGAGGTCGCCGCCCCAGAACACCGCCTCCAGTACGACGCCCTGCTGGGTCTGCGTCATGAAGTCCATGTCGAACACGAAGTTGCCCAGCGAGTGCGCGACCAGCGCGCCGTCGTACCACGCGACCCCCTGCACCCAGTGCGGGTGGCCACCGGCCACCAGGTCGGCGCCCGCGTCGACCAAGCGACGCGCGACCTGGGCCTGCACGGGCTCGGCGACATGGGTGTACTGCGTGCCCCAGTGCGGCAGCACGACCACCACGTCGACCTCGCCGTCGAGCCGGCGGACCCGTCGCTCGACCCGGGTCAGGTCGCGCTCCACCAGCGGCCCGGTGCGCGGCGGCATCCGGACCGAGAGCGCGCCCGGACGGTTGCGGGTCGCCCGCGGTGTCTCACCGATCGCGTTGAAGGCGAGGAAGCCGAAGCGCACGCCGTTGCGCTCGGCGACGTAGGCCCGCCCGGCCTCCGCCAGGTCGCGTCCTGCCCCGAAGGCCCTGACCGGGCCGTCGGCGAGGAGGTCCAGGGTGTCCAGCAACGCCTGCTCGCCGTAGTCGCCGGTGTGGTTGTTGGCCAGGGAGAGCGCGTCGAAGCCGGCGTCGGAGAGCCCGTCGACCACGGCGGGTGGGGCGGCGAACGAGTCCCCGCCCTGCTGGGGCGGACCGTCGGCGGACAGGGCGCTCTCGAGGTTCCCGACGGTGAGGTCGGCCGAGCGCAGCCGCCCCTGCAGCGGGCGCAAGGGAGCGCCCGGGTCACCCGCGGCGGCGGCCCGGGTGCCGACCCGGCGGCCGAGCATGATGTCGCCCACCACGGTGAGCGTCGTCACCGCGGGCGGTGCGGGGCCGTCCACCGACAGCGGGTAGTCCGCCGGGCGGCGCAGCGGATCGACCCCGTCGACGCGTGCCGCCCGGATGCTCGCGTCGATCCGGGACGCCGGGAGGACGGCCACCGCGTCCCGGTCCCGGCGCACCTCACCGAGGCTCGCGACCAGCCGGAGCGGACGGTCGGTCCCGTCGAGCGTCCGCCAGGTGCCCACCTCGCCCGCCGCGACGGCCCGGGCCTCGGTCAGGGTCAGCCGCGGTGCCGGCCGGGTCGCGTGCACGGCGACGACGAGGGGCTCCTGCGAGGGCGGGGTGGTCGGTGCGGCCGAGGACGCCGACGGCCCCGGTGCCGCCCCGCCCGGGCGGTCGGGCATGGTGGGTGCGGAGCAGCCGAGAACCAGCCCGGCGACCAGGACGCCGAGCCCGAGGGGGAGGCCGCGCCGGGTCACCCCGGCATGATCGCACTCGGTCGGCGGCCCGAGCGGCTCAGTCGCCGGCCGGCACGATCATCGGCGTGCCGGCCACCGGGTCCGGGACGACGACGCACGGCAGGCCGAAGGCCTCCTCGACGACGTCCGCGGTGACCACCTCGGCCGGTGGCCCCTCGGCGAGGATCCGGCCGCCCGCCATCACGACGAGGTGGTCGCTGTAGCGGCACGCGAGGTTGAGGTCGTGCAGCACCGTGACGATGGTGCGCCCGGTGGCCCGGTTCAGGGTCCGCAGCAGCCGGAGCAGGTCGACCTGGTGACTGATGTCGAGGTACGTCGTCGGCTCGTCGAGCAGCAGCAGGTCGGTCTCCTGCGCCAGCGCCATCGCGATCCAGACCCGCTGCCGCTGACCGCCGGAGAGCGCGTGCAGCGGCCGGTCGACGAGCTCGACCACATCGGCGGCGGCGAGTGCGTCGGTGACCGCCGCCTCGTCACCGGCGCTCCACTGGCGGAACCACCCCTGGTGGGGGTGTCGGCCGCGCGAGACCAGGTCGGCGACGGTGATGCCGTCGGGTGCCACCGGCGTCTGGGGGAGCAGGCCGAGGATCCGGGCGACCTCGCGGGAGCCGCGGTCGAGGATCGGCGTGCCGTCGAGCAGCACCTCGCCCGACGCGGGCCGTAGCAGCCGGGCGAGGCCGCGCAGCAGGGTCGACTTGCCACACGCGTTCGCGCCGACGATCGCGGTGACCCGGCCGTCCAGCACGTCGAGGTCCAGGCCGTCGACGACGACCCGGTCGTCGTACCCCAGGGACAGGCCGCGGGCGGCCAGGCGGGGGGACGCGGGGGACTCGGTCAGGGTCATCCGCCCATTCCTCTCCGGTTGGTGGTGGCGATCAGCCACAGCAGGTACGGCGCGCCGACGGCGCCGGTGACGACGCCCGTCGGCACCTCGACGGGCAGCAGGTACTGGGCCACGTAGTCCGCGACCAGGCACAGGATCGCGCCGACCGCGCCGGCGGCGACGATCCCGCCGCGGGCGCTGCCGAGCAGCCGGTCGGCGACCGGGCCGGCGACGAGGGCGACGAAGGTGATCGGGCCCGCGACCGCCGTGGCGAGCGCGGTGAGCAGGACGCCGGCGCCGATGAGGACCAGCCGGGTCGGCTCGATCCGCACACCGAGCCCGCGCGCGGTGTCGTCACCCAGCTCGATGGTGCGCAGCATCCGTTGGAGCAGCGGCAGCACAGGCACCAGGACGAGGAGCGCGACCAGCAGCACGTCGTTCTCCGTGTCGCCGGCCTGGCCGATCGAGCCGGTCAGCCAGTGCAGCGCCGCCCGGGCCTCGGTGAGCGACGTGCGGGTGAGCAGGTAGCCGGTGACACCCGTGCAGAAGGCCGCGGTGCCGATGCCGATGAGGACGAACCGGTAGCCGGTGATGCCGTCGCGCCAGGCCAGCAGGTACATCGCCGCCGCCGTCACCAGCGCCCCGACGAAGGCGAGTACGGGCAGGCTCGCGCCGGCGAAGGCGGGGACGGCGATGCCCGCCACCGCCGCGACGCTCGCGCCCGCCGAGATGCCGACGAAGTCGGGTGAGGCCAGCGGGTTGCGCAGCAGCTGCTGGAAGATGGTGCCGGCCGCGCCGAGCGCCAGGCCGACGCACACCGCCGCCTTGACCTGTGGCCCGGTCAGCTCCCGGACGATGAAGTCGACGGCGTCGTTGTCGCCGGCGCCGAGGATCGCGGCCACCACCTGGTCGAGGCTGAGGCGGACCGAGCCGAAGCAGAGGGTGAGGAGGGCGAGCAGCGCCGCGACGGCCAGCAGGACCGCGGGGACCAGACCGGCGCGGATCCGGCGCGCGCGGCGGGTACGCCGCAGGGCGGCCGCGGCGGGCTGAGTCGGCGCCGGAGCCGAGTCCACCGCGAGAACGGGGACGCTCATAGCTCCGCCAGCCGGGCGTAGCGGACGAGGAGCACGAAGAACGGGGCGCCGAGGATGCCGAGGACCACGCCGACCTGGAGCTCGCCGGTGCCGCCGAGCACCCGGCCGAGGATGTCGGCGCCGAGCAGCAGCAGGGCGCCGAGCACCAGGGCGTAGGGGAGGAGCCAGCGGTAGTCGGGGCCGCACAGGAAGCGCGCGACGTGGGGCACGACCAGGCCGACGAAGACGATCGGGCCGCAGGCGGCGGTCGCGGCGCCGCAGAGCAGGCCGACGACGAGGAAGGTCGCCACCCGGGTGCGGGTCAGCGAGACACCCAGGCCCCGTGCGGCGTCGTCGCCGAGCGCCAGGGCGTTGAGCCAGCGACCGCACAGCAGCGCCAGCACCAGGCCCACGAGCAGGAACGGGGCCACGCCGGTGACGATCGGGGCGTAGCGGCCGGCCAGCGAGCCGACCTGCCAGAAGCGGTACTGCTGCTGGGCGGCGAGGTCGGTGAGCAGCAGGCCGGTGGTCACGGCGGTCAGCCCGGCCGTGATCGCGGCGCCGGCCAGGGCCATCTTGACCGGCGTCGCGCCGTCGCGACCGAGCGAGCCGACGGTGTACACGAGGGCGGTGGCGGCGAGCGCGCCGACGAAGGCCGCCGCGACGTGGAACGCGAGGCCGCTCACCCCCAGCAGGGTGATCGAGCCGACGACGGCGAAGGCGGCGCCTGCGTTGACCCCCATGATCCCCGGGTCCGCGAGGGCGTTGCGGGTCAGGCCCTGGAGCAGGGTGCCGGCCAGGCCCAGCGCGGCGCCGACGAGCAGGCCGAGGATGGTGCGCGGCACCCGCAGCCGCACCGTCACGGTGTCGTCGACCGACGAGGACTGGGTGAAGTGCCCGAACGCGTCGAGGACGTCGCGCAGCGCGATGTCGCGCGAGCCCTGGGTGACGCTCAGGAAGGCCAGCACCGGGACGAGCCCCGCGAGCAGCACCAACCCGACGGCGAGCCCGGAGGCCCGCCGCCGGCGGGGTGCCGCGGTGGCGGCGGCGGTTGCTGCGGACACCCGGCGATCAGTCGCCGATGGTGTCGTCGACGTCGGCGAGGTCGGCGGTCAGCTTGGTCAGCGCGTCGGCGTAGTCGGCGTAGGTGTGCAGCCAGAAGGCGGGCCACTCGATGAGCTGGCCGGCCTCGGCGGCGCGGATCGAGGTCCAGGTCGGCTGCGCCGCGACGGTCTTCTTGGCCTCCTCGAAGCTGCGGCTGTCGATGAGGAGGACGTCGGGCTGGTACTTGTCGGCGTTCTCCCAGCTCAGGTTCTCCCAGTACGGGAAGTCCGGGTCGGGCGCGTCCGGCGTCACGACCTGGAGGCCCCACTCGGTGAAGTCGAGCAGCTCGGGCGCGAACTCCGGGTTGGCGGCGTAGAGCAGGTCGGCCGTCGGCGAGACGGCCAGGGCGGTCAGGTCCTTGTCCGCCATGGCGGCGGCGAAGGCGTCGCGGGCCTTCTCGAAGGCCGCCTTGTCCTCGGCGCCCTGGGAGTTCTCGACGTCCGCGCCCAGGCTCTCGGCCAGGTCCTCGTAGCCCTCGGCCAGGTTGAGGATCGACCCGCCCTGCGACGGGCCGACGACCGGCGCCAGCTCGGCGAGCTTCTTGCTCTTCGCCTTCACGCTGTTCTCGAGCCCGGAGTGCGCCTTCTCGGCGGGCCACCAGTCGGCCACGATCAGGTCGGCGTCGAGGGTCGAGGCCTTCGCGACGTCGATCGAGCCCCACTCCTCGCCGAGGATCTCGATGCCGGTCAGGTCGACCCCGTCGAGGTTCGGGTCGGTGTCGACCGACTCGTCGCCGTAGATCCCGACCGGGCGGATGCCGTAGGAGATGAGCGCCGCGGCGGCCGGGGCGTGCGCGATGATCCGGGTCGGTACCTCGGCGAGCTCGACGACCTCGCCGGAGCCGTCGGTGAAGGTCCACGGACCCTCGGGGGTCGCCGAGGCACCGGAGGCGGGCTCGGCACCGTCGTCGTCCGCGACGTCGGAGGAGCAGGCGGACAGGGCCAGGGCCAGGCTGGCAGCCGTGGCGAGGGCGAGGCGGAGTCTCATGAGGTAAGGCTAGCCTGGCTTGGATCGCCGGGGTGCGGGGAGTCTCGAAAAACGCCCCAGGCCCCGAGCGGGCTCGGGGCCTGGGCGGTCGACCGGCGCGGCTGGTCGGAGGTCAGTGAGGTTTCGGTCGGAGGTCAGTCGGCGACCGGCGTCGGCTTCTCGGTGAGTCGGTGGGTCTCGTCCTGGAACCGCGCGGCGATGTCCTTGAGGGCGTCTCCGTGCTCGCGGGCGTGGTGGGCACAGAAGAGCAGCTCTCCGCCCGAGACGAGCTCTACGCGGAGGTAGGCCTGGGCGCCACAACGGTCGCAGCGGTCCTCCGCGGTCAACGCGGCGCTGGGAGCAACAGCAGTTGTCATCTCGGGCCTCTCTCGATCGATGCGATGACACCCTCATCGGGTGTCGTCGGGATCAACGTAGCGGCCGGGGCAAAGATTCCCGCCCGCGTGTGTTCCGTTCCACTTGTGTCGACGTGTGCTTCAGGACCATCCAAGCACCCGCCGGAGGATCGTTCGGTGATTTTCCACTGCTCGAAACCAGCTTGTGATCATCCGGTCCGGTGCATCGGGTGATCCGCCGGACCCGGCGATGGTCCTGTCGGTCATTCGACATCGCGCGGCAGCCGTGTCCCTGCATCGCTGCCCGGCGTGTCGCGGGTAGATTCAGGTGCTTGGACGTACCCGTGATCCACCCGTGAGGAGCCGGCCATCGCCGACAACACCTACAACGCAGCCCACCTCCTGGTCCTCGAGGGCCTCGAAGCCGTGCGGAAGCGTCCCGGGATGTACATCGGCTCCACCGACACCCGGGGGCTGATGCACTGCCTGTGGGAGATCATCGACAACGGCGTCGACGAGGCGCTCGGCGGCAATGCGCACCGGGTCGAGGTGATCCTGCACGCCGACGACTCCGTCGAGGTCTACGACGACGGACGCGGCATCCCGACCGACAAGGAGCCCAAGACCGGGCTGCCGGGTGTCGAGGTCGTGGCGACCAAGCTGCACGCGGGCGGCAAGTTCGGCGGCGGCTCGTACGTCGCCACGGGTGGTCTGCACGGCGTCGGCCTGTCGGTCGTCAACGCGCTCTCCAGTCGGATGGACATCGACGTCGACCGCTCGCCGGCGAGCCAGGGGCTGAGCTTCCAGCGCGGCGTCCCCGGCGTCTTCGACGGCGAGGGGCCGAAGGCGGGGTTCACCCCCCGGTCGGGCCTGACCCGCAAGGGCGGTCGTGTCGCGAAGGGCAGGTCGGGCACCCGGGTCCGGTTCTGGCCGGACCGCCAGATCTTCACCAAGGACGCCGAGTTCGTCCTCGACGGCCTGGTCGGGCGCGCCCGGCAGACGTCGTTCATCGTCCCCGGCCTCGAGCTGGTCATCAGCGACCGGCGCTCCGCGGACAAGGCGGAGTGGACCGAGGAGAAGTTCCGTCACGACGGTGGCATCGGCGAGTTCTGCGACTACCTCGCCACCGGCGAGCCGGTCACCGACGTGCTGCGCCTGCAGGGCAGCGACGTCTTCACCGAGACCGTCCCCCTGCTCGACGACCAGGGCCACATGACCCCGCAGGACGTCGAGCGCGAGCTGAGCGTCGACGTGGCGCTGCGCTGGGGCAGCGGCTACGACACCGAGCTGCGCTCGTTCGTCAACGTGATCGCGACGCCCAAGGGCGGCACCCACGTCTCCGGCTTCGAGAGCGCCCTCACCAAGACGTTCAACGACGCGATGCGCGCCTCGAAGGCGCTCAAGGTCAACGACGACGACGTCATCAAGGACGACGTCCTCGAGGGGATGACCGCCATCGTCACGGTGCGGCTCGCCGAGCCGCAGTTCGAGGGCCAGACCAAGGAGATCCTCGGCACGCCGGCCGCGCGGACCGTCGTACGCAAGGTCGTGGCCAAGGAGCTCAAGGAGTTCCTCACCTCGACCAAGCGGGCGGAGAAGGCGCAGGCCAAGCTCCTCATGGAGAAGGTCGTCGCCGCCTCCAAGACCCGGATCGCCGCGCGCCAGCACAAGGAGACCCAGCGCCGCAAGAGCGCCCTGGAGTCCTCGACGCTGCCGGCCAAGCTCGCCGACTGCCGCTCGGGCGACAACGAGCGCACCGAGCTGTTCATCGTCGAGGGCGACTCGGCGCTCGGCACCGCCAAGCTCGCCCGCAACGCCGAGTTCCAGGCGCTGCTGCCGATCCGCGGCAAGATCCTCAACGTCCAGAAGGCGTCCGTGGGCGACATGCTCAAGAACACCGAGTGCGCCTCGATCATCCAGGTCGTCGGCGCCGGGTCCGGTCGCACCTTCGAGCTGGACGCACGGCGCTACGGCCGGATCATCTTCATGGCCGACGCCGACTCCGACGGCGCCCACATCCGGACCCTGCTCGCGACGCTCTTCTTCAAGTACATGCCCGACCTGGTCAAGGCCGGGCGGGTCTACTCGGCGGTTCCGCCGCTGCACCGGATCGAGATCTCGAACCCGAAGAAGGGCCAGGACAAGTACGTCTACACGTACTCCGACGACGAGCTGCAGCGCAAGCTCGCCGAGCTCAAGAAGAAGAACGTCCGCTGGAAGGACCCGGTCCAGCGCTACAAGGGTCTCGGCGAGATGGACGCCGACCAGCTGGCCGAGACCACGATGGACCCGCGCCGTCGTACCCTGCGCCGGCTGACGGTCGACGAGCTCGAGGTGGCCTCCGAGGTCTTCGAGCTGCTGATGGGCAGCGACGTGGCGCCGCGCAAGGAGTTCATCATCCAGGGGGCGTACGAGGTCGACATGGAGACGCTCGACGCATGAGGCGGGTCCCGTGAGCGCCGAGCGCGCCGCTGTCCTCAAGCTGCTCAAGGCGCGGGGCGCGAAGGCGCGGCGGGGTCATCTGCGGATCCCGGCCGGTGAGCTGTTCTGGTACGTCGACGTGCTGGCCGACGGCCGCGGGCCGACTCCGCCGCTGCGACTCGAGGTCGGCTGCTGGACCACCGCGCTGCCGCCCGAGCCCGACGGCGGCGCCGTCGACTGCCCGCTGCTGATGGACGTGCCGCTCGGCGCCGACCCGCTCGGCGCCACGACGGCGCTGGTCGACCGGATCACCGCGATCGGCGACCTGGGCACCCTCGGCGACAGCCTGGGGGACCTCCCCGGGGCGCTGGTGGACCAGCGGCTGCGCGACCTGCTCCGGGGTGTCGCCGGATCCTAGGGTGCGGCCCGGCCGGGATCGATGACCGCGTCGAGGGCCGGTTGGAGGATCGCCTCCAGGGCGGCGCGATCGGCGGCTGCCAGCACGGGGTCGCGCAGAAGGTAGCGGGCGATCGTCACGCCGAGCGTGCAGGCGTTCAGCACCGCGGCGCGCAGGTCGCCGTCGTCGCCCCCGATGGTCTCCGCGACGGCGGCCTGCGTCGGCGCCATCACCTGATCGCGCAGTGCCGCACCGGCCGCGGGGTGGGTGAGGCAGCTGCGGAGGAGTGCCTCGGCGCCGGCCCGGTCGCCGGGATCCTCGAACACGGCGAACAGGTGCGCCGCGGCGGTGGCTGCCAGCTCGTCCACGGTGGCTGCCTTCAGCACGTCGAGCTCCACGCCGAGCGCCGCGGCCGCCGAGTAGAGCGACTCCTTGTTGCCGAACAGCTGCATCACCAGGGCCGGATCGATGCCGGCCTCGGCGGCGACCGCGCGGATGCTCGTCCGCTCGTATCCCGCCTCGCCGAACTGGCGGCGCGCGGCGGCCAGGATCGCCTCCTCCGTGCGGCGGCGCCGCTCGGCCCGTGCCATCGGGCGTTCCTCGACCACGAGGTTCACTCTACACGTGTTGACCGAGCATCGTCCTTGGCTCTACGCTCGTTGAGTGAAAACGCGAAGAGTGGACGACCGACGCTCGTCGGCATCGGCATCGGCATCGGAGCGGCTGGACCCGCGTGCCCTGGTGGCCCTAACGCTGCTGGCAGGCAGCCAGCTCCTGATCGTGGTGGACGCCACCATCGTGAACGTCGCCCTGATGCCTATCCGTGACGGTCTGGGATTCAGCGACGCCGACCTGCCCTGGGTCGTCACGGCCTACACGTTGGCGTTCGGAGGGCTCCTCCTCGTCGCGGGTCGGCTCGCGGACCGCTATGGCCACCGGCGACTGTTCCTTCTCGGCGCCGGCGTCTTCGGGATCGCGTCGCTGGTCGGCGGTGCGGCCGGGGCTCCGGCGGTGCTCGCGGTCGCGCGGGCCGTGCAGGGTGCCGGTGCGGCGATGATGGCCCCCGCGGCGTTGGCGCTGGTGATGCACGTCTTCCCGCCGGGCCGCGGGCGGGCTCTCGCCCTCGGCGTCTGGGCGGGGGTCACTGCCGCCGGCACCGCGCTCGGATCTGTGCTCGGCGGTGTGCTGACCGAGACGCTGTCGTGGCGCTGGGTGCTGTGGATCAACGCTCCGGTCGTGGTCGTCGTGGTGGTCGCCGGCCTGCTGGTGCTGCCGCGGGCGTCCGGCGTGGGCAGGGCACGCATCGACGTGGTCGCGGTGGCGACCGTCACCGGCGGCCTGACCCTGCTGGTCTACGGCCTGACCCGGGTCGCCGACCCCGGTTGGTCGGCGGGAACCCTCCTCGTCCTCGCGACCTCGGCCGGGCTGTTGGGGGCCTTCGCGGTCTCGCAGGGGAGAGGCGTCGCTCCGCTGTTGCCGAGAAGTCTCCTCCGTGACCGAACGGTGGTCGCCGCCAACGTCGTCGGACTGGTCCTGGGCGTGGCCGTCTACGCGCTCTTCTACTTCGTCAGCCTGTTCCTGTCCTCGGTCCAGGGCAAGGACCCCGTTCAGGTCGGCCTGGCGTTCGTCCCGATGACGGTCGCGATCGGTGTGGCCGCACGGGTCTCGGGGGCGCTCGCCGCTCGGGTCAGCCCCCGCCGGCTGGCCGGGACGGGTGCCGCCCTGGTGTCGGTGGGCCTGGTGCTACTGACCCGGATCGAGCCGAGTTCCGGCTACGTCGCCACGCTGCTCCCGGGCCTCGTCGTCGGGGGCATCGGCCTCGGGCTCACGTTCGTGCCGCTCACCTCGGCCGCGGTGTCCGGCGCGGGCCTTGCCGACGCGGGCATCGCCTCGGCCATGTTCAACGCGGGTCAGCAGATCGGCGGCGCGCTCGGTCTCGCGGTGCTGACCACCATCAGCGCTCAGGTCACGGCCGACAGTGGCGCGGCGGCTGCCCAGGCGACGACGGACGGATGGCGGGTCGCTCTCCTGGTCGCCGCCGCACTGACGGGGGCGGCCGCGGTCCTGACCATCACGCTGATCAGGCCGGGCCCCGATCAGACGACCTGGTCCAGCAGCCCGGTGTCTACGTCGTAGATGAACCCACCGACCTTGACGGAGTCGGGGATCAGCGGGTGCGAGGTGACCTTGCGGACGTCCTCGGCCAGCGCCGTCCTCTGGTCGGCGATCACGTGGAAGGCGTGCCAGCTGACGTCGTGACCGACCGCGGCGCCGATCTTGTCGTGGATCTCGGCCTCCGTGCTCGACGCCATCGCGCAGCGGGTGTGCGGGATGACCAGGACCCGGTCGACGTTGAGCAGGTGGGCGCCGAGAACGAGAGCCTCGAGGGCGGCCTCGGTGACCCGGCCACCGGGGTTGCGGAAGATCTTGGCGTCGCCGTAGTCGAGCCCGAGCATCCGCAGCGGGTCGATCCGGGAGTCCATGCAGGTCACGATCGCGACGCCGGCATGGGCCTTGCCGTCGAACCCGGCATGGTCGAACGTCTCGGCGAAGTCGCGGTTGGCCTTCAGCAGATCGTCGAAGTCACCCATGTCCGGCAGGCTATCCCCCCGCGCGCAGCGCCTCCGCGGTGTCCACGTTCTGGGTGCGCACCCGGGAGAGCACGATCACAGCGAGAAGGGCCGCGGCGAAGGCGGCGACCGCGGCGCCCCGGAAGACGGCCTGCTCCTGGACGATGCCGAGCTCGGTGATGCCGAGGCCCGGGTCGGACTCCTGGGCGGCGTAGAGCCGGCGCAGCCCGATCGTGGTCAGCGCGGAGATGCCGACGAGCATGCCGACCATGCGGGCCACCACGACCAGGGCGCTGGCCAGCCCGTGGGTGTCGTCGTCGGTCACCGCGAGGATGGCGGCATTGACGGGCGCCAGCGCGAGCCCGAAGCCGAGGCCGCCGAGGACGAGCGGGACGTTGGCACCGAACCCGTGGAGGCTGTCGGCGTCCCACTGGCCCATCGCGAGGAAGGCGCCACCGGCGGTGGCCATGCCGACGGCGGTGAGTACGCCGGCGTCGACCCGGCGCAGCAGCCAGCCGCCGACGACCGCGCCCACGGGCAGCGCCGCCAGGAACCGGAGCAGGACCAGGGCGGCACCCAACTGCGAGTCCTGCTCGGTGGTGGTGCGCGCGAAGAGCGGGATGTCGACGAGGGCGGCGATCAGCGCCCAGCCGACCAGGAAGCTGACGGCGAGCGCGCCCCACGCCGGGACCGGTCGCAGCGTGCCGCGCGGCACGATCGGTGCCGGGGCCCGGCGCAGGTGCAGGAAGAGGAGGACGACCCCGACCGCCGAGCCGGTGAGGAACCACGGTCCCTGGGGCGAGAACACGGCGACCTCGGGGTCGGCGGTCGCGAAGGCGAGCACGATCCCGCCGAGGACGACGGCGAGCAGGCTCGCTCCCAGCAGGTCGGCCGCCAGCAGGTGGCCGAGCCAGCCGCGGAGGTCGACGAGGGCACGCGGCCGGAGCCAGCACCACGCCACGAGCAGGACGGACGCGGCGATCGTCGCGACTCCGACCGGTGTGACCCACCGGCTGCCGCCGTCGACGTACGGGATGAACAGCCGGCCCCAGCTCAGGTCGCGCTGGAGGGCGCCGGGCTGGACGAAGGTGAGGAAGCCGGCGCCGAGGGCGAGACCGAGGAGGACCAGGGCGAGCAGCCGGTCGAGGATCCCGCGTCGGCTCCGCGGCGCGCGGGGTGCGTCGGTGCCGGTCCCGGTCCCGGTGACGCGGGCGACGAGGCCGACCGCGACGACGAGCAGGGCGCCCACGGCGAGGTTGATCGCGAAGATCCCGCGCCAGGACGTGAAGGAGAGGACGAAGGCGCCGAACAGCGGGCCGAGGACGCTGCCGAACTCCTGGACCGCGGAGACGATCCCGAGGGGCAGCCCACGCCGGTCGACGGGGTAGAGCGCGGCGACGAGGGACATCGTCGCCGGGACCAGCCCGCCACCGCCCACTCCCTGGAGGAAGCGGCCGGCGACCATGCTGGGCAGGTCGTAGGAGATCGCGGTGACCAGCGAGCCGGCGGCGAACACGACCAGCGACATCGCCAGGACGGGCAGCTGCCCGCGCAGGTCGGCGATCCGGCCGATCAGCGGCAGCATCGCGACGTAGCCCAGCAGGAAGCCGGACACGATCGGCGCCGCCCGCTGCAGCTCCTCGACCGGGATCCCGGCACCCGCCATCATGTCCGGCAGCGCCAGGACCACGACATAGGTGTCGACCGCCGCGAACGCGACGGCGATGGCGCAGAAGGTCAGCAGCAGCCGGTTGGCCGTGCTCATCGGTGGCGACTCACTTCGGCGCCGAGATGTCCTTCGTGACGTCGTACTTCGTGACGTCGATGGTGTACGTCAGCGGCTCGGAGTCCTTGAAGAAGACGCCGGTGAGTCGAGCGGTGCGCAGGTAGCCCTCGTCGTCGAGGCGGTAGGTCGCCTCGAAGTCGTCACCTTCGGCGCAGGGCAGGATCGTGCGGATCGAGTCGCCCGTGGCGGTGCCGGTGTAGGTGTGGAAGACCTCCTTGTTGTCCGTGCCACCGCGCTCGGACTTGCCGGCCTTCACGTCGGTGCTGCTGGTGAGCACGGTCGCGACGCCGGTCGTCGGGTCGAGCAGCGTGGCCGGGTCGGGGGCGCACAGGTCCGCCGGCTGGTACTGGTCGGTCCAGCCCAGGATCGGCGCCTTGATCCACAGCGTGCCGTCGACCGAGACGACGTCGATCGAGCTCGCCTCGAAGCCGCTGACCCGGCCCGCGACGGTGCCCTCGAAGGCCGGCGGGTCGGCGACGATGGTGCCGCTCGCCGACGAGAGGTAGTCGGTGCCCGGGTCGTCGCCGGTCGAGAGGGAGACCTCGATGCCGCTGGTGCCGTCGAGCAGCTCCTTGGCCTTCGCGCCCGTGTCGGACCAGGACTCCGTCTTCTTCGAGCCGCCGCCGTCGTCACCTCCCGAGCAGGCGGTCAGGCCGCCGACGGCGACGAGTGCGGAGAGCAGGCCGGCGGCCACGCGGGTCGGGGTCGTCATGCGCTCACCCTGACACACCCAAGGTCACCAGGAGCGGCCCGGCAGCCGCGGCGAGCGCCTGGCTGCCCGGGACGCCGGAGCCGTCACGGCGGCCGTTGGCCTCCGGCAGGTCGACGGGCGCTCCGCTGCTCGCCGCCGCCCGGGCGGGCCCCGGGCCGGCCCAGGCGAACACGAGCGCGTCCTCGCCCTTGAGGAAGCGGTGGCAGCGCACGCCGCCGGTGGCACGTCCCTTGGCGGGGTACTCCCAGAAGTCGGTCACCTTCACCGAGCCGGGCTCGGTGCCGGGCAGGGCGGTCGACGAGCCGGAGGACGTCACCAGGACGACGCCGCCCGCCGAGTTGAGATCGAGGACGCCGAACCAGACGACCCGCTCGCGGTCGGCCACCCGGACCCCGGCCATGCCGCCGCCCGAGCGGCCCTGCGGGCGGACCGCGTCGGCGGGATAGTGGAGCAGCTGGGCGTCGGAGGTGACGAAGCAGAGCTCCTCCTGGCCGGTGCGCAGCTCGACGGCGCCGACGACCTCGTCGCCGTCCTTGAGGCCGATGACCTCCCACTCGTCCTTGTTGAGGACCTCCGGGTTGACCCGCTTCACGACGCCCTGGCGGGTGCCGAGCGCGAGGCCGGGGCCCTCGGCCGCCAGCGTGGTCAGGGCCAGCGCGCGCTCCCCGGCGGAGAGCTCGAGCACCTCAGCGAGCGGGAGACCACCCTGGAGGTTGGGCTCGTTGGCCGACGGCGGGATGGCAGGCAGGTCGAGCACGCCCAGCCGGAGCAGCCGCCCGGCCGAGGTGACCACGCCGATGTCGGAGCGGGCCGAGGTCCGGACCGCCGAGATGACGACGTCGTGGTTGGCGCGACCGCCGCCGGTGCCGATCTCGTCGGCGTTGCTGGTGCGGGCCAGCAGGCCGGTCGAGGAGAGCAGTGCGAAGCAGGGGTCGTCGGCGACCTCGAGCGGCGCGGCCGCGGCCGCCACCGCGGTGCTGCCGGCCGACTCGAGAAGGACGGTGCGCCGCGGGGTGCCGAACGTCTTGGCGACCTCGGCCAGCTCGGAGGAGACGAGCTTCTTGAGCAGGGTCTCGTCGTTGATGATGGCGTCGAGCTCCTCGATCTCGCGGCGCAGCTGCTCCTGCTCCTTCTCCAGCTCGAGCCGGCTGAACCTCGTCAGCCGGCGCAGCTGCATCTCGAGGATGTACTCGGCCTGGATCTGCGAGAGCTCGAAGACCGTCATCAGGCGCTCCTTGGCCGCCGCCGAGTCGTCGCTGGTGCGGATGACCTGGATGACCTCGTCGATGTCGAGCAGCGCGATGAGCAGGCCGTCGACGAGGTGGAGCCGGTCGGCCTTCTTGCCACGACGGAACTTCGAGCGGCGGTGGACGACGTCGTAGCGGTGCTGGAGGAAGACCTCGAGCATCTCCTTGAGGCCCATCGTCCGGGGTTGGCCGTCGACGAGGGCGACGTTGTTGATGCCGAAGGAGTCCTCGAGGGGGGTGAGCTTGTAGAGCTGCTCCAACAGCGCCTCGGGGACGAAGCCGTTCTTGATCTCGATGACCAGCCGCAGGCCGTTCTCGCGGTCGGTGAGGTCCTTGACGTCGGCGATGCCCTGCAGCTTCTTGGACTGGACGAGGACCTTGATCCGCTCGACGATCTTCTCGGTGCCGATGTTGTAGGGCAGCTCGGTGACGACGATGCCCTTGCGCCGGCCGATGGTGTCGATCCGGGCCGTCGCGCGCATCTTGAAGATGCCGCGCCCGGTCTCGTAGGCGTCGCGGATGCCGTCCAGGCCCACGATCTTGCCGCCGGTGGGCAGGTCGGGGCCGGGGATGAACCTCATCAGCCCGTCGAGGTCGGTCTTGGGGTGCTGGATCAGGTGGCGCAGGGCCTGGACCACCTCGACCAGGTTGTGCGGCGCCATGTTGGTCGCCATGCCGACCGCGATGCCGGTCGTGCCGTTGACGATCAGGTTGGGGATCGCCGAGGGGAGCACGGTCGGCTCGTACTCACGGCTGTCGTAGTTGGGCTTGAAGTCGACGGTGTCCTCGTCGATCGACTCGGTCATCGCGACCGCCGGGGGCGCCATCCGTGCCTCGGTGTACCGCATCGCGGCCGGCGGGTCCTCGCCGCCGGGGGAGCCGAAGTTGCCGTGGCCGTCGACCATCGGCAGTCGCAGCGCCCAGGGCTGGGCGGTGCGCACCAGGGCGTCGTAGATCGCGCCGTCGCCGTGCGGGTGCAGGCGACCCATGACCTCACCGACGATGCGGGCGCACTTGGAGTGACCCCGATCGGGCCGCAGGCCCATGTCGTTCATCGTGTAGAGGATCCGGCGCTGCACGGGCTTGAGCCCGTCGCGCGCGTCGGGGAGCGCCCGGGAGTAGATGACGGAGTAGGCGTACTCCAGGAACGACGACTGCATCTCGTCGCGGATGTCGGTGTCGAGGATGTGCTCCTCGAAGTCCTCCGGAAGGGGCTCCTGCTTCGTACGCCGTGCCATGGGGCTCATTCTTCCGGGTGCCGACGAGCAGCCGGCCGGGGGCTCGCGGATGACCCGATAGATTTCTCCCTGTGAGCCCCGGCGACCCGACCCCCACCGACGAGATCGAGGCGCCCCCCGCGCACTGGGAGGGCGACGTCCTGCTGCGGGACGGCCGCACCGCGCACATCCGGCCGATCCGGGCCGAGGACGACGAGCTCCTCGTCGAGTTCTACGCCCGGGTCTCCGACGAGTCGAAGTACTACCGGTTCTTCTCCCCGATGCCGGTCCTCTCCGAGCGCGACGTGCGCAGGTTCACCCATGTCGACCACCGCGACCGGGTGGCGCTGGTGCTCATCCTCCAGGAGCGGATGATCGCCGTCGGCCGGTACGACGTCGTGGGGGACAACGAGGCCGAGGTCGCCTTCCTGGTGGAGGACGAGCACCAGGGCCGCGGCATCGCGCAGCTCCTGCTCGAGCATCTCGCCCAGGCCGGTCGCGAGCGCGGGGTCGACAGGTTCACCGCCGAGGTGCTGCCCGACAACTCCCGGATGATCCAGACCTTCCGCGACGCGGGCTACCGGGTGGTCAGCGGCTACCACGACGGGGTCATCACCATGGAGTTCCCGATCGACCCGACCGACACCGCGATCGGGGTCATGCACGACCGCGAGCACGCCGCCGAGGCCGCGTCGATCCACCGCTTCTTCCACCCGCGCTCGGTCGCGATCATCGGCGCCAGCCGGCGGCAGGACACGATCGGCCAGGTGCTGGTGCGCAACCTGGTCAACGGCGACTTCACCGGCCGCGTCTACGTCGTCAACCCCAGCGCGCCCGCGGTCTCGGGCATCCCGGCGTACAAGAACGTCAACGAGATCCCCGACGACGTCGACGTCGCCATCGTGGCCGTCCCGGCCGACGCCGTCACCGATGTCGTCCTCGACTGCGCCAACAAGGGCGTGCACGGCCTGATCGTGATCTCCTCGGGCTTCGCCGAGACCGGCGAGGAGGGCCGCAAGCGGCAGCGCCACCTGGCCGGGCTGTGCCGGTCCTACGGGCTGCGCCTGATCGGCCCCAACTGCCTCGGCGTGCTCAACACCGACCCGGTGGTGCAGGTCAACGCGTCGCTGTCGTCGGTGATGCCGGCCCGCGGCCGCGCGGGCTTCTTCTGCCAGTCCGGCGCCCTCGGCTCGGCGATCCTGGAGAAGGTCAAGAACCGCGGCCTCGGCATCTCGACCTTCGTCAGCGCCGGCAACCGCGCCGACGTGTCCGGCAACGACCTCCTCCAGTACTGGGAGGAGGACGACGCGACCGAGGTCGTCATGATGTACCTCGAGTCGATCGGCAACCCGCGCAAGTTCTCCCGCATCGCGCGCCGCGTCTCGGCCCGCAAGCCGATCGTCGCCGTGCGGTCCGGCCGGACGACGCAGGGTGTGCCGATGGGCCACACGGTGCGCCGGATCGGCGCGCCGCAGGCCGCGGTCGACGCGATGTTCCGCCAGGCGGGCGTGATCCAGGTCGACACCCTCGACGACATGTTCGACGTCGCGCAGCTGCTCGCCCACCAGCAGCTGCCGCGCGGGCGCCGGGTCGCCATCGTCGGCAACTCCGACGCGCTCGGGCTGCTCGCCGCCGACGCCGCGTCCGCGGTCGGCCTCGTCGTCAACCGCTCGGTCGCGCTCGGCGCCGACGCCACCGCCGAGGACTTCGAGGACGCCCTCGACGACGCCATCGACGACCCCGACGTCGACTCGGTCATCGCCGTCTACATCCCGCCGCTCGACGTGTCGGGCGAGGAGGTCGCCAACGTCCTCGCGGCCGTGGGGGAGCAGTCGGACAAGCCGCTGGTCTCGTCCTTCCTCGGCGCGGAGGGCATCCCGGAGCTGCTGCGGGTCCCCGACGTCGCGGGCTCCTCGGCCGGACGTGGCTCGGTGCCGTCGTACCCGGCGGTGGAGGCGGCGGTCCGGGCGCTGGCCCGCGTCGTCGAGTACGCCGTGTGGCTGCATGCCCCCGACGGGCCGGCCGCGGACGCGGGGGAGGTCGACGCGCGCAGCGCCAAGCGCCTCGTGGAGCGGGTCCTCGCCGATCCCGAGGTGATCGCCTCCGACCGCGAGGTCGAACTCGACCAGGACCAGGTCACCACGCTCCTGCGTGCCTACGGCATCGAGCTGTGGCCCTCGGAGGAGGTCGCCGACCTGCCCGCGGCCGTCGCCGCGGGCGAGCGACTCGGCTGGGACGTCGTGCTGAAGTCGACGCTCGCGTCGGTGCGGGAGCGGCCGGACCAGATCCACGTCTGGCGCAACATCCCCGACGCGCACGACATGAAGGAGGCCTGGGACTACCTGGCCGGGCTGATCGACCCCGCCGTCGGCCGGTTCGTCGTGCAGCGCAACGCGCCGACCGGCGTACCGATCGCGGTGCGGTCCTTCGAGGACCCGTTGTTCGGACCGGCCGTGTCCTTCGGCGTCTCCGGGCCGGTCATCGACCTGGTGGGGGACTGGTCCTACCGGATCCCGCCGCTGGGCGCGCACGAGGTGGCCTCGATGGTGCGCGAGGTGAAGGCCTCGCCGCTCCTGTTCGGCTACCGCGGCGCGGACCCGGTCGACGTCGCGGCGATCGAGGACCTGATCACCCGGGTCGCCGTCCTGCAGAACGACCTGCCGCAGGTGAGCTCCGTGGAGCTGTCGCTGGTGCTCGCCGGGGTCGACTCGGCGTCCGTGCTGACGGCCTCGGCGCGGGTAGCTGCCGTCAAGGACCCGCGGCCCGACTCCCTGGTCCGTCGGATGCCGGACCTCGCGACGACCATCCCCGACTGACTATTCGGGCCGAGCGGCCGGAGCCACCGGCCGCGCGCGGCGCCGTGTGCTCGTCGTGCGAGGATGCGCGCATGACTGACCGGGACCGGAGCGCCGAACTGCGTACGGCGATCAACCGCACCGGCTACTACCCGGAGGTCGTCACCGACGCGGTGGTCGACGCGGTCGCGGGGGAGCCGGTGGTGTCGTTCTACGTCCACCACGAGCCGACGTTCGAGCGTGACGAGGTGCGCCGTCACCAGACGGTGATCGTGGTGACGCCCTCCCGGCTGATCCTGGCCCACACCGACGAGCACGCCGGCGACGATCTGCTGCCCGAGCCGTACACCTCGACCTCGACCGAGGCCGTCACGCTCCGCTCCGTGGCCTCCGTGGTCGTCACCCGGATGACGACCAACCCCACCGCCGGCCCGCGGCCGCCCGCCGAGGCGGTCCTCACCATCGGCTGGGGCGCGGTCAGCCGGGTCGATCTGGAGCCGGCCGGATGCAACGACCCTCAATGCGAGGCCGACCACGGCTACACGGGCACGATGTCCTCCGACGACTTCTCGCTGCGGGTCTCCGCCGCCGCCGACGGCAAGGACGCCGTCGGCGGGCTCCTGTCCTTCGCCGCGTCGCTGTCGGCGCTGACGAGGGGCTGAGGCGTTGCCCGGGGAGATCGAGTCGGTCGCCGCCTTCTGCGAGCCGGCGTACGGCGTCCGCTCGCTCGGGGACATCGTCCCCGCCGCGGCCCATGCGCTCGGCAGTCCGCTCGGCCCGGCCCCGACCGGGCTGGTGCTGCCCGGTGCGGCGTCGTACGTCGTCTTCCTCATCGACGGGCTCGGTGCCCGGCTGCTCGAGAGGTACGCCCACGCGGCGCCGTACCTCTCCTCGCTGCTGGCGACGTCGACCCCGGCGACCGCGAGCGTGCCGTCGACGACCTCGACCTCGCTGACCAGTCTCGGCACCGGGCTGCCGCCGGGTGCGCACGGTCTGGTCGGGTTCACCACCCGGATCCCGGGCACGGGCGACCTGCTCAACGCGCTGCTGTGGGACGCCGACATCGATCCGGTCCAGTGGCAGCCGCACCAGACGGCGTTCGCGTCGCTGCAGGCCGCCGGCGTGCGGGTCACCGTCGTCAACAAGCGCGAGTTCAACGGCAGCGGGCTGACCGTCGCCGCGCACCGGGGAGCCGAGTATGTCGGCGTCGACCGGGTCGGCGAGCGGATCGCCGCCGTGGTGGCCGCCTCCCGGCCCGCGCCGCGGCAGTCCACCCTGACCTACGTCTACGACGGCGACCTGGACTGGACCGGCCACCGCTGGGGTGTGGCGTCCAGCCAGTGGCTCCAGCAGCTCGCCATGATCGACCACGAGGCCGAGCAGCTGCGCGAGGCGCTGCCGGCCGACCGGCGCCTGGTCGTGATCGCCGACCACGGCATGGTCGACGTCCCGTCCGACGCCCGGATCGACGTGTCCGCCGACGACGACCTGCGCTCCGGCGTGGCCCTGGTCGGTGGCGAGGCCCGGTTCCGCCACCTCTACTGCACCGGCGGCGCGGTGCCCGACGTGGTCGCCACCTGGCGCGAGCGGCTGGGCGAACGGGCCGAGGTGCTGACCCGGGCCGAGGCGATCGGCCGCGGCTGGTTCGGCCCGGTCGACCCGTCGGTCCTGCCCCGGATCGGCGACGTGATCGTGGCCTGCCGCGGCGACTTCGCGGTGCTCTCGACCGAGGGATTCCCGTACGAGACCAAGCTGATCGGCATGCACGGGTCCCTGACGCCCGAGGAGATGCTGATCCCGGTCCTCGTCGACTGAGCGCACGCCGTATCCTCCCGGGCATGAAGCTCTCTCGGGTCTTCGCCTCGCTGTGCGCCGCCACCCTCGCTCCTGTCGTCCTGGCCGCTCCGGCCGCGCATGCCGACCAGCACTACTCCGGCGTCCTCGACTCCAGCGATCCGATGCCGAGCGCGCCGCTCGCCTGGCCCGACGAGGTCAACGACACCTGCGCCGCGCCGGACGACTCTCCCCAGACCCGGGTCGAGACGGTGACCTTCGTGTCGACGACCGACGGCCCGCGGCGGTTCGTGCTGATCGCGCCGGCGGAGCCCACGCCACAGCTGTGGGTGTTCCGCAACGGCGTGTGCGTCGCCGCCGACTACGCTCCGGACGACGACTCCGATCTGGACACGCCAGGTCTGGTCGACGTCGAGGGCGTCCAGATCGCCAAGGGCGACCGGGTCGACGTGCTCATCGGCGACAAGATGAACGCGCTCGTCGAGCGTACGACGCCGTGGACCCTCGACGTGCTGCAGCCCGGCTCCAACAACGCCCCGGCGGTGGGTAAGGCGACCAGGTATGTCGCCCTCCCGGCGCAGGTCGTCTGCGCCGGCGCCACGGCACGCGCGACCCTCACCAAGAAGGGCCGGAAGCTCGCCCGCAGCGGCGCGATCACGCAGCTCGTGTTCCGTGCTGGTGGCGTCAAGGTGGCCAAGGTGAAGGCCGGCCGGATGGGGAGGGTCGCCAAGAAGGGGGTGCTGCTGCGCGGCGTGCCGGCGAGCGCGTCGTCGGTCGAGGTCGTGATGAAGGTGAAGGGCAGCAAGTCGCGGCGGGCGAGCCGGGCCTACAGCGCCTGCTGATCAGACGAACGGCAGCGGCTCCGGCGAGAGGCTGACCGCCCGCGCTCGCGCGGCGGTCAGCCCGCGCCGGTGGTGCTGGCGGCACAGCACCTCGTAGGCCACGTCGGCGTCGTCGACCACGGCGGGCGGCTGCTCGGCGAGGTCGTCCACGTCGCCGACCACGATCACCTCGCCCTCGGTGACCATGACGCCGTTCTCCGTGCGGGCGTTGTGGGTGGCGCGCTTGCCGCACCAGCACAGGGCCTCGACCTGGAGGACCTCGGTGCGGTCGGCCAGCTCGACCAGGCGGGCGGCGCCGGGGAAGAGCCGGGTCCGGAAGTCGGTGAGGATGCCGAAGCAGAAGACGTCGATCTGCAGCTCGTCGACGATCTTGGCCAGCTGGTCGACCTGCTCGGCGGTGTAGAACTGCGCCTCGTCACAGATCAGGTAGTCGATCCGGGCGCCCTGGGTCAGGGCATCGACGGTGTAGCGCCAAAAGTCGAGGTCGGGGGCGACCTCGAGCGCGTCGGCCACCAGGCCCAGCCGCGAGGACACCATCGCCGCGCCGGCCCGGTCGTGGGAGGTGAACAGCCGTCCCCGCCGACCGCGGGCCGCGTGGTTGTGATTGGTCTGCAGGGCCAGTGTCGACTTTCCGGTGTCCATCGTCCCGGTTCGGAAGATCAGCTCGGCCACCCGCGCATCCTCCTCCGCCCCTCACCCGGGTGACAACTTCGTGACCAGCCGGACAAGTTCTTGCGGTTTGCGTGAGCACGGCAGGATTTCGAGCGAGACTAGTGACTCTCTGACCAGGAAGCAGGTGGACCCATGGTGGTCGTCGTCCGGCCGTCCGGGCGTGGCGTCCGACGGGGCGTCACGATCGTGTCGGTGCTGGCCGCCGTCGCCGTCGTCCTGACCACGACCGGAGTCGTCGGCGATCGCTCGTCCTCCGACACCGACCGCCCGGCCGCCGCGACCCCGACGCAGGCGCCCGTCCCGGTCGCCCCGGCCCCGGCGCCCCCGGCCGCCCTGGCGCCCGCCGCGGAGAGCGTCCCGGACCTGGTGGTCCGCAGTGTCGCCGCCCGGACCCGCGACGACGACCGGCTGGCCGAGGCGCCCACCGAGATCGTGATGGCCTACCAGCGGGCGGCGACGGTCATCAACGCGGCAGCGCCCTGCAACCTCGACTGGATGGTCCTGGCCGCACTAGGCAAGCTCGCGTCGAGCCACGGGCAGGGTCCTGCCGTCGGCCGGCCCCTCAACGGCCGGGCGGGGCGCAGCCGGGTCTCCGACACCGACGCCGGCGCGCTCGACGGGAACCCGCGCTGGGACGCGCCGGTCGGACCCATGGGCCTGCTGCCCGAGATCTGGTCGCGGGTCGCGGTCGACGCCGACGGCGACTCGGTGCGCGACGTCAACGACATCGACGACGCCACCCTGGGCGTGGCCGTGCTGCTCTGCGCAGGCGGCAAGGACCTCTCCGACGACCAGGCTCTGGGCGTGGCGCTGCGCACCTACGACGCCTCGCCGGGCTTCCCCCGCACCGTCCGCCGGCTCGTGGCCGGCTACCAGGCCGAGGCGGTGGAGATGTCCGCGGCGGCCCTGGCCCTGGCGCGCACGACGACCGTCCCGGTCGCCGTACCACTCGACGCAGCGGCGCCTGCGGTCTGCGACTGCACCGACATCGTCTCGACCCTGGCCCAGGTCGTCGCGGTGCTCAACGCCCCGGTCGGCCTGCCCCAGCCCCCGCCGGCACCGGCCGGACAGCCGGCGGCGTCGGGTCCGCCGCCCACCACCGGCCCCGCCCCGCAGCCCAAGCCGGACCCGAAGCC
Organism: Nocardioides sp. LHD-245; assembly: GCF_030929495.1. Classification (GTDB taxonomy): domain Bacteria; phylum Actinomycetota; class Actinomycetes; order Propionibacteriales; family Nocardioidaceae; genus Nocardioides. The sequence goes on along the minus strand of NZ_JAVFWN010000011.1, from coordinate 151,850 downwards.
CGAGCCGGAGCCGGAGCCCACCCCGGAGCCCGAGCCCACTCCGGGGCCGGGGTCCACGACAGGGCCCGAGACGCCGGCGGACCAGCCGCCCGCGACCGAGCCCGGCACCGAGGCGACCACCGAGACGACCGCTGAGGCCGAGATCGTGCCCGCGACCGAGCCGGAGGCCGGACCCATCTCCTAAGGTGAGTCCGTGACGACGGACGCACTTCTCGGGTCCAGCGACCTCCCGCACCTGCTGCCGCGGTTCGCGGACATCGACGACCACGACTACGCCCCGGCGATCGAGGCGGCGATGGCGGAACAGCTCGCGGCGGTCGCCGCGATCAGCTCCGACCCCGAGCCACCGACCTTCGCCAACACCCTCGTCCCGCTGGAGCTCAGCGGGACCACCCTGGCGCGGGTGCTGCGGGTGTTCTGGAACAAGGCGAGCGCCGACGCCAACCCGGTGATCGACGCCGTCCGGGCGCAGTTCGCGCCCCGGCTCGCCGCCCACGGCGACGCGATCCTGCTCGATCCGGCGCTGTGGACCCGGCTGCAGGCCGTGTCCGCGGACCGCGCGGGACTGGAGCCGGAGGCGGCGTACCTCATCGAGCGCTACGTCACCGAGTTCCGTCTGGCGGGCGCGGCTCTCGGCGACGCCGACAAGGCCCGCCTCCGCGAGCTCAACGAGCGGATCTCCAGCCAGGAGACCGCCTTCGAGCTGGCGCTGCAGGCCGACAGCAACGAGCTCGCGGTCGTCGTCGACGACCCGTCGGCGCTGGCGGGCCTGACGCCGGGGGAGATCTCGGCCACGGCCGCCGCGGCGGAGGCGCGCGGCCTGACCGGGCAGCACCTGCTCACCCTCGTGCTCCCGACCGCGCACCCCCACCTCGCCTCGCTCACCGACCGCGACCTGCGCCGCCGGCTCTCCGAGGCCCAGCGCAGCCGCGGCAGCCGTGGCGGCGAGCACGACACCCGGGCCATCGCGCTCGACGTCCTGCGGCTGCGCGCCGAGCGGGCCCGGCTACTCGGCTTCGACAACCACGCCGCGGCGGTGACCGCCGACAACACCGCCGGTACGCCCAAGGCGGTCCGCTCCCTGCTCGAGCGGCTCGCGGTGCCCGCCGCCCGCAATGCCCGCACCGAGCAGCAGGCGATGTCCGAGCTGGCCGGCTTCTCGGTGGAGCCGTGGGACTGGCCGTTCTACGCCGAGCGCGTCCGCACCGCCAGGTACGACGTCGACCTGGCCGCGCTGCGCCCCTGGTTCGAGGCGGAGCGGGTGCTGCGCGACGGGGTCTTCTTCGCCGCGGGGCGGCTCTACGGCCTGACCTTCGCCGAGCGGACCGACCTGCCGGGCTACCACCCGGACGTGCGGGTCTTCGAGGTGAGCCGCGACGGCAGCCCGATCGGTCTCTACCTGCTCGACCTCTACACCCGTGACACCAAGCGGGGTGGCGCGTGGATGAGCAGCTTCGTCACGCAGTCGGGTCTGCTCGGCGTCGAGTCGGCGGTCGTGGTCAACAACCTCAACGTGCCCAAGCCGGCCGCGGGGGAGGCGACGCTGTTGACCTGGGACGAGACGCGCACCCTGTTCCACGAGTTCGGTCACGCGCTGCACGGGCTGCTCGCGCGGGCCACCTACCCGAAGTTCGGGGGCACCGCGGTCTTCCGCGACTTCGTGGAGTATCCCTCCCAGGTCAACGAGATGTGGGTGCTGTGGCCCGAGGTGCTCGCCAGCTATGCCGTGCACCACGAGACCGGCGAGCCGATCCCCGCCGACGTCGTGGAGCGGCTGCGGGCGGCGGAGACGTTCAACGAGGGTTTCGCGACGAGCGAGTACCTCGCCGCCGCGCTGCTCGACCTCGCCTGGCACGAGCTCGGCCCGGACGACGTGCCGAGGGACCCCGCCGAGGTGACGGTCTTCGAGCAGCGCGCCCTGGCGGCCGCCGGACTCGACAACCCGGCCGTGCCGCCGCGCTACTCCACGCCGTACTTCGCCCACAGCTTCAGCTCCGGCTACGCCTCGGCATACTACTCCTACATCTGGAGCGAGGTCCTCGACGCCGACACCGTCGCCTGGTTCCGCGAGAACGGCGGGCTGACCCGCGAGAACGGCGAGCAGTACCTGCGCCACGTGATCGGCATCGGCGGGACCCGCGACCCGTTGGAGTCCTACGAGGAGTGGCGGGGGCGGCCCGCGCCGATCGAGCCCCTGTTGGTGCGCCGCGGACTCGTCTGAGTCCCGCCCCGGCCCACCCGATCGCTCAGGCCGGCCGGATCCGCAGCACGAGGTCCCGCCCATCACCGTTGTCGGTCGTGACGAGCAGCGCCCCGTCGGAGGCGGCCGTGACATCGCGCAGCCGGCCGTAGCCGCGCAGCTCGCGCGGCGCGCGGGTCCAGCGCACCCGGCCGCGGTCGTCGAGCTTCACGAACAGCAGCCGTTGACGCTTGAGGACGGCGACCGCGAGGCATCCGTCGAGGCGACCCCAGCCGGGGCCGGTGACGAAGGCGGCGCCCGAGGGGGCGATGGTCGGGTAGCCGGAGCGCCAGCGCGCGGCGTGCTGGCGGCCGGGGAGGCGCTGGTCGGTCATCGGACGGGTCTCGTCGTAGCCCGGGCCCGGGTTCCAGCCGTAGTTGCGGCCACGCCGGAGCAGGTTGATCTCGTCGTCGCGATCGGTGCCGTGCTCGACGGACCACCGCGTGCCGTCGGCGCGCTGGGCGAGCCCCTGCACGTTGCGGTGGCCGTAGGTGAGCAGGTAGCGGCGCTTGCCCTTGCGGTCGGCCCACGGGTTGCGCGGGTCGGGGCGGCCGGTGAACCGGTCGAGGCGCAGCACCTTGCCACCGAGGGAGCGGCGACTCTGCGGTGCGCGGGACCGGGTGGCGTCCCCGGTGCCGACGAGCAGCGACCCGTCGCGCGCGACGACGAGGCGGCAGCCGCCGTGACGTCCCGTCGGGCTGGTCGGCAGACCGGTGAGCAACGGGCTGGCCAGGGTCGCCGCGCTCAACGCGGTGTCGAGGGTCCAGGCGTTGACGCGGATGTCGCGGCTGCCGTCGTTGGCGAGCCAGCCCGAGCAGGTGTAGACGCGCCGGTTGGTGGCGAACGCCGGGTCGACGGCGAGTCCGAGCAGTCCGGTCTCGCCGAGACGCCACACCCGTGAGCTCGGGAAGTCGAGGTCTCGCGGGGTGCCCGGGCCGGCGGGGACGAGCGTCAGCGTGCTCCGGTCGCGCTGGGTGACGAGCAGGTCGCCGCCGGGCAGCTCCGCCACGTCCCACGGGTGGTCGAGGCCGTCGGCCACCACGTCGACCCGCAACGCGACCGCGCCGGCGGGCGCGGGGGCGAGCAGGGTCGCGACCAGGACGAGGACCGGCAGGACGGCGGGACGCACGCGCATGGGGTGACGGTACGCCGCCCGGCCGGTCTCATCCGGGCGCGAACCTCAGAAGGTGTGCTCCGGGCCGGGGAAGCTGCCGTCCTTGACCTCGGTGTCGTAGGACCGGGCGGCGTCGAGCAGGACCGAGCGCAGGTCGGCGTACTGCTTGACGAAGCGGGGCATCTTGCCGGTGCGCAGCCCGAAGGCGTCCTGCCAGACGAGCACCTGGCCGTCGCAGCGGTTGCCGGCGCCGATCCCGATCGTCGGGATCTCGAGCTCGGCGGTCACCTCGGCGGCCACGTCGCCGGGCACCATCTCCATGACGACCGAGAAGGCACCGGCCTCCTGGACCGCGAGGGCGTCGCGCCGGACCCGGTCGGCGGCGTCGCCGCGGCCCTGGACCCGGTAGCCGCCGAGGGTGTGCTCGGACTGGGGGGTGAACCCGATGTGCGCCATCACGGGGATGCCGCCGCGGGTCATCCGCTCGATCTGCGGGGCCATCTCGACGCCGCCCTCGAGCTTGACGCAGTGGGCGCCGCCCTCCTTCATGAACCGGGCGGCGGTCAGGTAGCCCTGCTCGGGCGAGGCCTGGTAGCTGCCGAACGGCAGGTCGCCGACCACGAGGGCGCGGGACACCGAGCGGCTCACCGCCCGGGTGAGCGGGATCAGCTCGTCGACCGTGACCGGCAGGGAGGTCGTGTTGCCGAGCACGTTGTTGGACGCGCTGTCGCCGACGAGGAGGACCTCGATGCCTGCCTCATCGAAGATCTGGGCGGTCAGCTGGTCGTAGCTGGTGAGCATCGAGAAGCGCTCGCCGCGCTGCTTCATCTCACGCAGATGGTGGGTGCGGATCCGCCTGATCGGCGCCGAACCGGACGGTGCCGGGGACGCGGCGGGGGCGCCGCCGTACGGCGCCGTCTCTTCGGGGGTGGTGCTGCTCATCGTCGAGCTCCGTTCGTGGTGACTCGCGGCCCGCGCATGCGGGTCCACGTTCGTGTGACGGGCACTGACGAGGCTAGTCGCGCGGAGGGGCCCGGCGCGCTGTGTGCTCGGTCACCCCGCAGCCCTTGTCGCGTCAGTGTCACGCCAGCGCGACGGTCGCTGTCGCAGCTCCCAGCACGAGGCACAGCGGCGAGTAGATCCGCAGGTTCAGGCGGCGGTACGACGGCGGGCGGTCGCCCCGTCCCGAGCCGGCCTCGGCGAGCCCGAGCGCGCCACGGCCGAGGAGCACGATCGCCACGCCCCAGGTCCCGGCGCGGGTGATGTCGTCGGACAGCGGGGACGACAACACCTCCCCGTGCAGCGCCACCAGCCAGGCGGCGACGGTCAGCGCGGCGGCGACCGCGACGGTCGCGGGGACGAACACCGCGCGACGCAGCGATCCGTCGCTGCGCCCGACGACGTCGCGTGCCAGGTCGGCGACGGTGGGCAGGGGCCAGGGCGTGACGGCCCAGGTCAGGTGGAGTGCCGCGATGGCGAGCAGTGCGGCTCCGATGGCGGCGGCGAGGACGGGCATGGCGGACTCCTTCGACACAGTTCCATACAACTCTGTATGGATATCCATACGGTACTGTATGGATATGCCGCAGGTGAAGGTCACGCGCGAGGAGTGGTTGTTCGCGGCGCTGGCGGCGCTGGCGGCGAGCGGTGTCAGCGGGGTGGCGGTCGACCCGCTCGCCAAGAAATTGGGCGTGACCCGGGGCAGCTTCTACTGGCATTTCAAGGACCGGGCCGCGCTGCTGAAGGAGGCGCTGCTGCTCTGGGAGGAGCAGTCCACCGTCGGCTTCATCGCGGGACTGTCCGACATCGTCGATCCTCGGACACGCCTCGAGGCGCTCTTCTACGGTGCGCTGACCGACGACACCGTCGCCGGGCTCGAGCCGGCGATCGTCGCGCACGCCCAGCACCCCGTCGTCGGAGCGGTGCTGGCCCGGGTCACCGAGAGACGGCTGGACCACCTGACGTCGCTGTTCGCCGAGGTCGGACTCGACGCAGCTGCCGCGCGGCGGCAGGCGGTGGCGACCTACGCCGCCTATCTGGGCTGGATCGAGCTGCGTCGCGCGGCACCGGGGATCGTGCCCGAGACCGCTGCCTCCCGGGAGTCACCGGCAGCGGAGGCGCTCGCACACCTGTTGGTGATGCTCACTCCGCGCGATTGACCGCATCGGCGGCGGCCTCGAGCTCCGCGACGACGATCCGCCGCATCCCCAGCATCGCCCGGCCGACGGCCAGGGCCCGTTCGGGATCCGGGTCGGCGGCCAGCTCGTAGAGGCGCGCCGGGACGATCTGCCAGGACAGGCCGAACCGGTCCTTCAGCCACCCGCAGACCGACTCCTCGCCGCCGTCGGCGAGGGAGTCCCAGTAGTAGTCGACCTCGAACTGGTCCGCACAGGAGATCGCGAACGACACCGCCTGGCTGAACGCGAACGCCGGCCCGCCGTTGATCGCGCGGAAGGTCAGGCCGTCGAGGGTGAACTCCCCGGCGCCCGAACCCAGGTGGTCGATCGAGGAGTTGGGGAAGATCGCGGTGTAGAAGCGGACGGCCTCCTCCAGGTCGTCGTCGAACCACAGGCAGGGCTGGATGTGGTTGCTCGCGATGCTCATGGCGGTGCAGACCGGTACCGGGCCGCCGACTCATCGCGAAGTCGCGCCAACCATCGAGCGAGCCCGTGGCGTTGGATGGGCAGAGGCAGACCGGAGCCGACGGGAGCACCGAGGACGATGGACGACGAGTTCAGCGCATGGGCGGCGGGCGCCGAGGCGCCGCTGCTGCGTTCGGCGTACCTGCTCACGGGCGACCTGCACCGGGCCGAGGACCTGGTCCAGGAGGCCCTGGTCAAGGTCGCCCTGCGCTGGCGCCGGCTGCGGAGTGGGCACCCGACGGCGTACGCGCGGCGGGTGATCGCCCGCGACCACGTGTCCCTGTGGCGCCGGAACGGGCGGGAGGTCCCGGCCTCGGATCCGGTCGCTCGGTCGGCCGCGGTGTCCTCGGACCCCGACGCCGTGCTCGTCGTGCAGAAGGCACTGGCGCGGCTGACGTCGGCACAGCGGGCGGTCGTGGTGCTGCGCCACTTCGACGACCTGACCGAGCGCGAGACCGCCGAGGTCCTCGGTGTCGCGATCGGGACGGTGAAGAGCCAGAACGCCGCCGCGCTGGCCCGGCTGCGCACCGGGGCGCCGGAGCTGCTCGACCTGGTCCGGCCCGCTGCCCGGGGCGAGGCGGCGGTGCGGGAGGCGCGACGGCGGCGTACGCAGCAGCGGGTGGTCGGCGGCGCGGCGCTGGCCGTCGTGCTGATCGTGCTGCTCGGCGTTCTGGTGACCCGGCAGGGAGGCGATGCCGAGCCGCCGCCCGTCGCACCGACGAGCGGTACGACGGGGGTGACGGAGACCGCTGTAGAGGCCCGGATCGACGCCTGGGACCCGCTCACGCTGGCCGCCGCCCCGGTGCGCCCGTCCCTGCTGCCGCGCCGCGTCGACCCGCCCGCGAGTGCACCGAGCATCCGCGACCGGCTGCCGGGCCGAGCCCTGCTGGCCTGGCCCCGGCCGAACCGTGACGTGCTGCTGCTCGGCGACGACGAACAGTGGAGCAGCGTCCCGGACACCAGCGACAAGGTCACCACCGCCCTCTCGTACGACGGCCGCCGGCTCGCCCTCGGCACCGCCGCCGGCGTGCGGGTCGTCGACCTGAGCACCGGCGACGACGCGGTGTTGCCGTGGCCCGACTCGCTCGCGGGTCCCTGGGACGCCACGCCGGAGCTGCGCTGGCTCCCCGGCGGCGAGGAGCTGGCCGTGCTGCACTGGCGGGACACCTGGGTGATGGGGCTCGACGGCTCGTCGCGCAAGCCGCCGTGGGGCGCGGGCTACGGACTCGGTCTCGGGATCGACCCACGCCCCGGCGGGGACGTGGTCGAGCAGCCGGAGGCCTTCGCGGGCTTCGACGTGTGGCAGGGCGACAGCGAGGTGCGCAGCCTGCCGTCGAACCTCTGGACCAACAGCGTCGCCCTCGGGTACGGCCGGGTCGCGGCGGTCGGCGCCGGCACCCGGCTTCCGACGGAGGAGACGGGACCGCTGCTGCTCGACGCCGCGACCGGAGAGCTCCTCGCCGCCGCGACCGCGCCGGACCCGAACGGTGTCTATGGCAACGGGCAGTACCTCTCCGTCGTCGACCTGCTCGACGCCGACACCGTGCTGCTACGCGCCTCGCCCGTCAGCGAGCCGACGATCGAGCCGGCCGACGAGACCTGGTACCTCGCCGTCTGGCATGCCGACACCGGCTCCTTCGAGCGGCTGACCAGCGGGTCCGCGGCTTTGCGCGAGGCGAGCGTCGCGGTCGGCACCCTCGCCGGTCCCTAGACTCGGCCCGTGGACTTCTACTCGGCCTACGCCCACGGGTTCGCCCGGATCGCCGCGGTGACGCTGCCCGTCGCCATCGCGGACCCGGCGACCAACGCCGCCCGCACCGTCGAGCAGGCGCGCGCACTCCACGCCGACGGGGTGGCGGTCGCGGTCTTCCCGGAGCTGGGCCTGTCCGGGTACGCGATCGACGATCTCGTCCTCCAGGACACGCTGCTCGACGCGGTGCGCGAGGCGATCCTCGACCTGACCGTCGTCTCGGCCGATCTGCGGCCGGTTCTCGTGGTCGGCGCGCCGCTGGCGAGCGGCAACCGGGTGTTCAACTGCGCCGTGGTGATCCACGGCGGGCGGGTGCTCGGCGTGGCGCCGAAGTCGTACCTGCCGACCTACCGCGAGTTCTACGAGGCGCGCTGGTTCGCTTCGGGGGCCACGCAGCGCGCCACCGACGGCAGCACGATCGAGCTCAACGGCGAGCAGGTGCCGTTCGGCAACGACCTGATCTTCTCGGCCACCGACGTGCGCGGTCTCGACCTGCACGTCGAGGTCTGCGAGGACATGTGGGTGCCGATCCCGCCCAGCGCGACCGCAGCCCTGGCCGGGGCGACCGTGCTCGCCAACCTCTCCGGCAGCCCGATCACCATCGCCCGCGCCGAGGACCGCCACCTGCTCGCCCGCAGCGCGAGCGCCCGCTGCAACGCGGCGTACGTCTACGCGGCGGCTGGGTTGGGCGAGTCGACCACCGACCTGTCGTGGGACGGCCAGACGATGGTCTACGAGATGGGCGACCTGCTGGGGCAGAGCGAGCGCTTCCCCGACGGCCCGCGCGCCACGGTGGTCGACGTCGACCTCGACCGGCTGCGCCAGGAGCGGATGCGGCAGGGCACCTTCGACGACAACCGGGTCGCCGAGGGCGTCGAGCCGACGCACTTCGAGCGGGTGGAGTTCGAGCTCGAGCCGCCCGCCGGCGACATCGGGCTGCGCCGCAAGGTCGACCGGTTCCCGTTCGTCCCCGACGACCCCGCCCGGCTCGCCCAGGACTGCTACGAGGCCTACAACATCCAGGTCTCCGGGCTCGAGCAGCGGCTGTCGGCCATCGGCCAGCCCAAGATCGTGATCGGCGTCAGCGGCGGTCTGGACTCGACGCACGCGCTGATCGTCGCGGCCAAGGCGATGGACCGGCTGGGCCGCCCGCGCAGCGACATCCACGCGTTCACGCTGCCGGGCTTCGCGACGGGCGAGGCGACGAAGTCGTACGCGACCCGGCTCTCCCTGGCGCTGGGCTGCACCTTCGCCGAGCTCGACATCACGCCGGCCGCGACCCAGATGCTGCGCGACCTCGACCACCCGTTCAGTGACGGCGAGCCGGTCTACGACATCACCTTCGAGAACGTCCAGGCCGGCCTGCGCACCGACTACCTGTTCCGGCTCGCCAACCACCGGGGCGGCATCGTGCTCGGCACCGGTGACCTGTCCGAGCTGGCGCTCGGCTGGTGCACGTACGGCGTGGGCGACCAGATGTCGCACTACAACGTCAACGCGGGCGTGCCGAAGACGCTGATCCAGCACCTGATCCGCTGGGTGATCGACACCGACCAGCTCCACGACGGGCACTACGACGACGAGGCCGATCAGGTGCTCCAGGCGATCCTGGAGCAGGAGATCACCCCCGAGCTGATCCCCGGTGGCGAGCAGCGCACCGAGGACTCGGTCGGCCCCTACGCCCTGCAGGACTTCACGCTCTACCACGTGCTGCGCCGCGGCTACCGGCCCAGCAAGATCGCCTTCCTGGCCCACCACGCGTGGGGAAGCGGTGAGGCGTCGTACGACCTCGCGACGATCCGCAGGTGGCTCGAGGTGTTCGTCAGGCGCTTCTTCAGCAGCCAGTTCAAGCGCTCCGCGCTGCCCAACGGACCGAAGGTCAGCCCCGGCGGCACCATGTCGCCGCGCGGCGACTGGCGGATGCCGTCGGACGCCAGCCCGGCCGCCTGGCTGGCCGAGCTGGCGGCCGACGTCCCCACAGACTGACGGGCGCTACGCCTCCCTGCGGTGGTCGCCCCGCATCATCCGGGCCATCGCGAAGCAGCACACCGCGAGGGCGAGCATCCCGAGGCCGAGGAACTCCATCTGGTCGACGCTGAACAGGTTGACGGCCAGGAGGGTGAACCAGATGCCGAGGGCATCCCCGCCGAACTGGGGCATGGCAGCGACGAGCAGCCCGATCACGAGCGTGATCGCGCCGACCCACATCACCGCGTCGCCGGCGTCGCCGGGCAGCAGGTTGTCGGTCCAGGTCGCGATCGTGGCCTCCCAGGTGGCGGTCTCCGTCACGAGGCTGGTCATCATGTCGAGTCCCCACAGGATGGGGAGCAGGGTGAAGGTCGCCCAGAGGGCCACGCGGCCCTGGTGAGCGGCGTCGGCGGTGGCGAAGTGCGTGAGGTCGTGCATCTCCTCGCGCATCTCGTGGGTGAGGTTGTCCCACGCGTGGGTGCTGGCCATGTCCGGCCCCTTTCTGAGGTCCCCTTGTAAGGGACACCACAATTGACGGTAGACCTGTGCGGATCTTTCGGCAAGACTCGTGTCTGCTAGAGATTCCGCGCAGTCCGGGGGGAGGGGCCGAGATGGACGAGGCGTTCGGGCAACGGGTCGCGCGGGTGGGGTCGCTGGCCGATCCGGTGCGCCGCGCGCTCTACCGTTTCGTCGCCGAGCAGCCCGGCGCGGTGAGCCGGGACCAGGCGGCCAGCGGCGTCGACGTACCCCGGCACACGGCGAAGTTCCACCTCGAGCGACTCGTCGCCGAAGGCCTGCTGGTGACCGAGTTCCGCCGGCTGACCGGGCGTACGGGCCCCGGCGCGGGGCGACCCGCGAAGCTCTACCGCCGCTCGCGCCGAGAGCTGTCGGTGAGTGTGCCGAGCCGGCGCTATGACCTGGCCGGGCAGGTGCTGGCCGACGCGGTGGAGCGGACCTTGGAGGGGACCTCGATGGCCGATGCCCTGACCGCGGCCGCCGAGGACGCCGCCGAGCAGGTGGCGGGGCAGTTGCGGGGCGGGCACTCGTTGGCCGACGCGCTGGCCGCGCTGGGGTACGAGCCCCGTGCCGCCGAGGGCGGACTGGCCCTGGCGAACTGTCCCTTCGACCGGCTGGCGGCCGATCACCGCGGCCTGGTCTGCGGGCTCAACCACGCCTTTGTCGGGAGCCTGGCGCGACGGCTCGCCGGCCCGGACGACACCGCGGTGGCGATCGCTCCGGGGCCCGGGTGCTGCGTCCGGGTCGACGGTGCCGCAACACGCCCGTGACACGGCGACACTAGGCTGCGGCCATGGGTAAGCAAGAGGACTTCGTCCTGCGCGCTCTCGAGGAGCGCGACGTCCGGTTCGTGCGCCTGTGGTTCACCGACGTCCTGGGGTTCCTCAAGTCGGTGGCCGTCGCCCCCGCGGAGCTCGAGGGGGCCTTCTCCGAGGGCATCGGGTTCGACGGATCGGCGATCGAGGGCTTCGCGCGGGTCTACGAGGCCGACATGCTCGCGCTGCCCGACCCGACGACCTTCCAGATCCTGCCGTGGCGCAGCAGCGAGGGACCGGCCACGGCCCGGATGTTCTGCGACATCGTGATGCCCGACGGCTCCCCGTCGTACGCCGATCCGCGCAACGCGCTCAAGCGGACCCTGGGCAAGGCTGCCGAGCAGGGCTTCACCTTCTACACCCATCCCGAGATCGAGTTCTACCTGTTCAAGGACGAGCCGCGCGCGGGCGACGAGCCGGTGCCGATCGACCGCAGCGGCTACTTCGACCATGCCGCGCACTCGCACGGCTCCGACTTCCGCCGTGAGGCGATCACGATGCTCGAGGCGATGGGGATCTCGGTCGAGTTCAGCCATCACGAGGGCGGTCCCGGCCAGCAGGAGATCGACCTGCGCTACGCCGACGCACTCACCACCGCCGACAACATCATGACCTTCCGCACCGTCATCCGGGAGGTCGCGCTCAACCAGGGCATCTGGGCGACCTTCATGCCCAAGCCGTTCACCACGCACCCCGGCTCCGGCATGCACACGCACCTCTCCCTCTTCGAGGGCGACCAGAACGCCTTCTACGAGGCCGGTGCGGAGTACCAGCTCTCGCGTACCGGCCGTCAGTTCATCGCGGGCATCCTGCGCCATGCCAGCGAGATCAGCGTGGTCACCAACCAGTGGGTCAACTCCTACAAGCGGATGATGTTCGGCGGCGAGGCGCCGTCGTACATCTGCTGGGGCCACAACAACCGCTCCGCGATGGTGCGGGTGCCGATGTACAAGCCGATGAAGGGCCAGTCGACCCGCGTCGAGCTGCGCACCATCGACTCGGCGTGCAACCCCTACCTCGCGTACGCCGCCGTGCTCGCCGCCGGAATGAAGGGCATCGAGAACGACTACGAGCTGCCCCGCGAGGCGGAGGACGACGTCTGGGCGCTGACCGAGCGGGAGCGCCGCAGCCTCGGCATCGAGCCGCTGCCGAAGAGCCTGAACGAGGCGATCGAGGTGGCCGAGCACTCCGAGCTGCTGGCCGAGACGCTGGGGGAGCAGGTCTTCGACTTCTTCCTGCGCAACAAGCGGGCCGAGTGGGACGAGTACCGCGGTCAGGTCTCGGCCTTCGAGCGGGACCGCATGCTGCCCGTGCTGTGATGTCGGGGCCGAGCGTGTCGCCTATCGAAGGCTGCGCACGGACCCTTCGGGCCCATGCTTGCCTCCGATGCGCTGCGCGCGGGCGCCACGCTGCCGGCCGCGCGGTCGAGGCGGTCGGTGGTTGCGGCCGCCTGGCGGCACCAGGGAACGGTCCTGTGACTGTGGGGCCGAGCGTGTCGCCTATCGAAGGCTGCGCACGGACCCTTCGGGCCCATGCTTGCCTCCGATGCGCTGCGCGCGGGCGCCACGCTGCCCCCCGCCTGGCGGCAAGACGAGGGAAGGGACTCCGGTGATCCGGGCCACGCCGCGCACCGAGCTGCTCAGACTCGGCTTCGTCGACCTCGACCGGGCGGTCGCGGACCTCGAGCAGCTCGGGCCGGGCGGCACGGACCTGCTCGCGCTGCTGGGCCGCACCGCCGACCCGGACGCCGCGCTACGGGGGCTGTGCCGCCTCGCCGAGGCCGCTGAGGAGACGGGCGAGCGCGCCGCGCTGCTGGCCGCGGTCCGCGACGACGAGGGGACCGCGATGCGGCTGCTCGGTGTCCTCGGCGCGAGCGCGGCGCTGGCCGATCATCTGGCCACCCACCCGACGCACTGGCGTGAGCTCGCCGACCCGGCGCTGGGGTCGACCCGGCCCGCGGCCTGGGCCGTGCGTGCTGCGCTCCTCGACGCGGTCGCCGGGAAGCCCGACCGGGAGGCCGTCGACGCGCTGCGCGTGGAGTACCGCCGCCACCTGCTGCGGCTCGCCGCGCGCGACCTGACCCACCACCTCGGCGTGGACGACGCGGCCGCGGAGCTGTCCGATCTCGCGGCCGGGACGCTCGACGCGGCGCTCGCGGTCGCCCGGGTGCGACTGGGCGCGGCGGCCGACGACACCCGGCTGGCGGTTGTTGCGATGGGCAAGTGCGGCGGCCACGAGCTCAACTACGTCTCCGACGTCGACGTGCTCTTCGTGCACGACGGCGACGAGCGGGTCGCCGCGCGCCTGGCCGCGCAGCTGATGCAGGTCTGCGCCGACCACACCGCGGAGGGCACCATCTGGCCGGTCGACGCGGCGCTGCGTCCCGAGGGCAAGGCGGGGCCGCTGAGCCGGACCCTCGCCAGCCACCAGAGCTACTACGAGCGCTGGGCCGAGCCGTGGGAGTTCCAGGCGCTGCTCAAGGCGCGCCCGGTCGCCGGCGATCTCGCGCTCGGTGCCGAGTTCGTCGCGATGACCGCGCCGATGGTGTGGTCGGCCGCGGGCCGGGAGGGCTTCGTCGACGCCGCCCGGGCGATGCGACGGCGGGTCCTCGAGCACATCCCGGCCAAGGAGGCGGACCGCCAGCTCAAGCTCGGCGCCGGTGGGTTGCGCGACGTCGAGTTCGCTGTCCAGCTGCTCCAACTGGTGCACGGCCGCGCCGATGATTCGATCCGGCCGCCGACGACCCTGAGCGCGTTGGCCCGCCTGACGGAGGGGGGCTACGTGGGCCGCGAGGACGGCGAGGCGCTGCACCGGGCGTATGCCTTCCTGCGTCAGCTGGAGCACCGGATCCAGCTCCACCGGCTGCAGCGCACCCACGTCCTCCCGGCCGACGAGGCGTCGTTGCGTCGCCTCGGACGCAGCCTGGGCTTCCTCAAGGAGTCGCGCAAGCAGCTCGAGGAGACCTGGCAGGACCACCGCCGCGAGGTCAGCCGGCTGCACCAGAAGATCTTCTACCGGCCGCTGCTCACCGCGGTCGCCCGGATCGGCTCCGACGAGGTGCGCCTGTCCTCGGAGGCCGCGGGCGAGCGGCTGGCCGCGCTCGGGTACGCCGACCCCCAGGCCGCGCTGCGCAACCTGGAGGCGCTGACGTCCGGTGTCAGCCGCACCGCGGCCATCCAGCGCACCCTGCTGCCCGCCATGCTGCAGTGGTTCGCCGAGTGCTCCGACCCGGACGGCGGGCTGTTCGGCTTCCGCCGGATCAGCGAGGCGCTGGGCCGCACGCCGTGGTACCTCTCGACGCTGCGCGACGAGGGCGAGGCCGCCGAGCGGCTGGCCCACCTGCTCGCGACCTCCCGCTACTGCACCGACCTGCTGGAGCGCGAGCCGGCCGGCGTCCGGCTCCTCGGCGGCGATCTGCGCCCGCTCGGCTCGGCCGCGTTGACCGAGGAGATGCTCGCCACCGGCCGCCGTCAGCAGGGCTTCGAGAAGGGGGTGCTCGCCCTGCGTGCGGTGCGCCGCCGCGAGCTGCTGCGCATCGCCGCCGGTGACGTCCTCGGGCTGGTCGACGTCATCGACGTCGGCAACGCGCTGACCCGGCTCACCGACGCGACCTTGGAGGCGACCCTGCAGGGCGCGATCGAGTCGACTCTCCGGGCCCGCGGGATCGACGACGCGCCGACCCGGATGGCGGTCATCGCGATGGGCCGCTACGGCGGCTTCGAGCTGTCCTACGGCAGCGATGCCGACGTGCTCTTCGTGCACGACCCGGTCGAGGGCACCGACGCCCACGAGGCCGCGACCTTCGCGCGGATCGTCGCCGAGGAGGTGCGCCGGGTGCTCGCGGTGCCCGGCCCCGACCCGGCACTCGTCGTCGACGCCGACCTGCGCCCCGAGGGGCGCCAGGGCCCGCTGGTGCGGACGCTGGAGGCGTACGCCGCCTACTACGCCAAGTGGTCCCATGTCTGGGAGGCTCAGGCCCTGCTGCGCGCCGACGCCGTCGTCGGCGACCAGGGCCTGCGCGACCGGTTCACCGCGCTCGTCGACCCGCTGCGCTACCCGGTCGGCGGCCTCACCGAGGACGACGTGGTCGAGGTGCGCCGGATCAAGGGCCGGGTCGACAAGGAGCGTCTCCCGCGGGGAGCGGACCCGGCCCTCCACCTCAAGCTGGGGCGCGGGGGGCTGGCCGACATCGAGTGGACCGTCCAGCTGCTCCAGCTGCGGCACGGCGCCGAGGTCCCCGGGTTGCGCACCACCCAGACCCTCCCTGCGCTGGAGGCGGCGGCCGAGGCCGGCCTGATCACCCACGACGACGCGCAGACGCTCGGCACCGCCTGGCGCCTCGCCACCCGGGTTCGCAACGCCGTCCTCCTCGCGCGCGGCCGGGGCGGCGACGAGTTCCCCCGCGCGCTCCTGGAGCGCCGCGCGGTGGCGGGCATCCTCGGCTACCAGCTCTCCGAGACCGACCGCCTCCTCGACGACTACCTGCGGGTCGCGCGGCATGCCCACGCGGTCGTCGATCGGGTGTTCTGGGAGTAGCCAGAGGGCCGCTGTTCACGTAGATGGACACGTGTCAGGCAATGCTCACCCAACCGGCCCAAATGAACCGTTGGTATGTCATGATGTCCGATGTCGGGCCGCGACCGACCCCCCCAGAGGTCGCGGCCCGACGCCCAGGCATGTTCGCCGCAGCCCCTCGGCGCGGCCCCTCAGCGCGGCCCGTCGGGATGGATGCTCCGGGTCTCCGCTCGCTCGTAGGTCCGCGGCAGGTGGTCGCCGACGAACACCTTCGGCAGTGCCTTGGCCACCGCCAGGGTCACGTAGACCATCGTGTTGATCGCGACGAACGCGGCCAGGACCGCGAACGCGTGCGAGCGCACCAACGACTCGGGGAACACGATGCCCAGCGACGACAGCAGCGGGGTGCCCATCAGGTGGCTCATGCGTCCACCCGGGCGCCGCGAGGGGTGCTCACGACGTGCTTCCAGTCGGCGTTGCGGCCCAGTGACATGTCGATGATGCCCTTCAGGTAGACGATGTCGAGGAAGAGCGCGTAGACCAGCTCGGGGAAGAGCGTCGCCGCGAGCAGCCGAGCCCGCCAGCCGCCGTGCCACACCGTCACGATCCGCTCGACGGTGAACACCAGGCCGGTGCCGAGCCAGAACGGGAACCAGACCCAGCTGTCGAAGGAGAGTGCCATGAGGAGCATGAGCAGCAGGTAGGAGAACAGCGCGATGACGCCGTACCCGATGCCGAGCTGTTGGGCCCAGTAGCGGAAGGTGGCAGGACGCAGGCCGTAGGCGCCGAGGTTCTCCAGGGCGCCGCGCTGCCAGCGCAGCCGCTGGGCCCACAGCGACCGCCAGGTCGGCATCACCTCGGTGACGACGGTGCACTCGGCCGGCGAGAGGGTGAGGCCGCCGAGGGCCTTGAGGGCCAGCGTGATCTCGTTGTCCTCGGTGAGGACGAGGGTGTCGTAGACGTCGCCCGGGACGCCGGGCAGCAGCCGGCCGCGTTCGGCGGCGACGGTGCGCAGGGCGCGGGGACGGAACACCGTGGCCGTGCCGGTCAGCACGAACACCCGGCCCCGGCGGCGGCGCAGGTCGCGGGCGTAGCGGGTGTACTCGTTGCGCTGGAACTGCCCGATCAGGCCCTTGCCCTCCTCGCCGTAGAACAGGCCGCCGACCGCCATCAGTGCGCGGTCGTCGGTCATCCGGCGCACCACCGCGTCGAGGAAGCCGTCGTCGAGCACGGTGTCGGCGTCCATCACCATGACGAGGTCGTTCTCGCCCTGCCCGGGCAGGATCCGGGTCAGCGCCTGGTTGAGCGCGCCGGCCTTCTTGTGCCGGTTGCCGATGCTCTCGACCACCTCGGCCCCCGAGCGGCGCGCGATCTCCGCGGTGTCGTCGGTGCAGTTGTCGGCAACGACGACGATCCGGTCGGGCGGGCGCGACTGGCCGGCGAGGGAGGCGAGCGTGGCCGCGATGCCCTGCGCCTCGTCGTGGGCCGGCACCAGGACGGTGAGGGTGACCGGGCCGTGGAAGACCCCGCGGGTCTCGGCCATCACGTGTCGGGGGGAGAGCGGCAGCCCGGCGCCGTCGTCGCTGCGACGTGCCCGGGTGGCGATCCGCCGCTCCAGCGCCGCGACACCCGCGGCGAAGAGCAGGGCCAGGCCCCCGGCGGCAGCCAGGGTCGGCACCGTCGGCGCCTCCGTGTCGTAGAGGATGTGCCAGGCCCCGAGGACGAGGCCGTCGGACGGCGCCGCCCGGCCCCGAGCCGTGTCCGACACCGACCACCAGAGCAGGCCGGCGCCGGCCAGCGCCGTCCCGAGAATGAGCAGTCCCACTGCTCGCTGCAACCAACCCACGAGATCCCCTTCCCTCGACTCGACCCTAGGCACGGCGCCGCGCCGTACGTCGAGGAACCCGACGATGCCGACCGTTCGGCGGCGCACCCCAGGACCAAGGTCCCGGTCCGCTCTGATCGCCGGGCTCCGGGCCGATGGGGGAGGGGTGACGGACCCCGGGGCGGAGAGCGACGCGCTCGCGGGCGCGATCGTCGACTCGATCCCGTTCAGCATCCTGGCGACCGACGCGTCCGGCCGGATCCGGATCGCCAACCCTGCGGCGGCGGCGCTCGTCGGCCGCGAGCAGTGCGAGCTCGTCGGCCGCTCTCTCGTCGAGATCGACGGCGCGGAGCGACAGCGCTACCCGGACGGCTCGCCGGTCCTCGCCCACGAGGCAGGGAACGAGGCGGAGTGGACCTACCGCCGCGAGGACGGCACCACGGTGCCGGTCTACGAGGCGATCGTCCCCCTCGCCCCCGACGAGGGGGCGGCGGGCGGCTTCCTCGTGGTGGCGTTCGACATCAGCCACCGGATCGAGGACCGCCGCCGCGTCGAGCACGTCGCGACCCATGACAGTCTCACCAACCTCCCGAACCGCTCGTTGCTCGTCCGGCACCTCGACCAGGCGCTGGAGCGGGCCGAGCGGAGTTCGCTTGACCTCGCGCTGGTGCTGCTCGATCTCGACCACTTCAAGCGGGTCAACGACTCGCTGGGCCACCACATCGGGGACGAGCTGCTGATCGTCGTCGCGGAGCGGTTGTTGGCGTGGTCCGGCACCGACGACCTGGTGGCGCGTCTGGGGGGCGACGAGTTCGTCATCGTGTTCGCCGAGCCGGGCTCGGGCGCCGAGCTGGACCGGCGGCTGGAGGAGCTGATGGCCGACGTCCTCGCGCCGGTGGTGCTCCACGGTTACGAGCTGGCCGTCACGGCCAGCCTGGGTGCGGTGCGCTTCCCCGCCGACGGCAGGGATCCGGGGGCGCTGCTCAAGCACGTCGACATCGCACTCGACCAGGCGAAGGCGGCCGGCCGGAACGCGATCCGCTGGTTCGAGCCGCAGATGCTGGTGGACAACAACGACCGGCTCGCTCTGTCCGCCGCGCTGCGACAAGCGCTGGACCAGGATGAGCTCTCGCTGGTCTACCAGCCCCAGGTCGACCTCGGCACCGGCGAGGTGGTGGGCGTCGAGGCGCTGGCCCGCTGGGCCAGCCCGTCCCTGGGCCCCGTACCGCCGGACCGCTTCATCCCGGTCGCCGAGGACGGCGGGATGATCGCCGAGCTGGGCGCCTGGGTCCTCACCACCGCCTGTGCCGCGCTGGCGCGGGTGCAGGAGCAGCTGGGCCGCCCACTGCGGCTCGCGGTCAACGTCTCCCCACGCCAGCTGCGGGGGCAGGCCTGGCTGGAGGAGATCGCCACGGCCATCGCGGACGCCGGCATCGAGCCGTCGCAGCTGGAGGTCGAGATCACCGAGGGTCTGCTCATCGAGGATCACGGCGATGTCGTCGCGACGCTCCAGTCCCTGCGCTCACTCGGCGTCTCGATCGTCATCGACGACTTCGGTCGCGGCTACAGCAGCCTCGCCTACCTGACCAGGTTCCCCATCGACCGGATCAAGATCGACCGGTCCTTCGTGCAGGAGATCGACTCCGCCGAGAACGCGGCGATCGTCGACGCGATCATCGTGATGGCCCACGCCCTGGGCATGACGGTCGTCGCCGAGGGCGTCGAGACGGCCGAGCAGGAGCAGTACCTGCGCCGGCGAGGGTGTGACGAGGTGCAGGGCTACCTCTACAGCCCCGGTGTCCCGGCCGGATCCCTGGGGATGGTGGCCCGGGCGCTGTCGCGTCAGTAGCTCCTCGGCAGCCCCAGCATCTGGGTGCCGATGTGGGCCAGGACGAGCTCCTCGGCGACGGGGATGTTCTTGGCGATCCGGGCATCGCGGAAGATCCGCTCGACCGGGTACTCCTTGGAGTAGGCCATCCCGCCGAGGGTCTGGAAGGCCTGGTTGGCCGCCTCCCAGCCGACCTGGGCGCCGGTGAGCTTGGCGACGTTGGCCTCGTTGCCGCAGGGCCGGCCCTGGTCGAAGAGCCACGCCGCCTGGTACGTCATCAGCCGGCCCAGCTCGGTCTTGGCCTTGATCTGCGCCAGCGGGAACTGCAGGCCCTGGTTGGCGCCGATCGGACGACCGAAGACCTCGCGTTGCCGGGCGTAGTCACAGGCGATCGCGAGGGCCGCGTCGGCGGTGCCGATGCCGCCGGACGCGGCGAGGATCCGCTCCGGGTTGAGGACGTCCCACAGCACGGCGAAGCCGGCATCGACCTCACCGATCACGTTGGCCGCCGGCACACGTACGTCGTCGAGGAACACCTGGCTGGAGTGCAGGATGTTGCTGCCCATCTTGGGGATCGGCGTGTACGACAGGGTGCCGTCGGCCAGCGCCTGCTTCACGTCGACGAGGAGCAGGGTGAACCCGGCGGTGCGCGACAGCCCGCGGGCGGTGGTCTCGGCGGCGGGGACGGTGCGGGTGACCGCGATCATCCAGTCTGCGTTCTCGACGTTGGAGATCCACACCTTCTGGCCCTTGATGACGAACTCGTCGCCGTCGCGGCGGGCGGCGGTCTTGATCTCGATGGCGTTGCTGCCGGCGTCGGGCTCGGTGAGCGCGAGGCAGAACTGCAGTGAGCCGTCGGCGAGGCCCGGCAGGATCCGCTGCCTCTGCTCGTCGGTGCCGTGCCGGGTGAGCGTCATGGCGCCGAAGCCCGGCGTGGTGACGTAGAAGAAGGTGCCGGCCACACCGCCGGAGGCGCACAGCGTCATGTTGGCGACCGCCAGCTCGAGCAGGCCCTGCCCACCGCCGCCGTACTCCTCGGGGATGCACAGGCCGAACCAGCCGCCGGCGCCGAGGTCGTCGAAGATCTCCCGCGGGAAGCGGTGCTCCTCCTCGCAGCGCGACCAGTAGGCGTGGTCGTAGCGCGCGGCGACGGCGGCGACGCCCTCGCGGACGGCCAGGGCGCTCTCGGGCAGGTCGAAGTCCATCGGGGTGCTCCTGGTGGGTCACACGAGGCGGCGGCCGAACCGGCGGCGCAGGCGCAGGTCGGCGAGCCACAGGTTGAACGGGAAGTTCCGCAGGAAGCGGGGCAGGCGGCGCTCGACCGCGCCGGCCGTCCGGAGCAGCCGGTCGAAGCGGCGTTGCTGGCCCGCGGTCCAGGTCAGGCCCATCGCCTCCCGGAACAGCGGTGGCAGGAAGCCGGTCGTCACGAATACCACGAACGGGCCGAGCGGGCGGAAGGGCCTCGGGAAGTTGCGGAGCCGGGTCAGGTCCATGAGGTACGACGCGACCGCGGGATCGATGTCGACCTCGGCCTCGGCCTCCTCCCAGTAGCGCCGGAAGGCCTCCCGGTCCGCGGGCCAGGCGTCGGCCGGCATCTGCAGCGTGGTGCCGAAGCGGGCGCAGTGGGCGTAGAGCGCGTCCGCCTCGGCGTCGGGCAGGGGGCCGTGCATTCGCTCGATCATGTCGACGGTGCCGTAGTAGAGGCAGGCGGCGACCCAGGTCTGCAGCCGCGGGTCCATCGCGCGGTACTGCACCTTCTCGTCGGGCCGGGACACGACCTGCGCATGCTGGCGGTTGACCTCCTTGCGGAAGGCCGCCCGGTCGTCGTCGGTGCCGAGAAGCGCGACGGCGAGGTAGGTGAACGTCGTCCGGCCGCGCTTGAAGGGACGCCGCATGGCCGCTCCGTCGTGCACCCGGCTGTTCATGACGCCGTAGCCGACGCCGGGCCAGCTCAGCTGCATGATCACGTTGGCCGGGCCGGCGAGGTGGGCGCCGACGCCGGACACGTGGTCGCGCATGTCGAAGCCGGCGGGGACGGGGAGATCGCGGACCCGGAGGTTGGTCGCCATGGGCTCAAGGTAGCCTTTTATTGGCACAGTGCCAATAGTAGGTTGGGGTCATGACCGAGACCGCTCGTCGCCAGCGCCTTGCCCCCGACGAGCGGCGCGAGCAGATCCTGGTGGCCGCCGAGCGGCTCTTCGCCGAGCGGCCCTACGTCGAGGTGTCGACCACCGGCATCGCCCGCGAGGCCGGGGTCGCCCGGGGCCTGCTCAATCACTACTTCGGTGACAAGCGGAGCCTCTACCTGGAGGTCGTCCGGCGCGCCTCGCTGCTGCCGACGCTCGAGGACGTCCCGCTGCCGACGGGCTCGCTGACCGAGCGGGTCGACGCGGCCGTGTACTGGTTCCTCGGCTCGATCACGCCCGAGCGGGCGACCTATCTCACGGTGCGGGGCCCGGAGGGGGTGGGGGAGGACGCCGAGGTCCGCGCGATCCTCGACGGCGCGCACGACCTGGCGGCCGGCCGGGTGCTGGAGATGGTCGGCGGCGACCCGGCGGACCCTGCGGCCCGGGCCGTCGTGCGCTCGTTCGGCGAGCTGGCTCGGGGAGCGATCCGGGAGTGGTCGCGGGAGCGGACACTCAGCCGCGAGCAGGCGCACCTGCTGTTGAGGGAGGCTCTGCTGGCGATCGTGCGGGACGTGCTCCCCGGCCTCTGAGCCCGATGCCGCGGCCGGCCGGTGCTCAGCACTCGATCACGTTGACGGCGAGGCCGCCGCGCGAGGTCTCCTTGTACTTCGTCTTCATGTCGCGACCGGTCTCGCGCATCGTCTTGAGCGCCTTGTCGAGGCTGACCTTGTGCGAGCCGTTGCCGTGGATCGCCAGTCGAGCGGCGTTGATCGCCTTGACCGACGCGATCGCGTTGCGCTCGATGCAGGGGATCTGGACCAGGCCGCCGACCGGGTCGCAGGTCAGGCCGAGGTTGTGCTCGATGCCGACCTCGGCGGCGTTCTCGACCTGAGCGGGCGTGCCACCGAGGAGCTCGGCGAGCGCGCCGGCGGCCATGGCGCAGGCCGAGCCGACCTCGCCCTGGCAGCCCACCTCGGCGCCGGAGATCGAGGCGTTCATCTTCGCCAGGATGCCAATCGCGGCGCCGGTCAGCAGGAAGCGGACGATGCCGTCGTCGACCTGCTCGGGCGTGCGCCCGGCTGCGGCGAAGCGCACCCAGTAGTGCAGCACCGCGGGCACGATGCCGGCGGCGCCGTTGGTGGGTGCCGTGACGATCCGGCCGCCGGAGGCGTTCTGCTCGTTGACGGCCAGGGCGAACAGGTTGACCCAGTCGATGACGTCGAGCGGGTCGTCGCTCCCGGTCCGACAGAGCTTCGCGTAGAGCTCGGGTGCTCGGCGGGGCACCTTCAGCCCGCCGGGCAGCACGCCTTCGTGATGGCAGCCCTCCTCGACACAGGCCGCCATCACCCGCCAGATCTCCAGCAGCCCGGCACGGATCTCCGCGTCGTCGCGCCAGGTCAGCTCGTTGGCGAGCATCACGTCGGACACGGACATGCCCTCGCGCTCGCAGACGGCGAGCAGCTCGCCGCCCGTGCTGAAGGGGTAGGGCAGCACCGTCTCGTCGGCGACCACACGGCCCGCGCCGGCCTGGTGCTCGTCGACGACGAAGCCGCCCCCGACCGAGTAGTACGTCCGCGCCCGCACCGCGGTGCCCGCGTCGTCGTACGCCGTGAAGACCATGCCGTTGGGGTGCGCGGGCAGGGACTGGCGCCGGTGCATGACGACGTCGTCGGCGACGAACCGGATCCGGCGGTCTCCGGCCAGGTCCAGCTCCTCCCGCTGGAGGATCGCCGCGACCCGGGCGTCGTACGTCGAGGTGTCGGTCGTGGCCGGGTCGTCGCCCTCCAGGCCGAGGATGACCGCCTTGACGGACCCGTGGCCGTGGCCGGTCGCGCCCAACGAGCCGAACAGCTCGGCTCGGACCCGTGCCACGCGGGGCAGCTCCCCGTCGGCGGCGAGCCCCTCCGCGAAGATGCGCGCGGCGCGCATCGGCCCGACCGTGTGCGAGGACGACGGCCCGATGCCGATCGAGTAGAGGTCGAAGACGCTCAGCGCCATGAGATCACGGGCTCCTGCGGTCCATGACTCGACGGTACAACGAGGCCCTGAGCCTGGATCCGTGGCTTGCCGCCGACCGGTCGGGCATGCCGCCCACCTCAGGCCTCCAGGAGGGCTTCGTACGCGGCGGCGTCGAGCAGCTCGGGGGTGCCGGTGACCTTGACGACGAACAGCCAGCCCTCACCGAACGGGTCGCTGTTGATCAGGCTGGGGTCGGCGTCGACCGCACCGTTCACCTCGACGACCTCGCCGGTCACGGGGGCGTAGAGGTCGCTGACGGACTTGGTCGACTCGAGCTCGCCGCAGGTCTCGCCGGCGGTGACGCCGCTGCCGACCCCGGGGAGGTCGACGTAGACGACATCGCCCAGGGCGTCGGCGGCGTACGCGGTGACGCCGACCTTGGCGAGGTCGCCGCCAGCGCCGTCGACGGCGATCCACTCGTGCTCGGCGGTGTAGCGCAGGTGCGTGGGGTTGCTCATGGGGGTCTCCTGGAGGTCGGTGGGTCAGCGGGTGCGGGAGTAGAACGGGAGCTCGACGACCTCGGCGTCCTCGAGGGTGCCGCGCAGCGAGACGGCGAGGCGGGTGCCCGGTGCGGCCAGCGCCGGCGCGACGTAGGCCATCGCGATCGGCTTCTCCAGCGAGGGGGAGGGCGCGCCGCTGGTGATGACGCCGACCTCGGCGCCGGTGGCCGGATCATGGACCGGGTAGCCGGCGCGCGGCGAGCGACGGCCGCTCGACACGATCCCGACCAGCGTGCGCTGCACGCCCTCCTCCTTGCGACGGGCGAGGGCGGCGTCGCCGACGAAGCCCCCCGGCTTGTCGAGGACGACGACCCGCCCGAGGCCGGCCTCGAAGGGCGTGGTCTTCCGGTCCAGCTCGTGACCGTAGAGCGGCATCCCCGCCTCCAGGCGCAGCGTGTCGCGGCAGGCGAGCCCGGCCGGGACCAGCCCGTGCGGCTCGCCGGCCGCGGACAGCGCGGCCCAGGCGGCCGCCGCGTCGGCCGGCCGGCAGTAGACCTCGAAGCCGTCCTCGCCCGTGTAGCCGGTGCGGGCCAGCAGCACGTCGATCCCGGCGAGGGTGCCGGCGTCGATGGCGTAGTACCGCAGCGACGGGACGTCGAGGTCGGTCAGGTCGGCGACGATGGCGGCCGAGGCCGGGCCCTGCACCGCGAGCAGCGCCCAGTCCGCCGACGCGTCACGGACCTGCACGTCGTACCCCTCGGCGCGGACGGCCAGTTCCGGGGCCACGACGGCGACATTGCTCGCGTTCGCGACGATCAGGAAGTGCTCCTCGGCGAGCCGGTAGACGACGAGGTCGTCGATGACCCCGCCGTCCTCGGCGCAGATCATCGAGTAGCGCGCCCGGCCGACGCCGATCGCGGACGGCCGGCTCACCAGCGCGTGGTCCAGAGCCGCGCCGGCGCCGGTCCCGGTCAGCTCGATCTCGCCCATGTGGGTCAGGTCGAAGAGCCCGGCCCGGGTGCGGACCGCGCGGTGCTCCGCGGTCTCCGAGCCGTAGCGGACCGGCATCTGCCAGCCCGCGAAGTCGGTGAACGACGCGCCGAGGGCGCTATGGACGTGGTGCAGCGGGGTGAGCCGCGGGGTCCCTGAGGGAGTGGTCATCGGGAGGCTTCCTCGTGGAGAGCACGGCGTACGCCGGCTCGTGGCTGGGTTGCCTCCCCGCTCTGTCATCGCTACCTGAGAGCTTCACCGCCCGGTCGGACGGCTTGCACCGTGGGTGCGGGCCGGTGGATCCGGTCCGACTTTCCAGAGTTCGCCTCGTCCCGGCGGTCAGGGTGCCTGAGAGATTCTTGGGGAGATTTGCTCCTTCGGCGCCCCGTCCTCGTGGGACGGAGACTCTCCCGCCGGGGTTCGAACGGCGCGATGTTCAGTTGTCGTGCGGTGGGGGGTGGTGCGCGGCCGAGCCTAGGAGCCCGCGACGGTGGGGTCAACGTGGGGTGGCGGTCCTGATCCGTGACTTGGGCCGACCCGCACGTACGATGCGCCGGTGCCCAGCCCGTACTTCGTCGATCCTTCCGAGCAGCTGGCCGGGATCGACCCCGACGAGCTCGCGATCGCGCTCAAGGTCCTCGGCCAGCTGCCCCAGCTGCCCCCGGACCACGACGACATCCGCACGGTGAAGCGCGCGGCGTCGTACATGTACAAGATGATCAAGCGGGCCCGGCGCGCCGAGATCCGCATGGAGCGGCAGAAGCACGACCAGGAGATCATCGAGCGGACGGCGACCGGCTCCGCGTTGCGGATCGACGACGAGACCGCGGGCATCCCGCTGGTCTCGACGGCGCAGGGGGCCTTCGCCGGTGAGCTGCTCACCGCGCGCGGCTGCTACATCTGCAAGGAGGACTTCACCCTCGTCGACGCGTTCTACCACTGGCTGTGCCCGCGCTGCGCCGCGATGAGCCACGCCAAGCGCGACCAGCGCACCGACCTGACGGGCAAGCGCGCGCTGCTCACCGGCGGCCGCGCCAAGATCGGGATGTACATCGCGCTGCGCCTGCTCCGCGACGGCGCGCACACCACGATCACCACCCGGTTCCCGAAGGACGCCGTGCGCAGGTTCGCCGCGATGGAGGACGCGGCCGACTGGCTGCACCGGCTCAAGATCGTCGGCATCGACCTGCGCGACCCCACCCAGGTGATCTCGCTGACCGACGACGTAGCGGCCGACGGCCCGCTCGACATCATCATCAACAACGCCTGCCAGACCGTACGACGCCTCCCGGGCGCCTACACGCACCTCACCGAGGGCGAGCTGGCGCCGCTGCCGACCGCCTCAGCGCTCGGAGTCAGGGAGCTGCCCGAGATGGTGGCGTTCGACTCGATCTCCGAGGCGCACCCGGCGGCGATCGCCGGCGCCCTGGCCGACCATGCCGTCGCCCACCACGAGGGGGAGTCGGCCGAGTCCGCCCTGGCCTCCCACAACGCCGCGTCGCTCACCGCGCTGGCGCTCAAGGCCGGCAACGCCTCGTTGGAGGCCCACCTCGCCGGCACGGCTGTCGACGCGGGCGGGCTCATCCCCGACATCCAGGACAACAACTCCTGGACCCAGGTCCTCGACCAGGTCGACCCGCTGGAGCTGCTCGAGGTGCAGTTCTGCAACTCGATCGCGCCCTTCCTGATCAACTCCCGGCTGCGCCCGGCGCTGCGGGCCGCGGTGCAGAACGGTGCCCGCCGCGCATATATCGTCAACGTCTCGGCGATGGAGGGTCAGTTCTCCCGCCGCTACAAGGGCGCCGGGCACCCGCACACCAACATGGCCAAGGCCGCGCTGAACATGATGACGCGCACGTCCTCGGGCGAGATGTTCGAGACCGACAAGATCCTGATGACCGCCGTCGACACCGGCTGGATCACCGACGAGCGGCCGCACCACGAGAAGCTGCGGATCGCCGCCGAGGGCTGGCACGCGCCCCTCGACCTGGTCGACGGGGCGGCCCGGGTCTACGACCCGATCGTGCGCGGCGAGGCCGGCGACGATCTCTACGGCTGCTTCGTCAAGGACTATCAACCCTCACCTTGGTGACGCGCGTGCCGAAGAGAACGGTCGCGACCGGATTCCTTGTTTCGCTCCACATTTGGTGCCACTTCACGAGAAGGTAGATCTATGGCTCCCAGTTCGACAACCCCCCTACGTCGTCATGCCCTCGTGCTCCTCACCGCCCTCGCCCTCGGGCTGGCGGTCCTGGCCTCCGCCTCGCCGGCGCGGGCCGCGGCCACCCCCGACGCCCCCTGGGTCTCCGGCCAGCAGGTGACCGGCGGCGCCGTCACCGTCAACCTCGACTGGGACCCGGTCGCCGGCGCCTCGTCGTACGACGTCTGGATCTCCACGGCGGGACCGGACACCTACCCGGGCGAGGACCCGCACCGGATCACGCTGGGCGGGATCGCCGGCAACCACGCCGACATCCGGCAGCTGACCCCGAACACGACCTACTGCTTCGCTGTCGTCGTCAACGGCGACGGCAGGGGCAACGGCAACGGCGGCCCCCGCTCCTGCAAGGTGACGCCCCCGGCCTCGCGCGCCGTCGTGGCGACCGCGTTGTCGACGACGGCGGCCACCTTCAACGTCGCGTGCGGTGCCAAGAAGAACTGCAACAAGGGCTGGAAGTGGAAGAAGCGCCAGAAGAAGGTCGTCGCGGACATCGGCCGCGTCAATGCCGACGTCATGGTGTTCGTCGAGGGCCATCTCGCCCACAAGTACGGCAAGAAGAAGCGCTGGATCGGCAAGGTCATGAAGAAGCGCGGCTACACGCTGGCCTGCCAGACCCAGAAGAGCAAGAAGCGCAAGCTGTTCAGCCAGACCGCCTATGTGCGCACCAGCGCGTACGCCGTCGTCGGAAAGAAGCAGAACAGCAAGGGCACCCGCTTCACCATGTTCGGCGACCGTGACCACGGCTTCTGCCAGGCGCTGATCCAGCACCGCGGCACCGGCAAGCAGGTCGCGGTCGGCGCCGTCCACCTCCGCGACGGCAAGGGCGGCGCCGACGGCCTGCGGCAGCAGGAGACCAAGTACGTCGTCGACCGGGTGACCTCCGCGTTCCCGGGCGTGCCGACCGTGCTGCTGGGCGACTACAACTCCCACCGCGGCCTGGACCGCCGTGGCCAGACCGACACCCCGCGCCTGGTGATGGAGTCGGCCGGCTACGCCGACGCCGTCGACATCGCCGCGCAGCTCACCTACCCGTACCTCAACTCCGCGCACGGCTTCGACACCAACCCGCCGCGCTCGTCGACCTGGCCGACCCATGTCGACCGGATCTTCGTCTCGCCCGGCATCACGGTGCCGCGGTGGGAGAACCTCGCGGCCCTCGCGGGTGGCCGCTACGCCACCCCGATGGCCTCCGACCACAACCCGGTGAAGGCGACGCTGTACATCCCGTGAGGCTGTACATCCCCTGGCCCGGTTCCTAGGGTCGGGACATGGCTGAGGAGATCCCCGCGATCGCGACCGACGTCCCACCCAGCGGGCCGGGCTGCGCCGACTGCGCGGCAGCGGAGGGCTGGTGGGTGCACCTGCGGCGGTGCGCCGCGTGCGGACGGGTAGGCTGCTGCGACAGCTCGCCCGCCCAGCACGCGAGCGCACACTTCCGGGCGACCGGACACCCCGTCGTCCAGTCGTTCGAGCCGGGCGAGGACTGGTTCTGGGACTACGCCGCCGAGGACTACGGGTCCGGCCCGGAGCTCGCGGCGCCGACCAGCCATCCCGACGACCAGCCGGCGCCCGGCCCGCGTGGCCGGGTGCCGCTGAACTGGCGCGAGCTCATCCACTGATGCTGCCGGCGCTCCTGCTCGGTCTCGCGCTCGCGCTCGGGTCGGCGCCGGCGACCCCGCCGGTGACTCCGCCGCCGGGTGGGGTGGACCTCGACTACCAGCTCGGTGGCGCGGTCCCGCCCGCCGCGACCGTCGGCATCGTCGTCCGGGACAGGCGGGCGGCGCCGGAGCCGGGACGCTACAACGTCTGCTACGTCAACGGCTTCCAGACCCAGCCGGACGAGCGGAGGCGGTGGCTCCGGCATCCCGCGCTGGTCCTGCGCGACGGCGGCCGGCCGGTGGTCGACGATGCCTGGGGCGAGTGGCTGCTCGACATCCGCACGGCCGCCAAGCGCGAGCGACTGGCCAGGGTCGTGGGCCGCTGGATCGACGGCTGCGCCCAGGCCGGGTACGACGCCGTCGAGATCGACAACCTGGACTCCTTCTCCCGCAGCCACGGCCTGCTCCGGCCCCGCCACGCGAAGCGGTACGCCCGGCTGCTCACCGCCCGGGCCCACGCCGCCGGTCTGGCGATCGCCCAGAAGAACTGGGCGGGGCTGGACGGGCGCGCCCTCGGCTTCGACTTCGCGGTCGCCGAGGAGTGCGGGCGCTACGACGAGTGCGGTTGCTACGTCGCGTCGTACGGCGACCGGGTGCTGGTCGTCGAGTACCGCGCCCGAGACTTCCGGCGGGCCTGCGCGGCCTACGGCTCCCGGCTCGGCATCGTGCTCCACGACCGGGACCTGGCTCCCGACGGCCGCCGGGCGTGGTGCTGATCAGCTCTGATCCGACGGCTCGGGCACGACGGCGACGGTGGTGCGGGCGCGCTCGACGACGGCGGTCGCGATCGACCCGGTGACCAGGCGGCCGACGGTGTCGAGGGGATGCCGACCGACGACGACCAGCTCCCAGGCCGCGGTGCGGCTGCCGAGCACGTCGTCCACCAGTCCGTGCGTGACGCGGAGGGTGACCCGCACGTCGGGGTACTTCTCGCCGAATCCGGCGACGGACTCGGCGAGGAGGAGGTGCGCCTCGTCCTCGGGACCCAGGTCGAGGTCGTCGACCCGCACGTTGCGGAGCCCGGCGACGGCGGCCACGACGTCCCACACGACGTGGACGACGGTGAGGCCCTGGCCGCGCAGCGCCGCCTGGGCGAAGGCGAAGTCGAGGACGGGGAGCGAGGAGGCGGTGCCGTCGATGCCGACGATCACGCCCTTGCCCGGGTGTTCGTCGGCCTGTGGCCGGCACACGACGACGGGGCAGGAGGCGAGCCCGCTCACCGCGGTGCTCACCGAGCCGAGCAGCATGCTGCGCACGGTGCCGCGACCGCGGGAGCCCAGGACGAGCAGGTGGGCGTCGCGGGAGAGGTCGACCAGGACCGCGCGCGGGTCGCCGGGGGCGGTCAGCCCGATCGCGTCGACGTCGGGGGCGAGCTCCCCGGCCTGGCGGAGCGCCGCGTCGTTGACCCGCCGTACGTCGCCCTCGCCGGCGGTCACCACCGCCAACGGCCGCCCCTCGAGGGCCGCCTGCGTCGCGGCCCAGTCGAGGGCGCGGGCGGCGTGGGTGGAGCCGTCGGCAGCGACCACGATGCTGCCCGGTCGGATGGTGTTCAAGGATCCTCCTCAGACTTCGGCAGGCGGGTCGGCCTGCGGTACGACGGCCACGGTGGTCCGCGACCTCTCCACGACGGTGGTGGCGACCGCGCCGGTGACCAGGCGCAGCAGCGAGTCGACCGGGTGACGGCCGACGACGATCAGGTTCCACGTCGCGCTCGTGTCGGTGAGGCAGTCCTCGGCCATGCCGCGGGCCAACCGCAGGTCGACGGCGACCTCGGGGAACTTCGACGAGATGCCGGCGACGCTCTCGCCGAGGAGCACGCGGTACTCGTCCAGGCCGGACTCGCGGGGAGAGACCATCACCGGTCCGTGCGCGGCGCCGATCTCGTCCCAGACGGCATGGACCACGGTGAGCGGCAGGTCCATCAGGGAGGCCTGGGCGAACGCGAACTCGAGGACCGGCAACGACTCCGGGGTGCCGTCGGCGCCGACGAGGACGCCCCCGTCGGGCGGCTGCTCGTGCCGCTGGGGTCGGCATACGACGACCGGGCAGTCGGCGTCGCGGCTGACCGCCGCGCTCACCGAGCCCAGGACCTTGCTGCGGAAGACGCCCCGTCCGCGGGAGCCCATCACGATGAGGTGGACATCGCGGGAGAGGTCGACCAGCACACTGCGGGGATCTCCGACCAGGACGACGCTCGAGACGTCCAGTCCGGGGTGGAGGTGCCGGGCGAGCTCGACCGCCTGACGAGTGATGGCGCGGCCGCTCTCCTGGAGTTGCTCGGGGTCGTAGGCGTACGCCGCGCCCACTCCGCTCCACGCGACCGCCGGTACGCCGGGTATGCCGATGGCGGTCACGACGGTCAGCGGCCGCCGCTCGAGGAAGGCCTGCTCGGCAGCCCAGTGGACCGCCCGGTCGGCATCGTCGGAGCCGTCGGTGGCGACGACGATGCTGGTGGGTGCGATCCGGTGCTCACCGGTGTCGGTGTCGGTGGTGGTCATGGATCCAAGCCTTCCGGGAGCGGGCCGGGCGCGACACGGGCCGAGGCCCTGGACCGGGCAGGACCTTCGGCCCGCGGCGTCAGACGGACCGTCCGGTCGACCAGGTCCCGTCCCGCGGCACCGTGGGTGATCCACAGGACCGATCGCTCGCGCGCCCCGGCGAGGACCTCGCGGGCCAGGGCGGCGGCGGTCGCCCCGTCGAGGTGGGCCGTCGGCTCGTCCAGCACCAGGACCGGCTGGTCGGCGAGCAGCGCGCGGGCCACGCCGATCCGGGCCCGCTCGCCCCCGGACACGTCCGCATGCCCCGCGCCGACCCAGGTGCCGAGTCCGTCGGGCAGCGCGTCGAGCCAGGGGCCCAGGTGGGCCCGGCGCAGCGCGTCGTCGACCTCGGCGTCGGTGGCCTCCGGCCGGGCCAGACGGACGTTCTCGGCCACGGTGGTGGCGAAGACGTGCGGGTGGTCGTCGACGAGACCGACCCGGCGTCGTACGTCGTCGAGGCCGAGGTGCTCCAGCGGCGCGCCGCCGAGCTCCGCGGTGCCGCGGGCGGAGTCGAGGAAGCGCAGCAGGACCGCGGCGAGCGTGCTCTTGCCGGATCCGGACGGCCCGACCACGGCGACCCGGTCGCCCGGTCTGAGCTCGAGCGAGACCGGTGCGGTCAGGGGCGCCCGGGTGTCCCACCGGGCCTCCATCCGGTCGAGCGTGATGTCGTGACCGTGCGGGGCGGCGCGGCCCGGGACGTCGGCAACCGCGGGTGTCGTGTGCTCGAGCGCCCGGAGCCGTGCGTCGGCGGCTGCCGTGCGCGCGGCGAGCAGGCCCGCGTCGGCGCAGGGGAGCGCGACGTCGGCGAGTGCCAGGGGCAGGAGCACCAGCAGCGCCATCAGCGGACCCGAGAGTGATCCGTCGGCGACGGCTCCCGTGGTCACGGCGGCGGTGGCGGCCACGGCTGCGCCGCTCCCGACCAGGACCAGGGCGCGAGCGGCGGCCAGCCAGCGGACGGCGACGGCGGCGATGGCGCCCATCCGGGCGCTCGTCGCTGCGACCCGGTCGGCCGTCGCCGTCGCGCGCTGCCACATGCGCAGCTCGTCCGCGACCTGGACCGCCTCGACCACGGACGCCGAGAGCTCGGCGCGCAGGCCGACCAGCCTGCGCTCGGCCGAGCGAGCGCCGTGGCGGGCGACGAGGAACGCGATCGGCCCGGCCAGCACCGCGCCCGCGACCACGATGCCCGCCGGCGGATGCAGCAGGGTCGCGCCCGCGCTCGCCAGCAGGCCGACGAGGCAGAGCTGGACCAGTGGCATCCGGACCCGCAGCTGGCGGTCCACGACGCTGTCGACATCGTCGACGACGGAGCTGAGCAGGTCGCCGCGTCGGCGGCCCAACCGGGCGGGCACCAGGGGGACGAGAAGGTCGTACATCTCGACCCGGCGGCGGGCGAGCAGGCGCAACGCCGCATCGTGGGCGCGCAACCGCTCGACATAGCGCAGCACGGGCCGGGCGAGGCCGAAGGCTCGGACGCCGACGATCGCGACGAGCAGCGTGAGCACGGCCGGGCGGGTCGAGGCCTGGACGATCAGCCAGCCGGCCGTCGCGGTGAGCGCCACACCGGACGCGGAGGCCAGTGCGCCGATCACGGCGGCGCCGGCGAGCAGGCGGCGCTCACGGACGGCCGGAGCGGAGGTGGTGGCCGGCATCGAGGTGCTGGTGGAGCCGGTCGGGACCGTGATCCGGGGCGCGGGACCGGACGCCGGGGCAGGCCGGGATGCGGCGGCCGGCAGCACGATCCGGTGCTCGGTCAGGCCGACCAGCCGTGGCCGGTGCGCGACGACGAGGACGGCGCTGCGCCGGCCCAGGGCGACGATGGTGTCGGCGATGACCTGCTCGGTCAGGTCGTCGAGGTGGGCGGTCGGCTCGTCGAGCAGCACCCAGGGCCGCTCGGCCAGCACCACCCGGGCCAGCGCCAGCCGGGCTCGCTCTCCGGCCGAGAGGGTCAGCCCGTCCTCGCCCAGCGGCGTGGCGAGACCGGCGGGGAGCGCGCGGATCCGCTCCTCGAGGGCGACCTCGCGCAGCGCCGCCCAGAGTGCCTCGTCGTCGGCATCGGCGCGCGCGAGACGGAGGTTGTCGGCGACACTTCCCGCCACGAACCGCGGCTGCTGTGGCAGCCAGGCGACCTGCGTCTGCCACGACGGGCCGCCGACCGGCCGGCCGCCGGCGGTGATGCTCCCGGCCGGTACCGGGAGTAGGCCCGCGACGGCCGAGAGCAGCGTCGACTTGCCGCAGCCCGACGGCCCCACCAGCGCGGTGATCCCGCGCGCGGGGACGAGCGCGGAGACGTCGGCCACGGCGGGGACGGCCCGACCGGGGTAGGTCACCGTGACGCCGTCGAGCACGAGTGGCGCGCCCCATGGGGCAGCAGCGTCGACGGTCTCGGTCAGGCCGTCGGCGAGCAGGTCGTGCGCCTCCGTGAACGTCGCCGCGCCCTCGGCGGCGGCGTGGAACTCCGCACCGACCCGACGCAGTGGCCAGTACGCCTCCGGAGCGAGCAGCAGCACGACGAGTGCGGTCTGCAGGCCGACCGACCCCGATGCCAGCCGAACCCCGATCGTGACGGCCACCAGCGCGACCGAGAGCGTCGCGACCAGCTCGAGCACGGCGGAGGAGGCGAACGCGACCCGCAGCGTGCGCAGCGAGGCGCGGCGGTAGCGGTCGGTGACCTCCGCGATCCGGCCGGACTGGGCGCGGGCCCGGCGGTGCGCGACCAGGGTCGGCAGGCCGCGCACGACGTCGAGGAAGTGTCCCGACAGGGAGGCCATCGCGCGCCACTGCTCCTCGGCGCGGTCCCGCGTCGCCAGGCCGACCAGCGCGCCGAAGACCGGTATCAGCGGCAGCGTGGCGAGCACGATGATCGCGCTCAGCAGATCCTGGGTGGCGATCGCGAGCACGGTGAGCGGCGGGAGGACCGCCGCCACCACGACGGCGGGTACGTAGCGCGTGACATAGGGCTCGGCGGCGGAGACGCCTCGGGTGACCAGCACCGCCTCCTCGCCCGACGTCGCCGCGGCGCCGGTCCGCTCGACATGGGCGCGGACCAGGCGGTGCCGCAGCACCGTGCTGATCACCGCGGCCGCGCGTGCGGCGCACTGGTCCGCGGCGGAGCCGACCACCGCGCGCAGGGTCAGGATCCCGACGACGCCGAGCGCCCACCCGGTCAGCTCCTGGCCGCGGAGCACGGCGATGATCAGCCCCGCCACCACCCAGGCCTGGGCGATGACCAGGGCCCCGCCCAGCGCCCCGGCCACGACGACGCCGGTGAGGCCGGCGCGGGCCGGGGCGAGCATCGCGCGCAGGCGCGGGTCCGAGGGCCTCATCGGGCGGCCGCGGTCACTGTGGCCGCGGGAGCGGGCGGGATGTGGTGCGTGGCGATCCGCTTGCGGAACACCCAGTAGGTCCAGCCCTGGTAGGCGAGCACCAGCGGCGTGAACACGACCGCGGTGACCGTCATGATCTTCAGCGTGTACGCCGTCGCGGCGGCGTTGGTCGTCGTCAGTCCGGCGCCGTCGGCGAGGGTCGTCGGCATCACGTCGGGGAAGAGCGCGAGGAAGAGCCCCGCGACCGCGAGCCCGATCGCCACGAAGGTGCCGAGGAACGCCCAGCCCTCCCGGCCGGCGCGGGCCCCCAGACCCGCGCCGACCAGGGCCAGCGCCGCCACCACGAAGGCGACCGCGGAGCCCGCCGTCCCCGTCTGCTGCTGGGTCCAGGCGAGGAAGGCCACCGCGAGGAGCGCGGCCACGCCGACCAGCGGGACCGCCAGGCGCCGGGCCCGGTGCCGGATCTCCCCGTCGGTCTTGAGTGCGATGAAGAGCGCGCCGTGGGTGAGGAAGAGGGCCAGCGTGGTCAGGCCACCGAGCAGTGCGTAGGGGCTCAGCAGGTTGAAGAAGCCGCCGGCGTACTCCAGGTCCGCGTCGATCGGCACTCCGCGCAGGATGTTCGCGAACGCCACTCCCCACAACAGCGACGGCACGAACGAGCCCACGATGATGGCCAGGTCCCAGCGGCCCTTCCAGCGCAGGTCGTCACGCTTGGCGCGGTACTCGAAGGCCAGGCCGCGGACGATCAGCGCCAGCAGGATCAGCAGCAGCGGGAGGTAGAACCCGCTGAACAGCGTGGCGTACCACTCCGGGAACGCGGCGAAGGTGGCGCCGCCGGCCACCAGCAGCCACACCTCGTTGCCGTCCCACACGGGTCCGATGGTGTTGATCATGACGCGGCGCTCGGTGTCGTCGCGGCCCAGCACCGGCAGCAGCATGCCGACACCGAAGTCGAACCCCTCGAGGGTGAAGTAGCCGATCCACAGGACGGCGATCAGGACGAACCAGACGGTGGTGAGCTCCATGGCGGTGTCTGTCTCCGGTTCTCAGTAGGCGAAGGCGAGCGGGCGATCCTCGCCGGCATCGGTCGGTACGTCGGGCGGCAGCTCCTCGGCGCCCTTCCGGATCCAGGTGAGGAGCAGGCGCACCTCCACCACCGCGAGCACGCCGTAGACCGCCGTCAGCGCGATCAGCGAGGTCCAGGCCTCGCCGGTCGAGAGCCCCGGGGAGACCGAGTGCTCGGTCGTCATCAGGCCGAAGACGGCCCAGGGCTGGCGGCCCAGCTCGGTGAAGATCCAGCCGAAGGAGTTGGCGAACAGCGGCAGGAAGGGGAGCGCGATGGCCGCGGCGAGCACGGCTCTCCCGGTGGGTGCGCGGCCGCGGCGGGTAGCCCACAGGACCCACGCGGCGATCGCCGCCCCGGCCATGCCCAGGCCCATCATCAGCCGGAAGGACCAGTAGGTCAGAGGGATGACCGGGGTGTAGTCGCCGGGGGAGTAGTACGCCGCGCCAGGATCGGCGCCGTACGTCTCCCGGTACTTCTCGCGCAGGTCGTTGATCCCGTCGACCTCGCCGCCGGGCGTGCCGGTCGCGAGGAAGGACAGCAGGCCGGGGACCTTGATCGAGAACGTCTCGTGCTCACCGTCGAGCGTCCCGAGCTGGAAGACGGAGAAGTCGGCGGGCGCCTCGGTCTCGTAGAGGCCCTCGGCCGCGGCCATCTTCATCGGCTGGACCTCGGTCATGATCTTGCCCTGGACGTCGCCGCTGACGACGACGCCGAGCGCCGCGACCAGCACGATCCAGGCGCCGGTGCGGACTGCGGGGCGATAGACCGCCCGGTCCTCGGGGGTGCGCGCTCGCCGGAGGTGCCACAGCGCGATGCCGACCACGAAGGCCGCGCCGGTCATGTAGGCCGACAGCACGACGTGCGGGAAGGTCACGAGCTGGACCTTGTTGAAGAGGACGGCGGCGAAGTCGTTCATCTCCGCGCGTCCCGTGTCCGGGTTGAAGGCGTAGCCGACCGGGTGCTGCATCCACGAGTTCGCGGCGAGGATGAAGTACGCCGAGAACAGGGTGCCGACGTGCACCAGCACCATGCAGGCGGCGTGCAGCCGCGGGGGCAGCCGGTCCCAGCCGAAGATCCACAGGCCGAGGAAGGTCGACTCGAGGAAGAACGCCAACAGGCCCTCGATCGCCAGGGGCGCGCCGAACACGTCGCCGACGAAGCGGGAGTAGTCGCTCCAGTTCATCCCGAACTGGAACTCCTGCACGATGCCGGTCACCACACCGATGGCGAAGTTGATCAGGAACAGCTTCCCGAAGAACCTGGTCAGCCGCAGCCAGCGCTCGTCCCGGGTGCGCAACCAGGTGATCTCGTAGCCGGCGATGATCGCCGAGAGGCCGATCGTGATCGGGACGAACAGGAAGTGGTAGACGGTCGTGATGGCGAACTGCCATCGCGCGATGTCGGTCGGGTCCACAGGTGCTCCTGGCAGAGGGCGGGGGCTGACAGGCCCACGCTAGGAAGCACCCGGGGTGCGGCCCCACGGCCGGAATCCCCCGCGCGACGGGACTTTCGGCCCCCAGGCTGGGCCTTGGACCTCGAGGACGTCGGCGAGCGGGCGCCGGGGTGTCCGGGGGAGCCCGCCGCGGCCGATCGCCTGCCACCCCACGCGGAGCAGGACATGCGGCTCGAAGGCGCCGCCCAACACGGAGCGGCCGATCTCGCGGCGGGTCTCCTCCACCTCGGTCGGCTGGCTCATCGGGACCACCGACAGCCCCTCACGGGTGGCCTCGAGCCACAGGGCGCTCATCGCCTCGCCGGAGCGCAGCCACCCGGCCACGTCGTCGTCGGCACCCCCGAGCGCGATCACCCGGTCCCCGCCGTGGAGCACCATTCGGGTGTCCTCCAGCAGCCCGGGCCGGAAGCGCGAGCGGGCCTGCAGCGGATCGGGCTCGTCGGGCAGCAGGTCTGGGGGGATGCCGTCGGCGCTGCCGCGGCCGATCCAGTGGTCCTGCTCGGCTTGGCGGCGGGCGTCGAGCTCCAGGGCGGTCAGCGCCTGGTTGGCGAGCAGCTCGAGCCGGAAGCGGGCGCCGTCGTCGCTCACCGCGGCGGCGCGTACGCCCCACGGCGCGGCCAGGCGGCACAGGTCATCGAGCCGGTGCCCGGGGACCGGCCATGCGGTGAACCGGCGGCGGTCGGTACGGCGGGCGTCCAGCAGCTCCAGGTCCTCGGGTACGACGACGGTCCGGTCGGTCCGGTGCACCCGGATCCGCGCCAGCTCGGTCTCGTCGGGGCCCGGCGGCAGCCGTTCGACGTCGGTGGCCCAGCCGAGCGCCCGGGCCGCGAACTGCAGGTGGTGCAGGGCCGCTCCGCAGCTGAGGGTGAGGTCGCGGCCGCGCGGGTCCTCCACGGCCAGGCGGCGGGACAGGTCCGCGGAGAGGGTGAGCAGTCCGCCGGCGTACCGCCAGCGCCAGGGCTGGGTGTTGTGCACGCTCGGCGCCCGGCAGGCCAGTGACACCAGGCGCTCGACGTCGGTCGTCGGTGCGGGCTCGATGCGCGGCACAGCGGGACTGCTCATGGCGCTGCTCCTCTCGGTCTCCGGACCAGCCTGCTCGCCCGGCGTCGTCCACGGGAGGGTCGAAGGTCCCGAGCCGGCGGGCGCGCGGTCCTCCCCGGAGGCTCGGTTCGCGGCTACCGTGGGTGGGGTGAGTGACGATGCGACGGCGACCGCCGCGGCCCAGATCCGGGTCTACCTGCTCGACGACCACGAGATGATCCGTCGGGGGATCCGCGACCTGCTCGAGAGTGAGGGCGACATCGTCGTCGTCGGCGAGTCGGAGTCCGCCCAGGAGGCGACCCGCCGGATCCCCGCGCTGCGTCCCGACGTCGCGATCCTCGACGGCCGGCTGCCCGACGGCTCGGGCATCGACGTGTGCCGCGACGTACGCTCGCAGGACCCGTCGATCAAGGCCCTGATCCTGACGTCGTACGACGACGACGACGCGCTCTTCTCGGCGATCATGGCCGGCGCGGCCGGCTACGTGCTCAAGCAGGTGCGCGGCAACGACCTGCTCGACATCGTGCGCCGGGTGGCTGCCGGGCAGTCGACCCTCGATCCGTCGGTGACCGCGCAGGTGCTCGACCGGATCCGCTCCGGCCCGCCGGTCAACAAGGAGCTCTCGTCGCTGACCGAGCAGGAACTGCGGATCCTCGACCTGATCGGCCAGGGCCTGACCAACCGCCAGATCGCCAGGGAGATCCACCTCGCCGAGAAGACGGTGAAGAACTACGTCTCCTCGCTCCTCGCCAAGCTCGGCATGTCGAGCCGGACCCAGGCGGCCATCTACGCGGTCAAGCACGCTCCGCCGTCGAGCTGAGCAGCCGGCGTCCGGTCACCGATCCCACGGCGATCCGCAGCCCGAGCACGCGGGGGCCGGTGACCCAGGGGCGCGGTCCGTCGGACGCGACGCGCTCCCGCTCGCAGCGCCCGCGGACGAGCACGCTCCATCCGCCGTGCCGCTCCTCGTCGATGTCGTCGACCTCGAACGCCACCTCGCGGTCGGCGCCGTCGCGTGCCATGAGCGAGTAGGGCGTGGTGCGCAGCAGCACCGCGCCGTCGTCGACCACGTAGTTGACCGGGACGACGGACACGCCCTCCGCACCGGACCAGGCGAGCCGGCCCACGGGCCGCGAGCGGAGGAGGTCCCAGCACTCCTCCTCGGACAGAACCACCAGTCGGCCGGGCTGAACGTCGGAATCGTGCACCGGGACCACCTCCTCGTCGGGCCCCTTGCGGGGACGGCTCCATGCTGTCCGGCCGACGGGCGGGGACCCAGATGCGGGAGTCCCGATGACGGCGGGTCCTTGTACCCACTGCCGGTAGCGTTCGGGGGCATGAGCGGGAGGGACGGGATGGACGGGGCGGACGCCGGCCGGCCGGCGGACCTGGACGAGGTCGAGTTCGAGGACCTGGTGCGCGCCGTGCTCGACCGGATGCACGGCGCCCTCGACCAGCAGGCGCGCCTGCAGCTCCTTCTCGACGCCGTGGTCACCATCTCCGCGGATCTCAGCCTCGACGGCGTCCTGGCGCGCATCGTCGCCATCGCCAGCCGCCTCGTCGACGCGCGGTACGCCGCGCTGGGCGTGCTGAGCGCCGGCGGCAGCCGGCGCCTGCGGACCTTCGTCCACCACGGCATCTCCGCGGACCTCGCCGCCGAGATCGGCGAGCTGCCGACCGGACACGGCCTGCTCGGCCTGATCATCGACCGGCCTGAGCCGCTGCGTCTGCGCGACATCGCCGAGCACCCGGCGTCGTACGGCTTCCCGGAGCACCACCCGCCGATGAGCTCCTTCCTCGGCGTGCCCGTGCGGATCCGGGACCGGGTCTTCGGGAACCTGTACCTGACGGAGAAGGCCGGGGGAGGCGACTTCACGGCCGAGGACGAGGAGATCGTGGTCGCCCTCGCCGCCGCGGCCGGCGTCGCGATCGAGAACGCCCGGCTCTACGAGGAGACCACGACCCGCGAGGCCTGGGCCCGGGCCACGGCCGCGCTCGCGCCGGCGCTGGCCGACCCGGACCCGGCCGACGACCCGGTCGCCAAGCTGACGGACCGGGCGCGGGACCTGGCCGGCGCCGATGCCGCCTGGGTCACGCTCACCCGCGACGACGGCCCGTCGGTGATCGCCCGCAGCGGTTCCGGGGACCCTGGCGACGGGCCGGTGCTCGCGGTCCCGTTCGCGCCGTCGGCGGGTGTGGGCGGCACGCTGTCGCTGGCCTGGTCCTCGGAGCACGAGGATCGCTACCACCTGCTCGATCCCCAGCTCGTCGCGGCGTACGCCGAGCAGGCGGCGCTGTCGTTGCAGCTGGCCGAGGCGCGGGAGGACCAGCGTCGGCTCGCGGTCCTCGAGGACCGCGACCGGATCGGGCGCGACCTCCACGACCTGGTCATCCAGCGGCTCTTCGCGGTCGGGCTGGGCCTGCAGGGGGCGACCCGGCTGGTGCAGCGGCCGGAGGTCGCGGCGCGCATCGAGCAGGCCGTCGACGACCTCGACGCCACGATCAAGGACATCCGGCGGGCGATCTTCGGGCTGAGCTCGATCGACACCGCGGGCGACGTGCAGGCCGAGGTCACCCGGCTGGTCGACCGGGCGGCGTCGACGCTGAAGTTCCGGCCCGCACTGCGCTTCGAGGGTCCGGTCCGCACGCTTGTCCCCGAGGATGTCGTCCCCGACCTGCTCGCGGTCCTGGCCGAGGGCCTGTCCAACGCGAGCCGCCACGCGGGCGCGAGTGCGGTCGAGGTGACGCTCGAGGCCGGCGCCGAGATCGCGCTGACGGTCAGCGACAACGGCCGCGGGATGACCGGTGCGGTGACGGAGAGCGGGATCGCCAACATGCGGGCACGGGCCGAGCAGCGCGGCGGCGGCCTGCAGGTCGTCTCCGCGCCGGACGGTGGGACCACGCTGGTCTGGACGGTGCCGCGCTCGCCGTCCGGGTCCTAGCGCGGGGCGGCGGCCCGCAGGGTCGCGGCGACGACCGTCCGGGTCTCGGCCGGGTCGATCACGTCGTCGATCTCGAACACCCGCGCCACGTTGAGCGCGCTGGCGTGGGCGCGCAGCTCGGCGGTGTGCCGGGCGACCGCCTCCTCGCGCTCGTCCTCCGGCAGGGCGGCCAGCTCGTGCGCCAGGGAGAGCCGGACGGCGCCCTCCAGGCCCATCGCGCCGAGGTGCGCGTCCGGCCAGGCCACGGTGAGCAGCGGCCGGTGGGTGCTCCCGCCCAGCATCGCCTGGGCGCCGAGGCCGT
Source organism: Nocardioides sp. LHD-245 (assembly GCF_030929495.1). GTDB lineage: Bacteria > Actinomycetota > Actinomycetes > Propionibacteriales > Nocardioidaceae > Nocardioides. The sequence goes on along the minus strand of NZ_JAVFWN010000011.1, from coordinate 110,518 downwards.
AGCCGCGACGCAGCACCACGCCGACCAGCGGGACGGTGAGCCGGGCGCCGGCGTTGACCATCCGCGACGCGTGCCGCACCAGCCCGGCCTCCTCGGCGTCCGGGCCGACCATGAAGCCGGGGGTGTCGACGAGCGAGAGGACGGGGAGTCCCCAGCGCTCACACAGCCCGAGGAAGTCGGCGGCCTTGGCGGATGCTTCGGCGGTCAGCGCTCCGGCGAGGTGCGTCGACTGATTGGCGACCACCCCGAGCGGGATGCCGTCGATGCGGGCGAACGCGGTGACCAGCTCACGCGCCCAGCTCGCGCGCAGCCAGGTCACGCTGTCCGGGTCGGCGAGGGCCTCCACGACCGGGCGGACGTCGAAGGCCTCCCGGTCGTTGGCGGGCAGCATCGTGCGCAGGTCCGCGGGGTCGGTGGTGGCACCGGCGGAGGGGACGGGGCCGGCCAGGTAGCCGAGGATGCGTCGTACGACGGCGACCGCCTCCTCCTCGTCGTCGACCACGACGTCCAGCACCCCGTTGGCCGCCTGGACCTCGACCGGGCCGATCTCCTCGGCGGCGAACCGCCCGAGCCCGCCGCCCGCGATCATCGCCGGCCCGGCCATGCCGAGGTTGGCGTCCGGGGTCGCGATCCGCAGGTCGGCGCTGCCGGCCAGCACGGCGTTGCCGGCGAAGCAGCGGCCCGACACGACGGCGATCCGCGGCACCACGCCCTCCAGGGCGCCCCACAGCGCGAACGAGCCGACATCGAGGGCGGAGACCAGCGGCAGGTCGACGTCGCCGGGCCGGCCGCCGCCGCCCTCGGTGAAGAACACGGTCGGCAGCCCCATCCGCCCGACCAGCTCGATGAGGCGGTCGGACTTGCGGTGCCCGCGCATGCCCTGGGTGCCCGCCATGACGAGGTAGTCGTAGGACAGCACCGCGCACGGCCGCCCGTCGATGGTGGCGGTGCCACCGATGATGCCGTCGGCGGGTGCCTCGACGACCAGCTCCGCCAACGGCCGGCGCCGCTCCTGGGCCGCGGTCACGAACCGGCCGTACTCCACGAACGAGCCGGCGTCGACCAGGTCGGCGATGTTCTCCCGTGCGGTACGGCGATCGCGGGCGTGCCAGCGGGCGACCTTCTCCCCGCGGGCCTCGTCGGTCGTGAGGAAGCGCCGCGCGAGCAGCTCGGTCAGGCCGGTGGCGGGGGCGTCGTCGGTCACCGGGTCATCATCGCGCAGTGGGTACCGTGCGGTGATGGCCCTCTACGTCGGATCCGAGGTCGGCACCCTGCGCCAGGCGATCCTGCACCGCCCAGGGCTCGAGATCGAACGGCTCACCCCGACCAACAAGGACGACTACCTGTTCGACGACCTGCCGTGGGTCAGCCGGGCGCGCGAGGAGCACGACGCCTTCGCCGCGGCGCTGCGGGCCGAGGGGGTGGTCGTGCACCTGCTGGACCGGTTGCTCGCCGAGACGCTGGAGATCCCGCAGGCTCGCGCGCACGTGCTGGCCGCGACCTTCGACGAGCGGATCTACGGGCCGCTCGCCGCCGACGCCCTGCACAACCTGTTCGCCGGCCTGGACCCTGCGGAGCTCGCCGCCCGCCTGGTCGGGGGGATGACCCGCGCCGAGCTGATGGAGCGGATCGAGGAGCCCCGCTCGGTCGTCGTCCGGACCCTCGAGGCCGACGACCTGCTGGTGCCCCCGCTGCCGAACCAGCTCTTCACCCGCGACACCTCCGCATGGGTCTACGACGGCGTCAGCGTCAACGCGATGAGTCGGCGCGCTCGGATGCGCGAGACCGTCCACTACGAGGCGATCTACCGATGGCACCCGGCCTTCGCCGGGACCGGGTTCCGGTGGTGGTCCGACGGGACGGCGGACGCGCCGGCGACCATCGAGGGCGGCGACATCCTGGTGCTGGGCCGCGGCGCGGTGCTGGTGGGGATGAGTGAGCGGACGACGCCCCAGGGCATCGAGCGGCTCGCCCACCGGCTGTTCGCGGCCGGCAGCGCCCGGCGGATCGTGGCGGTCGCGCTGCCGCGCCGGCGGGCGTTCATGCACCTCGACACGGTGCTGACGATGATCGACGAGGAGACGTTGACCCAGTACGCCGGGCTGGGCGACCTGCCGGCGTACACGATCGAGCCCGGCGACACCGACAAGGAGCTCGCGGTCACCGCCCACCCGCCCGGCGGCCTGCACGCGGCGATCGCGACGGCGCTCGGACTGGACCGGATCCGGGTGCTGACGCCGAGCCAGGACGCCCGCGCGGCAGAGCGCGAGCAGTGGGATGACGGGTGCAACGTGCTCGCGGTGCGGCCGGGTGTGGTGGTCGCCTACGAGCGCAACGCCGCGACCAACGACCACCTGCGCGCGCACGGGGTCGAGGTGATCACCATCGCGGGCAGCGAGCTGGGCCGGGGGCGCGGCGGGCCTCGGTGCATGACCTGCCCGGTGGAGCGAGACGGGCTCTGAGCCGGCTGCTCACCCGCGGGGCACGGAGGCCGGGTCGCCGGTCAGCACCCGCAGTGCCAGGGCGGTGGTGGCGTCCATGTTGAGGTGGCCCACCACCCGCTCGACCCGCTCGATGTCGAGCGGCAGCAGGCCGGGCGTGCCCGGCACGTCGGGGGTCAGCCCGAGATCGAGGTCGGTGCGGCCCGACATCAGCCGCAGGTTGAACTCGTAGGTCGCGCGGGCGCCCGGCGCGGAGAGCCGCTTGAGGACGGTGGCGCCGGTGCGGCGGGCGCCGGTCTCCTCGGCCCAGGCGTCCAGGGCCGCGACCACCGAGCGGCCCTCGTCGTGCTCGATGTCGGCCCAGATCTCGCGCATCGAGCCGATGTGGGAGAGCAGGTAGGCGGCCGTCTTCTCGCCGATCCCGGCGACCCCGGGCAGGTTGTCGCTGGCATCGCCGCGCACGGCGGCGAACTCCAGGTAGCGCTCCGCCGGGACGCCGTACATCGCGCGGAGATGGGCGGGGGTGAGCAGGGGCGAGCCGTGGATGCCGCCGTCGATCAGCCGGAGGACCCGGGTGTGCTCGCTGATGTGGGCGAAGGAGTCGCGGTCGGAGGTGATGATCACGCAGTTCCAGCCGTTGGTCTCCGCCCAGGTGGCGGCGGAGGCGTTCACGTCGTCGGCCTCCAGGCCGGGCGGGGTGAGCGTGGCCAGGCCGAGAGCGTCGAGCAGGGCGCCCGCGCGGTCGAGCTGGTCGACCAGCTCGGGGTCCTTCTCGGCCCGGCCGGCCTTGTAGTCGGGGTAGGCGTCGCGGCGCGCCGAGGAGGTCCGGTCGTCGAGGCCGAAGATCACCGCGTCCGGCGCGAAGGAGTCGATCGACTCGATGATCTGGCGCAGCATGCCGTGCAGCGCCCAGGCGGGCCGTCCGCCCCGGTCGCGGTGCCGGGTGTGGGCACGCGCGTGGTGGTGGCGGTGCAGCAGGGACGGCGCGTCGACGGCGAGCAGCAGCCTGCGGGGGCGGTCCGGGACGGGATTCATGGCGATCCCGTCGATCCTAGGGCGCCGCTCGTCCTCAGCCGAAGGCGCGCCGGTAGTGCTCCGAGAGTGCGGGGTAGTAGTCGTCGAAGTCGATCGCCGCCGGGTCGGCACCGGTCTCCGCGGCGACCATGCGGTCGAGGTAGTAGTCCCAGCCGGGCCCGACGTTCTCGGCCATCTCGGGATCGGGGACGTTCTGCGCGAAGGTCAGTGACGTGACCCCGTCGGCCTCCGCGAGGTCGAGACGCAGCTGCCACTGCTCGGGGTTCTCGCCGTCGTAGGGCATCGAGGTCGTGATCCGCAGCCGGTACGGCGGCACGCACTCGTCGATCGTGAACTTCTCCCCGGGCACGTCGTCGCCCTCGTAGGTCATCTGGAAGACCACCTCGCCGTCGGCGGGATCTCCGGTCCAGGTGCCGAGCCAGCGGGCCAGCCGGTCGGACTCGGTCACGGCCGCCCACACGTCCTCGATCGGCGCGCGGAAGGTGCGGACGAGCTCGACGTAGGTCTCGTCGTCGTGGTCCCGGCGGCGGCCGGTGGCGGTCGGAGCGGTCGGTGGCGTCGGGGCGGTCATGCGGTCTCCTCGTGGGTGCGCGGGGTCGGGGTGCCGCGGCGGTCGCGGCTGGTGCGGCGGACCTCGAGGTCGAGACCGTCGAGTGCCGACGCGGGGATCGGGGGAGCGGTGCGGACCAGCGCGTCGGTCCAGCTCCGCACGGGGGCGAGGCCGGCCCGGACCAGCCGGTAGTGCCGCTCCCGACCGTGCTGGTCGGCCGCCACCAGTCCCGCCTCGACGAGCAGGCGCAGGTGCTTGCTGATCGCCGGGCGGCTGATCGGGTGCTCCGCGGCGAGGTCGACCACGCGCGCCGGGCCGCTCGCGAGCCGCTCCAGCAGGCTGCGGCGGACCGGGTCGGCGATCGCCGCGAACGCGTCCATGGCCTATTGGTAACACAACGGTTACCGATTCTTCAAGGGATGCGCGCGACGGAGGTGCCGGGTCCGCGCTAGGCTTCGAACATGCGTTCGGTCCGAGGCGATGCGGCCCAGGAGTGCCTGCCGCTCGACCTGCCCCCACCGATGCCGCCCGCTCCGCGCGAACGACCGGCCCGGTCGCGCCCGGAGGCGCCGGTCGCCGACGGCGAGGACGTGCGGATCCGGCTCCGCAACGACGCGCTCGCCTCCCACGGCTGGCCCGCCGGGACCGAGCTGCTGGTGTCGACCGACCGTCGCCCGCGCCGCGGGGAAGTGGCGCTGGTCCGGGAGGGCGGCCGGCTGCGGATCGGGGTCCTCGAGGTGCGGTTCGGGCGCTCTGCGCTGCGCACCGACCAGGGTGCCGTCCTGCTCGGCCCGTCCGCCCGGATGGTCGGGGTGGTCACGGTCGCCGGTGCCCCGCTGGCGGGGATGCCGGTGCGGTCGGTGCCCTGAGCCGGGCCCGGCGGGACGGCGTCAGTCCGGGGGGATGACGACGGTCCAGCCGATCGCCTTCCCGGAGGCCGCGCCGGCGGTCGCGACGTGCGCCGGCCAAGTGCCGACGTCCGCCGGGCCGCCGTCCGCGGTCAGGCTGCACGCCTGGCCGCTGCCGCTGCTCGTCCCGGTGCGCCGCGTGACCAGATCGGGCGGGACGGTCCAGGCGACCGCGGTGCTGACCTTGGTCACCCAGTGGTGGACCACCCGGGAGCCGGGCACCGTCACCGCGGCGGCCGGCGCTATGTGCCCGGTGCCGCTGCCGGGCTCCACCCGGGAGACCACGGCGGTCACCGCCGCGCCGTCGTACGCCGCCAGGGTCACGTCGACCTTGCTCGTCGCGTCGAGGCCGACCGTGACGGCCGAGCCGGCGGTGCCGACCACCGCGGTGCGGGTGAACACCCAGGAGCGCAGGTCGTCGTCGGTCGCCGTGCCGAGCAGGGTCCACCCGGCCGGCGTCGTGGTCGTCGCGAGGCGGTTGGTCGCGACCAGCAGGACCAGGACGTCGCCCTCCCGGACCGTGGCCGGGACGGTGACGGACGCGCCGGCCGCGTTCCGGCTGACCCCCGTCACGGCCCGGAACTCGGTCGTGCTCCCGGGCGGCGGAGGTGGTGGAGGTGGTGGCGGGCCGTCCGGCGCGGAGAGCGCGACCGAGAACTCCGCGCCCCCGCTGACCCGGCGCGCGTCGGCCACCCCGGTCACGGTCACGGCGGAGGACCGGCTGACCGTGGTGCCGTCGCCGAGCTGCCCGGAGGAGTTGTGCCCCCAGGCGCGCACCGTCCCGTCGGCGAGCGCGGCCAGGCCGTGGTCGCGGCCCGAGCCGATCGCGACCGCCCCGGTCACGCCGAGGACGGTGACCGGGCGGGTCCGCTGCGTGGTGGTGCCGTCCCCGAGCTCGTTGCGGTAGTTGCGTCCCCAGGCCAGGACCCGCCCGTCGGCCCGCAGCGCGTAGGAGTGGTGGGCGCCGGCGGCGACGGCGCTCGCGCCGGTGGTCACCTGGACCGGAGCGGTCCGGTCGGTGAGCGTCCCGTCGCCGAGCTGTCCGTAGGCGTTCCAGCCCCAGGCCCACACGGTGCCGTCGTCGCGCAGCGCCAGGCCGTGGTCCCGGCCGCCGGCGAGGGCCGTGACGCCCGTGAGGTCGCCGACGCGTCCGGGTGTGGCGCGCGCGGTCGTCGTACCGTCGCCGAGCTGGCCGTCCTCGTTGAGGCCCCAGGCCCACACGGTGCCGTCGGTCGCGACGGCGTAGCTCATGTCGCGGCCCGCGGCGACGGTGGCGTAAGTGCGGGTGCCGGGGACACGCACCGGGTGGTTGCGGGTCGTGGTGGTGCCGTCGCCGAGCTGCCCGGCCTGGTTGTAGCCCCAGGTCCACACCGAGCCGTCCGCGCGCAGCGCGAGGGAGTGGTAGTGGCCCGTCGAGACCATGGTGACGTCGCTCAGCCCCGGGACGGCGACCGGTGCCGGGCGGCTCCCTCCGGTGGTGCCGATGCCGAGCTGGCCCATCTGGTTGCTGCCCCAGATCACGACCGTCCCGTCGGAGCGCAACGCCACGGCATGCTCGCGGCCGGTGTGGACGTCGACGACGTCGGTCGGTGCGGCGAGGGGCCTCGCGATGCCGTGCGGGGTGGTCGTCCCGTCGCCGAGCTCGCCGAACGCGTTGCCGCCCCACGTGTACGGCGTGCCCGGGGCGCCGGCCGCGGCCAGGGTGAACGTCCTGCCGGTCTCGTTCCCGGTCGGGGGAGGCAGCGTGACGAGCACGCTGACGAACATCCCGACGAGGATCCCGTCGAGGAGGAGGGTGAGGACGCGCGCGCGGTGAGCGGCCACGTGCCCGACGCTAGGCCGGGTGGGTGGGCGCCGGCCTCACCAGGATCGGGTAGAGACTGGCCGGGTGAATCCGGACCTGCTGCTCGCGCGCCGCGACCTCGACTTCCTGCTCCACGAGTGGCTCGACGTCTCGGGGCTCTGCGCGCGGGACCGGTACGCCGAGCACAACAGGGACACCTTCGACGCGGTGCTCGACCTGTCGGCGGAGCTGGCGGGGGAGCACTTCGCGCCGCACAACGCGCTCAGCGACGTCCAGGAGCCGCGGTTCGACGGCGAGACGGTCACGATGATCCCCGAGGTGGGCGCCGCGGTGCGCGCCTTCGCCGAGGCGGGCCTGGTGTCGGCCGCGATGGACGAGTCGGTCGGCGGCGGGCAGCTGCCCCACGTCGTCCAGCAGGCCTGCTTCGCCTGGTTCCAGGCGGCGAACGTGTCGACGTCGGGCTATCCGATGCTGACCATGGCCAACGCCAACCTGCTCCTCGCGCACGCCTCGCCCGAGCAGGTCACGCGGTTCGTGCCCCCGATGCTCGACGGTCGCTGGTTCGGCACCATGTGTCTCTCCGAGCCGCAGGCCGGCTCCTCGCTGGCCGACGTCGCGACCCGCGCCGTACGCCAGGACGACGGCGGCTTCCGGCTGTTCGGCAACAAGATGTGGATCTCCGGCGGCGACCACGAGCTGGGGGAGAACATCGTCCACCTCGTCCTCGCCCGGGTCGAGGGCGCGCCGCCGGGCGTGAAGGGCCTGTCGCTGTTCGCGACGCCGAAGTACGTCGTGACCGCCGACGGGGCCCGCGGCGAGCGCAACGACGTGACCCTGGCCGGCCTCAACCACAAGATGGGCTTCCGCGGCACCGTCAACACGGTCCTCAACTTCGGCGAGGGCCGATACCTGCCGGGCGGCTCCCCGGGCGCCGTCGGCGAGCTGGTCGGCGAGGAGGGCCGGGGCCTGGCCGTGATGTTCCACATGATGAACGAGGCCCGCATCGGCGTCGGGGCGGGCGCCGTCGCGCTCGGCTACACCGGCTACCTCCGCGCCCTCGCCTACGCCCGCGAGCGGGTCCAGGGCCGCCCGCTCGCCGCCAAGGACCCGGCCGCCGCGCCGGTCCCGATCGCCGAGCACGCCGACGTGCGCCGGATGCTGCTGGCCTCGAAGTCGTACGTCGAGGGCGGGCTCGCGCTCGTCCTGCGCGCCGCCCTGCTCCTCGACGACCAGCACACCCACCCCTCCGCGGACGCCCGCGCGCGGGCCGGCGCCCTGCTCGACGTACTGACGCCGATCGTGAAGAGCTGGCCCTCCCAGTGGTGCCTGGCCGCCAACGACCTGGCGATCCAGGTGCACGGCGGCTACGGCTACACCCGGGAGTACGGCGTCGAGCAGCTCTACCGCGACAACCGCCTCAACCCGATCCACGAGGGCACCCACGGCATCCAGGCGCTCGACCTGCTGGGCCGCAAGCTCGTCATGAACCGCGGGACCGGCCTCCAGGTCCTCCTCGAGACCGTCCACGAGAGCGTCGAGCACGCCCGTGCCACCGCAGATACCGAGCTGGGCGGGTACGCCGACCGGGTCGCCGCGGCGGCCGACCGGCTCGCCACCGCCGTGGCGGCCGCCTGGGAGTCCGGCGACCCGCGGGTCGCCCTGGCCAACGCGACCACCGGGCTGGAGGCCGCCGGTCACGTCGTCGTCGCCTGGACCTGGCTCGACCAGCTCCTCGCCGCCCACGGCAAGGAGGGTGCGTTCTACGACGGCAAGCGAGCCGCGGGCCGCTACTTCCTCACCCACGAGCTGCCGAAGACCGGTCCGATGCTCGACCTGCTCGCCGGCGGGGACCAGCTGTTCAACGAGGTCGACCCCGCCTGGCTGTAGGTCGCGCGCCAAGCCGTACGTACGTCTTTTCTAGGACGTACGTACGATCTAGAATGGCGGCATGGCAGGCCCGGTGACGCCGTCCCAGCTGCGGCAGGACATCTACCGTCTGATCGACCGCGTTCTCGAAAGCGGAGAGCCGTTGGAGATCGACCGCAAGGGCCGGCGCCTGCGTCTCGTCCCGGATGTCCCCGCTGACCGGCTCTCCCGCATCCGCACCGACCCAGGCCTGATCACGGGTGATCCCGAGGAGCTCGTCACGATCGGTTGGTCCGGCGAATGGGACGACGCGCGAGCACTCGCGCCGTGACCGCCCTCCATCTCGACACGCACGTCGTCGTCTGGCTGTACGCAGGCGAGCACGCGCGCTTCCCCGACCCCGTGCGCGAGCGCCTCGCTGCCGATCCGCTCCGGATCTCGCCGATTGTCCGCCTCGAACTCACCTACCTCCATGAGATCGGCAGGATCACGGTGCCGGCGGCGCGCATCGTCGACGAGCTCGAGCGCGCTATCGGGCTCGAGGAGGACGTCACGCCGTTCGGTGCCGTGACCCGCGCCGCGGAGGCCCTGTCCTGGACGAGAGATCCGTTCGACCGGCTGATCGCCGCCCAGGCGCTGGTGTCGTTCGCGACACTGGCCACGAAGGACGACGTCCTCCGTGAGGGGCTGGGTCAGTACGCCGTGTGGAGTTGAACGCCGGTCAGGCCCGGTCGCGCCCGTGCGGCGTGTGCCAGCCGGACTCGTCGGGGCCGACGGGCACGATCCGCGTCGGGTTGATGCCGGTGTGGACGACGTAGTAGTGCCGCTTGATCTGCTCGAAGTCGATCGTGTCGCCGAAGCCGGGCGTCTGGAACAGGTCGCGCGCATAGGCCCACAGCACCGGCATCTCGGTGAGTTTGTTGCGGTTGCACTTGAAGTGCCCGTGGTAGACCGCGTCGAAGCGCGCCAGGGTCGTGAACAGCCGCACGTCGGCCTCGGTGATCCGGTCGCCCATGAGGTAGCGCCGGTCCGCGAGCCGCTCCTCGAGCCAGTCCATCGCCGTCCAGAGTCGCTCGTACGCCGCCTCGTACGCCTCCTGCGACCCGGCGAACCCGCACCGGTACACGCCGTTGTTGAGCTCGGTGAAGACCCGCTGCATCACCTCCTCCATCTCCTCCCGGCACTCGTCCGGCCACAGGTCCGGCGCGTCCGGGCGGTGGTGGTCGCGCCACTCGAAGAAGAGGTCGTGGGTGATCCACGGGAAGTCGTTGGTGACCACCGACCGCGTCGGCACGTCCACCATCGCCGGCACCGTGATGCCCCGCGGGTAGTCGGGGAAGCGTGCGAAGTAGGCCCGCTGGATCCGCTCGTACCCCAGGACCGGGTCCACCCCGCCCGGGTCGAGGTCGAAGGTCCAGCTCCGCTCGTCGTGGGTCGGCCCGGTCAGTCCCATCGAGACGACCTCCTCGAGCCCCAGCAGTGAGCGCACGATGATCGCCCGGTTCGCCCACGGACACGCCCGCGCGGCCACCAGCCGGTACCGCCCCGGCTCCACGGGCCAGGTCGGCACGTCGAGCTCGCTACCGCCGTACGGGTCCTGGCTGCGGCCCTCGACCTTGGTGATCCGGTCCGGGATGTAGTTCATGTCCCGTTCGAAGGCCTGGGTCTTCTTCGCGTCCGTCGGCACGTGTCCTCCTCGGTAGTCGCCTCGGCCCCGAGCCTAGGTGGCGGTCCTGGGCGACCTGGTCGTCCCGGCACTGTTTCCGGGTCGGGGAAGCGGATCGTCGGGCAAGATGCGCGGTACGTCGCGCGGTGCCGCTCCGCGGTCCGACGCCCTGACAGGAGACCCCATGACCCAGGACCCGAGCCAGTCGAAGATCGTCCGGCCCTTCACCCGTCAATCCACCGTGCTCGAGCTGGCCTCGACACTGCCCGGGCGCGCGTTCAAAGCGATGATCGTGCGCCAGCTGCCTCCGACGGCCACCGAGAAGGAGCGTCAGGAGTTGGAGGACATGACCGTCGGTCTTCCGCTGGAGACCTTGGTGGAGCTGTCCGAGGGCAAGCTCACCTGGGGGATCGCCGACTCCATCCTCGACCTGGCGAACCGCAAGCCCCATCGTCTGATCGCTCGTGGCGTAGGCGCCGGTGCGGGCGCTGTGAAGAAGGCCGTGAGCGTGGTTCGCCGCTGACGGCGCGCACGCTCGCCCTCCGCATCCAGGACCTCGCGCCGGGGAGCGACGCGCGGCCTGGGAAGGCCCGGGACCGAGCCGGGTCGCGGGACTAGAAGCCTCGGAAGACTCCGTCATCGTCCACGGCATCCGCGAACTCAGCGAAGTCCATGTTCGCGATCGACAGGTTGTCGTCGATCGAGGCGACCGCGGTAGCAACGCACCGGAACGCTTGACCGAAGACCCATCCGAACTCCTCCTCATCCTCATCGTCAGCGCTCAGGTCCACGAACACCACCGTCGGATCTTCGCCCGACGTCGCCTCTCGCATCGAGCGGTGGTCCGCGAGGATGACATAGCCGGGGTGCTCTCTGGGCCAAGCGCTCGCGAGGGTCTCCGGAGTGACGGAATCGAAGCCCAGATCTGAGATCGCCGCCTGATGTGCAGCGTATTCGTCCCCGTCAGCGACGCCGTCGGACTCCTGAGACACTGCTTCGACCACGCGCTGCCAGGCATCGTCCGCTGAGAAATCGGTGCGGATGAGCGGCATCAGGCCGTCGGCGACGAGTTGAGCAATGCGGTCGAGGTTCATGGCGGGATCCTTGCCGAGCTCGTCTCAGCGCGCACCACTTCCTTCAGATCCGGTGGCCGACCGTCCGAGACCCCGAGCGTCACCCACGCCCGAGCGCGGCCGCATCCAGGATCAGCTCGTACCGTGCCGGGTAGATCTCGCCGATCAGGGCGCCGTCGGGGTCGCGTAGTGCTTCGACGACGGTGGTGCCGTAGCCGGTGACGACGCGGACGAGGCCGTGCGGGGGTCTCCCAGCGGTAGGCGCCGAGGCCGAGTTGCCGGGTGCGATAGGGGAGGTGGGTCTTGGTGCGGTGATGTCGGCGGGTGAGGGGTGCGTCGTTGTGGTCGCCGGTCTGGCCGGGTGGGCCGTGGCTGTCGTAGGGGGTGAGGTGGTCGTGGTCGAGGCGGTGGGTGCGGGAGGGGGAGTGGGGGAAGACGTCGCCGTTGGTGCGGAGCTGGGTGCGTTCCTTGCAGGCGGCGGGGTGTTCGTAGGCGTCGACCGCGGTGGTGTGGTTGAGGTCGATGACCGGTTTCAGGTCGATGCGGCGGTGGCGTAGGAGGGCGGCGAGCTGGTCGAGGAGCATCGGGCCGAGGTCCTCGACGCGGGCGAGGCCTTGGGTGAGGCCGGCGAGGACGGCGGCGCTGAGATGGACGTGGACGACGGCTTTGCGCTCGGCGCGCGACGACCGGGGCGACTGCCGGGGCGACGGGGGCGGCCGGGGCGACTGCCGGGGCGGCGGGGGTGAGTCTGTGGCCGGGTCTGTGGTTGCGGTGTCGTCCGGGGCCGGGCCGGGGCTGCGGATGCCTTCGAGGAAGCGGACGGCGGCGTGGGGATCGGCGAGGAGTTCGGCGGCGCGGGCGCGGAACTGGTCCATGGTGGGCACGTCGTCGTCGTGCTCCGGAATGTGCTGGTCGGCGAGCGCGGCGGCGATCTCCTCGACGGTGGTGGTGAACTCGAGGGCGCCGGCGGTGGGGAGGCGGAGTGTGATCGGCTGGACGTCGGCTTGTCGGTCGATGGCGGCGACCGTCTGGCCGGTCGGCGTCGGCAGGTGAACACGCCGGTCCGGGCCTCCTCGGCGGCGATCCGCTTGTGGTGGGTCTCGGGGTCGGCCTCGATGGTCCGGGCCTCGGCGAGCTCGATCAGTTTGCCGGTGGGGAGGTCGTGGGCGGCGGCGAGGGACGTGTCGACGAGGGCGACGGCGTCCTTGGTGAGGGGCCGTGACAGGTCGGCGATCTTGCGTGCGACCCACACCTCGATGTCGAGGTTCTGCACCCGCTGCCACAGGAGCGGGAGGCGGTGGCGCAGGTCGAGCGCGGCCGCTGCGCGGTGGGTGGTGGCGATCGTGCCGGCCTGGCCGGCGATCGCGAACTCGGCGAAGCAGAGCTCGGCGACCTGGGGTGTGCCCTCGCCGCCGAGCTGGCAGAGTCGGTCGCCGCCCAGGCGCGCGGGCACCGCCCCGGGTTGGGACTGCGGGTCCGTGGAGTGCAGGTCGCACCAGGCCAGGAGCCGCAGCAGCTCGTCGACATCGCCCTGGCGTCGCTGGCGCACCCCGGACTCCTCGGCGGCGAGCAGTGCCGCCGCGTCGAGTTCCGAGAGGTCCACCATCACCCCATGCTACTCGAACATGTGTTCGAACGCAACCATCTCTCCCCGCGGCAGTCGCCCGGTGCGCGAGCCGGAATAGCCGATCTACGGCTGGCCTTCCTCGGTGAGGTCGCGCCCAGACGCCGTGAAGAACCGGGTGACCGCCCACCGAAGGTCGGCCATGTCGGCGATGACGATGTCGGCCTCGGCGAGCAGATGAGCCGGTGTGCGCGCCGCGTAGCCGATGACGCCCATCCCTGCCGCGCGGGCCGCCTCGACACCGGAGGGGCTGTCCTCCACCACCACGCACGAGGCCGGCGTCGCGTCCATGACCGCCGCGGCATGGAGGAACAGGTCCGGGGCGGGTTTGCCCCGGCTGACGTCCTCGGCGCTGAAGATCCGGCCGACGAACCTGTCGCGAAGCCCGGTCAGGCCCAGGGTGAGCGCCATGCGTCGATGGCTGCCGGACGATGCCACGCACGTCATGAACCCGTCGCGCTCGATGGCCGTCGCTGCCTCCGCGACGCCCGCGACCGGCTCGAGCTCCTGTTCGAAGAGTCTCGTGCGCTCCGCCTCCGCACGCGCCACGAAGTCCCAGGGCACAGGTCGGCCGATGTGCCGCTCGATGTTCGCCTGGATCGCGGGCCAGCTGCGACCGAGATGCTCGGCCACGGCCTCGTCGACCGTGATCGGCCAGCCCAGCTCAGCGATCAGGGCGAGCTCGACACGCATGACCAGCGGCTCGCTGTCGACCAGGACACCATCACAGTCGAAGAGCACGAGTCGGATGGACTCGCTACGAGACTGCGTTTCCGGCACCTGGCCGAGGCTAGCGCCGCGGTCGACCAGGCGGGAGCGTCACCGATGTCCTGAGACCTCGCAGGGGACCTCCGGCCCTCCGGCTGCGGGGGTGGCCCAGGATCCGTCGTACCCCTCTGGAATGCTGTTCCCTCCCCCGAGAGCCAGGAGGAAGGTGGGGACGACGTGAGCGAGATCGCCGGTGAGCTGGCGCGGGTCAAGGGCGCCTTCGCGCAGCCGACCCTCACGCTGCTCCACCAGCGCCAGGCGCCGGTCGTCATCACGATCTTCCGCGCGGCGTTCGGGCGCAACAACAAGCCGATCCCGACCGCGCGGCTGCACACCCAGGTGGAGGAGCACCTCGCCGAGATCGCCTTGGCAGGAGAGTCCGAGGTGCCGTCCGGGAGCGGTCGCGACATCTGCCAGCGCTGGATGCGGGGTCAGTGGCTGGTGCGCTCGCTCGACGAGCAGGGCAACGAGGTCTACTCACTGACGTCCCACGCGCAGCAGGCGCTGGAGCTGGTCAAGAACCTCGCCCGCGACCGCGCCACGCTCAGCGAGCACCGGATCGCGACGATCCTCGGCACCGTGCGCCGGTTCAACTCCGAGGCCAACCCCGACCGCAGCGCGCGGGTGAGTCTGCTCAACGAGGAGATCGCGCGGCTCAAGGCCGAGCGCGACCGGCTCGTCGACGGCGCCGAGATGGTGAGCGCGACCGAGGACTACATGGTCGAGGGGTTCACCGAGCTGCTGTCCCTGATCAGCGCGCTGCCCAGCGACTTCGCGCGGGTCGAGGAGCGCTTCGCCACGATCCGCGGCGAGATCCTGGCGGCCTTCCGGGCCGAGGACCGCCCGGCCGGCGAGGTCATCGACGAGTACCTCGCCCGCGCCGACTCCTTGATGACCGTCACCCACGAGGGGCGGGCGTTCGAGGGGGCGTTCGCGCTGCTGCGCGACGACGCGCTGGTGACCCAGCTCCGCGAGGACCTGACCGCCCTGCTGGAGCACCCGCTGTCCGACGGGATCCTCGGCGACGCCGACCGGGCCGAGCTGCGCGGCACCGTCCGGCTGGTGCGCGACGGCCTCGACCGGGTGCTGGCCCAGCGCAGCCGGGTGACGGCGACACTCAAGGAGTACATCGTCTCCCACGACGCCGCCCGCGACCGCGAGCTCGAGCAGACGCTCCGCCAGGTGGAGTCCGAGCTGATGACCTGGATGGCCGAGACCGGACCACGAGCGACCCACGACGTCGCGCTGCTGCCCTCCCGGGTCGGCGTCGACCACCTGCGCGAGCGCTTCTACGATCCCGCCGACGACGTGCTGCCCGACCGGATCACCGACGCCGACCCGGCCGACGCGCCCGCCCTCTCGCTCGCCGAGCTGATGGCCCAGGGCGGCCCCCAGCTCGGGTCGCTGCGCCAGCGGCTCGAGGCCGCGCTGCACGACCTGCTGCCCGCCGCGTCGCTGGGTGAGCTCTTCGAGACCCTCGAGCCGTCCCTGCGGCGGCCGGTGGAGATCTTCGGCCTGCTGCACCTCGCCGCCAACCGCGACCTGACCACGGAGGACGCCGTCGAGTCGTTCGCCGCCGTGCGCCCCGACGGGTCGCACCGGACCTTCGCCGTGCCGCGCACCCCCCTGCCCGACCCCGACCTCGACCGTCAGGAGTCCCGAGCATGACCGTCGACCTCACCGACCCCGCCGAGGCCGCCGATCCCTTCGAGGTCGATGACTTCGAGGTCATCGACGACCGCTCCGTGTCGCTCTTCGAAGGCGACGAGGGCGGCCTCGAGTACGCGCAGCGCCAGGCGCTGGTCGCGCTGCTCAAGCAGCGGTTCATCAGCGCGCGCACCCACCCGCGCGACTGGCAGGCGCTGGTGGAGCACGAGCGGGTGATCCGCTCGCGGCTCAACGACCTCTTCCTCGACCTGCAGATCGACCGCGACCGCGAGGTCGCGTGGAAGCGGCAGGCCGTCGCCGAGGGCGGTGCCCGGTTCCCGACCCTGTTGCACGACACGGCGTGGTCGCGCGAGGAGACGCTGGTCCTGGTCCACCTGCGCGACCGGCTCCGTGCCGGACAGGCCGGCGGCGACGCCCGCGTGTACGTCGATCGCGAGGACATCGTCGACTACGTCGCCAGCTACCGGCCGGCCCACGCCACCGACGAGTCCGGCGACGAGAAGCGGGCCCGCAACGCCGTGACCGCGGTGACCAAGGCGGGCCTGCTGATCGCCACCGCGGCCGAGGAGCGGTTCGAGATCAGCGAGGCCGTCGAGCCGCTGCTGCCGCTCGAGCTGCTCCAGGAGCTGTTGGAGGCGCTGCAGCAGGCCAACGGCACCGACGCGCCGGCCGAGGCGGCCGCCCGCCAGGACGACCTGTTCGAGGGGGAGGACGCCTGATGTCCATCGACGAGATCGAGCAGGTGGAAGGCGCCGACGGGCTGTTCGCCGAGCAGAGCGTGGCCGCGCCCGTCGACGACACCGTGCAGTGGCGCGCCTCCCTCCTGCAGCTGGTCAACTGGGGCGGCTTCGGCGGTCTCACCACGGTGCCGCTGGCGGGCGACGCGACGATGATCTCCGGCGCGTCCGGCGTCGGCAAGAGCACCATCCTCGACGCCTACACCGCGCTGATGATGCCCTCCGACACCAAGTTCAACGGTGCCTCCAACGACGCCGTCGCGGGCCGGGCGCGCAGCGCCGGCCAGCGCAACCTGCTCTCCTACCTCCGCGGCGCCGTCGACGTCGTCGACGACCCGAGGACCGGACGTCCGGTCGAGAAGCTGCTGCGCGGCAAGGGCGCCGACACCTGGGGCGCGGTCGCGATGACCTTCGTCAGCGACCAGGGTGGTCGGTTCACCGCGCTGCGCACCTACTACGTGCCCCGGCGCGCGGCCCGCTCCGGCGACGTCCTGATGCAGATGTGGACCCACGAGGGGACCCTGCCGCTCGACAAGCTCGAGGCCGCCGTCCCCGAGAAGTTCCACGCCAACACGATCAAGAAGCTGTTCCCCGGCATCCGGGTCCACCGCACCTACGCCGACCTGTCGGCCGTGCTCCACGCCCGGCTCGGCATCGGTGCCAACGGCGACGGCTCCAAGGCGCTGCGCCTGCTGGCCCGGATCCAGGCCGGCAACCAGGTCCGCAGCGTCGACGAGCTCTACAAGGACATGGTCCTCGAGCGCCCCGCGACCTACGCCGCCGCCGACCGGGCGATCGAGCACTTCGACGACCTCGACGCCGCGCACGCGGCGATGCGGACCGAGCAACAGAAGCTCGAGCTGCTCGAGCCGATCACCGAGATGCACGAGCGTCGTACGACGGCGGCCCAGCGCCTCGCCGAGCTCGACTCCTACGGCATCACGCTCACCGGCGACCAGACTCCGCTCCGCTACTGGCTGCTGCGCACCCACCTGCGCCTGATCGAGACCGCCGTCGCCGCCAATCGTGACGCCCGGTCCGCGACCGTCCAGGCACTCGCGGCCGCCCAGGCCGCGGAGATCCAGCTCACCGGCGACCTGGACGCCGCCAAGGAGGCGCACCGGGACGCCGGGGGCGGCGACCTCCAGAACCTGGCGGCGCTGGCCGACGCCGAGCGCAACCTGCGCGAGGAGCGCGGCAACCGGCTCGCCGAGCTCGAGGAGCGGGTCTACCCGCTCGTCGGCCTCACCGACCCGATCGGCTCGGACCCGCCCGACCTGGAGTCCGCGCTGGAGGACGCCGGCGCGTTCACCGTCCTCCAGGAGCAGGCCCGTGAACGGGTCGCCGCGGGCGAGAAGGAGCAGAAGCGGCTGCAGGCCGAGCGTGAGACGGTGCTGCGCGAGCAGCAGTTCCCGCTCACCCAGGAGCAGTCGGTGCTCAAGCAGGAGCGGGCGTCGCTGGAGAGCCGCGCGGGCCGGGTGCCGGCGTACCTCCACGACCTGCGCACCGCCGTGGCCCGGGCCAGCGGGCTGTCCGTCGAGGAGCTGCCGTTCGTCGCGGAGCTGATCGACGTCGCGCCCGAGGAGGTCCGCTGGCGCACCGCGATCGAGACCGTCCTCGGTGGCAGCGCCCGGATGATGCTGGTCCCGCTCGACCGGCTCTCCGACTTCTCGGCCGCCATCGACGAGCTGCGGCTGCCGGCGCGACTGACCTTCCAGGGGGTCGAGCTCGACCTCCCCGGCGCCGGCCCGTCCGATCCGGAGCGGATCGCCGGCAAGCTGCTGTTCAAGGACTCGCCGTTCGCGGGCTGGGTGCAGCAGCACGTCGAGGAGCCCGCCCGTAACGCGCTGTGCGTCGCCAGCGCGGCCGAGCTCGACGGCCCCGGCTTCCGGGTGACCCTCGCCGGCCAGACCCGCAACGGGCGCCGCGGCGCCCACGGTCGCAACGACCAGCGCAACATCATCGGCTTCTCCAGCGAGGACGCGATCGCCGAGATCGACGCCCAGTTGGCCGGCGTTGAGCGTCAGCTCGGTGAGATCGACGCCCGGCTGGCCGAGCTGGGCCGGCGCTCCGGCCTCCTCGACCTCCAGCGCAAGGCGTACGACGCCATCGTCATGGTCCGCTTCGACGACGTCGACGTCGCGGGCAGTGACCGGCGGATCGCCGACCTGGAGCAGCGCCGCGCCGCCATCCTCGCCTCCGATGACCGCCTCCAGGTGCTGCAGGCGCAGATCGACACCCTGGGCGCGCAGCTGAACGAAGCACGTCAGGAGCGCTTCGGTCTCGACCAGCGGCAGCGCGAGCTCAACGTCGAGCACGGCGAGCTCGCCGAGTCCGAGGACATGATCAAGGACCGCCTGATCGCGGTCGAGCAGGCCGGTGCCGTCGTCCTCGATGAGGAGCAGGAGGCGGCGCTGAGCGCGGACTTCGCCGCTGCCGCCGCCCCGGCGGACCCCGACGACCTCGACCGGTTCATGGAGAACTCCCAGCGCCTCGGCGAGCGCCTGCGCACCGCGCTGGCCGACGCGGACGCCGAGATCCGGCGCTGTGACGACGACCTCGCCAACATCTTCCGCAGCTACAAGTTCACCTGGGACTCACCCAACCTCGGTGCCACCGCCGACTCCTATCCCGACTACGCCCGCATCCTCGACGAGATCCGTGGCAAGGGCCTCGCCGACCGGCGCTCGGAGTGGCGCCGCCGGCTGACGGAGTGGAGCGGTCAGGACCTCGTCCCCCTGCTGGGCGCGATGTCGTCCTCGGTGGAGGAGATCGAGGACCGGCTGGAGCCGATCAACGCGATCCTGCGGCGCCTGGAGTTCGGCGCGTCCGCCGACCGGCTGCGGATCCGGCTGCGCCGGCTCGCGCCCGCCCACGTCCAGGTGTTCATGAAGGACCTGCGCGCCCTGTCCTCCGGCGCCACCACCGAGCTGAAGGAGGAGGACCTCGAGAAGCGGTTCGCCGAGCTCAGCCGGTTCATGAGGCAGCTCCGCAAGGCCGACCACACCACCGACGCGGCCGGCTCCGGTGACCGCGACCGGCTGCTCGACGTACGACGGCATGTGGAGATCAGCGCCGAGCGCTACGACCACCTCACCGGGGAGCTGCGCGCGACGTACCGGACGCTGGGGGAGAAGTCCGGCGGCGAGAGCCAGGAGCTGGTCGCCTTCATCGTCGGCTCCGCCCTGCGCTTCCGGCTCGGCGACGAGATGCGGTCGCGACCGCGGTTCGCGCCGGTGTTCCTCGACGAGGGTTTCGTCAAGGCCGACTCCGAGTTCGCCGGCCGCGCCGTGGAGGCGTGGAAGGGCCTCGGGTTCCAGTTGATCGTGGGCGTCCCGCTCGACAAGGTCACCGGCCTCGAGCCGCACATGGACGAGCTGCTCGCGATCACCAAGAACACCACCACCCACCAGTCCTGGATCACGCCGATCACCGACGCCGTGGACGCAGCCGACCCGGAGTAGCGGTGAAGACGCCCGAGGACGCACGTCGCGCCGTCGCGGGACGGCTGGCCGACGACTGGCACAAGGTCGTCGCCGGGGCCGACAGCTGGCGACCGGGCGTCGCCCTGGGCACCTCGCAGCTCAAGGGCGCCCAGCTGGCGGCGAGGTGGGACGACGTCTTCGCGGTGCGCATGCAGTGGTGGGACTGGGAGCAGGAGCCGGTGCCCGGGGTCCGGCTCGAGTGGCGTGACGTCTCGCCCACCCAACGGTTGCCCGCACGCCTGGTCGTCGACGACGTCGACGCGGCCGCCCGGCTGGTCGGCGGCGACTGGGCGGATCGGTTGGCGCGCGCCCGCGACCGGCGGGCGGTCCTCGTCGCCCGGTTCCCGGGGCTCGCCGATCCGGCTCGGCTGCTCAAGGCGGTCGACGGCTACACCGACGCCGACTTCGACGTGGCCTGCCGGGCGGCGACCTGGTTCGCCGCGAACCCGGCCAGCGGCCGGACAGCCCGCCAGGTCGGCGTCGAGGGCATGGGGACGAAGTGGCTGGCCCGACGAGCCGCGGTCGTGCGCCAGCTCGCCTCGCTCGATGATCTCGGCCTCGTCCCGGGGCGGCCGTCGCGGGTGCACGTGACGTACCTCGACGCCGACCACAACGCCCGCGCGGACACCCGGCGTCACGACGTGGTCACGGTGGGCGACCGCGACGTGCTGGCCTACCGTCCGCGGGTGGTCGTGATCTCCGAGAACCGGGACACCGCGCAGTTCTTCCCGCCGGTCGACGGGGGCATCGCGGTCGAGGGCGACGGCAACGGCCCGGGCGCCATCCCGGACCTCGACTGGCTCAGGGACGCCGAGGTGGTCTGGTACTGGGGCGACATGGATGCCAAGGGGCTCGAGATCCTCGACAGCTACCGCGTGCGCGGTGTGCCGGCCCGCTCCCTCTTCATGGACCTGGTCGCCTACGAGCGCTGGGGCCGCTACGGCGTCGACGACAACGACGATGGGTCGCGGATCGAGCCGAAGGAGCCGCGCCGGCTCGAGCGGCTGGAGCCGCACGAGCACGCGCTCTACCTCGCGCTGTGCTCCTTCGTCTGGGCCGGGCACCGCCGGGTGGAGCAGGAGCCGATCCCGCTGGAGGCAGCGGCCGCGGTCGTCCGGGCCGGCTGACCCGGTCAGGCCGGCTTGCCCGCGAGGTCGGTGAGGCGCACGCCGCCCGTCCCGGCGACCGTCAGCCAGGCGTCGCCGGCGCCGGGCAGCGGCCGGCCGGCGAGGACGGTGCAGCTGGCCGGCTCGTTGCCGCACAGGGGCGCCAGCACCGCGCCGTCGAGGTCGGCGAGGTCGAACGGCTTGCGTGACGAGAACCCGCCCGCGGCGGCCGTCATCGACACGCCGTCCCACAGCAGCGTCCGTGGACCGTCGTCTCCAGGCACGGTCAGCACGGCGTTGCCCTGGAAGAGCACGACCTCGTACGCCCAGGTGGACCCGCTCTCCTTCGCCAGCGCCTCGACCATCGCCGCGGTGCCCTCGGTGGTGAACAGGTCCGCCCCGCCGTCGCGGGTCGTGATCTCGGTGCGGGTGGTGGTCGTCGTGGTCGTGGTCGACGTGGTCGTGCCGCTGTCACCGTCGAGGGCGTTCGCGACCAGGGCCGCGATCCCGGCGCCGGTGCCGCCGAGCACGACCAGCGCGCCGATCACCAGCACACCGACCCGGCGTCGTACCCGGCGCCGCTCGGTGGCCGGGTCATAGGCCGGATAGGCCGGATAGGCCGAACGGCCCTCGCCGGGGTAGGGCGACGCGTCGTAGGCACGCCACTCGCCGGACTCGGCGTCGGACTCGGCGTCAGGCCTCATGGAGGCAGTATCGCAGCGCCCGCCTAGGCTGGCTGCCGTGGACGAGGACACCTACCGCCGACGACTCGCCGGCATCCTGGGTGACCACACCGGCGACCTGACCGCGCGGCTGCGCGCGATCGCGGAGGCGTCCGCCGGGCCGGCCGGGGAGCGGGTGGCCGGCGTCGTGGTCGACGTCTTCCCCGGTGAGCACGACGAGGGCGCGTTCGACGTCTGGGCCCGGTTCGACGGTCCGGACGTGTTCGCGCTGAACCGGCCGATCGACGACGTGCGTCACCTCTTCGGCGTCACGTACGGCGAGCGCGGGTTCGAGCCCGACGTGCCCGCGTTCGGGGCCGGTGAGCCGGACTTCGCCCTCGCCGAGGTGATCGTGGACGTGGTGGCGTCCTGGGTCGAGCCGGTCTGGGCGGCCGTGGCGCCACCGTCGGTCCCGGCGTTCGAGGTCACCCGCGCCGACGGCTGTTGACCGCCCGGGAGGGGCCGGGCGCTCAGGAGTCGAAGCCGAGGCCCAGCCGGTCCATGGTCCGCAGCCACAGGTTGCGGCGGCCGGTCTCGTCGGCCCGCGCCGACGCCCACCGGGTCAGCTGGATGCCGATCCAGGCGAACGGCTCGGGCGGGAAGGGCAGCGGCTTCTCGCGCACCATCGCCAGCCGGGTGCGCTCGGTGGGCGTCCCTGCCAGCAGGTCGAGCATCACGTCGGCGGCGAACCGCGAGGCACCGACGCCGAGACCGGTGAACCCGGTCGCGTAGGCCACGCGCTCGCGGTGGGCCAGCCCGTAGAACGCGCAGAACCGGGTGCAGGTGTCGATCACCCCGCCCCACCGGTGGGAGAACCGCAGGTCGGACAGCTGCGGGAAGGTTGCGTAGAAGTGCTCGGCGAGCAGCCGGTGGGTGGCGGCGCGCTGCTCGTGCTCGGGCGCGATCCCGCGACCGAAGTGGTAGACGGCGTCGTACCCGCCCCACAGGATCCGGTCGTCCGCGGTCAGCCGGTAGTAGTGGAACAGGTTCCCGCTGTCGGCCACGCCCGATCGCGATCCCCAGCCGATCGCGGCGCGCTGCTCGGCGGTGAGCGGCTCGGTGGCCAGGACGTGGTCGTAGACCGGGACGACCCGCGCCCGCGTTCGCCGCAGCAGGGAGGTGAACACGTTCGTCGCGAGCACCACCTGCCGGGCCCGGACGACGCCGTGGGACGTCGTCGCCTCGACGCCTGCCCCACGCCGGCGCAGGCGTAGGACGGCCGTGTCCTCGGCGATCCGGGCCCCGAGCGACTCGGCCGCCGCGGCCAGGCCCCAGGCCAGTCGCGCGGGGTCGACCATCGCGCAGCCCTCGGCGTCCAGGCGCCCGGCGAGGTAGGTGGGGGAGTCGACCGTGGCGCGCACCGCGGCCGCGTCGAGGAAGCCCGGCGCCGACGGCTCGAGCAGGTCGACCTCGTGCGGACGGGTGGCGACGGAGAGCTGGCCGGTCCGCTCGAAGCCGCAGGAGATGCCGTAGTGCGCCACCGTGGCCTCGATCTCGTCGAGGTTGGCCAGGCCCATCCGCTCCAGCGCGGCGTACTCGTCGGGCCAGCGCTCCCGCCCGTTGCCCTCGCCGTGCGTGAGGCTGGCCTCGCAGAACCCGCCGTTGCGGCCGGTGGCGTGCTCGGCGATCCGGTCCCGCTCGACGACGAGCACCGAGCGTCCGGGATCGCGTTCGAGCGCGCGCAGCGCGGTCCAGAGGCCGGTGAAGCCGCTGCCCACCACCAGCAGGTCGACGTCGGTGTCGCCGGCGGGTGGCCGCGCCGCGGGGCGGTCGGGAGTGTCGAGCCAGAGCACGGCGGGCGCGGCGGCGTCCGCCCGCGCGTGAGCCTCCCGGGGTGTGAGGGTCATTGCTCGCGTTGACCCCACGGGGCGCCGTACGCCGTCAGCAGGTCGAGGAAGGGCACCGCGTCGAACGCCTCGGGGCCGAGCACGCCGGTGCCCTGCCAGACGCCGGTCGCGAGCAGCTCCAGCGCGACGACGGGGTTGACCGCCGTCTGCCAGACCACGCACTGGTGGCCGTACTCCGCCATCGTCCAGGCGTTGTCGACCACGTGATAGAGGTACGTCGAGCGCGGGCCGGTCGGATTCCCCTGCGCGTCCTTGCCGGTGCCGGTGACCCAGAGCCCGGCGCAGGTCTTGCCCGTCATCCGCGGCCCGACCGTCGCGGGATCCGGCAGCACGGCGGCGACGACGTCGCGCGGGGACACGTCGACGCCCTTGACCCGGACCTTCTCGGTGCGGTCGAGGCCGAGCGTGTGGAGCACCTTGAGGATGGTGATGAGCTCCTCGCCGAGCCCGTACTTGAAGGTCGCCCGCTTGCAGTCGACCCAGCGCGGCATGAGCAGCACCTCCTCGTGCTCGACGTTGACGCACTCCACCGGTCCGATGCCCTCGGGGAAGTCGAAGACCTCGGGCTCGCTGAACGGGGGAGTCGTGAACCAGCCGCGCTCCGTCTCCCAGATCACCGGCGGGTTGAGGCACTCCTCGATGGTCGTCCACATCGAGAACGACGGTGCGAAGATCTCGTTGCCGTCGTCGTCGGTCACGACCAGGTTGGCTCCGTCGCGGGTGCCGAGCTCGTCGATCTCGGCGAACAGGTGGTCCGCGGCATAGCGGGCGAACACGTCCGAGAGCCCCGGCTCGACGCCGATCCCGACCAGGGCCAGCCGCCCGGCCGCCTCCCACGCGCCGGCGGCGGCGAACTGCTCGTCGCCGAGCTTCACCCCCGTCGTCTCGTACGGCGTCTCCGGGTGCGGCCGCGAGAGCGACATCGCCATGTCGAGGTAGTCGGCACCGGCCGCGAACGCCCCCTCGAAGACCGGCATGTCGAACACCGGGTCCACGGCGTTCATCACGTGCGTGATCCGGTGCTCCCGGCACAGCTCGGTCACCGAGGTGGCGGACGAGGCGTCCACCCGTGCCGCGGTGAACCGTGCGTCGCCGGCGGCGGCTCGTGCGGCACGGTCCGGGTCGTAGTCGGCGACCACGATCGTCTCGAAGAAGTCGCGGCGGGCGGCGATCGCGGCGAAGGCGCCGCCCACGCCGCCGGCGCCGACGAGGAGGATGCGCATCCCGGTCATCGCCGGATCACGCTCCCGTGTAGGACATGACGTGCTTGATGCGCGTGTAGTCCTCGAGACCGTACATGGACAGGTCCTTGCCGTAGCCGGAGTGCTTGAAGCCGCCGTGCGGCATCTCGGAGACGAAGGGGATGTGCGTGTTGATCCAGACCACGCCGAAGTCGAGCCGGCGCGACATCCGCAGCGCGCGGCCGTGGTCGCTGGTCCACACGCTCGACGACAGCCCGTAGCGCACGTCGTTGGCGTTGCGCACCGCCTCCGCCTCGTCGGCGAAGCTCTGCACGGTGATGACCGGGCCGAAGATCTCGTCCTGGACCACCTCGTCGTCCTGCCGGAGTCCGGAGACGACCGTGGGGTCGTAGTAGTAGCCACCCTCGCCGCCGGCGACCGTGGGCCGGGTGCCGCCGGCCTCGATCCGGGCGTGGTCGGGCAGCCGGTCGACCATGCCAGCGACGCGGGCGAGCTGATCGGGGTTGTTGAGCGCGCCGTAGAGCACGTCGGGGTCGTCGGGCAGCCCGGTGCGTGCGGCCCGAGCCTGCTCGGCGAGCGCGGCCACCAGCTCGTCGTGGATGCCCGCGGCGGCGAGCACCCGGGTGGCGGCCGTGCAGTCCTGGCCGGCGTTGAAGTAGCCGGCGGTGGAGATCGCCTCGGCGGCCGCCGCGATGTCGGCGTCGTCGAAGACCACGACCGGCGCCTTGCCGCCGAGCTCGAGGTGGACCCGCTTGAGGTCGGTCGCCGCGGAGCCGGCGACCTCCATCCCGGCGCGCACCGAGCCGGTGATCGCCACCAGCCGCGGCGTGCGGTGCTCGATCAGGGCGCGGCCGGTGTCGCGGTCGCCGCACACGACGTTGAGTACGCCGGGCGGCAGGAACTCCGCGGCCAGCTCGGCCAGCAGGACCGTGCTGGCCGGTGTCGTGTCGCTCGGCTTGAGCACCACGGTGTTCCCGGCCGCGAGGGCGGGGGCGATCTTCCAGATCGCCATCATCAGCGGATAGTTCCACGGGGTCACCTGGGCGACCACGCCGATCGGCTCGCGCCGTACCCAGGACGTGTGGTCCTTGAGGTACTCGCCGGCGCTGCGTCCTTCCAGCACCCGGGCCGCGCCCGCGAAGAAGCGGAACTCGTCGACGCTCGGCGGGAGCTCCTCGTCGGCCGTGAGGCCGAGCGGCTTGCCGGTGTTCTCGGACTCGGCCCGGACGAAGTCGTCGGAGCGGTCCTCCAGCGCCTGGGCGATGCGCAGCAGCGCCTCCTGCCGCTCCTTGGGCGTGGTCTCGCCCCAGGTCTCGAACGCCCGCTCGGCGGCCCGCATCGCGCGGTCGACGTCCTCGACGCCGCTGGCGGGCGCGGTCGTGTACGCACGGCCGGTCGCGGGGTTGACGACGTCGTAGGTGGCTCCGGAGGCGGCGTCGGCGGACGCGCCGTCGATGAGGTTGCGCAGAGGGGTCATGGCTGCCGAGCGTAGTCATGAAGTCGGTGGCACGAAAGGCCGGGAGCAACGAAATCAGTTGTGATCGGTTCTGGTGACAACTGATTCACTTGCTGTTTTGGCGTAGAAAGGTCAAGATGGAGGGGTGGTAGACACAACGACGCACGACGCCCTCCAGCAGTCCGCCCGGGACCACCTGTGGATGCACTTCACCCGCATGTCGTCGTACGACACCGCGGAGGTGCCGGTCATCGTCCGCGGTGACGGCGCCTACGTGTGGGACGCGCACGGACGCAAGTACCTCGATGCCCTCGGCGGACTGTTCGTCAGCCAGCTCGGCCACGGCCGCACCGACCTCGCGGAGGCCGCCGCCAAGCAGGCCGCCGAGCTCGCGTTCTTCCCGCTGTGGTCCTATGCCCACCCGACCGCGATCGAGCTGGCGGCGAAGCTCGCCGGCCACGCGCCGGGCGACCTCAACCGGGTCTTCTTCACCTCCGGCGGCGGCGAGGCCGTCGAGTCGGCGTGGAAGCTCGCCAAGAACTACTTCAAGCTGGTCGGCAAGCCGATGAAGCACAAGGTGATCAGCCGCGCCATCGCCTACCACGGCACCACGCAGGGCGCCCTCTCGATCACCGGCCTGCCGGGCCTCAAGGCTCCCTTCGAGCCGCTCGTGCCCTCGACCTTCCGGGTGCCCAACACCAACATCTACCGCGCGCCCGCCTTCCTGGAGGGCGCGGACGGCACTGTCGACCCCGAGGTCTTCGGCCGCTGGGCCGCCGACCAGATCGCGGTCGCCATCGAGAACGAGGGGCCCGAGACCGTCGCGGCCGTCTTCCTCGAGCCGGTGCAGAACGCCGGCGGCTGCTTCCCGCCGCCGCCGGGCTACTTCCAGCGGGTGCGCGAGATCTGCGACCAGTACGACGTCCTGCTGGTCTCCGACGAGGTCATCTGCGCCTACGGCCGGCTGGGCCACATGTTCGGCGCCGAGCGCTACGGCTACCAGCCCGACATCATCACCTCGGCGAAGGGCATCACCTCCGGCTACGCCCCCCTGGGCGCGATGATCGCCAGTGACCGGGTCTACGAGCCCTTCGCCCACGGCACCGAGACCTTCCTGCACGGCTACACCTTCGGCGGCCATCCGGTCTCCACCGCCGTGGCGCTGAAGAACTTCGAGATCTTCGAGGACGAGAAGGTCCTCGAGGGCGTGCGTGAGAACGAGGGTGCCTTCCGGGGCACTCTGGAGCGACTGCTCGACCTGCCGATCGTCGGCGACGTGCGCGGCGACGGGTACTTCTACGGCATCGAGCTGGTCAAGGACAAGGCCACCAAGGAGACCTTCGACGAGGACGAGTCCGAGCGACTGCTGCGCGGGTTCCTCTCCAAGGCGCTCTACGACGCGGGCCTCTACTGCCGTGCCGACGACCGCGGCGATCCGGTCATCCAGCTCTCCCCGCCGCTGATCTGCGGCCAGGAGCACTTCGACGAGATGGAGCAGAAGCTGCGCGCGGTCCTCACCGAGGCGGCAGGGCTGTTGTAGCAACCGGGGACGCTCGGCGGCAACCACCGCACCCAGCGGCGGTCCGGGACGTGGGGAGCCCGGGCCGCCGCTTCGTCGTACCTCACCGTGGTCGTTGAGTCGTCGGTTCTGACCCGTTGAGTCGCCGCTTCCGACCCGTTGAGTCGTCAGAATCTCGCCCGGCGCCCCGACAGCTTGCGACGGTTCGACAGGTCACCTGTGACGACTCAATAGGTCACAAGCGACGACTCAACGTCAGGCGGCGACCTTCTTGCGGGTGACCAGCATGTTGCCCACGACCAGGAACAGCGAGATCAGGAACATCACGGTTCCGACCACGTTGACCTGCATTGGGATGCCGCGCTGCGCGACGCCCCACACGAACATCGGGAAGGTGACGCTCTGGCCCGCGTTGAGGTTGGTGATGATGAAGTCGTCGAAGGACAGGGAGAAGCTCAGCAGCGCGGCCGCGGCGACGCCCGGGAAGACCAACGGGAAGGTCACCCGCCAGAAGGTCGTCCACTCGCTGGCGTAGAGGTCCATCGCGGCCTGCTCGAGGTTCTGGTCCAGGCCCGACAGCCGTGCCTTGACCGTCACGATGACGAAGGACAGGCAGAACATCACGTGCGCGATGAAGATCGTGACGAAGCCCAGCCGGCCGCCGAAGCCACCCGCGACGAACAGCGCGAGCAGCGAGGAGCCCATCACGATCTCGGGAGAGGCCATCGGCAGGAAGATCACGGTGTTGGCGACCGAGCGGCCGATGAAGTCGTGGCGCACGAGCGCGAACGCCGCGAGGCTGCCGAGCAGGGTCGCCACCAGCGTGGCGAGCAGCCCGATCTCGATGCTGCGGACCACGGCCTCGCACATGCCGTCGGGCCGGCAGGGGTTGGCCCAGTTGCTCCAGGTGAAGTCCCGGAACGCGTAGACGTTGCGCGACTCGCTGTTGTCGTTGAAGCTCATCAGCATCACGACCGCGATCGGGACGAACATGTAGACCAGCACGAGGAGACCGGCCGCCAGCACGAGGTGCTCGCCGATCCACCGTCCGGCCCGTTGCAGGCCGCTCATACGAGCTCCTCCGTCCCCGCCGTGCGGATGTAGAGCATGACCAGCGCGACGATGATGACCATCAGGATCACCGACAGGGCGCCGGCTGCGGCGTAGTCGCCGGTGCTGGTGAACAGGTTCTGGATGACGTTGCCGACCATGCGCTGGTTGGGACTGCCCAGGAGCGCGGCGTTGATGTAGTCGCCGGCCGCGGGGATGAAGGTCAGCAGGGTGCCCGCCACCACGCCGGGCTTCGAGAGCGGCAGGGTCACCTTGAGGAAGCCGCGGGTGGGGGAGGCGTAGAGGTCTCCGGCGGCCTCGATCAACCGGCCGTCGATCTTCTCCAGGCTGGCATAGAGCGGGAGGACCATGAACGGCAGGAAGTTGTAGACCAGTCCGGCGATCACCGCGACCGGCGTCGCGAGCAGCCGCCCGTCGTCGCCCAGCAGCTGCAGGAACTGCAGGGTGTCGACCACGAACCCGTCGTCGGCCAGGATCAGCTTCCAGGACAGCGTGCGGACCAGGAAGCTGGTGAAGAACGGGGCGATGACCAGGACGAGCAGCAGGGTGCGCCACCGCCCGGCCTTGAACGCGATCGCGTAGGCGAGGACGTAGCCGAGCACCAGGCAGATCGCGGTCGCGACGGCGGCGTACCACAGCGACCGGACCAACGGCTCCCAGAACTGCTGGAGCGCGTCGACGAAGTTCGCGAACCGGTAGTCGACGGAGTACCCGGTCAGCACCGAGCCCTCGGGATCGAAGAGGCTGGTCGCGAGCAGCGAGTAGAACGGGATGACGAAGAAGAGCGCGAGCCACAGGCCCGCCGGCAGCATCAGCCAGTAGCCGGTGAACCGCCCGCGCCGCATCAGGACTCCTCGACGACGCCGGCGTTGACGTCCTGGCTCGCCGGCAGCAGGAACGCGAACTCCGGGCGCCAGGACACGTCGACCTTGGTGCCTGTCGCGAGGACGGGGCGGCGCCCGGTGTTCTGCTCGAAGGACATCAGCTCCTGACCCCACGGCATCATCACGAGGTACTGCGTGCTGACGCCGACGAAGCTGACGTCGGTGATGACGCCGCCGGTCAGGTGGTTGCCCGGGGCGTCGAGCGGCTCGCCGAGCGGCTCGATCAGCACCTTCTCCGGCCGGATGCCGACCCAGCCGTCACCGGCGCGGACGTGCGCCCGGTCCGCCGGGATCGAGACCTGGGTGCCGTGCATGTCGACCCGCACGACGTCGCCGTCGGTGCTGGAGACGGTGCTGGAGACGGCGCCGGCGATCAGGTTGGACTGCCCGAGGAAGTTGGCGACGAAGGTGGTGCGCGGGTTCTCGTAGAGCTCGGCGGGAGAGCCCATCTGCTCGATGACGCCGCTGTTCATGACCGCGATCGTGTCGGCCATCGTCATCGCCTCCTCCTGGTCGTGCGTGACATGCACGAAGGTGAGGCCGACCTCGGTCTGGATCCGTTTGAGCTCGATCTGCATCCCGCGGCGCAGCTTGAGGTCGAGGGCGCCGAGCGGCTCGTCGAGCAACAGGACCTCGGGCCGGTTGATCAGCGCCCGCGCGAGCGCGACGCGCTGCTGCTGGCCGCCCGACATCTGCGGGGGCTTCTTGCGTGCCTGGGCCTCGAGCTCGACCAGCGACAGCATCTCCTGCACCTGCTGGTCGACGTCCTTGACCTTGCGCCGACGCAGCCCGAAGGCCACGTTCTCGTGGATGTCGAGATGGGGAAAGAGCGCGTAGTTCTGGAAGACGGTGTTGACCGGGCGCCGGTAGGGCTTCTCGTAGGTGATCTCGTCGTCGCCGAGGTGGATGGTCCCGGACGTCGGCGTGTCCAGGCCGGCGACCATCCGCAGCGTGGTCGTCTTCCCGCACCCGGAGGGACCGAGCAGCGCGAAGAAGGTCCCCGCGGGGACCTCCAGGTCGAGTGAGCGCACGGCCGTGAAGGTCGCGAACTCCTTGGTGAGCGCCGTGAGCCGGAGACTCCGCCCCTCTCCCTGCGACCGGTCGGATGCGCGGTGCGCCGCGCTGTCAGCCGCCAATGACATCGGCGAAATCTCCTTCGTAGGCGCGGATCTGGAACTCCTCGAGGGCCATGAACGAGTGCATCGTCTTCAGCGACTCGGCGGACGGGAAGATCAGCTGGTTCTCGACGAGGCTCGGGTCGACCTTCTCCATCGCCTCCTGGGCGCCCTTGACCGGGCAGATGTACCAGACGTACGCCGCGAGCTTCGCGGCCACCTCGGGCTCGTAGTAGTAGTTGATCCACTCCTCGGCGTTGCCCTGGTGGCTGGCGAGGTTGGGGATGAGCATGTTGTCGGACCAGATCATCTGGCCCTCCTCCGGCGAGACGAACACCAGATCCTCGTTCTCGGCCGCCGCGACGTCGCCGGACCACGCCTCGCAGGCCAGGATGTTGCCGGCCGAGAGGTCCTGGATGTAGTCGTTGCCGGTGAACGCGCGGATCTGGCCGTCGTTGCGGGCCTTGCGCAGCCGGTCGATCGCGTTGTCCCAGTCGTCCTGGTCGAAGTCGGCCGGGTCGGCGCCCTGCGCCAGCATGATCAGGCCCATCGTGTCGCGCATCTCGGTGAGCAGCGAGATCCGCCCGCGCAGGTCGTCGCGGGAGAGCAGCTCCTCGAACGAGCGCACCTCACCGACCTTCGACCTGTTGTAGGCGATCCCGGTCAGACCGCTCTGCCAGGGGGCGGAGTAGGTGCGTTCGGGGTCCCAGCCCACGCCCTGGAGCGAGTCGATCAGGTTGGCGTGCAGGTTGGGGACCTTCGCGGTGTCCAGCGGTTGGATCCAGCCGACCTGGATCATCCGTGCCGCCATCCAGTCGGTGAGCATGAACAGGTCACGCTTCGAGGACTGGCAGGAGCCGAGCTGGTTGACCACCTTGGCGAAGAACTCCAGGTTGTCGTTGACGTCGGCGGTGTAGCTCACCTGGATGCCGGTGCGCTCCTGGAACTCGGTGAGCGTCGCGACGTAGTCGCCGTCGTCCTCGTCGATGTAGCCGGGCCAGTTCGAGACGACGAGCCGCCGGTCGGACGCGGACAGGTCCCGGGTGCGGCAGGAGGCCGGATCCTGCTTGCGGTCCGGCGTACCGAACAGCGGGAGGACGCCGAGACTGGCGCCACCGACCAGGAGCCCGGCACCCCCGCGGAGTGCCGCTCTGCGACTCAGACGGGCAGAGACCACCGATTGCCACCTCCCTGGAATGGAACCACGCGATCGTGACATGACCCAGGTCACATGACAAGCGATTCCGAAGGGAAGTTAGGTGATTGCAACGAAATCCGTACCTGCCTAGGATCGAGTCGTGCCCAAGCCGAAGCCGACGCCGCTCGACGACGTCTCGAAGGCGATCATCGCCGAGCTCCAGGACGACGGCCGACGGTCGTACGCCGCCATCGGCAAGGCGGTGGGTCTCTCCGAGGCCGCGGTGCGGCAGCGGGTGCAGCGCCTCGTCGACAGCGGAGTCATGCAGATCGTCGCCGTCACCGATCCCACCGAGATCGGGTTCGCACGCCAAGCCATGATCGGCATCCGCGCCTCCGGGGAGCTCGAGCCGATCGCCGACGCCCTCGCCGAGGTGAAGGAGGTCGACTACGTCGTCATCACCGCCGGCTCCTTCGACCTGCTCGCCGAGGTGGTCTGCGAGAGCGACGCGCACCTGCTCGAGATCCTCTCCGGCCGGGTCCGCACCATTCCGGGGGTGCTGTCCACCGAGACGCTCGTCTACCTCAAGCTCCGCAAGCAGACGTACTCCTGGGGAGTGCGCTGAGCGCCGACCGGTCTCCGGCCGGGGCAGGCCGAAGCGGTTGCCTCGGTAGGGTCGCACCATGAGTGCTGACGGACCGGACGACGTCGTCGAGCACTTCGTCGGGATGGACCTCGCCTGGGGGGAGCGCCGGCCGACCGGCCTCGCCGTCGTCGACGGTGACGGCATGCTGCTGGCCGTCTCGGCGGCGCAGACCGACGACGACATCGTCACGGCCCTGGCGCCGTACGTCGAGGGGGCCTGCGTCGTCGCGATCGACGCGCCCATCGTGGTCGCCAACGCCACCGGCAACCGGCCGGCCGAGGCTGCTCTCAACAAGGACTTCGCGCGCTTCGACGCGGGAGCCCACCCGGCCAACACCGGCAAGCCGGAGTTCCGCGAGCAGCCCCGTGCCGCGCGGGTGGCGGCCCGGCTCGGGCTCGACATCAACCCCCGCTCGCGCCGGCCCCGGCGCGCGATCGAGGTCTACCCCCACCCGGCGACCGTCGCGCTGTTCCGGCTCGGCCGCACCCTGAAGTACAAGAACAAGCCCGGCCGCGACCTGGAGCAGCTACGGGCCGAGCTGCTCGTGCTGCTCGGTCTGGTCGAGGGACTCGGCGCCGCCGAGCCGCCGCTGCACGTGGACGGTCTGCCGGTCTGGACGGCGCTGCGCTCGGCGACGGAGACGGCGACCCGCAAGAGCGAGCTGAGGGTCGTCGAGGACCAGGTCGACGCGGTGGTGTGCGCCTATGTCGCGCTGTTCGCGGAGCGCCGTCCCGCCGACACCACGACGTACGGCGACCTCGAGACCGGCTATATCGTCACCCCCACCCTGCCGGAGGGCCTGCTGCCCGCCCCGCGACCCGCGCGGGACCCGGCCGCGGCTCCCGACATCGGCGCCGCGGTCCGCCGGTACGCCGAGCTGCAGCCGCAGTTGCGGGACGTGACCGACGGCTTCGTGCGCCTGGTGACCTCGATCCTCGACGAGGCCGGCATCAACTACCTGACCGTGACCGGCCGGGCGAAGAGCGTGTCGTCCTTCGCGGCCAAGGCCGCCCGCGCGCTCGGCGGCCGCCCGCTCTACACGGACCCGCTGCGCGAGATCACCGACCAGGTCGGCGTCCGCGTGATCACCTATGTCCAGAGCGACGTCCAGGCCGTCGTCGACCTCCTCGGCGACCAGGTCGTCGTCCACGACGACCGCGACATGGGTCAGGAGACGGCCAGCGAGGGACGCTTCGGGTACTCCAGCCGTCACCTCATCGTCGGCCTCGACCCCGCCCGCGCCGGTGACGAGGACACCGACCCGCTCCAGGGCCAGCAGGCGGCGATCCAGATCCGGACGGTCCTGCAGCACGCCTGGGCGGAGTTCGAGCACGACACCCGCTACAAGGGCGCCGTCCCGGCCGAGCACGTCCTCGAGCTCGACCGCCGGTTCACCCTCGCCGCAGGCCTCCTCGAGCTGGCCGACCGCGAGTTCTCCACGATCCGCGACCTGCTCCGGGACGGGCCGACGGAGGCCGAGGACGACGACCACGACGAGGAGGACGGCGACCCGCGGATGAGTCCGCGTGAGCTGGCGGCCTTCCTCGCCGGCCAGTACTCCGATGCCGGCTGGTCCCGCACCGACCACTACACCTGGATCTCCGCGCTGGTCCTCGAGCTCGGGATCACCTCCCTGGCCGCGCTCGGTGAGTCGCTGCGCTCCGTCGACGACGAGGCCCTGCGTGAGCGGATGGGCTACCGCTACCCGCCCGGCGCGGTCCGCCGCCTCGACGACGCCCTGCTATGGGTCTACGGCGAGCGCTACGTCGAGCTGCACGGCAACGCCCACCGGGTGCCGGCCCTGCGGGCGCGGCTGGCGCGGATGCGCGTCGAGGACTGACCCGGGCTCCCCGGTCCCTCGACTCGTCGGCTACTCCACCGCTCGGAGCAGATCGGCGAGGACGGCGGCCTGGCTCAGGTCGAGATCGCGCGACGCGGTCATGAGGGTGAGGGGCCCGGCGGACAGCAGCCTGCGCAGGTGGGCGACGGCCGCCGCCTGCTCGCCCTCGCTCAGCTCGGCGCGGTAGCGGCGTACGAACTCGGCGTGGCGGGCGGGGTCGTGGCCGTACCACCGGCGCAGCGCCGTCGACGGGGCGACGTCGCGCAACCACTCCTCCCAGGGCGCCTCGGCCTTGCTCTGCCCCCGTGGCCACAGGCGGTCGACCAGGACCGCGGTGCCGGTCGCGGGGCGGCCGTCGCGCACGTGCGCCACCCTGACCGCGGGGTGCCGCGTGGGGCGCTCGGCGCTCATGGCCCGGTTCACACCTCGGCGGGGAGCTCGTTGTAGACGCCGGCGAGCTCCTGCCCGGTGAGCGCGTGGATCGCCGTCATGATCTCGTCGGTCGCCTCGCGCCGGGCGCGGCCGGGAGCCAGGCCCTCGAAGCGCCCGGTGAAGTCGATCGGCGCGCCGAACCGCACGGTCACCTTGGCCCGCCGGGGCCAGGTCGCGTCGGGTGGCTGGAGATCCGCGGTGCCGAGGAGGCCGACCGGCACCACCGGTACGCCGGCCGTCAGGGCCAGCTGGGCGACCCCGGTGCGGCCGCGGTAGAGCCGTCCGTCGCGCGAGCGGGTGCCCTCGGGATAGATACCGAACGCCTCACCCCGGCCGAGGACGTCCAGCGCCACGTCGAGCGAGTTGAGCGCGGCGCGGGTGTCGGTGCGGTCCACCGGCACCATGCCCAGGCCCTCGAACCAGGCCCTACTCAGCCGCCCGCGGAGGCCGGAGCCGGTGAAGTACTCCGCCTTCGCGAGGAACACGACCTTGCGTGGGGCGACGATCGGGATCACCACACTGTCGGCGAAGCTGAGGTGGTTGCTCGCGAGCAGCACCGGCCCGGACGCCGGCACGTTCTCGACGCCCTCGATGGTCGGTCGCCACAGGGCGCGCGCCAACGGAGGAACCGTCGTGTGGAGGACCTCGTAGAGCACGGGGTCAGCCTAGTGCCGCGTGCCGTGGCCCATGGCCCAGCCCGCCCTCGCCGGTCTCGGTCTTTCCCCAGTCCGTGGGATGCCCACCGGCACCTCGCCGAGGATCGTGGGCGACCAGGGAGGCGTCTGGAGGTCGGCATGACGAAGTGGTACGAGCCCGGTGCGGCCGGGTACGACGAGCAGCGCGCGCTGTTCAACGCGATGATCGACAGGCGGCCGCGGGTCATCGCGGCCTGCGCCGGTCCAGCCGACGTCCGGGAGGCGCTCGAGCACGCGATCCGCGAGGGGCTCGCCGTCGCCGTCCGCTCCGGCGGGCACTCGGTGGCGGGGCAGTCCACCAACGACGACGGGCTGGTGGTCGACGTACGTCCGATCAAGGGCGTCGAGATCGACGTGGTCGCCCGCCGGGCGCGGGTCGGCAGCGGCTGCACCTGGGGCGAGTTCGACGCCGTCGCCCAGGAGCACGGTCTGGCCACGACCGGTGGCAGGGTGTCCACCACCGGGGTCGCGGGGCTGACGCTCGGCGGCGGCTCGGGCTGGCTGGAGCGCAAGTACGGCCTCAGCTGCGACAACCTGCTGGCGGTCGAGATGGTCACCGCCGACGGTCGCGAGATCCGCGCCGACGAGACCCAGCACCAGGACCTGCTCTGGGCGAGCAAGGGCGGCGGCGGCAACTTCGGCGTCGTGACCGCGCTGGAGTTCCGGCTGCACCCGGTCGGGCCCGCCATCCTCGGCGGTCTCATGGCCTGGCCCCTCGCGCAGGGTGTCGAGGTGGCCCGGGCCTATCGGGACTGGGCCGACGACGCCCCCGACGAGCTCGGCAGTGGGCTGGTGGTCATCAGCGGCCCGCCGGAGGAGTTCATCCCGCCGTACCTGCAGGGCGAGCCGCTGATCGCGATCGCGGTGTGCTGGACGGGGGACCGGGTGGCGGGGGAGGACCTGGTGCAGGTGATGCGCGACCTGTCGCCGGCGGTCGACCTGGTCGGCCCGATGCCGTACGCCCAGTTGCAGTCGATGATCGACGACCCGCCCGGCCTCCGGCAGTACTGGAGCGCCGACTACCACGACACCTTCCCCGACGCCGCCGTCGGCGTCTTCCTCGATGCCGGTGCCGGGCGGCCCTCACCACTGACCCAGCACCTCCTCCTCCCGTGGGGCGGCGCCGTCGCCCGCGTCGAGCCCGACTCCACCCCATTGACCCAGCGCGGCGCCCGCTGGGTCAGCCACCCCTTCGCGACCTGGGAGGACGCCGCCGACGACGACGCCAACATCGCCTGGGTCCGTGACTACCGCCGGGCCAACGCCCCCTTCACGACCGGCGGCGTCTACCTCAACTTCATCGGCGACGAGGGCGACGAGCGCATCAAGGCCGCCTTCGGCGCCGACAAGTACGAGCGTCTCGTCGCCATCAAGTCGGAGTACGACCCCGGCAACGTCTTCTCCGGCAACCAGAACATCCGTCCCCGAACCACCGTCTGAGCAGAGGAGAGGCTCATGTCCGACACGCACAGCATCGACACACCCCACGAGCGCCGACCGTTCCAGGACCACGGACACATGGACGTCGTCACCCTCGGTGCCTTCACCGTCGGCCGCGGCACCTTCGAGCCCGGCTGGCGCTGGTCGAACGACGTCAAGCCCATCGCCGGCACCGACTCCTGCCAGGTCCACCACACCGGCATCTGCCTGTCCGGCCGGATGACCGTCAAGCCGGACGCCGGCGACGAGCTCGAGATCGGTCCCGGCGACGTCTTCGACCTCGACCCCGGCCACGACGCGTGGACGGTCGGCGACGAGGCCTGCGTCCTGCTCGACACCGGCGTGGCGGCGTACGCGACGCCGAGCTGATGCCGGCACGGTCGACGGACAGGTTTCGCCCGGAGTGACCGCTCGTAGGCGAGCTGCCTTCCCGATCGGGCTGCGCGGCACGTGCCGGTCCGGCATGTTCCGAAGGACGCCGAAGCCCGCCCGTCTCCGAAGAGGCGGGCGGGCCGGCTTCCCCCAGAAAGGAAGGATCGTCCCCCATGAAAGGACAACTCGATCGTACGTGATGGGTGGTGACGCGGTCGGTGCACACCCGGCTCAAGCGGGCCAAGGCCGACCAGCTCGCCCTCGGCACGCCCGACGACCTCGACCCGGCCCTCTTCGGCCGCTCAGGAGTCACCACCCGCGAAGCTGCCATCGTCTCCACCGCCCGCACCCCGACCGGCCGGCTGGTAGCGCAGAGCGACCGCCCCGGATCGGAACCCGTGGCGATCCACGAGCTCGAGCTCGACGCGCTCGCGCAGACCGGCGAGCAGCGTCGGCCCATGCCCCGCGAGGACCGGCTGTACGACGAAGACGTACTCGTCGATCAGCCCCAGGTCCGCCAACGCCAGGGGGAGCGTCACGCCACCCACGAAGACGCCTTCGCCCGGCTCCTCCTTGAGTTGCTGAACCGCCTGCCCCAGGTCGCCCTGGACCAGGTCGGCATTCCAGTCGACGCTGCTCAACGTGCTCGACACGACGTGCTTGGGCGCCCGGTCGATGGCCTCGGCGAACGGGGTCTCCCACGCGCCCATCCAGTCGGGCCAGGTGCCGGTGTCCGGGCGTCGCCAGGCCGACTCCATCATCTCGTAGGTCACGCGGCCGAACAGGAGCGCATCGGCTCGCTCCATCTCGGCGGTCCAATAGCGCATCGACTCCTCGTCCGGCGGGATCCCGGCCTCGTGGTGGCAGCAGCCGTCGAGGGTCACGTTGATCGCGTACCGAAGTGGTCTCATCTCGCTGACTCCCTTGAAGCGCGCGGAGCGGTTTCGCCCGAGCGTATTCAGACTTCCACCGGCGTCATTTCTCATCGCCGCGAAGAGTCCGTCGATCCAGGCGATAGCCTCGGCCAGGATGACGGGCCCTTCTGGTTCATCCTCCGCCCCGTGGTGGACTCCCGGACAGGGGGCGTACCGCTCGGCGACGACGTCGGGGTCGGCGACATCGCCTACCATGCATCGTGGGGCAACTTCGCCCCTTCTACCGCGCGGGCGCGACCTGCACCGGCGGGCTCCTGCACCTGACCGACTCGCCGCACATGACCATCAGCGAGTCGTGGTGGTCTCGCCCGGCCGACTGACGCAGGAGACGACCGACCGAGCATCGACAACGCAGTCTCCGCAGCTCCGAGGCTGCCAACGCGCGAAGAACGAAAGGCAAGGAGGTGCCGTGTGAAGGCGATCGTGGTGACCGATGAGGCCGCAGGAACGGCCGGGATGACGCTGGATGAGCGACCCGTACCGGTAGCGGCGGGCAACGACGTCCTCGTCGAGGTGCATGCCTCAGGGTTCACGCCGGGCGAGTTGACGTGGCCCTCGAACTTCACCGACCGCCTGGGCCGCGACCGCACGCCGTCGATCCCGGGCCACGAGCTCTCCGGCGTGGTCACTGCCCTCGGGTACGGCACCAGGGGGCTGTCGGTGGGACAGCGGGTGTTCGGGCTCGCGGACTGGACCCGCGACGGCACCCTGGCGGAGTACACGGCCGTTGAGGCCCGCAACCTCGCGCCGCTGCCTGGTGACGTCGACTTCACGGTCGGTGCGAGCATCCCGATCTCGGGTCTGACCGCCTGGCAGGGACTGTTCGTGCACGGCCGCTTCGAGGCCGGTCAGGGCGTTCTGGTGCACGGCGCTGCCGGGGGAGTGGGCTCGATGGTGACCCAGCTCGCACGCGACGCCGGCGCCTACGTGATCGGTACCGGACGTGCGGGGGACCGGCAGGCGGCGCTCGACTTCGGCGCGAACGAGTTCGTCGACCTCGACAACGACACGTTGGAGGACGTCGGCGGAGTCGACCTGGTCTTCGATGTGATCGGCGGGGACATCCAGAATCGGTCCGCCGGCTTGATTCGTGCCGGGGGCACGCTGGTGACCATCGCCGGTCCACCGGAGACTCAGCCTGCCGAGGGCCTGGCGGTCGACTTCGTGGTCGAGGCCGATCGCGTCCAGTTGGCGGAGATCGTGCAGCGCGTGCGGGACGGGCGGCTGCGAACGAACGTAGGAAATGTGGTCGACCTCGAGGACGCCGTCGCAACCTTCAACGGGACCGAGCGACCGAAGGGGAAGACGATCATCCGCGTCCGTCCATGAGGCAGCCCGGACACACGCCGTGTGTCAGCGGACGCCGCCTGGGCTTCCCCGTGGGCGATCTCTCGTCGTACTGACTGACTGATTGACCATGCCGACCCGCGCAAGAGCCGGTGGCGAGCACCACCGCCGACGCCACGCTCGAGAGCATGACGAGTCGTCCGTGCCAGCACGGATCACCCACGAGCCGGCTGGTGGGAGAGTGGGCCAATGTCACTGCGGGTCGTGCTGGTCGATGACGATCGACGGTTCCGCACGACGGCTCGACGGGCGCTGGAGGCCGAAGGTGTCGAGGTGGTGGCCGAGGTCGCGTCCGGCAAGGACGCCCTCGCGGCGGTTCAGGATTGCTACCCTGATGTCGTCCTCATCGACGTCCGGATGCCCGGCGTCGACGGCATGGAGGTCGCTCGGCGGCTCCAAGGGAAGGTCGGTGCGACCGCGATCTTGATCTCGACGCTCGACCCCGATCACGGCCGACTACTGGCCGAGGGCCTCGCCGCGGGCTATATCCCCAAGGACGAGCTCTCGCTGGCGGCCATCACCGAGCTGTTGGGGCGATGAGCCGAGCGCCGCGAATCGGCTTGGTGGTCGTCGCGCTGCTCGCGGTCGCCGGCCTCGTCTGGCTCGATCTCGACAGTCCGTACGACCTGTGGTTGGCGCTGGTGGCCGGTGCCGCACCGCTCGTCCTGCTCGCCTGGTTCTTCCTCGCCCGGGCAGCCGACGAGCGGCTGGCGCTGGCGCTGGCGGGCCTGGGCACCGGCGGGCCGGATACCACGGTCCGCGGCGTCCTCCGCCGGGTGCTCGCCGACCCGGACCTCGAGATCGTCTACACGCAGGTCGGGAGCGGTGGTGGCTGGATCACCGGCCTCGGCGAGCAGGCGGCCAGACCGGTTCCTGCGGAAGGCAGAGCGTTCACGCCCATCGACCGCGACGGGAAGCCGGTCGCCGGTCTCGTCCACGACCGCCGCCTGCTGCGTCACCCTCGGCGACTGCAGGCCGCCCTGGACGCAGCGTCCCTGGCCCTCGACAACGAACGCCTCAAGGCGCAGCTTCGAGCCGAGCTGCTCGAGGTGCGTGCCTCGCGGTCGCGCATCATCGACGCCAGCGATCGCGAGCTCCAGCGCGTCGAGCGCAACCTGCACGACGGCGCGCAGCAACGGCTCGTCGGACTCGCCCTCATGTTCCGGCTGGCGAGCCGACGGGCCGCGGGCGACCAGGAGCTGACTGCCCTGCTCGACGACGGCGCCCGCGAGCTCAGCGACGCGATAGCCGAGCTGCGTGAGCTGACCCGCGGCATCCACCCGGCCATCGTCGACGACGCCGGCCTCAGCGGCGCGCTCGAGTCATTGGCCGAGCGCCCCGGCCTGCCCGTCGAACTCGAGGTCGATCTCCCCGTCACCGTCCCCGAGGTCGTCGAGGTCGCTGCCTACTACCTGGTGGCGGAAGCTCTCACCAACGCCAACAAGCACGCGAACGCCGCACACGTGGCCGTGCACGCCCTGACACGGGACGGGGTCCTCCGCCTGACGGTGAGGGACGACGGCGTCGGCGGAGCCGTGGCCTCGCCCAGGTCGGGTCTGCAGGGACTGGCCGATCGGATCGGCGCGCTCGGAGGGACGTTCACGATCGACAGCCCACCCGGCTCCGGCACCACTGTGACCGCCGGCATCCCGCTCGCTCCGAGCGTCCTCACCGATAGCGAGCAGCAGCGGATGACGGCCCTGCGGTGGTTCGTGCATGAGAACTGGGAGATGCCCGGCGAGGTCGTGGACCAGATCACCGACGAGGACAACCTCATCGCGGGCAAGGTCATGCTGCTGGCGGCCGGCGGGAACGCCCGGATCACCGAACGTGAGCGCGAGTGGGTGGTCGGCTACCTCACGGCCGCACGCGATGCGGACTGGGTGATCGAGGCGGTCACGGCCTATGACGACTCCGACACCCTCGAGGACTTGATGCAGCTACCGGGGATTCCAGAGACCGTGCGGGGAATGCTGTACGACGGGATCCGGATGTGCGCCAGTGACGGGCCGCTCACCCCCGATGAGCTCAGCCACCTGGAGCGCTCGGCAGCCACCCTGGGCATCGCGCGCGAGGAGCTCGACGAGCTGTGTGCGATCGTCGCCGCCGATGCCCAGCTGAGACGGCGGCGCTTCAACGCCGTGGTCGTACCCGTCCTCCCGCGCGGCTTCTCGCCCTCGACCTGACGGTCTCCGCCGGCGAGCCAAAACACCTCGACGTCAACCGGCGCTCGCCCGCAGGTGCGCGAGCACCGCCAGCACCCGGCGGTGGGTGCTGGGCGTCGCCTCCAGGTCCAGCTTGTGGAAGATCCGGCTGGTGTGGGTCTCGATCGTCCGGCTGCTGGTCGCCAGCAGGGTCGCGATGGCCGTGTTGGAGTGGCCCTCGGCCACCAGCGCGAGAACCTCGTGCTCCCGGGCCGTCAGGCGATCCAGCGGGTCGGTCCGGCGCGGCGACTCGAGAATCTTCCTGACCACCTCGGGGTCGATCACTGTGCCGCCGTCGGCGACTCGGGAGATGGCGTCGACCAGCTCGGCGTGCGCGGTGATGCGCTCCTTGAGCAGATAGCCGACCCCGCCGTGCGCACCCTTGAGCAGGTTCATCGCGTGGAGCGTCTCGACATACTGGGACAGCACCAGAACGCCAACATCGCGATGTCGCTCCTTGAGCTCCACGGCGGCCTGTAGGCCTTCGGTGGTGTGGGTCGGCGGCATCCGGACGTCCATGATCACGACGTCGGGGCGCAGGTCCGCGACCGCAGTGACGATGCCGAGCGCATCGGAATGCTGGGCGACCACCGCGATGCCCTCGTCGCGCAACAGACGGGCGAATCCCTCGCGGATGAGTGGGGCGTCGTCGACGAGCATCACCCGGTACGCGACCACGAGCCGATTGTGTCCCGCGATCGGTCGGTTCCGCAGCGAAAACCACCGGGTGGGCGTAACGAGGTCCGCGCTCCGGGGCATCCACCGGGCCGTGCACACCGGAGCGGGCGTCGTCCGTGCTGGCACGGACGACACTCGGTGCCCCAATCCCTACCGTCTGACCAGAGTCGACACCGGAAGCTCGGCGTCGACGAGGACAAGCGGTCAGCGTGCAGGTGGGCCGGCGACGGCCAGCGATGTGGCGGACAGCGCGACGTGGGGTAGGCGAGCCATGACGAACAGCTCCTGGTGGGGTTCACGAGGCCTCGGACGGGTCGCGGCGCTGGCCGCAGCGCTCCTCGTGGTGGGTGCGTTACAGGTCGTGCATGGCGTCACCGCGTCGGCGGCCGGCCCGGGTTGCACGATCGTCGGTACGCCGGGTCCCAACACGCTGGTGGGCAATGCCGAGCGCAACGTCATCTGCGGCCGGGGAGGCGATGACCGGCTGATCGGTCGGCGAGGCAAGGACGAGCTGCGAGGCGCGGGTGGCGACGATCGGCTTCTCGGTCGGAGGGGACGCGATGTCCTGCGCGGTGGTCAGGGCGACGACGTACTGTCCGGTGGCCGGGGCAACGACCGGCTCGACGGCCGCGACGGCGGCCGATTCCGCGACATCCTGAACTGCGGCCCGGGGAAGAGGGATCGCGCGTTCGTCGATCCGGGCGACGTCGTACGAAGCAGCTGCGAGATCGTCGTTCAGAACCACCGCCCGACCGACGTGACCCTCAGTCCGTCGAGTGTCATCGAGACCGCGCCGGTCGGCACCGAGGTGGGCTCACTCTCGGCGGCCGACCCGGATCCTCGAGACGACCACGTGTTCCGGCTCGTGCCCGGCAGGGGGGCCGCTGACAACGCCGCCTTCCGAATCTCCGGGGATCACCTGGAAACGGCGGCTGTCCTCGACTTCGAGGAGGACCCGGAGCTGTCGATCCGGGTGCGCGCGACCGACCGATCGGGAACCTCGGTCAAGCGCGTCCTCAAGGTCACGGTCACCAACGCCAGCGAGGGGACCGCCGCACCGGCAATCGCCGGTCTGGAGATCGGGACGCTGGGATACGTCGAGAACGACCCGGCCACGGTGATCACCGCGAGTGGCACCGTCACCGACCCGGATTCGGCGAACTTCGCCACCGGCACCCTGACCGTGGACTACGCATCCGGAGGCCAGGCCGAGGACCGCCTCGCCATCAACAACCAGGGCACCGGCGCCGGACAGATCGGGGTCGCCGGTGTCAGCGTCACCTTCGGCGGCAGCCCCATCGGCACCTTCACCGGGGGCACAGGC
The DNA here is from genome assembly GCF_030929495.1 of Nocardioides sp. LHD-245. Lineage (GTDB taxonomy): Bacteria > Actinomycetota > Actinomycetes > Propionibacteriales > Nocardioidaceae > Nocardioides. The sequence goes on along the minus strand of NZ_JAVFWN010000011.1, from coordinate 66,920 downwards.
GCCGTCCCACTGATCATCACCCTCAACGCCGACGCGACGCGGACTGCGACGGCGACGCTGCTGCGGAACATCACCTACCGCAACGCCTCCGACGCCCCCTCGACGACCGCTCGGGCCGTGCGGTTCGTGCTCACCGACGGCGACGGCGGCACCAGCAACCCAGCCACTCGCGGCATCGCCGTCGCCGCAGTCGACGACGCCCCGCTGGCGCTCGACGACAGCGTGACCGTGGCCCAGGACGCGGCGGCCGTACCGGTCGCGGTTCTGACCAACGACACCGACCTGGACGGTGGGCCGAGGACGATCGCCTCCGCGTCCGACCCGACGCACGGGACCGTCGCACTCATCGGCGGCTCGGCCGGTGCCCACGCCGGGCTGACCTACCGGCCCGACACGGGCTACTGCAACACCTCCGTTGGCGGGCCGGACGCCTTCACCTACACGCTGAACGGCGGCAGCATCGCGACCGTCTTCGCGACCGTCACGTGCCCACCGGTGCCGACCAACGACCCGCCCACCGACATCACCCTCGGCAACAACAGCGTGGCGGAGAACCGGCCGGTGAACACGGTCGTCGGCGGCTTGTCGGCGACCGATCCGGACGTCGGGAACACGCATACCTTCATGCTGGTCGCCGGGGCGGGCAGTGCGGACAACGCGTCGTTCGACATCGCTGGCGCCGGCCTGCGGACGAGCGCGGTGTTCGACTTCGAGGCCAAGGCGAGCTACGCGGTCCGGGTGCGCGTGACCGACCAGGGCGGTCTGACGTTCGAGAAGCAGTTCACGGTCACGGTCACCAACGCGGCGGAGAACGCCGCGCCGACGAACCTCTCGTTGAGTGATCTGAGTGTGGCGGAGAACGAGCCGGTGAACACGGCTGTGGGTAGCTTGTCGGCGACTGATCCGGACGTCGGTGACACGCATACCTTCACGCTGGTGGCGGGAACCGGCAGTGCGGACAACGCGTCGTTCACCATCTCTGGCACCGGCCTGCGGACGAGCGCGGTGTTCGACTTCGAGGCCAAGGCGAGTTATGCGGTCCGGGTGCGGGTGACCGACCAGGGCGGTCTGACGTTCGAGAAGTCGTTCACGGTCACGGTCACCAACGCGGCGGAGAACGCCGCGCCGACGAACCTCTCGTTGAGTGATCTGAGTGTGGCGGAGAACCGGCCGGTGAACACGGTCGTCGGCGGCTTGTCGGCGACCGATCCGGACGTCGGTGACACGCATACGTTCACGCTGGTCGCCGGGGCGGGCAGTGCGGACAACGCGTCGTTCGACATCGCTGGCGCCGGCCTGCGGACGAGCGCGGTGTTCGACTTCGAGGCCAAGGCGAGCTACGCGGTCCGGGTGCGGGTGACCGACCAGGGCGGTCTGACGTTCGAGAAGCAGTTCACGGTCACGGTCACCAACGCGGCGGAGAACGCCGCGCCGACGAACCTCTCGTTGAGTGATCTGAGTGTGGCGGAGAACGAGCCGGTGAACACGGCTGTGGGTAGCTTGTCGGCGACTGATCCGGACGTCGGTGACACGCATACCTTCACGCTGGTGGCGGGAACCGGCAGTGCGGACAACGCGTCGTTCACCATCTCTGGCACCGGCCTGCGGACGAGCGCGGTGTTCGACTTCGAGGCCAAGGCGAGCTACGCGGTGCGGGTGCGGGTCACCGACCAGGGCGGCCTGACGTTCGAGAAGTCGTTCACGGTCACGGTCACCAACGTCAACGAGGCACCAGTCGCCGACAACGACTCGTTCGGGGACGCGCTGGGCAACACCCGGTTCGTCGTCGGTACGACCTCGACCGGCCCGCTGCTGGGGCCGATCCCCGGCAGCGTGCTCGACGGCGACACCGACGTCGACACCCCCGCCGCCAACCTGACCGCCGGACCCGCGTCGATCACCTCCACCCAATGCGCCAGCACGTGCGCCGGCAACGTCACCATGCAGCCCGACGGCCAGTTCATCTATGACCCCAAGCCCGGCTTCACCGGCAGCGACACGTTCACCTACACGCTCAGCGACAACAGCGTGGTTGCGCCGGCCAACCAGACCGCCACCGGCACGGTCACGATCAAGGTGGTCGGCCCGGTGGTCTGGTACGTCGACGGCGACGCGAGCGCGGCGGGCGACGGGCGCTCGCACTCGCCCTCGAAGACGCTCTCGGCGCTGTCCACGGGGGGCTCGCTGGATGCCCTCGACAAGACCTTCGACGTCATCTTGGTCTACGGCGCTGCCGCCCCCTACGCGGGCGGTCTCGTCCTGGAGGACGGTCAGCGACTGATCGGCGAGCCGCACAGCCTCGACGTCGACCCCAGCGGCGACATCGGGCTGATCAACGACGTCGTCCCGGCGGGCGGCAGCAACCCGGTGATCGTCAACGCGTCGGGGGACGGACTGAACCTCGCCTTGGGCAACGAGATCCAGGGGATCGACCTGGGCAACGCCTCGGGTGCGGCACTGTTCGGCAACGACGTGAGCTCGGCGATGATGAACACGGTGACGCCCGGTGTGATCGACAACGCGACCGTCGGGGGGCGGGCGGTCGACATCTCCCTCGGCACGCTGAGCATGGCCTTCACGTCGGTCTCGTCGACAGGGGGACCGCACGGGATGCGGTTCGACCACACGCAGGGCAGCTTCGTCGCCGGCGGCGGCTCCTTGAGCAACGCGACGGGCACCGACGTGCTCATCACCGGCGACCGCTCGTTCGATGACCTCGCCTTCACCTACGGCGGCGCGATCAGCGACGACAGCGGACCGCTCATCAGGATCTCCGACCAGACCGGCGGCGTGAAGAGGTTCACCGGTCCGATCACCGACCTCCCTGCCACGCCCGGCAACGGCGGCGGCATCCTGCTGCAGGACAACTTCCTGGGCTCGAACACCTTCCGGTTCGAAGGCGGACTGAACCTGTCGACCGGAACCTCGAGCGCGATCGTCGGCAGGAACGGCGGAACCCTGGCGATCACCGATCCGGGCGGAGTCGGGGTCGGAGTCGACAACACACTCGCCTCGTCGACGGGCACCGCACTGGACATCGACGGCATCACCATCCACGGCGACGACCTGACCTTCCGCAGCATCTCAGCCAATGGCGCACCGAGCGGCATCGCCCTCACCAACACCGGTACGGCGGGAGGTCTCATCGTCACCGGCACCGGAGCACCCGACAGCGGCGGCACGATCGCCAACACCACCGGACCCGGCGTCGCCCTGACCGGCACCGACCACGTCTCGCTCAACAATCTGCGGATCCAGGGGGCGAACCGCAGTGGCGTGCAAGGCGCCGATGTCACGAACTTCTCGTTCACCAATGGGGCGATCGTCAACGCCGGCGACGCGCGAGCCGACGACAACGACTCCTCGATCGCGTTCAACACGACCTCCGGCGGGCACAACAACAACATCGACGGCCTGGTCACGATCACAGGCAGCACGTTGACGGGCGCGTTCGGCGGAGGCGTCGACATCTTCAACTACGACGGCACGATCAGCAGCGCCACGATCACCGGCAACACGATCTCCAGCTCCTTCGTCCCGGAAGACTCGAAACGGAGCGGCATCGCGCTGAACCTGTTCGGCTCGTCCACGACTGTGGCCAGTCTGACCAAGGCCACGATCGCCAACAACACGGTCACCGGATTCCCGTCGGGCGACGGCATCAGCATCCAGGGCGCCAGCACCGCCAGCTCCACGGCGCCGCCCGGCACCTACGGGGTGCCCGGCTCCGCCACTGACGTGGTGTCGATCACCGGCAACCAGGTCATCGGCGATACGACCAACAAGATCAACGGCTTCGGCATCTCGGCCAGCGTGACCGGTCGGGGGCAGGGCAACTTCTCCATCACCGACAACGGCACGGTCGGCAGCCCGCTGCGGAACATGAAGTCCTCGGCCATCGCCATCGGCCTGGCCGGTGATGCCACCGCCTACTTCACCGTGACCGGAAACCAGATCAACGCCAACAACGGATTCAGCACCGCCGCCATCGCCCTGGGCACGGACAAGAACATCCAGGCCGACCTCAGCACGCTGGCCACGCCGACGGCCCGCGCCACCATCACCGGGAACACGATCGCGAACACCTCCGGCCCGGGCATCCGGATCCTGCACCGGGACTCGAACGGCACCCTGAACCTGCGCCTGGAGAACAATGCGAACACCGGCGTCCAGGGCCTGCTCCTCTCGGGCATCCGGGTGGAGAACGGCAGCTCGGGCGACGCCGCGTACAACCCCACCCTGTGCGCGAGCATCGCGAGCAACAGCGCCACCAGCGCGCCGGTCAGCGGCGGGGACAAGAACGGCGGGATCAACGTCTACAAGGAGTCCGACGCGGCCGCGACGTACAAGTTCGGCCTCGTCGGGCTGACCCCGTCACCCGCCACGGCCGCGCAGACCGAGACCTTCCTGGCGGGCCAGAATCCTGCCAGCGAGACCGGCGTCGGATTCTTCGCGGGCAAGAAGGTCGTCGTTCGCACAGGCGACCAGTTCACCAGCTGCACGCTGCCGGCAGGGATGTAACAGCCCACTGAGGAGGAGCACGATGACCGAGACCGAGACCGAGACCGAGACGGACGTCGCGGGAGCGCCGTACCTGGGAGAGGTGAGGATGTTCAGCTTCGGGTTCGCCCCCGAGGGCTGGGTCCGCTGCGATGGCCGCGCGATGGACATCAAGGGCAATCCGGGGCTCTTCTCCCTTCTCGGCACGACGTTCGGCGGCGACGGGCAGACGTCGTTCAACCTGCCGGACCTGGGCGCCCGAGTGCCCATACACTCCGGGGCACCCGGCGACGTCGGTCGCGCTGGCGGCGAGGCGAGCCACCAGCTGGTGCCTGTGGAGATGCCGACCCACAACCACCAGCTTCTCGGGAGCAACGTCTCCTCGGGCAATGTTCCGGGCGCGACGAAGCGCCTGGGCAACAGCGAACCGGGCAGCCTCTACGGCCCCGGGAGCAACCTGACCGCGATGCACCCGGCGGTGGTCGGGGTCTCGGGTGGGTCCGCGGCCCACGAGAACCGTCAGCCCTTTCTGGCCCTCAGCATCTGCATCTGCATCCAGGGCGACTACCCCCCGAAGAGCCTGGAGGAGGCGTCATGATCGTCCCCTTCGTCGGCGAGGTGAGGATGTGGGCCGGCAGGTCCGCCCCGGAAGGCTGGTCGTTCTGCGACGGCCGCCAGCTTGCGATCAGCGACAACGGCGCCCTGTTCCAGCTGATCGGGACCACGTACGGCGGCGATGGCAGTGAGTTCTTCCTGCTGCCCGACCTGCGCGGCCGGGTGCCGGTCGGCCTGGGAGATGGGGCGGACCTCGGAGATCGGGGCGGTGTCGAGACCGTGAAGCTGACGGTCGAGCAACTGCCCGCCCACAACCATTCGATGATGGGCTCCGTCGACCCGGCGAGCAGGAGCACGGTCGACTCGAGCGTCCCGGCGTCGATGCCTGCTACCGGTGCCGGTTCGGCCTACGGATCGGTGCAACCGTTCGTCCCGCTCGCCCCCAGCGCCGTGGCCCCCACGGGGGGTGGCCTTCCGCACGACAACATGCAGCCCTACCTGTGCGTCTCCTTCATCATCTCCTTGTCCGGCATCTTCCCGAGCCGGAACGAGCGCGAGGGAGCGTTCCAGTGACCGACCCCTTCATCGGTGAGATCCGCGCCTTCGGCTTCCCCTTCGCCCCGGCCGGATGGGCCTTCTGCAACGGGCAGCTGCTTTCCGTCAGCGAGCACAAGACCTTGTTCGCCGTGCTCGGGGCGACCTACGGCGGCAACGGCAGCACGACCTTCGCGCTGCCGGACCTCCGCAACTCCGTTCCCATGTCCTGGGGCACCGGCCCGGGTCTGTCGCCTCGTGCGATCGGCGACAAGGGCGGTCAGGCAGGGGTGAGCCTGCGGGTCAGTGAGATGCCGTCCCACGAGCACTCGTTCAACGCCTCGGCCGACCTGGCCGACGAGCGTCAGCCGTCAGGGCAGGCGTTCGCCCAGGGGGACGGCGTCTCGGCGTTCGGTGCCCTCGAGTCGGCGACCACCATGTTCGGCTTCGCCATCGCGGTCGCCGGGATGGGCCAGCCCCACAACAACCAGATGCCCTATCTCACCCTCAGCTTCTGCATCGCGCTGCAGGGCTACTGGCCGGCGGAGGCCTGACAGCGCCGGGTCCATCCCTTCCCCAAGTCCAACAAGGAGTCCTCATGGCCGCGGTGTGGCATTACGGAGAACCGTTCTACGTCAAGCTCTACTGGGTGGTGCCAGGTGAGCCGCATGCCTGGGTGGGCTGGCTGGGCAACGCCGGCGTCGAGTCGGACTATGCCCAGCCCGTGGCCGGCCCGGAGGACGTGCCGCCGACCGGTGCCGCCAAGGTCCAGTGGGTGGTCGACGCTCAGCGCGGCGGCGCCACCGACGAGAAGACCTATGAGGAGGAGCTGGCCGGACGACCTCGCTACCTCACCTCGGAGGGACGGGTCCTCGACGGCAGCGGTCGCCACGGCAAGTACCTCTACTGGGATTCGGCCGACATCGGCGACAAGGGCTACGCGATGGCCATCGAGAACATCGACGACGACCTGGTCACGGTCAGCCGAGAGATCAGCACCGATCCTGCCGGATCCGCGATCTGCAGCGCGGGAGACTCGTATCTGTACTACTACGGGGAGGGCAACGCGACCGTCCTGCTCGAGTTCGTGTCCGCGTCGAACTACAGTCGTCCGGCCAAGCACGAGAACTGGATCAGGGACCGCAACGCCATCATCGGCGACCGCCCGCTGACGAAGATCGTGATCCCCGGCAGCCACGACGCCGGCTCCTACCAGATCTCACGTCCCGGGGGCGAGATGACCAGCCGGGCGCAGCAGGTCGACGTCATGAACCAGCTGCTCGCCGGCTCGCGCTTCCTGGACCTGCGGACCGACATGTACCAGGGCGTCTGGTACATCCGCCACGGCACCGACTGGACCGACGTCCGCTTCGAGCACGTGGTCGAGCAGCTCGGCACCTTCCTCGACGACCACCCCGACGAGTTCGTGCTGGTCGAGCTGCTCGTGGCGGATGTCAAGGGCGTGCCCGGGATGAGCGGCGACTACCGAGACGCCTGGAACATGCTGTTCGCCCGGGTTCACGAGCATCTCCTGAACTACGCGGACGAGGCGGGCAACAAGACCGACATCACAACGGTCACGCCCAACGCGCTGAAGGCGGCCGGCAAGAACCTCCTGGTCTTCTCGTGGGGCGAGGCCACGTCCTGGCATCTCGACGTGGACACGGGGTCGGGGAAGGTCCTCCAGGACGCCGAGAAGAGCGACCCGTTGGCGTCCGGAGCGACCCGGATCTTCGTCTCTCCTTGGGAGTCCAAGCCTGAAGGGGAGAAGCCTGAGGGACATGTCGCTGACCTCGAGGGCGTATACCTCGACCCCAGCGTGCACGTCGTGCAAGCGGCGGACATCTACGAGGGCTACCTCGACTACCAGGGGACCGGTGGGCTCTGGAACCTGCAGACCAATGTCCCCTGGCAGCTGTACAACTACGGGCTGTCGCTCTACGACGGCCATGTGCGAGTGACGCCCGCCCTCGTCTACTACCTACAGCTCCGGAGGATCAACAACGACAAGGCCAACATCATCAACATGGACTACCTCGGCGATCTCGTCGTCGACGTGGACGGTAGCCACGACCTCGTGTCCGCCGTGATCGCGGCGAACGTCGCCTCGAAGTAGCCGGCGCCCGGCGGGCATGGGGCAGCGCCTCCGCGACGTTGTGAACGCATCGTTCATATGCTTGAATATGAACGAACCGTTCAGATCGGACGGCGTCGGATCCGAAGGGACCACCCATGTCCACCACCTCCACCCCCACCCGCGTCGCCCTCGTCACCGGCGGTTCGGGCGGCATCGGCAGCGCCGTCGCCGAGCGGCTCGCCGCTGACGGCATGGCCGTCGCTATCCACTACGCCAGCAAGGCGGCTCCGGCCGAGGAGCTCGCCGCGCGGATTGGCGCGGCCGGCGGCAGGGCGATGGTCGTCGGCGGCGACGCTGCCGGTGACGTTGCCGACGAGGTCGCGATGGCGGCGGCCTTCGACGCGGTCGAGGCCGAGCTCGGGGGGATCGACGTGGTCGTCAACACTGCCGGGATCATGCTGCTGGGACCGATCGCGACGCTCGACCTCGCGGACCTCGACCGGATGCACCGCACCAACATCCGGGGCACCTTCGTGGTCTCCCAGCTGGCCGCGAACCGGCTGCGTGCAGGGGGAGCGCTGGTGAACTTCTCCACGACGGTCACCCGGACCGCCTTCCCGACGTACGGCGCCTACGTCGCCTCGAAGGCAGCGGTCGAGAGCATCACCCCGGTGCTGGCCCGCGAGCTGCGCGGCCGGGACATCACCGTCAACGCGGTCGCACCCGGCCCGACGGCCACGCCGCTGTTCCTCGACGGCAAGGACCAGCAGACGATCGAGAACCTGGCCAAGGCGGCCCCGCTCGAGCGGCTCGGCACCCCGGCCGACATAGCCGAGACCGTGTCCTTCCTCGCCGGGCCCGCGCGCTGGGTCAACGGCCAGGTGCTCTTCGTGAACGGCGGTCTGGCATGAGTGCGCGGGTCGTGGTGATCACCGGCGCCTCGAGTGGCTTCGGCGCCCTGACGGCGCGGGCCGTGGCCGCCGGCGGCGACATCGTCTACGCCGGGATGCGGCAGACGGCCACCCGCAACGCGGGCGCCGTCGCGGCGGCGGCCGACTACCGCGTCGAGCACGCCGTAGACCTGCGCGCGATCGAGCTCGACGTCAACGACCAGGCCTCGGTCGACGCGGCCGTCGCCGAGGTGCTGGCCGAGCACGGCCGGATCGACGTGCTCGTCCACAACGCCGGCCACATGGTCGTCGGACCGGCCGAAGCGTTCACCCCCGAGCAGCTCGCCGAGATCTACGACATCAACGTGCTGTCCACCCAGCGCGTCAACCGGGCGGTGCTCCCGTCGATGCGCGAGCGCGGGGCGGGGCTGGTGCTGTGGGTGTCCAGCTCGAGTGTCAAGGGCGGCACCCCGCCGTACCTCGCGCCGTACTTCGCCGCGAAGGCGGGCATGGACTCCCTCGCCGTGTCGTACGCCGGAGAGCTGGCGCGGTGGGGCGTCGAGACCTCGATCGTGGTGCCGGGGTCGTTCACCTCGGGCACGAACCACTTCGCCCACGCCGGCCGGCCCGCGGACGCGGCGGTCGAGGCCGCCTACGAGAGCCGCTACGCGGGGCTGATGGAGCAGGTGGGCGAGAAGCTCGCGGCGCTCGCGCCGCCCGACGCAGACGCGTCGATGGTGGCGAGCGAGATCGCCCGCATCATCGCGCTTCCCGCGGGGCAGCGGCCGTTCCGGGTGCACGTCGACCCCGTCGACGACGGCTCGGAGGCGGTCTCCGAGGTCGCTGACCGGATCCGGGGGGACTTCCTCGCGCGGGTCGGCCTGGCTGATCTACTGACCACGTGAGCACTCCTGAGCCGACGGTCCGGCGTGGCCGGGGCCGGCGTCCGGCCGACGAGGTCCGCGCCGACGTGCTGCGCGCGGTCGGCGAGCTCCTCCTCTCCGAGGGGATGGCGGACCTGACCTTCGAACGGGCCGCCCGGACCGCGGGCGTCAGCAAGACGACACTCTACAAATGGTGGCCCTCGGTGGGCGCTCTCGCGCTGGACGGCTACTTCCACGCGGTCGAGGACGAGCTGGAGTTCCCCGACACCGGCGACATCCGCGCCGACCTGCTCGCCCAGCTCCGCGCCTTCGTCGCGGTGATGACCGGGACGCCCGGCGGCCGGGTGCTGGCCGAGCTGATCGGCCACGCCCAGACCGACCCCGAGCTGGCCCGCGCCTACCGGGCCCTCTACTCCGGTGAACGCCGCCGGCTCGCCGGCGAGCGCCTCCAGCGGGCCCAGGAGATCGGCCAGATCCGGTCCGACGTCGACGTCCAGGTCCTCGTCGACCAGCTCTGGGGCGCGGTCTACCACCGCCTGCTCATCCCCGACGAGCCGGTCACCGACGCCTTCGTCGGCGCACTCGTCGCCAATTTGCTCGGTGGCGTCGGTTCGGGGGCCTGACCTCGTCTGGAACGTCACCGTGTCTGAAGTACCGACGCAGGCTCGCCGGACGACGCGGAGGAGGAGCGGCTCGCGCTCCACGCGACGGTCAGACCAGCCGCCGTGCGGCGTCGACCACACCGAGCCGGTCGGCGAGCACCTCGGTGACCAGCGTCTCCAGCAGGTCGGCCTCGCGGTCGCGCTCGGCCCAGGTGCGGATCCGCTCAGCCGCGGCAACTGCTCGGATCTCGCCGGCCAGCCGCCGTCGAAGACGGTGGTCGTGCTCGCCGGACCCGCGGGACCACGCACAGTGCGCGGTGAGCGCGGCGAGCAGCTCGTCGGCACCGTCACCGGAGGTCGCGATGGTCCTCACCAGCGGGACCGTCCAGGTGCCGGGGGAGGAGTGCGCGAGGCGCAGCATCGCGCGCAGGTCGCGGACGAGGTGGCCGGCGTCGTCGCGGTCGGCCTTGTTGACGCAGAAGACGTCGGCCTCCTCGAGCAGCCCGGCCTTCTCGGCCTGGATGCCGTCGCCCATGCCGGGGGCGAGGACCACGAGGACGGTGTCGGCGAGCGCGACCACGCCGATCTCGCTCTGCCCCACCCCGACGGTCTCCACGACGACGGTGTCGAAGCCGCAGGCCTCCAGCACGCGCACCGCCAGGGGTACGGCGGCGGAGAGCCCGCCGAGCTGCCCGCGTGAGCCGAGCGAGCGGATCACCACCTCCGGGTCGAGGTCGTGGCGCTGCATCCGGATCCGGTCGCCGAGGAGGGCGCCGCCGGAACGGGCCGAGGAGGGATCCACCGCGAGGACGGCGACGCGATCGCCCCGCGCCCGCAGCCGGGCGACCAGGGCCGAGGTGAGGGTCGACTTCCCGGCTCCCGGTGGCCCGGTGACCCCGATGACCTGGGTCCGGCCGCGTTCGGGTGGGAGCGCGTTCAGCAGGGTGGCGAGCTCGGTGCCGCCGGACTCGACGTAGCTCAGCACCCGCCCCAGCGCCACCGGGTCCCGCCCGGACACGGCGGCCCGGACGAGCTCGGGCAGGGGCCTCCTCGGCGCGCGGCTCACGCGAACTTCCTCTGCAGCCTCACCGGGAGACCGGCCCGTTGCACCATGCTGTTCAACTGGCGACCCAGCACCTCTTCGGCGCGGCGTCCGGCGCTGATCAGCCGGTCGAGGTCGAGGCCGAGCGGCACGCCCATCCCGGTGAGGATGGTGGCGAGGTCCTCGGCGCACACGTTGCCGGCGTCGCCGGTCTGCACGCCGGCCTCGGGCGGGTGCCCGCCGGTGCCGCCGAGCGAGACGTCCAGCCAGGTGGCGCCTGCCGCCCCGGCGGCGAGCGCGTTGGCGACGCCGGCGCCGCGTTGGTCGTGGAAGTGCGCGACGACGGGCAGCCCCAGGGCGGCCACGTCGGCGACCAGCGGACCGGCGGTGTCCGGCAGCGCCTCGCCGGTCGTGTCGCCGAGCATGATCCGGTCCACGCCGTACGACGCCAGCTCGGTGGCGACCCGCAGCGAGTGCGCCGGGTCGACCGGGCCCTCGATGGGGCACCCCCAGGCGGTGCCGACGCAGCCCGTCACCATGAGGCCGTCCGCCCTCGCGGCCGGGGTGAGCTGCCGGATCTCGGCCAGGGAGGCCGCCAGGGTCCGGTTGGAGTTCTTGAGGTTGTAGCTCTCGGAGGCGGCGACGATCAGCGTGACGGAGTCGACCCGCTGCTCCTCGCCCTGCGCGCGCTGCATGAGTTCGAGGCCGCGCGGATTGGGGATCAGTACCGCGTACTCCACGCCCTCGTGGCGCCGGTAGCTCGTGAGCACCTCGGCCGCGTCGGTGAACTGGGGGAAGTGCCTCGGGCTGGTGAACGAGGTCAGCTCCACGCGCTGGTAGCCGGCGGCCGCCAGCAGCTCGAGGATCTCCAGTTTGGCGGCGGTCGGGACGAAGCCCTCCGGCTGGATGCCGTCGCGTGCCCAGCAGTCACTGATCCGGACGTCCTCGAGCGCCATGTCATGCCTCCGAGGAGCGCAGGGCGCCGGTCTGGCCGGCGGCCTCGGCGAGCAGCTCGTACTGCCGGACGAGGATGTCCTGGTTGGGGTTGGGCATGTCGATGGCCAGCCGTTTGACGCCGAGGTCGGCGTACTGACCGAGCAGGTCGGTGGCCTCGGCGATGCTCATGAAGCTGCGTCGCGACGAGCTGGGCGCGCCCTTGAGCGGGTCCGCGATGCCCCACACCAGGGTGACGGTGATCTCGGGGACCGGCTTGCCTTCGGCGGCCGCGAACTCCTCGAGGTAGTCGATGCCCTTCTTGAGCTCGCCGGGCGCGACGTGGGCGGGGATCCAGCCCTCGCCGCGGCGTACGGCGCGCCGGACCGCTGCCTTGCTGCCCCCGCCGATGAGGAACGGTGGGCGGGGGTCGCTGACCGGCTGGATCAGGCTGAGCACCTCGCCGAGCTGGACGGACTCGCCCTGGTGGGAGAACTGTGGGTTGGTCAGCAGCTTGTCCATGACGTCGAGGTACTCGTCCAGCCGGCGACCGCGGGCGCTGTAGTCGCGGCCGAGCGCCTCGAACTCACCGGGGACGTGGCCGGCACCGACGCCGTACAGCATCCGGCCGCCCGACAGGACGTCGAGCGTACCGAGCATCTTGGCCTGCACGATCGGATCGCGGTACGGGCCGACGATGATGCAGCTGCCGAGCTCGACCTCGGTGGTGCACCCGGCCAGGTAGCCCCAGAGAGCGTAGGGGTCGAGCCACCAGTTCTCCTCGCCGAAGTACTCCACGGCGCTGAAGCTCTCGTTCCCGTAGTCGTCGGGGGAGAGCCACGACGCCTGGAGCTCCACCTCGTCGCCGGCCTCGCCGAGCGGCGCGACCAGGTGGTCCTGCACCCACAGCGAGCCGAAGTCGAGGGCCTCGGCCGCGGTGGCGAGTGCCTTCGCCTGGGGTCCCTTGACCCACCTCCGGTAGCACGGGATCCAAACACCGACCTTCATGCACGTGCTCCTTCGTGTCTGCGCTCCCACGCCGGGCCTTCTCGCTCGGCATTTGCGCATATGCAAGTTAATCTCAGGTCGAGGAGGACCGCAAGGCCTGCTTCGTGACCGAGAATCTCGGCCAGATGAGGCACCCTGAGGATTGACAAGCGGGGCCCGCGCCTCCTTCAATGAACGCATCCAATTTTGCGGCGCCGCAAGAACCGCGCTCACCGTCGCCGCAAGTGACGCGCACGACTTGGGACGGACAGCGATGAGCACCTACGAGAAGTACTCCGAGTCGGGTTTCCCGATCAAGCAGACCTACACCGCGGCTGACTGGTCCACGGACCCGGACGAGGCGCTCGGTTTGCCCGGCGGCTACCCCTACACCCGCCACGTGCGGCGGGCGGGCTACACGGACCGGCCGTGGGCCCCGAGCCTCTACGCCGGATTCGGCGACCCCTCCGATGCCAACGCCCGCTTCCAGCACCTGCTCGCCAACGGCAACGGCCGGGTCAGCATCGCGTTCGACCTGCCCACCCAGCTCGGGATGGACTCCGACGATCCCCGCGCGCAGCACGACGTCGGGCGGGTCGGGGTCGCCATCGACTCGCTCGCTGACTTCGAGGAGCTCCTCGAGGGCATCCCGCTGGAGCAGGTCCCGGTGACCATGAACATCAACGGCATGTCGCCGGTCATGACCGCCATGCTCACCTCGGTCGCTCGCAAGCAGGGGGCTGACTTCGCCAAGCTGCGCGGCACCGTCTCCAACGACATCCTGCACGAGTTCGCCAGCCGTGGTCTCTACGTCTACGACGTGGAGACCTCGCTCGACTGGTGCATCGAGACCGCCGACTTCGTGCTGCGCGAGATGCCCAACTTCTTCGCCTTCAACGTGCGCGCCGCCCTCCTGCACGAGACCGGAGCCAACCCGGCCCAGGAGATCGGCTACTCCTTCGAGATCGCGGCCTGCTACATCGAGGCGCTGCTCAAGCGAGGCCTCGAGATCGACCAGATCGCCCCACGCCTGTCGCTGTTCTTCGCGACCAGCCAGATGATCTTCGAGGACGCCGCCAAACTGCGCGCCGCGCGCCGGATGTGGGCCAAGCGGATGGTGGAGCAGTACGGCAGCACCGACCCGCGCAGCCAGGGGCTCCGGATGACGGCCGTCGCCTGCGCCGGCAGCCACTTCACGCGCGAGGAGCCGACCCTCAACCTCGCTCGCAGCACCCTCGGTGTCCTCGGCGCGGCGCTCGGTGGCGCTCAGACCATGGTCGGCACCGCCATCGACGAGGCCTTCGAGATCCCCACGCAGCACACCCAGGACCTGGCCCTGGGCGTGCAGCGGATCGTGGCCAAGGAGAGCGACGTGTGCGTCACCGTCGACCCCCTGGGTGGCTCCTACTTCGTCGAGTCGCTGACCGACGCGACGGAGGCCGCCGCCAAGGCCTGCGGGCGGGAGGTGCACGAGTGGGGCGGCATCCTGCGCGCCCTCGAGGACCAGCAGGTCCAGGACGCGATGCGCGAGCGCGCGTTCCGGATCCACCAGGAGATCGAGTCGGGCGAGCGCACGGTGGTGGGGCGCAACGACATGCCGGTCGAGGCGGAGGAGGTCGACGTCCACCACTCCGACGAGACCGTCCTGCCGCGCCGCGTCGCCGCCCTCGAGAAGGTCCGGTCGACCCGCGACCAGGCGACGGTCGACGCTGCCCTGCGGAAGCTGCGCGAGGTCCGGTTCGGCGAGGACCCGGTGATGGAGGTGCTGGTGGAGGCCGTCGAGGCCTACGCGACCATCGGCGAGCTGCGCGAGGCCATGCGTCGCGAGGAGCGTGCATGAGCGCCCACGTGCCCCGGGTCCTGATGGCCAAGCCCGGCCTGGACGGACACGACCGCGGCATCATCGTGGTTGCGCGGGCGCTGCGGGACGCCGGCGCCGAGGTCATCTACACCGGGCTGCGGGCCGATGCGGAGGCGATCGCCCGAACGGCGACGATCGAGGACGTCGACGTCGTCGGTCTCAGCATGAGCGGAGGGGGACACGTCGGGCTGACCCGCGACGTGATCGCCGCCCTCCGCGCCGCGACGGGTCGCGACGATCTGGGCGGTATCTCGGTGATCGTCGGCGGCAACCTCCCTGATCGCGACGAGGAGACGATGATCGAGCTCGGCGTGGCGCGGGTTTTCGGCCAGTCCGAGCCCCTGCAGGCGATCGTCGACTTCGTGGCGAGCTTCGCCGACGTGCCGTCCCCCGCGTCCCGGCCGCTGCTGACCCTCGATCAGCTCTGGCCCGGCCGTGTCATCGGGCCGCAGCTGCTCACCATCGACGAGGCGACGCTGTCGTCGTACGCCGCGATCGCGGGCACCGAGCACAGCGGCGACGTCCCCGAGGGGCTGCTCGGCATGCTGGCTCGCCGTGCGTACCTCGCCGAGCACGACATGCCGCCAGGCGGGGTCATGCTCGGTCAGGACCTCGCCTTCTTCGCCCCCGTGCCGCGCGACGCGGAGCTGGAGCTGGTCGCCGAGATCGAGGAGGTCGGTGAGCGCAAGGGCCGGCCCTATGTCCGGATCCGCTCGGTGGTCCGCCACGACGGAGCCGAGCTCGCGGCCATGACCACGCACGCCGGGTGGCCCGGAAAGGTGTCCGCATGACCGTCCTCGCCTCCGCCGAGCGCCGCTTCTCCCAGGCCGACCTGGACGGGTGGGCCGCCTTGAGCGGCGACTGGAATCCGCTGCACACCGACGCCGCCTATGCCGCCGGCACCCACTTCGGGCAGACCATCACCTTCGGCCACCTGATCCTCACCTGGTTGACCTCGCTCGCCGGCAGGCTCACCGACGACGGCACCCTGGCCGGCACCACGATCACCGGGCTGCGCTTCAAGGCGCCCGTCTTCACCGATCGCGACTACCGGGTGCTCGCGCTCAGCGGTGACCAGGGCATCCGACTCGAGGTCCGCGATGCCGAGGACGACCACCTCTGCTCCGAGGCCGTGCTCGACCTGAACGGACGAGGGGCCGCGTGAGCAGTACCGTCTTCCAGGTGCTGACATCGCCGGACCCGCTACCAGCGGACCTCCCCACCACGCCCCGGGAAGCGCTGGAGCGCGCCTGTCGGCTGTGGGGCGAGGACCACGTGGTCTACGACTTCCCCGAGGCCGGCGAGACGATGGATCTCGCCGGCCTCCGGGCTGCCGCCGAGGCGTGGGCCGGGGTTCTGCACGGTCTCGGGGTCGGCCCGGGCGACCGGGTCGCGATCTGCCTGCCCGGGCATCCGCTGTGGCCGGTCCTGCAGAACGCGTGCTCGATCGTGGGCGCGTCGTACGTCGGCGTCAACGTGAAGTACCGCGGTTGGGAGATCCGGCGCCTGCTCGACGCGGTGCGGCCGACGGTGCTCGTCGCCGGACGCGACGCCACGAGCGAGACGTGTGTCGACACGCTCGTCGAGCTCGCGAGCGAGGCCTCGGTCCGGACCGTCTGGGTCGGCCCGGGCGCGCCGGACGGCACGACCCCGGCCGACAGCCTCGTGTCCGCGGCCGCTCCCGTGCCCTGTGCTGAGGCTGTCGCCCGAGCCGGGGACGTCGCGCTGATCCAGTTCACCTCCGGCTCGACGGGGGCGCCGAAGGCCGTTGCTCACACCCACGCCCAAGTGCAGCTGACGGCGCGCAACATCAGCGCGATGGCGGGGTACGACGAGAGCGACGTCGTCTTCAGCGCGCTGCCCTTCTACCACGTCGGTGGCTCCATGTGCACCGGTCCGATCGCGGTCGTCAGCGGCGCCCGCGTGGTCATCCCGCGCCGGTTCTCGGCGACCGGCTCGGTGCGGACCATGATCGACCGGCAGTGCACGGCGACCCAGGGCCATGCGGCGATGTTCACGATGCAGATCGAGATCGTCGCCCGGGACGGCCTGCGGGACCGGCTCGCGCTGCGCAAGGGCTGGACGGCGTCACCGCCCGCCGTGATCCGACAGATCCACGACGTCCTCGGCATCGAGTCGATCATCCCGGCGTACGGCATGAGCGAGTGCGGGATGACGATCGGCGGGCGCGTCGACGATCCGCTCGAGAAGCGGATCAACACCGTCGGCCGACCCACGCCGGGCGCGCTGGTGCGGATCGCCGATGTCGGGCTGGACGGCGTCGGCGAGCTCCAGCTCGGAGGACCGCCGGTGATAGCGGAGTACCTCGACGATCCCGACGCCACCGCCGCCTCCTTCACCGAGGACGGCTTCCTGCGTACGGGCGACCTGGTGCGCGTCGACGAGGACGGCTACCTCGTGTTCGCCGACCGGCTCAAGGACATGATCAAGCCGGGAGGCGAGAATGTGTCGACGACGGAGGTCGAGGCCTTCTTGATGTCGCTGCCCCACGTGGTCGGCGCGTCGGTGGTCGGGGCGCCCGACCCGGTGCTGGGCGAGGTGCCGGTCGCGTTCGTCCAGGTTGACGCGTCCGTGGACCCGGACCGGATCATCGACGCCTGTCGTGCCGGGATCGCCAGCTTCAAAGTTCCTCGGTGGGTCGAGCTCGTCGCCGACTTCCCCGTCATGGCGACCGGTAAGGTCGACAAACCCGCGCTCCGCGCGCGGGCCCGGGAGAGGTCCCCAGTCAAGGAGCGACGCGCATGACCAGCAGCAGCGAGGTCCGAGAGGTCGGTACCCGCAACCTGACCGCCCAGCAGATCATGGACACGACGGTCGAGTTCTTCGCCGCGAACGGCTACCTGGGGACCAAGCTCGACGACGTGGCGGAGCGGCTCGGCGTCACCCGGCAGGCGCTGTACTACTACTACAAGCGCAAGCACGACATCCTCTTCGCCATCTGCGACGACCTGCTCACCAGCCTGCACGCCGCCGTCCAGGACGCCTCCGACGTGGCCGACGGACCGGCCGAGCGGCTCAAGCTGATGCTGCAGGCCTACACCAGCGTGGTGGCCGCACGGCCCACCTACAGCGCCGTGGTCACCCGCGACTTCACCTTCCTGCCGCCCAAGGAGGAGCGTCTGATCCGCCACCAGCGGCGGGCGATGACCGACCTGTTCCTCGAGGCGATGGAGGACGCGGTCGCCCAGGGCGTCGCCAAGAAGGTGCCGCCGGAGATCTCGGTGTCCCTCATGCTCGGTGCCGCCAACTGGGTCTACCGCTGGTTCCGGCCGTCGGTGGCGATGTCGGCCGACGATCTCGCGGTGGTGGCTGCTGACATCTTGCTGGAGGGTGTTCTGGTTGGCTGAGTCCCCGGCCCCGATCGCCTACGAGCTCGACGACTTCTCCCCGCCGTGGGAGTCCGTGTCACCCGCCGTGCTGCTCCACGGCTTCGCCCGCAGTGCGGAGTTCTGGCGGGGCTGGGTGCCGGTGCTGTCCGACGCCCGCGCCGTCGTGCGGCCCGACCACCGCGGGTGCGGTCGATCGGCCGGGCTGGCGCCGTCGTCGTACTCGACCGGGATCCTGGTGGGTGACCTGATCGGGCTCCTCGACAGGCTCGGCATCGAGCGTGCTCACCTGGTGGGGGAGTCCTCGGGTGGCCTCGTCGCCGCGTACGCCGCCGCCTGGCACCCCGACCGTGTCGCCTCGGCGACCCTGGTGTCCACGCCCGTGCGCCCCGCCGGGCACGATGCGTCGGTCAAGTCCGCGGGCTTCGACTCGACCGAGGACGCCTTGCGGACCGTGGGCCTGCGCGGGTGGTGGCTGGAGTCCCGGCGTCGTGGGGGTGAGCTCGCCGGTGATGCGAGGGACGGCTACTACGCCGACCAGGCGGCCCGTACGCCGGTCTCGTCGGCGTTGGCGATGTGGGACTGGATCCACGACCCCGCCATCGATCTGATGGAGATCGCGACCGACCTGACCCCGCCGGTGCTGTTGGCGACCCCGGGGTCGAGCCATGGCACGACGGTCGACCAGCAGCGCGCCCTCGAGGCAGCCCTGCCCGACGGCCGGATGCACCTCTTCGAGGGCTTCAACCACGAGATGTACTACCTCCGCGCGGCAGAGGTCGCCCGCGTCGCGGCCGCGTTCATGGCCGAGTGCGACGAGCCGCGCGGCTGATCCGCTGCGTGGCCCGCCTGTCTCGACCGTTTGCATCGGCGCAAGCGTTGTCCATCGACGCCTTCGGTCTGAGATCGGCGATATAGCCGCATCCTCGGGAGATCTGACGGCCGAAGACTCTTGACCTGTGACCCAGGTCTCTGCTTCAGTTCGGGTATCTACTTGCGCGGCAGCAAAACGCTGAGGTTCTGACAGGAGGTGCGGGGTGAACGGGAACGAGGCCCTGCCGCGCTCGCTGAGCGAGCTGCTCCACTGGCGTCGGGCCCACGCCGCGGGGGCTCGGGTGATCGACCAGGACGGGCGGGTCCGGGTCGCGGACGACTGGCTCGAACGCGTGCCCCGCATCGCGGCCGGTCTCCATGCGGACGGCGTGCGCCCCGGCGACCACGTCGCGATCTGGGCACGCAACAGTGTGGCCTGGCTCGAGCTCTGGTTCGCCGCGTCCTGGCTGGGCGCGGTGCTCGTTCCGCTCAACCACCGCATCGCTGCCACGGAGTTGGCGTACGTCCTGGCTCGCGGGGACGTGCGTCGCGTCTACTGGGAGCCGCTCGGCGTGCTTGCGGACCAGTCGGCACTGGAGTCCGTCGTGCCCCCGGGCTGTGTCTCGCGTCCGCTGGTGGGTGGACCGGGCGCGGACCCGTGGGCCGACCTGGTCCGCTCGGAGCCGATCTCCTCCGTCGAGGAGCCCGACGCCGTCGGCGTGGTGATGTTCACCTCCGGCTCGACCGGCTTCCCCAAGGGCGTGATGCTGCGGCCGTCCGCGCTGATCCGCAACGCCGCAGGGCTGGCGCGTGCCTGGCAGGTCGACGGTCGCGACACCGTCCTGTGCGCGAACCCCCTGTTCCACAATGGGGGAGCGGTGTTCTCGCACCTGGTCTCCGTGCTCGCCGGCGCCGACCTGGTCGTCATGCGCCACTGGGACCCGGCCGCTGCCGGAGACCTGATCCAGAGCCACCAGGTCACGGTGTTCCCCACCATCGACACCATGCTGCGCGACCTGCTCGCCCTCCCGGACCAGAGCCGGCTGCAGTCCCTGCGCGTCGCCAGTACCGCGGGGTCCCGCACTCTGTTCGAGGCCATCCGCGATGCCTGGGACTGCCGGCCGTCCAACGTCTTCGGCCTGACCGAGACCTCGCCGAACGTCTGCGTGGGCGACCTCGCCGACGACGACGAGACCCGCCTCACCTGGGTCGGCCGCCCGCAGCCGGGACTGGAGGTCGAGTTGCGTGACACCGACGGAACGGTCGTGCCGGCCGGATCGATCGGTGAGATCCACGTCCGTGGCTGGGCGGTGACGCCGGGCTACTACGGCGATCCTGAGGCGACCGCGGAGGCGATCGGCGCCGACGGATTCCTGCGGACCGGTGATCTCGGTGTCTGGTCCCCGGACGGACTGCTGGCCTACGCGGGCCGGCTCAAGCGCATGGCCAAGAGCGGAGGAGAGAACATCTCCCTGCTCGAGGTGGAGGAGGAGATCCGGACCTACCCGGGTGTCGCGGACGTCGGCGTCGTCGCCGTTCCTCATGACCGGTACGGCGAGGCGCTGGTCGCCTACGTCACCGGATCGCTCGATCCCAGCGAGGCGGAGGCGCTGATCGCGTATCTCCGCGAGCGGATCGCGCACTACAAGGTGCCCCGGCGGGTGGTCGTCGCGGCCGGCCTGCCCCGCACCGGCAGTCAGAAGGTCGACTACGTCGCCCTCGTCCAGCGGGCTCGGGACCACCGGCCCGCTTCGCTCTCACCCTCGACGGCGATTCCCACGCCCTAAGGAGACAGCACGTGCTCAGAACCAAGATCGTCGTGGCACTCGCGGCCCTTGCCGTACTCGCGTCGGCATGTGCCGGTGGCACCGACAGTGCGAAGAAGGAGGACGGCAGCTACGTCATCAAGTACATGCAGGCCTCCGACTCGTTCGCCTACCTGCCGTTTTTCGTCGCCCTCAACGAGGGCTACTTCGACGGCGAGAACGTCGAGATCGACCGCCAGCCGAACGTCGGTCAGTCGGCCGAGGCGGCCCAGGCGGTCTCGACCGGCGCTGTCGGCATCGGCTCGATCGGCACGACCGGTGCCTACGCGGCCGAGTCCAGCGGCCGCGACCTGGTCGGCCTGGCGACGATGACCAAGCAGAGCCTGATCGAGGTCGTGCTCAGCGCGAAGGCCGCCGACAAGGCGGCCAAGGCCGGAGTCACGCCGGATTCCCCGATCGAAGACCGGATCGACGCGCTCAAGGGCCTCAAGATCGCCATCGTCCCGGAGGGCTCGATCTCCCGGGTCCAGTTCGAGGCCGCGCTGCGCGAGTACGGTGTCGACCCCGACAAGGACGCCACCCTGCTGCCCATCCAGGACCCGGCGGCGCTGGTCGCGTCGGTGCGCGAGGGCCAGGCCGACGCCTTCGTGTTCACGCTGCCGAACACCCGGCAGGCCGCGGCCGACGACTTCGGGGTCACCTGGATCAGCTACCCCCGTGGTGACGTCCCGGTCCTCAAGGACCAGTACCTGATCGACATCGTCGCCACCAAGGCCTACGTCGAGAAGAACAAGGAGGCCGTCGAGGCCTTCATGCGGGCCATCTGGAAGGCCGTCGAGCTGATCAAGTCCGACCCGGACAAGGCCAGGGCGGCCGCGAAGGAGTCCTTCCCCGACATGGAGGACGCCATCTTCGACCCGGCCTTCGACGCCAGCGTCGCTGCGTTCACCGACGGGCTCGTTCCCGAGGAGGCCGGCTTCCAGGCGACCTTCGACCTGTTCAACGGCACCTTGGACAAGCCGACGGAGCTCGACTTCGCCACGGCCTACGACACCGAGATCGTCGAGTCGACCCAGCCGTAGAGGAGTCCTGACATGTCCATCATCGGCACAGCGGCGCGAACAGAGACGACGGATAGCCCGAGCGCGCAGGCCGCGGCGATCTCGTTCCGAGCCATCTCCAAGGTGTTCGTCACCCCGGACGCCGACCAGTTCACCGCGATCCACGGCATCGACCTCGAGGTCGAAGCGGGGAGCTTCGTCTGCATCGTCGGTCCCAGCGGCTGTGGCAAGAGCACGCTGCTCAACATGACCGCCGGCCTGCTGCAGCCGTCGTCGGGAGAGGTCCTCTATCGCGGCGCGCCGATCAAGGGCGCCAACACCGACGTCGGCTACATGACGCAGAAGGACAACCTCCTGCCGTGGCGCACGGTGCGCAAGAACGTGCTGCTCGCCCTCGAGATCAGCAAGACGGTGCCCGTGCGGCAGCGCAAGGAGCGGGTCGACGCGGTCCTGGCCGACGTCGGGCTCGGCAGGTTCGCGGACCGCTACCCGGCCGAGCTGTCCGGGGGCATGCGCAAGCGTGTCTCGCTGGCGCGCAGCCTGGTCTACAGCCCGCGCACGCTGCTGATGGACGAGCCCTTCGGCGCACTCGACGCCCAGCTGCGGCTCGTGCTCCAGGAGCAGCTGCTCGAACTGTGGGAGCGCGAGCGCAAGACGATGCTCTTCGTCACCCACGACATCGAGGAGGCCATCCTGCTCGCCGACCGGGTCGTCGTCTTCGGCACCAACCCCGGCCGGATCGTTCACGTGGAGGAGATCACCCTCGAGCGTCCCCGCAGCCTCCTCGAGCTGCGCCAGTTGCCCGAGTTCAACCAGATCTGGTCGCGGCTGTGGTCGCTGATCGGCTCCCACGAGACGAAGGAGGAGCAGTGAGCGCGCAGGCGGTTCTGACTCCCACTCCCGCTCTGGACACGGCGAAGGCGGTTTCCGAGCAGCGGCGCCGGAAACGGATCTCCTTCCTGATGGTCAACGGCGCCCGGCTGGCGGTCGGTGTCGCCCTCATCGGCAGCTGGCAGGTCTTCGCCGGCAAGCCGGGATCGCGGGCCCTGGTGCTGATCGACGAGTACTACGTCAGCCGTCCCACCGACATCTGGGACTCGCTGGTGAACTTCGTCGAGACGGGTGTGCTCTGGCCCAACGTGTGGGTGACCGTGCAGGAGATGATCCTGGGCTTCGCGGTCGGTCTGCTGCTCGGCCTCCTCGCCGGCTTCGTGGTCGGCAGCAACCGCTTCGTCAGCGACGTGGCCATGCCCTATGTCAGCGCGCTCTACAGCGTGCCGCGCCTGGCTCTGGTGCCGCTGTTCCTGCTGTGGTTCGGCCTGGGGCTGACCTCGAAGGTCGCCTTCGTCGGCATGCTCGTCTTCTTCCTCGTCTTCTACAACACCTACGCCGGTGTCCGCGACGTCGACAAGGACCTCGTCAACACGCTGCGCCTGATGGGCGCCGGGCGGTGGACCATCGTCCGGCGCGTCACGATCCCCTCCGCGATGACCTGGATCCTGGCCGGCCTGCGCGTGTCCGCGCCGTACGCGCTCGTCGGCGCGGTCACCAGCGAGATGATCTCCTCCAACGAGGGCCTCGGCTACATGCTCACCCGGGCATCGGGACAGTTCGACACCTCCGGCGTCTTCGCCGCCATCGCCGTGATGATGGCGCTCGCCATTGTCGTCAACGGACTGGTCGCCGCGGCCGAGCGCTACTTCCTGGCCTGGAAGTCGCGCGGGGAGGCGTGAGGTGGGGACCCTCGAGGTGGTGACCGGCACGGGTCCGGTCCGGTCGCCGTGACCGCGCCGGTCAGGGCAGAGGGGCCCCGACCCCTCACGGCGCAGCAGATCAAGGACACCGCGGTCGAGTTCTTCGCCGCGAAGGGCTACCACGGCACCAGCCTGGACGGAGTCGCGGAGGAGCTCGGCGTCACCCGTCCGGCGCTCTACTACTACTTCTCCCGCAAGCACGACCTGCTCGCCGCGATCTGTGACGACCTCCTCGACCACCTCAGCGCGGAGGTCGAGGAGGCGAGTCTGAGCGCGGCCGACCCGGTCGAGCGCCTGCGGGCCATGATCCGGGCCTACGTCTACTGCGTAGCCACTCGACCGACGTACTCCGCCGTCGTGACACGGGAGTTCACCTTCCTCCCCGCCGCGGAGGGCAGGCACGTGCGGCAACGGCGCTGGGCGATCACCGAGGTGTTCCGTGAGGCCATGGACGACGCGATCGCCAGCGGCGCCGTCACGACGGTGTCGGCCCGGGCCACGGTGTCGCTGATCCTCGGTGCCGCCAACTGGGTCTATCGCTGGTTCGACCCCGCGGACGGGCTCAGCGCCGACGACCTCGCCGACTTCGCCGCCGGCATGCTGCTCGACGGCATCGCCGGCTCGGCATGAGCGCGGGACATCGACGGGTGTGATGCTCCTTGCCTGAGCTCAAACGCTCCACGTCACCCGGGCGGGAGGCCCCGCCCGGCCGGGTGACGGGTACGACGCGGGAGGACATCCTGCAGGCGGCGATCGTGGCCTTCTCACGCAACGGCTATCGCGGCACCAACCTCCAGGACGTGGCCGGCGAGCTCGGTGTCACGCGGCAGGCGATCTACTACCACTACCGTGACAAGCACGCCATCCTGCTGGCGATGTTCGAGTCCTTCTTCGACCGCCTGAGCGACGCAGTGGCGACGGCGCGCGAGGCGGAGAGCGATCCGACCCTGAAGTTCGACCGGATCCTCGTCGCCCATCTGGTGACCGTGGCGGCCGCGCCGGAGCTGTCGGCCGTGTTCACCCGTGACTACAAGAACCTGAGCCCCGAGGCGAGGTCGGCGATCCACAAGCGACGCCGGATGTACCAGAAGGTGTTCGTCGCGGACTTCGAGGTGGCGCAGGCGGCGGGACGCTTCCGCACCGAGCTGCCGGCCCACACCACGGTCTCGCTGATGCTGGGCGCCGCCAACTGGACCTTCCGCTGGTACGACCCGGCGTTCGCCCGGCAGACGCCGGAGGAGCTGGCCGCGCTGGCGCTCGATCTGTTCCGGCGCGGCCTGGACGCGTAGCCCCGGGCCCGGACGCTACACGTCGGCGGCCGGGCCTCCGCTGAGCACCCGGCCACCGCGGATCGCGTGGGTGCTCGTGCCGACGGCGACCTCGACGTCGTCGGCGGTGACCTGCACCTCCGCCATCGCGAGCGTGCGCCCGCGCCAGCGCACGGTACCCCGGGCGAGCACCAGCGGCCCCGGGGCGGGGATGCCGCACAGCATGTTGACCTTGAGCTCGACCGTGGCGCACCAGTACGACGCGGGCAGCACGCTCAGCACGGCGGAGGCCATGGCGGCGTCGGAGAGGGCTGCGATCACGCCACCGTGAACGGTGCTGGCCAGGTTGGCGTGCCCTGCCGTGGCGGACATCTCGAAGACGACCTCGCCCTGGTCGGCCGAGCGCAGCCGGTAGCCGAGGGCGAACCACGCCGGCGGGGACGGCAACCGCCCCGCGACGGTGGCCTGCAGGCGTTGCAGGCCGCTGAGACGCGCGAGATCCAGGTCGAGGTCGCCACGCAGGGGCGGCGCGGTCGTGCTCGTGGCCAGCGCGGCGGCATGCCCGGCATGCCGCCCGGCGGCGGTCGAGGAGGGCGATCTGGCGGAGGGAACCCGACCCGAGGGAGGACTGGGGGTCATGGGGAGCTCCCGAAGCCCACAGATGTTTGCACACGAGCAAATTATCATGGGCGATCGAAGGGCTCTTTCGGTCAGCGGAGAAGTGTCTGGCTTGGTGCTTCAGGGGAGCACGGATAGACGATTTCAGGCGTACTGCCGGTTGTCTTGGCCCGAGACGTCGGCAATCGGCGAAAGTCTGGCCGACGCTCTTGACGACAGTCGACAACCGGGCCTAACTTACTTGCGGGCAAGCAAGGTGACGGCCATCACGAACGTCGAGCACCCTCGTCGCCCCGTCCACTCGGACCATCACGGAAAGTTCTGCGCCCAGGGCGCGGAGAGGAGAGATGCCATGCGCAAGGTCTTCAGCGCCATCGTCGCGTCGACCGTTCTTGCAGCGGGGTTGACTGCATGTGGCTCGGATTCGGGGAGCTCGGATGAGGTCGAGATCGGGATCCTGATCCCGCAGTCCGGGGACGCGGCGGTCACCGGAAGGTTCATGACCGACGGCGCGATGGCAGCGGTCGAGGAGATCAATGCCGCCGGGGGCATCAACGGCAAGAAGATCGACGCCAAGATCTACGACACGGTCGGCGACCCGCAGAACGGGATCAACGCCTACAAGAAGTTCACCAGTGACGGCGGCAAGTTCGCCATCGTCGGGTTCAGTGCCGTGGTCACCGCGATCGGTCCGCTGGCCTCACGGGAGGACGTGCTGCTCGTCAACTCGGGCGCACCGCCGTTCGACGCCGAGGCGATGGGGTCGCACACCATCCACACGCTCAACGGCCAGGACCACGAGATGCAGTGCGCCGCGGACTACGCCTACGACACCATGGGCACCCGCAAGCTCGGCGCCATCTTCGCCGACATCGCCGCCAACCGGGCCGGGGTCGAGTCGCTCTCCAAGGACTTCGAGGAGAAGGGTGGCGAGGTCGTCGGGGCCGAGAGTGCGCCGCAGGGCAGCTCCGACTTCCGCTCGGTGCTCACCCGGCTGAAGCGGACCAACCCGGACACGGTCTACGTCTACACCTACGGCTCGGACCCGGGGAACATCCTCAAGCAGATGAAGGAGCTCGACTTCGACGCCAAGACGTTGATGTACTCCGGTGCTGCCGTCCCGCAGACCATCGAGGTCGGTGGCGCGGCCGCCGAGAAGTCGCTCTACACCGCCGGTCTCTTCGACCCGAGCAACACCGACCCGCAGACGGCGGCGTTCCTCGAGGCCTACAAGAAGGTCGACCCCGACTCCGACCCCAGCTCGCTCGGGTTCTACAACGCCACGCTGTACGACGGCGTCAAGATGCTCGCCAAGGCGATGGAGTACGTCGACGACCACGGCGGTGACATGAACGACCCGAGGACCGTCGAGAAGGCGTTCTACGAGGTCAAGACGTTCGAGGCGGCGACCGGCACGGCAACGTACGAGGAGGGCGACCCGATCGCCCGCAAGCCGTTCCAGGTGCTCGAGGTCCAGGGCGGCAAGTTCCTCCCGATCGACACCGTGGAGTGCTGAGGCAGCCATGGGTCAGATCCTGGTCAACGGCGTCTCCCAGGGCGCGCTCTACGCGCTGCTCGCGCTCAGCTTCTGGGTGATCTTCGCCGTGACTCGCACCTTCCATCTCGCGCACGTGGCCGTGCTCAACGTCGCGGCGTACACCCTGTACTGGGTGTTCGTCGAGGTGGGCGCCGGCCTCGTCCCCGCCATCGTGGCGGCGCTGGTGATGGCGGTGCTGCTCGGCGTCCTGATCGAGACCCTGGTCTACCAGCCGATCCGGCGCAGTGGCGGCGACGGGATGCTCCTGTTCGTCGCGGCGTCGGCCTTGCTGACCATGTCCCAGGCGTCGTTGGCCTTGATCTTCCAGGAGAACGCGCGTGGGCTGGAGGACGAGGTTCCGGCCCCCCTGTTCCGCAACGCGCACCTCACCGTCACCCGGTACGACGGCGCGATCGTCGTCCTCGTCGTCGTGCTCGGCGCCGCCGTCTGGTGGCTGATGACCCGGTCGAGGTGGGGCCGCTCGATGCGGGCGGTGCAGGGCAACCCCGAGCTGGCCGGCTACTTCGGGATCCCGGTGGGCCGCGTCTACCAGTTGAGCTTCGCGATCGGCTCGGCCCTGCTGGTGCCTGCCGTCGTGGTGATGGCGATGCGCTCGGGGGTCAACCCCGACATGGGGTTCAACCCGGTGCTGATCGCGATCATCGCGGTCATCGCCGGCGGCACCGAGCGGCAGTCCGGCGCGATGCTGGCCGGGCTGTTCCTCGGGATGCTCGAGAACCTGATCCTCTACTGGATCAGTTCCGAGTGGCAGACGATCGTCACCTTCGCGGTGCTGGCGGTCGCACTCATCGCGCGGCCGTCCGGCCTGCGCTCCGCAGTCCAGACGAGGGTGGGTTGACATGAGTCCCTACTGGTTGGGTGTCATCACCCAGGTCCTGGTGTTCGCCGCCATCGCCAGCTCGTACAACCTGCTCCTCGGCTTCAGCCGGCTGTTCTCGGTCGCGCAGGGCGCGTTCGTCAGCTTCGGCGCCTACGCCATCGGCATCGGGGTGCTGCGCTACGAGTGGTCGTGGACCTTCGCCTGTCTGGTGGGCATCGGCCTGGCCGCGGTGGCCGGCCTGCTCGTCGGCCTGCTCTCGATGCGGGTGTCCGACGACTACCTCGCCATCGCCACCTTCGCTCTGCAGATCGTCGTGACATCGTCGCTGGACAACTTCCACGACCTCACGGGTGGGTCGTACGGGCTGCCCGGCGTCCCGGTCGCCGAGGTCTTCGGGCTGGCCTTCGACACCCCGTGGATGTCGGTGGCCTCGGCCGCGGTGGTCCTGGCGATCTGCTTCGAGGTCAGCCGTCGCATCGCGTCCTCACCGTTCGGGCTGGTGCTGCGCGCCTCCGGGCAGGACGAGGGCGCCGCGCGCGCCCTGGGCAAGCGACCCGCCGCCTCCAAGGTCGTCGTCGTCGCCCTGTCGGCCGCGCTGGCTGCTCTCGCCGGAGCGGTCTACGCCAGCTATCTCGGCTACATCCTCCCGAGCACGTTCGACATCCACTTCTCGATCCTGCTGCTCTCGATGGTCATCATCGGTGGCTCGGGCAGCCTGATCGGGCCGATCGCCGGTGCGACGCTGATGATCGCCCTGCCCGAGGTGCTCAACAACCTCGGTGCGACCAGCAGCACGGTGGTCTACGTCCGTGAGTTCTTCTTCGGCGTCGTGCTCCTGCTGGTCATCGTCGTCCTGCGGCGCGGCATGTTCGTGCCCCGTCGCAGCCACGACACGGCGGCATCGACCGTGCCGGTTGCTCCCGAGGTCCCCGCCGGCGCTGTCCTCGAGGCGCGGGGGCTGTCGGTCTCGTTCGGTGGCATCAAAGCGGTCACCGACGTCGATCTCACCCTCCGTCCGGGATCCGTCACCGGGATCGTCGGCCCCAATGGCGCCGGGAAGACCACCCTGTTCGACCTGGTGACGGGTGCGCAGGTTGCCCAGACCGGGTCGGTGAGCATCGACGGCGCCGTCAAGGACGACCGGGGGATCAGCGGTCGCGCACGGGACGGACTGCTTCGCTCCTTCCAGGGACTGCGGCTCTTCGCCGAGCTGAGCGTCCTGGAGAACGTGATGGTCGCGGTCCCGCTCGGTCGTGACGAGACCATGCTGACCGCGCTGCTGCTCCGCCGTCGTACCCGTGCCGCGCAGCGTCGCGCTCGTGCCGAGGCGCTGGCGGTGCTGGAGGACGTCGGTCTCACCGACGGACTCGACCGCCGAGCGCGGGACCTGTCGTACGCCGAGCAGAAGCTGCTCAGCCTGGCCCGCGTCATCGCGGCCCGGCCGAGCGTGGTCATGCTCGACGAGCCGGCGTCCGGTCTCGACCCCGCCACGCTGCAGCGGATGACGACGCTGGTCCGCCGACTGGCCGACGAGGGCCGGAGCGTCTGCATGGTCGAGCACAACACCAAGGTCCTGGCCGAGCTCTCCGACGAGATGGTCTTCCTCCACCTCGGCCAGGTGCTGGCGGTGGGTCCGCCGGAGGAGATCACGACCGCGCCGGAGCTCGCCTCGATCTACTTCGGCGTTGCCGACGACGCCCCCGACTCAGAGAAGGTGGTGTGACATGTTGGCCGACTCGACCCCAGCCACCCAGCCGTCCGGATCCGCCGGGCAGCCGCTGGTCCGGCTGGACGGCATCGTCGCCGGGTACGGTGCGTTCGACGTGCTGCAGGCCGTCGACCTGACTGTCCGCGACGGCGAGCTGCTCGGCGTGATCGGCCACAACGGGGCCGGCAAGTCGACGCTGCTCAAGGTGATTGCCGGCTTCCTCCCGCCGCGGTCGGGGCGGGTCGTCTCCGGAGCGGACGGCCGGGGCCTGCGCGTCGGCCTTGTTCCCCAGGGCCATGCGGTCTTCACCAAGATGACCGTGGCGGAGAACCTGCAGGTCCCCGAGCTGGCCGCCCGGCGCGGGGCGCCGCTGATCCCGGTGGACGAGATCCACGACATGTTCCCGATTCTCCGGGACCGCTCGACGCAGGCGGCCGGCAACCTGAGCGGCGGCGAGCAGCGGATGCTGTCGATCGGGATGGCGCTCCGGCTCGGTCCCGAGCTGCTGCTCCTCGACGAGCCGTCCCTGGGACTCGCGCCGCTGCTGGTCAAGCAGATCATGGAGGCCGTCGACGAGCACCGGCGCCAGCACGGCTACACCGTCTTGATCGTGGAGCAGAACCTCGACGTCCTGCTCACCCGCGCCGACCGGCTGGTCGCGATCCGTCAGGGTGCCATCGTCTGGGACGGCCGCCCCGCCGACGTCGAGGACATCCGCGGCCTGTGGGAGCACTTCTGATGGCGACGACGATCGGCGCGGCGCAGGCCCTCGAGCGGCATGTCGCGCCCGGACACAAGGTCCTGCTCGGTACGGCGGCGGGCGCCGCCACGACGCTGCAACGGCAGCTCGTCGACCAGCAGGAGCGGCTCAGCGGACTGCGTCTCATGGGTGGGATGCAGTTGGGCGGCTACGACTTCATGCCGGCCGTGCGTGAGGGGCGGTTCACCTACGACACCTGGCACGTCACGACTCCGGTGCGGGACGATGTCGCGACCGGCCAGGTCGGCTTCCACCTGGTGCGCGGCGGAGCCGTTCCCGGCCTGCTGCGCCGGCTGGCGCCCGACGTCTTCCTGACCACGGTCTCGCCACCGGTCGACGGCCAGGTCAGCTTCGGTGCCTCGGTCAGTTATGCGCTGCACGCCTGCGAGCACGTGCCGACGCTCATCGCGCAGGTCAACCCCGACATGCCGCGCACGCGGGGCAACGCGCTGGTCCCGGTGGAGCGGTTCGCCGCGCTCGTCGATGCCGAGGACCCGCTCCCGCAGCACCGCGGCGGCGAGCCGTCGGAGCTCGAGGCCGGTATCGCCACGACCATCCGTGACCTGATCCCGGACGACGCGACGGTCCAGATCGGCCTCGGTGGCGTGCCGGAGGCGCTGGTGGCGCACTGGGGCGACGACCCGCCGCCGGGGCTGCGGGTCTACGGCATGGGCGTGGACGGCATGGTGCCGTTGCTGGAGAGGCTCGGCCGTCCAGGGGCGTTCGTCGGCGGCGAGCTGCTCGGCACCGACGCTCTCTACGGCTACGCCCACGAGCAGCCGACGATCCAGCAGGTCTCGTTGGGGGAGATGCTCTCGGTGCCGGCGATCGCGGCGATTCCCCGGTTCGTCTCCGTCAACAGCGCCATCGAGATCGATCTCTCCGGCCAGGTCAACGCCGAGTGGGCGGGAGGCAAGCAGGTCAGCGGGCCGGGAGGCTCCTTCGACTTCCTCGACGGCGCATCGCTGTCCGACGGCGGCGTGTCGATCTTCGCGATGAGGTCGACCGCCCGTGGCGGGACCGTGTCAACGATCGTGCCGCGCCTCGGTCCGGGGGTGCCGGTCACGACGCCGCGGCACGCGGTGCAGGTGATCGTCACCGAGTACGGCGTCGCCGACTTGCGCGGCCTGACCGTGCGGCAGCGTGGGGAGGCGTTGGTCGCCATCGCCGATCCCCGGTTCCGCGACGAGCTCGCGGCCCACCTCGGGTAGCACCGTCTCGGGCCCCACCCCCCCCATCCGATCCGTCCGGACCGACCACTCAAGGAGGCACCGTCCGATGCACGCGACAGAGGTCGACGTCGTCGAGGTCCCGGCACACCCCGAGCTGTGGGACTACAGCGAGGCCGACTGGCCGCACCTGACCCTCCACGGAGCGCTCGACCGAGCCTGCGAGGAGCACGGGCCCGCCACGGTGGCGTGGAGCTACGTCGACGAGGGCGTCGACCTCACCCTCGGCGCGGCCCGCGAACGGGCGCGTGACTGGGCGTCGTCCATGGTCGCGGCCGGCGTACGCCCCGGTGACCGGGTGGCCGTGTGTCTCGGCGCCACGCACCTGTGGCCGATCGTGCAGCTCGCGATCGGACAGTGCGGTGCGGCCATCGTCAGCGTCAACATCCGCTACCGCACGCACGAGCTGCGTCATGTGCTGGCGACCTCGAAGCCGACGCTCGTGCTCACCTCCGGTGACACCGACCGTCTCGCACTGGCGACCCTGGTGCGCGACACCGTTGCCGACGTCGCGGGGGAGACCCGGTCCCCGGCGGCCCCGGTCGTCGTCGTGGACGGCGCCGTGCCGGACGGCTGTGTCACCGACGACCGGTTCCTGGCAGTGCGCGACGACGAGACGGCGGCGACCCGGCGGGCCGCGGTCGGTGTCGAGGACACGGTGCTGATCCAGTTCACGTCCGGGTCGACGGCGGCACCGAAGGGCGTCGAGCTGAGCCACGACGCGGTGCTCACCACGGCCTTCCAGGTCGGCCGGGCGGCCGGCCTCGGTCCCAGCGACGTGGTCTACAGCGCCTTGCCCTTCTACCACGTGGGCGGCTCCATCTGCACCGGCGTCGCGCCGTACGTCGTCGGCAGCCGGATGGTCGTGCCCCAGCGGTACGAGGCGCTGGGCTCGGTGCGCCAGATGATCGACCACGCCTGCACGGCGGTGCAGGGGCATGCCGCGATGTTCACCATGCAGATCGACGCGGCCCGCGACGCGGGCCTGTTGGCGGAGCTGCGGCTCACCAAGGGCTGGGCCGCGGCACCGCCGAGCGTGATGCGCCGGATCGCCCACGAGATGGGGATCGCCGGCGTCGTACCCGTCTACGGCATGAGCGAGTTCGGCCTGATCGCCGCAGGCAGCCGGCTCGAGGCGCTGGAGGCGCGGGTCGCGGACATGGGCTCCCCGCCGCCCGGCGCGGACGTCCGGGTCCGCTACCTGCCCGGCGAGGAGATGGGCGAGATCGAGGTGCGGGGACGGCAGATGCTCAGCCGCTACCACGGCGCTCCGGAGGCGACCCGGCTGGCGCTGACCGCCGACGGATGGCTGCGCACCGGCGACCTGGCCCGGCTCGGTGCGGACGGTCGTCCGACGTTCGCGGGCCGGGCGAAGGACATGATCAAACCCGGCGGTGAGAACGTCTCGGCGGCTGAGGTCGAGGAGTTCCTCGTGACCCACCCGGACATCGCCTCGGCGGCGGTCATCGGGATCCCGGACGACCGGCTCGGCGAGGCCGTCGCGGCCGTCATCGCGACCCGGCCGGGCAGCCGAGTGGACCTCGCGGCGGTGCAGGGGTTCTGCGAGGGCGCCATCGCCAGCTTCAAGACGCCGAAGGCCGTCTTCGTCGTCGATGCGCTGCCGATCTTCCCGAACGGGAAGGTCGACAAGCGGTCCGTACGCAATCGATGGGGACAGGGAAAGGAAACGAACTGAGATGGCACTGGTGGAATCGTGGATCCGGCCTGACGGCGCGGGGGAGCTGCGTCTCAACTTCCCCGAGAAGCGCAACTCACTGAGCCACGCGCTGGTCGACGAGGTGGCCGAGGCGATGGACAAGTGGGAGGCCACGGACGTCGAGGTCGCGGTGCTGTCGGCCGTCCCGCCGATCTTCTGCGCGGGCAACGACCTGGTCGAGGCGCGCACCGACCGCCAGAACGCGGCCGCCGACAGGATGGTGGAGCTGCTCCTGGAGCGACCGATCTTCTGGATCATGGCGGCCTCCGGCCCCCTGCTCGGCGCAGGTGTGACCGTCGCGGCGATCACGCCGGTGGTGATCGCCGACGAGAATGCGTGGCTCGCCCTCCCGGAGCGGGAGATAGGTCTCTTCCCGGCAGGTGTGCTGACCTACGTCGAGGACCAGTGGGGCAGCCGGCGATCGCTGGCCCTCGGGCTGAGCGGCGAGCGGATGTCGCCCACCGAGGCGGTCCAGCGCGACGTCTACACCGAGCTGGTCGAGAGCGGTCGCCTCGATGAGCGAGTCGACCACTGGTGCGCACTGGCAGTGGAGCGCCCGCAGGTCACCCGCGCCGCGCGTCGCACCTGGCAGGGCCGGTTCAGCTCCTCCGCCGCGAGCGAGCGCGGCGCCTTCCTCAAGGAGGTCCTCGACTCACAGTCCTTCGACAACGAGGTCGGCTGACGTGCGCCTCGTTCCAGCACAGCGAAAGGAACTCCGATGAGCATCTCTGCGGACAGCCACGAGCGGGGCTACTACGTCCCCGACGACGTGGACACGACGTCGTACGACGAGGCCCGCCCCGGGGAGTTCCCGTTCCGGCGGGGCATCCACCCGGACATGTATCGCAAGCGCCTGTGGCGGATGCGGCAGTACGCCGGCTTCGGAGGACCGGAGGAGACCAACCAGCGCTGGAAGGAGCTGATCGCTCGCGGTCAGCACGGCATCAGCGCGGCCTTCGACCTGCCGACGCAGCTGGGCTTCGACTCCGACGACCCGCGTGCGGGCGACGACGCCGGCCGCCTGGGGGTGGCGGTGGACACCCTCGACGACTTCATCGCCCTGTTCGACGGCATCCCGCTCGACAGCACGGCGGCGACCTTCAACATCAACTCCTCCAGCGCCGTGATCTACGCGATGCTGCTGGAGACCGCGGAGGCGCAGGGCGTCTCCCTGGACGAGCTCACGGGCACGCTGGCGAACGACCCCCTGATGGAGTTCGTGGCGCGCGGTCTCTACCGCCTTCCTCCGGACGGGGCGATGCGGCTGATGGCCGACACCTTCGCCTACTCGCTGGAGAGGACGCCGGCGTACTACCCCGTCAACCTGAGGGGAACGTTGGTCTACGAGGCCGGCGGATCGGTCGTCCACGAGTTCGCCTTCGCGTTCGCCGCGGCATGTGCCTACCTGGACGCGGTCCGCGAGCGTGGTGCGGACATGGAGGTGGCCACGGCCAAGTTCTCCTACCTGTTCTTCTCCGACTCCAACCTGCTGGAGGAGGCGGCTGCGTTCCGCGCCGCCCGGGTGCTGTGGGCGGAGTTGGTCCGCGACAGGTACGGCGTCGCGTCGCCGTCGGGGCAGCGACTCCGGTTCTCCGCCGCGATCGGCAACTTCAACCTGCGCGCGCAGTACCCCGAGCTCAACCTCGTCCGGAACACCCTGGGGGCCCTGGGCGCGGTCCTCGGCGGCTGCCAGGCGATGCTCGTCGCGGGCATGGACGAGTCCTTCGCCATCCCGTCGGAGTACTCGTCGTTGCTCGGCCTTTACACCCAGCAGGTCATCGCCTACGAGTCGAAGCTGACCGAGGTCGTCGACCCGCTCGGGGGCAGCTGGTACGTCGAGGCGCTGACCGACCGCCTGCTGGCGGAGATGCGTGCGCTGCTGGCGAAGGTGGAGGAGGCGGGCGGTGCGGTCGCGGCGCTCGCCGAGGGCCTGATGCAGCGGGCGATCACCGATGCGGCGTACGAGTACCAGGTCGCGGAGGAGAGCGGCGAGCGGATGGTCGTCGGCGTGAACACGCCCGGCAGCCCGCCGCTGGAGGACCCCGACTTCGACCTCCACGAGCACGACAACACGATGGTCGACCGCAGGCGGACGGCGCTCGCGCAGCACCGGGCGCGCCGGTCGGCCGGCGACCTCGAGACCGCCCTGAAGGAGCTCGCTGCGGCGCTCGCCGCATCGGACAACATCATCGACCCGATCCGCGTCGCGCTGCGGAACGGCGCGACGATGGGGGAGATCATGACCGCCTGCGTCGCGCGGTACGGCGAGTACGACGAGCCAGGGATGGTGATCTGACATGGCGACGACGCCGAAGCTGAGGATCCTGCTGACGAAGGTCGGCATGGACGGGCACGACCGCGGCATCAAGGTCATCGCGCGCACTCTGCGCGACGCGGGCCACGAGGTGATCTACATGGGGCGCCGGCAGACCCCCGAGGGCATCGCGCGGGCGGCGGCGCACGAGGACGCCGACGTCGTCGGCGTATCGGTGCTCTCCGGGACCCACGCGAGCGTTGCCCGTTCGGTGGTCGCGGCGTTGCGGGAGGCCGGCCTGGACACGCCGGTCGTGATGGGCGGCACCATCCTGCACCGGGAGATCCCTGACCTGAAGGAGGCCGGAGTCGCGACCGTCTTCCCCGTGGCGACCAAGCTGGCAGTGATCGAGGAGTGGTTCGCGGAGCTGGCGGAGAAGCTGGACGATGCCGCTCTTTCCTGACGCGGCCTCGGTTCCCACGTCCCTGACGACCCTTGTCGGCGACCTGGCGCGGGCCGGGTCGCCGATCCAGGTCCGCGACGGCGAGCGGACCTTCACGTTCGCGGAGATCGCGGCGGACGCCGAGCGGCTGGCCGCGGGCCTGGCCCGCTGGGGTGTCGGTGAGGGCGACCACGTCGCGATCTCGATGGCGAACCGTGTCGAATGGCTGCACGTGTGGTTCGCGGTGGCCAGGATCGGTGCGGTCCTGGTGCCGCTCAACACCCGGTTCACGGAGCCCGAGGTCGGCTACGTGCTGCGTCAGGGCGACGTGACCCACCTGATCTGGGAGGACGGTACCGGGAGCCTCGGGGCCGAGGCGATCGGTCGGCTGACGGCGGGGGAGGGCGTGCACCTTCGAGGGTGTGCCGTCCTCGACGGCACACCCGTCGCGGGCGCCGTCGCGCTGACCGACCTCTACGACGAGGACACGGTGCCCGTGCGGGAGGACGGTCGTGCGCTGGGCATGATCCAGTACACCTCGGGATCGACGGGCTTCCCGAAGGGCGCGATGCTCACCAACGCCGGCCTGGTGCGCAACGGCTGGGGACTGGGTCGGGCCTGGCAGATGACCGAGCACGACGTCGTACTGGTGGCCAACCCGCTGTTCCACTGCGGGGGATCGGTCTTCTCGTTCATGGCGGCGGTCACTTCCGGTGCGGCCACGGTCCTGATGCGGGGCTGGCAGCTGGGCGCGGGACTGGAGACGATGCGGGCGCACGCCGTCACGGTCGCCCCGGTGATCGACGCGGCAGCCCGGGACCTGGTCCTGCACGCGGAGTCCACCGGCGAGACCGTGTCGTCACTGCGTCTGCTGTCGACGGCGGCCGACGCGGATCTGTTCACGCGCGTCGCGCGGTCGCTCGGTTGCGAGGTATCGAACGTCTTCGGGTTGACCGAGTGCTCGCCCAATGTCTGCGTCGGCGATCTCGCCGATCCGATCCAGGAGCGGATCGATCACATCGGTCGTCCTCAGGAGGGGCTCACGGTCGACATCCGCGATCCTGATTCCGGGCGCCCCGTGAGTCTCGGGGACATCGGGGAGATCGTGGTCCAGGGGGAGCACTCGGTGATGCTGGGCTACTACCAGAACCCCGATGCGACGGCGCGGGCCTTCACCGCCGACGGCTTCCTCCGCACCGGGGATCTCGGACGCCTGTGTCCGGACGGCAGGCTCGACTACTGCGGCCGTGCGAAGCTGATGATCAAGTCCGGTGGGGAGAACATCTCGATCGAGGAGGTCGAGAGCGCGCTCCGTGCCCACGCGGCCGTTGCCGATGTGATCGTGGCGCCTGTTCCGCATGAGCGGTTCGCCGAGGTGGGCCTCGCGTTCCTGCAGCCGGCCGCGGGTGCGACGCTCGATCCCGACGAGGTCCTCGCCTGGATCCGCGGCACGCTGGCCGGCTTCAAGATCCCGAAGTACGCCGTGGTGATCGACACCTTCCCGCGATCCGGCAGCGGGAAGGTGGACCGGGCGTCTCTGACGGCTCGTGCGAAGGACATCGTGGGCACTCCTTCCTAGTCGACCCTGTCTTCCAGCTACGACAGGTTGCGGCCGGTGGGCTCTTCGCAGCGGGCCAGCGGAGCGATCAGCGAGTCGACCAAGGTGCTCATCGCCCTGCCCTGATCTCGATGCGCCGGTCGGGGCGCGGACCGGCAGAGCCGAGCCGACCTCGTCAGCGAGCGCCGGGGGCCCTAGTGCCAGGTTGGACAACCTGGCTGGGCATCGCAGCTAACCCGGCGTGTGCGTGGTGATCCGCGATCGGGCGATGGCGGTTCTAGCCTGTGCGGCCAGCTCCATGGGGTCGGCGTGCACGAGAGCGTGGTCGCGAACGACGGCCTGTCCCTCGACCAGGACGTGACGAGCGGTCGCGGGCGGGGAGAGGAGCAGGCCGGCGAGGGGGTCGGCCTCGGTCCCGACGGCGTGGAGGCCTGTGACGTCGAAGACGGCGAGGTCGGCGCGGGCGCCGAGAGCGATCGTGCCGAGGTCGGTTCGGCCGAGGGCACGGGCGCCGCCGGCGGTGGCCACCTGCAGCGCCTCGCGGGCGGTGAGGCCCTGCTCGACGCCACCGGCCCGCGACACCAGGAGCAGCTGACGGGCCTCGGCGAGGGCGCTGCCGCCGTCGTTGGACGCGGCGCCGTCGACGCCGAGGCCGACGGTGACCCCGGCGTCGACCAGGTCACGCACCCGGGCGATGCCGGAGCCGAGCCGCAGGTTCGAGCTGGGGCACAGCGCGACGGCGGTGCCGGTGGCGGCAAGAGTCGCGATGTCGTCGTCGGAGAGGTGGACGCAGTGCGCCAGCCAGGTGCCGGGGCCGAGGACACCGAGCTCGGCGAGGAGGTCGAGGGGGCGCAGGCCGGTGGCCCGGACGGTCGCGGCCTCCTCGTCACGTGCCTCCGCCAGGTGCGTGTGGAACCCGAGACCCCGCGTCCGCGCGATCTCGTGGGCTCCGCGGACCAGGTCGGCGGTGACGGCGAGCGGATGGCACGGAGCGG
This sequence comes from Nocardioides sp. LHD-245, assembly GCF_030929495.1. Classification (GTDB taxonomy): domain Bacteria; phylum Actinomycetota; class Actinomycetes; order Propionibacteriales; family Nocardioidaceae; genus Nocardioides. The sequence goes on along the minus strand of NZ_JAVFWN010000011.1, from coordinate 28,387 downwards.
CGGCGACGCGGGTCAGGCTCGACGGATCGGGGTCGTGGTGCCGGTCGGCGAGCTCGCTCAACCGGGCGAGGTACTGCTCGGAGTTCTCGCAGAGGGCAGCGGGGGCGAGTCCGCCGTGTGCGTCGTCGACGTCCATGCTGCCGACAGCGCTGACCAGGCGGATGCCGAGCCGGCGGGCGGCGGCGACCTGGGCGTCGACGGGGTCGGGGGCGCCGGGGGTGGGCGCGAGGTAGTGGTGGTCGACGCTGGTGGTGCACCCGGAGAGCAGGAGCTCGGCGACGGCGACCGCGGTCGCCGCCTCCTGCCAGGCACCGTCGTGCTTGCTGAAGAGCGGCCACAACTCGGCGAGCCAGCCGAACAGCGGCCGGTCCTGGCCGCGGACCCGCGTCAGTGACTGGAACATGTGGTGGTGGGCGTTGACCAGTCCCGGGACGACGACCGCGCCGCGCGCGTCGACGACCGTCGTTCCTGGACCCGCGGTGAGGCCGGTGCCGACCGCCGTTACGACCCCGTCCTCGACCAGCAGGCTGTCGGCCGAAGGACCGTCCCACAGCACGGCCTCGGCTCCACTGACCAGCACGCTCACGGCGCCGGGGTCCCGGTGAGGTAGCTCGCCGCGTAGATCTCGTCGGCGTGGTCGAGGCCGCCGGGCGTCTCGTGCACCCCTCGGCCCTCCCGTACGACGAGCACCCGGTCGGCGGCACCGGCGACCTCGTCGACGTCGCAGGACACGTACAGGACGGCGGTTCCCGCCGTGGCGGCCTCACGGACGATCTCGATCAGCGACCGGCGGGTGGGCTCGTCCACTCCCTGCGTGGGCTCGTGGAGGATCAGCACCTTCGGCCGGTCCTCCAGCACCCGCGCCAGCAGCACCTTCTGCTGGTTGCCACCGCTGAGCGCGCCGACGGGGATCTCCGGTCCGGCCATGCGAATCTGGAAGGCCTCCGCGGTCCGGCTCGCCCATGCGCGCTCCTTGGCGTTGCCGACCAGGCCGAGGACGCGACTGGTCCGCCGGACGACGGGTGACAGGTTCTCCCGCACCGACGCCGCGACGTACACGCCGTTGAGAAGCCGGTCGGCGGGGACGACGCCGACCCCGTTGCGTCGTCCGTCGGCGTAGGTGCGTCCTCGCAGACGGACGCCGTCGACGAGCACGGACCCGGTGCGGCACCGGTCGGGCCGGCTGACCAGGTAGGGGATCTCCTCGAACCCGGCGCCGGTGGCGCCGGTGATCCCGAGGACCTCCCCCGGCCGGACCTCCAGCGACAGGTCGTGGATGTGCTCCCCCGAGACCCTCTCGAGCACGAGGCGCGGCTCCTCGCCCGTCATCCGCGCCCCGGCGGCGGTACGACGCATCGCGCTCACCTCACGCCCGCTGACCATGCGCAGCAGGTCCTCCTCGGTGGTGTCGGCGACATCCACCGTCGCGACGACTGCCCCGCCGGCCAGCACGGTCGCACGGTCCGCGGCCCCGAGGACCTCGGACATGTGATGGGTGACGAGCAGCACGCCGCCGCCCTGGGCCGCGACCCGGCGCGCGGTCGCGAGCACCTTCTCGGCGTCCGCGCCGCGCAGGCGGGCGGTCGCCTCGTCGAGCACCAGGAGGTCGAGCGGCGCGCCCGAGGCCCCCCGCTTGAGCGCGCGGGCGATCGCAACCACCGCCTGGTTGGCGGGGGAGAGGTCGCGAACCATCGTGTCGGGCCGGAAGTCGGCGGCGAGCGAGTCGAGGATCGGCCGCAGCGTGCGTCGCTCCCGCTCCCAGTCGATGAACGGTCCGCGCCGGGCGGCGATCTCACCCATGCAACAGTTCTCGAGCACGGTGGCGTCGCCGCACAGGGCGAGGTCCTGGTGGACGACGCCGATCCTGGGCGGTCCGGCCGACGGGGCGTCGCCTGCTCCGACCTCGACATGGCCAGCATCGGGCCGGACCAGTCCGCTGATCATCTTCACCAGGGTGGACTTGCCCGAGCCGTTGTGGCCGAGCAGTGCGTGCACCTCGCCCGTGGCGACCGTGAAGGTGACGTCCTGGACGGCGCGGGTGGAGCCGAATGCCTTGCTCAGGCCGGTGATCCGGAGGGCCGACGCGGCGGGCGTGATCGTCGATCCCATGTCAGGACAGCCCCCACAGCTCCTTGTAGCCGTCCCGGTAGCCCGGGCCGAAGAGCGCGGCGTCCACCGACGCGGAGGTCGACGTGTCGACGTCCTTCAGGGCGGCTGCGTCGACGTACCGGATGGGCAGGACGGGGTTGGCGGGCTCCATGTCGAGCATCCCGCGCATGGCCTGGTCGACGGCCGCCCATGCGGCCCACGCGGAGCTCTTGGCGACGTCGGCGACGAACACGTCGCCCTGCTTGACGAGGGCGAGCGCAGCGGGGCTGCCATCCTGCGAGACGATGCGCACCTTGCCAGTGGCGGCGGCCTGCTGCACGCCGGTGGTGGCGAAGATGCCCATCGCGTCGTAGATCGGCAAGATGAAGTTGACGCCGGGGTTGCTGCGGATCTGCGTCGCGACGAGTCCAGGAATCTGGGTGGACCAGTCGTTGAGGGCGGTGTCGGTCGTCTCGGCGAGCTCGCAGGTGTCGCACTCCTCGACGGCGCTCTCGATCGAGCCGACGATCGCAGCGGCCGCGGTCAGCTCGGAGGTGTTCATCACCTGGACGTGGGCGTCCCCGTCGGTCGTGGCGATGGCTGCGGCGGCCATGAGGCGTCCGCCGAGGTCGGCGTCGGGGGACACGTTGCCGAAGATGTTCGGGTCGGAGCCCTGGCCGGGAACGTCGGCGACGGGCGGGCTGTTGACCACGTCGATCGTGGGAATGCCCTTGTTCTTGGCGTTCTTGATCTGTCCCGCGACGACCTGCATCACCAGGCCGTCACTGATGATCGCGTCTGCCCGGTTGTCGATGGCCTGCTGCATTCCCTGCTGCATCAGGGTCGCCTGGCTCTTGGCGTCGAAGACGGTGGTCTTGATTCCGAGCATCTTCGCCGCCTCCTGGGCGTTGGCGGCCACGTCGGCGATCGTCGGCACCCGGAGGTCGATCGCGACGATCGCAATGGTCTTGCCGGCGAGGGAGGCGGCGTCGACGGCTGGCCCGGGTGCCTCGAAGGCGGGCGTCGCGGAATGCTGCTCGATGAGCTCGTTCATCTCGAGCGCGATGTCGGACTTCGCATCGTCCCGGCTGGCCGAGGACTCCGCGCTCTCGGGGGCCGAGCACGCGGTGAGCGCGAGGAGTGCGGCGCTGGTGAGCGCGGCGAGCGCGCGGAGGTGGCGGTGGGACATGGTTCTCTTTCCTTCGGTGGGGCGCGGTTTCCGAGACGGGTCGTGGGGCGCGGCGCGCTCAGCCTCGGGACTTGCGGGCGAAGAAGCGGCTGAGACCGACGGCGAGGACGAGCACGCCGCCGTTGAAGACGTTGATGACCCAGTTGTCGAGACCGAGGAACTGGAAGCCAGTGGTGCCGACGGCGAGGAGGTAGACGGCCCAGACCGACCCCCATACGTTGAACCGGCCGGGGGTGAACGCGGTTGCGCCGAGGAAGCCCGCGGCGTACGCCGGCAGCAGGTAAGGATCGGCGATCGACGGGCTGGCGGCGCCGGTCTGGCCGACGAACATGACACCGGCGAGGCCGGCGAGGACGCCGGTGGTCGTCATCACGGCGATCCGGACGCGGGCGGTGCGGACGCCGGCGAGCTCGGCGGCCGCGCGCGCGTTCCCGGTGAAGAACATGCTGCGCCCGACGGGCATCCGGCCGACGACGAGGTAGAGCGCGACGGCGATGAGCAGCATGAAGAAGAAGGCGGCCTGGACGCCGAGGAAGCGGCTCTGGAAGGGGTAGGTCAGCGAGGTGGGCAGACCGCCGATCGTGACGGAGCCGGCGATCCCGATGGCCAGGCCCTGGACGAGCGTCCCGACGGCGAGGGTGACGATGAACGAGTTGAGGCCGGCGCCGACGACGAGCGCCGCGTTGACCAGGCCGACCACGGCGGCCAGGGCCACCGCGATCAAGCAGGCCACGAGGGGCGAGATCGACTGTTCGGCGGTCAGGTAGGCGATGACGCTCGCCGACATCCCCATGACGGCGGCGACGGAGAGGTCGAACTCTCCGATGATCAGCACGAGGGTGACCCCGAGGGCGAGCAGTGCGGCGGTGGCCTGGATGCTCAGGATGGTCGTGAGATTGTCGCCGGTGAAGAAGGTGTCCGGCCGCAGGGCGGAGAACAGGGCGATCAGGGCGATCAGTGCGATCAGGAGGGCGTAGCGCTGCAGCCGGGCGGTGATCCCGGCAGCCGCCCGCCCTGCGTCCCGCTCCGTCCGCAACTCCGCCGTGTCCACGGGCAGATCGGTGGTGCGGGTGTTCGACGATGTGGTCACGCGCGGCTCGCCTCCGGCTGCTGAGGGGCGGCCTCCGACGTCCCGACGGGACGGCCTGCCCAACTCTCGATGTGCCGGGCACAGTAATCAGACCGTCGGCTGAGGAGGAACGATCTGCTCAAACATTCCTTCTAGCCGAATCAATCAGGCAGAGCCGTAATAGTCCAGGGCGATCGCCGCGCTAGCGGTGCGCAGGTGGTTGATCAGACCGTTGACGCGGATGTGCGGGAGACGGACGGAGGGTGCGGCGACGGCGAGCGCGGCGATCGGCCTCCCGCTCGTGTCGTTGACAGGGACGGCGACGGCGTGGACCCCCGGCTCGCGCTCGCCCATGTTGGTCGCGTAGCCGAACTCGCGGATCGTGGCGAGCTCGGCGTGTACCGTCGCCGCCCAATCGGGATCCGGGTGCCGCGGGTCCTGGGCCAGCGACTCCTCGAGGTCGGAGGGCTTGAGGGCGGCCAGCAGCACCTTGCCCGCCGCGGAGACCGATGCCGACACCCGTTGGCCACGGATGCTGCGCACCTGCAGGCCGTGGCGGTCCTCGACCACCGAGTCGAGGCACAGCACCTCGTGGCCGACGAGGACCTGAAGGTTGACGGCCTCGTTGACCTGCTTGCACAGACGCTCCAGGTGCACGTGCGCCACGCGCTCCAGCGAGTTCTGGTCGCTGAAGTGTCGGGCGAGGCGGAGGATCTGGGGGCCTGCCACGTAGAGACGGGAGCCCGGCGGCTGCCGCAGGAACCCCTCGTCCTTGAGCGAGGTCAGCAGCCGATGGGCGGTCGAGCCGGCCACGCCGAGCTCCTTCGAGACGTCCACCACGCGCAGCGAGGGGTGGTCCTCCAAGAGCATGAGCACACGCAGCGTGTTCTTGGTGGAGCTGACGGGCGGAACGGCTGACTCGTGATCCTTCGGCATGGCCGAATAGTAGGGCGCACTCGCTCAAATTCCTTACAAAGGAATCTTTCTGTCTCGACCTTCCGCGTTGCCGAGGGTCATGCTTAGAGTCCGAGCCCATCGGTTCACCCATGTCTGAGGAGCGAAGCAGCAGTGAAGGTCACCATCGATCGCCCCACGTGCCAGGCCTACGGCAACTGCGCCGACGAGGCCCCCGGCGTCTTCGACCTGGACGACCTCGGCTACGTCCGGCTCGCCGGCGACGAGGAGGTCCCCACCGGTCTCGAGCAGGAGGCCCGTGCCGCCGTCCTGAGCTGTCCGGCGCGTGCCCTCGGCACCGTCGACTGATCTGCGGACCCGCACCGCCCACCCGGCGTCGTACCCCTGACTTCTGTGGAGAGGATCCCTCACATGACCACCGATCCATCGGCCAGCATCCCGCGGTCCCACTACCGCGACGGCGAGGCCCTCGAGCGCGAGTTCGCCACCGTGTACGGCGAGAGTTGGGTCTTCATCGGCCACGAGTCCGAGGTTCCGGCGGCCGGGGACTACGTCACCCGCTCCATGGGAGCGAACCCGGTGATCATGTCCCGCACGGAGGACGGCGCGATCCACGTGATGTTGAACTCCTGCACCCACCGAGGCACGGAGGTATGCAAGCTCTCCTACGGCAACACCACGACCTTCCGGTGCGGCTACCACGGCTGGGTCTTCGGCGCGGACGGCGATCTCAAGGGCGTTCCGGGGCGCCGCTCGCTCTACGGGCCCTCCTTCGACCCGGGGCGGCTGGGCCTGCGCAAGGCACGGGTGGGGACCTTCTGCGGCCTGGTCTTCGCGACCTGGGCGCAGGACGCGCCCGACCTGGTCGAGAGCCTCGGCGACATGGCCTGGTATCTGCGCGGCTTGTTCGAGCTGTTCTCCGGTGGGCTCGAGGTGCACGGCGGCGCGCACACCGTCGACGTCCGGGGCAACTGGAAGATCCACGTCGAGAACTTCGCGGGCGACGGCTATCACCTGAAGAACGCGCACAAGACGATGTTCGACCTGGGGGTGATGGGCACCCAGGCGGGTGCCGTCGACGGGTTCGTGGTCAACGTCCCGAACGGCCACTCGCTGCGGGCGCAATACCTGGCCGACGAGGGCGTTCCGGAGGCCGTCCTCGGCTACGAGGACGCGCTGCTGGAGTCGATCGACGCCGACGAGCAGCACCGCAGGTTCCGCGAACGGAGCACGGTGATCCACGGGATGGTCTACCCGAACCTCCTGTTCATCACGACGGCGCCGTTGTACTTCGGCGCGGACGCCGATGGCGCGGTGGCCTTCACGCAGCTGCGCCAGATCACGCCGATCGACCCGCACCACCACCGCGTGACGTACTGGACGCTGGTGCCTCGCGACGCCAGCCCGGAGTGGAAGAGCAGGTCCTATCTCTACTCGACGCGGCAGCACGGTGCGGCGTCGTTCTTCGAGGCCGACGACCTCGAGAACTTCCGGAGGATCGACGCGGGCCTGGGTGACGCGGTCGCCGGCGTCGAGCCGTTCAACTACGAGCTGGGCATCGACGTCGCCGAGCGGGCGACACCGCCGTGGACGGGCCCCGGGCGGATCGTGCGCCAGGACCTGACGGAGGCCAACCAGCGCAACCTCGTCCGGCGCTACCTCGAGCAGATGGGAGTCGAGGGATGAGCGGCGTCAGCGTGGAGCTGCACCACGAGATCGAGCAGTTCCTCTTCACCGAAGCGGACCTCCTCGACACCCACCGCCAGGCCGAGTGGCTGGACCTGCTGTACGACGACTTCAGCTACCGGATGCCAGTGCCGGTTGCGCGCGACGAGCCCGCCCAGGGGCAGTACGACGCGGTGCTGGAGTTCGCCAACGAGTCGAAGAGCTTCCTCTCGATGCGGTTCCAGCGTCTCGACTCCGACTTCGCCTGGGCGGAGCGTCCGGCGGCGTTCGTCCGTCACTTCGTGTCGAACCTGCGGGTCGACGAGCTCGATCCCGGACGGGCCTGGCGGGCGCGGACCAACGTGATGGTGCTGCGCTCCCGCCTGCCCGAGGCCCCGGTCATCGCCACTGCCGGAAGGGTCGACCGGATCGAGCGTCACGACGGCCGGCTGCTCCTGTGCGAGCGCGTCGTGCACATCGACACCGAGCACCCGAATGACTCCCAGCTGAGCTCGATCTTCTGATGACGGCCCACGACGCGGCGCCGGCAGAGGCGGAGAAGTGGCGGGTCCACAACGAGTTCGCCGCGGTCACCTTGGCACTCGTCCCGCACGGGCGCGGCACGCGCCTGCGGATCAGCGCGGGCCGCGTCGAGTCGATGGGCCTGATCGACGCGACCGTGCTCGAGGCGCTCACGATGCTCTCGGAGTCGGAGCTGGCGCAGATCGTGGCTTTCGCGACGGACCCCGGGAACGTCCTGCACCGCGAGCCGAGCCGGACCGAGGGCGAGGGGGACGCGCTATGAGCACCGTCCCCGACCGCGTCGTCGTGGTCGGCTCCTCGGTGGGTGGTGTCCGCACGGCCCAGGGCCTGCGCGCCGCGGGCTTCGGGGGGAGCGTCGTGGTGGTCGGCGCCGAGAGCGAGCAGCCTTACGACAAGCCACCGCTGTCCAAGCAGCTGCTGTCGGGGGAGTGGTCGGTCGCGGACATCTCCCTGGCGCCACCCGGCGAGCTCGCGGACGCGGACATCGAGCTTCGGCTCGGTGTGGCGGCAGGCGGCGTCGACGTACGCGACCGGCAGCTGTCGCTCGTGGACGGCACGACGCTCGACTACGACGCCCTGGTGGTGGCGACCGGGGTGCGGCCCCGAACGCTCGCGGCGCCGCGGTCGGTCCCGTTGCACACGGTGCGCGACCTGGCCGACGTCGGATCCCTGCGCCGGGCGCTGGACTCCGGGGGCGGTCTGGTCGTGGTCGGCGGCGGCTTCATCGGCGCGGAGGTGGCCTCCACGGCAGCCGGCCTCGGCGTGCCGACCTCTATCGTCGAGGCCCTGCCGACTCCCTTCTCCCGCGTGCTCGGCGACGAGGTCGGCGCCCACTTGGCCGGGATCCACGCCGAGCACGGCGTCGAGGTGATCTCCGGCACCGGGGTGGTCGCGCTGCGGCGGGGGCCGAGTGGGCTCTCGGAGGTCGAGCTGGGCGACGGCCGCGTCCTGTCGGTCGCCGCGGTGACGGTGGGGATCGGGTGCGTGCCCAACACCGAGTGGCTGGCCGGCTCCGGGATCCCAGTCGACGACGGCGTCGTGACCGACGAGTTCTCCCGCGTGAGCGGCGTGCCGGACGTCTATGCCATCGGCGACGTCGCGCGCTGGTACGACGTCCGCACGGGGACGTCGCGCCGGGTGGAGCACTGGACGCACGCGTTCCAGCAGGCCCAGTTGGTGGCGCACAACATCGTGCATCCCGACGACCTCCAGGCCCACGAGCGGGCGCCGTACTTCTGGTCGGACCAGCACGGCATCAAGATCCAGATGGTCGGCCGGCGTGGGCCCGGTGACTCCACCGAGATCGTGTGGTGCGACGGCCCGGACGGGCAGCGGCCGGTGGCCCTGTACGCCGCCGGCGAGCGCTTCACCGGCGGGGTCACGTTCGGGGCGCCGAAGATCAGCGTGCGTCTGCGTCGAGCGTGGGAGGACGGTGCGAGAGCCGCCGACGTGCGCGCCCTGATAGCGGACCTCGGAGCGACCCAGCCTGCGCGCACGTGAGCCCCGACGCCCGGGTCACCTCCGTCTCAGGCGTAGGTGCCCCGCCAGCCCAGAGCCTCGGAGATGCGGGTGGCGGTGTCGCTCAGCCTCGTGAGGTGGAGGGACTGGTCGGCGGCGTCGTCGAACACCGGCAGGGGGAGGACGCTCGTCAGGGCGGCGACCACCGCGCCGTCCTTGCGGCGGATCGGCACCGAGAGGGAGCCGTTGTCGTCCTGGAGCTCCGCGCGCGAGGCGGCGTGGCCCTGGTCGCGCACCTCGGAGATGCGCGTGCGCAGCACCTTCGGGTCGGTGATGGTCCGCGGGCTGACGGCAGGGAGCGGACCGGCGAGGTACTCCTCGACGAACTCGTCGGGGGAGTGGGCGAGCAGCACGATGCCGAACGACGCGCAGTGCAGGGGCAGGCGGTACTGCTCGCGGATCCGGGTGACGGCCCCCGCCTGCGGGTTCTGCTCGGCGAACAAGGTGACGGCGTTGTGCCCGCTGCGCTCGGTGACCTTCAGGAGACCGGGGACGTGCGGCAGCGCCTGCTCGAGGTGCCCGAGGCCCACGCCGAGCACGGGGTGGTCGCGCAGGTAGGACGTCGCCATCGCCCACATCATCGGGCCGATCGAGTACTCCCCGGTGTCGGGATCGCGCTGCAACATCCCTTCCTCGGTGAGGACACGGATGGTCCGGTAGATCGTGGCCCAGGGCTTGTCGAGCTCGCGGGAGAGCTCGGCCGGACGCATGGGGCGGTCGGCCAGCACGCGCATCACCAGTGTGCTGCGCGACAGCGACTTCACCGCCTGGCCGCGCGGCGTGGAGTTACTCTCACTCATCGTTGGCGTCCTGTTCCGCGTTCGCGGGCCCGGGCTGCCCGCTTTTCGGACAGGGTAGTCGCGTCGAGAGCAGCTGGTCGAACACCCGTGGTCCCGCTCCGGCTTCTCGCTGCCTCAGCCGGCCCGACGTCACCGCGTCGCCGTGGGCTGCTGCGCGCATCTCAGCTGGCTGGACGCTCGGCGACAGTGAACGCGGCGGGCCGCTTGACAGTCGATCGGTCCCTACGTGAACATGATGTTCGCATAACGGATAATGTATCCCATCTTGTGAGGAGCGCGCGTGTTTGAGGCCGATCTGTCCGAGCTCACCGGCCGTGCCGTGCTCCTGACCGGAGCGGCAACCGGCATCGGCGCAGCCCTGTCGAAGGACCTGCGCGCCCGCGGATGCCACGTGGTCGAGCTGGACCGGGTGCCGCTGTCCACCGAGGACGAGGCGGACCAAGCAGATCTGCCGGGCCGGCGACTACGGGTGGTGGGCGATGTGACCGACCCCGAGGCGAACACCGCGGCGGTCGACCTCGCGCTGAGCGAGTTCGGCGCCCTCCATGGCTTCGTCGGCAACGCCGGCGTGCACGACGGCGGGGTGCGCGTCCAGGACGCCGACCCGGCCACGCTGCGCGACCTCGCCCGCCGCGTTCTGGACGTCAACGTCGTCGGCTACATCGTCGGCGCCTGCGCCGCGGCGCCCGCGGTCACCGCGTCCGGCGGGGTCATGGTGTTCACGCTCTCCGACGCGACCTACGTCGTCTCCGGCAACGGCGCCGGCATCGCGTACGCCGCGTCCAAGCACGCGGGGCTCGGCGTCGTGCGTTCCCTGGCTGCGCAGCTCGCTCCGGAGGTGCGGGTCAACGCGGTCGCTCCCGGCGGCGTCGTCACGCCCCTGAGCCGTGTACGTGCCGACGGCGACCCGCAGGGGGAGGCCGGGCTCGCGCCCGTGTACGACGACGTCGACAAGGCGCTCGTCGAGATCCGCGCGTTGAACCCGCTCGGCACCTCCCTCGCACCCGAGGACCTCGTCCCGCACTACCTGTACCTCCTCACCCGTCAGAGCGTCGGCCTGACCGGTCACGTCGTCCGCCCCGACGGCGGCCTGTCGATCGCTTGATCCGTGGCCGACACCGCCCGACCACCGACCATCGACCGGCGCCTCGCGGGGCGCCCGCATCAGAACCCCCAGAGAACGGAGGCCCTCGTGGCCAGCTACGACAACGCCGCAGAGGCGCGCGCATGGGCCCGCCAGAACCTGCGGGGCGTGACCGGGTGCGTGATGCCCTCGTTCACCGCCGACATGTCCGGCCTCAACGAGGCGGCGATCGTCCACGACATCCACCGCGAGCTCGAGCTCGGCTTCAGCGGCTTCCTGATCGTGGCGGAGTGCGGGACGACCGCGGCAGAGTTCGACCGCTTCGTCGAGATCTGTGTGGCGGAGAGCGGTGACGCCCTCACCATCCTCCAGGCCGCCGAGCCGACCGTCGATGCCAACATCGAGCTGATCAAGCGCTCCGCCGATGCCGGCGTCGACCTGGTCATGCCCTCCTACCCGCTCGGCTTCTACCCGCAGAGCGGCGACGAGGTCGTGGCCTACACGAAGGCGCTCGCCGACGCCAGCCACCTCGGCCTCATCGTCTTCGCGATGAACCTGTGGAACTTCGAGCGGCTGCACCCCTCGGGCTTCGCGGTGGACTGGCTGCGTCGGCTGGTCGACGGAGTGCCGAATATCGTCGCCATCAAGAACGAGGTCGCCGAGCCCGGTGTCGCCGGGATCTCCGAGGTCTTCCGCAAGTTCGCCGACGACGTCGTCGTGGCGGACCCACTGGAGATGAACTCCCCGGCGTGGACCACGTCGTACGGGATGCCGTGGATGGGCACCTCCAACTACGAGTACTTCGGCGCCGAGGTGCCGCGCTACTTCGAGATGCTCCAGGACCCGGAGCGCTACGACGAGGCGATGGAGATCTACTGGCGCATCCACCCGGCGCGGCAGGCGAGCGGCGGGCTGATGAAGGAGGCCAACAGCGGAACGGTGTTCGTGCACCGGATGCTGTGGAAGTACCAGGGCTGGCTGCAGGGCTTCAACGGCGGTCCGGTGCGCCCGCCGCACACCCGGCTCCTCGACCGACAGATGCGCACGCTGCGGGCCGCCGCGGTCGCCAGCGGCCTCGACGTCACCGACGAGCCCGACACCGAGTTCTTCCGTGGCCGGTGCGGCGCATGATCGAGCAGGACATCACCCGGATCCGGGTCGTCAGCGCGGAGGAGGTGCTGCGTCACGGCACGCCCGCGCTGGCGCTGACCGCGGCGCGGCAGGCGGCCGACGTACGGCGTCACCCGGCGTCGAAGACGAAGCGGCTCAACCTCGCCCTGCCGGGCGGTTGGATGCGGGTCCTCGGAGCCTCGCTGCCGCCCCTCGGGATCTTCGGCTACAAGGAGTTCCACTACTCCCCGGGCGGGATGCTGCGCTACGTCCTCCACCTCTTCTCGACCGACGACGGCAGGCCGATCGGCATCCTCGACGCCTCGATGATCACCACGCTGCGAACCTCCGCCAGCGCCACCGCCGCCGCGACGGCGTACTTCGGGGACGCCGTACACCCGCTGACGGTGGGCGTGATCGGGTCGGGCGCCGAGGCCCGGGCCGGACTGCGTGCGCTGGTGGCAGCCCTGCCGGTCAAGGCGGCCCACGTGACGAGTCGGCGCGAGGTGAACCGCACGGACTTCGCCGAGCAGATGAGCGCTGAGCTCGGCATCCCGGTGCTGCCCGCCCCGGACGCCGCCTCGGCGGCCAGCGGCGCGGACGTCGTCTACCTCGGCACCGGCTCGTCGTCGGTGGTCGTGGCGCCCGAGGACCTCGCCGGGGTCCCGCTGGTGCTGTCCATCGGCTCCACCATGCCCGACCAGCGCGAGCTCCCGGGCGAGGTGCTCGCCGGTGCCGCCGTGGTCGTCGTCGACACCTGGGACGTCCTGAAGGAGTCCGGGGACGCGATCGCGGCTGCCGGCGTCGGTCTCGACCGCTCGCGGGTGCGCCTCCTCGGTGACTTCATCGAGGCTCCGGGCTCTCCGTCGGCCGGCACGACGCTCTACAAGTCCATCGGCTCACCCGAGCAGGACCTGGTGCTCGCCGCGGCGATCGTCGACGACATGGCCGGGCTCGACGGCAGGTTCGTCGACAGCCTGACTGACGTGAAGCGCAACCTGTAGTCCCTTTCCCTCCCCCCGGGCACGCACGTGCCCCGTCTCTAAGGAGCAGTCATGAGCACCGGTCTGTGGATCGACGGCGGCTGGCGCGAGTCGCGCGCCGGTCGTGACGACTTCGCCGTCGTCGACCCGGCAACGACGAAGGTCCTCGCGCACGTCGTCGACGGCGGCGTCGAGGACATGGCCGACGCACTCGACGCGGCGTCGCGTGCGTACGAGACGTGGGCGGAGACGCCCGCGCGCGAGCGCTCGACGATCCTGCGTCGGGCGTGGGAGCTGATGACCGAGAGGTCCGAGGAGCTCGCGCGGCTGATCGTGCGCGAGAACGGCAAGGCGCTGCCGGACGCGCGCAGCGAGGTCGCGTATGCGGCCGAGTTCTTCCGGTGGTTCTCCGAGGAGGCGGTGCGGGCCCACGGAGACATGCGCCGCTCCCCGACGGGACAGAACTGGATCATGGTGACCGAGGAGCCCATCGGCGTGGCACTCCTGATCACGCCCTGGAACTACCCGGCGGCGATGGCCACGCGCAAGATCGCGCCCGCGCTGGCGGCGGGGTCGACGGCGGTTCTGAAGCCGGCCGCGGAGACCCCCCTGACGGCCCTCGCGATCGCCGAGCTGCTGGCCGAGGCGGGTCTCCCGGCCGGCGTGCTGAACGTGGTGTGCACGAAGCGGTCCGGCGAGCTGGTCGGGCACGCGCTGGGGGACACCCGTGTTCGTGCCCTGTCTTTCACCGGCTCCACCGAGGTCGGTCGCACGCTGCTCACTCTCGCCGCCCAGAACGTCGTGCGCGCCTCGATGGAGCTGGGCGGCAACGCTCCCTTCGTGGTCCTCGACGACGCCGATCTCGAGGAGGCCGTCGACGGTCTGATGGTGGCCAAGCTGCGCAACGGCGGCTCTGCCTGCACGGCGGCAAACCGGATCTACGTCGCCGACGGCGTGGCCGACGAGTTCACCGAGCGGTTCGCGGCGCGGATCGCCTCGGTGCGTCACGGCAACGGCCTCGACGACGGCGTCGAGCTCGGCCCCCTGGTCAACGAGAGCACTCAGCGCAAGGTCGCCGAGCTGGTCGACGGCGCCGTTCGTGCGGGCGCGAGCATCGCCGCCGGCGGTGGGCACGACGGTCTCCCGGGCTACTCGTACCGGGCGACGGTTCTCGCCGACGTCAAGCCCGACGCTGAGATCCTGCGGCACGAGATCTTCGGCCCGGTCGCCCCGATCGTCCGTTTCGAGAGCGACGCGCAGGCGGTCGCCCTCGCGAACGACAGCGAGTTCGGGCTGATCTCCTACCTCTACACGCGCGACCTCGACCGCGGTCTCGCCGTCTCGCGCCGCCTCCGCTCCGGCATGGTCGGACTCAACCGCGGTGTGGTGTCGGACCCGGCCGCTCCGTTCGGCGGCGTCAAGCAGTCGGGCATCGGCCGGGAGGGTGCTGCCGAGGGCATGCGCGAGTTCACCGAGCTCAAGTACACGGCGATCCCCTTCCACTGAGGGGACGGGATCAGGGTGCGGTGTCCGGCACGGGCTCCCATCCTGACCCGGGTCCGAACCACGGCAGTGCGTCCGTGAACAGCTCGCGCGCCAGACCGGCCTGCACGCCGAGCTCGGCGTTGACGACCTGGCTGATCTTGAGGTCGAGGGCCATGGAACACAGAGCGTAGGCATCGATCCGGCTCAGCCCGTGCTGCGTGCTGACGACGTCGACCATCGCCCGGGTCGCCTCGCGGCACGCCTCCTCCAGCGAGCCGGCGAAGGCGGTGGTCAGGAACTCGGTGGGCGTCTCCGCACGCGGCGCGGTCAGAGCCGGGCCGCCGCGCAGCAGCGTGAAGCGCAGCGTCGCCTCCTCCACCGACGCCTCCAGGGCGGTGAGGTTGACCTCGCCGTAGCCCTGGGCAGCATGCGCGTCACCGGCGCAGAAGAGCGCACCGTCGGTCCACACCGGCAGGTAGAGGGTGGTGCCGACCACCAGGTCGGGCACGTCGATGTTGCCGCCGTGCGAGCCCGGAGGGATCGAGCTGTGCGGCCCGTCGGCGGCCGGGGCGACCCCCATGTAGCCGAGGAAGGGTCGAACGGGGATCTCGATGCCGGGGAGCACCGTGGTCCGGGTGCCGGCGCTGCGACCGGTGAGCTCCACGTGGCGGATCTGCCCGTCGGCGAAGTCCTCGGCGAGCAGGCCGATGCCGAGGTGGCCGGGCAGGCTGAGATTGAAGGCGTGCGGCCGCAGGACCAGGTCGAGCACCTCCACCGCGAGCACGTCGCCGGGACGTGCCCCTCGCATCGCGATGGGACCGGTGAGGTCGTGCGGACCGGCGTCGCCGGCGTCGTGCACCATCCGGGCGACGTCGGCGATCGTGGTCTGCGGCGTCACCTGGTTGCCCCAGGCGTTCCAGGTGTCGAGGCTGACGACGTCTCCCGACTCGATCGTCAGGACCGGCTCGTCGGTCCGGTCGACGACGCCGCGGCGTACGGTCGCCTCCGACGCCCGGAGCTCGTGGTGGGTGGTCATAGTGCCTCCTCTTGTCGGGACGGCCGGCCCGTACGGGTGTTCGGGACGGATCAGGAGCCGTACGCCGCCCGCCACCCGAGCGCCTCGGAGATGTGCAGGGCGGTGGTGCGCAGGAGGGCCAGCTGGTCGGCGTACGCCGTCTCGTCGTCGAAGACGGCGAGGGGCAGCACGCTGGTGAGCGCGGCGACGACCTCACCGTCCCTGCGGCGCAGCGGAACCGACAGGGTTCCGTTGTCGTCCTGCAGCCCCGCGCGTGACGCGGCGAAGCCGTCGCGCCGCACCTGCGCGAGCCGCTCGCGAAGGAGCTCCGGGCCGGCGTCGACGTAGGTGTCGACGTACTCGTCGACGAACGCCGTGGGCGCGTGGGCCAGCAGGACGATGCCGAACGACGCGCCGTGCAGCGGCAGCCGGTACTGCTCGCGGATCCTGGTCACCGTCTCCGCCTGCGGGTTCTGCTCGGCGAAGAGGGTGACGGAGAGCGGTCCGCTTCGCTCGGTCACCTTCAGCAGACCCGGCACCCGCGGCAGGGCCTGCTCGAGATGACCGAGACCGACGCCGAGGACGGGGTGGTCGCGCAGGTAGGTCGACGCGAGGCTCCACATCAGGGGTCCGATCGAGTACTCGCCCGAGTCGGGGTCGCGCTGGAGCATCTCCTCGTCGGTGAGGACGCGCACCGCCCGGTAGATCGTCGCCCACGGCTTGTCCAGCTCGCGGGTGAGGTCAGTGGGACGGCGTGGCCGGTCGGCGAGAACCCGCATGATCAGGGTGCTGCGCGAGAGCGACTTGACCAGGGGGGCGGCGCGCGCCGCGGCGTCCGGCTCCGGCGGCTCGGACGCCGCGCTCACACGGGCGACGGCGTCCACAGGCCCTGGTCGGGGTCGTTGAACTGCGCGGGGATCATCACCTCGGTGATCGGGTTCGCCGTGCCCCACTGGTCGGAGTTCTCGGCATTGATCTCGAAGACCCGGGGCTCCCAGGTCTCCTCGTCGGGGATGGTCTCGAGCTCGGTGGTGTACTCCATGACGTTCCCGAAGGGGTCGAAGAAGTACGAGAAGGTGTTGTCTCCCGGGCCGTGCCGGCCGGGGCCCCAGACGATGTCGTGGCCGCCACGGAGGAGGCGACCGGTGCCGCGCATGTACTCGTCGATGCCCCGCATCTCGTAGGAGATGTGATTGAGGGAGACGTGGGGGCCCTGGGCGATCGCGAGGATGTGGTGGTCCGTCCCGCTGCGCAGGAAGCACATCTGGTCGGCGAGCCAGTCGGAGAGACGCAGCCCCATCAGCTGCTCGTAGAAGGCCTTGGTCGCGAGGACGTCGGTGCTGTTGAAGACGACGTGGCTCAGCTTGCGCGGGATCGACTCGCCCCGCTCGAGCGGACGGGCGTCGCGCTCCTCCACATCGCTGGAGATCTCGATCAGGCGGCCGTCGGGGTCGAAGAACCGGAAGCCGTAGCCGCCGCCGGGGGTGTCGAGGGTGCCGGGCTCGCGGTCGGTCCGGATCCCCGCGCGGCTGACGTGCTCGGCGAGAGTGTCGACGGCGGCAGGGTCGACCGCGCCGAAGGAGACCACGTCGAGCCGCTTCGCGTCGTCCTTGCGGACCCGCAGCAGGTAGTTCTCGGGGGAGGCGGGGGAGCCGAAGAATGCGATCCCGCTGTCTTCGGCGACCTGGGTGAGTCCCCAGGTCGTGCGGTAGAACTCCGCCGCCCGCCCGAAGTCGGGTGCGGCGATGCCGACGTGGCGCAGGTGCGTGATCAGGCCTCGCGTCGAGGTCATCGGTCTCCTCCTTGGTTGTCGACGGCGACCTCAGCCGGCCGCCGGACGCGTCCACCGGCATCGTGCCCGGCGCTGGGGGCTTGATTGACACCCCTGCGCATCCACTGCGAGCATAAAGTTCGCATAGTGGACATGATGTTCGCAAGGGTTTCCAGGAGTAGATCGTGACCGAGCGCCCTGTCGCCGCGCATGACGCGGTGCGAAGCGAGATCGGCGAGGCGCGCCGCGGGCACGTCGACGCCGTGCTCGCCGGCGGCTGCCAGTGTCCCGTCACGCCGAAGTAACACGCGAAAGCCTTGACAGCGAGGTCATGAGGTTGTGAACATCGCATCCACAATGCGATCAGGGCATCCGGATCGAGTCCCTCCGCGGCCGTCGGCACCGACGACCCGGGGCCCGGAGAGCACGGCCACCACCGAAAGGCACGCACATGCGCACTCCCCTCCGAGCGGCCCTCGCCGCCGGTCTGGTCCTCCTCCTCGCCGGATGCTCGGGATCCGACGAGGGCGCTCAGGACGACCAGGCCGGTTCGGGGCCCGAGAAGCCCGAGCTGACCGTCGGCGTTCTCCCGCTCGCCGACTACGCGGCGGTCTACTGGGCGAAGGACAAGGGATTCTTCGAGGACGCCGGGCTGGACGTGACCCTCGAGCCGATCGCCGGCGGACCCGCCGGGATCCAGAGCTCCGTGTCGGGCGACATCGACTGCAGCTTCGCCAACACCATCGCCACCCTCGTCGCCCAGGACAGCGGCGTGCCGGTCGAGATGGTGGCCCTGTCCTCGGCTCTCGGCGACGAGAGCAACGTGATCGTCGTCGACGACGACTCGCCGATCCGCACCATGGAGGACCTCGATGGCGCGACCATCGGCGTCAACACGACCAACAACGTCGGGGACGTCGCCTTCTACAACCTGCTCGACGACGCCGGCATCGACATCGACGTCAGCTTCGTCGAAGTCCCCTTCGGCGAGATGATCGACGGCATCAAGGCCGGCTCCATCGACGCCACGCACACCCCGGAGCCGTTCCGATCCGCCGCCCTCGCCGCCGGCTTGCGCGAGGTCGTCGACCTCACGAGCGGCCCGAACGCCGACCTCCCGGCGGCCGCCTTCGTGTGCGGCACCCGCTTCGTGGAGGAGAACCCACGCACCGCCAAGGCCTTCGCCGAGGCGATCTACGCCGCCGGAGAGGACCTGGCCGCAGACGAGGACGGCATGCGCGCCTGGCTCCCCGACATCGCCGGCGTCCCGGAGGAGACCGCCCAGAGCATGAAGCTCCCGACGTACTTCTCCGCCCCCGCACCGGACGAGGTCCAGCGCCTCGCCGACCTGCTTGCCGGCCAGGGCCTCATCGGCGACGACTACGCCGTCGACGAGCACTTCTACCAGCCGTAGGGCAGAGCGGAACCCGACGAACAGGAAGGTGAACGACGTGAGACTGCTCCACGAGCCCTACCGGGGCAGCACCGAGGTGGCCCTCGGGGTCGTCGGCGTCGTCGGGAGCGCTGTCGTGGCCGAGGTCGTCCTGCGCTCCGGTCTGCTCGACGTCCCGGGCCTTCCGATCCCGAGCGAGGTCGCACGCAGCGTCGGCGATCTCCTGCAGGACTCGGTGTTCTGGGAGGCGATCAGGTTCACCGCGCTCGAGTGGATGCTCGGCTTGGCGATCGCGACCGTGGTCGGCCTGGCCCTCGGCGGGCTGATGGGTGCCTTCGGCGTCGTCTTCCGGGCGTTCGAGTGGCCGGTCGAGGCGTTCCGGGTGCTCCCCTCCGTCGCCGTGGGGCCGATCGTCGTCGTCGTGGTGGGGCAGGGGATGCTGCCGCTCTCGCTCACCGTCGCCCTGTCGTGCCTGTGGCCGATCCTGCTCAACACGATGTACGGCGTGCGCGGTGTCGACACCACCGCGGTCATGACGGCCCGGTCCATGGGCGTCGGCGAGGTCGGCCTGCTCCTGCGGGTGAAGCTCCCCAGCGCACTGCCGTTCGCCTTTACCGGCGTCCGGGTCTCGGCGTCGATCGGGCTCCTCGTCGCCGTCAGTGCAGAGCTCCTCATGGGCAACGGCTCCGGCATCGGCGGCTACATCCTCCAGAACACCGCGAACGCAACCAGTCTCGACCTCGTCTACGCCGCCACGATCGTGGCGGGCCTGCTCGGGGTCCTGGTCAACATCGCGTTGGCCAAGGTGGATGCCACGGCGCTCGCCTGGAAGAAGGGACTGGCCCAGTGAACCAGGGCTCTGTGACCGAGGTGGCCGCCGTGGCGGACGCACGTCGGGCCACGCGCGCCCGCCCAGGTACGCCGTCGCGGCGTACCGGGGCGGAGCTGCTCGCCCGGCTCGCGGTGCGCCTCGTCGTGCCGGGTGCGTTGGTCGCGCTGTGGTGGTGGGCGTCGACGCTGCCCGACCTGCAGCTGTACGTCGTCAGCCCGCCGACCGCGATCGAC
Source organism: Nocardioides sp. LHD-245 (assembly GCF_030929495.1). Classification (GTDB taxonomy): domain Bacteria; phylum Actinomycetota; class Actinomycetes; order Propionibacteriales; family Nocardioidaceae; genus Nocardioides. The sequence goes on along the minus strand of NZ_JAVFWN010000011.1, from coordinate 8,694 downwards.
CGCTTCATCAACGACTTCCTCTCCAGCGACCCGTCGCGTCTCTTCCTCGGGGACGCCGCGCACGAGGACATGCTGCCCAGTGTCCGGCGCGCCCTGGCCGGGTTGGCGGTGGCGGTCGTGGTCGGTGTCGTGGTCGGTACGGCGCTCGGCATCTCCCGGCTGCTGTCGGCGATGGCGCAGCCGCTGATCCACCTCGGCCGGTCGCTGCCGTCGCCGGCCCTGCTGGGCGTCTTCTTCTTCGTCTTCGGCACCGGCGACGAGCCGAAGGTGCTACTGATCGCCTTCAGCATCGTGTGGCCGATCCTCTTCAACACCGTCGACGGAGTCCGTTCGATCGGCGAGGTCCGATCGCAGGCGGCGCAGGTCTTCCGGATCCCCGACCGCGACGTACTCTTCCGGATCATCCTGCCGGGAGCGTCGCCGAAGATCCTCGCCGGCATCCGCACCTCGCTGTCGCTCTCCCTGATCCTGATGATCATCTCCGAGCTGCAGAAGTCCGAGAACGGCCTCGGCTACCGGCTCGTGCAGTCCCAGCGGATCTTCGACTATGGCGGGTTCTGGGCGGTCCTCGTGATGCTCGTCGTCCTCGGACTCGTCTTCAACATCGCTTTCACGATCGTCGAGCGCCGCCTGCTCGCCTGGCACAGAGGGGCTACCCAGCAGAATGACTGAACACGTCCTCGGCTCCGAGGTTCCGGAGCTCCAGCTCACCGGCGTCTCCCGGCGCTACGGCGACAACCTGGCGGTGCGCAGCATCGACGCCGCCATCCCGGCTCACAAGATCAGCGTGATCGTCGGACCGTCGGGGTGCGGCAAGTCCACCCTGTTGCGGATGATCTCCGGTCTCGACACCCCCACCGACGGTGAGGTCCGCTTCGAGGGCGCTCCCGTCCGGGGGGTCCCGGAGGGGTTGGCGATGGTCTTCCAGGACTACTCGCGCTCGCTCTACCCGTGGATGCGGGTCGACAAGAACGTCGCCTTCCCGATCCGCCGGCTTCCGGCCGCGGAGCGCGCCGAGCGGGTGCGCTTCGCGATCGAGGAGGTTGGGCTCAAGGGCAAGGAGAGCCTCTACCCCTGGCAGATGTCGGGCGGGATGCAGCAGCGCGTCGCGATCGCCCGTGCTCTGGCCTCCCATCCGCGCCTGCTGCTGATGGATGAGCCGTTCGCCTCGGTGGACGCCCAGACCCGCGCGGACCTCGAGGACCTGGTCATGCGGATCCAGGCGGAGCTCGGGATCACCGTGCTCGTGGTCACCCACGACATCGACGAGTCGGTCTACCTGGCCGACCGGATCTTCGTGCTCTCCACGCCGCCGAGCGTGGTGGCCGAGGTGATCGACGTCGACCTGCCGAGGCCGCGCGACCACGTGTCGACCAAGACCGAGCCGGAGTTCGTGCGGATCCGCGGGCACGTCACCTCGCTGCTGCGCCGCCCCGACGCGGACGCCGAGGGTGCGCACGGCTCGCTGGTCGCCAGCACCGCTGCCGGGGAGATCGCATGACCGCCGCCGAGAGCGACCCCGACCGCCCGCGCGCCCGCACCGGAGAGAGAGACCGCCCCATGTCCGATGCCCCCACTCCGGGCGCCGTGCCCGGATCGTTCGCCGTACCGCGCCGCTACTTCGCCGGAAAGGCCGAGTGGGAGCGGGAGATCGAGAGCATCTTCCGGCACAGCTGGCTCTTCCTCGCCCACGAGAGCGAGATCCCCGAGCCCGGCGACTACGTGACGCGGCTGATGGGCACCGACCAGGTCATCGTCTCCCGCAGCGAGTCGGGACAGGTGCAGGTCATGCTGAACTCCTGCACGCACCGCGGGACCTTGCTCTGCAAGGCCGACGTGGGCAACGCGTCTCACTTCCGGTGCGGCTACCACGGCTGGACCTTCGCCAACGACGGCAAGCTGACAGGGGTGCCGCGCCACCGCGAGCTCTACGGCCGCGACTTCGACAAGGCAGCCTTCGGGCTGCGGACCGCGCGCAGTGACATCTTCCACGGCCTGATCTTCGCCACCTTCGACGCCGATCAGGTGGAGCTCCGCGAGTATCTCGGCGATCTTGCCTTCTACCTGGAGTGCTTCCTCGGCGTCTCCGCGGCGGGCACCGACGCACCTTACGGTGCGTTCCGGTTCAACCACCAGGGCAATTGGAAGCTCGAGGCCGACAACTTCTCCGGCGACGGCTACCACCTCCGTCACGCGCACCGGGCCGGCTTCGACTTGGGGTTGATGGGCACCCAGGCCGGGACCACCGAGGGAGTCTGCATCCAGTTCGAGCACGGGCACACCCTGCGAGCGCAGCGCACCGCAGGCACGAGCGAGGCGGTCTTCCCGGGCTACCCGGAGGACCGCTGGCCGGAGATCCAGGCACGGTTGTCGCCGGACCAGGTCGACATGTTCTCCGGCTCGACCGTGGTCCACGGCATCGTGTTCCCGAATCTCGCGTTCATCCACACTCCGCGTGCGGGCGGCTTCGACCCCGGTGACCCCGACGCCGCGATGGTGCAGTTCCGTCTCTTCAACCCCGTCGGTCCTGACCACACCGACGAGCTCTGCTGGCTCGTGACCCCCGCCGACTACGCGCCCGAGTGGAAGGAGTCGGCCTTCAAGACGATGCAGCGTCAGCACGGCGCGACCGCGTTCTTCGAGAGCGACGACATGGAGAACTTCCGCCGGATGCTGCAGGTCAACACCGGTGCCGAGACGCGCGACCGGATCCCCGCGAACTTCGACCTCGCGCACGACCATGCGCCGTACGAGCCGTGGTTCGACGGGCCGGGGAACGTGGTGGGCACTGACATCTCCGAGGTGAACCAGCGGTGGTTCTACGCCCGCTACCTCGACCTGATGGAGGACTGATCCGTGTTCGGGATGCCCGACCTCTCGCCTGAGGACCGCGCCGTCGTCGACTTCGCCTACCGCGAGACCCATCTCCTCAACGCCGACCGCTTCGCGGAGTGGATCACCCTGCTCACGGACGACTTCGAGTACCGCGTGCCCCATCCCGAGCTGCGCGACGATCCTCGTTCGTCGCCGTACAGCGCGACATCGCTGCTGTCCTGGGAGTCGGTGCACTCCCTCCGGGTCCGGTTCGACCGCCTCGCGAGCGAGTTCGCGTGGGCGGACCGGCCACCGGCGTTCCACCGCCGCCACCTCACGGCGGTCCGGGTCGAGCGCCGTGACGACGCCTCGTGGAGCGTCGCCTGCGACGAGCTCGTCGCGCGGTCGCGGACGCCGGAGCCACCGCAGCTGGTATCGGCACTGCGCGAGGACCTCGTCCGCCTCGTCGACGGCGAACTGCGCCTGGCCCGCCGCACGGTCTTCCTCGACGTCGATCGGCCCGACCTCGCCCAGATCGCGCTGCTGTTCTAGCCGGAAGGATCTCCCATGGACGACCAGAAGCAGATCGTCGCGCAGCTCGTCAACGAGTACGCCGCGGTGACGGTCCTCCTCGACCGCGCGCCTGCCGGCGCCCGCCTGCTCCTGCGGGCGGAGCGGACGGGCGACCAGGTGGCGTTGGACCCTGTGATGCTCGAGGCTCTCGCCTCGCTAGACGCGCGCGCCTTGGGACGGCTCGTCGAGGCATTCAGCGAGACGGGGCACGCCGGGGACGCCGTACCCGACGGCGCTGACGAGGACGCGGGGGCGCGGCTCTCGTGAACCGCGCGCGACCTCGGACGCTCGACGAGCTCCTCGAGCTCCGGTCCCGGCAGCCCCGGTGGGCTCTCGTCGCAGGCGGCACCGACTTGATGGTCCAGGTCAACTACGGCGGGCTCCGGCCGGACGGGGTCATCGACCTGTCCGACGTCGCGGGCATCGACGCTCTCACGTGCGGTGCGGACGGGGTGAGCATCGGCGCGGGGGTGACCTTCGCCCGGCTCGCCGACGACCCGCGCAGCTCGCTCGCGGGCCTGGCCGTGGCTGCCCGGGCGGTGGCCTCGCCGCAGATCCGCTCCGTCGCGACGGTCGGTGGCAACATCGCGACAGCGTCACCGGCGGGGGACACCCACCCCGTGCTGGCGGCCGCCGGCGCCGTGGTGGACCTGAGGTCCGTCGACGGGGTCCGCGAGGTGCCGTACGGCGAGTTCTTCCTCGGTCCCGGTCACAGCGTGCTGGCACCGGACGAGGTCGTCTGGCGGGTGCGCATGCCGGTCTCGACCGACACGAGTCAGCATTTCAGCAAGATCGGCACCCGCAACGCGATGGTGATCTCGGTGGCCTCCCTCGGGCTCGTCGTCGACTGGCGGCAACGCACGGTGGGCGTGGGACTCGGCTCGGTCGGACCTCGCCCGTTGCGTGCGCCGGCCGCAGAGGAGTTCCTGGCGACGTCGTTGTGGCCACCGTCCGGCGACGACGTCGTGCCGGAACCGTGGGCCGTCGCCGAGTTCGGCCGACTGGTCGCGTCCGCCGCGACCCCGATCGACGACGTGCGAGGGACGGCGGACTATCGACGTCACACCGTGCGGGTCATGGCGCAGCGCACCCTCACGTGGGCGCTCCAGGGACGACGGAAGCAGGAGACAGCGTGAGGTTCGACGTCAATGCCCAGGTCCGGGATCTCCCGGACGTCCCGCCGTGGGAGAGCCTGCTGAGCGTCCTGCGGGACAGGCTGGGCCTCTACGGCGCCAAGAACGCATGCGAGCAGGGGGAGTGCGGGTCGTGCACGGTGCTCCTGGAGGGCGCCCCGGTGTGTGCGTGCCTGGTGCCGGCCGCGCGTGCCGCGGAGCGTGAGGTCGTGACGATCGAGGGGCTCGACGACGACGTACTGGCCACCTCGGTGCGGGAGGCGATTCGTCGCTGCGGAGGTGTGCAGTGCGGGTTCTGCACGCCGGGCTTCGTCGTGTCCGCGACCGCGACGCTGCGCCGTGATCCCTGCCTGGCGAAGACCGACCTGCCGGAGGCGCTCTCCGGGAACCTGTGCCGCTGCACCGGCTACCGGAAGATCCTCCAGGCCGTCGAGGACGTCGCTCGGCCCGGCGAAGGCGTCGGAGGCTCCGATGAGCGCTGACCCGATCGCGCGCGAGGCGCCCGCGACGGGCCGCCCCTGGGGCGGCGGCGCGATCGGCGACTCCCCGGCGCGTCCCGACGGTGACCTGAAGGTCCGCGGACGCTTCGCCTTCTCCAGCGATCTCCACGTCGACGGGATGCTGTGGGGGGCGACGGTCCGCAGCCCGCACCCGCATGCGCGCGTCCTGGGTATCGACGCCGCGACTGCCGCGGCGATGCCGGGCGTCCATGCCGTGCTCACCGCCGCCGACGTCCCCGGGGCCAACAGCTTCGGGCTCATCGTGGCCGACCAGCCGGTGCTCGCCGCCGAGGTGGTCCGCTTCGAGGGCGAGGCCGTGGCGATCGTGGCGGCGGAGTCCCTCGAGGCCGCCCGGCGGGCCGCGGAGGCGGTCGTGGTCGCCTACGAGCCGCTGTCCGTGGTGCACCGCGTCGTCGATGCGCTGGCCGGCGAGGTGACTGTGCATCCCGCGGGCAACGTGGTGCGCGACATCCGAATCCGCAGGGGCACCGAGGACGGCCTGACGGCACCCGTGGTGGTGCGCGGGGAGTACCGCGTCGGGATGCAGGACCAGGCACCTCTCGGTACAGAGTCGGGGCTCGCGGTCCCGCGGCCCGACGGCGGCGTCGACCTGTATGCGAACACCCAGTGGATCCACGCGGACCGCAACCAGCTCGCGTCCGTCCTCGCTCTTCCGCCCTCGTCGATCCACGTGCAATTGGCAGGTGTGGGCGGGGCCTTCGGCGCCCGCGAGGACATCTCGTTGCAGGCCCACCTGTGCCTGCTCGCGTTGCGCACCGGGCGCCCGGTGAAGATGGTCTACTCCCGGGAGGAGTCGTTCTACGGCCACGTCCACCGGCACTCGGGGGTGCTGAGGTACGAGCACGGCGCCGACCGCGACGGCCGCCTGCGCTACGTGCGCTGCGAGATCGAGCTGGACGGTGGCGCCTATGCGTCGACCTCGTCGCCGGTGGTGTCCAACACCGCGGCATTCGCCGTCGGGCCCTACGCCTGCCCCGCCGTCGACATCCGTGCGGTGGTCGCCTACACGAACAACCCGCCCTGCGGTGCGATGCGAGGCTTCGGGGCAGTGCAGGCGGCGGTGGGCCACGAGGCCCAGATGGACCGCCTCGCCCGCGAGCTGGGCATGGATCCGCTGGAGCTGCGACTCCTGAACGTGCTCGGGGACGGCGACCTGATGCCGACCGGGCAGCCTGTGCCGGGCGTGGTTCCGGCACGGGCTCTGCTCGAGGAGCTCCGGTCGATGCCGCTGCCGCCGGAGCGCGTCGACGACCGGGACCCGCTGACCCTGCCCGGTGGCGCAGGCTACGTGACCCGGGGTGAGGGGGTCGTCCGGGGCGTGGGCTACGGGATCGGCTTCAAGGCGGGCGGGATGCCCGAGGGCGTGCGTGACTTCTCGACCGCCCGGGTTCGGGTGCGTCGGCACGCTGACGGCGTCGTCGCCGAGGTGGCCACCGCCGCAGCCGAGGTCGGACAGGGATTGGTGAGCGTGGTCGCCCAGATCGTGCGCACCGAGCTCGGCGTCGACGATGTCGTCGTACTTCCCGCCGACACCGGCGTCGGCTCGGCCGGGTCGTCGTCGGCGTCCCGTCAGACCTACATGACCGGAGGGGCGGTCAAGGTCGCGTGCGACGCCGTACGGCTCGAGCTGCTGACGCGCGCTCACGACCGGTTCGGCCACCTGTTCCCAGAGCTGTTGGAGTTCGGTCACGAGGTGACCTTGGCGGCCGGCGCGCTCCTCGGGGCCGAGGGCCGAGCGGTGTGCACGATCGCGGACCTGCTGGACGGTGGCGCGATCGAGGAGGAGCGCCGGTTCGACCACCACCCGACCACCTCGCTCGATGAGGACGGGCAAGGCAGCCCCCACATCCAGTTCATCTTTGCCGCGCACCGCGCCGTCGCGGACGTCGACGTCGAGACCGGGCTGAGCCGCCTGGTCGAGCTGGCCGTCGTTCAGGATGTCGGCCGGGCGATCAACCCGCTGGCCGTCGAGGGCCAGATGGAAGGCGGCACGGCCCAGGGGATCGGGCTGGCGCTGATGGAGGAGATCCAGGTGCGAGAGGGGCGGGTGCTGAATCCGTCGTTCACCGACTACCTGATCCCGACGACGCTGGACGTCCCGCCTATGCGGCTGAAGATCCTCGAGATCCCCGACGAGGCGGCGCCGTACGGGATCAAGGGCGCAGGCGAGCCCGCGACGATCTCCTCGACGCCCGCGGTCGTGGCCGCGCTCCGCGAGGCGTCGGGGCGCGACCTCGCCCGCGTTCCCGTGCGGCCGTGGGACCTCATCCCCGACCTCTCCGAGCTCGCCTCCCCACCGGGGGCCGGCAGCCACGACAACCTTCACGAAGGAGCATGACGACGGTGCATGAGCAGTCTGTAGGGACCGACCGGGTCCCTCGCTACGCCCAGGAGTTCGTCAACGGGCTGCACGAGGCGGCAGTCACCCTCGTCGGCACGCTGCCGGAGTCTCATCTGAAGTCGGTCTACGTCGCCATCGACCGCGACCCCGCGATCGACCTCGTCCGCGTCAGCAACGAAGCCGAACTGCCCGGCATCGTCGCCGGGTCCTACCTCGGCGGTCGCCGGGCTCTGATGATCATGGAGAACTCCGGGCTCCGTCAGGCGTGCGAGCCCATCGCTCGCTTCTCCTTCGCCCACCAGGTGCCGCTCGTGATGGTGGTCAGCTACCGCGGCGATTTCGGAGAGGCCAACTGGTGGGGTCACAACCACGCGCAGGTCATGGGCCCGCTGCTCGAGGCGCTGCGGATCCCGATGAAGATCGTGGACCGCGTGGACGACATCAAGCCGATGCTGCGCAAGGCCTTCGACCACGCCGGGGCGAGTCAGTGGCCGGTCTGCCTGGTCATGACCGGCGAGTGCACGGAAGGGGGCGCGGCATGAAGCGGATCGACGCGGTCACCGTGATCGCGGAGGCGACCACGACCGAGGATCTGTTCGTGTCGTCGGTCGGCGGGCTCATCGACGACTGGTGGAACCTGCGACCGGGACCGGTCGACAACACGATGTCCCTGAGCATCCTCGGCTCGATCAGCTCGACGGCGCTGGGCCTCGCGCTCGCGCTGCCCCACCGTCGCGTCGTCGCGTTGGAGACCGACGGCTCGGTGCTGATGAACCTCGGCGCCGTCACGACTCTCGCCGTCCAGCGGCCACGCAACCTCACCGTCGTCGTGATGGACAACGGCCTGTATGAGTGCATCGGCTCCGCACCGACGTTGACCAGCGCGGGCGTCGACCTCGCCGCCATTGCTGCCGGTGCCGGGTGCGCCCACGCGGTCGCCGTCCACGATGAACTGTCGCTGGCGAAGGAGCTCGCTGCGTCGCTCGCCGGTGACGACCTCGGCTACCTGGTGGCGCGCATCGAACCCGGCATGGAGTCCTGGCCGGAGGAGAAGCGTCGCCACACCGACGGCATCGAGGACAAGTACCGGTTCGTCCGGTACGTCGAGCAGCTCGAGGGTCGCCGTATCCACGGCGGCGCTCCCCATGTCTGACGCGGCGCACCCCGCGCCGCGACGTCTCCCCAACCGAAAGGGAAGCTTGACCATGCCTTCTGCCATCGAGGTCCGCAAGGTCCCGATCCACTCCGTCGCCGACGCCTCCGAGCTGGCCAAGCTCATCGACGAGGGCGTCTTCAAGGCCGACCGCGTCAT